>JAFGJW010000015.1 GCA_016928835.1 Candidatus Woesearchaeota archaeon | reverse complement strand
GTCTTGGAAAGCCTGGAGAAGAAGGGTTTTGTAGTAATGAAATTGGGCAAACCAATCAAATATATTGCAGTGCCTCCTGAAGAGGTTGTTGAAAGGGTTAAGAAAAATGTCCGACAGGAAGCAGAAGAAGCTGCAAAACGGCTTGAAAATCTTAAAGATACAGATGTTTTACAGGAGCTCAACTCCTTACATACGCAGGGCGTTGAATTAATTGAGCCAAGTGACTTAAGTGGGAGTCTAAGAGGGAGACATAATCTTTATAATCACTTGGAGCTGACTATTAAGAATGCAGAGCAATCGGTTGATATTATGACAACATCACAGGGCTTAATGAGAAAAGTTGAGGGATTAAAACCAATTTTTGAACAAATACACAAGCGGGGGGTTAAAATCAGAATTGCGGCCCCCATTACAAAGGAAGCGTTGTCTGCTGCAAAAGACATTTCAGAGCTTGCAGAAGTGAGAAATACAAACAGCAGAGCAAGATTCGCTGTCGTCGATGGCAAAGAAATCTTATTTATGGTGCTTGATGACAAGGAAGTACACCCAACTTATGATATAGGTATATGGGTAAATACGCCCTTCTTTGCATCAGCAGTTAAAGAATTGTTTGATCTTTCTTGGAAGGACATGAAACCAGCCCAAGAAGTAAAATTGAATTAAATCAGTTTATTTTTTAATTTTCTTCTTTGTCTCTCTCTTCTTACCCTCTTTTTTTTCTTTTTGGACGCTTTTTTTAGCACTGGTCTTTTTTATAGTGTGTTTTTTCTTGGTTTCTTTTAGAATTTTGAGTTTTGTAAACTCATCAATAATATCTTCATTTGATGCGTTCTTTTTAATCTTAATAACCCTATCTAACGGCTCTAGATGGGATATATTACATTTTCTTCTTCTTGTTAATCCATCAATCATTACATAATTCTTGTCTAGAACATCTATAATCACACAGGTTTTATTTGAATCGCGCCCGGCAGTCTTCACACATAATCTTCCTATCTCAATCATTTTCTTACCCTGTTTTTTATCTCTTCTCTTAGACATTTGCTGCAGAGTACGCCCCCAAACATTCGCTCAGGTCTTTTTTTTGTTTTTGCCAGATTCCTCATTTTATATGGCCGTTCTCTTGGTATGCCTGGCAGAGGCCTGTGACAATTTCTGCACTTGGCTTGTTTTGGCTTTCTTTTTATCCTCCTTTCTACTGTTTTACTACTTGGAAGCCTTATCTGCACCTTCCTCATACTTCTGGATTTCTCTCTACCTGCCGGCATGTTCCTTAGGATTTAAATAATATTTATAAACATTTTGGATAAGATAAAAATGCTTATAAACTTACTCTATTTCTGCAGTTTTGAACTTAATTGATAAATAAAAAGGATTTCAACAGAATCAGGAAAGAACTTGAAAAAACAGATACCCTTAGAGAGGAAATTATTATCCATTCAAGAAGGATTCTGAAACTCTCTAAGCAAGCTATATACGCTTTACATAGAAACCAATTGGCAGAATCAGACAAATACCTAAATACTGCATCGGCAATTATTGAACAACTCAGGACAAAAATTAGCGCCTCTCCTCTCGATCCCTCAACCAATATTTTTAGCAGTGCGCTTCAGGAATACACAGAGGCAAAATGTTATTACTGCTTCCTGAATGAACAGAGACTGCCCACTTCAGTTGAACTCAAGATTGATTTTGAGAACTATTTGCTGGGCATTTGTGATTTAACAGGAGAACTTGAAAGAAGAGCAGTACACAGTGTTATTAAAGAGGACTTTTCACAAGTGAAAATTATTCATGAAATGGTTCAGAGCATATTTCAAGAATTTTTGAAATTTGATTTTCGCAATTCAGAATTGAGAAAAAAATCAGATGCTATTAAGTGGAATCTGAAGAGGATTGAGAGCGTTCTTTATGATTTAAAGTTAAGAGGCAAAACCTAATGAATTTTAAAAAATCTTTGGGTAAGCTGCATAGCGACCCATCGTTTATTAAATGGAAGAGAGCTAACAAGAACTGTTATCTTATCTACGGGTTCTATTCAGATGATGGAAATATAAAGAGTGAATGGCAATTAGGATATTATGACAAAGAAAGTGATATGATTACAGCTTTTGCAGTTAATGACACAATCCAGAGGAATCCGGAAACCAAGGCCTTTAAAGATGGGGGAGTAATAGAAGAACTTAAAGTAGAGGATGTTAAGACACCAATGACAGAAGCAATAAGCTGTGCAGAGGAGATACAGAAAAGCCAGTATGACCAGCATTGCCCTGTTAAGAAGATCATTGTACTCCAAAAACTGCCTATTGGTCTTGTTTGGAATATTACCTATATTACAAAGACATTCAATACACTCAATATGAAGATAGATGCACTGACTGGAAAAGTATTAAAACACGAACTTGTTTCTGTATTTAGAGTTGAAAAATGATAAATGATATCTGCAAGGACTGTTTGAAATGGGCAAAATTTGGCAATAAATGCAGTGTATACTGGGAAGGCAAGAAATGGTGCACACTTAAAGTGACCTCAATGGAAGAATGGCAACAACAGAACCTAATGCTTGGCAATTATTAGTACCTCCCTAATAAATTCATTTAAAAATTTTATTTAGTTATAAAATATATTTCTCACTTCAATAGAATTTATAAAGTAATTTCCATGTAATAATGCCTGTTCTTATTAACTAACTGCGTTGATGCATTATGGTAGAGGTAAGAGTAGTAAAATTAATAGATTGGATAGAAGCACCCACTTATGCTCATCCAGGCGATGCTGGTCTTGACATAAGAGCAGCACAGGATTTGGTAATCAAACCAAGTGATTTTAATACAGTTAAAACAGGGTTAAAAATGTCTGTCCCAGAAGGATATGTGGGTTTGATATGGGATAAAAGCGGCTATGCTTCAAAGCACGGTATTCATGTACTGGCCGGGGTAATTGACTCTGGTTACAGAGGAGAGATCTGTGTTGTGCTTAAGAATCTAGGTACAACAGATTTCAAAGTTCAAAAAAATATGAAGATTGCCCAGTTATTAATTCAGCCAATAGTAACTGCTAAAGTCAAATTGGTTGAATCACTTGATGAGACGCAACGCAATGAAGGAGGATTTGGAAGCACAGGAAAACATTAGGAGGTGACTATAATCAAGAAAAAGAAAAATAATCTTAAGAAAATTGATATTAGCTATGATGCAATGATTAATTGTGAGAAACTGAGCACATTTGTTAAAGAAGATGAAGAATAGTTGGTTGGTGGCTTGTTTCTATCTCAATAGATAATATTAAATATACGTTCTTTTTATGGTTGTTTATGAATATTAAGAACATAGATTACGAAGAAAAGTTTAGGCGATGCAAATATAGGATTAGACAGCATTGCAAAATCAATGTGGTGTGGATTGAATGTCCTCTGGATAAGATGACTTACTGCGGCAACTGCCTTGTAAACCAGGAAGCACCAAATTTGTTCTAAATTATATTAATACTTTTTTTACTGTAGAGTATACTTTTTCAGATATCTCTTGAATTGATAGAACCTTGTTTTTTTCTACACAATCAACCTGAATCCAAAAATCGTTATCTTGTACCAACCGTTGATAAATCTGTTCTACTTTTGCCAAATAAGAGATATCTTTTTCGTGGATGTCTTTGGTTTTATTGCCAAGATATCTGCGTTTTTCTTTGTTCTTTATCCAATCTTGGGTTATACTAACAGGGACATTGAGGAAGATGACAATATCTGGCTTAGGTATCTTGTTTATATTATATTCTAGTTGCGAGACCCATTCCATAAAATCGTCTTGCTTTTTTCTGTCTTTTAATTTGGCGCCCATAAATGCCAGATTTGATGTAGCATACCTGTTTGCGACAATTATTTTGCCTTCTTTAAGCCATTTAGCAATAGTGTCTCGTGCTTCTAATCTGTCTCCAGCATACAGTAAGGCCGCCAAATAAGGGCTGATTTCATTAACTTCACCAAACTCACCTCTTAAATATCGCCCGATTAAATTGCCATAAAAAGAATCATAGTATTGTGGAAAATCAGCAACGGCAACAGCAAGTCCATCTTTAGTTAACCTTTTTACTAGCAGTTCTGATTGAGTCCTCTTACCAGAGCTGTCTACGCCTTCTATTACAATAAGTTTTCCAACTTTCACACTATTTATTAGAGATTAAAGCGAGCTATAAAAAATTTGTTATTAACTACAAAGCTAAAGGTCAAAATCTTTTTCCATAAAACATATATAACTCTGAACATTTCTTTGTCAAGAATGATTGTTGCTATTGTTGGTATGGCTGGCTCAGGCAAGACTACTGTTGCGGATTTTTTGAGAAAAGACGGTTGGGGCTATATAAGATTAGGCCAGCTAACACTTGACATTATTAAAGACAAAGGACTCGAACCAACAGAGCAAAATGAGAAGCCAATTAGAGAGAGTCTAAGGAAAGAACATGGAATGGCTGCCTATGCAATTCTTAACTTTCCAAAAATAGACGAATTGTTAAAAAGTAGAGATGTTATTGTAGATGGTCTTTATAGTTGGGAAGAATATTTAGAGTTTGAAAAAAGGTATAAACAAGACTTTACCACACTGGCAATCTATGCTTCTCCAAAAACCAGATACCAGCGACTTTCAAAAAGGAGTTTTAAGTTAGAAACTGATCAAGATATGAGGTTTAGGCCATCGCCCCCACAAGACACCAAAAAAAGAGATGAAGCAGAACTTATGAACCTAAATAAATCCGGGCCAATTGCAATGGCTGATTATACAATAATAAACGAGTCAACAATAGAAAACTTAAAAAATCAGGTTGATATTTTCATAGACCAGGTTAAAAATGCAAAGCGATAGACCTTCAAAAGAAGATTACTATCTCAACATAGCAAAAGAAATTGGTAAAAGGGGGACCTGTAGGAATGTGCAGATAGGGGCCATAATTGTAAAAGATGATCAAATAATCTCGACAGGCTATGTCGGTGCACCCAGGAAAACATCCGACTGCTTTGAAAGAGGCAATTGCCTGAGAAGAGAATTAAAGATCCCCTCAGGCCAGAGATACGAGCTTTGCCGAAGTGTCCATGCAGAAATGAACGCAATAATTAATGCTGCACGAGCCGGAGTGAGTTTGCTTGGAGGAGACATGTACGTATATGGCACGAGGTTCTTTAATGGTAAAGAGAGACTGGTTAATGCATATCCTTGCTTTATGTGTAAGAAGATGATTATCAATGCCGGCATTAACAAAGTAATATCAATGACAGAAACAGGCAAACAAAAAATCTTTATTGTTGAGGCGTGGAGAGAGGACTGGCGCCACAGGGACCTGCTGGATGACATAGAATTGTATGACACAAAATACGACAAGGAAGAAAATTAGTTGAATCTTAACAGTTTTTTCTTGCTTCTCAAACCCGAAATAATTTTCACTTCTTTTTTTGTCAATTTTGTGAAGAGTTTTATTATTTCTATATTTGCCTTATTGTTCTCTGGCGGTGCTTTTATCTCTACTTTTAATGCTTCTCTTTTATTGTCAAATTCTTTAATTTTGGTTTTTGGAGCATTTGTTTTTACAATAATCGCCAGAGTGTTGTTTTGGATGTAATTGTTGAGGTTCATTTTTCACAAAAATAACCTCCTAACCCTGTTCCTGAAATAATGCCAGTATCTTTCTGCTTTGAGAAACCTTAATTCTTTGCCAACAACATAGTTCTTTTTTTTCTTAATATTATCTAAGAACTCTTTGACACTGCCAGCCTTAGAATAAGTAATTACTCCCCCTAATTCATATATTGAATGCGCATCGCTGCCGCCTGTTATTGATTTTCTGAACTCCTTTGCCTTTTCCAGAGCAAACAAATTAGCTTTCCTGCCCATTCCTGAGTTTATGACTTCAACAGCATCCACTTTTTTTAAAATGTCATAAAAATCTTTTCTTTCTCTATATTTGTATGGGTGGGCAAAACTAGATATGCAGTTATACTTTTTTGAGGTATCCAGCAGCTCAAGAACATTTGCAGAAATCCTTGGGTAAAAAGGAGACTTGCTCAAATATTTTTTGACTTGCCTAACATAAAACTTCTTCAATTCATTAACTGAATAAAAATAAAACAACACGTCCAAATCACCTTTAAACTTGACCTCTATTCCTGGGATAATCCGCTTATTTTCTAAAACACCTTCAATTTCGTTATGGTCTGTAATTGCCACACATATCCCCTTTTCAGAACATTTTTTAAGAACTTCTCTTACACTGGAGGCCCCGTCACTGGCTTCTGTATGCAAATGCAAATCAACACAGAAATAATCTTTAGTTATTTTATTAAGATTGGGTTTAGAAAATCTGATCTTATCCATATTCCCGCCAGATATGTTTACATTTCTCACATTTATAGAACTTGGTCTCAGCCTCATCACTTGCTCTTGTCTGGACAAGCCAATAAAATGCCTTTTTATGTTTGCACTTCGGGCATTCTGCATCTGTCAAAGGGAGAGGATGGTAGTCTTCATTAACTGGCTCAGCCTTTCTTTTATTTTTTTTAATAACTTCTCTCAGCTTTATATTGTCTTTGGATTTACTTTTATATCCGCAGGAACAGACAAATATTGTCTTGTTCTTCTCTTTTCTTGGGAGCAGCAAGGAACTGCATTTTGGACAAAACATTTTAACTGAACACCCCATATCTTACAAGGGGATTATATATCCCCATTATATCAAGCAGTTTAACAAATCCGATTTTTATGTAGCCGAGTAACGGCACCCTAATCAAAGCTTTGCCAATAATATTGTCTTCAGAAATGTTCTTGTCAACATCTCCAATATTGCTATTATGGTCACCCTTTGTCTCAAAATAATATTTGCCATCTACTTCTCTCTTTTCTATTATCCTGTGAATAATCGGGTCGGGTCTGTTTGCCAAGAAGACAATCACATCGCCTTTATTAAGCTTTTCTGGCTCTTTTCCGACCAAGATCATAAGGTCTCCAGTGTTAAAGCCATTTTTAAAAGGGTAGTCATTAAAATCAGTTTTAGATATATTATATTTGCTATAAAATGAACCGCAAGTATCCCACCAAGCGTCATAACTATTTACATACTGTGGCGGCAATTGCCCACAGATCATATTATTGCGTAAGCAATGCTCCATGCTTCCGGAGACAACAGCCACTACAGGGTGTGTTGTCCCAAGAACAAGACCAAGGCCGGGATATACAATGAACTTGATTAATAAATAAGCTAAAATTATATTTACAACCCAACTTAAGATAGAGTCATCTTCCCATATGAAATACCAGACTTTTTTGAAAACAGATTTGCCCCCTGTTTTTCTCCTCATTTGAATAAAGCAAAGGAAAAAGTTATAAAAATCTTTTGATTGTAGTACTCTCGAGGAGTATTAAAACAAAAAAATTTATATATCTCTAATAATACTTCATTATAGAACTTTTTAAATAACAAACAGATTAGGTGGTGAGGTTAAAATGCTGAAAATGAAAAGAATATCTGAGACATACGACATGAAAGTTTTTACTGATCTCGGTGATTACTTTGGCGATGTGGAAGAGGCAATAGTCACTACAAACAAGATTTTTGGATGGAGAGTTAGAGCAACAAAAAACTCTTTCCTTAACTCTGTACTGGGAAACGCAAAAGGAGTCATTGTTCCGCACCAGCTTGTGAAGAGTATTGGTGATATAATGATAATAAACAAGTCTGCAGTTCCTTCTTATAATCCAGAGGAAGAGTAAATTAGTTGCCTATCTTAATATACCCCTTTATTTTACAAGTCAAGGAGTAGAGGAGCTCAACTTTTTACAACGGACTGTGTCCAAAAAATGTACTGGCTGCAAGACTCTTTGTGTAAAGAATAAAGGGGATATGCGCATACAAAGGTATCTTCTGTTTTTAGCAGCCTATTGTTTTATCTCAACACTGATGGTATAATTTGCCAAGACAATTGAATCTTTAACAAGTTCTGCATTAATGTCATATGCGCCCTCACTGATTCCAGAACACCTGTTGCAGGCCGGTGTTGTGTACAAAACATTTATTTTCTCCATCTTATCAGGTTCTAAAGTCAATAAGAAAGTCTGATCAAGTCTCCAGTATCCTGAATAGATGCCTCTAAGTATGAAAGTTGCATTATCCAGCGGCTGTGTTGAGATAGCAGATATGGTTATATTAATTAATTCGTTGGAGTGATAGAGTGTTTTATCTGTTGCTATCATAAGTGCAACGCCTTCTTTGTGTCCGTTGATTACTGGGTGAATATTATCCTGCTGTTTATATGTGCAACTGCTGAATAAAACAAGTGCAAATATTAACAATAATCCACTTTTTTTTCTCATTCTAAGACTTCTATATTATCAATTTTTCCATCTCCGTCCAGATCAAATCCCTGCACAATAGCACAAAACTCTTTCTGATCACTAAATCTGCTAAGCACAAGTTTCATGTTACTAGTAAAAGCCATTACAGCAGCTTTTGTACCTATGAATCTTATGCCGGCCAATACGAGCACCTTATAATTTGAGTTGTAAGGATTAGGGATTCGCGCAATTAGGCCTATAGAATCATCAGTATAAGTCTTTATTTTTGAGATTATCCCCCAGGGTTTTTTATCAGAGAACTTGGCTGGAAGGAAGTCGTTTATTTTTGCACAGGCAACATTTGTAACCGGACCACCAACTATAATAAAATTTGTATCTTCTTTCAAATCAGTATCCACATCAAGTTTTGTATGGAAAGTATTGTCCATGGTGCAAAACTGTCCAAGAAATAAAGCTAAGTCAATAGCATAGTGGCCGTCTCTTGCCCTGGCTTTGTGTGGACCATGGGGGTCTGGAGAGCCGACTATAAACAAGGAATTGATTTTTGATTCATGGATAAAAGGTAGCAAAAAACTTAGAAGGGCACTTTCTTTTTTCTTTGAAAGTTCTTGGAGCAGATGCCATTCTTTTGATAAACTAACTGCATAATTGAGGCACTTGGGTTTGAATATCTTAGCGATAGTGCCTCTTATTTCTTCTCTTTCAACAATTTCTAAAATGCCAGCATTTAGTAGTTGTTTTATGTGGTAATATACTTTTTGTTCATGCATCTTGAGCTTTTTGGCCAACTCGGCAGGATACATCGGCTTTTCAGCCAGAGTCTCGATTAGTTTGACTCTGATGGGGTGGTCAATTAGTTTCAAAGCAGAGGGCTCTTCTACAATGATAGCGTCGCTGTAATACAACTTCCCCTCCTTCTCCTTTACTAAATATTGTCCCATCTTTATTATAAAAAAAATTATAATATTTATATAATTTTCTATAATATTTAAAGAAATTTAAAGAATTTTTAGTATTTTAATTACGTTTTATATTGTAAATATTTCTTTTTCTTTATTTCTAGCAGCAAATAGCAATCTATTATTGATTATTATTGTTATATGTGTCTTTATTTTATTTTGTTATAAATCTTTTTTGAATTAAATATTTAAATAAGGAGACTTCAAAAGGAGTGAGACCATGAGAAAACTTTTCGGGACAGATGGAGTACGGGGCATAGCTAATAAATACCCAATAACCGCAGACCTAGCTTTAAAACTTGGCAAAGCAGCTTCTGTTATTTTAAGAAACGGTAAGAAAAAGCCTGTTTTCCTTATTGGAAAGGATACGAGATTATCTGGGTATATGCTAGAATACGCATTAACGTCAGGAATTACTTCTACAGGAGCAGATGTGTTTCTTGTAGGACCTATGCCGACACCAGCTATCGCCCATTTAACGAGATCATTTGCGGCAGATGCGGGAATTGTGATCTCTGCTTCACATAATCCAGCAGAAGACAACGGCATAAAATTCTTTGATAATGCAGGCTTTAAGCTGCCTGACAGTACTGAAGAAAAAATAGAGCAACTTATATTTGGCAAAAATTTAGACACCTATAATGTTCCAGCTGACCAAATTGGCAGAGCACACAGGATTGATGATGCAGATGGTAGATATATAGAATTTGCCAAGGGCTCCATAAATAACTTGTCTCTTAAAGGCATTAGAATTGCTCTAGATTGTGCCAACGGCGCAGCATACAAGGTCAGCCCGAAGATATTTGCTGAGCTTGGTGCAGAGCTAATAGTGATGTATAATAAACCGGATGGTCAAAATATCAATAAAGAATGTGGGGCCCTGCACCCAGAAATTGTTAGGGCAGCTGTTCTCGGTCATAATGCAGATATTGGGATAGCTTTGGATGGTGATGCAGACAGGATCATACTTGTTGATGAAAAGGGCAACATATTAGATGGAGACCAGATCATGGCAATGTGTGCGTTGAATCTAAGTGAGAAAGATCAATTGTCAAATAATGCTGTTGTTGTGACAGAATACTCAAATCTTGCCATAGATTTTTTAATGCAGAAGCAGGGCATGAATGTTATTCGAGTTAAAAACGGGGACAGGTATGTTATAGAAGAAATGCGTAAAAATCATTACAATCTTGGTGGAGAACAATCAGGCCACATTATATTCCTCGACCACAATACAACCGGAGACGGTACAATTGCTGCACTGCAGGTTCTTAAGCTGATGCAGAATAAGAATAAAAAGCTTTCAGCTTTAGCCAAAGTTTTGGATACATTGCCGCAAGTATTAATCAATGTAGGTGTCAAGAAAAAGCTTCCCTTTGAACAACTGCCAGCTGTGCAGGAAGCTCTTTCCAAGGCAGAGAAAGAGCTGGGAAAGGAGGGCAGGATAATTGTCCGTTATTCGGGGACGCAGATGATGGCAAGAGTAATGTTGGAGGGGCGAGATGACATATTGATTAAGAAACTGGCAAATAAAATAGCCGAGTCTATTAAAAAAGAGATTGGTGTATAATTTGAATTTTATGGATATTGCACTCAGTGCTGCAAGAGAAGCGGGCAAAATTGTGTTAAAATATTTTGGCAGACTAGAAAAAATCGAGTATAAAGGCGAATTTGATGTTGTAACTGAAGCAGACAGAGAGTCTCAGGAGAAAATCATTGAAATTATTCATTCAAGCTTTCCAAAGCATAATATTTTGGCTGAGGAAAGCAGCCCTATTGATAAAAATTCCGATTATACCTGGATAATTGATCCGCTGGACGGTACAACTAATTTCTCACATAGATATCCCTTTTTTTGTATATCAGTTGCTTTAAGAAAAAGGCATGAGATAATGCTTGGGATAGTATATAACCCTTTAAGCAAAGAGCTTTTTCATGCTCAAAAGGGAGAAGGAGCTTTTCTTAATAATAAAAAGATAACTGTTTCTGAAACAAAGAGCCTTAAATATAGCATGATTGCTACAGGCTTTCCATATAATAAGCACAGTAATCCAGAAAACAATTTAATGGCATTTGAGAGGATTGCTGTTTGTGTCCAAGGACTCCGCAGGGACGGAGCTGCTGCCCTGGATATGTGTTATGTTGCGTGTGGTAGATTAGATGCATATTGGGAATTGTGTGTTAGGCCGTGGGATGTGGCTGCCGGCATATTGATTGTTAAAGAGGCAGGTGGCCAAGTTACAGATTTCAACGGAGACAAATTAAAATTGGACTACACAAAAATTGTTGCCACAAATAGCCATATCCACGAGGGACTGTTAAAAATAATTGGAGGTAAAAATGCAGGCAATAATACTTGCAGCAGGTAAATCAACTAGAACTTATCCACTGACTCTAACAAGGCCAAAGCCACTACTCACTGTGGCTGGTAAAACCCTATTAGAGCATAACCTTGAGCAACTAAATGGGATTGTTGACGAAGTGATTATCGTTGTTGGATACTTCAAAGAACAGATATTCAAAAAAATTGGGAATAAATACAACAAATTGAAAGTAAAATATGTTGAGCAAAAGAAACAAGAAGGTACTGCACAGGCTCTCCGTCTGACAAAACATATTGTCAAAGGCACCTTTCTAGTGCTTAATGGAGATGATTTATATTGTGCAGAGGATATACAGAGAGCAGCTAAAAAAAAGTATTGTGTCCTTGTTAAGGAAGTGGATAATCCATCAAATTTTGGGGTCTGCAAAATAGATGGTAAGCTTGTGAAAGAGATAGTGGAAAAGCCCACTAAACAAGTTTCTAATTTGGCTGCCACAGGATTGTATGTATTGGGACCAGATATTTTTAACCTAAAACTCTCAAAATCACAAAGAGCAGAATTCGAACTGCCTTCTTTAATAAATGAATTAATAGATCAGGGCACTGAGATGTCTTTTGAAAAAGTAATGAGCTACTGGATGCCAATTGTTTATCCCTGGGATCTTCTTGATGCTAACAGCCACCTACTTCACCACATTACTGAATCTGAGCTCTACGGAAAGATTGGAACTAATGTGACTATTGATGGCAACTTGGTGCTTGGAGAAGGGAGCGAGCTATTGAACGGTGTTTATATCGAAGGGAATGTTATTATAGGAGATTTCTGCAAAATTGGTCCGAACTGCTATATAAGAGGAAATACAACTATAGGTGAAAGATGTCATATAGGGCAGGCAGTTGAGATAAAAAACTCGATTATTATGGATAACTCAAAAATACCTCATCTTAGTTATGTTGGCGATTCTGTAATCGGCTCAGATGTTAACCTTGGTGCAGGCACTATAACCGCCAATCTGAGGCATGATAATGGCAATATTAAATCAATGGTCAAAGGAAAGCTTATTGATACGGGCAGGAGAAAACTCGGAGCAATTATTGGCGACAATGTTCATACCGGCATTAATACTTCCATTTATCCTGGGAGAAAGATCTGGCCCAATCAAAGTACCCCTCCCAGTGAAGTAGTTAAAAAAGACATGGTGTAGGTGGTATGCATACTTTTAAATAAATGCGGAGGAAGATAATTATGTGCGGCATATTTGGTATTATTGGTTCAAAACGAAATGAACTTGGTGGAATTCTGTTAAAGGGCATAAAAAGGCTTGAATATCGTGGTTATGATTCTGTAGGAATGGCCGCATTAGATAATGGAGCAATAGATGTAAAAAAGGCAGCAGGAAAAGTTGATGAAGTAAACAAGCAGCTAAATTTTCCAAAATTAATAGGGAACGCTGGTCTTGCCCATTCTCGTTGGGCCACTTGCGGCGGTGTGACAGACAATAATGCTCATCCGCATCAATCTTGTGACAAGATGATTACTATTGTACATAATGGTATAATCGATAACTTTGAAGAATTAAAACAGGATTTAGTTAAAAAAGGTCATAAATTTTCCAGCGAGACTGATTCTGAGGTTATTGCGCATTATTTTGAAGAAAAGCTTGCGTCAAAGTCTATGAGAGAGATTTGCGTTGATTTTTTACGAGAGATAAAAGGTACTTTTGCTGTCTTAATTTTGAAAAAGGATGAGGACAGGATTTACGCATTGAGAAGAGATTCTCCTCTTGTATTAGGTATTTGTAATGATAAAAATATCCTGGCATCAGATATCTATGCATTTTCTGATTTAACAAATAAAGCAATATTCTTCGAGAATGATGAGTTCGCAATAGTTGAAAAAGAGAAGTATGGGTTCTTTAATAAAGAAGGTAAAGAAATATTAAAGACCATTCAGGAATTCAAGTGGGAGCAGGAAGAATCTGAAAAAAAGAAATACAAGCATTATATGATTAAAGAGATAAAGGAAGAGCCAGCTGTTGTAAAAAGATTACTATTCTCATTGAAGACAGAACAAAAAGATCATTTCAAGAAATTTATTGATTTAATCAAAAAATCAAAAAAGATTGTGTTTACTGCAGCAGGCACAAGCTATCATGCCTCTTTGCTTGGTGTTTATTATCTGCATAAATGCGGAATAGAAGCACAAACATTAATCGCTTCTGAGTTCAGGCATTTTGCTTCGGTGGATAAAGATACGTTGGTTATTGCAATCACACAGTCAGGAGAAACAATGGATGTTATTGATGCTTTGAAATATGTCAAAGAAAAAGATGGAAAGATTGCTTCAATTGTGAATGTGCCTTATTCAACTATTCAGAGAATGTCTAAAATATCACTAAATATCTTGGCAGGTCAGGAAATCTGTGTCGCAGCTACAAAGTCCTTTGTTAACCAGGTTACACTGTTGTTGGCAATTGCTAAAGAATTTGGTTTCAAAATTAATTTGGATAACCTTCCAGAAAGAATCTATGGAATGTTGAAAAGTGAAGAAAAAATATCAAAATTGGCAAAAGAGATTCATAGAAAGAGAGACATATATGTTCTGGGCAGAGGTTTAAGCTACCCTGTTGCAAGAGAGGTTGCATTAAAAATCAAGGAAATCTCTTATATCCATGCAGAGGGTATGATGGGCGGCGAGTTAAAGCACGGGACAATTGCATTGATTGAGGACGGAACGCCTGTTATAAGCTTGATAAGCAATAAAGATTATGATATGCTCTCTAACACAAAAGAAGTAGAAGCAAGAGGGGCCAGGATAATTAAAATAACGAATGAGTTCGATGGGGATATAAAAATAAACACTAGCAATGACGGCAAATTCGGAATTCTTGCAGCAATATTTGGACAGTTATTAACTTATTATATTGCTTTAGAAAAGGGATTACCAATTGATAAACCAAGAAATTTAGCTAAAAGTGTAACTGTAAAATAAATTCTTGCTACTCCCAATACAATGGATAAGAATTAAAGAGCTGTAATTCCATCAATCTCTCAAAAGTTGACACTCTCAACCCAAATAATTAAATATTATCCTGCTTTAGCAAGTTGAATGAGAAAAAGAGTTGGAAGAGAAAACATAATATTGCTTATCCTAGCTATTGTTTTATCGCTTATTATTGCTGAAACTATCTTTAGAGTATACTATGGTCTCACAGACAAAGTGCCTGGAGCCTCAGAAGAAGAAATATGCACCAGGACATATTTTAGAGAAATTTCAAAAAACAATAGTCTTTGGGTATCTCATCCAGGAGGAGAAGAATATTTGGAGTACTGTAATTACAGCGGCATAAGGCCCATTGCCAATCTTACGATAAATAAATATTTTAACCTAACACTTCCGAATGGCACACAAGCAGCTGGTTTATTGTATGATATTAACACTAATTCACAACATATGCTGGGGCTGGTTGACTACAAGTATGAAAAAGACCCAAATAAGCTCCGTATAGCTGTTATGGGAGATTCTTTCACATGGGGTACAAAAATGCCTTATATGTTTACCTATGGCGCTCTGCTCCAGGAGATGATTCCAAATTCAGAGGTACTTAATTTTGGGATATCTGGCATAGGCATTGACACAATGTACTTGCGCTGGAAATATGAAATATTAACATATGAACCAGATGTTTTTATTATGGCTATTTACATTGATGACATTGCCCGGGCAGTTCCTTGTATTTACAAACCAAACTTTGTGAGAGAAGTAGATAAACTCAAAATCCTTAATCTACCCCCGCCAACTGCGGGCGAAACACTTGAATCATATGAAGAACCAAAGCTTGAAAGCTATTTCTTCAAGCATATCATCTATAGGATAAGATCTCTCTCAGGGATAAAAAGAGGTGCCTATCAGCATGGTTTAGAGCTACTTGATTTAATGCTAGATGAAGTTAAGCAAACATCAGAAAAACAAGGCACCAATTTCCTTGTCCTTATCATAGAAGCTGGCAATGATCATCAGAATACGGAAACAGAGCTGTGGGCAATCAGTGAGTTGAAGGAGATGTTGATTTCTAAAAAGATTTCTTTTATTAGCTCAAATGAAATATTCAGAAAAGAGAATTTCATTGCAACAGACTACCGCAACAGGAGCTATTTTCATTTCACACCAGAAGGCTACGGCCTGATTGCTCAAGGAATCAAGAATCAACTTGAGAGCGAGAAGATTATTGAAAAGCAGAAAAACTATTACTTTCAATGGATTGTTGATAAACACATTCTAGCTCTTCAAAATAAAGAAAATCCCAAAGATCTTCTGCTGATTGTTCCTTATGACATATTGCCTGCCGAGGAGCCGTCTTAATATTGTGTTTACTGGAAATCAATTGGATAAATTCTTAAATATGAGACTTCTTTTACAATACTATGAAATCAGAACTTAGCGCACTAGACTTGCATTTTTTACTAGAGGAATTCGGAAACTTAGTCAACGGAAAGCTAGATAAGATCTATCACAAGGAAAACATTTTCTTATTGCAGTTTCATATGCCTGCCGAAGGCAAAAAATTGTTGAAGATTTTATTACCAAATTTCATTTTTTTAACAAAAAACAAAGATGAATTTCCAGAGCCAAGCAAGTTCTGCATGGTTCTTAGGAAGTATTTAGGCAAATCTAGATTAAGAGAAGTCCAACAAAACAATTTTGAAAGGATTCTCGAGTTTTATTTTGAGCATAAGGAAACAAATTATATTTTGATAGTGGAGTTATTTAGCAAAGGAAATATTATACTTTGCAGGGAAGATTACTCTATTGTTGTTGCACTCGACTATCACAAATGGGGACAGCGTACAATACGCGGGGGCATAAAATATGAATACCCAAAAAAGGAGAATAATCTATTGACAATTACAGCAGAAGACTTGAAGAAGATAATTAAGGACTCTAAAAAAGAATCCATAGTAAAGACACTGGCAGTCGATTTAAGTTTGGGCGGCACTTATGCAGAGGAATTGCTTTCAGTATCAGATATTAATAAGGAAAAAAAGAGATTATCTGGTTTGGAAATTAGAAGATTATATGAAAGTATTGAAAAGATAAAAAATGAAAAGATCAGGGCCACATTATATAAAGAAACTGACATCACTCCCTTTGAATTATTTAAATACAAGGATATTGAAAAGAAAAGCTTTAATTCCTTTAATAATGCGCTGGACTCTTTCCTGACAAAAAAATCAACAACAGAAAAGAGGAAAAGACAAGAAAGCAGATATGAGAAACAAATCAAAAATGCAGAATCAATAATACAAAACCAGAAAAACCAGATAGAAGGACTAAAAAGAGCATATGAAGAGAGCCAGAAAAAAGGAGAAGCTATATATGAAAATTATAAACAAATAGAGGAAATACTTTCAGCATTGAAAAAAGCAAGGGAAAAATATTCATGGAAAGAAATTAAAGAAAAAATCAAGCAGCATAGAAGTATAAAAGAAATTAATGAGAAGGAAGGAAAGATTGTATTAGAATTATAAGATGGACAGCGAATCCGATTTCCCGTGCGGAGCACAGTACACCCGGATACGTCGATCGGTTTAACTTCTCTGTTCGAAATGGGAAGAGGTGGAACCCGACCACTGTGGCCGTCCTAGCCTCTATGGAACTGTATTCTATTTATAAATTTTATTATGTTCTTGCCTAGAAATTGCATCCGCAGCCCTTTTTCCTTAAAATTCTAAGCTGTTCCTCAGGAGAGTTAACATATCTACTTTGTTCTTTGTTCCCCGTTGCTAGTTTTATATCCAAGTCACTCTTATGCTTATATCCTCTCCACTCCATTTCCTCAACAAGAAGCTGATGCCTTTTGTAGAGTGCCTTGAGTTTTCCTCCCCACCTTATTGTTTCCGGATGATTTGAGTAGCCTTTTTTATTTTTTGTTATTATATTCCAGACAGCATGCAGTTCTCTGTGTTCTCCTAACAAATGATTTCTGCATAACTTAGAAGGTGCTATGTCCCAGATCCTCATATTTTCAATCTCTGTCCGTCCTGCATTAGGTGTATCGTCTTCCCAAGCTCATAACCCATGTCTCTCCCTAGACTTATCAAGTTGCTAGTTTTTGAAATATCACCGTGAGCTGGTATTATCTGCTCTGGCTTCACCATGTTAATAAAATCTCTATGGTCTTCTCTTGAAGCATGGCCGGACTGGTGGATGTCTTTGAAAATTCTTACTTTCATGCTTTTCAAATTGTTTTCAAGAATGTCTCTGTTAGCTATGTTAATTGGATTGGGAATTACACAACAGGAAAATATAACGTGGTCTTCTGGGAACAATCGGAATTTCAGTTTGTTGTTAGCTATCCTGGATAAGACTGCATTTGGTTCACCTTGGTGTCCGGTAGCAACAATCAAATATTTGTCTCTCCCCTGCTTCTCAATCTCTCTTAATTTTTTCTTAATCTGGCTACTATAACCGCAAATGTCTATCTTGTTTGAGAACTTTACTAAGCCAATCGCCTCTGCAGCATAGGTATACTTTGCCAAACTTCTACCCAAGAATACTATTTTACGGTTCATTTTCTGGCCAAATTCCGCAATAGATTTAAGTCTGGCAATGTGACTGGAGAAAGTGGTTAGTATCACAGCCTTATCTTTATTTGGTATGCCAAGCATAACGTCCCTAAGCATTTCCTTGGCAATACTTTCAGATGGAGTTTTTCTTTCGAACCCACTATATAAGGAGTCCAGGATTAACAATCTTACCTTGTTTGTCCTGCCAAGTTCTTGAAGACGCTGATAATTCGGCTTCTCTCCGAGCACAGGGAAATTGTCAAATTTAAAATCATTGGCATATATTACTACGCCCTCTGGCGTGTGGACTGCCACCATCACCGTGTCCGGTGTGGAATGGGTTGTGTTAATGAATTCAATCTTAATATTTGACGTTAGTTTGTGGTGCTCATTGTTCCCAAGAGTAATTAATCTGTTCCTCAATTTGACTTCTCTATCTTTAATTATAGCTTTCAATACCTCAATTGTGTATGGGGTACCGATAATTGGGCAATCATATTTGTGTGCCATGTAAGGTATTGCACCAACATGATCAAGGTGCGCATGGGTTGGTATAATTGCCACTATTTGCTTCTTCCAATCCTTAATAAATGATTCGTCTGGTATAGCGCCCTGATTTAGCAGCTCCTTAACATCAATGAGCCCATTTTCGTCTTCATCTTGTGCAGAGATATATTTCTCCACCTCTAGACCCATGTCCAAAAGAACAACATCCTCTTTGTATTTAATGGCAGTCATATTCTTGCCGACTTCATTAAATCCTCCAACAGTGCATATTTCTATCATTTTATTCTTTGAATAGTCTCTTCCTATATAAAACTTATTGGAATAAGTTTATATATTATTAAAATAATTATAGTATTATGACAGAAGTGCTCCGGACAGTCGAAAGCGTTATGAGCGGCGTTATGTTATACCAAAACATTAACGCAAATTTTCTTGAAGTGCTTGATTTATTGCATCGCAATAATGCTGATGCAATCATTGTGATGAATAATGGGCTCCCGCAGGGGATAATCACAGAAATAGAAATACTTCAAGGGCTCTTAACAGCAAGAGAAAAGTTTCCACAACTTACAGCAAAGGATTTTATGAGATCACCTTTAGTAACTGTTGGCCATAATGATGATATCCAGCAAGCAAAAGATATGATGATAAATGTTAATCTCTCAAAACTGCCTGTAAAAAAAGAAGATGAGCTCGTCGGACTGATTACTCAAAGGGATATTCTGAATTATCTGTTTTAAAAGAGAGATAATTAGTATTTGTATCTCTTTTTATGCTTGTTATGCCAATGGTGGCCAGTTAATTTTTCCACCATCTCTCTTTGCGCGATGTTGCCTTTGATTTTTTCAGCCAGGTCTTTATTAATACAGTAGTATACCCAATTGTAGATATCGTTTTTTTGCTCATTTACATGAGCAGCATATTGCTCAGGAGAGATATCTTTTATATGTTTTACAAGTCTGCCTATTGTTGGTACTACTGTGCCGTCTGAGAAGACAAATTCCTGTCCTTTGGGCGCGGCTTTCATTTTTGCACCTCTTTTTAACATTATACTTAAGAGGAGCATAACAAATATATAAACTTATCTTATTGGTATGTAAATATCAGTTTCACTACTGGCACCTTCTCTGTATCTCCTGTCATAATATTCAAAGTACAGCCCATTTTTATTTAGTTCAATACCTGACTTTGGCAACCATTCAGAAAAGATATAGTTCCAACTTTTTCCAATCTGGTCCACTATGCCTTTATGTGTAAATATTGCATATTTTGATGCAGGAATTGTTTTTATTATCATGCCCTTAGGAATATCTTTAAAAGATTCGACTTCAACACCAGCAACATATATGAAATCATCTGGATCTTTTTTATCTTCAATGCAAATACCATAAGCCACATCTTTATTTACCTTGTTCTTTATTTGAATCATTTTTGGCATAAATTCTCTCCAGAGTTCTTGACAATCTTGTTTGTGTTTCTCATTTTTCATTGTGGTATTGCACACCATCCCAACTATTTTTATGTCTTCTTTCTCAACGAATTTTGGTTGCATTTCTATTACCTCCTTAGCTGAAAAATATAGATAGAAATGACCTTTAAATAGCTCACGTGACTGTGTCCAGTGTGTCGAGTGGAAAAATGCGGAGTGCAGGATTCGAACCTGCGCACCCACTAAGGGAACAGCTGTTTCCAACAAGAAAACCTAGGAAATGAAGTTTTCCGCTGCCTGAAGCTGCCACGTTTGGCCACTCCGCCAACTCCGCATAATTACTTAGGAATTAGTTGCTATTTTTAAATATTTAATAAGAATAATGCGGGCGACAGGACTTGAACCTGCGTAGGCACTAAGCCAATAGATGACTTACATTGACTCTTCATTGAATTGCAGGATTGCAACACTCAGCACTCAAATGCCTTGAGTCTATCCCGTTTGGTCCGAAAACGGAGTTTTCAGACGTCCTAAAAAACTTCCGGTTTTTTAGACACCAGGAATCTTTGATTCCTTAGTGCTTTGAAAATCTCCGACTTTCAATTGGCCACTCCGGACAAATGAAGTTTGTAGGAGAACGAACTTCAGTGAGTTCTCCGGCACGCCCGCTTTCAATTTCTAGAAAACCAATATAATATTTAAACTTAACTTAGTCTCGTAAGCTCTCTCTCTATATCCATTAGCTGGGATTCAAGCTCTTCAAGTTCGCTTTTTTCAATTTTTGGGGCGTCTTTTAATGAAGGTAAAGACACCTCTTCAGGAGCAAGGGCCCTCAAATGAGTGCTTGGCAGCTCTGCCTTTAGTTTTGAAAACAACAGATTTAACTCTCTGATAACCGTCCTTAACTGATGCAGTGTTTTAAGCTTTTCCTCTCTTATCTCTTTTAGCTTATCGAATTTCTGCAGAGTCTGGATTATTTCTCGAGATGACTCTAAGATATTCCTTCTTACATCCATCGGATTGTCAATTCCAACAAAATGTTCTGCGTCCATTTCAATATTTGGGCTCAAATAAGGTTCTGTCGATAAACTCTACTTTTCTATCAACATTATCAAGGGCAGTCTTCCACATCTCTAGTTCACTATCTTCCTGATTCTTCAAGTCATTAATCTTACCAAGTACTGTCCTTGCTTCTTTAACCTTTTCATTTATTAGTTCTATAATATCTAGTATGTCCTTATATTCATCAAGTTTTACAAAAACATTTGCTTCCTGCATTTTAATCTCCTCAACTTTGAAATATTGTCCTGTCAATATAGATTAGTTTTCTTTGAATGTCCTCTACTGAATTTTTATAATATTTATACTCAAGATCAGCATTTTTTTTCAGATTTTCAAGTCTGTATATCCTCTCTTCTGATTCTTTTAAAGTGTCTTTTATATACAGGAAATTTTCCAATATCCTCCTATAGTCATCTGTCCTGACATAAAGCGGTTTTTTTAGGTGTTTTCTAACTTCAATCTCTTCATCCAATGGCAGAAGTGACTTTCCAAGATATTTCTCTTCCAGTTCACCAAGCTCAAGAGGTGAAATCTCACTTCTAAGGTTTGGTGGAGGAGAAGGGACATCTTCTGTCGGAGTTTTTATCTGAGAAGGTTTTGCATGTAATGGGAATGAAGGGAGGCTCTTTGGAATGTTAGGAGCACTTGGGACATGTGGTGTCGGCTGATGAAATTTTATGTGTTGTAGATTGTCAGCTGGTTTTTTGAGTGTTGTTAATGAAGCGGGAGGAAGATGTGGGCTGGGTTCATTGTACCTAAGCTCATGCATTGCTGATGGTTTTCTTAAGAACTCAGAACCAGTAGGTTTGGAAACAGGTTGAGTTGTGATTTGTTTGTGTTCTGGTTCAGTATGTGATAATGTGGGGGGAATAGATTTTGGAATAGGTTTAGGCTCTTTTGGGGGGGTAACTGCAGGTTCATGCACATCTTTTGGTAAACCCTCTGGAAGAGGCAGAGTCTGATACGGTTGTTGCTCAGGCTTTTGGGTTGAGTCTTCAACTTTTTGTTGTGTCTCTGATTGTTCAGGTTGTTTGGGTACCGGCACCGACAAAGGAGCCATAGATGCTTGTTCATGTATCTCTTGGCTTTTAGTATCTGTCTTTGGGGCTGGTGGTTTTGGCATCTGCTTATTTGGCTTACTATCACTCACACCGGATTTGAAAGGCTTAAATGTTGGCGGGGGGGGCAGCGGACTGTCAGAAAATGGCGACTTATCTGGCTTTTTGCTAAGCTTGTCTAAAAACCCCATATATTCACCCTGAAATGATAAGTAGTTATAAGTTATTAAAACTTTTTGTATAACTGTTCAGAAGTAACTTAATTAAAATTTATAATAGACAAACATGAGCAAACCCTAAAAAAAGATTTTCCTATATAACTAGTGTTAAAAGAGAATAAAAGACAACCATCAAATATTTATTTATCCCTCTTCTATTATTTGATTGATTTTTCCAAAAAATTTATATATCTTTGTTGTTATTTTTAAAAAAATGGTAAATAAAGGTTATTTTTTATCATTTCTTATCATTATACCCTTAACTTATGCGTCTTTCTCACTTAGTGAAATTATGTACAATCCTGACGACAATAACGAATGGATTGAACTTGAACTATTTAATATTACGCCACAAGACTTCTTCGACTTAACTATTACAGATAATTATTATCAAGACCAACTTGATTTCTGCTTTCCACAAGATATTACTAATGCAGCTTGGATTTTAATAGTGGATCAGGATTCAACTCTTTATGGTTCTGTTGACATGCCCAACATAGTATGGTTATGTGTAGATGATAATTCAATAGGGAACGGGCTTGGTAATGAAGGAGACACAATAAACATATCCTCTGGCAGAGACAATATCCTCTTCTTTGAATACAACCAATCGACAAAAAAAGGCAATTCATTGGCCTTAATTAATGACTCATGGATTGAGGCCGCGGCTACGCCCGGAAAAAAAAATCAAGAAGTGATAAATATATTAAACAACGAGGAGGACCACAAAGATATTGAACTTAAAGTGTGGCTTGATGAATTTTTGATAATCGGTGTAGAGCAGAATGGAATCTTCAAACTTACCAATACTGAGCATGTCTCAGGACAACAAGATGCCATCTCGGTTTATGTCTATTATAATATTACAAATATAAACAAGTTATATAAAGAAGATTTATTTAATATCTCTGTTAACTATTATACCACTTCAAATACCGGCTCTTTCTTATTTAATGAGTCAGGAAATTATACTGTTTGCGGAGAAATCATATCTTCTTCTGCAAATGATACAAACCTAAATAATAATAAAGAGTGTAAAAATATTACCGTTGTTGACACGCTTGGCATATCATGCGATATCTCATTGTTTCTTGAGACAGAAAAACTAATATATAATGAAGGAGAGAAGATATCTTTTTATAATATACTAAATAATGAAACCTTTCCCTATTCAATAGAATACTGGGTAACAGACCTTTTTGATTATATTGTTAAGGAGAAGTATATAACTAAAAACACCAATAAAAAATCATTTACTCCAAGCATTAATGGGCCAGACCAAGTTCTTATACTCAGATCAAATCTAACCTTTGTAGCCTGCAATGATACAAACAAGGAGGATAATTACCAGGAAAAGATACTTGTAATTAAAGGATTTAAACAATCAGGCTCGGAAATTGACATAGAAGAAATCTACCTTGGCGAGGATAATAAAGCTAAGTTTGGAGAGACCATCAGAGTCAAGGTCCGGATCTATAAAGGGAATACAACAAAAAATTCGGTCAGGGCATGGGTTGAAAAGGATACAAAAGTCAGTTATGTCACTTACTACAATCTCTATACTGATTTCATGGAATATGTTATTACAATTCCAATACTTATTAAACCAAATTGTAATGAAAACTATGAAGACGGAAAATATAAGGTTATCATTGAGGGGTTGGAGGAGTCAGACTGGGAATATATGAGGATAGAAGGTATAACCTCATCCTTATGCAAAAAGAGCACAAAGCCTGCTTCCACTTCAGAACAGGAAAAAAGTATTGAGGAATTTGAACTTATGGATTTTGTGGACACTTATGGTGTAGATGAGGTTGTTAAGTTGAAAATTAATATCAATAATGAGGATAGCAAAAAACATGACTACTCTATCTGGAGTTATGTCTACAGAGGACCAAAGTGTTATTCTGGTGAGAGAGAACAAAACAAGGTTAGTATAAGTCTTAAATCTGGAGAAAATAAAATAATTGAACTTTGCAACACACTATTAAATGTCTCTCCAGGTGAATACAGTGTTAAAATCAAAATTCTTAAAGATGATCAAAAAACTGAAAAAGAGATTACAAGGCTAGTAACATTTACTGACGTACATCAGCAGTCTCAATCTAATAAACTTCCCAGAATACGCAATTTTTACACAAGAAGCAAAAAATATTCCCCAGAAATTAATCTTTATGCAAGCGTAGACAATTATCGAGAAGGACTTCGGGCTGTAATTGATTCTTACCTGGAAACAAAACAGACCAATGTTACAGAAAACAATGTAAAATTTAGTGCTAAGATTGCTCCAGGTAAAAATCTTTTTTTTCTAAAACTATTAGAAGGAGAGAATCTCCTTGATGTGGAAGAACTAATAATCTATATGAATGATTCAGAATCCATGATAATAGAAGATAATATTGAATACCAACAACCCAATATGCAAGACACTGCAGGCAATGGTCAAATTCAGATCTCAGGAGCTGCTGTTGGAAATGAAATTCTGTTTGTATCTTCTTCACAAAAAGCAAAAGCTCTGATTTTACCTCTTATCTGTATTCTATTTATCCTTGTCACAATCGCCTTACTAAAACTGAAATTTCAATCGAAAATAATTTAAATCCCCTCCAATTTAGTAACACTCTATGAATGAACGTGAGCTAAAGCAAAAAATAAGCGAAGGGGATATACATTTTAGGACGATAATAGAGGTATTAGGAAAGCCAGCAGAGCATATTGAAAAGACTTTGCAAAATTATCTTAAAAAAATTGAAGAGGATAAGGAAATTAAGCTTATTAGAAAAGAAGTTGCTAAACCCAAACCTCATGAGGATCTATTTACAATATTCGCTGAATTGGAACTATTAACTAAAAATGCAAGTGCTTTAGTTTCTTTTTGCTTTGACTACATGCCCTCAAGTATTGAAATACTGGCACCAGAGCAGCTGATATATGAAAGTAATGACCTCTCAGATTTCCTTAATGATATGCAAGCAAGACTTCATGCTGTTAATATCGGCGCACAGGAGATTAAACAAAAAAACATATATCTCATTCAAAATACCTCAATACTGCTGAGAAATTTCATCTTCTACATTCTTGAGAAACCCATAACAATTGCTGAAATAGGAAAAATAACAGGTGTTCCAGAGAAAGACGTCAGCAAAGTACTTGGTATCCTAATTAAAGAAGGCAAGATTGTGCAGGATAAAGACAAATATGTGAAAAAATGATGGATTATAAGAGCCAGATTGAAGCAGTATTATTTTCTTCCGGAAGATTCATGGATATTGACACACTGATGCAGTTAATGGGTCTTAGTGATAAGAGAATAATAAAACAGGGTATAGAGAAACTAAGAAAGGAGTACGAAGATAGAAATTCTCCTTTAATGATTGTCGAAGAAAAAAATGGGTGGAAGCTAACAGTACGAGAAAAGTATCTTCCACTTGTCAGAAAGATTGTGGCAGATACAGAGCTACCGAAGACAATACTTGAAACTTTAGCAGTAATTGCCTGGAGAGCTCCAGTCTTGCAGAGCAAAGTTGTAGATATAAGACACAATAAAGCATATGAACATATAACTGAGCTAGAAGAGCTTGGTTTCCTTATAAAAGAAAAGCTGGGAAGAAGTTATCTCCTTAAACTAACACAAAAATTCTTTAATTATTTTGAGGTAGACGGAAAACAAGATCTGAGAAAATTGTTTGACCAGTTCGATAAAGGAGAAGAAAAGGAGGTTGATACTAAACAAGGCCAGATTAATGACAACAAAGACAAACAACTTAGCGAATCAGTATCCCCTGCAGCAGGTCTTGAGGAAGAGAAAAAAACAGAAACAGTCCAAGCAGGGAAAACTGAAAAAGAAAATCTTGATATAGATGAAAAAAAGATTGAAGAAGAAATTGAAAAAGAATTCAATATTAATATAGACAAGGACACTAAGCATGAATCAAAAGAGGATAAAAAGGGGATGCAACTGACAAAGCCTCAAGAAAATGAAGAGTACACTCCAGAACCAGGAGAGGATGATTCCCAAAACACATAAACCCTAATAATTTTTAATTAGAGAGAGATAACTCTTCTTTAAACAGCAATAGTGCTGTTCCATAAAACTTATAAACTATGACTGTTCTAATCTTACCATATGGATACTTTCCATGAATACATGAAAAAACAGCTCATAGACTACATACTGGCTGAAGAGCAAAAAGGGGTGCCTCTTGAAAAAATAGAACAAGTACTTCTTGATGCAGGCCACCAGAAAAATATAATAGATGAGTGTTTTGATGAATTTAAAAGAGAGGGTGCCGGCCTTAAAGTAGAAGAGCCTTCTGATAAGGTTGCAAAGGACATGGCTTCAGGGGTGAAGAATTCTATTAAGTCATTTTTTTCACAGATATCTTCACAGAAAGAGATAAAAAACGTAAAAAAAGACACTACGCCAGAACAGGAAGAAAAAATCATTCAGGAAGCAGTAAAAGAAGTTAGGCAGAGTCCGCAGTCTTATTTGCTCGAATTATTCTTTTTCCTGCTTTATCTTGTAGGAATGGTTTTTGTCTCATTATTCACTGCCGGCTCAACAGGGGACGAATTTGTTAAAGTCATTGTCGGATTGTCTCCTTCATACATAAACGCCTTCTTGTCTTTTGCAGCAATAAGTTTTGCAAACCTTGTTCCATTGTATATGTTAATACCTGTAGCTATTGGCACAATATTTTATATCCTAGGTAGAGTTATGAATCTCTCTTTGTTTAGTCAGATGGAAGTCGAAGCATTGGGTATAATAAATATACTATTTTCAATGATTTTCAATATCTTTATGGTTAATCTGCTCTTTTTAAAGCCAAAGCCAAGAGCTAAAAAAATTGAGCGATCAAAACCTAAAGAAGAAGCAAAATCAGAAGTTAAAGTTGAGCCAGCTGAAGATAAAGAAATTGTTTATGAAGCTGAGACCAAGTCAAGCCGGAATTATACTGAGATTAATGACGGACAGTTGAAAGACTTTCAGAAACATATAAATGAACTTAGAGAAGAGTTTGACATCAAATAAAATGTTCTTGCTCAGATGCCCTCAATGTAAGCATACTATGAAGTACATGCCTAGGACAACAAATCTGAATAAGAAAACTAAGAAGTGTGTTTATTGTAATTTTTCAATAAGTGTAAAAAAGAATATTGTAAAAAGAATTTGACTTGTTCACACCAAGTTGTTTTTTCCCTAAAAACATTGCTTTTTATGAATTTTTAACCCAAATCTTTTTAAATAAAACTTGTTTCTATTTTATAGAGGAGAATTCTTAGAAAAATGGACGATAAAACTCAGGAAACTAAAGAAAATATTGTTCCGGCCCTTATAGAGCAAGAGATGAAAACCAATTTCATGGAGTATTCTATGAGCGTTATAGTCAGTAGAGCTCTGCCTGACCTGAGAGACGGTCTAAAACCAGTTCACAGGAGAATACTCCATATAATGAACAAAGTTGGGCTTACCCATAACAAGCCATTCAGAAAGTCAGCATTTATTGTTGGAAGAACAATGGCAGAGGCACACCCACATGGGGATCTTGCCCTGTATGACTCTCTTGTAAGAATGGCCCAACCATTCTCTCTTAGATACCCTCTTGTCCAAGGCCAGGGCAATTTTGGAAGCATTGATGGTGATTCTGCAGCATCCATGAGATATACTGAAGCTAGGCTAACGCCATTAGCAGAAGATATCTTAGAAGATTTGGATAAAGAGACTGTCGAATTTCAGCCGAATTTTGACAACACGTCTCAGGAGCCAGTTGTTCTTCCAAGCAAAGTTCCAAATATTCTTGTCAACGGTTCTTCTGGAATTGCAGTTGGGATGGCCACAAATATTCCTCCACATAACATGTGTGAGGTTTGCGAAGCCATAATCCAGACAATAAAACAGCCAGAGATTACACTTAATGAACTCACCCAAATAATCCGCGGCCCGGATTTTCCTACAGGTGGGCTTTTATGCGGAAGAAAAGGAATTTTAAGAGCATACCAGTCAGGCAGAGGTAAAATTAAGATACGGGCAAAGATAAAAACTGAGGAAAAGAAAGGAAAATTAATGCTTATTATCACAGAAATACCCTATATGGTTAATAAATCTCAGCTTCTGGAACAAATCGCTGACCTGATAAAACATAAAATAATAGATTCTATATCTGCGCTGAGAGATGAATCTGACAAAAGGGGTATGAGAATTGTTCTCGAACTAAAAAAAGGCACTGTGCCTGAGATTGTTATCAATCAATTATATAAGCATTCAAGATTAGAGTCTGTGATTGGTGTAAGGTTCCTTGCCCTTATTAATAATGTCCCCAAAACATTGAATTTAAAGCAGATTGTGCGGGGCTTTATTGATCACAGGATTGTTATTGTTACTAGAAGAACCCAATATACACTTAAGAAAGCAGAAGAAAGAGCCCACATATTAGAGGGGCTGATTGTAGCACTGAATAATCTTGATGAGGTTATTAAGAAGATAAGAAAATCAATTGATGTTCAGGAAGCCCAGAAAGTGCTCATGGAGGGTTATGAACTTACAGACATTCAAGCTAAAGCCATTCTGGAAATGAAACTCCAAAAATTGGCTTCACTTGAGCAGGAGAAGATAAAAACAGAGTATGAGGAACTCCAAAAGCAAATCCAGGAGCTTAAGTCCATTCTTGCAAGTAGAGAAAAGATATTGAATATCATTATTGAAGAATTACGTGAGATAAATAAAAAATATGGAGATAACAGGAGAACAGAAATAATTGATTTCAGCGAGGATGATGAGCTCGAAATTGAGGATCTAATACAAGAAGAAGACGTTGTTGTGACCATGAGCCACACAGGGTATGTCAAAAGAATGCCTGTAACAACATATAAACAACAATACCGGGGCGGAAAAGGAGTAATAGGCGCAGAGACAAAAGAACAGGATTTTGTCGAGCATCTTTTTATTGCTAATACCCATTCATATCTTCTTGTTTTCACAGATAAGGGAAGGGTTTTTTGGCTTAAAGTTTATAAAATACCAGAAAGCTCGCGCTATTCAAAGGGTAAGCCAATAGTCAACCTCCTACAAGTTGAAAAAGAAGAGAGGATTTCAGCAGTCATTCCTGTAAAAGAATTTGATAAAGAAAATTATCTTGTCTTTGCCACAAAAAAAGGGTTGGTTAAAAAAACAAATCTAAAAGCATATTCACGGCCTAGGAGAGGAGGTATTTGGGCAATAAATCTGAACCAAGGAGACGATGTGGTTGATGTGGTCAAGACAAGCGGAGATGAGCAGCTTATCATAGCAACAAAGAGAGGAATGGCAGTTCGATTTAAGGAAAAAGATGTAAGGTCTGTTGGAAGATATTCAATGGGCGTCAAAGGTATTAGACTTAGACAGAACGATGAAGTAGTTGGAATGGTTGTTGCAGATGCGAAAAAAACACTGCTTACTGTAACTGAGAATGGATATGGAAAACGAACTGAAATTGATGAGTACAGGTTAATTAATAGGGGTGGAAAAGGGGTTATTAATATTAAGACAAATAAGAGAAATGGTGAGGTTATTTCAGTTAAGACTGTTACAGATGAAGATGAATTGATGCTTATCAGCGTAGCCGGACAGGTGATAAGAACAAGTTCAAAATTTATTTCAGTGATAGGAAGAAATACACAAGGAGTTAGATTAATGAAACTCAATGAAGGAGATAAAGTAGCGGACACAGCTAAGATTATAGGTTAGAATAGGCAAATAAGCAATTCTTAAAAGCATAATTCTTTTTCTGTAACTTAGGGGTGGTTTTTATTCCTCATGGCGCGGTTATAACTCATAGGGGCACTGAAGATATTTCAGCTGCGGAAATAAAGGAGTTGATTAGTGCAAAGAATGTAAAACAAGAGAACACAATAGTCACATTTGAGTTTAAGAATTATTGCGATTTGGCCTTCCTGACTTATAAAGCACAATCTGTGTTTCGAGTCTTTGCTTTACTGAACAAAGTAAAGATAGACAAATCTTTGGAAGGGAGTATGAGGAAAATCAAAGATATACTGCCGAGTCTTAGTTTTAAAAACTGGCTAAGGCAAGATACAAAAATAAAAGTGGACTGTATCCGGGAAGGGACACATGATTTCTCTAGCGTTGATATTGCGGCAGAGATTACTAAAGAGCTTTTGAAACATATTAAGAATGAAACAGGCTATAGACAGGATATATCAAACAAGGACCCGGATGTTGTTTTCCTTGCATATATTTGTGACTGTGATTTTTATTTTGGGATAGATTTCTCTGGTATTGATTTGAGCAAAAGGGATTACAAGATATTTATCTACAGAGATTCTTTAAAAGGAACACTTGCATATAGTTTGCTCCGTATGGCAGAATTCAAAAAAGACAAAACACTAATTGACCCCTTTATGGGTACAGGAATCATTCCCATTGAGGCAGCTATTTACGCAGGCAATGTCCCTCTTAACTATTACAGAAAAAATAAACTTATCTTTACACATCTTCCACTCCAGAAGTTAGAGGGCGCCTTCAAAAGAGGTAAGAAAGGAAAAAAAGACATAAAAATAAAAAAAGAGAAATATAGTATATATGGATATGACAATCAGCTGAGAAATCTAAAAGCAGCGCAGAAAAATGCCAAAATTGCTGGCGTTCATAACCTTATTCAATTGAGCAAAGTTGATGTAGAATGGCTTGATACAAAATTTAATCGCAGGAGCGTTAATTTGATTGTAACAGACCCGCCATATGAAGCAAAGTACCGCAACAATAGAGAAATTCAGAAGACTATTAATGAGCTTTTCTATCAGGCTGATTTTGTTTTGGAGGAGAAAGGCAGAATAGTGTTATTAACAAGAAATCCGTCTAATATAACAGATGCAGCATTAAAGCATAATTTTAAACTGATTAATAAAAGAAGTGTGTTTACTGGGAAATTGGAGCTAAACATATTGCATTTTGTTAGAGGTGGTTAACATGTCAAACTGTGAGATGTGCGGCAAATCAGGCCCACTATATTTTGTAGAAATAGAAGGTTCTGAATTAGCATTGTGTAAGGATTGTTCTTCTTTTGGAAAAATAATTAGGAAACCAAAACTAAAACCAAGAAAGCTAGTAAAAAAGGTTACTATTCCGAAAACAGAGATAGTCCAGATTATCAGGCCTGACTTTCCTGAAATAATTCGGAAAAAGAGGGCTGAATTGGGGCTTAAACAGGAGGAGTTGGCTAAAAAGCTTGCAGAGAAAGAGTCTATCATCCATAAAATCGAGTCAGGTGCGTATACGCCGTCTATTTCCCTTGCAAGAAAGCTAGAAAAACGATTAAGTGTTTCACTTATAGAACAAAAAGAGATTTCAAGATTGGGTGTAACTGCGAAGAAGGAAAGCCTTACTATTGGCGATATGATAAATCTAAAATAATTATTTTACATACCCAAATGCTTCACTAATAATCTCTTCCTGCCAGCCTGCCCTTTTTAGGTTCTCCTTGATCTGGTTTTCGCTGATTTTTTGGTTAATTGAATAATGGATATATCTTACTAGTTTTTCCATCTCATCATGGGGCAGATGGACATCGTGGAGCACTAAGTCAACTATTGTTGGCTTCCAGCCGGCTTTTGTTAATGTAGCTCTTATTTTGTCAAACGGAAGTCCCTCTTCTTCGCATTTTTGAACGTATTTTCTCAGATCAACAAGTTCCGGGTCTGTCACAACAGAGTATCTGTGCTGGTAGATCAGAAAAACTATTATTACAGATACCACAAGTAGTAAAGAAATTGGGAAGATGAAGTTAAGGGGGCTTACCTCTTTCTTTTCGTCCTGATTATCCTGTTCACCAGAGCCTGTATCTGTTGTTTCCTGAGTGACCTCTCCGGTAATTGGAGCCACATCCTCTTCTGCTGGAGGACCAGATGGTTGAGAGGTTTGCTCTTGCTCTTCTCCTCCTATTCCAAAATAGCTGAAGCCAGGAGTTGAAGATTCATAATAATAATATTTAGAGTCGCTTGTTGTTAATGCAGTCTCAAGCCTATTCCAGCCGTTGTTGTACCTATATAATGTTATGGAGAAAGGATCTATTGAATAATTCGTGGCCCACGATTTCGAGACTTTAAATTTAAGTACAATGCTAGATACCTCTTCGTCAGTAATCCCCTGCCTAGAAATCCGCGTATATTGGTACCTTGTACTTGGCAGAGCCTGCATAAAATCAGGGATAGAATTTACAGCTTCGACTGTTAAGCTCACAGATCCCTCAATTGGATTAATTATGCTAAATACAACCTGGATTATGGCAATATTGTCACTAGACACAAACATAGTATGCTCACCAGCACTTAGATCCTGCCAGATTGCCGTGATTTTTGTTGATTGCGGCGGCCCTCCTGTTCCGGTTCTTCCGGTTGTAGGTGTAGAATCATCATCAGATTCGGTGTCGGTTGTGGCCTCGCCTGGCACATTGATACAATTCCCAACATTATCACAAGAGTAAATATTGTATGTGTACTCAGTGCCCTCACTAAGATTTGCGAAGGTAATGCTATGAGACAATGTTTTTGAGGCACTGCTTTGGGTAGAACTATCCAATGTTGCTGAATAATTTGTGGGCTCGTCCGTTGTCCAACTCAATGTAATTCCTGTTGTAGTGCTTGAGCTGGATACACTAAATGAGTTTAATACATTATCACTTACTGTAATATTGATAGTCTTATTGTGCGGATTTTGATGCGAGTCATTACAATAAATTGAAATATTATAGGGATTATTTTGGGTCATATTCAGATATAGACTGAATGAGTTATCATTACCCAAATTGTCCAAAGTCCCAAAGTCTATGGTATACCAGCATGTGGCATATTCATTTGTGCTAAAACCCAAAAGCACATAACTTGAGTTTAATATAGTATTGTTTTCTGGTGAAGTGATTGTGATTTCAGGAGCAACAGTATCATTGTCACCAAAAACAGCGCTTAGATGGGGAACATAAACATAGACATAGTCTCCTGTATTATTATAGCACCCAATGCTGCTTGATTCACCATAGTCGCTGCAATCAATTGAAGTAATGGCATCACAGCTTTCCAATTCATCATCATCACAATAGTAGATATAATCATAATTAGAGCGATTGTTTGGTAATCTAATTTTTGCATAATATGTATCGCTGTAATTATAGAATTTAGAAAAATTTGTAATATAAACATAATCTGTTGGATATGTTCCTAGGTTTGTTTGTATAGTTGATACAAATTCTGTATTATCATCAAAACCCTGGAACAGAGAATTCCATACCGTATCATAGGCTGAAAAATTGATTATGTTAACAATAATCTCTGTGAAATTTAATTCAAACGTGAGGTCTTGATAAATAGAGATCTCCTGAGACAAATTTTGCCCTGACATATTAAAGACTTCAACACTGCCAAGATCAGCTAATGCGGCATTCAACTCTTCAGCCCATCTGCTTATATTCAATGTGCTGTTAATATAAAAGGAACGTGTGATAGAGTAAATATTGCCAGCAGTGTCATTTGCATAAACTATGACTATTTGCTTACCAGGGTATCTAACAAGTATAGTTTGGTTATTTATACTAGAATTTAAGGCAATTTTTGTTGTATTATAGTTAACCTCACACCAACTCTTATCTAAGTACGTGTCATAAATAGAATAATTTAAATCAAATTCCAGTGATTCAAAAGCAACAGACTGCCCCGGATAGGTGATATTTATTTCTGGAGGTGTCTGATCAAAAGTAATATTTCCAGCTATTGCTGATGAATAGAAATGTCCATCTGTGCAATTGAAAGTAATGTTATGGGCCCCTTCGGAAGGAGAAATTGTATATGTGTGAGTTAGAGAATCTGATGAGCTCAATGCATTGTATGTTCCTTCATCCAATTTATAATAACATGTACATAATTCATTTGTTGTAATGGTTAAATTTAATGTTGAATACACACTGTCATTAAGAGGAGAGCCAATAGTAATGTTGGGAGGGATGCTGTCATTTACAAGCAAGACAAATGTTTGGGAAGATAATGTGTAATTCTGTGTAATATTATGCAACACAGTAATATAATATGATCCTTTATTATCAAATTGCTTTATGTTTGTTATATTTGTATTTGTGTTATTATACACCGTGTTGTTAATCAATAAAGTTAGATTGCCCTCTCCAACTAATCTAATTGCAGTAATGTTAACTGTGTGGGTTTGATTAATTGAATAATCAGCAGAAGTTCCATTTAAAAACAGACTTACATTTGAACTTGCTCTGTTGACTGTGTAACTGTAATTCCCGGTATGATTCAAGTTTCCAGAAGTGTCATTAGCATACATTGCCCATATAAATATGCCTGCAGGCAGCGTATAATTGTAGTAATATGTATTGCTCACATTCCCTGTCATGTCATAATCTGTTAAGATACTAGTAAAATTATGGACTATCCATACTCTGCTTAGATTAATGTTATCGTTCCATGAAATATTGAATTGGTATATCTGTGATGAATTATATGTTTGGCCAGAATCAGGATAAGATACACTATACGACCAATTTGGACTAATTATATCAGAATACTCTGTTGTGAAATTGTACTCTGCTGTGTTTATTGTATTGCTATTATAATCTGTACAATACACTTTATAGTAATATGTTGTGTTCATCACAAGGTTTGTAAGGCTAACATTATGCACCATCATAAGAGAAGAATTTCTGACAGAATCAGAGTATATTTCAGTTGCTGTCCCATAGTTAATTGTACAATTAGTTATCTGCGTAGTGTTCCAGGTAACCCTATACTCAGAATAATTCACTGAGGCATTTGCCAAGTTGTAAATATCTGGCAGAGTGTCGTTTACCTCAACCCAAAGGGTGATGTTTGACATAGTAAAATTCTGGCTTAGGTAATATGTCGCAGTTATATTATATGTGCCAGGTACATCAAAGACAGTAATGTTTTCAAGAACACCGGTACCGTTATTTATCAGACTTCCGTTACAGTATACTGCGAGATATTGGTCTCCTGCTAATAAGCTAGCAGTAATATTAACTGAGTTACTCTCGTTAATAGAGAAATTTGTCATTGAGCTGTTGAGTGTTAAATTGATTGAAGAATTCTCTCTTTCTACCCAGAAAGTGAAATTCTGACTCTCATTTGTATTTCCAGCGCTGTCATTAGCAGCCATTCTCCAAATATAGCTGCCTGCAGCAATGCTGGGATAATTGTAGTAGAACACAGAGTTGCTGTCATTACCTGATATATTATACTGTATCAAGGAGCCTGTAAAATTATGCGATATAACAACTGTAGATAAATATAGGTCATCCCAGGTTGTATTAAACTGATAGGTCTCTGAAGAGTTGTATACAACAGGAGAAGGAGGATAAGATTGGTTGTTGCTGGGGACTGGAAGAATTGTATCAACAACAAAAGTATAATTGGCAATGCTCCAGTTGCTCTCAGTTTCATTTTGGCAAAAAACATTCCAAATGAATCCAGCATCTTGGAAATCGTCTAATATAAATTCAGTATAAGTATTATTCTGTACAGCCTCATTTAGTGAATGATTAATGAAACTGCCGGTCATATTTGTATAAATGCTACAGTTGTACTGTGAATAGTTGCCTGTTACATTGAAGATAAATGAAAGCGTTGTATTATAATTCAGAAAAGAGTTATTTTGAGGCTGATTTAAATTTACATCGATTGTTCCACTGGAAAGAACAACGGTACAAAGCAATAAAATTGTAACTGAACAAAATAATTTTTTCAAATTTATGCCCCCTTTTTATGCACTAGACTAAAATATATATCTATTTAAACTTTACCTAAAAATTGGATTTATATCACCAAAACTCGTCTGGCTAGGAAATTCTGTCAGTAACTTATCTCCATAGGGGTAGGAAGCTGAATGGAACAGAATTGCTTTATGAGAACTATCGTCCATTAACCATTTTTTAACACAAGTATAATCCTCTGAATTAAATACCCTTATTGCAATAATGCTAGCATTTGCTTGTTCAGCTTTTTGAATTATCTTATCCATTTGGTTGAAATTATTTATTGTAACAAAGTGCAGGTCCAGAAATAGATAATTTGCTATTTTTCTGAAATATCTTGTGGGTGTGTCATAATACTGTAAGCCATATGTGTCGGTGGTAGAGTTCATAACAACTATCTTTTCCCCTTCTTTTATGGAGATAGGTCTTAGTCCCAAGATTATCTTGTCCTCTACTCTCTCCATGGGCGGGCTTCCAATTGCAGTAACATTTTTTCCTATTAATTCTGGTAGGAATCTATCGGTGAAGCAGATACTTTTAATGCCCTTCTCCGAGAGGTATTCAACAGCTTTAATCTTGCCAGGATGGTCGCAGCATCCAATGACTATACTGGCATTATATCGAACTGCTTGTTCAACAAGCATATTTATCCCGTGTGTGTCAATTATCATTACCAGGTCATCTCTTAAAAATCTAGTTGTGGGATAATAGATCTTATCTTCTGGAACTTCGAACATAAAGATTCCATCTTCATTTGGTGCATACCATCTTCCCGTCTGCTCGTCTCTCTTTGCCAATGTTCCTGCAGCAATAATATGGCCAACACCGCTTTCCTCTATCTCTTTAATTCTTGCGCCTTCATGCCAACCAACTTCAGCAAGCAGTTCAGTTTCGTTGTAAAAATATTTTTCAGAGAAAACTGTCAAAATATTCTCGTTGTAGGGATCAAATATTTGGGAACTTAGCCAGTCTCTTGAAACGCGTTCAGCCTGCGCGACAATTACTTCATCTTTGTCTATAACAATTGTAGTGTTGCCGATTAACACTTCTTTGTATTGTCCTTTATTCTCTTCCATTGTTTTTTCTTTGTAACTTTCTGCCTCTGCGTCTTTAATGTCATATAAAAATTCTATTTTTTTTTCCATGGTCATCTTGTAAATTAATTCGGCCCTGAACCTATTGCCAAGCTCTTTCCAGATTTTTGACGCCTGTAATAGGTAATATGTATCATTTATATCGCATATTAGAGATGCTATTGATTCATATATTAGTGCCTGTTCTTCTGGATTTAAAGTCAGAGCCTTTTCATAATATTCTTCTGCACTACAGATCATTGAGTAATTACCTGTCAGTCTCCCTAAAATCAATAATATGTCTCCTTTAGCAAAATCAGAAATGTTGTTATATAGTTGTTCTACTAGTTCTTTTGAATAGGTAGAGATATTTACTCCAGAATTTATCAAAACCTCTTTAAATCTGAATTCCGGCTTAATACTATAGAGGTAAACCTTGTCTCCGCATTTCCCAAAGAAGATTTTTTCGAGGACTATGCCCGTGCTTTTTTCAAAACTTGATTGATTAAATGGCAGATCCGCTCCTTCTAACATAGCAAAGTATTTGGGATTATGTATCTCAATTAGTAAATCTATATCCTCGATCCATAATGAGCTCACTTTTGCATTATCAATATACCCGTACCATGGCCACATATTACTGATAACAAATTTATCTTCAGCCCTTTCTTTCAAATAATCAATACTCTGACTCAGTGCAGAGTTTTTTTCACATGCCCCTTGTTTGCATATTCCTATTAAGTGCCCTACAGAGACGGATAGGTAAATAATGAATATCGTGATTACCAACAAGGCAAAAAACTTTTTTTTACGTAATTTGGCAATGCCAATAAAGCTAACTAGGTATAGGAAGGGCGCAGCCATTATATAATACCGCGAGAGTTTCATATTAACAAAGAACAAGTAATATATAAAGAAAATCCCCAAATAAACCGCAATCAGAAAGTGCTCTTTTTTTTTAATCTCCTTCATTAGAAAGGCAAGGCCAAGAACAAAGAAAGGGAACAGAACATTCAATATAAATAGGAGATTTTTCATTTGGAGTAATATCGGCTGGGCACAGGAGTACTCATTAATAATTTCTAATGTCACTAAAAAATCCCACAGGGGGTTATTATATCTAATAAAATTATAAGCTACCCACGGTAGAATAGGGATTATACTGCCCAGTGCAAAAAAAGTTATTCTTTTAATTCCCTTTTTATTTTTTTTGTTCTTGAATATAATATAGGTTAGTGTAGAAACAGAGAAAAGAGCGCTCGGGAACCTCATCAAAAAAGCGAGTGAGGACATTAGTCCAGATAGGAAATATTTTTTTTTACATATACAATAAAAAGCAGCAAGAATAAAAAACATGCATGGGACGTCAGTATAAACCCTAAATCCAAATTCAAGCAGCAAAGAACAAAACGAAAAAAAAATTGTTGGAAGTAGGGGCCTCTTGAAATATGATAAAGAGATTAAATAAAAAAGATATATACTACCCAATGTGAAAAAAATCGTGACCAACCTTGCAATAAAAATGCTTTCTCCACTAATTATCCACACCGAGGCAATAATATGCTCAAGTAAGGGAAATCTAAAATCTTCAGTGTAATTTGCTTTTGAGAAATGTCCTCTTGCATTCCCAAGATACGCATTTTCATCCCATTGCAGAGCGGGGCATAAAAAATTTAAAATAAGCAGGCATGCCACAACACAAATCAGCAAACCCCATATTTTTTTCATCAGAAACAAAAATATATATCCAACTTAAATAATTTATTCAATTTCTTCCTCAATCTCGGCTTTTGTTACAAATCTTTCATATACCTTGTCACTGATAATTACTGTGGGCGCTGTTGTCACATTGTAAATCTCTTTAAAAGTATTCAGCGCGACATTATCTATATTAATGTCATACGCATAAACCCTCACATTATCATATCTTTTTCTTATATATGTCAAAATAAATCCCTGTTGTTCGCATTTCGGGCAGTCTCCCTTATTAGAGTAAAAATAATTGATGAGATTAAACTCGGTTCTGCACTCTCTGTTTATCCTTTTTATTAACAACCAATGCCTGAGCTGTAATATAGAATAATATTCTTTTAATCTCAGCACATCAGGGTCATCCTCGCCTAATTTGCTTTCCATATAATCAAGCCTTTCACTGATTTTATACAGTTCTTCTGTTAATGTTGTTGAGTCAATTGCTGAACAAGGTTCTTCAGAAAGGAGCATAAATTGTGTCTCAATCGCCATTGTCTCTGTTCTTAGATCTTGCTCAAGAATGTTAATGTTGTCAAGTTTTTTAGAACTGATATAGTTGCCAACCAAGACGCCTATCATAAATATGAGGGTTGACAAAGAAAAGACTGCTACCAACTTTATTAGGTCTATTTCCTTCTTATTTCTTATAATTTTTTCTCTCCCCATCTTAACCTTAACCCAGTAATTTTTAAAAACAAAGCGCCTATCCACCAGACACCAAATAGAATCCAATATACAACCGTATATACAATAAAATGTGATTTTATACTCTCTTTCTTCTTTGATAATCTCTTTGCTAGCATAATAATTGCTATACCCATTATTAGACTAACTAAGGTTAGTAGAAAAACGCCTCCAAGGTTCAAATAAAACAAGTCAAAATTTATTTTAAATATTTTCATCAAGTCGAATCCGACATTAATAAAATTCAGCAGACTTTTTAGTATGTCTTTTAATGTGATAAATAGTAAATAAAACAATACGCTTATAACCAACAAAACTGAGATAAATGATGCGGGCAATATAATCAAACCAAGGTTACCAAATCTTGGGTTTAGAAGTTCACGATAATTAAATACATTTTCAAGAAATCCAAGGTACCATCTAAGTCTTTGGTTAAACAGAGGTTTGAATCTGTATGGTGCGATAGTATAAACATCAGCATCAACAGAATTCTCAATTTCATAACCTTTTTTTTGGATTCTTAGAGCAATCTCGATATCCTCAGTTAAATTTGCTTCGTCATAGCCGCCATATTTCTTAAAAAATGATTTTCTATAAAGACTTAAAGGGCCTGGAGTAACATGGATACTTCCAAGAAACGCGAATACCTTGCGCAAAAATATCCCTATCATATATTCAATCATCTGGATTCTCTCTAGGAAGGTTTTTGGCTTATACACCCGTAGTGATGCTGTCACAGCCATAACCTTTTTATCATTGAAATAGCCGACCATTCTTTTAATTGCGTTCTTGTCTGCAAAAGAGTCAGCATCAAGCGCTCCGACTATAGGGTGTACAGCTTTTTTTAATCCAAAGTTTAATGCTGATGCTTTTCCTTGATTAGTCGTCTTATATACCTCGACACCCCTTTTAGAGTATTTTTTTGCCATATTATAAGTTGAGTCAGTTGATCCATCATCAATCACAATAATCTGTATCTTTTCTTTAGGATAATCCAAAGCTAATAATGATTTTATTGTTTTCTCAATATTTTTCTCTTCATTAAATGCAGGTATAATGATACTAACGCCTGGTTGAGCTTTAGCTTTAGGATTTTTTATGCGATGTTTATTCTCATATATAGTAAATAGTGAAAAAAAAGCAGTAAATAAACCAAAATAGCACACACTATAGATGAGGATATCACCAAAATTCATTTTTCATAGCTCCATATCTCGACTCCATGATATTCATATACTCTTTTAAACTTTTCGCTGTTGCTGAGTAAAAATAGAATGCCTTCGTCATCTCTTCTCCATACTTCACCCTGCTTCATGGCGCCATTTATCCAGATATATGAGATATTATATTTATTAAGTAGATTTTGTGCGTCTTCTAAGTGTCTGCTATTGAAGATTAGGTTAACATCGTTTATCCTTGTTTTCTGCTTTGAGGTTAGAAAGTAGATCTTGTCTGCGACCACACTTCTCTCTGAAACTGACTGAATCAAGTATCCGTATTTGTAATGGGACAAAACTACATCGTCTTTGGTTGAGTTAGATTTGAGCCAATTCAAACTTAATATCTCCTCTTTATAGGGCGGAAAATTAATTTCTCTATCAATAAATGAGATAGAAGAGAACATTAAACCACAGACAATTAGGAGAATTGAATAGGTTTTTAATATTGACACCCCCCATTTTCTGTTATAAATTTTTGCCAGAGCTATGCCTGCAAAATATGCTAACAATAACTCTAAGAATATAATGAATTCATGGATTACAAGCACTATTGGGGTAAAGATTAAGAGGGTGAGATATATTATGTAATATTCCTTTTTGTTTTTCCACGAATAGAGTAATCCTATACTTGACAAACACAAACCAAAAATCCCAAAACCAAGTTCAGAACCAAAATCTGCGATAAATCTCTTTAGAGAGAGATCACTAAATAACTCACTAACTGAATTCAACCTTGTTGAAACAACAAGGGCCACCATAATTACTGCGGCCACAAGTAAACGCCAGTTTGTCTTCCCTCTTTCAAACTTATAGTACAACGCCAGTAATAATGCAATGAATGGAATTATCTGGATATTCAAAATTAGTAAAACACATAATATCAATGTAGAAACAATGTATCTATTCTTAAGGAGAAGATAGGTTGCCAGGAACAATAGAAACACCAAAAAAGGGATTTCACTAAATACTGTAAAAGAGTAGATAAATATCGGAGATGCAATTAGTACGACTATAATAGAAAACACAGTATTTGACTCTATCTCTACTTCCCGCAGAATAAGATACAATAAGAATACTGACAGAGTTCCTAGGAAAAAAGGCAGGAACTCTACTAAGAAACTTGTGTTTGGCATAAGGGACATAACTAAATCAATAATATTAATCTTATAAGGCCTTGAACCAAAAATAAGGTTATCTTCCCTTTGTATTCCGTGTTGCTTGAAAGACTCTATTGATCTTAAATGGTAATATGTGTCGAGTCCAATGGGGTTTGGGTTTGATATTTTTCTAACAACGTGCGGAATTAGGAGAATAGAACTACAAAGTAGCATTAATATTATCAGTTTTGCTTCTTGCCTCAATTTCATTTTGTGGTTAGCTGTTTACATAATACTCTGTACACTTTTACACTCTCTTTGGAATAAACCTGATCAAAACAATTGTCATCAATATATTTAATTGCTGAAATATTATATTGTTCCCTGATATCTTGGTCAAGGTAAATATATTCAATGGAGTATTTATTTAATAGAGAAAGGGCGCTGATCTTATACTGAGTGGAATACATTGTTTCAGTATCATTAAAACGTAAATTGGCATCAGAGAATGAAAGAAAATTGTAATCTATTACATTTGGTCTTTCTGCAAAATAATTTACCAAAATACCTTTATCAAACGGGGTAAGTACAATAGCAGTATTATCTGTTGTATTTTTTATCCATTTATACGCGTCTATCTCCACATTATTCGGCACATCCCCAAGAGAACTCAAGCCATACCATATACTGGGCAATATTGATGTAAGAAGACAGATAGTGAAGATAATCCCAAGGAGGATATTTTTGTAAGAAGAGATTTTTGTTTTATTAATATACAACATAATGTCCTTAAATGCCTGAGAAGAGAGTATAATCAGACAATTGCCCATGATAATTAGCGCAAGGATTACCGAAACAAATCTGAACCAAAATAAAATAAATGTGCCAATTAGCAATCCAATTATTACATACATCTGTTGGCTCTTCTTTTTAAAGAGGTATTGGTACACAACGAAGATGCCTAGAATTATAGGAAGGACACCAACTGAATATAACGCCTCTAGAATACCAATTTTGAAAAAAAAGTGTTGTAACAGGCCACTTGGTATATTTTGCCATATCATCCTTATGCCATGAACCTGAAATGCCTTCTTATATACAATAAAATTTGTCCATAAGAAGAAAAAGAAACCAAAGAAGATTATTTCTATCTCTTCTTTTGACTGCCTGATTTTCTCAATGTAGCAGAGTAGACTATAACAAAGCAGTCCAAAAATAAAGAGGAAGCTTATCTGGCTGAATATAATTAGTAAAATAAGAGAGGTTAAGAAACCATAGGGGGTGTGGTTCTGGCTGTCTATCTTATAGAAAAAAAGCAGACTTAGAAGAAGGAGCGGTATTGCAACTGAATAAATCGTGATGTTATTTGTTGTCTCGCCAATATAGAGCGGGAAGAAAGCAGATAGTATAGAGCTCAAGATAGAAGCAGTTCTGTTCCTAGTTAATTTTAGAGAAATCAAGTAGATAATAATACTGGAGGAGGATGCAAGTATATTTAAGATGATTTTTGCAACTATATTCATAGGTAACAGAAAGGAAAAACCAGTCAAGAGATAATACAATGTTGGTAGACTATAATATTCCCTTTGATTAAGCAAATCCTTGAAAAGAGGTGTTCCTTTTTCCTTAATGTGCTCTATCTGCCTGAGAGCAAAATATGACTGGTCATCATTAAAGTAATCAGTTTGTAATGCAACATATGTTCTGGCACACACAGCCAATACAAAAACCATAATAACAAATATGTCCTGTTTTTTGTACCCCATGGTATTGAGAAGCTCTTAAAAGTATTTATATTTTTATGTTAACCGCTTTTGCTTTCAAGTCTGTACCAAGCAATGAATCTTTTCATTCCTTCCATAATGTCTGTTTTGGGTCTCCAATTTAGAATCTTGCTGGCTTTGCTATTATCAGCATAAGTAATGGGTACATCTCCTCTTGGCATTGGTTTCTGAATAATATCTGCTTTTTTACCGAGTAAATCTTCAATTATGTTGATAAATTCTATTAACTTGACTGGCTCAGAGTTGCCCAGGTTTATTATTTCAAACTCTCTCTCACAACTTAATGTTTTTACAATGCCTTCTACAATGTCCCCGACATAAGTGTAATCTCTTTGGGATGAGCCGTTACCATACATCTCTATTGCTTGCTGGTTTAGTATCTTTTCTGTGAATTTATAAGGGGCCATGTCAGGCCTTCCTCTTGGTCCATATACTGTAAAAAGTCTTAAACAGATAACCCGAAGTTTGTATATCTTGCTGTATGAGTGGCATAATAACTCTGCAACTTTCTTTGATACTGCATAAGGACTTACCTGGTTGCCTGCCTTGTCTTCCTCTGAAAAAGGGATTTTTTTATTGGTGCCGTAAACGCTTGACGAAGAGGAGAATATGAATTGACTTATTTTATGTCTCCTTGCCATATCCAATAAATTCAAAGTTCCTCCAATATTTACACTGAAATACAGCTGTGGCTCTTTTAGTGAGGCCCTTACTCCTGCTCTTGCCGCCAGGTGGATTATCTTATCTATTTTCTCTTTCTTAAATACTGTATCTAATTTGTTTTCATCTCTTATATCTAATCTGTGCAAGGAGAATCTATTACTTTTTAAACAATTCTTGATATTTCTCTCTTTGATTTCTGGCCTATAATAATCATTGAAGTCATCAACACATACCACATATCTTCCTTCATCAAGAAGTCGCTCACAGACATGGCTCCCAATAAACCCCGCCCCCCCGGTTATAATAATTTTGTCCAACTAAAATCACCTTGCTACTAAAAATACGCCAATTATGATTAGGATAATGCCAATCCATTTAATCCTGTTCATTTTTTCGTTTAGAAATCTTATTGAGATAAGGGAAACCCACACATATGCGAGCGAGGTTAGAGGGTATAACATTGATAATTCTCCGTAGTTTAGGGCAAATATATAGAATACTGAGGAGATGACATAAAGAGCTACACCCATAACCAAGTCCTTGTTCTTTATTAGACTTATCAAATTAAAAGATAAATTCTTAGACCCTTTTTTAAGAAAGAGAGAACCAAATGCTCCAATAAGTGTGGCTACTATTACCAATATAAAAGCAAACCCATTAAACATTTTTTGCACCTATCCCTATTAAACTTACGCCCCCCAAAATGATAACAATACCATAGATATTCAGGGCACTAATTGTTTCATTCAGAAACTTAGCAGATAGCAAGGTGACCCACACAAAACTCAATGATACAACTGGATAGAGCAAAGACAGCTCTCCATATCTGAGTGCAATTATTAAGAGGATTGCGCCAGCGCCATAGAACAGTATCCCTCCCCAAAACCAATAGTTGGTAATTATTTCAACAATATTTGCAGTGAATCTATCCACACCAATTTTTAAGAATAATTGGCCAAGCGAAGTTAGTATGGTGCAAAACAACATAATAAAAATCCCAATTTTATTATTTCCAAGCATTATATGCCTTCCCAATTTATCTTCCAGGTAATTATTCTCTGACCAGATATATCTGTCACATCATTGAACTTCTCAAAGTGATCAAGCCCTGTTCCTTCTAAAAAGAAAAGCCTTGTAAACATGCTTCCAACAAGTTCAGGGGCCATTAATATTACTTTGTAGCTGTTAGATTCATTTATTAGTACAAATGAGTAGCCCAATAGATCTTCATTATATTCTTTTACCACATATTCTTCCCCTTTTAAGTAACCAACGGAGTTAGGATAAATCTTTTTATCCTGGGCATTCACATAGACTTCCATTGTGGTGAGATTTACAGTGAGAGGCATATATTGGTTGTCTGCAACCCGCATATTACATTGCAGTAAATCTTCATTAACAGAGCACCCAATTTGTCCTCCGTAGCTAGGCCAAGGAGCAATCCAATCATTGACTTCTCTATCTGTTTGCAAAGACTGTAATTCATAGTAGGTTCTTTGAGCATCATCTGTTGAATAGGAGAATTCAGTTACAAGTGCATCTACAAACTCTGTCTGACTTTTTTCTGTGTAATAGTAATATATCCGTGCTCTTTCAAAGCTCCATGAACCAAAATGAGCCCATACTCCTGATTTACCAACCATGTCCTCACTTGTAATGAAATAGTCTTCTGGTGGTTTGCAATGGGTCTTCTCTAATATCCTCTCTGCTGTTTTTTCTGGTACATACTTAAGAAGCTCTTTTTTGGCATCTGCCCGACGCATAGAAATAATCTTGTAGATAATACTTACAGATTGAAGTGTATCATGTTGCTCAGTATTTAATATTTCAAATGCACTATTGCTACCACAATCAAGCATTCTCAAAATATCCATGGCCTGCTCTTCATCATCACTCAGAAGAGCTTTTCCGATCCAGTGAGCGTTTGGCATATTTTGTGATGCGCCGTCAAAAGTAACTGCTCTGTCAGCCAAATACTTAAACCAGTGTCCAAAATCCCACCAAGAATTAATTATTGCATCCTGACTAGAATTTGTTTTAATCTTCTGGAGCGAACTAACCCAGGCATCATTAACATGCGGCATATATGACTTTGCAGTCTGATAACCAGATCTTGTTGGTTGTACTAATATTAGTAAGAGCACCAAAATAATTACTACTTTCGAGGTTAGCTCCCCTATATTAAGTGATTGTGAGAGCATCTTGTTAACGATTTTATAGGCTTTGCCAATAAAAAGGGAAAGTGCAACAATAAATGCCGGCACTGTCAGAAGTGCAAACCTGATTCCTTTTGTTGATGCATAAATTGTTGCGGCAAACCACATATATAACACCAGAGCATACTTAATATCAACCTTATACCTCTTTATAATGGACATAAATACGCCCAAAAATATCGGCAAAGACATTAATACTAAGAAAAACAAAAGTCTGATACTTTGCCCTGCATTTATTAAGAGTGCGAAAAATACAACAGAAAAGGCAGTATAACCAAGTCCAAAAGTAAGGTCTTTTTCAGTATCAATAAGTGTTAGAATAATTCCAATTAGGGCAAGCAGGAAAAATATCTCTCCTCCAATGCTGTTGATAATATCTGGCAAGGCAGCTTCATTTAATTCAGCAACTGTTGTATACACATTGGGCCAGAGCTGTTCGGCGTGAGCAGCTTCTTTAAGTCGGATGATTTTGATTGGCTTGTAAGGAAGGTTAGTGAACTCAGAGGCGCCGTGGAGTAGCACCAGCATAATGGTTGAGGACAATATAAATAGAAACCCCATTATGATCAGGTTTACAGATTCTTCCTTTCTAAGGGCAGATAAAGGGTTTTTAAGCGTCTCTTTATAATCATAGACTATTAAGTAAATAAAGTACAAGCCAAGGGTGCCTATTAGAAAGTAGAACACATGCCAATAGCCGCTCCACGCAAAACTGTAGATTCCTACAAATATGCCTGATATAGAGATAAAAATAAATTTCTTTATTCTTGACTTTGCTTCAAGGGCTATAAGAAAGAAGAGTAAGACTAGAAGTGGAAATACAATATTTACTATATCATTATCAGAGCCTAAAGACCTGCTTAATATAGTTGGATGCACTGCTGTCATCATGCCAGCAAAAAAGCCGCCTAGATTTCCTGCAATTTTTTTGCCTATTAGGAAGGCTGCAATAATTGCTATTATTGATAATGCAAGAGGAGCATAGAAAGCTGTCTGCATAAATGTGATTCCCGGATTGAAAATAATGAGTACAGTATAAAGGAAAGCTTCAAAATACGGATAAAAATTGGAAGGAACATTCATCCCAAGAGGCGCGAGCATATGATTGTCATACTCCACCCCATCTCTCTTTTCATCTCCCATGTAACCATGATCATAAATATTCTCTGCATATCTTAACCAGAAATATGAGTCTATATCTCCAAGATAGGTATATCCTTTGTCATCTTTAAAATGTGACTTGATGATATCAGCATTTTGTTTTACAGCCTGTTCTATCCCTTCTCTTTGGCTCTCAAATATCTGATTAAAGTTTTCATCTATTAATGCCTGCTTATTGTCGGCCGGAAGATAAGGATATTGTTTGTTAATCTCATTTCCTATGTTGTCCCTTATCTGGTTATATATAGAAGAGCGCGCAAAATCCTCAGTAATCGGCAACCTATTTGGTACTGTCCTCAGATAAAAACTAAAGATAATTGGGATTAACAATAACAAGTACACAGAATATTTTTTAACGAAGGGAAGAACTTTATTCCAATCAAAAGAAAGGTCATCATCTTCGTTACTCTTTTGAACTTTGGCTGCCTTCTTCTTTTTACTCTTTTTGTCTTTTTTTCCTTTAAATAAGGAGACTATTTTGCCAAAATCTATAGAAATATCGTCATCCATTGAAACCCCTCATGAGTTCTAGAAAAAAGCTGAGATGTATTTAAATATTGTGCTTAATATCAAAAAAAAAATTTCATATAGCGAAGCATGCTTGGTTTATGTAGAATACTTTTAAACCCAAGGCTAAGAATATTGTCTCGTGGATTATTTTGTAAGATTTCTCTCAATTTCTCATTGTCGAATTCATCAATTAGTTTGTTCCAATCTTCATACTTGAACTTGTCCATCATTTTCCTTATTGCTAAATGGCCATATAACTCGAGTCCGAGTTCTCTTTTCCATGATCTGTGATAATCCATATCTTCAATAATTGCATTGGCAACACACTTAGCAGCTATTAGCCCAGGTATTATGCCGCCACCTGTTGTTGCCTTTACTTGTGTTGCAGCGTCTCCAACTAAGTAAATATTCTCTTTTTGTGTTCTTAAATGTGGATTGTACATTGGTATCAAGCCGCCCTGCTTGTCAATAATGTCTTTTTTATTGATTTTTTCCATTGTAAACTTCTCAAAGATACTTTTTGTATTACTATACGAGGCAAGGCCAATCCTGGCTATCTCTTTATTCTCTGGTACAATCCAAGCATAAGTTCCTACATACGGAAAAAATTCCACAGCATTATCATTTTGATAGTTGGCTCTTACCTGCATGCCTTGTAAAAACTTTCTCTTATCAAATACTCCTGCAGATTTGGCAACTTGAGAAACAGGGCCATCTGCCCCAATTAAATAATCTGTGTTTATCTGCCTTATATTATCATTATGTTTTATTTTTAATTTGTAATATTTGTTTCTTTTTCTGAAATCTAAAAATTTGGTATTAAGATTTATCTTTGCAGCGTTTTTCTCTGCTTCTTTTGCCAAGTGAGAATCAAATTTTGTTCGATCAAGAATGTAATTGGTTCTTAGCCTTAATTCTACAAATTTGTTATTTGGCGCATATATTCTTGCCTTGTTTGTTTTGTTAATTACAAATTCTTTTTTTGGTTTAATAATCTCTTTGAATTTACTACTTAAAATGCCGGTACACTGAACAGGTCTGCCAATCTCAGAATGTTCTTCATATACCTCTGCTTGGAGGCCTTTCCTGGATAAAAGGTATGCAGCATAATTGCCTACTGGCCCAGCACCGATTATTGATATATTCATTTTATTACTCTATTGTTTATCATATATTATTGTATTTATTTTGTATTGGTTTTTAGAATTTTTGTTTTCTTTACTATATAAATATTTAAATAGTACTTTAGAATAGTAATAAATTGTATTCACTAGTGTATACTAATAAAGCGAAACCTTTAAATATTAGCTACAAGTATTGCTTTAAAAGGGGGTTTAAACTTATTGCGGAGGTAATAAAATGAAAAAGATAATTTTTGGGTTTTTAATGGCTATACTAATGTTAAGTGGTGCTCTAGCTTATGAGTGCTCAGATTGCTATGGTGATCCAGCAAACACACCAGAGCTTGATATAATTGACTGCTGGGTGGAAATAGATGGTAGGTTAGTTTATCCGGATAGGACAATATATAAATCATTTGAAAGAGGAGACGAAGTGGAAGTTTCAGTTGAATTCGTTTCAAAACAAGATGCAGAAGACGTCCAAATTCAAGCACTTATCTTGGGATATGAGCACGGAGACAGGATATATGAGGATGTTAGCGATATTACTTCTTCGTTTGATGTAAAGGCAAACAGATCATATCAAAAGGAGCTGCAATTAACCATACCCGATGATATTGGTACAGGTGAGCTGAAGATTAGAGTTATTATCTCAGACAGAAGTTCATCTACCTGGGTAAGAGATTATAACCTTGATATCGAGGCACAAAAGCATTATGTTGTTATAAAAAGATTTACATTAGATCCTTCACAGGAAGTATTGTCTGGCAGAGGCCTACTCGCTAAGGTATATGTGAAGAATATGGGTGATAGAGAAGAGGAAGGAGTTGTTGTGACTGTTTCAATACCAGAGCTTGATCTAGAGGCGACAGAATTTATTGATGAGCTTGACCCAGACGATTCAACAAAGCCTGAAGATGATCTCTACCTAAGAATTCCCATGTGTACAGAACCTGGGACATATGTTGTAAGAGCTACAGTGGAGTATGATGATGGTTATGAGGAAGTTTCAAAAGAGACCACGATTGAGATCCTTGAGGATGAGACTTGCGAGACAGGAGGGGCAGTTCTGCCTGGTGATGAAAAGACAATTGTAACTGTTCCAGGCAAGCAGGATGTTGTTGTAGGTACAAGTGGAGCTGTTTATCCAATTATGATCAGCAACACTGGAAGCACAGCGAAATCTTATGTGCTGACAATATCGGGTGTAGATGCATGGGGCACATACAGGATAGACCCAAGTAGCGTTATTGTTGTTGATGGAAAATCAACAAAGACTGCCTATGTGTATGTAACTGCAAATGCAGATGCATCAGAAGGAGAAAAAATATTCCTTGTTAAAGTTGAGTCAGCTTCGGAGTCTAAAGAAGTTCCTCTGACTGCAAATATTGTTGCTGGAGAAGCACCAGCAGAAACAGATTGGGAGAGAATCAAGCAGGGATTAGAGATTGGTTTAGTGGTTCTTGTTGTTTTATTGGTGCTGCTCGGTTTAATTATTGGCTTTAATAAGCTTAGGGGAACAAAAGAAGAGGAGTCAGAAGAACTCACAGGCCAAACCTATTATTAATTTTTTTTATCTTTTTTATTGGGGGATTTCGGTGTTCATTAATGAACAGGAAAAAAATTCTATATGTATATGTATTGTTTTTACTAATTCCCTTTGTTTGTTCTGAAATTATCTTTGATATCTATCAACCCAATTATGATTATGAAGTATACTATGAGCCTAATTTTAAGGCGTGCTCATGCGAAGTGGCTGTCGCAGAACTGATAATTGAAAACAAAGGCAATACACCAAACACATACACTTTTGTTTCTTCTGGAGAGTTCTCGAGAATTTACCCGTCAGTTATTTCATTGGAGCCAGGAAAGATAGCAACTCTTTCTCATTTAGTCAATATCCCCTGTGATTATGCAGGAGAGATAAAGGCAGAATTGAGTATAATGCCTGGATATGGTCAGCCGAGAGTATACACGCAGAATGTTATTGGGGAACTATGTAATAATCTTGTTGTTGAGCCGATTGTTACTGAAAAAAGTTTTCTAGCATGTACAGAGGGAAATCTGTCTGTTAAGTTGTATAACACAGGAAATTTTGATGAGATATATTACCTATCACTTGAGGGCTTTACTGGCAATGCGTACTTCCCAGAATATGTTTTTATTGAGCCAAAACAGAGCAAAGTTATGAATATTGGTCTAAGGCCTGATTGCGGTGTCAGCGGACAAATATTGCCAGTTCTTAATATTAAGACCACATACACTGAACTTACCACAGAGATTCCTTTGATGCTTGATTTGATACCAAACTATAATTTTACAGTGTATACATATGATAGATATAAAGTCTGCAATAATGTTGATATAGAAACAGAGATTTTAATAGAAAATTCTGCTCCTATGCAGAACCAATATTCCTTCTTAATAGATATAGATTGGGTTTCTCTTGATAGATATAACCTAACTTTAGGGCCCAATGAACAAAAAGGCATACGTCTGCGTTTGCAGCCTCAGGAGCTGGAACCAGGAGAATACAAGATCAACTTGGAGATCAAACCCCTATTTGGAGAACCTGTTGTTAAAGATATATATGTGGAGATTATTAATTGCTATGAGTATACTGTGGAGGTTCAAAATGATAAAATTTGTACTGGTGACGGTGCCCTGGTTCTTATGGCAAAGAATGAAGGTATCTTTTCAGAAAATTTGAGTTTTGAGATTATTGGGCCTGAGCAGTATTTTGTTTTGTCAGATACAGAAGCTATGATTGAGCCTGGCGAGGAAGCAGAACTTTTAGTATTTGTAAGCGAGTCAATCCCAGAGGGAACATACAATCTTGTTATTAACTTAGAAATACCTGAGCAAGAAGTATCAAGACAATTTGCAAACAAGGTCCAGGTCCTTCCGCTCGATGCCTGTTACTCTCCTGAAGTCTCTCCTAAGCAGATAACTGTTGGTTATGACCTGGTGAAGAAAAATTTGGAAATTACAAATAATGGAATAAAAGATGCACAATATTCTGTTGATCAGTATGATGTTCAATGGGTAGAGCTGGAAAAGGATGAATTTTTTTTAAGCCCAGGAGAGCAAGGCGTTATCCCTTTGGTATTCTCTGTGCCCGAAGAAGTTAAGCCGGGGATATATCCTATTGAATTTGAAATAAACACTCAACAAGTCTCTTATAGAAAAAAAGTGAATATCACTGTGTTTGAGTTTGATTTTTTAAACTTCATCTCAAAAAATAAATGCATAGTTGTCTTCATTCTGCTTATGGTGCTCTTTGTGATTTCACTAATTAGATTGTTGTCATATGTTGAAGACAGAAAGAAGACCAGAAAAACCCTTATTGGATGTATTATTATAGTGATTCTGTTACTTACTAATGTCTTAATATGTTTCAGTAATTTTAAAAATAGACTTGGCATAGAATACAAAGAAACGGTGAATCAAGAACAGCACATCTGTGCAAATTTCCTTCCAGAAGAGCTCTGTGAATCAGAATTCTATATCCCCTGGCAGGAGGATCAAACTTATTCCTTGAATCTATCAGACTACTTCTCTGACCCGGATTCAGACAAACTATCCTATTCTGTATCGGAACTTGAAGACATTAATGTAATTCTGCAGCAGGACCTTGTAACATTTGTTCCTGAAAAAAATTGGTATGGAATCAGAGAGGCTATATTTACTGCCCAGGATGAGAACCTAGCTAGAGCATACTCCCCAGCTTTTTATTTGCATATACTTGATACAAAAGAATTTAATATGCATGACATGGCAATTGATTATGCAAAATACTTCTTCTTCGCATTCTTAGTTGTTTTAACTGTACTTCTTCTTAGATTGATTATCGAGCATGACCCTGCTAATAACAATACAGAAATACCAGAGACAAAAAAAGCAAATAAGCCAAAGACAAGGAACAAGAAGAAAAAGAAATAAATTTATTAACTCTCTTGTCTAATAAAATCTGATGCTGTCTATAATCATTCCTACATTAAATGAAGAAAAATACCTGCCCATACTGCTCACTTCAATAAAAAACCAATCATTTAAAGATTACGAAATCATTGTGTCAGACAATTTTTCCAAAGACAAAACAAGGCTTATTGCAAAGAAGTACGGGTGCAGAGTTATTGATGGTGGGTTGCCGGCAAAAGCAAGAAACGAAGGAGCAAAAAATGCTAGAGGAGAATTTCTACTATTTTTGGATGCAGATACAATCCTCCCGTCAGAGTTCCTTAGGGTTTTGCTATCTCAACAGAGAAGGAAAAACTTTGATATAGCTTCTGTATATCTACGGCCAGAAAACAGAAATATTTTTGATAATCTCCTTTGTTTTTTTATGAATATTTATTTTTATTTGCTTCAGCAAATATGGCCCCATGCGTCAGGAATGTGTATTTTTGCTAGAAAAAAAATTCATGATGACATTGATGGATTTAATCATAAGATAAAACTTGGAGAGGATCATGACTATGTAATAAGAGCAAGCAGAAAAGGAAAATTTTCCTATCTTTTAAAACCGTATATCCTATTTTCTATAAGAAGGTTAAGTAAGGAGGGAAGATTAGGGTTGGTGATAAAATACATTTATTCTGAGATCTATCGGTTATTTAATAAAGAGATTAAGAAAGACATATTTGAATACGAGTTCGGAAAACATGAATAAATGCACTATCTTTACATCTTTCGACAACACAAAAATTTGGTACAAGTATTCTAATGGCAAAGGGCCTTGCTTGGTATTTATTCATGGATTGTCCGGAAGCTCTTCTGCGTGGCAACCAATTTCTGATTATTTTACTAAAAAAGGAAATCCAGTTTTATTAATGGATATGAGGGGCCATGGTTTATCAGAGAAACCAGAATCAAGAGAGAGGTATTCTATTAATTTTATTGTAAAGGACCTGAAAGTGATACTGGAAAAAAATAAAATAAAAGATATTATATTGATAGGGCATTGTTATGGTGGCATGGTTGTTCAGAAATTTTGTTATAGCTGCCCACAAATAGTTCATAAAAATATCCTAATCAACACCAATTATAGCTTTGTTCGTAATAAATCTAGATTTATTGCCAATAACCTTTTTTATTATTATTATTCTTTCGTTTCTCTTCTGCTATATCCCCTCCATTTTGAAAAAAATATTGTTCATCTTGATTATAAACAGTTTAAAGGAACCCATGATTTAAACCCAAATAGACTCTACAATGACATAAGAGTCACCTCTTTCAGAACCTATTTACCCTTATTTAAAGAAGCAATATCTCTTGATTTTACAAACATATTACAGAAAATTAGAGTTCCAACACTTATCATCCATGGAAAAAAGGATATATACTTCCCAGTAGGTATTGCCTACAAGATTAATGAGCTAATTGAGGGTTCACAACTTAAAGTAATTGATGACAACCACATCCCTGTAATTAACTCCCCAGAGAAAATAATCACTATTATTAGTGACTTCATAGGGCCTTTGGAGAACACAGATAAATAATGTAACTTCTGTATTTTAAAATAAGAAACTATTTAATTGCCTTTGTTTTTTCTGATTTTAATGAGGATTGCTATCTTTACTGACTCTTATTATCCGTATACCTGCGGTGTTACTACAGCTGTTGACAATCAGGCTAGAGCGCTTACTGAAAAGGGGCATGATGTTCTTCTATTCTGTCCAGGTTACAAAGACCTGAAACAATCAAATAAAAAAAATATGGAAATAGTTGGGTTGCCAATGACATATGCGCTGCCTTTTTATAGAGGGCTTGACTTGACCTTTCCAACAGCTATCAAATCTATAGGTTATATCCAAAAATTCAAACCAGAGATAATCCATTCGCAGACCGAAGGGGGGGTCGGCTGGGAGGGCCAGATTTGTGCAAAAGTGTTCCGTACTCCTATAATCAGTACAATTCATACCTTTTTTGGTGATCCAGGATATTTAAAACATTTAAGACTGGATAAATCAAGGATTGCCCAGAAGATGGTATGGTCTTATTCTGTTATCTTTCATAATAGATCTGACTTGGTTATATGTCCGTCTAATTCAATGAAAGCAGGGGCTATAGAACACGGACTAAAAAAGCAAGTAAAAATTATCTCTAATGGGATAGATTTATCAGAAATTCAGTCAAATTCAGTTGGAAAGAATATTAAAGGAAAATACGGCTTAGGAGAGATTAATTTACTATATTTCGGCAGAATCTCTGTTGAAAAAAGCATTGATGTTTTAATAGAGGCCTTTAGGGTTGTGTTACTCTCTTTTCCACAAACAAAGCTGGTTATAATTGGAGATGGGCCCTATTTCAGAAAATTAAAATCAAGGATAAAGGAGTATCAGCTTGATAATAATGTAGTATTAACCGGCAGAATTCAGCATGAGAAGCTAATAAACTCAGGGATTATCAAAGCCTGTGATATTTTCATCAGTGCAAGCAAAACTGAAAATCAGCCAGTGAGTGTTATGGAGGCCATGGCGTTTGGTTTGCCGCTGGTTGGAGTAAAAAAACTGGGTATGGCCGAACTGATTGCAGATAAGGTAAATGGGTTTTTATGCACTCCAGATGATCCTGTTGATATAGCAAAAAATATTATTGAGATGATAAAAGATAAAAATTTGCGAGAACAGATGGGCTTCAATTCATTGAAGCTTATTAGAGAGCATTCTTTGGAAACAACAATCAATCAGTTAACAAGAACATATACTAATATTTTGAATAAGAGAAAGAAGATTAAAAAAACTAAATCTATAAAATACAGATACAAGAAATTAAGAAAAAGAATTGATGAAAGGCTTCAGTATCAAAAACTGGAAAAGAGATTTATTAAGTTTAGGAGAAGATATGTAAATTTGTTCAAGAAAAAGAATTAATTGTTGACCAACATTTTATACAAATAAAGATAAATACTTGCCCACAACATCCCTTCATCTGCCATATATATTAGTGATTTATATGGTGTTTCATCTGGATTGAAGACTTCTAAAAAGGTTTTGTATTTTTTTATTAGTTCTTGATATTCTTTAATATATTTTTCTGCTTGTTTTTTATCTATTTCCATGACCTGTTCAATATAAATTAATCCTAAGTGCATCCATATGCTGTTGCCTTCGTAGTTTGGAGTAAATAGCTCAGGGATTAATAGGTATTTTCCCTCTTTTACTTTAGTGTACTTAAGTGGAAAAGGAGAATCTAACTCAGCTTCTTGGATTTTCCTTATACATTTCATCAATTTTTCTTTTGATTTTATTGCTCCAGTCCAGAAAGGAAATACATTGGCATCTCCAGCAATATATCTGTGCTCGGAAAGGTCATCCAGAAAATAATCTCCTGTCCAAAACATTCCAGTTATTAATTTCTCATAATCTATCTTTTTTAACGGGTTTTTAATATTGATATTATCAAGCTCTTTGCTTAACAATGCAATCATGCAGTTATTATACATAGAGGAGGATCTTATTGCATTGTCTTTTATTGAAGAAAAAGCTTTTTTGTCCTTTACCAGCTTTGTTTCTTTATTAATGACTAGTCCTATGTATTTTTTAACTTCACTTTCCAGGAATTTTTTATACTTGGAAACCAATGCACTTGCTTTGCTGAGTCTTAGTGTCATTAATAATATTGGCAGTGAGTCAGGAGAGTAGGTAAATATGTCAAGTGGCTTCTCATGAGGATTTATTGTAGTTGTTATTCTGTCATATTTTCTAAAAATATGGAGAGCATAGTCAAGCGTTTGCAGTACCTCCTCTTTATATCCTAGATTTAATAATGCTTTGCAGCAATATCCAAAGTCCCTGGTCCAAAATTCAGTGAAATTGCCTAAACTGGTCTGAAAATATTTTCCATTCCAACATTCTTCAATAATCTGCTTACAGATTTCTTGTGGATTTCCTTTGTAAGAATGAAACCCCTTCAGAGCAACTTTTACTCTTCTGCTTAAGAGTCTGTGGCTCTCACTCAATTGAATCAAGAAGTCCATTGTCTTCTTATATCTGACTTAATTTAAATTCTTTTCCATAATATTTAAATATCTCCCTGCCATATACTTATTATATGACCAGACTTGATTTTGACGAGCTTATTAAATATCAGCGGTTTTTACAGAAAGCTTTGAAAAAAGAACAAAGGCTTGATAATAAAATAGAGCTTCTTTCTATTATCAACAGACTGACTGCCGGCCCCCGAAATATTGTTCAGAAAGAGCAGATAATGATAGAAGCAGTTGCTGCAGGATTTAGAGAGGAGGATGTTGAGAAATTGCTGGAGCAGTTGATAAGAGAAAAAATAATTTATGAGTCAACCCCCGGCTATATAAAAAAGAGATAACTAGATATCTGATTCTTCTTCAAAATAGGCTTCCCCAACACTGCACTTTGGGCATAAATAATCTGCTGTGTCAAACCCGCCATAAGTAATAATTTTGAGCTCTTTACCACAGTTAGAGCATACTACCTTGACTTCTTGATATGAAAAATCATCCATTTCAAGCTGTTTGTGGAAGATGCATATAAATATAAATATTGCGCTTTTGAACCCAAACCTATAAAAAACCGCTTTGATTTTTGTTTTTGTGGTGAGCTAAGAATGGAAAATACCCTATATATGCAGGATAGTTATCAAAGAGAATGCGATGCAAAAATCAAGTCAGTTTCTAAAGGCAAGCATATTGTTCTTGACAGGAATATCTTTTATCCTAGTTCTGGTGGAGTTGAATGGGACACTGGAAAGCTAATTAGGAAATCAGATAATTGTGTGTTTAATGTTATTTTTGTCGGAAAATTTTCAGGGGCAATAAGCCATGAAGTTGATGGAGACGGGTTGCATGAAGGAGAGGAGGTACATTGTGTTTTAGACTGGGGCAGGAGATATTTGCTTATGAGATACCATACAGCAGCGCATATATTAAGCGGGTATTTTGCAAAAGAGTTAGGTGCTTTAATAACGGGCAATCAGTTGACTACAGAAAAAGGCAGGATTGACTTCTCATTAGAGAATTTTGACAGGCAGTTAATAGATGAGATGATTAAAAAATCAAATGAGCTTATCAAAAAAGATCTGCCTGTTGAAGTTTACTATCTGCCTAGGGAAGAGGCTTTGCAGGACCCGAACATGGTGAAACTGGCTAATGCACTGCCTCCAGCAGTAGAAGAGCTGAGAGTTGTTGACATTAAGGGCTTTGACTACCAGGCAGACGGCGGCTGCCATGTAAAATCATTGAAAGAAGTCGGCAGAATAGAGTTTTTGAAGGCAGAGAACAAAGGCAAGAGTAATAGAAGGGTTTATTTTAGGCTGAGCTAATTTACTAATCTTGAAATTTCTACAAAATTTCAAAACATTTTTATTCTCTTTTGCCTTAATTGAATTTATGAGAACAATATTTTGCCCAAGATGCCAGTCAACTGATATTGAAGCTATAGGAGACGGTTACTATAGGTGCAATGACTGCGGATACACAGGATTAATTAATTCAAATAAAGAAATATTAAAGAAATAATAGAAAATTAATCTTTTGATATAGCATATAATGCTTTCAATGCAACAATTGCTGCTCCCGGCGCAATAAACACAACAACATTTGTCATGAACGGCCTTACATAGCTGGCCATTGTTGCTCCGAAAACAGGGATTCCTTCTATTACTGTTACCAGGCTTGAAGAGGATATTAAAAATGCTATTGTTGCTATCAGGTATGTCCTTATTTCTTTATCAGTAATATTCATTAGTCCTACAATAGCGCCCAGTGCTGCTAGGAACCATAATAGTCCTGGACTTGGCCTGACAAAACTTGCAGTCAGTATGGCGACAAACAGACCGAATATAAATGCCCAAGGCCCCACTTTTGTCATTAGACTTGATTCATGTTTCTTTTTAGCCACAAAAAACACCCCCTTAATCTGTTAGGTTATTTAATATAAATCAGATTTATAAATGTTACTGTGCTTTAGAAGAAATTAATCACAGGGAAGGGGTAAATTACTCTTCTTCTACTTTAATCCTTATGAATTTTTTAGAAAATCTAACGAAAATTGAGGAAAGGATTATACTATAGATTATAAATAGAACCATGAGACTTATCACCTCAGACATTCCTGAAATCAAGATTAAATCTGTCATTTCCCCCCTATATTTAATTACACTTTTACTGAGCATGAATGCTACAACTGCAACAGCAATACCTTTTGTGCAGTTTACAGCCATGAATAGCCTCTCCTTAAAATTCATGTGATCTTCTAGATAAACAATCTGCATGGCTATAAATCTAATTGCAATCATGATTACAAAGAGAAGTATTGATTTCAGAATAAACATGGGCTCCACTGATATTGATAGGATAAACCCGACGAGGATAAAAACAAGAATCTCCAATGAGTTAGAAAGCATGGATGAGAATTCTTGCAGAGATTCTTTCTCTTTAACATATATATTTCCGAAAAACACCCCGAGAACAGTTACTGCCAAGACACCATTGCCACCAAGCTGCTCTGCGAGTATGTATGTCAGTAATGCAGCAGTGATCATTGTTAAAGGTGAGAGCTGTTTTGAATAGACTTTCTTCATGAACTTGAAAACAACAATGCCTACCACAATACCTGTGCCTACGCCGGTGATAATCTGTTGTAGGAAAGGGACAATCCTATCCAGAAACTCTGAAACTATATTGACCTCTAGCTTAATCAAATCCAGTATCAGGAAAGGGATAAGCACTATGATTGGTGTATTAATTACAGATTCAAATTTAAGTATCTCAACTATCCTGTTTGATTTTGTCTTAAAAAGGGTTAATACACTGCCAGGGTCAGTTCCAGACATTACAGCTGCAAATAACAGTGCAATGAGAGGATTTTGGAGATTGAAAAGGAAATAAACAGCAGTACTTAGTATGAGCAGGTTAAGCACAAGAAAGACTACAACGGTCTTTACAGCAAGTTCTGAATAAGTGTCAAGCTCCTTTAGCTTAAACCTGCTGCTGCCGTCAAAAACAAGCATAACTAATGTTAATATACTTGTGCTTAGCAAAAAACCCTGCGATAACTGGACAATTGGCTGGCTGTTAATAGTCATATTGCTAAGAAATATCCCTGATAGAATCAAAAGCAACATGTTAGGTATTTTTAATTTTCTGGATACAACGCCGCATATTAAACCTATCAATAAAAGTACAGTCAAATTGGTTAAAAAGACTAAAGGTTCCATTTTCTGATAAGCTCTTCTTAATGCTGTTTTCTTTATAAAGGTTTCTTTTGTTGGCCTGACTATAAGTCGATAAGAAAACCTTATAAATAATCACAGTTTCTCAACTTTCTATGTCCAAGAAGAAGGGGAAGGCTAAAACAGTTATGAAAAAAGAGCCTCTCAAATTGTTATCTCTCTCCACGATTAGGAAGCTATACCTCAAAAACTATAGACAATTACTTATTGTGCCTCTGATTTTGTTTGTTCTCTCAACACTTGTTTTAGTAGTTAACTATCTTAACACAGGAGAACTTATTAACAGAGATGTGTCTTTGAAAGGAGGGATCTCAATTACAATTAGTCTTCCAGAAAATACAGATACTGCCCAACTTGAGCAGTTCCTGCTTAGTAAATTCAAGCCTGGTTCAGTTAATATTCGGCTCCTCCAAATCGGCGAGAACCAAGAAGGACTTATGATTGAGGCATCTGATATTGGTAAAGATGAGATTATCTCTGCTATGGAAGAGAAGCTCGGAAAAATATCAGAGACAGATTATAGCGTGGAGACAATGGGCTCTTCTCTTGGAAGAAGTTTTTTCCAGGAAATGTTCAAAGCACTGGTTGTTGCCTTCCTATTTATGGGAGCAGTCTTCTTTTTTTACTTTGCAGATAATAGAATTATCAAATGGCTTGTCATCTTTTTGGCTTTTCTAAATTTCTTTGTTCTACTCTTTTCAAAAAACGAGCTTTTTTTCACTCTTACAACAATATTAATTGTGGCAACTAGTTTGTATATCTATATCAAATACAATATCCCGACACTTGCTGCCCTAATCTCGGCTTTTTTGGACATATTTATCTCCCTGGCTATTATTACTGCTTTGGGTATGAAATTGACTAGCGGGGGGATAGCAGCATTCCTAATGCTTATTGGATACTCTATTGACACGAGCATTCTGCTCTCAACCAAGGTGTTAAAAGGGGAGAATCTTGACTCAGGTTTATTTCAGGCAATGAAGACAGGACTGACAATGAGTGCTGCTGGCCTCGTTGCTACTTTTGTATCTTGGCTCTTATCTAACAATACTACTCTGAAGCAGATTATGCTCATACTTGTCATAGGTCTTGCAATGGACCTTATCACAACATGGATCGCAAATGTGTCATTGCTAAGGTTGTATCTAGAGAGGAAAAATGTCAAAGCTTAGGAAAATCTTCAACAATCTTAGGATATGGATATATATCATATTCTTTATATTAATGCTCTTTGCCATTAACCCAAACCCGTGGAGCAAAGGTGTCGCAATAAGAAATGTAGAACTTAATAGCTCTGCCTATTTGGCAGGAATACAAAGCCCTAACCCAAATGATCCCCCTATGAGCAGAGAGAGGATAGTGGCAATAAACAATATTCCTGTCCCAAGCCAGGAGGAGTATTACAAGATTGCAAAGCTGCTTTCTCCAAATATAACTGTGACTCTTACCACAGAAAAGAACAGTTTCCTTTTTTTAAACCAGGTTAAACATTACCCAGTTAAACTTGGAGCAAATAAATCAGATGATCTAGGCATTAGCGTTTATGATGCACCCAAGACAAACATACGGCTCGGGCTTGATCTGCAGGGAGGAACAAGAGTTGTACTTAAGCCAGAAGAGAAGCTCTCTCCTGCTGATTTAGACGCCTTGGTTGCCAATATGAATGAGCGGCTCAATTTATATGGACTGAGTGATGTTATTATCAGAACAGCCTATGATCTATCAGGAAACCAGTTTATCATTGTTGAGATTGCAGGCGCAAATAAAGAGGAAGTAAAGGAATTGCTGGCAAAGCAGGGCAAATTTGAGGCAAAGATTGGCAACGAGACTGTGTTTAGGGGAGGAGAGGATATTACTTATGTCTGCAGGACAGCACAATGTGCAGGAATTGACCCAATGTACGGGTGCAGACAAGTTCAGGGAGGTTCTGCATGCAGATTTAGATTTTCTATAAGCTTAAGCAAGGAAGCAGCAGAAAGGCAGGCAGATATTACTTCTGGTCTTGAAGTGCTGTATGAGGGCAATGAGGCTTACCTGTCCCAGAATATCGACTTGTTCCTTGATGATGCACTTGTCGATACCTTAAGAATCTCTGCTGATTTGAAAGGTCAGGAGGCTACAGAAATCGCAATCTCTGGCTCTGGCGTTGGTCAGACAAGAAATGAAGCCATACTTAACTCTCAGAAAAATATGAAAAGACTGCAGACGATTCTAGTTACAGGAAGCCTGCCAGTTAAACTTGATATTATAAAGACGGATTCCATCTCGCCATCTCTTGGAAGGGAGTTCCTTTCAAATGCTCTTTTAATAAGCATCCTGTCGATTATTGGTGTTACAACTATTGTTTTGATCAGGTATCGCAGAGTCAAGATTGCTCTTCCAATAATAATTGTTATTACATCAGAGATATTATTGATACTGGGGGTAGCTGCATTTCTAAGACAGAACCTTGATATTGCTGGTATAGCAGGAATAATCGTGGCAATCGGTACAGGAGTCGACGATCAGATTGTTATAACCGATGAAACACTTAGAAAGGAGAAAGAGTATGAATATCTGAACTGGAGAGAGAAGATAAAGAGGGCGTTCTTTATAGTGGTGGCTGCATATGCCGCGACAACTGCTTCTATGATTCCGTTATTGTTTGCAGGTGCCGGTTTATTAAAAGGGTTTGCGATTACGACAATCATTGGATTGACTAATGGCGTTTTTATCACAAGACCAGCATTCGCGCAGATGATTGAGATATTGCTGGAGGAGTAGATTGTTTTTCTTAGAAAATTATATAAACCATGTATTGTATTTCTATAGTTAAAAAGAAGGTGAGATTTTTTGAGGAAAGTACTTGCTGTCACAATGCTGGTGTTGTTGTCTTGTTTCTGCGCTGCCCAGGCAGCAGATATCGGCATTAGTCTTGTTAGTCCAAGTTTTGGGGTGGATAATAAAGATATTTTTGATTTAAAGATTCAGACCAATGTTAGCTGTGTCTTATGCAAGTACAGCAATTCTCCTGACATAGCTTACGGGGACATACATTCGCACAGCAATTTCTTTACAAGGATGCAGAATGGTTATGTCCATCAAATAGACGATTTCCCGGATTTACAGGGCACTGATAATTATGAAAAAACAATATATATTAAGTGCAATACAACACAGGGCCAGGTCAATGAAGACAATCCGGCCAATTTTACTTTGATGGTTGACTCAACTGCGCCAGTCATTTCAGATGCATACACTGTACCAGAGCTTGTCATTGAGAAGATAGAGGCCACCCTGGTTGTTGTAACAGGTGATAAAACAAAGTGCAAATATGATCCAGAGAGGTCAACCTACAGCACAATGCGCTACAAGTTTAATGGTTTTGATGAGAATATCTTTGGATATGTTAATAATGTTACCTTGACCCAGAGCACAATACCTTCAATCCATGACGGAAATTCCTACAGCTATTATGCTGCGTGTATGAATCGTGCAGAAAATATCTCTTCCTATGCTTCAGTATCTTTTTCTGTTAACCTGAGCACACCTAACAAGATAATATTTCTTGCTCCTTCAGGTTATCTCAGTAATACAAGCACAAAACTGAGGGTTGATACAAACAAGGATGCTACATGTTATTATGGAGAAAATTATGCAAACCAATTCCCCCAGATAAATGAAAAAAAGCATTCAATGGAAGTAGCGAATCTTGAAGAGAAGGAACACTCAATACCTGTGAAATGCGTTTATGCACTCGGCGGCATGGACGGTTTTTCACAAATTACCTTTACTGTTGACCTTACTGAGCCAAGAAATCTTGTTATAGAGACAGACAGCTATGTGTGCGAGAATGATGAGCTCAGCGCTGAATTTGACGCAGAGGATGAGGGAGGCATTTTGAAGTATGAATACAAAATAGTCGATTCTTCTGGCAATGTGATTGTTGATTGGAAGCATGGGGACAACAGAGAGAAGGAAAAGGGTCTTGATTTAATATATGATAGAGAGTATTTCTGGGTGGTAAGGGCAATAGACAGAGCAGGCAATATCGGGCCGGAGGTGAAAAGCAATGGAACCTTTGTTTATGGTGAAAATAATACAAATTGCAGAAGAAAAACTCCTCCCTTGCCCAGAGTTATGACTAATGTTACTTTTTCAGGCACAAAGATCGATTTAGAATGTATTGATTATGATGGGCAATGCACTGCAAAAAGGTATTGCCTCGTTTATAATGCGACAGATTGCGGTGGATGTGCATATAATCCTTTTTACCCGATGACTATTACTAAGGATGCTCTGTTCTGCTATGAGGTTGAGGATAATGACGGGAATATTGTTCCTGGCTCAAAGTTCATAAAATATGAGAAGGCTCAGTGCTTATCAAGTTATGACAACTGCTGTAATAGTCAAAGCGATGGAATTTGCGACCCGGATTGCTCCTCTTATATGGATTCAGATTGTGCACAGCCAAACCAGACAACAACAACCTACAGGTATAGACTTACTACAACAACTGTGGGAGAAATAAAAGAGCTGGAAGATGACCATACCTTAAGTTATGTGCTTTTGACATTTGGTACAATCTCTTTGCTTGGTGGAGTCGCATATCTTATTATGAAGAAACCAGCAGCAAAGCCAGCTGCCAAGGCCAAGCAATTTATGCCATCATCTAAACCAGCATTACAGAGAGAAATATTGTCTTCTAAGGAGGTAAAGAGCAGCGATGCCAAGAAAAAAAGCCCTGAGCAATTACAGAAAGCAATTATTGAGAAAAGAAAATCTTTAAAGAGAAAACAAAGAGAAGATGTGTTCAGTTCATTTGATAGGTTAGGGCTTCAGGAGGAAACAAAGCAAATGCCTATGGTTGAAGATGCTGGTGCAGAAGATGAATTTAGGAAGCTAGATGAAATCTCAGATCAGCCTTTCTGGAAGTTATCGCGTTTGAAAAAATTTTTTAAGGGCAAGAAAATTGATGATATTGGAAAAAACAAAGATTCAAAGGACATTGACAAGCTGATTAGAAAATGAAATCACAGATATCTTCCCAGGTATTTATTTATATTTTTGCTGCAATAATCATATCAATAACCCTGCTGGTTGGATTCAAGGTTATTGATTCCCTTCGTAGGACAGCTTATCAAAAGAGCATTAATGATTTTAAGATGAGTTTAGCAAGCCTAATTGAGACGAGGGCATTTGAATACGGCTCAGTTGAAAAGGTTAAGTTGAATCTGCCGTCAGAGTTCAGCGAAGTGTGTTTTGTAAACTCTGATTTTATTGTTGCCACAGGCGAAATTGAGAATTATCCTTTGATAAAGGACAGTGTGGATTCAGGCACAAGAGAAAACATCTTTTTGATCACAAACACAATAGCTGATTCCTTTTTTATTGACACTCTTGAGGTTGGAGACGGGTTTTTATGTATTAAAAACAACAATGGCATTAAGGTAAGGGTTGAGGGGATTGGCAATAAAGCTAGACTATCTGATGATTCATGAAAAAAGGCACAGTTGAGCTTCAGTTTAACTGGGTATTTGTTTTATTTGCAGGAGCAATTATACTAGGTTTCTTTATTGTTCTGAGCACCAGAATATTTAGAGGAAGCTCTGAGAGTCTCAATTATGAATTGCTTACTTACTTAGATGAGATCTTTACAGGGATTGAAGCAACAGATGAAAGCGAGCATAAATTGACACTGCCAGCAGAGCTGGAGATGGATTGCAATTTCTTTACTATAAAAAAATCAGAATATGAAGGAAAGTCATTGCAGAACAGGGTTATTTTTGGGCCAAACCTTATCAAGGGGGATCTTGTTTCATACAGCACCTATTGGGAAATCCCTTATAAGACTAATGTATTTATTTTCTTTACAAGTTCCCAGGTCCAGTATGTTATTATTAAAGATGATTCAACTCTGGCAAATAAGTTATATGATGTTCTGCCTGATAATATGAATAAAGTGATTGTGAGTAATTTAGACGATTATGAAAACCAGAATTATTACAAGCTTGTCTTTATCTTTTTTACTGATACCGTGCCTGAGGTTAATAATAATTTGAAGGTTAATGATAATGAGATTGCTGCTATAAAAATCACGCCTGAAAAAGACAAATTATTTTTTCCAGGAGGATATGGTAAGGTGGAGTTCTATTATAAGCAAGGCGATTCGTTTATTTTAGACGGAGAATCTGTGTATCTGGGTAAGGCTTCCTTGTTTGGAGCAATTTACTCAGAGAGCAAAGAAACCTATGAGTGCAATATTAAGAAAGCACTTGCAAGGTCAGATATTATTACAGACATACTTATACAAAGAACAGAAGTTCTGGATGCAGGCAGCACATGCAACTATCTTAATACAATAACAAAATTGCATGACATCAAAAATATCTTAGCAAATCAAGTTGCTGATTCAAGTCTCGGCATTCTTTATGATCATGCTTTTGGAAATAACGGACTAAAGGATTTAAATAAAGATTTGCAGCAATTATCCTGCCCGCAGATTTATTAAAATGAAAAAAGATAATAGAAAGGGCCAGCTTCACACAATGGAGACAACTATTGTATTGCTTATATTCTTTTTTATTATCAGCCTGGGCATAATATTTTTCATCGCCCACCAGAAATCAACAGCAAGAGAGAAGCAGGTTGAATTTGAGAATCTAGAATTAGTGAAGCAGAGCCAAGTTCTCAGTTTTTTTCCTGAACTGCAGTGCAGCAACGACGGTGTAATTAATAGCAATTGCTATGATACAGTCAAGATTGAAAAATTTGGAAATATCTACCAGGCCAACAAGCTGTTTTACAATTCTCTCTTTGGTTATATGAAAGCAGAGGTGGTAGAATTTGATCCCAGTCCTGCTGTTAATAGCTATGGGGCTCTGTGGGTTATATATGATAATGCAAAAGAGGATTATAGTGCCATAAGAAAAGTTGAGCAGCCAGTAGTTATCTATGACCCTATTAATAATGAAAAAACTTTTGGGATAATTAATTTAAGCATCTACAAATGAAATCACAAATGGAATTATTTGGCATAGCAATGGTGGTGGTAGTATTGACACTGGGCTTGTTTTTGTTCCTTGGGTTGAGGTCACAAAGAAATGTGAATATCCAGGAAAGTTATGCAACAACTAAGATAGCCCAAAATATGCTCAATGTGATGCTCGAGGTTAAGACAGACTGCGGGGTCACAATGTCTGAAATCATCAAAGATAGTGCCAACTTGGATTCCTTGTGCTCCCCCAGTTCCAAGGAATATGCAGAAGCGTATCTAGGGAACCTGTTTGCTGTGACTTTGGAAAAATGGAATAAGCCGTATCTTTTTACAGCTAAACAAGGCAGTGATGAACTTATTAGAATACAATACCTAGATTGTGATGAGACAAAGGAAAAAGAGGCGCCCGGCGTACAGCCTATCCCTTCAGTCCCTCCAATAATTGTTAGATTAGATATTTGCAAGTGATTGTTTTGTTGAAAATTATTTTTTGACTGTGATATGTTTTGGATATCATATTGAGAACACTGAGTATTCTATAGTAATATTTATATAGACTTTTAGATTAAATTGTTCTATGGCACAAAAATACACTGTTATTATAGAGAGAGATGAAGAAGGTTGGTTGGTTTCTGAAGTAGTTGAATTACCTGGCTGTCATACGCAAGCAAGGGACATGAACCAACTTTTGGAAAGAACTAAGGAAGCAATTCAAGCGTATCTTGAATCAGATGAAAAGCCTAAACTCTTTGAAACGTTTGTTGGTGTACAGCAGATAGAGGTGTGAATTCTTGGCAAAATTGCCAAAACTTACGGGCAGGGAATTAGCTAAAACAGTTGAAAAATTTGGTTTTGTCTATAGTCATACAACAGGAAGCCACATGGTCTATAAACATCCAGATGGAAGAAGAACCACCATACCGCATCATTCTGGTGAGGAAATTGGGCCTGGACTTTTGAATAAAATTATAAAAAAAGATGTAGGAATAACAAGAGAGGAATTTATGAAATATGTAAAAAAAGATTAAGTAATTCTCTGTTGCACAGAGGCGTATCATTTAACTTATTCTGGCTATTATGAGATAGAAAAGAGGCGCCCGGCATACAGCCTATCCCTTCAACCCCTCCAATAATTGTTAGATTAGATATCTGTAAATAATTATTTTGAGTCCTTTTATTGTGCTCCCACAAAAGATTTATATAGCTGAATGTTACTAGATTATTAAAAAAGGGAGAAGTTTCTTATGGGGAAGAAATCACAAATCGCATTGTTCATAATTATTGGCTTGGTTCTTTTAATTGGAATAGTTATATTAATCTCATTCAAGGTTAGGAGGGATAAGGAACAGGTGACAGAGAGGAAAGCAGAGCGATTAATGCTCACTCTAGCAGGCGAGAAAATTAGCTATTTTGTTGATGACTGCATAAAAGAGAAGTTGAATGAAGGCATAGGTTCAGCTGGTTTCAGCGGTGCTGAGCAGTATGTTAAACAGCACCTTGACGAATGTGTTGATCTAAGTCTTTTTGAAGAGCAGGGATATGAGATTGAGAAAGATACTTCTGGTATTGAGGTTGATCTTAGTTATTCAGATGATTATGTTACCGTCAGTGTCCGTTATCCAATCACTATCTCATTGGAAAATAATAAAAAAGAGCTTTTGACATTTTATTACAGGGCCAGAAGGACAATTGCTACTGGGGTGTTTCTTGATGAGTACGGCTACACAGATCATGCTATTGTTGTCCCTTCGCCAGACGGCAGGGCAACACTTACTATACCAGAAGGCACTAGGATTACAGATAGTTCTGGCCAGCAGTTCGAGGCAGTGGAGATAAGTCTTACTCCAGTTGATAAAAGAGAGGATGGCTTAGGTAATGAAATTGTTTTGGGGAATCTAGTCTATGTTCTTGAGCCTAGCGGCCTGCATTTTGAAGGCCCTGATCCTGTGCAATTCAGTGTTCATTATTATGATAGTCTTTTAGATGGAAGGGACGAGAATAGTCTAAGTGTAATGACTTATGGCGACAAGGGTGTGTGGTATGGCGTACCAACTGTCATTGATTCAGGCAATAATGTAGCCACAGGAGAACTGACGCATTTTTCAAAAGTCGCATTAGGATCATGCACAGATGCAAGTTCAAAAATATTCACAAACTATCTGTTCCTGGAAGATTGCTTCCTGCCTGGTGCAAGCCTAGATGATAGGGCTAGCCTTGGCTGGAGTCTTGTTAACGGAAGGCTTGAATCAGGGCAAGGCCTACAGGAGAGGCAGAACACAGGGTATAATCATCATAGGGAGGGAAATTTGCTCTTTTTTTATGAGGGCAGTGATCTTGAGCATTTGGGATGCTATCAGGAAGACGGCAAGTGGGTTTATTCAAGTTACCAGGCTGTCGGCGGCATGGGCATGCTTACTTTCTCATTTGCGCCAGGCTCATGCATTGATCAAAATTCAGGACACATTACTATCACAGCTGATAATATCATAGATCTTGTTGAAGCAGGTTATGTTGACAGCAACGGCATAGTCCTTGAAAAGGCAACAAAACAGGTTAATAATAACCAGATTACACTGACTTTAGCAGATATCCTCCAGGGCAATGAACTCTTTGATGATAGCTACCTTAACTATATTGCTGTGCATGTTCTCAATACAGAAGATAGTACAGATAATAACATTGGCACTGCAAGAATCTGGGCAGATATTAGTATAGAGGGCACCGGATTTTCTTTGGACAGTGCAGCTAATCCTGAGGGGGTGTCACCTGGCTTGGCATGTAGTGGAGACAACGCCGGAAGATGGTGCGGCGAGGGAAGGGTCTGTTTGAGCTATGATGCAGAGGGCCCTGATTATTTTGGTTCAGATCCTGCTGGTTATGTATGCACAGGCGCAGGAGCAGATACAGAATGCCCCACAATGTCGGCTCTGGGGTTAGTTGGTGATTGTGCGAGGCAGAATGGACAGCCTCACTGCTGGCTTGAAGATGATGCGTGGGTCAGGGACAGCAGTGGGAATTGCATGGAGCAAGGCGGCGATTGCGAATGTGTAAGAGAGGTATGCAGGACAACCAGTGGTGCGTACAAAGTAGTTTATAATGGTTACAAGATTGCAGATGGTGAGTTTGATACAGATACCTGTGAACAAATGAGAGTAAGGAGACAGGGAGAAACTGGCGGAGCAGGCAGCCCAGGCAGCCCAGGTGGCGGAGATTCAACTTGTGACACTCCAGGGACATATAGTGACAGGGGTGGAGATGATTGTTGGTATTGTTATGAAGGCACATGGAGGCAACTTAATGAAGAATGGAGTTCATGCTGCGGAGAAGGAGGATGCAGTTGCTGTGATCCTGATTCGCTTTTAAAGAATCACTATGCTTATGTTAGATCTGATGAAGGAGAAATGGAATGTAAAAAATGCCAATATTATATGGGTGGTGTTGATGCGGGTAGCTACAACTGGGGAAGAACACCTGCTTCTGATCCAAGATGCTATGAAATGTTTGCTGAGCCAGTTGAACTGGGAGGAACATGTCCTCAGGGAACAGATGAGAATTTAAGAGATAGAGTTGAAACAGATAGGATTGGAGGAGAACTATTATATGTTATCAAACAAGGTTCAGAAGATTGCACTTGTGGGGATTCAGCATTAAGTTACTATATAAATGAATTTAATCCAGATGGATGGCCCTTGCCAAGTCTGCTTTACTGTTGCAATAATGAATTTACTTCAGATGAAGCAGGTTGTGGGGGGACACCTAATACTCCCCCCGGAGGAGGAGATATTGAATATGCTCCTCCTCTAGGATATGACTGGCAATTAGTTGAAACTTCTTTTAACTCACTGGAAGGTCAATGCGAAAGAGAGACATTTTACCACATTCTTGAACCTCAAGAGGTATTGCTAGGAACATTACTCTTTAATTCGCGTTATTTTGCATACTATTTTTGTGGTGATAGCTACTTAGGTGAATATGCTAGTCGCAGTAGAGGTGTTGATAATAAAGGAGAGATTTACAGACTAGAATGTGTAAAACACGATTTATCTATACCAGATAGAGACACTAACCTAGAGAATCTACAACTATGTTCACCCCCCGCATGCAGAAATCAGATAGTGCTTATAACTGGGTATGGT
>JAFGJW010000014.1 GCA_016928835.1 Candidatus Woesearchaeota archaeon | reverse complement strand
GACACGTGCACGGGCGTATACACGCTGCGGGAGTGGGTATGCAGTGATTTGGACAGCAGCGTTTGCACCAGTACGACAGTAGACTGTAGTAAAATTCCTGATGCTAAAGGATTGATATGTATGAATGGAATATGTACTCAAAACCTCTGCTCAAAGTGCGGGGAAGGTTTGTTTAACATCTGCGATAAAGAAGAATGCTCTAGCTTAGGACAACACTGCACATACACAGCAGGAATATTTGGAGGAACCTGTATATATCGGATGTGATTTTTATATGACAACAATGAATAAAAGAACAACAATAATTCTGGTTCTAGTAGGTTTAATGATTATTCCATATAGTCTTGCTTTTGTCTGCGGAAATTACATTTGTGAGCAAGGAGAATATAATTATTGTCCTTTATGCTACTACAGCTATCCACCTTGCGATGAACCTTGTTATGAAGGAACATGTCCAGGAGACTGTGAATGCAACTGTATCACACTGTGGGATCCTGTTTGTGGAGTTGATGAGAATACATATGGAAATGCATGCATTGCAGAATGTTATGGAGTTGAGATTGCATATGAGGGAGAATGCCAAGAATGTGTTCTTCCTGTGTGTCCTCTTGGGCCAGGCGACTGCAATGATGATAATTATTTTATTAACCCAGGGGTGCAGGAGAATTGTGATAATGGTGTAGATGATGACTGTGATGGGTACATTGACTGCCATGATTCTTCTTGTTATGATTCTCCTTTGTGCATTGGCCATGAGTGTTCTGATGAGCTATGCACTGAATATGATTGTATTAAATGCGAGGATTATGGAGATTGTACAAAAGAGCAATGCGAGGTTGCAGATATTGAGCAATGTGACGGCATTGATAATGATAATAACGGGTTGTGCTATTATTATGACGGGACCTGGGGAGACCTATGCTATTTATACGGCGATGAATGTGCAGATAATGGAATTTGCGTGATGGTTGATGAGGGAAACGAGCCAGATGAATGCAAAGGTACTTGCGAAGATTTGAATGTGGAATGGACATCTAGGCCAGGTACAGCTGCCTGCTGTGGTGATGATGAACCTATATACGTAGATAATATTGATTATGGGGAAGACCTGCCTTTTATTGCACTCACTTCTGACGAAAAACCTTACTGCGATGAGGCATATTTCAATGGCAATGATAATGACTGCGACACCCAAATTACTGTTGATGAAGGCTGTCCATGCTATCCTGTTCTGTCTACAAGAAAATGCGGGACTAATATTGGCGAATGTGAGTATGGTGTTCAGACATGCCTGGATGATGGCGACAATGACCAGAACGGCTATTGGAGCGAGTGCGAGGGAGGAATAGCCCCAATTCCAGAACTTTGCGGAGAAGACGGTCTTGGTGATGGGAAAGATAATGATTGCGATGGCAGGACTGATGAAGGATGCAGTGCTGTGCCGGTAATACCTTGTGAAGAGGATGAAGAATGTGTAGATAAGTTAATCTGTATTACTGCAATAGGATACGACACACCGATATGCTGTGATAATTTTTGTATATGCGGCGGCACAGAAAGCTACCAGTATGAATATACCTGCTCAGATGAATTTGACAATGATTGTGACAGCTACACAGACTGCTTTGATTCTTCCTGTTACAATGCCCCTAACTGTTTAAACAAACATCTCTGTTCAGATGGGGTATGCGAGGACTATGATTGTGATTACTGTGAGGATTACGGTGATTGTGATGCAAGCTACTGCGAAGGCGGTGGCGGTGGCGGAGGAGGCGGAAGGAGAAAAACACGGGAGTGTGACTATGACAAGGATGGCTACAGAAAGGAGATATGCGGAGGAGATGACTGCAATGATAATAATCCAAACATTCATCCTGGCGCACAGGAAATCTGTAATGGTGTAGATGATGATTGCGATGGCAAGGTTGATGAAGGTTGTTTCACACCACCTCAATTGCAGGAAGACAAAGATGGAGATGGTTACTATCCGCCAGATGATTGCGATGATAATGATCCAAAGGTTCATCCTGGCGCAAAGGAATTATGCAATAACAAGGATGATGACTGCGACGGATTAGTGGATGAAGACTTAAATTGCCAATACGATATTGCTCTCAACTTAAAACCAGTCTCAAAACCGAGAATCCTTGATATCTTCCAAGGAGAGCTCACTATTAAAAATAATGCAGACTTTGATATCTATGACTTTGATATAAGACTGCTTGTTCCAGAGGATTGGGAGTATAAAGGAGATTCCAAAGTCAATGTGCTGAAAGCAGGCCAATCCCAAACATTAGCCTTTGATATATTAATACCAGACTATAATGAGGAATCTGCTACCATTACTTTAGTTGCAGTATTTAAGAATGCAGACAATGCTGAGAAAGATGCGCCAATCAGTGTACTTATACCTGAATTCCTTGTGGCTCCTGAGCCTAGTTTTAATGAGTATGATGATAAGCTTAAAAGAGGCACATATTCAATCGATTTCTATTATGTATTGAACAACCAAGATACTAAAGCACTGACAAAACTTGATATTGAGTTTAATGTTAATTATGAAGGCCTTACTATCTCAACACCTATTGCAGATTATTTAACTGGCATTAATGTTGCTCCAGGAGAGATTGTTGTGAAGCCGATGCCTTCAAATCCATATAAAATATATACTAGTGCAACTTACGATGTTGTTGGATATCTCTACCAGCCACCTAGTGAGATATTTAAACCGATTATGGTCTTGAGAGAATCACATGAACAATTGGAATTAAAATAAAATTTATGAGGTGAAATAAGATGTTCATTTTTGGAATAAACCTGCCTTTGCCGGAGATACTGTTTCTTTTGGCTTTGGTCTATACTTTTGCTATAGTCTATTTTGCAGTTCATCTTAAGAAGTTGGAGAAGATGACGCAGGAAGAAACAAAGGAGCTTGAAGAACTGGAGAAGATAGCACAAGAAGAAAAGAGTGATATAGAAGCAATGATGGATACAGAGAAAAAGGAAGAGATGGACATTACTAAATTTGAGAAAGACATTGGTGAGTTGGAGGAGGACACTGAGACACTCTATTTAAAGAAACTTGTTCCCGATGTGTATAAACTACAAAATTATGTGTTATGGGCATTGAAAAAGGGAATTACTCCAGAGACAATTAAGCAGAATCTGTATTCCAAAGGCTGGAAAGACAAGGATTTAATAGATATGGTTGTAGCTGACATGTCTAGATATGTGAAATATTACAGAGATAGGAAAGGCCATGTAGAGCTTCCAGAGGTTAAGATAACTGCTGGCTCTGTAAAAATTCTAGAACCACGGAAATTTGAGCCGCAGCCAATAAAAGAAAAAAAGCCTAAAAAGAAAAAATCAACAACCAAGAAGAAAGCGAAAAAGGAGTCGAAGCTGAAGAAAGAGGAAATTTCAGTTGAGGAAGAGATACAAAAGCTGGAGAATGAATTGAAAACAAAAAAGCCAAATGCGGTGAAATCAAAAAAGAAAAAAGCATCAAAGAAAAAACCTAAGAAAAAAAAGGCAGCAGCAAAGAAACCCATAACAAAGAAAACCACAAAAAAATCAACAAGAAAAACAGCCTCCAAAAGTGCAGCAGCAAAAAAGCCAGGTAAGAAAACCAAGAAGTCAACAACGAAAAAACTTGGTAAAAAAGAGCAGAAATCACAACCCACAGGCAAACCAGGCGAAAAGCCAAAATCAGTAATCTCAGTTGAAGGCAAAAAGGACTTTGATATAGATATCAAGATAAAATAATTTTTTCTTTATTTTCTCTATATCATTAATTTTAGGATAAAAGGAGCTATTTGAGTAAATAGATATGCGTTAATGAAAATATGGGTGACAGAGAAGACTATGCTTGAGATTACTCTGCTGCCAGTCATAACATAGAGGGGCAGCACTATGATGTCGTATAATATTGTCATTAGGATTCCAAGCAAAGAAATGGGCATGAACTCTAACAAGGATGCGACAACACCTATTACAGGAAGAGTAAAAATAGATATAAAATAAGTTGGCTTGACTCTGCTGCTTATTATCGTGCCAAAGAAGATGGTGAGGAACCCAATCACTGCTCCAATGAGTGTTCCATATGCCCTGGCACAAAGGACCGTGGCAAGAGTGCATAGCTCAAAACCTATGATATATGCCTGTTTGAAAAATCTAACATATATGAGTGAAAACGCACCTGCAACTGTTAAAATTGAAATAAAGAATATCTTTTTATGTCTTGTTGCGAGGAATAGAAAAAAGCCAATTGATATTGCAATAATAAGGAGGTTGGTCTTTTTCTTGACTATTAATTCTACTATTCTTTTTACAGGCAAGATGACTTTCTCGTAGAATATATTTGATTTTTTCACAGTATATTCACTAGTTGTGGGGCAATATAATAAAACAAATAGATATTTAATAAAAAATTTATGCTAAATGACAAAATACTATTTAAAAAATTATTCTTGAGTAAAACTACATAGATAAAATGGATGATGCCATTATAGATAAGATTCAGGACTATGCCCGCAGTTGTTATGCCTAACGGGCTGAAAAGAGGAGAGAGAAATGCTATTAATGACACTCCTATCATTGGGATAAACATATACATACACACCCTTCTGTTCAGCAGATAGCCTATGAAGACTGTAATGACTCCAATAACAAGGCCGAATATTGTGGTATAGGTGCTGCTGAGGATTATTGTAACAAAGCTGTTAAGCTCAATGCCAAGAGAAAGTCTTGTGAATCTTTTCCAGTATATAGATACACTTGCAAGGAAAATTAATATGATAACTAGGAAGATTGAGCTCAGTCTTCTTTTTAATAGTAAGATTATAACTAACGCAAGTAAGGATATTAATATCCATTTACTGTTTTGGAAAATTGTCTTGACTAATTTATTTCTTTTGTAGTCCATTCCTTTTCATCCGCCTGATGTATATTTTTACTTTTTCTCTGATTTTATTTTTTAATTCAATCTCATAATTTGTTTCCTGTAGAATGTTATTTATCTCTTTTTCAGGAATACAACTTAATGTTCCATTAAATGTCCTTCCAGCATTCTGGATCTTTTTCTCAACATCTCTGCTGTATTTTGTGTTAAATATTTTTATTACAGGTAGCTTTGTTATTGAATCAGCGCCTGCTGCCAGTAGCAGGGGGATTTCATCAATCCTGTTAGTCCATGAACCGGCTATAATCTCAATTTTGGGAAGAATCTGTCTTGTCTTTTCTATCCATTGTGCATAATATCTGCTATCTGGCCCTTTTTCAAATATCGTTCCTTTATGGGGGTTTAATGCATAAAAGGTTATTCTTGCAAGATTATGCTTCTGAATAAATCTTTTCAGCAATTCAAAATCTTCCAATGTTTCACCAAGACCGATGATAATTGTGATTGATTTTTTCAAGTCTAGTTGCTCGCATATATCAAACATTTTTTCAATCTCTTTTATTGGTTTGGAGGGACATAGTTGCCCATGTAGTTCCGGATTAATTGTTTCAACAGCTCCTGTAATTCCTTTTGTATATGGTTTGAATAACAATAGCTCATCTTTGCTGAGCACACCTATATTGAGCCATAATTGCTCATCATAGATATGATGGATTTTCTGTATCACATTATGCATTTCTTCTGTGGTGTAGCTTTCATAGCCTCCGCTAAGAAATTCAATTTTCCATCCGCATGCTTCTGTAATAATTACTTCAGCTAGTATGGAAGAAAGCCTTCTACGAGCTAATCTTGGGTTTTTTAATCTAATCTTATCTTTTTGTGTAGACATAAAACAGAACTTGCAGTCAGCTTTTGAGCAAAACCATGATAAGAAGATAGCTCTTTCAAAAAAGCAAGCATTAGCATTATTTATCTTTTTGTCTGCCTCTTCAACATTCATTGGCAGAGATAATATAAAATTAGATAAAAATTTAACTAATTACTACAGCTTATCCAATTACCTCAATCGAGCCGAATCTACCAGCTGTCAGCTGCTTCTCTCCCTGCCACTCATTTACATAACCGTTTGTTACTTTTATCTTGTTTCCTTTTTTAAGCTCATCAATCTGCTCATTCCACAGAGTAAGGTTAACTTCTCCAGAATCATCTTTTATTTTTGCATTGCAGACCCTGCCAGGCTTGCCGAACTTGACAAATTCCCTAACCTCACCCAATTCAATAATCTCTGCTTCTATGTTTACGCCTTTCTGATGTATTTGCAGATCAGCTATCTTCATTATTTCAGTTTCCATATTTTTCAAAAAAATTTAATCGTTTAAAAAGTTATGGGAAATGATGTTATAAGAAAATTAAATTCTATCTTTGCAATGAGGAGCTCTGCCCCCCTCCCTTAAACCACCCCAGAAGTGCTAAGAGAGTAGAAAGGGGCACTTCTCCTTCTTCGATTATTTAAATAAAAATATCAACCGTTTTAGGAGAAAGTTTATATAATACCTGAGCTAGCTTAAGTTATCATGGAATTTTCAAGTAAAGATAACTATTTTATGAATCTAGCTTTGAATGAAGCCGAGATTGCGTTAAACAATGGAGATTTTCCTGTAGGAGCAGTTTTGGTAATTGATGGTAGATTGATCTCAAAAAGAAGGAACACTCTTTATTGTGATACAAACTGGGCTTCTCATGCAGAACTTTCTATAATAAATGAGAACTCTAAAATCATAAAGCAATCTGTCAAAAATAATAATTCAAAAGTAGTTTTATATACTACTCTTGAGCCCTGTTTGATGTGCCTTGGTGCAGCTGTTTTGCATAGAGTAGCCAGAATAGTTTTTGCGTGCCCGGACCCGCACGGCGGTGCGACCCTTTTGAATCCTAATAATTTAACTGAATGGTACATTAGAAAATGGCCAAAGATTCAGGGAGGATTGTGTCGTGAGCAGGCTTATATTCTTTTCATCCAGTTTATGAAACAAAAAAACACACCTTCATGGAATAAAATTCTTAAACTGTTTGAAGATATGTACAATAAGTGATAGTTGAAAATAATAGTTGCCCTTATTTTTTCAGAAACTTTTAAATATAACAACTGTCTAATTAAGTGGATTATGTCAAAGCCAATATGTTGTTGTTGCTGGAATTCTTCACTGGCTTAGTTACATTACTAAATTTTTCTTGATTCTTTAGCATGTATAGATAGGAGGTGAAATAAAAATGAATAAAGGTGATTCACGCTGCAAATAGCATTTTGCAGACAATAGGAAAAACCCATTTAATAAAAATAAACAACATTTATGCGAAACTTGAAACAACAAACCCAAGCGGCAGCATCAAGGACAGGTTAGCTTGGTACATGGTTAAGAAAGCTGAGCAAAGAGGTGAATTAAAACTTAGCAGTAAAATTATCGAGGTGACAAGTGGTAATACAGGCATAGCATTTGCAATGATATCTGCTGTTAGAGGATACAGATTTGTTGCAGTGATGCCGGAATCAATGAGCAAGGAGAGGAGGGCATTACTAAAATCTTTTGGAGCTGAAATCATTTTGACCCCGGCCGGGGAAGATATTGCAGGAGCTATGGAAATGTATAATAAAATTATAAAAAAATATCCTGATGCATGGCTGCCCAGGCAGTTTGAAAACCCAGACAACATTGCAGCACATAGAGAAGGTCTCGGGAAAGAAATTATTGAACAAATACCTAATGTAGAGGCTTTTGTTGCTGGCATTGGCACTGGGGGTACATTGATTGGTGTTGCTCAGGCACTAAAAAAAGTGAATCCAAACGTAAGGATTATAGGGATTGAGCCTGAGGAATCGGCTGTTCTCTCTGGCAAAAAACCAGGTTTTCATTCAATTCAGGGCATAGGCGAAGGCTTTATCCCAAAATTAGTTGAAGAGAACATTGATGTAATTGATGAAGTTATTACAATAAAAAGCAGCGACGCAATCAAGATGCGAGAAACATTAGCCAAACAATATGGATTATTAGTCGGCATAAGCTCAGGAGCAAATGTTTTGGGAGCAATGGAGATTAGGAAAAAATACGAAAATGTAGTTACTGTACTGCCCGATAGGGGCGAGAGGTATTTAACAGTTAAATATAAATAAAAAACCTTTTTACCATGTCTTAAGGAGTTGATTAATATGAAATTCGGAGCTATGAATGATCCTAAAAAAGATTTATATGAACAAATTACCTTTTTTGGAGAGCAGGGATTTGATTTTCTTGATCTGACTATAGAGCCTGAAAAGGCTTATGCAGATGATGTTAATGTTGATAAGATAAAGCAGCTTGCTAAAAAATACAATCTAGATATTGTAGGGCATACTCCCTGGAACCTGCCTATTGCCAGCCCTTTCAAGAGTGTAAGAGATGCAGCATTTGAAGAATTCCTTAAGTGCCTCGGTGTTTTCTCTAAGCTTGATGTCAAGCTTGTGAACCTGCACCCAGATATGGCAAAAGATATAGCAAATCCAGAGAAGATATTGGAGTACAACATTGAATTCTTTAAAAAGGCGGTGCAGAGAGCGAAAACACACAATATTAAAATTATGGTCGAGAACACACAGGCTCTATTTAATGAGCTGGAGATTTTAGGAAAGATACTTGAGCAGGTGAAGGGAATAAAATTGCACTGGGACGTTGGTCATGCCAATTTAGGCAATGAGGGCGAGAAAAAGACAAAACTTGCTTTCCATAACTTTAAGGATAAGATAGCCCATCTGCATTTTTCAGATAACAATGGTGCAGAAGATCAACATTTGCCTCTTGGCGCAGGCAATATTAACTGGCCATTCATTATCAAGGTATTGAAAGACTATGATTATAACAAGACAATAACACTGGAGGTACACAGCCCAGATTTAAGTTATTTAATCTTTAGCAGGGACAAAATAAAATTTTTGATGGACAATATCCCTAAGGAGGACAAGAAATGAGCTTGGTGTTTTACAACACATTAACAAGGAAAAAAGAAGAATTTAAACCAATAAAAGAAGGCGAAGTGAGCATATATTCATGCGGGCCAAACAAAGTTTTTTAATTAAAATTTTGGGCATGCCGTCTACAACTATGCTCATATAGGAAACTGGCGCTCTAATATCTTTGCAGACATTCTTAGAAGATACTTCAAGTTTAAGGGCTATGAAGTCAAGCATATAATGAATATTACAGATGTTGATGACAAGACTATTAGAGACAGCAAAAAGGAAGGTGTTTCTTTAAAAGAATTTACAGAGAGGTATACAAAATACTTCTTTGAGGATATGGACTTATTAAACATAGAAAGGGCCGAGTATTATCCAAAAGCAACTGAATGCATAGATGACATGATTTCTGTTATTAAAAAATTGATAAAAAAGGGATATGCGTATAAAAGCGAGGACGGCTCAATATATTATGATGTCACAAAATTCAAAGATTATGGCAAGCTTAGTAAGATTCAATTGAAAGATTTAAAACTAGGTGCAAGGGTAAAGCATGATGAATATGAAAAAGAGCATGCAAATGATTTTGCGCTGTGGAAGGGATATGAAAAAAGTGACGGTGATGTTTTTTGGGAGACAGAATTAGGCAAAGGCAGGCCCGGCTGGCATATTGAATGTAGCGCAATGTCAATGAAATATCTTGGAGAGACTTTTGACATTCACACAGGAGGGATTGATTTAATCTTCCCCCACCATGAAAATGAGATTGCACAGAGCGAAGCAGCCAATGGGAAAAAATTTGTTAATTATTGGCTTCATTGCGAGCATCTGCTTGTGAATAATGAGAAAATGTCCAAGAGCAAAGGCAATTTCTTTATTTTAAAAGACATAATTGAGAAAGGATACTCGCCAAAAGCAATAAGATATCTTTTATTGTCAACCCACTACAGGCAGAAGCTTAATTTTACTTTTGAAGCACTGGAAGCAGCAGAAAATACAATAGGCCGCTTTAGAGAGTTCCTTGACAAATTAAGAACAATGCAGAATAAAAGAAATAACACAAGAGTGGCTGAGATGATTATCTCAAGAAAAACTCAATTTGAAAATGCAATGGACGATGACCTTAATATATCAGAGGCCATGGCTCAAGTATTTGAGTTCATGAGAGAGACTAACAAATTGATTGGAGAAAATAATCTTTCAAGGCATAATGCACTTGAATGCTATAATCTTATGATGGAATTTGATAAAGTCCTCGGAGTCTTAGAGTTTGAGGAAGAGAAGATACCAAAAAAGATTATAGAATTATCTGAACTAAGAGAGAAAGCAAGAAACCAGAAAGACTGGAAAAAAGCAGACGAATTAAGAGATAAAATAAATCAATTAGGCTACAGGGTTGATGATACTGATAAGGGCGCAGTAGTAAAGAAAATTTAATTTTCTATTTTTATTTTGAAATTCTCCACTATTTTTGCTGTGCCTTTTCCAAATTCAATATCCACAATTTTTGCAGTAGCAGTCAGAGTGGGAAACATCAACTCAATCTGTTTTCTCGTCTTTGGATTGCACTCTATAACTAGCCTCTTGATTGGTGCTGCCATTGACAAATTATTCAATGCTTTGAACTTTCTTATCTCTGAAATAATTAACACTATAATGTCTCCCAATACCTCAGTCTTATTATCTACCCATTCCTTGTTATAACTTGGCCATTTTGATATGTGGATGCTTTTTTTCTTCTCAATTTTACTGAAGTACAGTTGATAGATTTCCTCTGTTACATAAGGCATAATTGGCGCAATTAACTTAAGGAGTGTTAGCAGGCCTTCATAAAGAGCAAACTTTGCTGAGAGTACCTCTTCTTTATCATAGTTCTCTGTATTGTAAAGCCTGTCTTTTACCATCTCAAGATAATAATCGCAGAATATGCTCCAGAAAAAGATTTCTGCCTCCTGTTTTACTTTAGAATATTCATACTTATCAAAAGAATCAGTGCAGCTCTTGATAAGCTTCTGCAGTTTGGTAAGGAGCCACTTGTCCATAGGCTCGAGCTCAATCTGGTGATATGAAAAATCCTCAAGGTGCATTATAACAAACTTGGATGCATTCCAAAGCTTAGTGGTCATCTTTCTCCCTGTTACAAGATCTTTTTCCTGGAAGGGAAGGTCTTCCCCTAGCTTGGAGCCAGCTGCCCAGAACCTTATGCAGTCAGCAGAGTATTTTTTTATCATTTCCTGCGGCGAGATAACATTCCCCTTGCTCTTAGACATCTTTTTTCCTTTTGGATCCAGAGCCCAGCCGCTGATCATAATGTTTTTCCATGGATTTTTCTTAAAATGCAACTGGCTTTTTACCATAGTGTTGAAAAGCCAGAATGTAATTATATCATGCGCCTGCGGCCTCAAATCCATGGGGAACAATTTTTTATAATTCTTTGTTCCTTTCATGAGTTCGACTGCAAGCTGGGGTGTTAATGAAGAAGTCGCCCATGTGTCTAAGACATCTTTTTCAGGAATAAACTCTTTATTTTTACATTTTGGACATTGCTTCACAGGCGGCTGGTCTTCAATAGGATCAACTGGCAGATCCTTTTCTCTTGCTAGAATAACTTCGTCACACCTTCTGCAATACCATACAGGAAAAGGCACTCCGAAATGCCTCTGCCTTGAGATGCACCAGTCCCATTGCAGGCCATTTATCCAATGGTCTAATCTGACACGCATATGGTCAGGGTACCATGTCATTTCTGCTCCTGCTTGTAAGAATTTGTCTTTGAGATCGAGGTATCTAATGAACCATTGTTTTGTGTTCAATATCTCAATAGCAGTACCGCATCTTTCATGCACATTCACAGTATGAGTGATTTGTTTTTGGTTCCTTAACAGACCTTTGCTTCTCAAGTCATTTATGATCTCTTTTCGTGCCTGCTTAATTCTCATACCTTGGTATTTGCCAGCTGTTTCATTCATTAGTCCATCATGGTTGATTGAGATTCTTAATGGTAGATTATGGGCTTTGTACCACTCTATATCTGTCTGGTCACCAAAAGTGCAGCACATCACTATCCCCGTGCCTTTTTCGACATCTACTCTCTCATCCATCAAAATTGGAACTTCATAATCAAACAAAGGAACTTTAGCTTTCTTGCCACCGTATCTCATATAGCGCTTGTCATCAGGATGAAAGAAAACAGCAACACAGCTTGACAACAATTCAGGCCTTGTTGTAGCTATAATCAAATCTTTGCCATCCACTCTAAATACAATATCATTAAACGTTGATGACAATTCTTTATCCTCTAATTCAACCTGCGCAATTGCAGTATGGCATTCTGGACAGAATATCGTGGGGGCCTCTTTTCGATATTCCCTGCCTGCGTTGTAGAGGTCGATAAAAGATTTTTGCGAGATCTTCCTGCAATGGTCATTAATTGTTGAGTAAAATATCGAGAAATCGCAGCTGACGCCAATATTTTTCCAGTCTTGTATGAAATCTGGCCTTATCTTCTCGAGTGTTTTTAAACATAATTTGATATATTCTTTTCTTTTAAAGTCTTTGCTTCTTACATTATTTAGCTTCTCTACTAATCTGTCTGTTGCTAATCCATTATCATCTGTGCCAAAGGGATAGAAAACATTCTTGCCAAGCATCCTCTGGAATCTGATAACAAAATCCTCTTGAGCATATGAAAAAGCATGGCCCAGGTGCATCTGTCCAGAGACAGTTGGAGGAGGAGTGTCAACAGCGAAGATCTCTCGTCTAGTATCATCTTTATCAAAGCCGAAGATATTCTCTTTTTCCCAATATTCCTGCCACTTTTTTTCTACTTCTTTAGCATCATAATGTTTTGGAAGCTGCATGTTGATTACCTCACTTATTGCCTCTCTTCTATAAAAATGACTTCTCGTATATTAATTTTATTGAAGAAGAAGAGGCCACTGAATAAACTAAACCACTAATACCATATATACTTTAAGAAGTCTATTCATAGTAATAGTTAAGCAGGTGTTATATTTAAAGGTTTCTTTACTCTTTTACCCTTTCAATAGTACCTGCTCCCTCTTTTAATCCCGAACCTTTTCCTTTGGTCATCATAATACTTATGACCGCTTAAATGAACCTCTATAAAAGCCTGGTTTTTTACCTTTACTATAAGTACTCTTTTATCTGCTTTTTTGTCAATGAACAGTATCCAGTCTCTGTATCTCTTGTGTGTAATCGGCGTATGGGGGATGTTTCCTTGCTCGACTTCTTTGCACCAATCTATAAAATCATGCTGCATATCTGCTTTTAGCTCATCAAAATGATGATCAAACTCTTTGTTAAAAAAGAGCTCATCGTTTTCAAATATCTTTTTTATTAGTTCTCTTGCTTTCTCAGCTGTTATCTTTTCCATTTCTAATAATCTCCAAATATGTTTCTTTATAGTATTTCAAATGTTCATTAAGCTTGAACTCTTTTATTTCCTTGTCTAAGACTTTAATATATTCTTTTAATTCCCTTTTTGCATAAGTAGAATTGTAATTTTTTAATATTACTTTGATCTTTTCTTTTAATTTTTTGAGTTTATTTTTTCTGTTCAATTTTGTGAAAATATCACTTATTTCAATAAGTTTTTCTGATTCTAAAATTTCGTTGTTTTTAATAAAAAATTCATGAAAAATTAGTTCTCTGATGTCTTTAGTACTATCTTTGTCCTGGAATATGAGTAATGCTGTTTCTTGGAATAGTTGCATATGCCCAGATAAGGACATTTTAGGGGCACTAAATTCTCTTGATATTAGGAATTTGCTTAGGGAGCTTCTCGCAGCACTTTGAATAATCGGATCTTTCAACGCTTTTTCTGGAATATATACAAAATGGAGCTTTTGCTTTTTTTCTTCTCCCCTTATTCTTTTGCTTATAACAAAAACATCTATGTCATTATACTTTTCTTTAAAAAGAAAACTGCCACTGATGAATGCTTTTTCAAACGGCAGGCTCTTTAATATGTTTTCTGCTCTTTTTACTCTCTCCGGAATTGGCTTTTTTGCTGTTAGGTAGAAGGTAGTAGGTTCAATTAACAAGGAAATTGCTCTTATCTTTGACTTTATGCTTGTATACAACTGCTTCTTATCGCTGTTGCTCAGCTTTTTATTTTCTTGTTTCCTTTTAATCACTTCTATCTGTTTTGGTGTGAAAATTAATGGAACAAACAAGCTTTCATTCTCGATTAATGTATTTACCAACTTTTTTGAATACATATTACTTTTTAAGGTAATACTTATATTTAAATATTACTATTTTTTATAATGAAAAATTTAGATTAGCTTGTGAACGAACGTTGGCTGTCTGAACTACTCTTGCTTTCTCTTAGGGGCTTAGGAAATATTTATAAATAAAGTTGTGTTTAGACGCAAAAAAGCATAGCTTACTGTTGTTATTATATTAAAACTTGGCATGGGGCATTTGACATGAGATGTTATGAAGTCTTTACAGATAATCAACGTACTGATATTTATGTTCTCAGTTCTCTATTGGAGGAAATTGTTGGAAGTGAAGCAGTGCGGCAGATTAACGCTGAAGATGAAAGACCGACCAGATATCAACTGCTTCTAGATTCTGCAGCAGCAGAAAAACTCCGAAAATCAGGGATTGTAGGTGATAAGGCACTTGAATTAATGATTAAAACACCTGCTATAAGACAAATTGGCGCAAGAACGCCGCCATGGATTGTATTAGCTGAGGATTATTTTGATGATTCAATCTTGCTTGGAGGAGAAATAACAAATATTCGTAATGCTTCTCTGACTCGCGGAGAGGACACTCCACAGGTGCAGTTATTGCAGCAACAGGTTCAAGTTATTCAGCAAGTGAGTCAATATTTTGAACAGCATTATCCTGGTATCCCTCTTGTAGTAAGGACTTCTGCAGCGGGAGATGCAATCGGTACTGGCGTATATAAGTCCGGATTTGTTAATAATGTTCCAGCTCAGGTGGCCTCAACAATCCGGGCACTTATATTACATTATCTATCAGAAAGCCCAAGGGCCTTTAGACAGGATGCAAGAACAGGAGAAGGTTTTGCAGTAATGATCGGTCCGGCAGTAGGAGAGTGGCAAGGAGATTATTTCTCCCCCCAGCTTTCTGGTGCTGCCTGGACTACTATTGGCGGTATGAGCGGCAGAGTGAAAATCGCAAAAGGGATTGGTGGTGGCTCAAAAGGGGCATTATTAGTTAGGACGGATCTTCTTGAACAATATTCAAGCTTATACCACGTTCTTGATGCTATGAGGGGGACAGATGAAGATGCCTACTTTGCGGAGTTGTATCTTAAATACACTCAAAGTTTGTGTTCAGTATTATATACTTTCTCTGGAACTCTTTCCCTTTTTGAAGTAGATTCACCACAACCGGATGATTCAATCTTACAATTAGTAACAATTGCCTCTGGGGATATTCACAAGCAACTTGGACCCCAATACTTTGAGTGGGCAATCAACCACGACATATTATGGATTTTGCAAATTGCTGATTTAGCGGTTACATCTGTAGGTTTTCCAATGCCTGAACTTGAAGGACAGCTTTTGGCAGAGTGCCATGCAGTAACTGGTTCTGGGTTAAGGACTGTTCCGCAAATAGTCTATGTGAGCACTTCAGAACAACTTAATGCACTAAGAAGGTTTAATGCTTCAGACAAAGCTAAAAATGGCTACATATTATTTTTTGCTGTTGATTTAACCGAGGAACGAAGTCTAAGACTAAGATATGGACAAACAAACTATTTAAGATATAGTGATTATTCCAATGCAGTTGCTATCATTCAGTATGGTAGATCTATTCCGCACGTTGGTGCGAGTGAGATGACTGGGAAACTATTTGGTGTTGTTTCTAAATTCTTTCGGGTTGAAGGTAGAAATCTTATATCTGTTATTCATGAAGGTATCAGCGATAATTACCCTTTACCAATCCTTTTTGGAGAGTTTACTGTTGCGGCGAGCGAAGCAGCTGGTTCAATGTTGGTTGTTTCTGCTACAGATGTTCTGTCTCGTCAAAAAATGGAAGAAATTCAACCGTTTACTAACCAGCCAGTATGGGTCCTAGCAAGGTATGACGAACGTAAACAAAGAATCTTTTATCATGTTGAAAATGGATGTGGTGGGGCAGTACGAATGAAAATCAGCAGAAGTGCTTATCAATACCCTAACTTATTGGGGAATATTTTAGCAGAGGATAGTCTTTTTGACACTCTTTCTGCAGGAAGAGCTGGTTTTGACCCAAGAACCCAGTACTTTAGAATTCCGGCGACACCTCAGTGTATAGCGCGTCTTTTAGGTTCTGCAGTATCGCCTTGGGAAATGATTTGTGAGAAGTGTCGCCCATACTTTGAGCGATTAAGTGCTAAATAGTTCTTTTACCTTTCCGTAACATTTATAAATTAATACTAATTCTTAATTAATAATTATTATTAATAAGATGATACGACGTATGACAAACCAACGGTTGAAAATTATGAATTATTTAAAAAAAGTCCGTACACATCCAACAGCAGAGCAGGTCTACGAGGAAGTAAAAAAAGAGCTTCCGGCAATAACATTAGCGACAGTCTATAGGAATCTACATCTCCTGGCAGATCAAGGTGATATATTGAAATTAGAGATAAATAAAGAATTTCATTTTGATGCAGATACATGCAAACACCAGCATTTCATTTGCAGGAAATGCGGAAAGATTATTGATATTATGGACAAAGATCTTTCAGAGTATGCATTAGAAAAAGTAAGTTCAAAAAATTTCAAACCGGAATGTGTTACTATAATATTCAGAGGGATATGCAAGAATTGTAGGAGGTAAACAAAATGTGCGAAGATTATAAAAGTATTAGTCTTCCCTTAATAGGGGATGATGCACCAAGATTTAGGGCAAAGACAACAATGGGAGAAATTAGATTCCCAGAAGATTATGAAGGAAAATGGGTGATTCTTTTTAGCCATCCAGCAGATTTTACGCCGGTATGCACAACAGAGTTTATGACATTTGCATCGATGCAGAAAGATTTTAGGAAGCTGAATACAGAATTGATTGGCCTTTCTATTGACAGCCTGTATGCGCATATTGCCTGGTTAAGGACAATAAAGGAAAAGATTGAGTATAAAGGCATGAAGAATGTTGAAGTTATGTTTCCAGTGATTGAGGACCTTAAGATGGATGTTGCTAAGAAATTTGGAATGGTGCAGCCAAGTGCATCAGATACACAAGCTGTGAGGGCAGTTTTTATAATCGATGACAAGGCAAAAGTAAGGTCGGTTTTGTATTATCCTTCATCAACAGGAAGGAACATGGATGAGATAAAAAGGATGGTTATGGCGATGCAGAAGGCAGATAGAGAAGGAATTGCCACACCAGCTAACTGGCAGCCAGGAGAAGATGTTATCATTCCTCCACCAGGATCCTGCGGCACTGCAAAGGAAAGAGTTGAATCAAAAGAGGAGGGCAAATATTGCTTGGACTGGTTTATGTGTTTTAAGAAAGAGGGCAAAAAAAAGTTTGATAAAGGTGAATAACATGGGGACAAGAGAAAATTTAATGGAAGCATTTGCCGGCGAGAGCCAGGCAAGGAACAAATATGACTATTTTGCCAAGCAGGCAAGAAAAGAGGGTTTACACTATGTTGCTAGGATATTTGAGGAAACAGCAATAAATGAAATGCAGCATGCAAAAGACGAGTTTAAGCTGCTAAACGGAATAGGGGACACAAAATCTAACCTAAGAGAAGCAATTGAAGGAGAAAATTATGAGACAACAAAGATGTATCCGAAGTTTGCAGGAGAAGCTAAAAAAGAGGGAAATAAAGAAGCAGCTATTTTGTTCACAGAAATTTCTGAAGTGGAAGAACAGCATAGAAACCGTTACCAAAAACTATTAGATATGCTTGAAAAAGGCACCCTTTACAAAAGAGACAAGCCAATAAGATGGAAATGCAGCAAATGCGGCTATATCCATGTTGGGACAGAGCCCCCAAAAGAATGCCCATCATGCAAGCATGAGTACAACTATTATGAGCCTGAGTGCATGTGCTTTGATGAGAAATGCGAGTGCTGCAATTAGGTGATGAACATGGAGTTAAAACAGGCATTAAAGACTGCTCTGGACTTTGAGCAAAAGGGAAAGGACATCTACAATAAGACAGCAGAGAAAACACAAAATGAATTAGTTAGGAAAACCTTCGGTTACCTGGCAGAGCAAGAACAGAATCATATCAATGAAATCAAAGAATTTATAAAAAAAGAAAGCCCGGATATTGGGCTTCTGGGAGATAAACCAGAACAAGTTAAAAAGTTCTTTACAATGACAATTTCGGAATTCAAAGAAAAGGCAGAGATAAGCAGATCAGATGAACAAGCCTATAAAACTGCTCTTGAATTAGAAACATCAAGCTACAACTTTTACAATGAACAGAAAAACCAATCACAAGATGAGCAGACAAAAAAATTCTTCCAGTTCCTTATGGACCAGGAAAAAGCGCACTATGATTTTATAGAAAAGTCGCTTGCTTTTGTTAAAGACCCTGGGCACTTTTATCAAAGTGAGGAAAGCTGGTTTTTTGAAGGAGGATAAAATGGGCGAGCTAAAATTAATACTGGAGCATGCAATCAAGTTCGAAGAATACTCTGCTCAACTTTACATGAGTGCTGTTGAAAAAACAAAAGTTGAATCTGTTAAAAGAATCTTGAAGCAGCTGGCAGGCCAAGAACTTGTTCATAAACAAAAGCTAGAAACACTTGATTACACTACACTGGGAGCAAAAGTGATTGCGGACAAGATTGAGGCTATTGATGTAAAAGATGAGCTGATGCTCACCCCATTAAATGAATTTGGCAGCTTAAAAGAGGTATTCACATTTGCATCAAAACTAGAGGTTGATTCAAGAGACATGTATCAGCAGCTTTCAAATTCTGTAAAAGAAAAGAAAGCAAAAAAATTATTCTCATGGTTGGCAAATGAGGAGGAAAAACATAATACAATCCTAAGAGAGACAATAGAGAGCTTAGGATTGGGAGGATGAAAAATGAAACAGATTGTAAAGGTCTATTCGACACAAACTTGCCCCTATTGCTATATGGTCAAGAAATTCCTGGATGACAACAATATCAAGTATGAAGATATTGATGTCTCAAAAGACCATAGAGCAGCACAAGAGATGATCTCTAAATCAGGTCAGATGGGTGTGCCCCAGATAGGGATTGGTGACAAGATAATAGTTGGTTTCAACAAGCCGGCACTAATGAAAGAACTTGGTATCAAGTAGGTGATTAAAGTGACAAATAAACTTGAGGTATATAGATGCAATATCTGCGGGAATATTGTTGAAGTATTGCATGCAGGAGTTGGAGAGCTTGTATGCTGCGGACAGCCAATGGAACTGCAAAAAGAAAAAACACAGGATGTCGGAAACGAGAAACATGTTCCTGTAATAGAAGAGACAGCAACAGGTATAAAAGTAAAAGTTGGCTCAATACCACATCCAATGGAAGACAAGCATTATATTGAATGGATACAACTGATTGCTAATGACCAGGTATGCAGGAAATTCTTAAAACCTGGTGAAAAGCCAGAAGCAGAATTCAATGTTAAAGCAGTAGATGTGGCAGCAAGAGAGTACTGTAACCTTCATGGATTGTGGAAATCAAAATAAGTTTTCTTTTTTTTTAAGATGAACAAACTCTTGAATAATATTGAGAATATAAAAAAAAGTAGAATAGAGAAAAGAGTAAATAACAGAATAAAAGAGTTTAAAGAATTCAAAAATAAGGACAATAACTCACTATTCAAAGAGCTCTGCTTCTGTTTGCTAACTGCAAACTATAGTGCAGAGGGCGGCATCAAAGTTCAGTGTGAGATTGGTGAGGGATTTATTACTTTAACTGAAAAAGAGCTTTCTACAAAATTAAAAAAATGCGGCTACAGATTTCCTAATGTGAGGGCAAAATATATTGCTGCAGCAAGGAACAATAAAGACAACTTAAAAGAAATTTTAAATGAATTTTCAGACAATGAACTAAGAGAATGGTTTGTTAAGAATATCAAGGGCCTGGGGTATAAAGAGGCAAGCCACTTTCTAAGAAACATTGGTTTTGATGATTATGCAATTATCGATTTTCATATTATTGATTTGCTGGTTAAATATAATCTGATTAAAAGACCAAAAACCATAAGTAAGATTAAATATTTGGAAATTGAAGATCTGTTAAGAAAAATAGCTGAAGCATCAAATCTAACCTTAGCAGAGCTCGACCTTTATCTATGGTGCATGGAAACAGGAAAGGTGTTGAAATAGAGGTAAGAAAATGCCAAAGCTTGCAGATAGGTTTGTCTAACGAAAAAATATTTGTAGCTAAATCAACTCTCTCTTTGTGCCGCAATAATAGCAGTAGTTAGGATACATACCCTCTTCTTCCAGCCTTTTCTCGCAAACCGGACACTCCCAGATATTCTCCCCAACAATCTCTTGCATAATATATTGTTATGTTTTTCAACAATAAAAATTTTTCTGAAAAAATTTCTTAACTTTTAAAGCCTCTTCTCTACATAATTCTCCAATCTGTCAAATGCCTCGCTCAATGCTTCTTCAGATGCTGCAAACACAACCCTGAAATGGTTTGTGCCTTGCTTTTGTCCAAACCCAGAGCCATGCACAAACAGTACTTTTTCTTTTTTTAGTAGGTCAAGAATAAATTTTTCATCTGATTCTATTTTCAATTCAATTTTGGGGAAAGCATAGAATGCTGCTCTTGGCTTGACGCAGCTTATCCCATTAATCTCATTAAGTCTCTTGTATGTAATATCTCTTCTCTTTCTTAACTTATTTTTTACATCAACTAAATGGTCATGCCTTCCTTCCAGTGCTGGCTTAACCGCATATTGCATCGGGTGGCTAATACTTAATCTGGCCCTTGCCAGTTTTTTAACTGCTTCTTCATAATCCTCTATGCCTGCTCCGGAAAATATGCACCATCCGACCCTCCACCCAGGGACAAGATAATTTTTTGAGAGTGTGTTGAATGTAACAACAGGGATGTCATCACTTAATGAGCCGGCTGCTGTAAATTTTGCATCCTCATCAAGCAACAGCTTATCATATGTTTCATCTGAAAAAACCACTAGATTGTGCTCTCCTGCAAGATCCAAAACCTTCTGCAGAATGCTTCTTGTATAAACTCCTCCAGTAGGATTGTTTGGATTTATCAGTACAATAGCTTGTGTCTTTTCATTAATCCTTTTTCTCATATCATCAATGTCTGGTTGCCAATTATCCTCTTCATTTAGCTCATACTCATTTTCCTGTCCTTGGAGATAATTTATTACAGCGTTGTAAAGAGGGTATCCAGGCTTAGGAGTAAGAATATTCTCTCCAGAATTCATTATGGCTCCAATCGCCATGCTGATCCCTTCACTGCCGCCAGATGTCATGATAACATCTTCTTTGCTGACATTTTTTATTCCTAATCTTAAAGCTTCTCCTGCCACAGCTTTTCTTGCCTCTTCAATGCCCATAGAATCTGCATAGCTTGAGCTGTTTTGCCAGTTGTTTTCAACAGCCTCAATTAAATGCTGTGGGGTCCGGAAATCGTATTTTAATGGATCCCCAATATTTAAGTAGATTATTTTTTCTCCTTTTTTCTCAAGCTCCTGAGCTTTTACAACTAAGTCCCGGATAGCATATCTTACATTCTTTGTCCTATCAGCAGGAAGAATTCTGCTCATCATTACCACCCTTATTACTGCAAATCAAATCCGATTTTTAAACCTTTGTTTTAATATTGGTATTTTTGAGTAAAATTTTTATAGTTGTGAGTCTAATATTTTTGTTAATGAAAAAAAAGAGGCTTGTGCATCATCCGCATAATTTTAAAAAATACCACCAAATGCATCAGTTTATCCGGGAGATTATGTCTTTTGTTATTATTGTCGGAACACTCCTGTTCACAATATATATCCTAGTTAAGATGTGCTGACTAATTCTTTATACAAATTAAGTAAAAAATAGTTAAATTTATATATTCTATCTTTGACAGGATTATACAAATTAAGTAAAAATTAAGACATAGTGGAATAACATTTTATATACAAATTAAGTAAAAAAGATACTTAATAAAATTTAGTGACTAAAAATAGTATACAAATTAAGTAACAAAGATAGAAAAACACCTATTCTAAATAAATCAAAATCTCTTTTTCTGAACAAGATACTTATTAAAGAAAATGAAAGAGTGCAGGTTTTAAAAAATGAGCTTAATTTCTTGAAAAAGGAGTATAATCTGAGCTTTTCTCAGATTTGTGAACTTGTTGAACAGGATAGAGATATATTGGTTCCTGTGCAGATATTCTCTTTTGATTTGAGCCCGTTGGAAAGCCTTGTTAAATTTCTTAAAGAAAATCGTGATTTTAATTACCACAAGATTGGCATCCTATTAAACAGGGATGAAAGGACAATCTGGATTACTTATAAAAATGCAATAAAAAAACAAAAAGATAAGTTCATTGTTAAAAAAATAAAATATCTGGTTCCAGTTGAAAAATTACAAAATAGAAAATACTCTGTTCTTGAAAGTCTTTGCTCTTATCTAATCATGAAAGAAAATCTCAGCATTAATGATATTTCCATTTTGTTAAATAAAAATCCGAGCTCAATATGGACAGTATATAAGCGATATTTGAAGAAAAAACAAAGATGAACTCAAAACAAAATAAACAGAAAATTGAAGGGATTAGGCAAAGGATAGATAGATGCAAAAAGGAGAAGCAAAAGCTAATTGAGTTTGTGAGGCTATGGAACAACAAATTGCACAATGGAGAAATCAGCGAGCTTGAATATAATACAATTGTCTTCAAAAAACTGAAAAATGAATCATTGCCAGAGCTCATCAATAATTATAATAAGGAAATAAGAAGCCTGTATAAAGAAATTAATGCGTATGACAGACAAACTGAGGCAGAGAAGAGGAGTATATTTTATGTTGCTGGAACAATAGTGGTTATTGCATTGCTATTTGCCTTCTTTAAACCAAGTTATACTGGCAAGGTTGTTAGCAGCGGCGCCCTGGATACACTTATTATAGAGAGAGACTTTTCAGAATCAACCAATTACTCAGTTGCACTGGACCATGAACCGCTTTCACTTAGGATAAGCGGCGCTATAAGTGAACAAGGGTTAGTGAGAGTCTATCTGGATAATAGGCTCTTATTTGATTCTGGATTATATAAGGAAGATAAGTCCAATAGCCTGATCAGCGGAATGGTCGTAGGAAGTGAGAATATTTCTGATGGTTATACCAATCTGAGTGGTTCTTTGGATGCTACATCAATAGATATGGATACTACGAGCACAACTACATCAAGTATCACCCCGACAACTACCACAGTAATTGATATGGTGAACACCACTATCTTATTGAATGCAACAGCAACATTGCCGGACACAGAGGCCAATATTTCAATGTTAAATGAAACGACCACTACAACTACGGAATCTATGGTTACTGCTACAAGCCAAGATCAGACAACCACCACCTCAACCACCACCTCAACAACCGCAACCACTTATGCAGAGACAATGAGTGGTATGATTGGGTTTGAGGATGTATGTGTTGAGACGTGTGAGCTTTCTGATATCCCTAGAGAGCTAGCCTTGAGAATAGAAATCCATAATGCCACTTTGTATGTTGATGAATTATCTTACATGTATTCAGTGGATGAAGAGCCAGAGATGATTGAAGAGACAAATAAAAGCAATGCATCAAATATCATTGATATGAGAAGTTCTAAAGTTGAGATTGACAAACCAGTAAGGTGGATTATGAGGGTGAACACCTCAATCAGCAATGAAATATTGCTTTCTGAAGAGATGTATGATATCTCTTCTGAGCAGGATGTGACAATAAAAGCCCAAAATACAGAGATTAGCCTGTCTGATTACAATATTGAGAAGGAATATAAAAGACTGGAAACAGAGCTGATAGAGCTGGAGAAACCTTTGGACAGAGGGTTAGATAAAGCAAGGGCAGAGGATATCTTTAACAATATTTATGAATTGAACAGCAGGCTGGATAAGCTTTCCAGACAGGCAAGCGGAATAGATATTGAAGGAGCGGTGCTGGTTGTCAATGAGAGAGAAGATATTGCTGAGGTTGAGTATTTCACAGAAGGACCAAAAGTAAAAGAGGAGATGATCTCAAACTATAAGAAATATATTACAATCAGCTCTAATATCCATTATGAGAATGTGTATACATATATTGATATTTCTGAATCAAGAGAAGAAAACATAAATGTTTTCTGGCTTAAGGAGAATTCTAAACTGCTTATTAATGATATTGTTGATTTTGTAGATACGAACAATGATGGAAAAATAGACAGATTGGAATGGGTTGTTCCGCATCTGTCTAATGAAACCTATGAGATCTCAATCACTGTGCTGAATCCATATTCATACCTAAGAGACGGAGATATATGGACAGTGATGCTTGAGTCAAACGGGGTGGGCAATTTAACTATCAGCTCTCCAAATGCCGGCTGGACTGAGTTCTTAAAAGATATTAATGAGACTTTTGATGAAATGGAATTTTTAAACTTTACATGCGGAGACGAAGAAATCACAGAGAGGTTAAGACTGCGTGCATTTGATGATACAGTTTATCAATACAGTGAGCTTGATGAGCTTGATTCAATTGATATTAAGGAATTGTTTGTGCCAAATTATGAGTGTGGCGAAACAGCTTATTTCTCAAATTATATGCTGAAAGCAGGCTACGCTACCTTGCTTTTTGAGTTTGCAAATGAGAACATGACAGTGCATGATTATGCTTATGACCCGACAGGCTGGGCCTATGATGAGGACGGGGACAGCACTTATTGTACAGGAGATTGGGATACGAGGGCTCATGCCTGCTCTTATGTTTATGACCAAGACTGGGATACTTGGGGCGAATTAGAGGGGGGTGGGGGAACAGAAAACGCATATTATTATGTTAATTATACCTTGGAAGGTGCTTCTCGAGACTCGCGCTGGCAGGTCAAGGATGAGGAAGGCCTTCAAAATATATCACTTGGCTCTAGCTGTGATTATAGTGGAGATTCCTTTATGTTAAGGGTCTATCTTACTGGTGGAGGAATGGCTGAACTATTGATATATTGGCAATGCCACGATGGGGAAGACTGGTATACCCTAGCAAGCTATGCAGGAGATGACAATGCTTATGAAGAGGCTATGTGGTGGGACTGGAGCTGCAGTGTGGGAACTGAATGCACTGATGGTCATATCTGCATCGAGGGCAACTGCGAGCCTGCATGCAACTCAACTTTTGATGGTGACAGGTGCTCTGATGATACTGCCCCTTATACTCACTCAAGCAGCGGCATATGCGCAAGAAATTATGCAGGAACGTGGACCTGTGACAAGAACGAAGTTGCCTTATATAGCAGCGATCACTACCAGGACTGCTATTATCCTCAGAACGGCGCGCCGACTTCTTCAATCGAGTGCGATACAGATGTTGCACCAAGTTATACTGCAAACGGCATATGCTCATATTCCTCAGGGACAGTAAATACTGCAAGCGTGAACTGCGACACCGGAGAAACCTGCTTTGATGACACATATTACAGGTCAGATTGCTTAGTTTGCTATTCTTTAGGCAGCGATTGGGATTCCTGTGATAGCAACGGAGGCACTAGTTTTAGTGCGAATGGTATCTGTATTTATAATAGTATTTGTGATGATACAGCTGAGGCCTGTTATGATGGATTTTATTATCAAGACAATTGCTCAAGCTGCGGCTACACACTTGCAGACAATGATGCTTGCGATTCCTTGATTACAGACGGCACATATTCTGCGTGGGGGATGTGTGCTTCTGACGGTGGTTCAAAACCGGAAACCATCTCTTGCGATGTCACAGGTGAAGTATGTACAGACGATCAAGCATCTGGAAAACTGATTAATGATTGCTCAATTGCTGCATGTGAAAACGGCAATGCGTGCGATAGTGAAGGCGGCACTTCATTTGGAAGAGACGGCAGGTGCGGTGGAAATGACTGCTGCACTGCTGAAGCTGACGGCTATGAAGATGACGGGACTTGCGGGTGTGAGAATGGAGATCATTCATCTGAAACACAATGCGACTCAGACCCAAGCGAAGGAAGCACTTATGATGGTGTTTGCGCATATGACGGTTCAGGCAGTGGAGATGAGGATGTTAATTGCGATAATGATGAAGCGGTATTATGGGGTAAGGTTAGCATGTATTATGATGATTGTTATACTGTTTTTGGTGGGGCACCGGATACTGCTCAAGAGTGTGATTCAGATGTTGACTCTAGTGGATATACTGCTGATGGGATATGCGCATATTCAAGCGGCACAATTAACACTGCAAGTGTGAACTGCGACATAACAGATGAGGTGTGCTTTGATGACACATATTACAGGGCAGACTGTAGCAATTGCTATACAAGCGGCACTGACTGGGACCATTGTGACAGAGATGGCGGCACTAGCTATACTCAGAATGGTATCTGTGTTTATAATGGTGAATGCGATTCAACTGCCGATGCCTGTTATAATGGGACACACTATCGGTCTAATTGTATATTGTGTGGATATACACTTGCAGACAATGATCCATGCGCTTCAGATATAACTGGCGGATCATATACTGCAAATGGCATGTGTGTTATGACGCTGGTGGAGCCGGCATGCGATACAGACGAGGTATGTACTGATGACCAGGCATCTGGAACTCTTTATGGAGATTGTTCACAAGCTGCATGCGAAAACGGCAATGCATGCGATAGTGATGGCGGCACTTCATTTGGAAGAGATGGGCGTTGCGGCGGCAGTGACTGCTGCACTCTTTCTGATGATGGTTATGAAGATGACGGGACTTGCGGGTGTGAATCAGGCGACGAATTAAGTGAGACAAAATGTGATTCTGTTCCTAATGAAGGAAGCACTTATGATGGCATCTGCACTTACACTAGTGAGGGCGGGGGAGGTGATTCAAATGTGGTGTGTGACAATGATGAAGTTGTTTATTGTGAAGAGGGCCCAACATTTTATGAGAGTTGCAGTGAAGCCACCAGTAGCTGCGGAGCAGAGCCATTATGGGAATGCGACCAGGATATTGATATTGATGGATTTAAGAATGATGGTGTATGCACTGAAGATGCTGATTCTGGTTCTTATACTTTATGCTGCGATGGCTCAGGAACTAATATGGTCGGAGCATCAACAACAGATGATGAGCCAGCTGATTATTGCCCAAGTGAAGACTCCAGCTCCCCAACAGCAGGATGGACTTGCGACACAGATGCCTCTAATGGAAATGATGGAAAAGACGGGACAGATGCAGGTCTGTGGTATGATGGAGAGGATTGTTGCACTAGCAGCTTCTTGATTGGAGCAACTCCTACTGATACTGCTCCTTATGATAAATGTGAAAGTACATGCGAAACTGATGGAAGAACTTGTGTTGCTAAGAGTGATTATGATGATTGGGATGGTTTGGAAGATGGTGATTTTGGTATATGCACAGGCACTAGCACGTGCAGCAAAGGGACTGTGAGCAATAACAGCAATGATTATATTGATGGCTGCGGCAGTACTGGATACCAGTGTGACAGCGATATTAATGCAAGCGGCTATATCTGCACAGGTGTATGCGCAAGCAGTTCTTGTATAGCTAACGGGAATACAGTCGCCCTTTCAGGGGGCACGTATTATGATGCATGCGCAGCTGGAAGAGAATGCGACTCACATGTGGCTGGCTGTTCTTACACAAGAGATGGTTACTGTGCAGCTACATCGTGCTGTACAGCTGTGATAGCAAGCGGTGAAACTTCAAGCGCTACTTGGGCAGATGGCAATGAAAATTGTTCATGCACAGGTCATGATGGAGAAATCTGTGATCCAAGCACGCAGACAGGACCAACAGGAGGAGGTATTTGTGATTCAGGTAACTGCAGAACAAGCGGCTCAATGGTTGATACTGACCAGGATGGTGTTTTTGATACTAATAATTGCACCTCTAGCTATAATGGCGCTATATGCGACACTGATTTTGACGGTGTGGCAAATGGTGTGTGTGTTGGTACTACATGTGATTCATCTGTGCCAGCATCCCTTAGCTGTGATATTGATGGATGCACAAGCGCAGATATGGGCAATTCTGCATGGACAGCATGCAATGACACAAGCGAAGGCTATGCTTGTGACAATACATTTGGCTCATTTACAGGATATTTTTTTACCCAGGAGGGAACCTGTGCAGTGAGTTCCTGCGACACATCCGGCCATATATGTTATGATGATGCTCACTATCAAACCAGTTGCTCTGCGTGCAGCCTTGATTATGATTTAGATAATAGTGGAGACACATGCGATAGTGCTTCAACTTCAGGCGGCGACTACAACGCAACCGGAATGTGCACTTATAGTGATACCTGCACAGCTATCGGCTCTGTCATTAGAATTGATGCTTCAGATAATAGTTATTTTAAGGCAACTTGTGATTCATCTGCTGACAGGTGTGATTCATCTTCTTCCACAACAATGAGCTGTGATGGCGTATGCGCATCTAATCTATGCACAACTAATGGAAATCTTATTGCGCTATCAGGAAGCACGTATTATAATGCGTGTGCAGCTTCAAGGGAATGCGACTCAGCATTAGACTGCAGCTCATGTGCCAGTTGCACATACACAAGGAATGGCTATTGCGCTGATACAAGCTGCTGCACAGACGAGATTGTCAGCGGAGAATATGGCAGCAACTGGGGCGCTGCTGCTACTTTCACAGACGGTGATGATGAGACATGTACATGTGCATCAGGAGATGCAGGCGAAGTATGTGACAGTACCCCTGAAAACGGCGCAATTAGTGGTGACGGCATATGCAGGGACAGTGTCTGTGACCCAAATGAGGTTGGCCTTATATGTGGAGATACATGCGCTACTGGAGACTTTAGTGATGCGAATTTCTTCTTTGGCTGCGCAGCTGCAGGAGCAGTAGGAGGTTATTCCTGTGATAGTGCTGTGGAAAGTATTGGATACGACCCAGATGGTATTTGCATTAATGATTCAGGTAAATCATGTGATACTGATGGAACTGTTGCAAATGACGGCAGTTCCACTTATTTTGATGATTGTGTTAATGGCTATGGCTGTGATGAGAGTATAGGAGATGGAGATTATTTGAGAGACGGTACTTGTATTTCCGCGACATGTTGTGATGATACTAATAATGAGATTGCATATAGTGACAGCAAAACTGACACCACACTTGATCACTGCGACACAACTGCTTCTTATGGTGTGCTATGTGATGGCACACTTGCAGATGGAATTAGTGTAATGGGTGTTATTGCGAGTGCTACTTCAACATGCTGTGAGGGTGAAACATATTTTGCATTTGGCAGCAGCGAAACAGATAATACGCCCTGGGAAAATTGTGATGATAATTGTACAAATGGAAGAACTTGTTATGATATTGGTAATGTGGGAAGCGGATTGGCTGATGCTGAGGCTGGCCTATGTGTAAATGGTAGCATATGTGATACTGATGATGTTTGTAGAGGTTGGCCGGCTTTTACGTATTATGGTACTATGACCCAATGTGGATTAGGAGACAGATGTGACAATGACGTTAATATTTCGGGTTATTCTAGTAATGGAGACATAGTCTATAGAAGTGGTACTTATGTCTGTTGTTATGATGACCTGGACTATGAACACGCAGGATCTGGTGGTGCTAACGATTGTTGTTTCAATGGTGATTTGGTGGCTGATGGATACATAAATGAGAGCATACTGTGCAGTGACAGTCAGTTTTATGATTGCGGCAACCAGGGATCTACTTCACCAGACGCTGAAACAAATGTTGATGTTACTGATTGCACAGACAGGGACGGGTACTATTGCAACTCAAGCAACACATGGATAACCAGCTTGCCACTTGGCTGTGGTTGCACTTATGGAACAGACTGCGATTCAAGCTTATGTATTGATGGCTATTGCAGGGGTGCGTGCAATAACACATATGATGGAACTGTCTGCTCAGATGATGGCAGCAATGCTTACAATGCAGATGGTATTTGCACTTTACAAACAGGTACAGGATGGAGCTGTGATGAGACAAACGCAACACACGGAGGCGCTGATTATTTATATGCTTGTGCTGATTCTGCTGCAGACTATGCTCATGAATGTGATCTGGGTAGCTTGGCTGGCGGTTATTCTGCTAATGGTGTTTGCGGCGCTACATCGCATGCTACATGCTGCACTGATTTTGGTATTGACCAAGATAATTCAGATGCTCCCTCTACCTGCGGAACTGAGTCAACAGTGTGCAATGGAAATAACGGTGACTATTGTGATGATGTTGATGATGGCTCTTGGGATGCTGGAGATACAGAAGGAACAGATAAATTCAGATGTGATGATACTGATAATACATGCATAAGCTGTGACTCTAGTGACAGGGAGGAAACAAGTGCGCCGGACTCTGATTTAAATGGAGATGGCAACTGTGAATATGCTTGTGGTTCTGATTTATTTTCAGATGAGCATGACCCTGGCTGGTCATATGATAATAGAGCCAGCGGATCTGCATATCTTGGGTGTCCTGCATACAGCAGTTGTCTTATAGCGTCCAGCCCAGCTTGCCAGGCATATGACGGAGACGGCACATCAAGTATATGCTCTGCTCTAAGTTATGATTGGCTTGCAGGTGCATATGGTGATAATGTAGTTGATTCAACTGACTGCTCAGATGGTGTAAGCTGCGGAGACGGAAGCGGAGCTTTCTGCTGTGAAGATGATGCAAATGAGAACTCTCTTTCTAAGACATGTGATAATACTTATGCATGCACAACTGATTCAGGAGATCAGGCCTGCTGCGATGCAGGCACTGATTGTGTGGATTCAAATACGTGTTATACAAGCGGTACACATACTCATGACGCAGACAGTAATAGTGATGATGAATACTGCTTAAGCGCTACATGGTATGATTGTTATAACACAGGAGATTGTGACTCGGATCCAACTTGGTTAACACTAGATGGTGAGATTTGTTCAGCTGGAGAATGTACAATAGAGAGCTGTACAAGCAATGACTGCTATTACTGCCGAAATAATGGTTATAGTGATTGTGATAATGATGGTGATGGCACGGGCAGGGATAGAAGATGCTGCTCAGATAATTGTTTTGATGATGAAGGCAATCATTATGATGCAGGAGCCTGCGACACAACTGATCAGCCGGTGTGTGATGCTGCTAGCGGAGGCGACATGTGCATACCGAGCAATGCATGCGGATATGATCCAGATTGTGATTCATCAGGTATTACTACATACATACTTGACAGTAACGTAACAGCAGACGTTGACTGTGATGGTGACAATGATTACTGTAATAGCGGAACATGGTATGACTGCAATACTGACAGCGAGTGTGATACTGGAAATGGACTTCACTGCTCAGCAAATGACTGTACTTCAGATTGTACAGCAAATTCACAATGTCCCTCAGGATATTTCTGTGGTGATGAAGGCACCTGCCAAGCAGTACTTGCAGATGGAGCAACTTGTAATGGAGAAACGTATGAAGATACTTCAACAAGTGAGGACGAGGCCTGCTCATCGGGAGATTGTGATAATGATGGTGTTGGTGCAGCTGATGATGGCTGGTGCTTCACTGCTTCGGGCAATTATGATGGCGAGGATAATGATTGTGAAGAGGACGCTAACACGGGTCTCAATGATAATGCAGATGAATACAGAGCTGAATGCAGAGGCACTAGTGGTTATGTTGCTGATGACTGTACTTACTATACTGATGGTGATGCAAATGAAAATACCTGCAACTGTACAATGGGAACTAATCCTGATTACTGGAATATAGGAGGAGACAGCAATGCAACAGTATGCTGTGAAAACACAACAGGAGAATGGGTTGTTTATTCTGATTATAATACCAATATTAATGATAGTTCTGGCAATCCTCTTCCAACAATAACCACAGATGCCTGCTGTGACCAAAATAGTGATTGCGTTAATTCCAGCACCTGCTATGCAAATACTGACAATACTATAGATATAGACTCAAATGGTGATAATGAATACTGCAATTCTGGCCAATGGGTTGACTGTAACTCAGTAGCAGATTGTGATCCAGCAGGAGAGGCAGCATATGGAGATGATTTTAGCCAGCCATGCACAGATTCAGATGAGTGTACTGAGGCGTGTACATCAAATAACTGTATCTATGAGAGAAATGAAGGCTACTCTGATTGTGATGTTAATAGCGCATGTGTTGGAGATAGTTGTCTCCAGGATACTGATTATGATACGCGCGTGGCAGCAGGTGCCTGCGATAGTTCAACTGGTGCAGTATGCACTGGGGGCGCAGCAGACATGTATGATACTTGTATTAACTCAAGCAACTGTCCATTGGATCATGATTGGGATGATAATATGGCTGATTGCGATTCTGGACAATGTGCTGTTAATTCAGGCTCAGTTGCATATGATGTTGACAATGACGGTGACAATGATTACTGCAACTCCGGAACATGGTATGACTGCGACACTGACAGCGAGTGTAGCAGCTCACAATATTGCAGTGCTAATGATTGTATTGACGCAAGTCCAATTATTGGAGGATTGTATTTTGAACCATCAAACCCAATACAGCAGATGAATGTAACTGTTAAGGCAAATATAACAGATCCAAATGATGAGCTGACAACAAGCGATGTTGAATGTTATTATAAAGATCCGGACGATTCCGCTTGGAATTCATGCACCTGTCCAATTGGAGGGACTGAAGCCACTAACTTTACAAGCTGTATTCAAACTGATTATAATTGGTATATTGGCAATAATGGGAATTATACTTTTATGTTCAATGTGTCAGATGCAAGCAATAATTATGATGAGGGCAATTCTTCATTCAGATTATATTCATTAGATGTCTGGGGAGATGAAACATATGGGACTGGAGACTGCGGCGATAGGGCAAATATCTCTGCTGGCGATCTAGTAACAGATTTCTGTGATTCGTTGATAAACAACACAGGACAAAGCGGGGGGTATTATATTGATACCCTACATAGGTTATATGCAGGAGAACTTTGTAATGAATATGACCTAGATAGCGGAAACACGCTGCAGCAAAACGGAGGAGCTGTTACAGTTTTCAGATTTATTTATTCCAGTTATATGCATGAGTCAGGATGGAACCAGCAGTACATAATATACCAAGTCCAATTTGGGGACTCGCTGGATGGAGTCCATGATTGGAACATTACTATCAGAAAAAAGAGTGATAATGAATGGCATTACTACGACACCAGTGTTCCTATCGGCGTAAATTTAGTTTTTACAGATTATGAAGGAGATGAGTCCTGTACTCAGGATGCAGATTATATTAGCTGCAAAGGCACATATGGCACAACAACAACAGAATATGATATCCTACACTTCTTTATTAGGGAATCAACTTCATCTGAAACTTTAGAGGATGATCATATTAATATTAGTATAAGGATAGATAATGGGACTTTAACACCTAACCTGTATCTTGGTGACTGCGGTTATGATGCAGCTGCATTCAAGGCAGAGACTCTTGGCTTTGATCCAGAAGAATTTAATCTGAGTACCTCAATTTTGTTGTTTAATAATTCTGGAGGAAATGACTGCTATCCTGATTATAATTCCAATCTGAATCCTGATCAAAGCAGTGCCCTGAATTGCCAATTCAATTTGACAGCAGATCCATGGACCACAATTCGCTATTACCCTGAATATTATGCAATTCCTGGAGATACTAGGACTTCTTCTACATGGAGGTTGTGGTCCACCTTAGACAATGATGATTCTGATTACACAGGAGGAAGCTCAGGCACAACAAGTGTTGATACAAATTATATTTATTCATGCAGTCACGGCTCTGCTACAGGAATTGTTGTTGGGACTAGTCAGCATGTCTGTTCCAATGCATGTTTTGATGATTACAGCTCATTCTCAGACCAAAGCTATAACACGCATGATGAGGATAGCGACGGAGATACAGATTATTGTAACTCTGGTGACTGGTTGGACTGCTATAATGATGATGACTGCCATGACTATGAGGTCTGTGTGGCAAATTCATGCTCAAATAATGCGCCTGATATTACTTCCTTGGTAATATACCCTTTGATTGCCAATATAAGCCATAACTTAGATTGTAATGTCACAGCAGTTGATGATTACAATACAAGCGTTAGAATAGAATACTGGTGGTATAATAACTCAGTATTTGTCCAGGGAGGAAATACCAGCGTCTCAAATAATACTGATACTGCTATATCAACTATTGATTCGAGCAGTACAACAGCCGGAGAGCTCTGGAACTGCACAATAATGGCTCATGACGGCGGTGCATCCTCTTCTTATAACTCAACCACCCGCTCAATTGAAAACACTGCACCAACACAAGATGCGCCAACTATTACACCAGACCCTGCATACACAAATAACACTCTGACATGCAACTGGAACAATGTACAAGATGTGGATGGTGATGATGTTGTCAACATCACTAACTGGTACAAAAACAACCAAAGCATAATGGTGCTCTATATGCCGTTTGAGGGCGGCAGTAATTCAACATACACAAAAGATTATTCTGGATATGGAAATGATGGGACAGTAAGTGATGCAACTTGGAACAGGACAGGAGGAAAGGTTGGTGGGGGGTATGAGTTTGACGGTAGCAATGACAATATTTATCGCACAGGAATCTTTACCTATGGAGGCAATTATTTAACAGCTGAAGCATGGATAAAACCTAATGCATTATCTGGCACAGATTATTTTGTTGGTCAAGGAGGACATTTTAGGATAGGATTAGCTAATTCAGATGAAGTAACTTGTTGGCTTAGAGGCAACAATTCAGTCCCTGCTGATACAAATGATGAAACCACAACTACATCAAGCCCAATATCTTCCTTTGGTGAATGGTATCATATAGTATGTACATGGGATGGAACAACAGGGGAAAGAAATATATATGTTAATGGAGATATCGAGGAAGAGGGAACTACAGAAGTTGTTGAATTTAGTTTTACTGCAAGTACAGTAGGAATAGGTGATGGTTACAATGGACAGGGAAGCTACTTCAACGGCTCAATAGACGAAGTCCGCATCTATAATTATTCATTATCTGCAGAACAGATATCAGCTAATTACCAGGCAGGCCTTGCAAATCACGTACCAAACACAATTGTCCCTAATGAGACATCAAAAGGAGAATCATGGAAGTGCGAGGTTACACCTAACGACGGCTATGCTGATGGAAATATTCTAAATTCAAGCGAGAGACATATAGGGAATCTGCCGCCGCCGACACCTACAATACTCTATCCAAAGAATGAGACAATCACCAATAGAATGCCTAATCTAAATTGGACCTCTTCTTCAGATCCTGACGGTGATTCTGTTAACTACACAATATACTTTGATGAATACGAAGAATTCAGCAGTCCTCTTAAGTATGAGTCAGATGATGCAAATTATATAATACAAACAGCTCTTGAATTCCAGACCTATTGGTGGAAAGTAAAGGCATGTGACGACACAGGTGAGTGCAGCAGCAATTCCTCCCACTCCAATTTCACCGTGGACTCTCTTGTGTCTATTACTCTTATTAACTCAAGTGTGGACTTTGGACTAGTGAGTATGAATACAACTGATAATACATCTGATGATTCACCTTATCCCTTGACTATTGAGAACAATGGAAATGTTGAAGTCAATGTTACAATGAATGCGACGCAGCTGTGGAGCTCGCAGGCATTGAACACACAGTATTTCCAATACAAAGCAGACAATTCAAGCGAGCAAGGTTCAATAGATTATGACAGCTCTCAGAATACATGGGCCTATGTTCAGGACGGAACACCAATAAAAGTGTTTGCATATCTGAACTGGACTGACAGCAAGGACTTGGCAGAGACAGACATCTTGGTGCTTGTGCCACTACCTGAATCGCCTGGAGAGAAAAAATCAACTTTGACATTTTACGCAGAACAAACATGAAAAAGAGAATAATTGCAGGAGTTGTATTTTTGCTGTTTATTATGTTAATGAAAGATACACTTGCATTTGGCATAAGTCCAGGCATAAAAGAAATTGAATTTGAGCCTAATATAAAACAGCAGCTCCAATTTACCATACACAATACAAATAATGAATTTTTTAAGGCAGTAATATATACTGAGGGAGAGCTAGCAGAATATATCACGCTGCATGACTCGCTTGTTAGCTTTACAGACAAGGATGAAAAAAGGACATACAATTACGAGATTGATTTTCCTGCTGATATCGGGAGGCCGGGTATTCACGAAACTAAGATAATCGTGATGGAGATTCCAGAAGAGAACGAGGCTCAGGGCACTTTTATCGGAGCGCGTGTTGCAGTAATTTCAAAGCTTAAAGTAAGAGTTCCTTACCCAGGCAAATATGCAGAGGCAACCCTGAGGGCAGAGAAATCAGATGATGGGGGCATTAATTTCTTTGTTGAATTGTTTAATTATGGTGAAGAAGATATCTCAGATGCAAAAGCCGCAATCACGATCATAGGCCCTACTAATGAGAGAATAGCTACCATACATAGTAATCAGAAACCAGTCAATTCAAAAGCTAAGACAGAACTGGTTGCCAAATGGGTGCCGAATGTGGGCATAGGCAAGTATCATGCAGAAGCAATAATTAATTATGATGACAGGACAGCTCAGGCAGAGACAGACTTCTTAATTGGAGAGGGTTTAATATTGATAAAAGAATTGAATGTCAATAATTTCCAGCTCGGACAGATTGCCAAGCTTAATATCCTCCTGGAAAATGCATGGACAGACTATATGAGGCAAGTGACAGGAGAGGTTGTTGTAAGAAATGATGAGCAGTCGATTGCATCTTTTAAAATACATGAATTTGATATTGCGCCTTTAGGAGAGATGAATATTACCTCTTATTGGGACACGCAGGGGATAGAAGTCGGCAAGTACTATGTTGATGTAGTCCTTAATTATGCTGATAAAGTCACAAAAAAGACATTTGATATTATGGTCTCGCTGGATAGAATAGATACTATCGGCATAGGAAGGATTATTGGCGGCCAGTCACAAATGCAAGGCAAAGAGGAATCAATATTTAGGTCTATATCCGTTCTTACAATTTTGGTTGTACTACTTATTATCTTCAATATATACTTCTTTTATAAACTCATGAAAAACAAGAAATCCTAAATCTTAATAAATTAACTTTGATTCTCCTATATAATGGAGCCGTGGGTGATTAAATACAGGCCTAGACAATTATCTGATATCCAAGGCCAGGATTCTGCAGTTACTAGATTAAAAGATTTTGTCTTGAATTTCAGGAAACAGAAGAATAAAGCAGCTTTATTATACGGTCCAACTGGGTGCGGAAAGACAGCAGCAGTATATGCTTTAGCAAATGAATTTGATTATGAGGTTATTGAAATTAATGCCAGCGACGCCCGTAATAAGGATGCTATTGAGCAGAAATTAGGGCCTGCAATTAGGCAGCAATCACTCTTCTCAAAGGGAAAGATAATTCTTGTTGAGGAGATTGACGGAATTGCAGGCAGAAAGGATAGAGGAGGACTTCAGACAGTAAATAGGCTTATGAGCATAACCTCATTCCCAATAATATTTACAGCTAATGATCCCTGGGATTCCAAATTTTCTACATTGAGAAGAAAATCAGAAATGATTGAGTTTAGGACACTAGCCTATACTTCAGTGAGGGCAGTTCTAAGAAGCATATGCGGGAATGAGCAAATTAAGTATAATGACATGGCATTAACTATGCTATCAAGACATGCTGCAGGAGATCTCCGGGGGGCAATAACAGACCTGCAGACACTTGCTCAATATTCTAGGACACTGTCAAAAGAAGCAGTAGATGAGATCTCTGCAAGAAGAAAAACTGATTCAATGATAAATGCACTAATGAGGGTGCTAAAAACAACTAATCCCGAAATTGCCTTAAAAGCATATGATAATGTTGAAGAGGATCATGAACAGATTTTTTTATGGCTGGATGAGAATCTGCCAAAAGAGTATTCCAAAACAGAAGATATAGCAAAAGCTTATGAGAATATGAGCCTAGCAGATGTGTACAGGGGAAGGATTAGAAGATGGCAGCACTGGCGTTTCTTGGTGTACATATACAATCTGCTCTCAGCCGGAGTTGCCATATCAAAAATAGAAAAATATCATGGTTTTACTAAATACGCCAGGCCGAAACGCATATTCAAGATATGGCAGGCCAATAGAAAGTTTGCAAAAAGAAAATCAATAGCTGAGAAGATTGCAGAAAACACACACACCTCTGTAAATGTTGCACTGAAAGAGACTTTGCCTTATGTAGAGACTATTTTTAAGAAGAATAAGCAAATGGCTGAGCATATAGCAGAGGAATTACAATTAGATAAGGAAGAGATAATATGGCTAAGGAGATAGGATATTTTTTCAACTAGTTGGCTTGAAAAGTCCTTCACACACTATACAACACATTAAACCAAGCCCGTTATAGCTTTATTGTTTCTAGGAAGTAGTAAAATATATAAATAAGTTGTGTTTGAACCCTCTTAAAGGCCTGATTTTATGGTTAGGCTTTATAAGCAATAGGATTATATTTGAATAGCAATTAAAAATGGAAAATGCAATTGAGGTTGAGAAACTATTGGATGTAGTTCTTATCAGAGCATTTTATTCACGAGTGGCTCCTAATTGGAAGCATACATTAGACTTTTCTGGAGATGAATATGAAGAAGTGGATACTGAAGGAATAAAAAGAGGGCTTTTTACACAGAAAGCTGTTTGTCTTGGAGAAAAATATAGACAAGCTGAAGAGGCATTGTTTGTGTTGCGCAGGGCTTTATCAACTCCAGACTTCTTCCGGGATAGAACTTTAACAAATCCAGATATCTTTAAGAATCCTTCAGGAGGAATTACTGTCCCTGAGGAATTATCCGACCTGATTGAGAACGGGATATTCACAGATAAGGCCATGGATTTGCATAAGGTAGCTTATCACCTTTATGGAGCAATTAATGGAGTTGTTTCCCAGAGTACAGAGGATGAAAATGATGAAACTTGTTTTCCTCTAGAATATAGAGAAACATCTTACCGACTTGTTAATGACGGAATAACCCGGGGTTTTTTAACTGAGGGGGTGTGGGACGGAATACATAGGTCACAAGGATTAAATAGGCTGATAAGTGTATTATCAAACTGCCGCTTGTATGATAGTAGCACTGAGCGAGAGAGAAAAGAGAGAAGAAAGCAAGAGCTATTGCGTCTCCAATCTTTGTATGGGTTGGAAATTGCACCTGCGGCCTCCCTAGATATAGATAATTATGCTGGACTATTAGCTAGAGTGCGTAAAGGCTTGTATTCAACTTTAGAAAAGACGGCTGCGGCTGTTAAAGCAGAAGTTCCTTATTTTCCAGATCTGAGAGAGATTAGTGATGAAGTATTGTCTTCCTATATCAATGCGAAACTTGTCAGAGGGATTCTACAGGAAGTTGCTGCTGGTAATAGGGATCCTGATTCGAGATATGAACTCCTCTTGTATGGTCCTTGGATGGAAATGAGATATAAGACTGATAAATCTAGCACTGAGGGGATTAAGCCAGTTGTTGATAGGCATGAAAATTTGACTTATCGTGATATGTTAAATATGGGTGCTGAATGGGGTTTATGGACACAAGATGCTGTTGACAGGAGCATTGAAAGTTATAATTTCCTAAAACCTTTTAGGGCATTGCAGCAATATCTTGAATACCCTGATAAAAACCTTTCTGAATTGGGACCACATATTGAAATGGCAGCCTATCTAACTGCAGAAGACCTTAGAACCATTTTAAATGATGTAAGAGTTGTAGTGAAATCAGGAAGTAAGATGGACTTTTGTAGATTTCAAGCCACTGAATTTGATCGGTATCTCCGTCAGGTCACTGAAGCAATTCAGAATCTTCATATTAAGGGAGGGTTAAGTGACGGAATGAAAAAGGACTTACTTATAACAGCTAATCTTAGACCTTGCCTTCAGGCTTTATTAGGATATGCAACATTGGAAGTCGCACGGCGACGGCGAGACCCTATATTACAAGTTGGTGTGGAACAAGGGTTATATACACTTAACCCTTTTTACTGTGCTGGTCCTAGTGATTATTAAACAGTTTTTTAGTTTAAAAAATTGCACATAGCTAATGTCTAAAGCTTTTTCTGTTCTTACTTTTTATAAGAAATAAGTGGAGAGGTTATTTAGAAAAAGTTCTCTCCACCTAATAAAACACGGAGGGGTGTTAACATAATATTTCTGAGTATTCACTTTCTATGAGCTTATCCTGGACTCTGACATTAGTTGTCTGTTCATCTTTTTGAACAAGCTCTGTAAGTGTCATTTTATTACTAATAAGTAAGTAAAACTAGTATATAAATCTTTTGCTTTTTGTTACTAAAAAGAAGTAAAAATTAAAGAAAAATAGATAATTAACGCGGCCCAAGCAAAGCTGTCAGCCATCCAAAGAACCTTTGTAATACATTCCGACGAGCAGCAGGTTCAGCAGGCGTTATCTCAAGCCCCTCATCACAATGGAAATCATTATTTAGATAATCACACACTTCACTTGCCTCAACCATCGTTGCTTTGTCATAACAACAGTTTTCCTGTCTACAGCTAATGATTCCTTCAGCTATCGCAATGAAATCACGTGCTGTCATTTGATTGCCTTGGAAAGTGACAATTATGTCACCAAATCCAGGTGGTGTTGCTCCAGCATCTGAATACACCAGATTAAGCTTGGCTGCTGCGAGATTGTCTATAAACTGTCCAGTGCCAATGTCTTCATAATACTTGGGATTTGTCCAATCTTTATAAAGGCATGATGCAGGACCTGTTGCTTGTGATGGCAGGAAGTCAGCAACATTCTGTCCGTAATAGGGTTCATCATCAATATTGAATGTTACAGTGTATCCTCCTGGCTGGTTTCCATCTCCAATCACAAAGTCATGAGGGGAATTTGGGAAAGCCTGCAGCCAATAGCAGTCCCTTAGGCATCCTGGTTGACTAGTTTGCGCACAAGGGTCAGGATTTGGACAATCAGTTCCCCATCCACCAGGGGTATATCCACATGGGCCTGTGGTTGTTGTTGTGGAGGTTGTAGTGCTAATTTGAGTAATTGTTGTAGTTGATGAAGTGGTAGTTGGATATGTAGTAGTGGTTGTTGGTGGGGTAGTTGTTGTAGTTGAAGGCAGAGTCGTGGTTGTCGTGATATCAGGTGCTTCGCACCATACAGTTGCCAGGTCATCGCATAATGGTATTGGGCCATTGTAATGCACTTGTCCATACACATCATAGAAATCTCCAGGCTCAATATCAAATCCCTCTGCTGTGAAAACATTGCAGTATTGGTATATATATTGGTTGCACTCACTTAGTGTATCCAGCCACTCATCCCATAGATACGGGCTGGACGGCGGAATAGAGACATGTGTATTTGAGTCTTCTAAGTAATCCCATGTTATGTTGCCTCTTATCTCATAATATGGGCAGTAGCTGACATTCACAAACACACAGTTGGAATAAGAATGACACTGAATACCCCCGCCCATGCCCTGAGCATGTGGTTCATAGCAGTTTGTATAATTTTCATCACTTGGAGTTTCTGCCCCTGAATAGTAATTGAAACTACCAGAAGGGTGTACAGCTAATACTCGTATTTTAGCAAGGCTTAATTCATCTCTGTCCCAATACTGAGTTAAGTTAAATGGTTGATCGCATGTTGTGCCATAGGTACCAAATTCATCACACAGGTATTCCCATTGATATGCACCAGAGTAATCTGTGTAAATCTGTATAAGATATTTTCCAGTAGTTGATTTTTCTTCAATATATGTAAGGTCAACTTTAGTTAAATACTCATAATTCTCAGGTGTCAAATTGTGCCATCCCACATACACAGCGCGGGTTGCCCATTGGCCACCGCATTTCTTATCAACATTAATTGAAACATTAGTAATACCGCTGCAATCTCTTAGTATATCAAGAATATCATGGTTATCGTCATCTTCACAATCTACATCAAAATTATTTGTGCAATCAAATATAAATGCTGAAGTTGGGAACACTACATCATTGTCAACAAACTCAGGACAATCACACACAGCTTCCAGATCAACAAAGCAAGGCACAGTAGTTGTTGTGGTCGAGCTTGTTGTAGTGCTGCTGGATGTTGTGCTTGTTGATGTTGTACTCATACTTGTTGTGGTCACATAGGGTATGCATTCTGTTACATCAATAGCAATGCATTCAGGAGGGACTGGTTGTATTTGTTCTGTTCTCCTGAATAATCCTGCCAGCCACCCGAAAAACCCATTTGGCTGGTACCTTGTGTCTGGGTGGTGCACATGGCTAATTCCTGAGTACCATCCAGCTTGATTTGTAACAAAACTGAAATCATGGTCCGCATCTGGAGATGGTCCTGCACAATCGCATGCAAATGGCCCGAAATCCCAGTCTCCTGGAATTGGAGGTAATGCATTAACATTCTTGTTTATATCATTGAATAACCCATATGAAACACTTACATTGGTATAATCCCCACATAAATATTTACACCAAGTTGTTCCTCTTATCTCATAATTTGGATATCCTGTTTGGATGCACTCTATGCTCAGAGTAACTTTGCACGGAATCGTTGTTGTTGTGGTTGATGTTGAAGTGCTTGTAGTAGTCGGTGGCTGTGTTGTAGTAGTAGGCGGCTGAGTGGTGGTAGTTGGTGGTTGGGTTGTAGTAGTAGGCGGTTGTGTTGTAGTAGTGGGCGGTTGTGTAGTGGTGGTTGGTGGCTGTGTTGTAGTAGTGGGCGGTTGAGTGGTAGTGGTTGGTGGTTGGGTTGTAGTGGTAGTTGGTGGCAATGTCGGACAGGTGACATAAGTAACATTATAACACCCGGGAATTACACTGCCGTCTTCTTTATAGATTCTTGAAACTACCTTAAAATTTTTATGTTGGGTAATCTGTACCCATTTAGAAGAAGGGTAAAAACCTTCATAACCATATGTTCCAGAATCAAGGATTTTCTCCCATATGATATCCCAATATCCTATATATTGCTGCAATGTAAAATTTATATATGGATTTGGCCACTGCGGTGTCTGATCCACGTCCCATGTTGTATTCATTGTAACTAACCATGCTACTGCAGGGGGTACTGGCGAACCTACCTTACATGACGCATCCACATCAACGCTGCATTGAGGTATTGTTGTAGTAGTAGTTGGTGTGGTTGTTGTTGTTGATGAAGGAGGCAGGGTACAAGTAATATATAATGATTTTCCGCATTGTGAATAACCACTGCACTCTCCTTGCGCTTTTGCCCAGATTCGGTATGTGTAATCTTGCGTAGGATTTTCATCATCGCCTTGGAAGGTTAAAGGACCATTACTCCAACTGCTTCCGGCAGCAATTTCCACAGTGAGGTCTCCATTTTCATATCTAAATATATTATAGTCTTTTTGACACTCAAGATTAGAGTCAACAGTATATGTACCACTTACTCTGAAATTTCCATTAATATACTCACAGGATTTATCAAGCGTCATGGTGCAATATGGCGCAGGTGGAGCCTCCTTACAGCAATATATGCAAACTCCTTCATTATTGCAATTATCACAAGGGAAGGTATAAGGTGCCCAGAATGGCTGGGCGTGGCATTGGTCAATAACATCTTGAGTATGGCCATGGTTTACATAAATGTAATTTTCTGGACATGGAGGTGGACTTGGACAGTCACAACATGAGAACTCACCGCAATGTGCCCCGCCAATACATCGTTGCATTTGTCCAGGTTGAGTGCAAGTGAGGCCATAGAATTCGCATTCAATATCACACCACCCGTCTACAATACCTTCACAATACGGACAAACACCATCGCAAGTGCCGCATTGTCCTGCACAAGGGCCTGTTGTTATCCCATCTCTGCAAGTATAGGTGCATGAACAGCTTGCCTCAGGTGTCCGAGTATCAAGCTCAATTGGCTGTATTGTAGTAGCCTCTCCAGCCAAGTCCCTTCCTGTAAAAACCTTGACTACAAAACGCCAAACATCACTGAATGTGAGTGCATATGCTGCAGTTGAAGAAACTACAAGGCAGAGAACAAATACCGCAAAGAATGCATTCTTTTTTTTCATATTGAAAATCCCTCCACAATTAGATTGAAATCCTGAATATGATTTACATGATTCTAACTCTATATAAATCTTTTTATTTTTGAAAATCTTTATATACCCTATATATTTTATTATCCATAGATGAGAAGGAAAGCGCAGCTCACGATTTTGATAATACTTGGTGTTCTTATTCTTATTGTAGTCGGTCTAGTTGTTTATTTGGCAGCAAGACCTGTGAAAGAAGATGTTGAAAAAGAGACACAGCAGACCATAAACCTGGCAAATGTGAAACAGCAGGCAGAGAGCTATATGCAGGATTGTTTAAATGAGTTAACCTTGCAGGCCAATATTGAATATGGGGTTTTAAATAATGAAGACACAAGATTTAGGTATGAGACATATATCTACAATCATTTGTCTGATTGTGATTTAAATAATATAAAAGAAATGATTGGAGCAGAAATTGTGACAGATTACTCTTCAAGCAGCACGACTGTCGCTTTTGACAACAGTAATAATATTATTGTATCTGTTGAGCTTCCAATAACCATTGCCAAGCAGGATTCACAAATTGAATTAAGGGAATTCTCAACAAAGTTCAATGTGAACTATTATTTTGAGCTGCCTATGAGCGCAGGCAGATTAACAAGGGACCACACAATCAGTTTAGATGACAGCACCTCTCTTACTTTTTACTCGGGTACTGAGATTACTCCTCATGTGGATAGAATCAGCTTCTTTATTCTTGACAGATCATACGGATTTTCACCAAGCAATGAGGTGGTAGTTGGAAACAGAGTATATGTTATCTCACCACAACACTTAGTCTTTAGTCAGCCTGTTAAAATCACAATGCGTTATTCACAAGAGAACAAACCAAATTCTCTTAACTATAATCAGATCAGAGCTTCAAAAAGCCCCGGGCTTGAGTGGACGCAATTAGATAGTCTGACTAGTACATCTGGAGCTGTTGCAGGTATGTTCTCAAATACAAATAATCCTTATTTTGCAGCAACATTCAATATTGGTGATGTGCCAGTTAATGAGCAGTATACTGCTTTTGACAATGCTTATTATGATTTTGGCACTGGTTTGTTTGTCAGTGGTGATATATATGATTATTTAACAACATCTTACTCAATTAATGAGCTGCGGCCAATAACAAGAGAGATAACAACAGAGAAACCTGGTTTTGATCCTATTACTTACCAATTGTTTTCATTTAGGTCCCGGAGTACAGAAAAACTGGTAATCATTAAAGACTTATCACACAGATGCAGCACTGATGATGTTTTTGGAGTGCTCTTATCTGAGAACAACAGATATAATTTTACTAATGATAATGGCTGCACGCTCGCAGTTGACCCTGCTAGACAAAGAATTGAATTTTCTTTTACTACAGATGAATATTATAAAATATCTCTAGCAAACGATTATTGCTATGAAATCAATATTGAAAACAGCGGCTGGGAAGAGCTTGTGCCAGTGACTGCAGAAGACAGAAGTAGATTAACTATAATGATTCCGCAGACAAATACAACAGAAGATTCTGAGGGAAATCTGGATATTACATATTACCCTCAGCCAGGGGATTATGTTCTATGGGGCCCATCAGATAAAATCTACTCAGGAGTCACTGTTAGTATGAATTGCTACAATAGTTTTAACCAGTTTAATATTCCTAGATTCAGTGTTCAGTGAGGTAATAGAATGAATAAGAAAATATTTTTTATTTCTGGCTTTGTATTTATATTTGCAGCAGTATTGGTTGCTGTTTATGCAGGTATTGGCTATAACGGAGAGATGTTTGAGACTGGTTATTTTCAAGCAGGTATATGTCCTGAGGGTTCTAATCCCACATGCTGGCCCGTATGTTGTGATATGGCCACGTACGGTTGGACTGATCAACCAACACTTGACCAATGTACAGCGTGTATGGCATATTCTTTTGGGATATGCCAAGGTTGCAATCCTTGGGATTACATATTAGGAGTAAAACCAAATTTTAGAGCAAGATGTCGTGCTGGAGAACTACTTTGCCGGCCAGGATATTATACAATATGTCCAGATTGTGCAGCTCAAGACTTTGAGGATGCTGCACAGCAAAATCTTAAGGAAATTAAAGAAAGACTAGATAACTTGAACTTCTGGGACGAGTGGAAAAGACAAGAACAAACTGGAGGAAATCATTATGTTCCACCAGATTTTGTTGATACAGATTATATAGGCATGCATTGGTGTAATCTTGATTTGAATAATGGTAACTTTGGTATCCAACTATGGGAGCGCTCTGATAATGGTGGATCCAGGCCCTATGCTCCAGATAGTGATGGCAATCCCCATTGTTTTGAAGATTATGTTAACTTAGCGTTTGACTGGTGTGGTAAAGGCACTTCTGATGTTGGTAAACAAATATCATATGTAGGGATAACCAATCCGACTTGCTGGTCATATGCTCTTCATTGTGGGAGCGGTGCTGGAGGTGCAGTTAATTGGTGGGATTTAAATAGGAGAGAAGATTTCACAGATTCAGGTAGCATCTTCTATAATCCTATAGCTCCAGATTCAAATTTATGTGACGCTGAGAGTGTACAATATTGGCTTGACCATATTAGTCAGTATCCTTATCCGATTAATACACAATACACAAATTATAGATGGTTTGCAGTTAATAATCCAAACTACGGACCATTTAGTTACTGGGGGTTTGGAGACACCTCAACAGGAGACACTTATAGTCAGTTTGCTTGTAGATGTCAGGAAGGCTATACTGGTGGAAAACTAGTTAATGAGTATTCCTTCTTACATCCAAATCCGCCTTCTTCACAAGAAGATTATATGCTTATGTATTGTACACGAGTTAAAGGAGGAAGTGATAATAACCCTAATATTCATTTCCAGACGGGCTGTCTTGTGGCAAAGTATGAGCACATGCCTTCTCAAGATTATTATTATCAGATTGTGGGATGTAGAGATGATACTGAATGTCCTGATCCAGATGATTTTGGTGGAGGTGGCTCTTCTACAACTACGACAACGACACCGCTTTGTTGCGGTGAATCATGTGGCGGAAATGGCCATGTTTGTGTTACAGGATGTACTGGTAAATCTTGTGATGAGGTGTATCAAGAAACATGTCCCGATGGAAGTACCAGAAATTGTTATAAAGAAGGCACATGTGAATGTGAGGCTGCAGGCGGTTCAGGTCCTTGTTGTCCTTGGTCTCATTGTGACGATTGTCCTGAAGGAGGCACCACACCACCATCAACACCAACCACAACCACACCACCATCAATACCAACAACCATGCCACCATCAGTAACCACAACAACACAACCTTCTGGAGGAGGAGGCGGTGGCTGTCCTTCGCTGTATTATAAGACGAAGAAGGGATATGTATATGCAGAGGATATATCCTTAGGACAATTCAGCGAGCTTATGGTCTCTGGTTATTATACAAAGTTAAATGGCCTAAGCGAACCAAGCGTAAAACTCACAGAATTTTTTGATGAAACATATTACTTAGATGAAATTAAATTAATTGAAGTTCAGACTACTGTGCCAATTACAGAAATACTGCAGGACAATAATGGTATTTCTCATACTATTCAAGAACTTACGCCTGTAGAGTGCGTAGACAGTTCTGGGACAGACTGTACTTCACTAATTAAGACAATAGACACAGAATTAAAAAGATATATGGTGCAGATTCCAGAAGCTAAAATCATTTCTGAAGAAGATTACGGAAAGCATGCATACACAAGTAAGATTGCTGATGTAGAAGATAGTCCACGTGATTATTTGGAAATCAGTTTGCCTGAGTCGCAATCAATAATAAAATTGGTTGTTTCGCTGTCTGAGACAGGGCAGCTAAATTTTGCAGAAGCTGATCTATTTGGGTCTTCATCATTTGATATAAGTACTGTGGTTGGGTTAATGAAAATGCCGGTCATTGGAGATAAAATAATCTCAAAAATTCAGAGAGCATCTTCATTAAAAACAATGATAAAAGATTCTAATGGAAATTGGATTGACTATCCTGACAAAGAACTTACACAGTTCGTTGTGGGAACTTATAAAACAATAGTAATACCATTGGATTCAAGTTTATTAAAAGATAATAAAATCAGATTAGAGTTCTGGCGAGGAGCATATGCATTTGATTATATTGGTGCTGACACAAGCGTAGATCTGCCAATGGAAGTGAAATCCTATAAACCGACAAAGGCAGTAAAAGAGGGTCAAGATTTTACACAACAACTATTAGAAAAAGACAATAATTACGCAGAAGTCTCATTCAATGAAGAACTAGTAGTAGAGTTTCCTACAGAGATAGATCAAGATGCAACCTACTTTTTAGAAGCACAGGGATATTATCTCACAAACATGGAGCCAGGTGAAACTGGAGGACAAGATCTCATGCAGACACTTAAAGCTTCTGTGTTGCTAACAAGACTAATTTTTGAAGAGAATTATGCTGAAAGATATTTCCTTGAAAGATACCTTGAAAATTAATTTTTTACCATTTCTCAGCCTAACACATGCTTTAATCTTTCTGGCATTAGTATAGGAAACTCTTTGTACTTAATGTCCCAGAGTTTAAAAAATTCTCTAATGTTCTCAGACTCCTGCACTGGGGACAGGAGTATTGTTTCAGAGAACTTTATAAGATTATATTTATGAATTATTCCCTTGTCATTTTTATTTCTTCCATATAAACTATAGTAGAATCTCATCCTGTTGGATTTTGTTTTTCCTTTAAGAGAATATTTAAACATAATTCCATTAAAAAAACCGAGGCTTTCTGCTATTGATTTTTTCCTAATAAGGCTTATGCCTTCTGTTAAATACGCTTCTCTTGCTTTGAATGATTTAGATATTAATGTTTCATAGGTTTTAGAAACCACCTCGACATTGTATTCTTGAAGCATTTTTTTTAGTTTATAACTAATCTCCAGATCTTCTTTGTCCTTATAGACAACTAAGATGTCTATGTCTCCTGGTTTATCCTTTCCTTTAACAGAAGATCCAAACAAAATTATATCTAATATCTCCTCCCTATGTTGATTATAAACCTCCTTTAGGTTAGATAGGAATTTTGTATTGTCTAATAATCTCATTAGCCTTCCTCCGGACTTCGTCACATTGTGTTTTACTAATCTTCAATGAATAGGTATATCTATAAATATGAAAATATTTGTCCAAAAACAGATATAAATCAGGATGCCCTTCCTCCAGAATCCTAAATCTTTCAGAATGATCTTTTGGTGTTTTTCCTTCTGATCTAAAGATAATATAGTCTAGAATAACAAAAACGGATTTAAAATATAAAATAGTGGCAGATGTATAATCTCTAGAATCATAAACTAACTTTGCGGATTTCAGAAACATCTTAATGTTTTTTAATAATTCTTCCATGTTGGTCTTATTAACAGACATTATATATTTAAATTTTTTTGTTGGTACTATAAACTTTGTTTGTATTACCAACGGAATCAATCTATTTTTATCTCTTTGTTTGTTATATTAACAGAATATTTATTTTATTAATAAACCTCTTTGGCAAGCTATTTTTCCAACGGTCGGTCATAGATTATTATTAAACTAACTGAAAATACAAAAATTATTAAATAATGACAAATAATACTGATTTTAATGATATCAATCGACGAACTGGCAGTATTCTGTAAAAAGAAAGGTTTTGTATATCCGAGTTCTGATATTTATGGCGGCATAGCTGGTTTCTGGGATTTTGGGCCACTGGGGGTAGAGTTATTAAACAATATAAGAGCTGGGTGGTGGAAGTATTTTGTGCAATCAAGAGAAGATATTGTTGGCATGGATGGGAGCATCATCTCCAATCCAAAAATATGGAAAGCTTCTGGTCATCTTGAAAGTTTTCAGGACATTGTATTAACCTGCAGTAAATGCAAAACAAAACTAAGGGCAGACCACTTTATTGATGAAAAACTGGATATCAATGTTGAGGGAATGAGCATACTGGACTTAAATAAAATAATTAAGAAAAACAATCTTAAATGCCCAAAATGTAGCTCTAATCTTAAGGAGTTAAAAGGCTTCAACCTGCTTTTTAAAACACATGTAGGAGCAGAAGAAGACTCAGCTTCTGCGGCATATTTGAGAGGCGAGACAGCGCAGGGGATGTTTACTGATTTTAGATTGATTGCAGAAACATCAAGGCAAAAGCTGCCTTTTGGGATTGCACAGATAGGCAAATGCTTTAGAAATGAAATCTCTCCAAGAGATTTCTTATTCAGAAGCAGGGAATTTACCATAGCTGAGCTGGAGTTCTTTGTCCATCCCAAACAGAAGAAATGTCCATATCTCATTAAAAAATGCAGAGATATCAAATTATTTTTCCTAGATGCAGAGGCACAGGAAAATGGTAAAAAAGCATACAAAGAAAAAACTATTGGTGGGCTGCTAAAAGAAAAAAGACTGGATGAGTGGCATGCATACTGGCTTGCTGAGCAGATTCTATGGTTTAGAACTCTTGGGCTAGATATGAAAAAATTAAAGATTAGAGAGCATACAAAAAACGAACTTTCACATTACTCATCTGCTACCTTTGATATTGATTTTGAATATCCTTTTGGCTCAAAAGAAGTGGCAGGAATTGCCAATAGAGGCATCTATGATCTAACGCAGCATATGAAAGAATCAGGGAAGAGCATGGAACTATATGATGAAGAAACTAAATCAAAAATCATTCCAAGGGCAATAGAACCAACCTTCGGCATGGAGCGGGTATTTTTAGCTGTTTTGGTTGATGCTTACAATGACGATAAGAAAAGAGGGAATATTGTCCTGAAACTAAATCCAAAATTAGCACCTATTGCTGTTGGTGTTTTTCCATTGGTGAACAAACTGGATGGTAAATCAAGAGAAATATTTGATATTTTAAAGACAGACTTTAGCTGCACTTTTGATAGGGGGGGAAGTATTGGACGTAGATACGCGAGAGCTGATGAGCAAGGAATCCCTTTCTGCGTCACAATAGATTTTGATACATTAGAGGATAATGCAGTAACTATTAGGGACAGGGACACCACAAAGCAGATTAGGGTAAAGATTGATGAGTTGGAGAAAACAATTACTAAACTGATTCATGGCATAAAATGAACCAAAAAACTGAGGCAAACTCTTATTTAAAGGCCGCTACAAGGTCAAATATTGTGGGTGCCGCAGCAATGACCGGAGTTCTTGGTTTTATTGTTTCACTTATAACTGTTGTGGCAGGAGGGATTATTTGGGGTATTGGTCTGGCACTTCTTTGTTTGAGCATGCATAGGGATATTAAGTCTGGGTCTGATTTCAGGATCAGCAACCTAATGGTTAAATCCCTGCTGCTAGTTTTGCTGATTGTACTTGCAGTTCTTCGGTTTACTCTCTTTGCAGAAATGCTCTCATATTCATCATAATTACATAACCTTTTTATTTGATTCTAAATTACCTTTGGATTATGTTAGTGGGAGTGATAGGAAAAACCAACATAGGAAAGTCAACCTTATTCAAAGCTCTCACTTTAGCTGATGTTGAAATTTCTAACAGGCCTTTTGTTACAATCAAACCAAATCATGGAACAGGCTATATTAAGATAAAATGTGTTGATTCTGATTTTAAAATTAAATGTGATCCCAAGCACGGTTATTGTGAGCATGGCTTTAGATTTGTTCCTGTTGAGCTTTTGGATGTGGCAGGTCTTGTCCCAGGTGCCCATGAAGGCAAAGGATTGGGCAATCAATTTCTGGATGACTTGAGGCAGGCAGATGCGTTTATTCACGTTATAGATATCTCAGGCAGTACAAATGACCAGGGAGAGACAGTGCCTCCAGGCAGCTATGACCCAGCCAACGACATCAAATTCTTTGAGCATGAGCTTGATATGTGGTATTACTCAATATTTCAGAAAATCTGGAAGAAATTTACCTACCAGACCAACCAAGAAAAAGAGGATATGGTTAAGGCAATAGTAAAACAATTCTCTGGTTTGAAAGTAGATGAAGATGATGTTAAAAGGGCTCTGAAAAAATTGAACCTGCAAAGCAAAAAATTAATTGGCTGGTCTGAAAAAGAATTAAAAAATTTTGCAATTGAATTAAGAAAATCAACCAAACAGATGATTATTGCTGCTAACAAGATTGATGTCAAAGGAGCTTATGAAAATTTTGAAAGAATTAAAAAAGAATTTTCTCAGTACACAATAATTCCATGCAGCGCAGAATGCGAACTTGCATTAAGAGAAGCTTCGCGAACAAAATTGATTGACTATGTACCAGGAGAAAAAGGTTTTAGAATTCTACAAGAGGATAAATTAACTGAGAAACAGAAAAGAGCACTAGAATTTATTAAAAATAATGTCCTTGAAAAATACAACACAACTGGTGTTCAGGACGTCTTAAATAAGGCTGTTTTTGAATTGTTGAATTATATTGCAGTTTACCCTGTTGAAAACGAAAGCAGATTAACTGACTCAAGAAATAATGTTTTGCCGGATGTGATTCTGGTTCTAAAAGGATCAAAACCCATTGATTTGGCATATAAAATTCATACTGATATTGGGAACAAATTCAATTGTGCTATTGATATCAGAACAAAGAAACGATTAGGTAAAGACTATATTTTAAAAAATAAAGATATAATAAAAATAAATACAAGTTGAAAAAAAGAAGAGTTATTCTACGCTAGGTTGATCCCTCTTTTCTCCTGCGCAGTTGCCAATATCACAATTGTCCCAGGAGGCTCCTTGCTTACAGGTTTCGTCCCAGGGAACTTCCCAGATTAAACCGTTGCATGGATGAGGTGGATCCCACTTCGCACACGTGCAGTATTTTCTATGGTTTTGTGAATCATCAGCAAATAGCGTTACAGTCCCCCCTTTTGGTCCTACATGCACCAGAAAGTCGTATGAGATTCCTTTTTTTGCTCTCAGCTCAATTGTACCTGCGGTAATACCTGTTGTATAATATGTTGTGGTTCCTGTTTTTCGACTCTCTACAGCTCTACCATCTGCTTGGCCGCTCTCAGGATGTAATCGAAGTTCAATGTAATCATGCCCTGAGCCGCAGCAATCATTAAAGTCTGTTGTTACAGAAGGACGCGCCCCTTGGGTTAAAGTCACATAGTCATAAGCTATACCAACTTTATCATTTGTAGGATAGACTCCCTGCAGTGATACCACTTCATGCGTTCCAAGATCAAATGGCATATAGAAAGTTAGTGGAGGGATATAGAAATCATGATTAATCTGTGCGTCTATTGCAGCCCTTACAGGTAATCCCAGCCAGGAGTTTATATTAACATTAATCCCAGTTACCTCTGAACAAGAGGTTACTCCTGGGACAGTTGTCCATCCTGGAGGCACTTCACTTATATAGAATTGTTGACATTCTATTGCTGGTTCAAAGGCTGAAGTATTTACCGCTATAACGGTCTCTGGCAGCGTTGTTGTTGTGCCGTAAACACATTGTCCATTTACACATATATTTCCTTGGATGCAGTCATCATGCACTCTGCAGTTGCCTGTGTACCAGCAGACATCATACTGTCCATTATAAGTGTCACATTCACCCATATCGCAGCAAGGGTGATGTCCGTCGCATTGACTCCCGTAAGGATTATCTGTTGGTGTACATTCATTGCATTGCCCATTAAAACATTCTCCCGGGTAACCGCTTGGTTGTACAGTGCAATCTGTACCATCTGGCTTTCCAGAACAGGCTGACAATATTCCTCCGCCTTCTCTGCTCACATCAAAAGCAGCCCCAGCAGTATCATCTCCATAGGGAGCTACTTGTACAGCATTATTTCTAACTATTACAACCAACCCGAATATTGCAACTATTGCTACAACAGCCACAATCGAAATATACATTAAATTGTTTTTTTCCTTATGTTCCATTTTCTCACCTTTTCTGCTTTATATTTCTATCTGAGTGGCACTATATATAACTTTCTCTTTTCTAAAAATATATAAGCAGACAATATTTTCCAAAACTGAATGATTAGAGCTATAATATGGGACATGGATGGCGTTGTCATAGATACAAACCATCTTTTATATGAGAGATGGAGTTATGTTTTAAAAAAGTGGTTTCAAGTGAAAATTACAAAACAGGAGTTTGCGCACAATCTTGGAGAGAGCGCGATTGTATTTTCAAAAGCATTTATTCAGAATCATAATCTAGATGTGCCTCCAGAGGAATTATTGGGCATTGTAAGAAAAAATGAGCCTGAGTTTAACTTGAAGATTAGACTAAAGCCTGGGATAAGAGAATTTTTGAAAGAACACAAAAATAAATTTAAATTTGCACTGGCAACAGGCGCTGAATATGATCGTGCAGTACTGATTCTAAGGCAGTTAAATATCTTGGATCTTTTTGATTTTATCATTGGTGGAGACCAGGTACAGAATTCAAAGCCGGATCCAGAAATCTTTTTAAGAGCAGCAGAACAACTTAATGCTGAGCCAGGAGAATGCATAGTTGTGGAAGATGCTCAACACGGACTGAACGCTGCGCAAAAAGCTGGCATGAAATGTATTATAATATTAGATGAGTTTACTAAACACCATAATTTTAAAAAAGCAGATTTAATTCTCAATGGTATTACTGAATTAAATTTAGAAAAAATAAAACAATTAGGTGAATAATATGGACAAATCTCAAAACTATGAAGTTAAGGATTTAAAATTAGCTGAGCAAGGTTCAAAGAATATTGAATGGGCCGAGATGCAGATGGGTGCATTGCTTAAAGTGAAACACAGGTTTGAAAAAGAAAAACCATTGAGGGGTCTGAGAGTGGGAATGGCGCTGCATGTCACAAAAGAAACCGCAGTTCTTGTTAAGACCTTAGTTGCTGGCGGGGCAGATGTTGCGATAACTGGCTGCAACCCTTTATCAACACAAGATGATGTTGCAGCTGCTCTGGCAAAGCTTGGCGTAAAAGTATGGGCATATAAAGGTGAAAGTAGAGAAGATTACTATAGGTACATTACATACATAATCAAACAAAAGCCGCATATAACAATTGATGACGGCTGCGATCTTGTAAGCGAGATTCACCTGCATCACAGAAATCTAATCCCCCACATAATCGGCGGTTGCGAAGAAACTACTACAGGCGTCATTAGATTAAGAGCAATGGAAAAAGACGATGCATTAAACTACCCAATAATTGCTGTAAATGAGTCAAATACAAAGCATTTGATGGATAATATCAAGGGTACTGGCCAGAGCACAATTGATGGCATTTTAAGGGCCACCAATATTTTAGTCGCAGGAAAGAACTTTGTTGTTTGTGGCTATGGAAGTTGCGGCAAGGGTGTAGCAAAGAGAGCCCAGGGCTTTGATGCAAATGTTATTGTTGCAGAAGTTGATGCTTTTAGAGCACTGCAGGCAGTTATGGACGGTTTCAGAGTAATGCCGATAAAAGAAGCTGCCAAAATAGGTGATATCTTTGTTACAGTGACTGGGAACAAAAATGTCATTGATATTGAGCACATGAAATTAATGAAAGACGGAGCTGTCTTGGCAAATTCAGGACATTTTGACGCTGAAATAAACATTAATAGTTTGAAGAAAATAGCTAAGGAGAGAAGAATACGACCTTTTATGGACGAATTCAAACTTAATGATAAAAAAATTTATATCTTGGGAGAGGCGCGGCTTATTAATTTAGCAGCTGCTGAAGGCCATCCCTCTTCAATAATGGCAATGTCTTTCTGCAACCAGGCATTTGCTTGCGAGTACCTTGTTCAGAACAAGGGAAAGCTGGAACCGAGAGTATATGTACTGCCGCCAGAAAGAGATGATGAGGTTGCTAGACTGCAATTAGAGGCAATGGGGATCAAAATTGATGAATTGACCATAGAACAGAAAAAATATATGTCTTCATGGAGAGAAGGAACATAATCATAATGTCTAAATTTTTCATTGGTGTGAAAGCATTAATTGTTCATAATGGAAAAGTCTTGTTAATAAAACGCTCTCATAAATATGAAAACTATGATGCACATGAATTCTGGGACATACCTGGTGGCAGGCTTAATTTTGGAGAAGAACCAATAGAAGGGTTAAAGAGAGAGGTATATGAAGAAACCGGATTAGAGATTAACAGTATAAGACAGATACTTGATGCTTCTACTATACATAAAGATGACAATGAACAGATTATTAGGATAACCTATCTATGCACTGTCAAAAACCATCAGACAAAATTGAGTGATGAACACACAGAGTTCTTATGGGTAGAGCCAGAGAAAATTGATTTTAAATTAAAAGACAAATTACTTAATATAACCATAAATAAATTTATAACTCAAAGCCATTTTTCTTAATTCTATGAAAAAGCTTAGTGAAAAGTCTAAGGAGACTTTTTATCATAGACACAGAAGTATTCTCTTGCTCTTAGCAATTGTCTTACTATTACTTTTATTCTTTAAAAAGATATTTGTACTAGCGGTTCTAATTGCGTTAAGTTTCCTAGTGAGTTTTTTTCAAAATACTCTTGTAGGCAGAAATATTGGTTTAGAGCTAGTAACCTTAGCTGCTGTTATAAGTGGAATAGTTTATGGTAGCATAACTGGTTTTTTTATTGGATTTGTTTTAATTGTATTTCATTTAATGATGTCCAGGCATATGGGTCCTTATATCTTGTGGGTCATACCAGGTTATAGCATAGTTGGTGTTATCTCAGGAGTTTTCCCAACAGTGAATATTATTACTTTAGGTATCGTGTTGACTGTTGTACTAAACTTGGCTTTTATTTTACTTACTCTGCTCATTACACCCTCTGCTTTACCTAAATCACTGCCTCACTTTATAACAAACGCGGTTATCAATGTAATTCTCTTCTCAACAATCGCACAGCCGATATATTCTTTAATAGCTAAATAATGTCTTCTGAGAACTTCCTTTGACAATGTCATCAAACTTCTGTTTATAAAATATTAAGACAGAGTCAGCAATGGGTTTTATCTGCTTTTCTATGTAGTGTTCATAGTCAATCGGATGCCTTATATCCTGCACAGGCTCAGGACCGTCTTCTGTAATAACATATTCAATAATATTGCTCGTCAACTTGTCCAATTTTCTTGCTGCTTTAACATGCGGCGGAGTTGTCTTTACATATCTCCTTAAGTCCTTTCTAATTGCCTTTTTATATATCAAAAGGGAGTTGTATTTTCCTTGTTTTACATCATCAACAAATTGTTTGATATAATCACTAATCTCTTTTTTATGAAATATTCTGTCTAGCAGATCCATCTGAAATTTTTTGGACAGCTCTGTCCAGTCCCTTCTTACAAACTCTAACCCAGTAAAATCAATCTTTTCTTTGCCGTCTTGAATAAGCAAGCCAACATACCTCTTCTTGGCGCCCTTCTCACTCCCCCTTATCCTGGGCATTAAAAACCTTAAGTAGGTTTTCTCAAACTGAAGCTCAAGGAAAGATTTTTTATTGTATTTTTTCTTCACATAATTATTCCAGTAGATGTTAATCTCTTCCTGGATATGCCTGCCAATCTTCTCTGCTTCTTCTAGCTTGTTGGCATCTGTTTTTACAAAAATACTGTCTGTGTCCCCATATATTACAATATAACCTTCTTTATGTACCAGCTCAGCTGTTTCCTTTACAATGTATTGTCCAAAATGGGTTATTGCATTCGCAGTGTTTAAATTATAAAAGCGGCACATCGGATTTGCCATTACCCCAAAGAAACTATTCATGGTAATTTTGATTGCATAACTTTCTTCTTTATTCCCTTTTCTCTTTGCCTTATCCCTCTGTTCCCATAACCGCTGGATTATTTGAGGCATGATGCCATCCTTTTTAAGGAATTTTGCGCCATTAGGTGATTCGATCAGCTCTGAGTTTTTATAATTCTTTTCTTTATCTTCTGGAACATAAGACAAGGGGTCAATGTTGAAAGTACGCATTATGCTTGGATACAGGCTCTTGAAATCCAGGACAATTATATTATCATATATCCCAGGTATTGAGTCGCGGACATAGCCGCCAATGATCCTTGCCCCCCTTTCTTTATAATCAGATGACTTGCAGACATAGCCGAGTGTTTTAGTCTCTCTCAAATACAGGTTATCTAATGAGGCGATAGAAGCCTTTACCCTGTCAAGCTGCATTCCAGTAAGCAGAGATCTCTGTATACTTAAGTCAATTAATCCCTTTTTTTCAAGAATTTTGTAAACAAGCTCCGCATCCTTTAAATTATAGTCTGCCAATTTTTGCGGCTCTTTATCAAATAACCTCCTTATCTCTGCTGCTTTATCTTTATAGTTAAACACTTGTAATTTGGATTCACCAAGCAACGCGCGGGCAGCAGTCTCCAGTTTGTAATCTTCTAATCTTAAAAAAGAAATTCTTATTAAGTGCATTCCATCTAAAACCATCCTGCCCGGAACATCAGCATCAGAATCTTTCCAAAAAGATTCATATACTCTGATTCTGGTAGGCCATTCTGCCCTGCCTATATTAAACTTGATATTGTAATTATCAAGCCTGTTTTTGATTACGCTCAAATCAAAATCAATTACATTCCATCCTGTGATTATATCTGGATCAAGCTCGATGATTTTTTCCTTAAAAAATTCAAGCATTGATTTTTCATCTGAAAAGCTAACAGCATTGTTTAATTTTGTATCTGACACTATCAGCACTTTTTTGTAATTCTCACAATAAAGTGCGATAGAATAAATTTCATCTGCCTCAGGACTAGTTTCAATGTCAAAAGAAAGGACTTTAAGTTGCGGCTTAAACTCAGCTGGAGCTAATTTTGGGTTCTCATAAATCCTGTTTACAAAGTTTCCTTTCTTATATTCTCCTTTTATGCTAACTGCTCCCTTAAGTCCATGGTCTATCAGGAACCTATACACAAATCTTATATCAGCTTCATATGTCTCAATATTTTGTTCTTTTAATTTGTCTCTTAGAATCGGCACTTCTTTTGGTACTTCAAGGGTAACCTTGGCTACAGGTTGATTATTAAAATTCTTTAATCTGGTCCTTTCAATTTCATATGCTCCCTCAAACTCAATCTTCTTTGCTGTTTCAATGGCTTTCTCATCAATATAAAAATATGGTTTGAACTCATTTATTGTAAGGAAGGATTCTCCATTCTCAAGTCTTCCAAAAAGATAAACAAAAGCCTTTTTTTCAATAATTCTATAAGTGGGATATACAATAAATCCATTCATATATGCAAAAGAACTTGAAGAAACTTAAAAAGTTTTGCGAAGAAAGGAAAACCCCACTGTCGTGGGGAAAAAGAAAATGACGATTTTGCAGGTATTAGACAACTACCTTTTTTTCTTTTTTTTAGTTTTTTTCTTAGTAGTCTTCTTTTTAGTAGCTTTCTTTTTTGCTTTCTTTTTTGGCATTTTTGTTACCTCTTTTATGTTAATTATATGTGCAATTTTTAATGTTATCATTAGTATATAAATTTTTCTAATTTTTATTATATGTTTCTAATCAAGTTCATAAAATACTTTAATAATTATTCCAATAAGAATATTTATAGTTTATTAAGAAATTGCGCAAGAACAGAGTAGTCATCTATATTGGCAAAATGTATGCCTTGGCTAATTGGTTTCACTTCATTAATAATGTTAGAAGCTATCTCTATTGCTCTTTTTTCAGGGAACTTGGCATTGGCGAGATCCTGTACTATGCGCTCCGGTATCTTTATTCCCGGCGCTTTCTTGTTCAAGAAATGGGCATGCTTCACAGACTTTAAAATAATAATTCCGCAAATAATTTTTACATTTTGGAGTTGTTTGATCTTTTTTATTTTATTAATAAACTTTTTATATTTATCAACATCAAAGATCGGCTGGGTCTGAAAAAAAGAAGCCCCATGTTCTCTCTTTTTTTTCATTTTAAGTATTTGGCCATCCACAAAAGTTGTGTTCGGATTTACAGCTGCTCCAATAAGAAAATCAGTTCTAGAAGACAACCCTTTGTTGTTTAAATCAAAACTCTTATTCAATTTTGAAATCAAATCTACCAACTGGACAGAATCAATATCAAATACAGCCTTCGCATCAGGAAAGTTGCCAACCGAGATAGCATCTCCTGTAAGCGCCAGTAGGTTTCTTATCCCAAGTGCATAGGCACCCAATAGCTCTGACTGCATAGCCAGTCTATTTTTATCCCTGCATGTAATATGCATAATCGGCTCTAATCCATTATCTAGCAAGATTTTTGAAAACGCAAGCGGTGACATTGTCATTCTGGAAAGAGAGTTATCTGTAACATTGAATGCATCTACCTTATCTTTGATTTTCTTGAGGTCATTAATTATTTCTAAGGTATTTGTTCCATGAGGTGGATTTACTTCTGCACAAACTGTGAATTTATTATTTGACAATTTGGTGGCAAAATTCATTTTATGTTCCATTCTTTAGGTTCTTTATAGCTGTCAAGTATATGCAGCTTTTTTTGTTCTTTCAATCTGTCAAAAATCAACTGCCATGCACAATCCTTGTCTGGATCTGTTTCACACTTGCCGTTGTCTGAGCCTCCGCACGGGCCGTTGAGTAATGACTTGGAGCACATTGTTATCGGGCAGATGCCAGCATATTCTCCGATAATGCATCTGCCACATAATAAACACATTTTTTTAAAATCTCCAATCCTCTTTGTAACACCAGCATATAATGTATCAGTTGCAGGAAAAATAGGTTTTCCTATTAAAGAGGAAATTGCCTGTGCACCAGAGCCGCAACTCAGGCTGAGAATGCAATCATACTCTTTTGGAAATTTTTTTATTTCTAATTTCACAAGTCTTTGATCGCAGGCAGTGTCAATAACAGAAGTGTATACAACAGATTTACCTTTGTCCTCCAATTGTTTTTTTAGTTCCAATACTTCCTCTTCTCCGCCTGTCTTGCATAATGTGGCACAATCACCGCAGCCAATAAGAATTATCTTGTTATACTCGTTAATTAATTCTAATACCTCTTCAAAACTCTTTTTCTTTGTTACTATCATTAGAATAAGAAATAATGTTTTTCTTTTAAATATTTAGTGATTTGTTAATATTTCTTAGATATTTATATTTACCTTTATATTGTCTAACCTGTTAGAGTTTTTACTTGATAATATTTATTAAAAACAGTCTGAATTATTCTTTGACTTTCACCTACATACTGTGAAGGATCTGTTATTTTCCTTAAGGTTTGTTCATCAATTCTTGAGGTAACTTCCTCACATTCTAATAAAACCTCAATATAAGGTCTTCTCTGTTCATATGCTTCTGTTGCCAGTCTTGCTGTAAGATTATGCGCTTCACTTCTTACCATAGGATTTGCTACAAACCTTTGGTCTGTGAGATAAGTCATCACTGCCTGCGATGTAACAACACCAAACGTTCTTTCAACCCTTTCTCTGGATCTATCTTCATTTATTCCGAGCCAATAGACGGCGCTGGCAAGTCTTCGAATGCAATGGTCCAAATACTTAAATCCGTCCTCAAAATTAATTCTTGCATTAGATGATGCTGACAGATCTCTGCAATATGGGAACTGGCAATTATCAAGTGCAGTGGCGACCAGACCATGAAGATAATTTCTCAGAGACATAACTTGTTCCTCAGCAGTTGGATTCCCTCCGACCATATCTTTGTGCGGCATTCCTGAAGAACCTTTTCTCCTTCTTGGGTTAGTGTCACTAAAAACATTGGTGTCAGTGCCTTTGCCCATAGCAAGGTACCTGGCAATATTATTCATTGTTTCTGCTATTCTTGCCATTGCAAACGCAATATCCGCTTCAAATTCCAAGCCGGGGAGTTGTGCAGGCGCATCCATGTACCCTATTCCCAAAGCTTTGCAGTACTCCTGCTGTAGAAGGATTCCATCTATCCCTAGAAGAGTTGCGGAATGATGATTGCCTGTTGCATCTGCCCATTTACCTATTATTGAGTTGTCATGGACATATTTTAAACATCTCAAATCTGATTGCAGCATTTCTGCATAATGCACAAGAGGTCTTCCTGCAAATGTTGGCAAAGCATCTATCAAATGAGATTGGTCCATATGAGGAATAGCCATCCCTTCCATTGCTACCTCAAGCAAAATATCCCTGAGATTTTCAACTGAATCAGCAATAACCACTAGTGACCTTTTTAACTGCAAAGCCCTTGCAGGCTGTGTTGTGTCAGCGCTAGTTTTAGCTTTATTGATGTGAGCACCTGCTTCAGGACTAACCTGCTCTTCCAGAGCTGTGTTTATTGCAATAACATCATGTCCGGTTCTTGCCTCAAGTTCTCGAATTCTATCAGGTGAGACGTAGCGAATAGACGCTTTTCCAGCTATCTCTGATGCATGATCCGGGGGAACTAGGTCTGGGTAGAGTTCAGATAAGGTTACTGCTGCCTGACCTTGCACTTGTAAACTGTAATCCATCGTAGCTTCTGCTCCCCAGATTTCCACCATCTCTAGAGTACCATATCTCTGTGCTGCAAGAGTATTTGGGTCGATAACATATTCTTTTGGAAATATTGGTTTTGGTTTTGTTTGGACCATTTCAACACCTCATAAAGTCAATTATCCTTTCCTTATCATACAGTATTTTCCAACTATTTTGATTTCATATTTTTGTTCTTCTAATATTTTGATTACCTTATGGATTATACATATTCTACTCCCTCTCCTTCGACTATTCTGCCGATATTATATGCTAGGAGATTATGTCCCTCTCTTAACCGGGCAATTAAATCAGGTACTATGTTGGCATCATTAACAACCGCCACCATGCCGATGCCCATATTGAAAGTTCTTCTCATCTCATCTAGCTCAACAGGTCCATGTTTGGCAATATAACCAAATATTGGATGCACCGGCCAGCTACCCCACACAATCTCAGCACCCAGTCCTTCAGGAAGAGCTTTTGGCAGTTTATTTGGCATACCTCCGCCAGTAATATGAGCTAGGCCCTGGATTGAACACGGATATTCCGCCAATAAATCAAAAACAGGTTGACAATAGATTAATGTAGGTCTTAATAATTCTTCACCTAGTGTGCAACCTACTTCCCCAATATAATCATCAATTCCATGCATAAGTTTATTAAAAATCACATGTCTTACCAGTGAATAACCATTGCTATGCAAACCAGAAGATGCAATGCCAACAAGCACAGCGCCAGGTCTTATTTGGCTTCCGTCGATTAATCCATGCTTCTCAACCATGCCCACACAAGTCCCTACTAAATCAAAATGGCCTTCTTTGTACATTCCAGGCATCTCAGCAGTTTCTCCTCCTATTAGAGGAACTCCTGCAACTCTGCAGCCTTCAGCAACTCCGTCAACAATCTGTAAATGCTGTTCTGGTGAGAGTATTCCAGTGGCTATGTAATCCAAAAACATTATTGGTTTTGCGCCTACTCTTAAGACATCATTAGCACACATTGCCACAAGGTCTTGTCCAACTGTAGTTAGACTATTAGCCATCACAGCTATAAGTACTTTTGTACCAACTCCATCCATCCCAGCAATTAAATAATAGCTGCCCCTATCTACCATTGCTTTGAAACCGGAAACACCCGGCACAACATCATGGGTCCAGGTTTTCCTAACTACTTGGTCTAATGCTCCGGCAACTTTTTCTCCAGTTTGAACATTGACTCCTGCACTTGCATAAGTTATTCCCATCTTCTCACCTCACATATTCAACAACATTCCTAAAGATACTGAGAGCGATCCCTTCCTCTACAATGTCCCTAAGAGAATAACCTTGTCTTCTTAGCTCATCTTTCATATGGAACCACCAGGGGTCTCTCGATGGATGAACAATTGCCTCAGGATGTGCCATATGACCAAAGATATGTCCTGTTGGATCAACAAGACCCGCAATCGCGTCGATTGAACCATTTGGGTTGTAAGGAAATTGTTGTGTCTGTTCCCTTGTTTCAGGATGAACATATCTCAATAGAACATGTTCTGCATTCACTCTGGCTCGGTTTTGTTCTGCATCCTCTGCCGATATGGATCCGTGCGGACTATAAAATACAACTTTTCCTTCGCCATGTCTGCAGGGCAAATATAAAAAATCTATACTATCAAAGGCAAAATGATTCTTTTTCTGCTCCACAAGGTGCATTACTTGTGAAACAAAATAACTGCCGCAATCATTAGGTGCAAGTGTTGCTGTCTGTCTCGAATAATCTCTGTCAATACCTGGCAATAAACCTGTCCGTACAAGAACCTGGAATCCGTTGCACTGGCCATATATTACTCCTTTTTGTGCAAATCTTAAGAGCAATTCCTTCAATCTTTCCCCATTATCTCCAACTACTGCGTGTTCAATCTCATTTGCAGCGCACATGCCTGCTCCTAAAATATCTCCATGCAAAAAACCACCAGATAGATTAAGGATTTGTCCGTCAGATATATCTTTTCCCGCTAATAATTCCCTCATATGAATAAGTTCAACAATACCAGCACCTGCCAATCTATAAGCATGAGCTGCTTCTTCATGGCAACCTATACCCTCTCCATAAACAACATATACCTTAACCATCTTTCACTTCCTGCAAGCTGAAACTTAATGGACCTTGGTAAGCTGATTTTATTTTTTGGAGTGCAAGAGATTCTTTAGACCCATTTACTCTTGTTATATGAATATCTTGAGTAACAACTGTTCCAATTTGATAATATGGCACTTGTCCGAGAAGTTTCTCAAAGCTCTCTTTATCCTGCGGGGCTATTGTAATAATGAACCTTCCAGGAGTCTCAGAATAGAGGAGTCGTTCATCAATAGAAAGTATTTCAGAGGACAAGGACCCTAGGTTGATGCTTGCTCCCAGTTGGCCTGCCATAGCAGCCTTGGCCACAGCAACTGCAAGTCCTCCGTTATGTATGTAGCTGCATGATGCCACAAGTTCTTGATCAATGACAGCATGAACAGCATGAGCTACTTCAACAAACTCGTCAAGGTCTGCTTGCGGACATATGCCTCCTAGTAATGGTGTACCTTGTTCTCTATAACCAATGGCCTGCAAATATTGCGAAGCCCCCAAGTGATTCCCTGTTGTTCCGACTATGTATATTAGATCACCTGCCTGTTTGAACGCAGTATTTACACATTTTCTATAATCTTCAATTTTTACTGCTGCTGAAGCAAGATATGTTGGAGGATTATGGATTTCAATAAATCGCTTATCCCCTCTCCTGATAAGTGTAATATGTTTTCTAAGGTCAGGTGGTACAACCTCCAGTTGAAAACTTTCATCAACTTCATATCTGCATGAACATTTCATACTGTCTTTGCCCGAAATAACAGGTATACCAAATTTTTCAACACATTCCCTTACTGCAATTCCTTCTCTAATTAATGCAGCTAAATTGTGTTCTCCGCTTTCACTTGCCAATGTTGTATTTGCATCTGAGTTTGGCTGGCAGTAATTCCCACAAACAGCCCATGCATCCCACTGAGGAGTCTGCATGTCAGGCAAAGCACCACCTAGAGCAATAATCTTTCCGACCATATCAATGAATGAACGCTGAGCTGCAAAATAAGGATCAATATCGCATAATTTGGGAGCAATCCCCAATGCATAGGCAATTGCACCATAATCCCTTCCTTCTGTTTCTAACGGCTTTTGTATGGTTGCATCTGCTTCTACTGCCTGTTCCAACCCTATCAACGGGCCTTGTATTGTGCCGCCTTTAACGCCAGAGTCCTTCTGCCTGAAGAACCACTCCTTCGAAGCAACATCTGGCCTTTGCATTACCATACAGAGAGACTCTTCCAATGAATAGCAGCCCCGTATACTTATCTCTTCTTGGACTGCTCGTTGTGTCCATGTGGCATACATTCTTTTTCTTGGCTCTTTATCAAACAATCTGTCAATATCTATCAATGCAACAGATTTCCCATTATATGTTAAATGTACATAACCAGTGTCTGTGAGTCTTCCCAATTGTGCGACTTCAACATCATGGACTCCAGCTTTCTCTAGAAGCTGACTGAGGTTATCTGGTCTTGCAACAAGGAGCATCCTATCCTGGGTTTCAGAAGCAATGACCTGCCAAGGTTGTATGCCTTGGTATTTCACTGGGTGCAATGCTAAGTCTAACTCCAAGCCATTAGTTGCTCTTGCAGTTTCAATTGCAGCAGAACCAAGACCCATTGCACCAAAATCTGTAACAGAGCTCAGCAAGCGAGCTCTCGCAACTTCAAGTAAGTATTGTTTTAGTTTTGCCTGTATAAATGAAAAGTCAGCCTGCACGTGGCCTAGGCTAATGTGTGCTCCCGCACTTAAAGAGCTTTCTGTGGCTCCATGAACCCCATCAATTCCAACTGGTTGGCCGGCAACAAGAACAATGTCATCCACTTGTGGATTCTTAACAAGATAACTCCTTCCTTCATCTGAGCAGACAGGAGACCAGCCGACTGTGCCACAGTATACTAAACATTTTGCCATATACCTCGGGTCAGTTATAATACCTCCTCCCAAAGTTGGTATCTGACTTTCATTTCCTCCTTCTCTAACTCCCTGTGTTATGCCTTTCAGAATAACGTACGGGTGTTTGACACCTCTAGGCAACCATCCTGCATAACTTGGATCGCCCGTGCAATAAAAAAAGAAATTCGCAATAGCATCAAATGTGCCAAGCATTGTTCCGAAGATGTCTCTATTAACTCCATCTATACCTGTTTTTGCACCTTGGATAGGTTCTTTATTTGAAGGCGAGTTATGGGTTTCAAATTTTATGCAGAACATATAATCCTGATCATAAAAAACAACACCAGAATTGTCATCAAACATGCTGGCAATCCAGTTCCTTCCTCTCTCTACTAGTCTTGCATGGATTGCTCTTGCAGGTGCTTCTATAAATATTTTAAACAATCCATCTCCTAATACATAGTTGCCATCTGCATCTGTGCTGAGAAATCCTTCTGCTAATGCCTTTGCAAATATAGGATCATTAGCAAGATCCGCTAAAGTTATGCATGCATTGAACTCTTTATGGAAACAGTGTTCTGATCTTAAACCAAACCAGGTTTCAATTTCAATATCTGTTGCATGATGATCTAGACCATAGTCTCCTCTTTTTTCTAAGAATTTTTTATCTCTGTACATGTCCCTAAATTGATGCAGCTCTTCGAGCGATGCGGCAAGCTTTCTTTGTGCATTAAGTTCTAACAACTCCTGATCAGACATATTAGCAACATCAAATCTTTCAACCTTAGTTTCTGGTTTAAGGGTTACAATCGGAACTTGAACCTGAAATCCCTGCTGATAATCTGCCCTGCTTAAGTTATATCTTAACATTAATTCAGGATTTGCCAGAAAAGCAGATACTGCTTCTACTTCCTCAAGAGTTAACTTGCCTTTAAGAAAATATTGTCTAGCAAAAAATCCCTGGTCACCATCTGTTAATGGTTGCCCAAGGGCAAGCAAAGCTTGCTGTAAAGCAATATTGCCCTGTGCATCACTTGTACCGGGCCTTAGCATGCTATGTAGAACATGGTCGTAATCAATGCCCAGTTCTGTTATTAGTGGACTATTGAGTGAGGCTCTCTGAATGACAGGATCAACAAATGGTTTGCCTTGGACAAGTTGCTCTAATCCTTGTATCCCTTGAGAATGAACTAGTATATATTGATTAATTCTCCACAAATCTTCAATTGACAAGCCGAAAAATTTATTGAGTTCAGCTGCTAAGCCCACTTCGTGAAAAGGTCCGACTTGTATACTAGAGACTACTTTCCCCGTAATTTCGGGTGGAAGAAGATAGAAGAATCCCTTCCTAAACTCGGGTGTAATCAGATTTCCCATTTAGATAACCTTATAATGTGTTAAAAAAGCTCCCCCATTTAGATAACCTTTTACACTTGAAGTATAAATATTTTTCCTTTGTTAGTATTTTAAAGTAGGGTCAATTGTATACTTAAGAATATATAACTTTATTAATCAAAATTCTGGATATTGAATTAGGGGTTGCTATGAGTGGGATATTTGCTATTACATCATTAGAAGATTGTCTTTTACCTGGATATTATGGAACAGACTACCTATCCCACTTGGGTACCAGATATGGTGGAATTGCAGTAGTAAGAGATGGGACAGTAACAAAAAGCATCCGATCAATTTCTTCATCGCAGTTTAAAGCAGCATTAAGAGCGAAACTTATTGAATTACGATCAGACTCTCTAATCCACACCGCACTTGGAGTAATTAGTGATGGCGAACCACAACCTCTAACATATTTTTCAATATGGGGGGATGTGGCAATTGCAACCGCCGGTAAGATAAATAATCTTGAGGAATTAGCAATTGAACTATTAAAGAGAGGAAATCCTGTCCAAACTCAAGTGAGTGATGATACCATCGGAACTCAAGGAGTAGATACCCCTAATCAAACAGATATTGTCTACCAACTTATCTGCCAGAAATCTGCAATTGAGCAGGGTATTGAATATATGAGGAGCAAGATAAAAGGAGCAATTACTCTAGTGATGATTGTAAATGGTTCTGAAGGGTCAAGTGTATGGGCTGCAGCAGATGAATACGGGAATAGTCCGCTGCATCTTGCAAGGAATAAACAAGGAAGGTGTATTGCCACCAGCACTACACCTTTCAATAATCTTGGTTACAACTATTTTCGCATCCTGGCTCCAGGAGAAATAATACATTTTACAGCAACTAATTTAGAAGAAAACATTGGGAAGTTAGCGGATCCAGGCAAATCAGAACCATGTCCCTTCATGGATATTTACACTGATTTTCCGGCGGCGATTGGCTCTTTTGGTTTTACAGCAGAAGAATACAGGTACAGAGCAGGAGAGATACTTGCATCAAGAGACAGGGCAAATGTAGATGCAGTCTGCGGGGTGCCTGATTCTGGTATTGCATATGCTTATGGTTATTTAAATGGTAAAATCCATTTGTTGAAAAGAGCCTTCAAAGAGCAACGTGATCATACTCTAATCCTACAAGAAATTCCTGACATATATCGTTTGGTAGTCAAATATACAGCCGGATGGGGTAGAAGTTATCAACCTCCTACGCAAGAAAGAAGAGATCTTGTGGGAGCTATGAAAATAATTCCCCTTCCAGAGTATATCAAGGGGAGAAAGGTTATTTTATTCGAGGACTCAATTGTTAGAGGCACACAGCTTCGGCAACTTCTCGAAGATAAGATATTAAGATACGGGCCGCAGGAAGTTCATATAAGAGTTGGAAGCCCGATTCTCATTGATGACTGTCCTTTTAATCGCTCTATTAAAAATAGGAGGGAACTTCTAGCCTGGAGAGGAATAGCCCAACTTGAAGGAATAGCTCTAGAAGATGATCATTTACCAGACATAAACTTAATTTATCAAGTCCCAAGGGAGGTTATCCTTGAATATGCAGATCCTAGTTCAGAGAGGTACAGAAAGCTTGTTGATTGGATGCGAGATGATCTTGGAGTTACTTCCTTAATGTTCCTACATCCAGAAGAGTTACTTTCAATTACTGGAAGAGAGAGCCATCAGATTTGTAGGCATTGTTTTGGTTTTGAGAGTCAAAGACACTATATGTAAATTCTCATATTATCTTTATAAGGAGCGGCGCTATGTTTGTAAATAGATAAACATTCAATAATATATTTACCACACTGAAACTGCCCATTTTAACTAGCTTAGCCCTGAAAAAGGTAAATAGAATAGAATTAATGATAATATTATATACCAGTGAAAGAATGATGCCTAGTGCCCTAATATCAATGAGACATGGTTTCAAAAGGAAAGCCAGGTAACCCAAAAGTATATATAAAGGAACAGTTGCCAGACTGTACCTTGATACTCTCCTTTCAAAAATATATGTGCCTATGATTGACAGTCCTCCAACCACCATTCCAGCCAGATAATCAAATGCATAGCTGCTCAGTACCGTAGTAAAGGTGATTAATTCTACTGCATTTGCTATATGTCTAAGATTAATTGATTTTGTGATAATACTATCAAGTTTAAGATTTATGAATAACAAGCGCTTTAAATATCCAAAGCCACAATTTAAACTAACCAAAATTAGAATAAAGAACAATCTCCTTAACTTTGTGAAAACAAAAAAGCTTAAGACGCAAATACTGATTATAAGAAAATATCTGATAGTAAAATATTTTTTGTATCTTGATAGGTCTATATCTTTGCTCATTTATATGAAATAAAATTTTGGTTAGATAAAAATTAATTGATTTTTTGTAAATTTATCCTCTCAAAACATTCTGCACTTTCTCTATTGCTTCCAGGGCATCTTTAGCATAATCTGCCCCTATTTCATCTGCATATTCTTGATTAACTACAGCACCGCCAATAATGACCGGTATCTTGAGATTTTCCTTTTTCAACAATCCAATAACCTTTTCCATCTCTGTCATTGTTGTGGTCATAAGAGCAGACAAAGCAATCAACTTAGCATTATGAGCTTTTGCTTCTTTGACAATAGTTGCCTCATCTACGTTTGTACCAAGATCAATTATTTTATACCCCTGTGTTTCAAGCAAAGCAATCACAATATTCTTGCCAATGTCATGAACATCATTTTTCACTGTGGCAATCATTATGGTCCCTTTTGGTTTGCTATCTTGGTGATTTAGATGCTCTTTAAGTATAGAAAAAGCCTTTTTCACGACTTCTGCAGAAGCCAGAACCTGCGGCAAAAAAATGTTCTCACATTTATACTCTTTCCCAACTTCTTTAAGTGCTGACACAAGAATATTATTTATCTTCAATGGTTTGGTGTGTTGTAGAGCTTCTGCCACCAAATCACTAATAACTTCGTTATCTCCATTTATAACAGCATTGTGCAATTGCTCATCAATTGACTTTTTTTTACCTTCTCTTTTTTCTGTCTTAACATTTTTCTGGCTATTGATATATCTTAAACAGTTGCTGTCTTTGCCCATCAATGCTCTAAGTGCATAAAGACTATTTTTAGTGCTTGCATCAAAAGGGTTAAGTATTGCAGCTGAAAGCCCTTTTTGTACAGCCAGCATAAAAAAGGTGGAATTCAATAAAGCCCTGTTTGGCAGTCCATGAGAGACATTACTGATGCCAAGAACTGTGTTATAACCAAGCCTTGAAAATTCTTCTATAGCATTTAGCGTGTTAACTGCAGATTGCTGGTTTGTGGCAACACTCATTGTTACACAATCAATAATTATGTCCTTCTCCAGGATTCCATAGTCAAGGCACTTCTCAATAATCTTTTTTCCTATTCTTACTTTATCATGAGCCTTTTCTGGGATTCCGTTTTCATCAATACAGAGCCCTATCACAGCAGCACCATATCTTTTTGCCAGTGGCAAAATTATATTTAATGACCTGTCTTCACCGGTTACAGAATTTACCAGTACTTTGCCGTTTGATTCCATCAGTGCTCCTTCAAGTGCTTTGATATTAGAAGTATCAATGACTAAAGGTGTGCTTACCTTTTCCTGGATTCTGAGAACAGCTTTTTTTAGAATTTTTATTTCATCAATTAAAGGCATGCCAACATTAACATCAATACAATCCGCTATCTTTGATTGCTGAACTGCATCATTTATTAGAATAGAAAATTTATCGCTTTTAAGTTCTGCCTGCAAATCTTCCCTGTTTGTTGGATTAATCCGTTCTCCAATAATGACTGGAACAGTTGCATTATCAAACTCAACTGTTGTTGTTCTTGAAGATAACATAAAATAATTTTTTATGTTTCTTTCAACGGGCTTCATATCTGCCACTAACCTCTTTATTTCATTAACATGCTCGGGCGTTGTCCCGCAGCATGCCCCAACAATATTAATGCCGAGATCAGCAAACTTCTTCATATACTTGGCAAATTCTTTTGGGTTCGATTCAAAAACAGTTTTACCGTTAACCAGTTTAGGGATCCCTCCATTGGGCTGGACTATTAAAGGAATCTTTGATTTTTTAACAAGAATCTCAACAATTGGTTCCATTTCATATGGTCTTAACCCGCAATTTATCCCAAAAACACTGACTCCGAGACTCTGGCAGATATTTAATGCAGTTAACGGATCAGTGCCAGTAGATGTTCTTAAATTATTATCAAAGGTAACCTCCATGACAATTGGTTTTCTCATAGTGTCTTTTGCAGCTAAAATTGCAGCTTTCATATCTTTTGTATCTGAAAATGTCTCAAACATAATGAAGTCAGCTTCTCTGCATGCTTCCACTTGTTCCTTATATAATTCATAAGCTTGCTTGGAACTTAGCTTACCCAAAGGCTCGATATACTGCCCTAGCGGACCTATTGATGCAAAGACAAAGACATTGCTGTATTCATTTGCGAGCTTTCTGCCAATGTCTACAGCTGCCCTGTTTATCTCTCTTGTTTTGTTACCCAAACCAAATTCTTTTAGTTTGTATCTATTTGCACTAAAGGTCAGGCACTCAATAAAATCAGCTCCTGCCTTGATATATTGCTCTTGCACAGAGTTAACAAGCTCAGGCATCTTAAAGTTAAGTTCATATAAGCACATATCCCTTGGATACTTGCCGTGGAAAAAGGTGCCCATTGCGCCGTTCATTATCAATACTTGGTTTTTTAATCTCGTAATGAAATCCATTCTCAACCTCTATTTCTCCAGCATAAATAATGTCTACATTAAAAATCTTATTGAAAAAAATATTCTTAACAGAATTATGCGTAATAGTACTTGCCTTTGCCTTTTTGCTCTCTGTCTTTGACTGAGCTAAGCTTATTTATCCTTGGTCTTTTTGATTCCTGGTCTCTTCTTAGTGTAATCTCAAGTTCTTTTAGTAGAGCATTCATCCCTTTTTCCATGTTAAATGGGCCTTCTGCAATACCATGAATTGCAGGTTCGCCTGAAAATACTAGTAATCGGTCAGATAAATAATCTAGAAACAGCAAATCATGGTCAACTACCAGCGCGCACACTTTCCGTTTTTCAACAACATTGGCAACAACTTTTGATACAATTAGTCTCTGCTCAACATCTAAATAAGCTGATGGTTCATCTAATAAAAACAAATCTGCTTCTTGAGAAAGACATGAGCAGACTGCCACTCTCTGCAGCTCTCCTCCGCTTAACTCAGATATTTTCATCTTAAGCAAGGGTTTTATATTTAACGGCCTTATTAGCTCAACCTCATATTTTTTAATTGCATTCTGCAATACAACCATGACCATGTCTCCAGAATTTGAATCAATGTATTGGGGTTTATATGCAACTTTAACCTTTAAATCCAGTTTATTTTTATCTGGTTCAATTACTCCTGCCAGTAATTTTACAAAAGTTGTTTTTCCAATTCCATTCTCTCCCAGGACACCAACCTTTTCATTTATATATAATTCACCTTGTTTTGATTCCAATGTAAATCCGTTTAATTTTTTAGTCAACTCAGGCCAATTGGTAAGAGTATGTTCCCTCTTGTAGGTCTGTGGCGGCTTGACCTCAAACTTTATTTTATGGTCTCTGAATCTTACATTTTCCTCTTTTAAATAACCTTCAAGAAATGCATTGATACCGTTTTTGGTTGGTTTTAGATTTGAAACGATGCCAAAGCAGCCAGCTTTGCCATACATAATATTTACCAAATCAGTCATATAGTCTAGTGCTATTAAATCATGCTCAATTACTATTACAGCAGTTTTTTCATCTGCCAGCTCGCGTATGAATTTTGCCACTTTTAGTCTTTGTTTAATATCAAGGTAGGAAGTCACTTCGTCAAAAATATAGAGGTTTGCTTTTTTCAGCACAGTTGCAGCAACAGCCACCCTCTGCAGCTCTCCCCCAGAGATATTTTTTATATTATGCTCTCTTATTTTTTCCAATTCCAGCAATCTGATTATTTCATCTGCTTGCTTTTTTTCATCAGCCTTTCTCAGCAGATCAATTACATTTCCATTGAATTTTTTTGGTATTAAATCAACATGCTGAGGTTTATAACTGACCTTAATTTCTCCATCTCTAATCTTTTGAAAGAACAGCTGTGCCTCTGTTCCTTTAAAGTAATCAATCACTTCATTGACATTAGCTTCTTTTTCATAACTTCCCAAATTAGGTTTTAACACTCCTGCCAAAATATTGATTGCAGTTGTCTTTCCAATTCCATTGATGCCGACAATACCAACTACTTTCCCGAAAACAGGTATTGGTAGATTATATAGTGCAAACTGGTTCGGGCCGTAGCGGTGTATTGGTGCTTTCTTCAGTTCTTCTGGAAGGTTAATAATATGAATTGCTTCAAAAGGGCATTTCTGTACACATATGTTACAGCCAATGCAGAGCTTTTCATCTATCTCTACCTTGTTATCTTCACTTCGAACAATGCAGTCTTTTTTGGCCCTGTTGACAGGGCACACTCTAGTGCAGAGGTAATTTCCGCATACCTCGGGGTTACACAATGGTTTCTTAACTACAGCAATTCTTGGCATAGAATAAAAGAAAAAAGAAGTTTATTTAAAAGTTGTTAAAAAAATAAAAAAAACTTTACGGACCGCACCAGTCAGGGTCTCCGTTATAATGACAAGTGCATCCTCCGCAGATATTGCCACAAGATTCTGACACTGATTGGATGCTGCAAGTGCCACCTGAGCAGAAGCATATCCTTTCATTAAGCGGTACACTGGGAGAGGCTGCATTGCAGTTATCATACTGGCTTGTCCAACTTCCTCCAGTATAAGCATATGCATAATTAGAGGTTTGGAAACTCGCAATATAATTTCCTGTCATCGTGCAATCTGGGTCGTAACAAAGGCAATCAACACCCGCTGTACATCCGTCGGGATATCCGCAACCGCAATCTGGCCAGCATGGTGGAGTTGATAAGGTTGTAGTAGTAGTACTAGTAGTGGTGGTGGTTGGGCACACGCACACGCATCCCCTGGGTGTCCACTCCATATAACATGGGAGAATACAGGTTGGGTCATCAGGACACTCCCTTGGACAGGTACATATACATCCGCTTGGTGTCCACCTCATATAACATGGGGATCTGCAACTAAGTGAGCTGGGACATGCTTTGCTGACTGAAAAAGCAGCTCCTGCAAGATCCTCTCCAGAATAAACCGCTGCATTATTTCTTACTATAACGACTAGTCCAAAAATTGCCACTATCCCAACAATAGCCACAATCGAAATATTAACTAAATGATTTTTTTCTTTTTCCATTTTGCCACCTATTACTAATCTTTAAGTATTGACTTTTATATAATTTTTTATTCTGCTATTGAAACACTCAAATAGGAAAGATACCTTTTCTATAGTAGTTGATAAAATGAGAGTATTATTAGAATAAATGCAATACCCCAATAAACAGTCCAGAACAGGTCATATTTTAACCTATTAAAATTCTTGCCCTGACCAAAATCTGGCCAGTAATTAATTTTCCTTTTAAAAAAAAATTGTTCTTTTCTAAACAGATAAATTATATGTATTGATAGATCATAGGCAAGCATTACAAGCAGACTGACGATTATGATATCCATTTCTTTTGTTAATACAATATCAGTATAATAAACTTTCTATAAACAATAAATTTATATTAAATAAAACTAATATAACTGTATGCGGTTGCGAGCATACTTGATTATTTTTGCCCCTATCTGTCTTGTTTTGGTAACCCTCTTTTCTTCTTTGTTTAATAATATGTATAAGATGTCTTTTTACCAAGAAGAATACGAAAAACATAATACCTATGAAAGATTTGGAGAGGAAAAAACTATTGCTGTTACCAATAATTTATTTAAATTTTTTAGGAATAAAGAAAAGCTGGATAATGAATTTTTTAGCGCTAATGAGATTGCACACCTTGAAGATGTTAAGAACCTCATCTTTAAAGGCAAGTATATTTACTGTACAGCAATACTATTTCTTATAATTACAGTTATTATTTTATATCATCTTGATGAGCAGGAATTCCTTTTCATCAGCTCAAAAATTGCCATGACTACAGGCATTGCACTTTGTTTTATCCTTTTTTTATTTTTTGTTTTACATCTTCTATTTGGTTTTGACACTATCTTCTTATTATTCCATAAAATATTCTTCGCAGGAAATTATGCTTTTGACCCAAAGATTTCAAATCTTAAATATATGTTTCCAGATGAATTTTTTTTAAATATCTCTTTAAGGATATTATATTCAATTATGCTTAAAGCATCACTGCTTATCCTTTTATCTGTCTTCCTTTGTAAGTCATTTAAAAACATAAAATTTAAAAAAAAGAAAAAAAAATAATTTCATCATGGCAGATGACTATGAAGATGATGAGTATGATGACTCAATAAGTGAGTCTAGAGAGGAAGCACTGGAAGACGATGAGGTTAGTCCGCAGGAAGCTGCATTTATGGAGGGCTATGACCAGGAATCTGGAGAAGCAGAAGACGAAGAAGAAGACATAGATAAAGAGTTTGAATGAGACAAATTCTGATTATTATTGTTATTTAAGTTAGGAAGACTACCCCTTAAAAAATCTTGTTTTGAGTTTAAGTTTTTCAGTCATCGTAGAAAGGTTATTGCCGTGTTGAATAGTATGATATTTTAATTCGCCATCCCGGGGATTTAGGTTTACATAAACTTCTTCGAGTTTATGTATAGGTTTTCCACACGTCCCGCAGGGTCTTACATTTCTGCGGAGTCTGCTAAGAATATCCTTAGCATCATCATCTAATAATGCATCAGCAATATCTTCATCCAAAGTGTATCTATCTAATTCCATCCAAATACCTAGTCCTTTGTATTCTCGTGTTGTATAATCAATGATTCTCTCATCAACACTCTCATGCCATATTATGACGGTATACCTATTTAATTGTCCATTTTGCTGCACAGGATGCAAATAGACGATTATTGAAACATCTTCAAAGTACAAGCCACTCTTTTTCATTAATGAATATATATCTTGGCTGAGCACGCCATAAAGCTTATCTGGAAAGGCATATCCTTCTGGTACAGTATAAGACAATTTGTAACTTATCCCTCCTGTATGTCTATACCTCTCCATAAAACAGAATGCCAGATTCGGTTTCACTAATTGTTCATACTGGCTTCTGGGTGGGGCTAAGGTGAATAGTTTGGTAGTTATATCTTCTTCAGGCCGTTGTCCCGGTTCCTCCTTATGAGATCCTGATTTTTGTGGTTGGTATATGGGCACTGAAGCATTTTTCTCCTCAACTAGCCTCTGGCCATACTCTTCCAGCTCTTCTAATAGTTCGTTCATATATGGCAAATCAGGGAGAAAATAAAAATCATCAATTGCCCTATAAAATTCCACAGGATCACGACCATTGTGTACAACTTCTCTCAATGCGCGTATACTTGGAAGAAGGCGATAAATAGCAGTTATTGGTATTTCCTGGAGAATATCATCTATCTTAGAATCTCCTGTTAAATATGAATAGTCAAGATTTTGCATATGTGTTCTAGTATCACTCATTTTCATCAAAAGAGGTTGTCACTTAATTTATAAACATTTCCGTATTTAACTACTTTAAAGTAAGAATTAAGCTCTTCCCCTGCTTTCACCATAGACTATCCCAGCACCAATTAAGTGAGCAACTCTCAGAGGCTCTGGTATATACGCATGAGTTGTTGTTACTTTTAGAATTTCCCGAGCTTTATCCAAAGGACAACCTTTGGCCTGGAAAAATATTTTGTTAAAAGAATGGACTTCTCCTGCTTTTTTCAATAATTCTATCTTCTCTTCCTGTTTGATTTTTATTAATGCTCTTCCAATTTTGTCAAAGTCAGGATAATTCCTTATAACAACGATAACAGGAATATTTGTTTCCTGACACAGCTCTTCAATATCAATTATATTAAATCCGCCAAACGCTATCCCATCTAACAAGATAGCATGTAACTGTGGCTTGAACTTGCACTTGTTTATCATCTTAATCAGCTTACTTGTGGAATCAGGACCGTCTATCTTAACATAAGTTGACATTACACCATCTAAGAATTCTCCTCCTCTAAACAGTGCAGCAACAACTAACACTTTTTTCTCTTCAAACTTGTTAAAAGGAGAATCATCAATTCCCAGTACGCGAATTTGTTTTTTTAGCATACTATTTTAACCCAGGAGGCCTTTATAGCCTTTGACATTCTTTATGTGGTATGCTTTGATTATTTTTTCTCTGCCCTTCGGCTCTTTTAATAGTCTATGAATAAACCTTTGTGATTTGTCAAACTGCGCATTGATGAACTCTGTATGCTGCTTCTTCCATTTATCTGGGTTCTCATTCATGTACTTTACCCAGCGGTCAATCTCTTCGCTCATGATCTCAGCCTTTTGATCATCTTCTTAATCTTGTGAATCTCATTCTCTTCAACTTTTTCAGGGTATATCTTCCTAAGATGCTCAGCATCCTTCATATCCTTATCTGATTTTAGTAATTCTTCCTTAAATGCAATATTCATGTTTATGCTGCTGAACCATACATCAAGCCCTGTCAATGGCAGTTTTTTTCTTGTGTTTATCTGGTATGTATCTAGCTCATCTTTAGCGAATTTCACCTCCATATTTGGCAGTGGTTTGTCTTTTATAGTATATCTTATAGCCAAACTCCCCTTTAAGTATCCATAACTCTCTTCTGCTTTGCCTGACTGCATGCACACAAACCCTGCCTTAACTAAATCATCATGCAATTGTTTATACTTTTCAAAAGACAATCTCTCAATAATCATGTCAATATCCTCGGTTGCCCTTACTCTGCCCGAGCTTATCGCGACAAAACCCGACACAATAATATATTTGCAGTGCTTCTCTACAATACTGCAGAACTTGATGCAGAACTCGTCCAGGATGTTTTTGTCAGACATATCTCTCATAGGTTATAGTATGTAATCAAATCTTATAAATCTTTAGCTTAACTCAATTTAATCCCACTAAAATCAGTCTGCACTTCCTTTTCTTTTTTCAAATCTTTTTTTACATACTCACTAAACAAAGGAATCTTGACCGGAATGGCAAACCTTGTGAAATTCGAAGTAATTATTGCTTCTCCTTTGTCTAAACTGGCAATTGCCCTTGAATCAGAGCTTAGATCCTGGGCTGCAGATTCTATTATTGCCTGCCTTTCAGCATTCATCTCTATCCCTAGAATTATCTTGGTATTTATGTTAGCTAGTATCTCTCTGGGTATTAGAGAAGGGAGCTGTGTTATTGCTGTCAAACCAACTTTAAATTTTCTGCCTTCACGGGCAATAGTTGAAAAAATATTAGGGCCTTTTTCAAGCACTTCTTTTCCCAAAACCCTTGGAGCTTCCTCAAGAAAGATGGAAATAGTGGGTTTATCATCCAGCACACCTTTGGATTTGTAATTCTTGTACCTGTAGAATATTTCACTTGTTACAAGGCTTCCAATAAGGATTTCCACATTGCCAGAGAAATTTGATGTATCTATAACCACAATCTTCCCTTTTTCCAGGTCACTGCATATGTCTGCTATTGTTGTTCGGCCTGAATTGAAATCAAATATGCCATTACAGAAAATCTTCTCCTCAGCTACATCCAAATCCAGCAATGACAATAATCTCCTTTTCAATACAGCTAATGTGCCTTCCATAAAACCATGCACTTCTTTTTCTAATAAAACTGCTTCAATCCAGCCTTCTTTATACTTCCTGTAATACGCAGTTAATGCCTCGTCCTGTGCCTGGCTCCAGTCAATAACACCATTAAAGTGGCCTGGTCTTATCTGCTTAATATTGATTCTCAATGTTCTGGCACCATGAGGCGCATCAGGGCTGTAATAGACAAGATTCTTTCTATTTGGGTGGTCTTTTAAGCCAAGCTTGTTTCTTCCAAAGTATTCATCATGCGGGTCTAAAACAAGAATTCCTGCATAGTCTCTGTTCATTAAATCCCAGAGCATAGTTGCAGCTAGATTAGATTTCCCTTTGCCAGTGGATGCACCTAAAAGCACGTGATGGGTAAAAACCTTATCCCCGGGTAGAAAGATATCAACATCCAATTCCTTTGATCCTGACCTCAGTTTGCCAGTGAACAATGGGTTCTCTGGTTTGGTGATAAACTTTAAATCATCTTTCTTAACCTCCCTCACATGAGAAAAAAAACCAGGCAATGATTTTGATGAATGTGCCTTATTGGGAGTAATTGTTATTAAATTTTTTAACAAAGCTAGGTTATAATTCCTTAACTTCTCATCCATGAATTCTAGATTAGATTCCTCCTCTAGCTTCATCCCAGAAACCAGCTCAAGGTTTAATTGAGAAATCTGGCTTCCATAGACTAAGTCATAACACTGCAGCAATATTTTTGAATTCTTGTTCTCTGCGATCAATAGCTCTCCCAGTTCTATTTCCTGATCAGATTTCTGCCTCACAATTAATTCAGAGAACTTGCCTGAGATGATAAGCCCCTTCATAAGAACAGAGAAAGAAAAGGGTTATTTAAAATGTTTTGTTATTAACATGAGTTAACTATTTATAGATAAATCTCTCTGGTTTAATTACTATACAGTAATAAAAAATAGTAAGATTTATATAGTAGTATCTTTTACTACTAAGTAGTATGAAAAAGAAACTTTCAATATCAATAGAAGATGTAACTATTAATGACATTGATTTACAATTAGAAGAGGGTCTTTTTAGGAATAGAAGTCATTTGATTGAATACGCAGTAAATCGATTTCTCAGGGGATTTCAAAATGAATGAGCCAAAAAAGGGTATAGTAGTGCCTTTAGAAAGACTCATAGCATTAGCGACAATAAATTCAGGAAAATTTGCACAAACGGTTGAGGCTCTACAAAAAGCTGTAGACCAGGGAGAAGATTACACTATACCTGATTTTGATTATAACCAAGATTATGTATCAAATAAATTGCACGACTTAATTACTCATCAGTTCACGAGATCTGGGAGAGAGCTGATTGAATTAATTGCTAATTCAATAGATGCAGGCTCTAAGAATATTCAATTTGTGGATAGAGGAGATGAGATCATAATTAAAGATGATGGTTCTGGAATGACCTTTGAGACTCTTTTATATGACTTGGCATTACCCTTTTTCTCAGGAAAGGTAGATAAAATTGGTAGGTTTGGTGTAGGTTTTTATTCAATATTGAATGTTGTGCAAAGAGGTGGCAGAGTTATTGTAGATACACAAAATGGAACTCACTATCGAGCAGTGTATTTTATGGAGGATGGAAAACTCACTGTAAGATATTCTAAACATGAAACCAGGGAGCCGGGTACAACGATACATATTCAATTAGGTTCTCGCGATGGCTTTTTTGGCAGAATAAAAAACAAGCTGGGTTTAGGTAAAGTAAAATCAAGTAGAAAACTGATTGAAGAATATGTTCAATATGTGCCGCCTGAAAGGTGTATAATCAGCTGTAATGGCAAGCAAATAAACTTTGGTTATCCAATTCCAATAAGACAACCCCAAACATATAGTATCCCATTTGATAGAGAAACAATTGAAGTAGTTTTGGGTCTACCAAAAAAGGATTATGGTGACCAATTGTCTTTGTCTGGTGGTGTGTATGTTACTCATGATAGTTTTGCTTTAGATATGATTACTGATTATCCCCTATCATGTCAACTTGTTGAGGGGAGAAATGCCTTTATTAAAGATAAAAGGTTCAGACAAGCACAAAGGGAAGTATTTGTGCAGGCAATATTACCTTACTTGGAATATATAAAAGAGCATCTGCCCCTAGCAACATATGATAGGATATTGAGATCTGCATTACACTCCCGAATCTTTCTGGGTGTTGCTGCTACTGGAACAACTGATGAAGTTTGTAGTCTCTTGAGTGTCTATTTTAATAAAGATATGTCTTCAGAGAGGCCAATAATAATCTCAAGAAATAGGCATATGAACTTAGATAGATTTTATTCAGGTGCACTTGTTGTTGACCCAAATAATGTCGGACATATAGAAATAATTGAAAGCTTATTAGTTAATCCTAATTTGGGTGTCATTGATTTTCAAGATGTGAAAGAATCTGCAACTAGAGTGCAATTAAGAGATATGTCAGAGGAGCAAAGAATGCAATATAGTCTTAGAGAATTGGAAACGCCTGATATTACAGTATATCTAATAGAAGGTCCACAGGATACTGTATCTCCTTTTGCTTCTAATTTTAGGTATCATGGTGAACCTGTAACTGAACTATATATAAATAAAAATCATGGATTTTTTCATGATGAGCTGCCAGAATCTACACGTAAATCTGCTCTGGACTTTTTTTTAAAAACCTGTTTGTATGGAATAGAAGAAGCTGAAAATCGTACTATGTTGGAGATATTATAAAATGACACATCCAATAATAAGAATCCCAATGTGGCAGATGGTCCCAATATATATGCAGCGAGCCATATTGGATAGTGTAGTTGCTGCTGTCACAGAAGAGGATCCTCTTGCATTAGATGCTATTGTAAGAGAAATTGGAGCCTATTCTGATAAATCCCTTTGTGAAAGAGAATTAACGCACACAATTGAAGCACAGTTTCCAGGGGATGAAGTTTTAAGAGAATTGATACAGAACAGTCTTGATGAGATAGACGAAGGAGGAGAAATTGTGATAGACTACAACTTAGAAGGAGAAGTTGACTTTGAGAGCATATACTCAGCTACTGTTAGAGATAATGGTGGTGGCATGTCTATTCAACAAGTGATACATCACCTGTCTGTAGTTGGGAGCTCTAGTAAATCAGATAATGGTGCTACTATTGGATGTCATGGTCAAGGCTTTCTAGCTGCTCTTGGACGCTCAAAAAGTGTTATAGTGGAGTCAGATGGCTGGAGAACAAGATATATTGGGTCTAATGGGGAAAGGATGGTCGAATTTCAGAAGACAGATCCAGATGCTGGAGGGACAACAATAACCTTAGAAGATTTTAAACTAGGCTATGGAACTATGGAAAATTCCTTGTGGACTTATGCTGGTTATGTTGATCCAAGGATTGCTAAAATTATTGTAAATGGTGAGCAGATTAATTCAAGAGATGAATTTGATTTTAAGATGGTTGAAGTAATAAAAGATGGAGAAAAAGAATACGAAATTGAGGTATTTATGGGTGCAGGTAGAGAAATAGGAGTAACAGGGCATTGTAACTACACTCAGCGTGGCCTGTATATTAGTTCAAATTGGTTTGGTGAGGAGTACCCAGCAATTCTTATTGATTTACCAACAGAAATAATTCTTACTAGAGGCAGAAATGAAATACCCTATTTTGTGAGACAACATGTACTAAAAAACAAAAATAGGTACAGACGTATCTATATAAATCACTTACTAAGTAATTTGGAAAACCTGAATGCGAATCAACTATATTGGCTAAATGAAGTTCTTGGTTTTAAAAAGGCACATCAATTTGCCAAAGTAATGGTAGGTCTGGCTGCGCTATACCCTGTAGGTCGCCTACTTGTTTATCTTGCCGAACAAAGTCAGAATATCAACCCCACTATATCAGAAGTAGTAGGATATGCACTAGTAGGTTTAGGTGTTTTAGCTGGTGTGGCCGGCATTGGGACAGTTGGATACACAACTATTAACACAATTAAGAGGATTATTAGTCGGGAGTCCTTTAATGATGCTGGAGAAAGCATTGCATCTGGTTGGAGAGATTTTTTACACAAATGTTCAATACTATTAACAAGCATCGCGCCACAATATCTAATATCGAGACGAAAAATAATTCCAGCTCATATAAAAAAGAGAGATAAAACTATCGAAGAGAAAGTGAGTCTATCCCAGATAAGAAAGGCAAATCGAAGAGGTAAGTTATATGTTGGGGAAGTGGGAGAATCTGAGGGCATATATCTAAGTGAAGAATATAAATGTTTTGTTAGAGGGTTAGATGCTGGCAAAAAAGGGTTTTCAATAAGAAACCTGCTGACTTCAGTCACTGTTCCATATCAATTTCCTGTTCCTAGGTCTTTGGTAAGATTAGCATCAGAGTTGGGATATTCAAAAGAAAGAATGGCATTACAAGAAATTGGATGTTACCTATCCTCACTAATTGCACAGGCTAATGGGTTGCAGGATGTTGGAGTCCTGACAGGAGTCAGTAATCGAGATGTAGCAGCATGGACAATTAGATTACCCTATTGTGCACCTGCATATGTTGTGTTTAATACAAGGAATGAGTTAATTAAAGAATTGATGATGAGAACAGGAAATAATAAATCATTAACTCCTGGAGAGGTTAGTTCATTAGTTGCATTAGTAACCCATGAATATGCCCATCATCCCAAGAAGGGGTTTTTTGCGGACCAGAGCCACACTTCAGAATTCTTCGAGGTAAATGATGCAGTTAAAACAAATTTTTATTCTTATGTTACTAGAGAAAAAATAGATTTTGTGGCCGCAGCGAACGCGATTATAGCTAGATACATCCATCCATAATGAAACTAACTAGAATTCATAAAATAAAAAGAAATAAAAAATAAATTTATCTTCTGCCTCGAGCCATCTTAGCTCTTGAGACGTCTCCGCTTTTATCTACAAAATAAAGATATCCTCTTTCTTTTCTGACGCCGACTTTAGCTACTTTCTCTGTTTTCTGCTTTCCTTTTTTCCTGCCGCCTCGAGCCATTCTAGCTCTTGAGACATCCCCTTGCTTATCTACAAAATATAGATAGCCGCCTTCTTTTCTAACACCTGCTCGTGCAACTTTTTCTGCCATTTTCTATCTACCTCCGTATTATTAAAATTGTATATTGGTGTAAATATTTAACTTGATACCCACATTACTTTACACCCCACGTCTATGAATAGAGGAGAAACTACTATATAAATCTTTTGGAAAAATACTGCTTTTTCCGAGAATTAGAACTCTAAAGATAGTTCTATTTAGAATTCTCAATCTTAATTATCCTTTCAATTTCCCTTTGAGAAACAGAGCAGCCATTTAGCTTAACACCCCATAATAATCCATCAAGCAAGGTCTTTCTCGGCTCAGGTATGTCTAGTGCAAACTCATCAAGCAAGCCAAGTTCAAAGGCGATGGTAACTAATTCAACAGACCTAATAACCTTAATCCCTTTAGTTATCTCCTGGAACTTTTTTAAATTGTTTTCATCTGTATATATCGGCAGATGCAGCTTTTTCTCAAGTCTCTCTTTTACTTTTTCTGGATTTTCTATTAATTGTCTTGTGATAAATTCATCAATTACAACAGCTTCTGCATTCATATCAAGGCAGCTTTGTATTACCTCTGTTTCGGTATAATGCACGATTTTTATATAATTATCATGAGCCTTGAAAATAGAGTTTGCCAAGTTCAATAGATTCAGAGTTTTATCTTTGAGCTCATTGTTCTCGTACATCTTAAGAATTGCAGTATGCAATTGCTTTAATACCTGCAAAGCTTCAAATTTAAATCTTTTTGACTCTATAGGTCTTTCAATAGCCTCTCTCCTGACACCTGGTGTAATGAAAAAATCCCCTTTATATCTATCCCTTAGTTTAGGCAAAAGAACAAGCAGATTATTTAATGACAAACTGATCAAGGGTCCTGTGTCAAATACGAGTGCTTTCATTCTTTTGTGAAAATGGATCGTGCAAAACTTAGCCTGTCATCTATATCACTGATGTCCTCAAAGGAATCTGCTATAGTGGTCTTGCCTATGTAGTCCATGAGCTCCCATCTGGAAACATCCAATGCATCGGCTACCTGCGCAAGTGATATGCCGTGCTCATACATCTTTGATGCCTTGCTAATCTCTGCTCTTTTTAGCACTTCCTCAATATAGAACCTTGTTTTGGTGCTTTGGTTCGAAATTTCACTTAGCAGTGATTTTATGCAGATATCATAATTGTTGAAATCATCTTTTTCAAGAAGCCGGCCGGCATCTTCCATCTTATTTAGCGCTATCTGTTCAAAATCATTTCTTTCTTTCAAGATTTTAGACAATGCATAAATAATGACTGCAATTCTTATGGAGTCTTTGTCCTGGAAGATTGAGGCATTATGGATAACATGATTGCTTAATTCCCTTAATTCGTAGATCCTGTGATTTTTTATTGCATCTACTACCTTTGACAGAACATCTAAAATATCCTGCTTTACTCTTTGAATCATATCTTTTTCAATTGGCTAATACTATTTAAATTTTTGTTATTTTGAGAATATCATCCTTAACGCCAAAATAAATAAAGCAACTCCGAATATCCTTTGTAGATAAATGTCTGGGAGAGAAACAGCAAATTTGGCTCCAAAGAGGCAACCTATAAAAAAGCCAATGGCAATAAGTGCTGCTATTCTTAGGTCAACATGGCCTGCTTTGTAATATATTAAAGCAGCCAAAAAACCAACTGGGACAACTAGTAACGCAAGTGTTGTTCCCTGTGCCTTATGTTGAGTAAAACCAAAAAGATAAACAAGTGCAGGAACAATCAAAACACCTCCACCTATCCCAATTAATCCGCTTATGGCTCCTGCTAGTATCCCGAGCAGGATAAATAATAGTTCAATCATAAATTTAATGCATTTTTTTCTCTTTTTAAATTTTTGCCTTGTTTTATGAATAGATTTATTAATGAGCTTGAAGTATAATAAATATAGTGGCGCATGGTAAGTGTAAAAAAAGAGGGAGTAATTCTTGAAGCTACAGACTTAGAGTTTGAAAACCAGGCTGTGCTAAATCCTGCCTGCATCAAGGATAAAAACAATGTACATATGTTCTATAGGGCAGTTGGAAAAGATTTTCGTTCTTGTGTTGGGTATTGTAAACTTGATGGTCCTCTGAAAGTTGCCCAGCGCAGTCAAAAACCTATACTATTTCCTGAAAATGATTATGAAAAACAAGGTGTAGAGGACCCTAGGATAGTGTGTATTGACGAGACCTACTATATGCTCTATACAGCATATGACGGTAAGAATGCCCTTATTGCATATGCTGTCAGCAAAGATTTAATCAAATGGGAAAAGAAAGGAGTGATAAGTCCAAAGATTAAGTACAATGATGTTAGAGAGATTTTCCTTAATTCAAAATTAAAAGATAGATATTTCTTTTTCAAGTCATTTTATAAAGAAGTGAAAGGTGAAGATGTACTGCTATGGGAAAAAGATGCCATATTATTCCCAAAAAAGATTAATGGTAAATTTGCATTAATCCATAGAATTCTGCCCGATATACAAGTAATATATTTTGATGATTTCAAGCAATTAGCAGATATGGATTATTGGAAAAGATATCTGGAAACATTGCCAAATTATATTATACTTGAACCAAAGTATTGGTATGAATCCAGAAATATTGGGGGCGGCTGTCCTCCTATTGAAACAGAAAAAGGATGGATTTTTATTTATCATGCAGTACAAAATGCAGAGAATTATAGAGTATATCATGCTGCAGCTGCCCTTCTGGACAAAGCAAATCCCACAAAGATAAGAGGAAGGCTAGAAAAACCACTTTTCTCTCCTGAATTGGACTGGGAGCTCCAGGGAGATGTTAATAATGTTGTATTCCCGGAAGGCGCAGCCATTTTTGATGACAGACTTTATATATACTATGGTGCTGCTGATAAAAGGATTGGGGTTGCATCAGTAAGTACTGCGGAATTGCTCAACGAACTGCTGCCTGGTCAAGTTACATACCAAATGAATTATGAGATTGGCAAAATAGCTGGAGAGATCTATAGAATGTGCAAAGACACCCCAAGAAACTTGTCTGAAATAAGAAATACTTTGAAGAGAAAAGAGGATTTAATTTATTTAGCAATAGGATGGTTGAGTCGGGAGAATAAGATAGAATTCTTGAGTTCCCAAGGAGACATGAAGATAAAGACAAAGTAATTGTGCCCCCATACAGAAATTCTTTTGAAAAGTATAGAAAAGCTTTTTAACTATTTTATTTTCTTAAAAATTAGATGAGACCTTCTTACATTGCATATATAGGTACCTATCCTCCAAGACAATGCGGTATTGCAACATTTACTCAGGATTTGAGCACAGCTATCTCAAACAGATCTATATACAAGACTAAGCCTAAAATTATTGCACTGACTAACGGGTTTTCAACTGACCTTGAATATCCAAAGGAGGTAATGTATAATATTAATGAGACTTTGATAGAGGATTATATCAATGTGGCTAAAAAAATCAACCAAACCCGCTCAATAAAATTGGTGTGTGTGCAGCACGAGTTCGGGATTTATGGCGGGAAATTCCTTAATTATCTCAGCGCTTTTCTTGAGACAATAGAGAAACCTGTTGTTTTGACTCTTCATTCTGTTGTGCCAAAACCACCTGCTAACCTTAGATACACAATCAAGTATCTGGCAGAAAAAACCTCTGCTCTAATAGTCATGGCTGACAAAGCAGTTGACATACTTACAAATGATTACAAAATACCAAGAGAGAGAATAACTGTTATACCTCATGGGATCCATAAAGTGCCTTTTGAAAGAAGCAGCAAGCAAAAGAAAAAGTTAAAATTAAGGAACAAGCTCGTTATTACTTCATTTGGTTTGATAAGCGGAGGCAAGGATTATGAAACTATCATTAAGGCGCTTCCGCCAGTTGTCAAAAAATTCCCAAATCTATTGTACTTGATTATTGGAGCAACTCACCCAGGTATTTTGAAGCAGGAAGGAGAAAAATACAGATACTATCTGACTGGACTTATCGATGGTTTAAACCTTCAGAAAAATATTAGGTTTGTTAACAAATATTTGAAATTAAATAAGCTCCTGCAATATTTAAGAGCTACAGATGTCTTTGTTTCTTCAGGTAAAGGTCTTGGCCAGATAACAAGCGGCACTCTGTCATATGCAATGGGCTGCGGCAGGCCTGTTGTCACAATGCCTTTTATGCATGCAAAGGAAATAGTAACATCTGATCGGGGCATACTTGTGCCCATGGGCAATTCAAAAGCATACACAAAGGCATTAATTAGACTTCTATCCAATCCAGGGCTAAGGTTAAGGATGGGACAGAATTGTTATGATTTCACAAGGCATATGCTCTGGAGCAATGTGGCAAAATCATATCTTGATCTATTTGACCAAAATCTTAACTAATTAAACCTGTTAAATATTCTTCTAATATGTCTTTTTCAATTGTTGCCAGACAAACATATTTATCTGCTGCTCCATAATAATAAAAATACTGAGAATTGAATTCAACCAGTCCTGTACCAAAGATCACATTTTTTACTTTGCCCTTCAATTCATAATCTTGTGCAGGTGTCATTAAGGGTGTATCTGCTCTATAAATGACTCTATGTGGATCTTTTTTATCAAGTATAGCTAAAGAAGGATGGAATACTCCTTGTTTGTCTGCAGTATTGAAAAATAAAACTAGTTTATCCTGGAATACCAATGGCTGGGGTCCAACCTCCACATATCTGTCATCAAACTTGCCTTCTCTTACATCCAATATTGGCTTGTCCTCGATTTCCCAGTTAAATAAGTCGCTTGACCATCCCAGCTTTATATATTCTCCTCCAATTAACATAAGATATTTTTCATTTATTTTTTCAGAGAAAATAGTGGCTGCTTTTATCCCCTTAACTAGAATCCCCTTTTTTTCCCAATTAAACAAGTCATTTGAGACAGCGAATGCTGTATTAATAGTAGCACTTGTAACAGGCTGCATACCATTGTATGCAGTAAATGTTAGATAGAATGTGTTATCTATCTTTATTATCCTTGGGTCTTCACAGCCCCCTTTTTCTTCAGGAATTGTGGGTTTGATAATTGGATTAAGATTATACTTTGTGAAGTTATAGCCATCATTGCTTGTTGCCAGGCAAAGTGTAGAAACATCAGAATCTCCTTCTGCTCGATATATCAAATATATCTCATTGTTGTGGACAATTGCACATGGATTATATGTAAAGTTTTTTTCATACTCTCTATTGGGGTCAGGCTTTATGATAGGATTATTTTGATATCTTTTAAACACCATACAATAATAAATATGCTTGACTTTTATAATATTTTTTGTTTTATCCAGTGTATATGTTTTTTTGGGACAAGAACCAGAGACTTTATGCACTTTCTATTAGATAAATTAATATAATGGGGCTGTTTACCAAAAAATATTCTTATGATAAAAAAGCAATCTTACATTTATTTCCTTGGCACATATCCCCCGCGTAAATGCGGAATTGCCACTTTTACGTATGATCTTTCTTCAGCTTTTAACCGAGCAGCTAATCCAAAGCTGAAATCAAAAATTGGTGCAATGAATGATAATAACAGCGAGTATAATTATGATGATAGAGTAATGTTTCAGATAAATGACGCTGATGCAAAAGAATATATTATTGCAGCAAATGAAATAAACAATGATGAGAATACTAAATTAGTTAGTGTGCAGCATGAATTCAAGATTTTTGGCAGTGATTATGGTGAGAATTTACTGTCTTTCTTGGAGACACTAAAAAAACCTGTTGCGACGACTCTGCACACAGTTTTGCCATATCCTTCTGAGCACAGGAGGGATATTATTAGAGCAATAGCCAACCATTCTAATAAATTGGTAGTAATGTCTAACAATGCTGTTGATATTCTTAAAGAGCATTACAATATTGATGAATCAAAGATTGAGGTTATCCCTCATGGTATACACAAAGTAGAGCATGTATCTAATTTGTCATTGAAAGAGGAGCTTGGTTACAGTGATAGAGATTTGATTACTTCTTTTGGTTTTCTTAGGCCCGGAAGAGGCACAAGATCTTCTGGCAGAGGATATGAATATGTGATAGATGCAATGCCAGATATAGTGGAAAAATACCCTAATGTTCTTTATCTGATTATTGGGGTGACCCATCCCAAATATCTTAAGTCAGAGGGTGAGTCATACAGAGAATTTCTTCAAAATAAGGTAATTGAATTGGGTCTGGAGAAAAATGTAAAATTTATTAACAAATATGTAACTTTAAGAGAGTTATTTAGGTATTTGCAGGCAACTGACATCTATATATGCTCTTCGCTTAACCCTGATCAGATTGTCAGCGGCACTCTATCCTATGCGATGGGCTGCGGCTGCGCAGTCATATCAACACCTTTCTTATATGCTAAGGAGTTTATTTCACCTGAACAGGGAATCTTATTAGATGACTTTGGAGAACCTGAGTTAATCAGCAATGCTGTTATAAAATTATTGTCTGATTCTGACTTGAGGAGCAGACTGGGACAAAACGCGTATAATAGTACTAGACATATGCTTTGGCGAAATGTGGCCAAATCCTATAAAAAGGTATTTGAGTCTATAATCTGAGCTTATAGCAAAATTTTTTTAAACAGATTATAATTCTCATGTTCTATGGCGGTAGTAGTTTAATGGTAGAATACAGGACTGTGGTAACCTTTTTAGACAAGCTAAAAGGCTTAACCAAAAATTCTGGGGGTTTCGCTTTGCTCAAGCCCCCGGAGGTTGACAGCAATCCTGTGGCGGGAGTTCGATTAACTGGTTACGCTCGGTTACAGAGAAATTCCCTTGGAATTTCTTGTACAGGAAATTCGTTAAATTTCCTTGTAATACGCAAAAAGGGTTTCGCTCCGCTCAAGCCCTTATGCTCAGCTAAAGCTTCGCAACCGGTTCGAAAGTCTCCCCTATCGCCCTAATATTGTTATTAATAAGAAAAGATTTATAAAACTAGTAATTGATAAAGAAGTGTAATGATATTAAAGAAAAAAGGGCAGTTATCCCTTTTAATTATCATCTTAATTATTTGCCTATTGATTTTAGTTTCTGTAATCTTCCTCATAGCTAAAACTAAAAAATCTGAGGTGGAATCGTCTATAAAAGACAGCTTTAAGATTGTTCCTACAAAGGAATCTATCAAAGCATATGTTGAAATGTGTTTGTATGATACAGCCTTACCTGCAGTTTATTATATCTCTAAAAGAGGCGGTTACATTGATTTGCCGGCAGAATCAATTTTAACACCAAACATTAACACTGCTTATTATTACTATCTCGGTGCTGACAAAATGCCAACCCTTGAGTCTATAGAAAATGAAATCTCACACTATGTTGAACAAACACTATTTATCTGTATTAATGATTTGAGACCATTTAAAGATATGAGTAGAGATATAAACTTAGGAGAGTTTAGTGTTGACACAACAATTGGCAAAAATTCGGTGTTCATTAAACTCACTTATCCTATAGAACTGAGCACGGATAACACCAAAGTTGATGTCACTGAGTATACAACAACAATCCCATTAAGACTAGGACTCATATATGATTATGCAAAGCAAGTTAATAACGAACTAATTGTAAACAGAGGAACAATTAGTTCAGACTTTTTTAATAACTTCGAAGTTCATAGTGTAATTATGCCAAGCGGTGCTAAAACAATCTTTTTATTAAAAGATGATCAAACAGGTAATAACCTGCCGCCCCTCATGTTTTATTTTGCATCAATTAAAATATAAAAATAGACTAATAGAAAATGAAAAATCCTAAAAAAATTGGTAAACTTCTGTTAGCTCTCTTGATGATGTTTATTCTAATTTTTAGTAGTTTTGCACAGACCGTTACATTAAGTGAGGACCAAGCAAATGATTTTATTGGTGAGGAAATACCAATCCAGATTTCTGTACAAGATAAGGAAAATTTAGATCTGCTTGCTGTCAATGTTGATAGTCAGAATTGGCGAGGTGCTAGACAGCAACTACAAGATATTAAAAATTCAAATTTTGAATTATATGTTTACTTAGAAACTCATTATACCAGACTTATTGCCGCACTTAGGGAACCGACGCCAGAAGAAATTCTTGAGGGAGGTGAACCTCGTGTGGTTACATTTGCTGGAGAAACTGAAGGTTATCGAATAAGAAGAGACGAGGAAAAGAACAAAATAAATGCAAACCAAATTATCTATGAAGCAGCCAAAAAGATATGTGTTGATGAAGGATTGATAGAAATCAATGATGATGGTTCAAGGACAATTATTAAGGATATAACCCATGACCTTACCTCTCAACAAAAACTGCTGGCTCTCGAATTCATAGAGCTGGAATATCTTCAGGCTTTGTTAAAGGCAAATAAATATGGCGAACTGGCATTGGGGGCATCTGAAACTGAATATTTTGACAAGGAAATAATGGCTGTTGAAAATGCTTTAAATGAGAATAATATTAGACGGGAAATAATAAAGGCACATGATTTTAATTTCTTAACCGGCGACATTAACTCTAATTTATTATTGTATGCGGCGTTAAGAATAAGAGGGTATATGTATGAAGTTGATGAAGCAAGATTGGCACCGAAAACTTTTTTCTCTGGAAAGAATCTGGATGATTACTTCAAGAATCTGGGTCCTATGGAAAGAGGTATGATGGATCTAAATTTTGCAATTAACACAGGTAACCCATTTTTGCTAGTTGGAGATCTTTCAAATAATGAGGAGGCCTGGAATCTCTATTATTATTATAAGGATATAGCAGCTATAATGACAATTAAAAAAATGATCGACAATGGGGAAGCCTTAAATATTGAACAAGCCATTAAAGATCTGGAAGAAGATTGTGAAAAAGTTATTGAAAATAGCGAAGAAGAGCTAAAGAGAAAATATGAAAACAATGAAGATATTACATTAACATGGCATCAAGAACTGGCAATTGAGGATTCTTATACAGGAAAAATTACATTGAATGGTGGCTGGCTTGATCTCCGAAAAAGAACAGAAAATCCTTCAAATACCCTTACCGTCCATGTAGGAAAGTGGGGCGGACATTTTATTCTATTCGACAAACCATTTACAGATGAAAAGATAATAGATGTGTGGGGGAGCGGTTCAGGGAATCCTGAAGGAGATATTCTTGTATTTGGAGATTTGCCTGAAGATGTTAGTCTGGGACAATTTTTACCAAGAACAAGATCTCTACTTGAAGAAACAAGAGAAGCAGTTGAGGATTATTTTGTAGATAGCAATCCTTATGTATGTGAGGACTATACATTCGCCCTTCTAAATGAACCCACAATACAAATAGGAATAAAACTTATGGATACTACGCTGAGCGAGGAAGAAAAGGATAGGTTAAGGATGAAAGAGGCGCTGTGGTATAGAAAATTGGATTATTATGACCTTGCAGCTGCGATTCTAAGAAGTATCCCCGAAGACACAACAGTCACATATGACGGACAGATTCTTGTTGCTGAAGAAGTTTATAATGATCTTGTTGGTACATTCAATATACTTGGAATATCAGATTCAGACGAGTTCCTCAAATATGGGTTAATAGATATTGGAATCTCGTTAATAAATCCAGCACAATGGATAGTTTATGGATATCTAGCAAAAGGGGGAACTTGGTTGTTGTCACAATTCACTTGGGGGCGATATGTATTAAATTTTACTTCTAGGATTAGTGCTAGAATTATGGGCTTAGCAGGGACCAGTACAGTAGGAAGATTTGGAATTGGGTTAATGCTTCAGGTGGCGGAAGAGTTCGCTGAAGAAGCAGTTGGTGAAATATGGCCACCACTTGAGTTTGTGGTCATGGCACTCACGGGAGGACCTGATGAGGCTGATATGTTACAAGTTCAGACCACACTAAGAAGTGCAGAGTTTAATTCCGAGGTTGCGCTCTTATTAGAGGATGGCAAAATAGCTGATGTTATTAGATATGACGGATATATTGATTATGATATCCTCCTCAGAGGTGATGGATTGTATGTTACTGACTATGGTAGTGGAGTATTCAAGATTGCTACTGCAGATGGAAAGACTGTGCTTATTTATCCAAATGGATTTGACATGTCTCAATTCGAAGTGGATGAGGGAAGAATTCTTCACGGAGAACAAGAAATTGCAGCTGCGAAATTGAATGCACAAGTTGATGCAGAATATGCACAACCCAACATTGGAGGATATACTTTGCCGCAGCTGGAGTCAATGGGTTTTGGTGTTATCACAGACCCTGTAACCGGAGAGGGGGTACTGTTACCTAGAACAGAAGCAGCTGCTGAATTTGATCTGGGTGAAGGAGCAGTAAAGTGGGAAGAAGATATGGACCCTACTGCTCCATGCGCTTTTTCAGTAGGGTACTCTGTTCCTGCAATAATTGGCGGCACAATTGGTGTAGGTGGTGGGGGCAAACTCTGCTTTACGAGAGGTCAAGTAGTAAATATTGATAGCTCAGGAACAACAGCAGAAGTAATATTTGATAGACCTGAATATACTCTTTATGTAGAATACATTCGACAAGGGGAAACAACAGCGCATCCGCTAGTAGTGAGTAAGAAAGACCAGGCTTGGAACCAAATCTATGTTTGGGATCCACAGCACAATCGTAAATTGCTAATTGCAAACGCATTAACATATGTTACTCATGGGAATCAAATTTGGTATAATGGAGAGTGGATAACTGTTCATACTAGTAGAAGTTTTGCAGATGGTGCTCTATATGTTAAATTTCCAAATGGTAACTGTGACTATATTGATCGGGCACAAATTGCTGTTCTTAATACTAAAAAACCGAGAATTGATCCAACTATTGTATCTGGAAGAGTGCCAAGACCACAATCCCAGCTTGATGTCACTGCTACCTCAATAGCACGGCAAGACTTAACAGTGGGAACGTTTCAAGTTCATTCTAAGATACTAAGATTTAGTCCAGAAACTGATATATATGTTGTCTCGGACTTGCATGGAGATTTAACAAAACTTATTGATGGTTTAAGGGATGCCGGTTTGATTGATTCGCCTCTTGCTCAGACAATGGTAGAAACATCATTGTCTCGAGAACTAACTACTGCAGAAATGCAGCAAATTGTAAGCCAAGTCAAACAAAAATTAGGTAACAAAGCATTCATTATATTAGGTGATGTTGTGGATGTGGAACTCGAAGGTGTAGTTGATAGAGCCGATGATATAATGACACTAATAATGGTCCTTGAGTCAGGAACAGGATACAAAGTTACTGCATTAGCAGGAAATCATGAAGCTGCGAGGGTTGGACAAGTGTCTATTGTAAAAGGATACTGGGATATGCCAATACATGATATATTTAACAATCAATTGCGCAGACAGTATTATCTGAGTAGACCCACTGCGGCAGTCCAGGGAAATAAAGTTTTTTTCCACTCTGCACTAAACGAAGCATCTGCCTCAGTGTTTATGACAGGTAGTTATCTCAGTGGGGAGCAATATTACTATAGTGTAGCCGGGAGAGGGTATAATACTCCAATTGATACGACTATTCTCTCTCTTTTGGGAGTAGATAGTAATGCTGTTTTTATAGGGGGTCATACGCATAGCGAAGGTTTACAGAGGAACTTTGGTGTTAATGGCTTAGGTCCAGCTAGGATTGGACAATATTATGTAATACCTCCTGAATTTAGAAGTGCAGTAAGAGTTAATCAAAGATATTAACAATTGGTTGGTTCATTTCAGAAGCTAAAATGATTTTTGAACCTCTGCTTCCTTAGAAATCTATTTAATCTTTTTTCTATATCCGGAATATCAAATTCTTTCTCCTTTTTCCTAAACTCTTTAGTGTGGTGGATATTCCTTTTTTTACTTTCTCTATACTTAAGCTTCTTATGCAGCATCTCATGATACATAATGTAATCCAAGAGCTCAGGTTCATTGTCAAGAATTTTAGATACTCTTATTGTGTCTGTTGTGTAATCATACGTGCCAAGAGTCCGGAAATTATCTCCTCCCCACACCAAATTAGGCTTTAGTATCATGCCGTAAAAATATTTTTCATTTACTCTATAAAAAGAGTCTTCAAGTACAGGGTCTGATTCTATTTTTGGTGTGAGCAGAGGTATTTTTTTAAGAAATGTATTGTACAAGTCAATATTTAGTGTAGAGATATTTGTTTTGAAAACCTTATTGAACAGACTCTGGATTAATCCTATTTTAATCTCATCAGACACACTTTTCCACTCATAGCTCAACCTGAATTCCATATTCTGCTTGTCATACTTGACATTGGCATTATACCCTTTGAAGGCTCTTGAATATCTTAAGTTGAATCTATGACTCGTTTCTTTATTAGGGTAGAGTTCCTCAAATGCTTTTCTAACCAAAAACATAAACATTTAAATTATAGAAAATAATTTAAAATTAACTGATATTGAATTAGATAACGATTAGATGAATGCAAGAGAGTTAGGGTTAATGGCTACAAAAACTGAGTAACAAAGAAATGCACTAGAAAAATCTTTTCGAAATCTTATTGCTGACCTTGATCATTTTTAAATCAGATATTGATGCAGGTCCTCCAGGCAATATTTCTAATGGGCTTATTAATAAAACTATACATCTAACTAAGGACATCGGAAAGGTAATTGGTCAAGATTGAAATTATTACATATTAGAGTATATAAAATTATTCTTGAAATATTTTGTTTGTTTAATCTCCTCTTATTCTATCTTAATTATGCCTGCTTCAGAGACAAAATCATGCACATCAATAACCAATCCGAGAATTACACCAAGTGTTACCAATGTACTTCCGAATTTAAGCCAAGAAAAGAAGAGCGGTATTAATATTGTCATGGTAAACAATCTGAAAAAATCATCTATGAAGAAAAGTATCTTCAATATGCCCCTCCCTCTTTTAAGTAAATGTGTAATAATCTGTACTATGACTTTTACTATTGCCCTTATCATTCAACCTCATACCTCAACAAAGCAGCAATTCTTCCCATGTCTCTTAATTGCACCCCTTCTCTTGTCTCTGTTGACACAATTTCTACCTTTGTTCCGAAGTTTTCTGCATTTTTCTCGAACTCTTCTATGATGTTATCATCCAATACTTCACTTAATATAAGTGTGTCAACCGCACCCATTTCCAAGCACTTTTTGACTTCATTCATGCCATAGCTGACTTTACTAGGATTTGTGGCAAGCTCTTCAAAAAATTTTTGCATTATTGCCTTTTCTTTTGATATCTCTTCATCTGCAAGCACATCCTTGCTCTTGTCAACAAGCTCCTGCAAGCCGAATTCTCCAGTATAACTTAAATCTTTGACTGCGATTATCTTCTTACATACCTGATCTGTGATAAAACCTCCGTTCACAAGCTCATACTTAGTCTGCCCAGGCCCTCCAACTATAATCCCTTTTAACTCCTTCATATCTAAAAAATTGCTTTTCATATATTCCGCAATCTTTTTATAGAATTCTTTTGCAGCCCCCTCCCTTAAACGCTCGAATCTTTGAGAAGAATTATGTACTATAAGACCATGTGCAATGAAGTTACCTGTTTTTGTGGATATGTCAACCATCCTTGTTCTTCTTTTATATGCCTTAATTTTATCAATTTTGACAGAAAGGATTGGGGAATTATAATACACTTTTAACTTGTTATACAAATTTGTATTCTTCTCTTTTACTAATTTAAGTATTGAGTTGAAATAGATGTCTTTACTCATTCTCCTTTCATCTCTAAAAAAATTTGTTACCTTTGGAAACATCTGCATGTTATATCCAGCTTCCTCAATAATCTTTCTTATCTTTCTTCCAGAAACGGCTAACTGCCTGACATTGCTTTTACCAGATTTTGATTTTATGGTAATCTGAAGTTTTTCCATTTTCTTTTTGGAAGTAAACCCAATATTTTGTTTATATAATTGCAATGATTTTTTTTCAGTGATATTAATTGAATATCTTATCTTGTCTGAATAAGGGTTTTTCCTGTTGTTATAGCTGTTCATCGAAGCAATAATCCCAAATCTCAGGAATAGCATTTGGATCTGCTGTACAATCTTCTTATTGTTTATACCCAGGCCAATTCCTCTTGATTCATTGACATACCCCTCAGCATCAAAAAACCCTCTTAAGAAACCGGCAACAATATTGTCTGGAGATTCTAATATTTTTTTTGGTATTTCACTTGTCACTGCCTTTTTAATTTCTGGAAACTCAGCATTAATCAACTTAACTAACGGTCTGCTGGTGAATCTTAGCTGGTGATAATTCTTTTCTTTCCTGTATCTATAACTGCAGCCACTATTAAAATATTTATCATATCTCTGCTTATACTTCAGAGCAAGGTCTTTTGCTTGTTCAAAAAAGGTAATCCTGTCTTTTTCTATGCTACCATCTCCCATATAGTATCCTAAGAACTGTGCAAATTCTTCATCAATTCTTGTAGGCAGTTTGATATTTTGATATAAATAGGGGGAGGTATGTTTCTTTAGGAAATTATCAAAATCAATATTCAAGCCAGTGCATAGTCTTTTGATTAAATCTCTGCAAACATTCCGTTTTCCTAGTTCTATGGTAGATATTGCTGTTTGAGTAACTTTAACCTTTTTTGCCAATGATTTTTGCAGCAGACCTTGTTGCTCTCTTTTTTCTTTCAACAAGCGGCGGCCTTCTGGTTCAATTATAAAAGAATTGTAATGCTTAAGTGAGCTCAGTAGTTGTTTTTTTCCTTTTATATTAATCTTTTCTGCCATTAAAAGCAGGTCTCCTTCTTTAAGCTCTTCAGCAGCTTTTTCATAAATCTCTTCATTTCTTGTGAAAAAAATATGGTCCTTAGAACACTCTATTTCAATCCTTGGATATTTTGTTATAATCTTATACACAGTATCTTTTTCAGTATCCCATTTATCTGTGATCGGTGATTCTTGAAGAGAAAAATCCTTAAGCATGCAACCACATAACTTAATTGGATTATGTGATTTTTTAATTTCAATGATATCACCAGAGACAGACTGGATAAGAGTTGAGGGAATACAACACTGACCTCCCGCACGCGTCTTTCCAGGCACATTTGAAGATGTTTTAGCTAGAGGTACTATAGACTTTCCTTTTAGCAGGGCAATGTGTGCGTCCCTCCTGTCCATTACCACAAGCCCGTATGTCTCTTTCTTATCTGCCTGTTCCCTCAGAGCATCAAGCATAAAAGTTTTATCACATCTATATAATCTAAAATTAAGAGGTTCAGGTGGCTCAATACTAAATACTTCAATATCCTGCTGGCCCTCTCTTTCTGCTGTATTGCCTGAAAATACTGCCAAACCATGCGGCGGTGTCTTTTTATAGAGTCTAAGATGTTGAATCATCCTCTCTAATGAATCAATCACATTTTTCCTTGTTGTAGCATCCTTAATATTAGATGCAGTTCCCTGTTCCTGGGCCAGATGGTTTATTATCTTATTAAGATCATAACCTGCTGGTATATATACACTCACAAGCTCGGTATGTCTACCTTTATGTTTCCCTAATTCTCCTATAAATTTTAACAATTTTCTCCTTTGTGCTGATGTGAGTGACATAAGGCTATGGAAATCAAAACTCTTTATAAAAGTTGTTACATCGTCACTGGTGACTCTCCTCTAAGAATTATTATAGCAGACCGAAACATTTATAAATAACCTGGTTTTCAAAAATAATAGGGGTTTGGTTATAAATTCTTGATTTGTTCAAATCATAAAAAATAGCCGAATCTATCTAATGAGAAGATGAAAGACATAACTTATAAGAAATGTCCTGAATGCAAGGATGAAAATCTTGCTTGGAACAAGGAGAAAGGAGAAATTGTGTGCAGGTCCTGCGGACTTGTACTAGATGACAGACTTTTTGATTTTGGCCAGGAATGGAGAGAGTTTGATGATGACGCAACAGAAAAGAGAAGAAGAACTGGAGCTCCATTAACATATACAAAGGAAGACCAGGGTCTTGGAACAGAAATAGGCTCAAAACAAGACTTGTATAAATTGAAGTCTAAAAAAGATAAGAGCAAGTTTTATAGATTAAGATTGTGGCAGAGGCGGGTAAGTACTGCTATTGAGGCTAACCTTAGAATTGCCCTGTCTGAAATCAAGAGGATTTCCTCTGTACTAACTCTTCCAGCTTATGTTGAGGAGGAGATATCTAAAATTTATACACATGCTGTGCAGAGAGGGCTTGTCAGAGGGCATTCTACAGAAGCAGTAGTTGCTGGGGTTGTGTATGCAGTACTTAGGATGTATGATATCCCCCGTACATTAAATGAGGTTTCCGAGGTCACTGGAATTGACAAAAAGAAAGTTGCCAAAAACTTCAAATATGTGTCAAGGAATCTTAATATAAAGACCTTGCCAATTGACCCTTTGAATTATATTTCCAGATTTGCCTCAGAGTTAAGATTAAAACCAAAAACCCACACGAAAGCAATTGATATTGTGCAGAAAGCAACAAGAAAGCAATTGGTCTCTGGCAGATCTCCTAAAGGGATTGCAGCAGGTGCATTGTATATAGCTTCAAAGATTCATAATGAAAGGAAAACTCAGGCAGAGATTGCCAAAGTGGCTGATGTCACAGAGGTTACTGTTAGGAACAGCTACAAAGAACTAACTTCCGGTCTGGATTTCCTCAATGAGGAGATTGAAGAAGCTAAGGCGGCATAAAAAGATTTATAGATTAATCCTCTTTTCATATTCTTATGTATTTATATAGTAACATTATCGGGACATTTGTTTTCAATGAGCATTTTAAACTCAGAGAGAAAATACTGTTTTCTAAAGAAGAATCTCTACGACACTTAAAGTTGATTGAAGAAGGGAAAATTCTTGACTCAGAAAGAAGATTCTTAAAAAAATTCAAAAATATTGAAAATTTAAGGGAAACAAAGGATAATAAAAAAATACTGCGTGCAGATAAGGAATTAAGATACTATAAAGACAAATTTTATGAGAAAAATATTTATATTACAAAACATCAGATTAAAGCATCAATACAGGATGATGTTCTGATTATCCAGGCAGTAAGTGCTTATGATGAGCTGACTAAAATAATAAATATTCTTGTTAAAAGAATAAGAGAATGGTATTGCTATTATCTCCCGGAGATTAGTGAGAGTATTGAGGACAATGAGACATTTATTAGGGTCATACTAGGTAAAAGCAAAAATGAATTGGTGAAAGAAAGCAAGATTAGTTTTAGCATGGGCGCTGACCTAAAAGACAAAGACAAAGAAGCCTTATTCACTCTTGTTAAGGAGATAAATTCTTTGATTATTATTAGGAATACGCATGAGAAATATATTGAAGAGATTATGCAAAGAGCCTGTCCAAATATGACAGCTATCACAGGCGCACTTATTGCAGGAAAATTAATATCAATTGCAGGCTCGTTAAGGAATCTAGTTATGTTTCCAGCGTCTACAATACAGCTGCTAGGTGCGGAAAAAGCATTGTTTAGGCATATGAGGAACAAGAGAAGCCTGCCGCCGAAATATGGAGTGCTAAGCCAGCACCCCTTGATACAAAAGGCTAAGAAAAAGCATCACGGCAAAATAGCTAGACTGCTTGCAGATAAGATATCCATAGCAGTAAAAATAGACTATTTTAAAGGTAAATACAGAGGAGATGAGCTTAATAAGGAGATTCAGGGAAAAATCAATGAACTAAAATGAGTCTTTTCAATTTCCTTGGTGAAGTCAATAAACTGAAATTATTAAAAAGGAGAGGGTGGCTTATTGCTGGCATCAAAGATGCAGAATCAGTTGCAGAGCATTCTTTTAGGACAGCTGTTATGGTGATGTTTTTGGCTCCTGAAGATTTAGACAGAGAAAAAATGATTAAAATGGCGCTGCTGCATGAGCTGGGGGAGATTGATGCTGGTGATATTACTCCTCACGATAATATGTCCCTTGACAAAAAATTTAAGCTTGAAGAAAGAACAATAAAAAAGTTATCCAATCTGCTTACAGAGGCAAATTCAGAAGAGCTAAAGAGCTTATGGTATGAATATGAAAAGCAAGAAACAGAAGAATCAAAATATGTAAAGCAGGTTGATATCCTTGAAATGATGTTTCAAGCTCTTGAATATGAAAAAACACAAGGGTATAATATAAATAAAGAAAAATGGACCTTCTGGAAATACGCAGAGGATAAGATTACCCAGCCTGAGCTTAAGGAGATATATGAAGAGCTGAAGAAGCAGAGAAATTCTTAATCTGACCTTTTAACTTCAATCGAAGTCAAAGCCTAAACAAGATTTATATAATAGTTGTATCTTAACAAATGATATGAATAAAAGAATACTTTTAATTGCGATAGTGTTGCTAATGGTTGCAGCTATAACTGCTACTTCTGTCCTTTTTATTTTCCCTTATCAGCCTAATAAGCCTCCGCGAGCAGATGATTCCGGTTCTTCTAGGAACGGAATAATGCAAGTAGTGAATGCAAATAATGAATTTGCCTTTGACCTCTACTCACAACTAGGTGAGTCTGAACAGGGCAACCTCTTTTTTTCACCTTACAGCATATCTGCTGCACTGGCAATGACTTATGAGGGAGCAGAGGGACAGACTGCAGATGAGATGAGATCTGTTTTTCATTTCCCGCAAGACAATATACTAAGACCCAATTTTGCAGCAATTTATAATGATATAAATAAAGGGAATGGTGCTTACGAACTGAGAACAGGAAACGCCTTATGGGTCCAGCAGGATTATCCTTTCCTTGAGGATTATACAAGCAGAGTAGAAAAATACTATGGTGGGAAAGTGGCAAATCTTGATTTTAAGGCAGAAACAGAAAAATCAAGGCAGGCAATCAATTCATTTATTGAAGAGCAGACCAATGATAAGATTAAGGAGCTGATACCTCAAGGCGTTTTAAGTCCAATTACAAGATTGGTTCTTACGAATGCTATCTATTTTAAGGGCACATGGGAATGGGAATTTAAGAAATCAGATACTCATCAACAAAACTTTAAAATTACTCAAGACAAGATTGTCAAAGCTGAAATGATGTACATGAAACCGGACAAAGCAAGATTCAATTATGCAGATTTAGAGAAGCTGCAGATCCTGGAATTGCCTTACAAGGGGGATAAAATCTCAATGCTTATCTTGTTGCCAAAACAAGGAGAAGCCTATGATTATGAAACAGATCAGATGATTACCTTTGATTATACCCTTGAGGATATTGAATTATCTGCTGAAAAACTTAACGAGTATAAATCACAGATGAAAGAAACTAAACTGAGTTCAATATTTATTCCAAAATTTGAATTTGACACAAAATATTTTATGAAAGATGCATTAAGTGCGATGGGCATGCCGACTGCCTTTTCTGGCAGTGCAGATTTTTCAGGGATGACTACAGCTGAGCAGCTTTTTATTAGCGAGGTAATACACCAAGCCTTTGTTAAGGTTGATGAGAAAGGGACAGAGGCGGCTGCTGCGACTGCAGTGGTCATGAAAGCCAGTTCGGATATGCCGAGCAACATATTCAGGGCAGACCACCCATTCGTTTTCATTATACAAGAAAAAGGAACAGGCAATATCCTGTTTTTAGGAAGGGTAACTGACCCGACAAAATAGAATTAATAAATCCAAAAGGCTATTTCTTCTTGCATACAAATATACAATGGTCCTTCTCAAAAGGGTCTAATATCTTGTAATCAACAATAGTGATTACTTTCTCCAGCTCTCTCCTTACCTGCTGATAAATCACACTTGGTTTTTTTGTAACATCAACAGAACGAGCTTTAACGCAAAGGATGGCAAATGCATCTTTCTTTAGGAACAATTCACAATTTCTCAAAAAGATCTGTGACTGATTCTTTTGGGCTATATCCTGGTAAATAAAATCAACTTCTGTAATCTGGTGCATATATTTTTCAGGTTGGTTTGCATCTGCTAATATTGGTGCAATATTCTTTCTTTTCTCACACAAAAATACTAGGTCACGTACAACTCTTGGTGCAAAGTCAAGCGCAAAGACAAAGCCCTCTTTGCCTACTATATCAGAGACAAAGGAGGGTGTATAACCATGAGAAGCACCCAGGTATAGTACAAAGAACCCAGGTTTCAATCCTATCTGTGATAATCCTTTTTTTATTCCTGCAGCGAGCTTGCTTCTTCTCGGATCCCAGACCCTATACTCATTGCCTTTGTCTCTTATTAAATCCTCTTCAAAAAATCTTTTTTCGGGAGTCAAATTTTCTGTGCAGAGTAATTTATTTTTCCCTTTCTCAATATAATATATTCCGTCAAACCTTGTTTTTTGCATTAGAATAAAGAAATAATGACTATAATTAAAATTTTTGCTTTATGCAATCCTAGTTATGGGAGAGTTCAACTCCTGTAAGTTATAATCTGACAATAGAAATTATTACCAGAACTGATCCATCTCGCTCATTGGATCAAGCGTGTCTTCTTTTGCATCTGTTCTTATAATAGATTGCTTGTTTTTTTTATATTTGACTGTCTGCTTTGACTTTTCCTGAATCTTTCCATTCTCTAATAATTCGAGCTGATGCTCTTTTATATTTTTAAGATCATTGAAGCAGTTGATGTCAAATGCGCGCAATGCTTTCCTTAACCTGGACTCATCACTTAATCTTAACTCCTTGAAAAGCGTATGCTTTATCATGCAGTTATTGCACACATTATCTTTCCCAATAAAAAAAAGCCAAGACAATTCCTTGTTGCAGATGTCACATTTCATGAATTTTCAAAGAATACAGAAGTAGCTTTTATATATTCCGATTTTACACTTGCCAAACAAAGCCAAAGTTTTTTAAAGTGATGATATTTTTTATAGATAGTAATTAAAAGAGGTGTTCACGATGGTTAAAGTTGCGATTAACGGATTTGGCAGGATTGGAAGACAAGTGCTAAGAATTGGCATGACTCACTCTGATATTGATTTCGTTGCTGTTAATGATTTAGGCGATGCTCATACCTTGGCACATCTATTTAAATATGATTCTGTCCATAGAATTTTTTCTGGCAGTGTTGCTGTTGACAATGGGTATATGGTAATTAATGGAAAAAGAATAAAAATTCTCAGTGAAAAAGATCCTCAGAAACTGCCTTGGAAAGAATTGGGCGTTGACATTGTTGTCGAGAGCACTGGTTTCTTCTGCACAAAAGAACTAGCATCAAAGCATCTAGCAGCTGGTGCTAAGAAGGTTTTGCTGAGCGCTCCAGGAAAAGGTGAAGAACAGATCAAAACAATTGTGCTGGGTGTCAATGAGCATACTTATAACAAAAATGAACATAACATTATCAGCAATGCCTCCTGCACCACCAACTGCCTGGCGCCAGTTGTAAAAGTGCTGCATGATAATTACAAAATACAAAGGGGATTTATGACTACGGTGCATGCTTATACAAATGACCAGAGAATTCTTGACCTTCCCCATAAGGATTTAAGAAGAGCAAGAGCAGCTGCCTTAAGCACCATCCCCACAACTACCGGAGCTGCAAAGGCAGTAGCTGAGGTTATTCCAGATTTAAAAGGGAAACTCGATGGTATGGCGCTGCGTGTGCCAGTGCCATGCGGCTCAATTGTTGATTTTGTGGTTGTTGTTGGCAAGCAGACTAATAAAGACGAAGTTAATAACTTATTTAGGAATGTGGCTGAGCATGATTTAAAAGGCATATTAGAGTACACAGAAGAGCCGCTGGTAAGTGTTGACATTATAGATAACCCGCATTCATCAATATTTGATGCACAGTCAACAATGGTTAATGACAATCTTATTAAAGTGGTTGCATGGTATGATAATGAATGGGGCTATTCTAACAGAATTGTTGACCTGCTTAAGATAATGATTTAATTTTTTCAAAAATTTTATATACCTTGCAGTTCTCATAGAGATATAAGAGGTGCAGTCATGTTTTATACATTATCTGATTTTGATTTTAATGCAAAAAGAGTCTTAGTAAGAGTAGACTTCAATGTGCCCCAAGATTCTTCTGGAAATATTACAGATGATTCAAGAATTAGGAAAGCATTGCCCACCATAAATCTTGTTCTTGATAAGAATCCACAACAGGTAATAGTATGTTCGCATCTTGGCAGGCCTGAAGGCAAGATAAACTCCAAATATTCAATGAAACCAATAGCACAGAGATTTAAAGAATTACTCGGTCAAGAGGTCTATTTTGAGAGCAATCCAGAGATTAGAAAACTACAATCTCTAAACAACAGCAAGATAATAGTCCTAGAGAACCTGCGCTTTGACCCAGGCGAAGAAGCTGGTGACAGAGAATTTGCAGAAAAATTGGCAAGTTTTGCTGATTTGTTCGTTTTTGATGCATTTGGAGTAGCCCATAGAGCCCATGCGTCTGTTACTGGAGTTCCAAAATTTTTAAAGAGCTGTGCGGGCCAGATAATGGAAAATGAGGTAAAAAATCTTGATCTTACTAACCCTGAACAGCCATTTATTGCTATTATAGGCGGGGCAAAGGCAGATAAGATTGATGTTATGAGAACTCTGCTTGCCAAAGTTGATAAACTCATACTAGGGGGTGTTCTGGCAAATACTTTTCTAAAGGCAAGAGGCACACCAATCGGCGCTTCAAGATATGACGAAGAAACACTCAAATTTGCCAAGGAAATTATCGAGCAGGCAAAAAACAAGATTGTATTCCCTCTTGATGCACTTCTTGGTAATAATTTTAGCGCAGATGCTGATAGCAAAATGGTCGATATTCAAAATGTAGAAAATGGTTGGCTTATACTTGATATAGGTCCAAGAACAGTGGAATTATACAAGAGTTTACTTCAGCAGGCAAAAACAATTTTTTGGGCAGGCCCTATTGGTGTTTTTGAATTTGACAGATTTGCCAACGGAACAAAGGAAGTTGCCTTGACACTTGCAGAGTGCAAAGCCAGGACTATTATAGGAGGAGGGGACTCTGGAGCTGCAATAGAAAAATATAATCTTGGTTGTAGGATGACTTGGATTTCAACAGGAGGAGGCGCCTCGCTTGAGTATATAAGCGGAAAACAACTTCCAGGAATTGTGGCCTTGCAGGACAATTATAAGACATTCAAAGGATAAAATGCAAAAATTAGAAGACCAAACCTTGGCACAGCTAAGTCGATATATAATAGAGTGTGTTAGGAAAGGAATAGCTGAAGCAGTTATTAAGGAGCAGCTCATAAAAGCTGGATGGTCCAAAGACAAAATTAAATCTGTTTTTGAGAGCATTAATATACAAAAAATAAAATCTAAAGATAATAGTACAGACACACAAAAGACTGTTTTTATTGCAGAACAGGTAATGAGTAGAGATCTAGTCACAGTAAACAAAGAAGAGTATATACTTAATATTGTTGCACTGCTTAAGGAAAGGAACTCTGGTTATGTGTTTATAGTTGAAAACAATAGGCCTATTGGTATTATAACCGGGAGTGATATTGTACGAACAATTAATAATAAAGGCATCCTTGATAAAAACCTCCGCGCAATGTATGTGATGACTTCTCCTCTTGTAAAATCCGATAAAAAAGAAAAATTAATTGATGTTATATCAAGGATGAAGATAAATAACATTGAGAGGATACCTGTTGTGCAGGGAGACAAGTTGGTTGGTGTTATTACCTCTTCTGACATAATAAAATTCCTATCTTATTCTTGACAAGATTTAAATAATAGCTGTTGTTTTTTGATGAGGAATAGAAGTGAAAAGTTATTTTCCATGTTGCCTTAGGGTTAATCAGTTTTCTTATTATGATTACTCTCGTGTTCCAACAGAAGCAACACTGGTTCCAGTTGCGACTGATGGCGCTTATCAGTCAGGTATGGGTTACATACTTACTACTTCATACAATCATGGAAATGCAGGGTGGATGCTAACTATTAGACCTTTTCACCAATCAGTTGGTCCAGGTTTCCATGAACCTAGCCACTTGTTGCCTGAGGCTGAAACAGTCAGGCTTGACGAAAGAGTTGAAGGCTTTTTAAGAAGGCTGCTATGGAATAAAAATGAGTCTAAACGAGATGTGCCTGCTGCAATTGTCCAGTTTTTGAATAAGCAATTCTAGATTATCATGCTTCTCAGTTAGCTTCCTATTAAGTTAATATTATATAGACTCCCTTATTCTCTTTTGTTATGAAACTTATGGCAAGAGGGGCAGAAGCAGAAATATATGAAGATACTAACAAAATTATTAAGAAACGAGTTAAAAAAAGTTACAGGATTCCTGCATTAGATGAGAAACTGCGAAAATTCCGCACAAGAAGAGAAGCAAAGGTAATTCAAAAATTACCAGATCAAATTCCAAAACCAATGTTGATTAAATTAGATGATAAAAACACTGCTCTAGAAATTGAAAATATCAAAGGAGACAAAGTAAGAGATGTCTTAGATAAGAATGTCAAGCTCTGCAAAGAAATAGGTAGATTACTGGCAGTGATGCATAATTCAAATATTGTCCATGGTGATTTAACAACATCAAATATGATATTGAGTAATGGTAGGATTTTTTTTATAGATTTTGGTTTGAGCTTTTTCTCCGATAAAATAGAGGATAAGGCAGTTGACCTGCATCTATTGAAAAGAGCATTGGAAAGCAAACATTATAAAATTTATAAAAAAGCATTTGAGCTTGTTTTAGAAGGCTATAAAGAAAAAAGCAATGACTATGAGAACATAATTAAACGACTAGAAAAAGTTGAGAGCAGGGGAAGGTATAAGGGGAAAAGATAATCCATTTTATATTAAAAAAATATTTAAAGGAAACTGAAATATAAACTTAGTATGTCAATTCTAACAAAAGACGAAATTCTAAAAGAAATCTCTTCTGGCAATGTAAAAATTGAGCCGTATAACCAAGATAATGTCGGTCCAGGATCTGTTGACCTTACACTAGGCAATAAATTCAGAGTTTTTGAAAAGGCAATGCAGGTCTATGATGTTGATGAGAATCTTGACTATAAGCAGATTACTAAGTTGGTAGAGGCAGACTCAATAATCATCCAGCCGCACGAGACAATACTGGGGATAACTAATGAAAAAATAACTCTTCCTCCTAACTTAAGTGGGTGGCTTGAGGGCAGGAGCAGGTTTGCCAGAGTTGGACTGATGGTGCATATTTCAGCGTCATTTATGCAACCAGGTATTAGCAACCACCAAGTCCTTGAAATGACAAACATGGGTAATGTTCCTCTAAGGCTTCATGCTGGCACAAAGATATGCCAGTTTGTCTTTGAAAGGACTGAGGGAGAAGCTAAGTACGAAGGAAGATATGTAGATCAGACAGAACTTTAATTCTTTTTTGCATTGTTATAGTAATAATATCACACATTTCTATACTTTTAGCTATAAAACAAAACATTTATATATTTGTTTTCTGATATTCAGAAATATATGCATATATTTTGATTTATTTTCTGATATTCAGAAAAATGAAAAAATACCCAAAGATTGTTCAGGCTGACAAAAGAGGTCAGATAGTCATTCCTAAGGATATTAGGGATGAGCTTGATATAGATGAGACCACTGGATTCTGGGTGTATTCTGTTTCTGATGAAGGCATTCTGTTAAAAAAAATCAAACCAGATGAACTTTCGCCAGATGATCCTCTCTTAAAAGAGCTTAAGGAAAAGTCCTCAAAGCTTAAAGTTGATCCAAAAAATATTGATAAAACCATTAAAGAGTATAAAAAAACAAAAAAGGGCAATCTCGATATAATATGAGAAAGATACAAGAAATTACATGGATTGTAATTATCCTAGGTATTTTCTTCCTAATTAGTTCTGCATATACTGTCAATGCTGGCGCAGACAATAACCGCACACAATGTGAAGAGAACTATGGACTTCCCAACTGGGTGCCTGATACAGATCCAATCTATACAGATTTCTGGTCGGATCGCTTGATTGGACAGGGGTATTGGCCAGCATGCTGTGCTAATAACAATACTGAAAATTTTGAGACTAGAGCTTGTAATGAGTCACAGAATGCAGCTTCAACATGCCACTTCTGCGAAAACAATCCAACTGACAAGAGCTGTTGCGATTCAGATTACGACTGTGTTTTTGATAATGTGTGTTATGCAACTAATGAGGCACACGAGCTTGATGGACAGGGAGAAGCTGATGCATATTGTTTCCAAGGTAATTGGACTGATTGCGATGCAAGCACTACAACATGCTCAGCATGTGACTCTAAGACAGGTTTCTCTTCTGCAGGAACTAATTATTTTGTAACAGCTGGCGAATCTGGTGTTGGAGAATATGATGCGACAGGAGGAGGCAACCAATGCTGCGGTGATGATGCCAATGAATATTACACAAATTTCAATTGTACTGGGGCTATATCTTTCTGCTCTGCAACAAACCAGTCAACTTTAGTAAGCCCATTATGTTGCGGGGCATCAACAAAATGTGCATTCAATAATGCATGCTATTCAACAGGCAGCTCATTTGATGTAGATACTAATGGGGATGATGATATATGTTTAAATGGCTTATGGGTTGACTGTAGTGATAATTCAGATTGTTCTGGAGGGGAGTTATGTGTTGACAACAGCTGTTATGATGAAAACGCGCCTATAAAACCCCATGTTTGGCCTGTTTCAGGAGTGTCTGTTATCTCATCAGTAGATATCATTGGATATAATAATGAGTCAATGATGAATATTAGTGTCGACCTCAGGTGCCAGAACATGAGCATTTATCATACAAGTACTATTAGCAACGGAAGTTCCGGATTTTATGGAAGCGCTATCACAACAGAAGCATTGAGGGAAGCAGGTACAGATGTAGTGACAATACCAGACACACCTTCTAACAGAATTAATTTTTCCCAGGGAAATTGGGTTGAGTTCTCCAATCACAATTACACGCATTTCTATAGATACAATATTATACAAGCAGAAACTGCAGGGGATAACTGGCAGTTGACTTTGGGTACTGAGCTGTTATCTGATGTTCCTGTTGGTGTGACAGTCAAATCTTTTAATTCTACAATGCCGACTGGATGGTTCAATATCTCACTTACATTATGTCCAGGCAATAATACTATTTTTGTTTTCAGTGTGGACGGCTCAGGCAATAAAGGTCCCTCAAGAAATCTTGTTTCATTTTATGATATCAGCGGCCCGACATTTAATCTTACTAATGCGCCAAAAAACCATACAAGCGACTATCAGCTGAATATACTTGTAAATGACGAGGGCGGTGTGAACAGGTCTACTTTGGAAATGAATTTTACTACGTCTTCTCAGACATATACCTACAATAATGACGGAGGCATGTATGGCTGGTACAACCTTAACTGTGTACCAGAAGAAGACGGTCTACAAGAATACAACTGCTCTCCATTTATTATGTTTGAGGACGGAAAATATAATCTAACTTTGTCAGCTGTTGACACTGCAGGTCTTTCCACAGCACTGACAATAGTAAACTTCACGATAGATACTTCTGAGGACAGCACATTGGCAGTATACGACACTGGCATGTTTACATCATTCCAGATGCTCAATGCAACATGGACACCGTATTATGATCTTATCTCAGAGCTTGACTATTATGAGTATGCAATTGGCATTGCCCTCTATCCTTATGACGGTTGGAATTCTCTGAGAGCTTGGAACTCTGTACTTGTCAACTACACTAATGTTAGCCTGCCTGGAGAGATGAGCTATGGAGAGACATACTTCTTTAATGTTAGAGCAAGGACAAAAGCAGGACTTTATACAGACGTGGCCTGGAGTGACGGAATAACATACCAGCAATCCCTTGCTAATACACTTTATATTAATTCAGCAGAAGATATTACCATTACCTATATGAACACTTCAAACAGTGTTGCTGCTGAGGTTGTTTCAGATCATGATACTGCTGCAACAGTATATAAAGGCATACTTTACAATGTCAGATTTTCAAACCTAAATACAACAAGTATTGTCTTATTGAATGTTAATATTTCTAATTTGACTTATTTTTCAATAAATGCTTCATATCCTGGATTAATTGACAGTGAATCAGGGAATATTGGCTCAAGCCTAAGATATAGGGTTAGAGATGCATACGCATTTGAGATCATATCTGGTTATACAGACCAATACCTAGTTGAGTTTAACTATACCTCAATTAATTCCAGCATCAGCAATGAGAACTCTCTTATTATCTTAAAAATGGGATATAACTTCAGCAGTGGCCAGGTAAATTACAATAACATTGAAACCCTTACTGTTTCAAGGAATACCTCTCTTGATATCATTACTGGTCAAGCCAGCGGTTTTTCAGTATTTGCGCTTGTTGAAGACACACAAATACAGGAGATATGTGGTGACGGCATTGATAATGATGGAGATGGTGAAATAGATGAGGATTGTGTAGTTAGCGGAGGGGGAAGGAGGAAAGATAAAGCAAAGGAAGAGCCGTTACCTGAACAGAGCGGGAGTTGTAGTGACGGGATCAAGAACCAGGATGAGACAGATTCAGATTGCGGTGGAGTGTGTGCAGCACAGAATAAGACCTGTGCCATTGGAAAACACTGCATCAGAAGTTCTGATTGTTCAAGCAATTATTGCAGGCCATTTTCATTTGTTTGTGCTGTTCCTTCATGCACTGATAATATTCAGAACCAGGGAGAAGAGGGTGTTGATTGCGGCGGCCCGTGTTCTTCCTGCGGTACCTGTAGCGATAGTATCAAAAACCAGGAAGAAGAAGGTGTTGACTGCGGCGGCCCATGTGGGCCCTGTGTTTCATGCTCCGACGGAATACAAAACCAGGGAGAAGAGGGTGTTGATTGCGGCGGCCCTTGCAGGTCATGTGCTAGCTGTAATGATGGAATAAGAAACCAGGGAGAAGAGGATATTGATTGTGGTGGTCCTTGTGAGGGTTGTCCACAGGTTGAGCAGCCATTGGAACAAAAAGGGATTTCTCCTGTTATCATTGCTGTTATTACTCTAATTATTGTTGGTGCATTACTTGCTGTGTTTATGCTGTCTAAGAAAAAGCCTGAGAAACCAGCAGATGTGCGACAAATAACCCAGCCGCAGACAATGCCGGCTCCTGTTCAGCAAGTGCAACATCCTATCCAGGCAGCGGCAGTACCAAAACCTTTGCCTCCACTTAAGCTTAAAGAAGAGACCTTGCTTAAGCTGCAGAGATATGTAAATTATTGCCTGGGGAAAGGAAAACTGAAAGCAGATATTGCAAATCATCTCAAGGAGCTGCACTGGCCTCATCCAGTGATTAGTGATATATTACACGAATCAGGAGAGCCGGAGCTCATCAGTGCTTTGATAAGGCTTAATGACTACCTCGCTAATTCATTGCTTGGTCTTCCGAGAAAGGAGATTAGATATAGACTTAGAAGAGAAAAATGGCCGCATGATTTAATAGACCTTGTATTATACAGGGTCTATTTGATATCTGACTCAGAGCATCTCAGAGGCTTTATCTTGCATGAACTTGCGCAGAAGAAATCAAGCGAGGATATTAAAGATTTATTGTGCAGGGTAGGCTGGCCATCAAAAGTTGTTGATAGGGAACTAGCAGCATGTAACGCTGAGTTCAAAAGACAGATGACAGAAATAAAGAGCATAATAAAGGATAATATGGAAAAAATGTCTCAACAGCAGCTTAGAGGGAAAATGCTTGAAACTGGCTTGACTGAGGATTTAGTTGATGCCGAACTCTATGATGTATTTAGCGAAGAGAAAAATATTAAGAGATTGAGGCAGCATATTAATAGAAGGATAGCAAATGGAGAATCAATCAAATATATTAAAGAATCACTAATAAAGGCAGGATGGGCAATTGACCTAATAACCAAGATAATAAGCAGCAATTTTGTCGAAAATGATTTAAGGTACTTGATAAAGCTGGATAAGTACATTGATTCCTGTTTTGAAAAAGGCATGACAAAAAGGATGATTAAAAATGAGCTTCTGGCTAAAAAATGGGCAGAGGAATATGTTGATATGGTTATGTCAAAGGTCCATATTGTAGATGATAAAGTGGATAAGGTAAAAGATTATATTAACCATAGGCTGGTCAAAGGCGATTCTGCAGACAAAATCACTAGTCTTTTGTTAAAAGTAGGGTGGTCACATAAACTAATTAGTGGCATATTTGATAACAACTTATGAGATTATTTATTGCCTAAAAATTCAATTAGTTCCATGATTAATTTTTGATCAATTCTATAACCCTTTTTCAACAGACCAAGTATCAATTCTTTGCATTCTCTTTCAGAAATTTCTTTTTTCTTAACTGCAGTAGCCAATAGAGCAAGAGTCCCCTTTGGTATTAGATTATAAGATTTTGCAATAGTCCTAGCTTTTTTTTCGTCTATAATAACATTCTTAACTCCCTCTTTCACAGCTAAAGAGATGACCCCTTTTTCACCATCGCCCAGACTATTAGGGAGTTTTTTTAACAATTCTACATCTTGAATTTTTATTTTGTTGTCTTGGATGAACTTTTTGATAATAAAATAAGTTTGATCTTCTCTCTTTTTTTCTACCTCTCTAAACACAACATTTGGAATAGTTAGTTCATAATTTTTTAGAAGATAAAGCTTTTCAATTTTAGCTAGAAAAATCAAGGGAGAGGTGTTACTTATTATTTTCATAGTAATCCTTGCAGATCTTCTCTTAGCTCATCTTTAGTATAATCTAAGAAGAGAGATTCCCTTTCCAATAAATCAATCATCTCTAGAACACTTATGTTTAATAAAGAAGCACATTTTTGAAGAGAATATTCTCTCCTTTTGTATTTTTCTAATGCATTCTTTCTTTTTTCTTCTTGGACACCATGTTTTATAATGTTCCTTAAAAATGTTGCCCTATCCATCTGTTTTTGTAAAGATAGTTGATCCACTTCATGCAATAGAGACTCATCAATCCTTGTAGTAACGGTTGTACTCATATTTTTTACCTGTATCTTTTTAAATCGTTTCGATACATAGTAAAATGTATACATATTTAAATATTTCGGATTCTTAGATAAAATTTTTTATAAAAATTCTTCAATAGGTAAAATATAAAAGAAAATATAAGTTCCTGTTTGTTATGAAGGAGATTAAGAAGGTTTTGGTCTGCGGTAATAGAAAGTTTTTTGTTCGTGAATTAGACAAAGACTTCCATACACAGTATGGTTTTGTTAAGTCTAAAGATTTGGTTGAGGCTAAAAATGGGGATAAACTAGTTAGCAATACTGGCAGGGACTTCTTTATCTTTGCTCCTAGTTTTATTGATTCTTATTCTAAGATTAAAAGAGGTGCCCAGATAATTCCCTTAAAGGACATTGGTTTGATAATAGCAGAGACAGGAGTTAATAAAGACTCTATTGTTCTAGATGCCGGCTCTGGCTCTGGAGCTTTATGCTGCTTTTTAGCCAATCTATGCAAAAAGGTTTATAGTTATGAAATCAGAGATGATTTCTTTAATATTGTCAAAAGGAATATTGATTTTTTAGGATTAGAGAATATTGAATTAAAAAAAAAAGATATTTATTCTGGAATAGATGAAAAAGAATTGGATCTAATTGTATTGGATTTGCCTGAGCCATGGAAAGTTATTGGACATGCTTCTAAATCTTTGAAGGTCGGTGGTTTTCTGGTAAATTATTCTCCAACCATACCACAGACAGCTGATTTTGTGAATGCATTAACAGATAGCTTTGTCCATGTGAAAACAGTTGAAGTCATAGAAAGGGAATGGGAGATAAAGCAGAGAAAAGTAAGGCCATTAAGTAGGGGCATAGGCCATAGTGGGTTTGTAAGTGTAGTGAGAAGGGTAAGGTGAATTATCTTTGTTCAAAATAAAATTGAATTCTTGGATCTGTAGATGAATAACTATAAGTTATGTCCCAAGTACCAGCACGAGAAGTGCCATCCATTCTGGTTTCAGTAACGCTGATGCTGAAAGAACTTCCTTGCTGCGGATCGAGAGTATAGGTTACCTGTGCACTTCCAGATGATAAAACACCTCCAGTAAGTACACCTTGGTCAACAGCATCAAACACAAAACGCTCAAGTGTATAACCCATGCTAATCCTATATTCATCATTATTCAGCAACATGAACAATTGCTGAGCATCTGCATCATAGGTGAAACTATTATACCATCCCATCGAGTTTAAAGTAACATTAGAGTTCCACACAATTGACTCAACACCTTCCTCTTGCTCTATGGTCTGAGTTGGAGGTGCGGTTGCATAGAGTGGCTGTATCCTAGGAGTAGGGGATATGGTGGCATCTGCTCCAGCACATCCACTCAAATATCTGACCATAATTGCCAGGAGGCTAACACCTGCTAAGGTTCTTTTGCCATTTTTAAAAAAATTATCGATACTCATTTCTCCTATTTGAAATTCTCACTCATTTATAAACTTTTCTGTTTTTAACCACTATTTAGTAACTAACATTTGGCAATTCATTGTTTTTAGGTGATTTTTTATTATGCTATAAAGAATAACTTTTATAAACCCTTAGTCTAATTAAACAAGTATGAGAAAAGTACTTGCATTGGACATAGGGGGCACTAACACACGGATTGCAGTATTTAAACTTGACAAAAAACCAGTCATGCTGTCAAAAGAGGAAAATTTGACTGAGGATATTAAAGATATATCAAAATACATCAAATCCTTTTCTGATAAAAAAGGAGTTGCAGCTGATGAAATTGGCATAGGGTTTGCAGGTCCTGTTGTTGGTAACCAAATAAAGCTGACAAACTCCAATTTTAGTATTAATAAGGAAAAGCTCATGAAAAAATTAAATACTAAAAAATTGGTTATTGTCAATGATTTCCATACAATAGGCGTTGGGATAGAGTTCATGCCAAGGAAAGACATTGTGGTATTAAATAAAAGCGCCTTCAACAACAATATTAAATTAGTAATAGGCCCAGGCACAGGCTTAGGCAAAGCTTATGTTATTAACGGCATTACTTATCCTGCTGAAGGAGGGTATACTTCACTAGGTATAGAGGATATTCATGAATACGGGGTGCTGGATTATCTGAGCAAGAAATACAAGGGCCCTGTATATTATGAGGATGTTGTTTCTGGCAGAGGTCTTATCGATATATATGACTATCTTGAGATACAGAGCAATATAGACTTTGACATGAATATAAAGTCTAGGATAAGAAACGTGCCAAAAAAAGCAGAATTCATAACTAAACACTGTGATAAGGACGAGCTATGTGATCTTACCTTAAGAATGTTTACTAAATTCTATGCAAGATTCGCCAGGGATTCAGCTCTCCATTTGATAAGCTCCCATGTTTATCTATGCGCAGGGATCAGTGCGTCTATCATTAATCATTTAAGAGCCCATTTTATGAATGAGTTTATCAGGCATAGGGTTTACAGCTCATTACTTAAGAAGATTAATGTGTTTGTTGTCTTGAATCCAGAAGCTGGGCTTTATGGGGCTGCCGGTCTTTTCTTAAGCAAAAATTAAGCCCACCAGGTATTTGTTATTTTTACTATTATTAAGTAGTATAAAAGCGAAAGATTTATATATTGTTTCTGCCTCATTTCCGCTGCTGAGGGTAAATGATTAAAGAAATTGTGTTAAAAAGTGTTTCAAAGAGGATATTGAAGAGCCTGCAGGTAGAGACAGGTCTTTTCTTGGCTTCAAAAAAAAAAGTGAAAACAGGATATAATAGGGCATGGATTAGGGATAATATCTATGAATCTCTTGGCTTTGAGGCAGTAAAGGATATTAAGTCGCTCAAGAAAGCATACTATGCTTTGTTTGATATTCTTTTAAAGCATGAATATAAAATTGATTGGGCAATCAAGCAGAAGCCAGATGCTGCCTATAAATACATACATGCGCGTTACAATCCTCTTACCTTTGATGAGTATTGTGACTTTTGGGGTAATAAGCAGAATGATTCAGTAGGTGCTTTCTTATTTAAGGTTGGAGAATTATTTAAGAAAAAAATAGTTGTTTTTAGAGATTTCAAAGATATTAGAATGCTGCAGAAACTTGTGCACTATCTTGCCAGTATTGAGTACTGGCACGATTCAGATTCTGGAATGTGGGAGAATGATGAGGAGGTGCATGCTTCATCTGTTGGGGCGTGTGTTTCAGGTCTTAAAGCAATCAAGGGTATTGTAAATGTGCCAGATGAACTTATGGCAGAAGGACAGGATGCATTAAATAAATTGCTGCCAAGAGAATCAAAGAGCAGGGAAGTTGACTTGGCGCTTTTGTCTCTCATATATCCATTTAAGGTTGTCAGTGTCCAGCAGAGAGCGCAAATACTAAAAAATGTTGAAGAGAAATTGGTGAGGGAAAAGGGAGTTATTAGGTACTTCAATGATTGGTATTATAAGAACGGGCATGAGGCACAATGGACTTTTGGTTTTGCATGGCTTGCTAAAATCTATAAAGATCTGGGCAATAGAACAAAATACAATCTCTATATGGAAAAATTATATAAATCCATGAACTGGAAAGGAGAGTTGCCTGAATTATATTACTATAACACTGACATCAATAAATTCGTTAACAATGAGAACACGCCCCTCGGCTGGAGCCAGGCAATGTATTTGGTTGCCGTGAGCTAAATTAACAGCAAAATTCCATACCCTACTAGACACCCCATAGTTATAAAAGGCATAGCTGGATAGAATCTGTCCTTCTTACTCATACATAGCAAAAGAAACAATGCGATTCCTGCAGTGCAAGGAATTACTAATGTTTTGAAGAATGCGATATTTTTCACTACGCCTCTGCCTATCATCTCAGCCATGACAGTGCCGGCAAATAACAAGGGGAATGCAATATCCCCTCCTCCGAGGATGGCTGACCTTACCTTTTTTTCCTTTATATTAACAGGAATCTCAATTTTTATATCAGCTTTCTCTGCTTTTGGTGGCTTTTCATACGGAATCAGTATGCCAGCGAACATCTTGCTTCTTGCTTGGAACTGGGCCATACTAATCATATGCTTGCTTTTCCAGACTGCTATTGCATCATAGATTGAGATTGCCACCAAGAGAACAGTCATCCAGAGCACAGTAAAGTTCGGTACAAGCATGACTGCTATTCCCGAATACAGGAAGATTTCTGTTATGTTGTGAGTATAGATATTTGGTCTAAAGACTTTTAAATATGCAAGAAAAAATCCTAGACATATAGCTATTATCTCTCTAAAAAAAACATCAAATGAAATTGCCAGAGTAATGCCCACAGCAATAAAAAACCAGCCTTTCCAAAATCTGTAGAGCCTGTATTTGATAAGGAGTAATACAATAAAAGTCCCCACAAATATGGCAGATAATATATATATTAGACTGGCTGAGCCTTCTGTATCTGGCCTTCCAGTAAAAATTTCAGTATAATTTGTTACTGTTGTTATCTCTCCAGTTGCTTCATCAACTTTCTGCTCCACAACAATGCTATTATTCAATATAAAAAGACCTATAATTTGGGCAGTCAAAAAGAGAAGAAGGAGATATATTGTTATTTTAGAATCATGCTTCATTACTCTTTCAATAAAATACTAAGTTTTTATTTGTTTTGTTTTTACAAAACTTAAGAACGAAGTGAATATTGTTTTGTTTTTACAAAACTTAAGAACGAAGTGAATATTGTTTTGTTT
>JAFGJW010000013.1 GCA_016928835.1 Candidatus Woesearchaeota archaeon | reverse complement strand
GATTACTCGTACACATTCACAGCGCCATCAACTGCAGGAAGCTATGAAATAAAAGTTAACTCTACATATAATGGAGTGTATGGCGAGGCAAATCAGACACTGACTGTAACAGCAAACTCAGCGCCGTCTATCACAGAGATTAACATCTCACCAACCTCACCTTCATTATCTGATAGCTTAGATTGTAATGTGACTGCAATAGATGATTTCAACTCAAGCTTTACAATAGAATACTGGTGGTATAATAATTCTGTTTTCCACAGTGGCGGTAATTATACAGGTTATATGAACAACACTAACACAATAATAGATACACTCGGCTCTGGCAATACCTCCTCACAAGAATACTGGAATTGTACCGTGAGAGCATATGACGGCAGCAATTACTCGGCATATTACTCCTCAGCATACAATTTCTCTAACAGTGCCCCATCAAAAGTAAATCTCTCATATCCAGCAGGCAATGATTCCTTTTTCACCAACAGAACACCAAAATTCAACTGGACTGCAGCATATGATTTGGAAGGCGACACACTAAACTATCATATAGAAGTAAGTCTGAGTGAGGATATGAGTTCTCCTCTTATTAATGAAACCGGAGTTCCTAATTTATACTATGAGCAGTCATCAGAATTAGACTTCACTACGTATTTCTGGCGTGTGAGAGCAAATGACAGCCAGGAATTTGGAGACTGGAGCGACATATGGAATTTCACACTGCGAAAATCAATCACAATAACCATAGTAAATGATTCAATTGACTTTGGATTAATGGAGCTTAGTGAAACAAAGAACACTACCAATAATGATCCGTATCCATTTGTAATAAGGAATGACGGCAATTACTGGGCTGATCTGATAAACATTTCAGCGAATCAAAGTCTTTGGTCAAGCGTCAGTCTAAACACACAATATGTGAGAATAAAGGCGGCAAATTCGTCATCTGAACCAAACTCATTTGATGCATCCTCATCTGAGACAGAATGGATAAATCTTACTGCAAATAACCAATCCATAGTAAGCCAGCTTAACTACTCTGATTCTGTCGACGAAGCTGAGATTGAGATGCTTATAACAGTTCCACCAGCTGAAGCGCCTGGAGAAAAACAGGTAAGTGTATTGTTTGTATGGGAGGAAGCCCCAACATGAAGAAAATATTGTTACTTTGCACAATAATTGTACTCTTCCCGTTACTAGTGAATGGCCTAGGAGTTGTTCCAAGTTCGGAAGAGATATTATATAAGCCGGGCGAACAACTTGAAATGCAGCTAAAAATCCTAAACAACAATAAAAGGGATTTTAAGGTAATGTTATATGCAGAGGGTGAATTGTCAGAGTCTATTGAGTTCAATCAACAATTAATAGAGTTCACAGAAAGCATTGATTCCAAAATTGTGTCCTACACAATAAATATGCCTGAACAACTGGAAAGCAAAGGCCCTCATGAGATAAGGACAGTAATAAGGGAAATACCAGATGAGCAGGATACAAAAGGGACCCAAGTTAGTGCCAGTATTGCAGTAGTTTCCAAACTAATAATATTTGTTCCATACGAAGGAAAATATGCAGAAGCAAAGCTGTTTGTAGGCAATTTTGACACAGGCAAATCATCAAATTTTGTAGTGGAAGTCAACAATCTCGGTGAAGAAGATATCCTGGAAGTAAAAGCAATTATTGACATATATAGTCCATTAAATATGAAATTGGCAACTTTGAAAAGTGACAGCAAGAGTGTTCCTTCAAAAAATAAGGAATTGCTCTCAATTAACTGGCTGCCAGAACTTGAGCCAGGGACATATTTGGCAGTTGCCACAGTATTATACGACGAAAAAACCACAAAAGATGAAAAGCCATTTAACATTGGCACTTATATGATTGATATAGTCGATATCAGTGTATCCCACTTCAAGCTGGGAAGCATAGCAGAATTTGATATCTTACTTGAGAACAAATGGAACCAGAAGATGAGCGGCATATATGCTGATGTCTATGTAAAAGGTAAAAATGATAAAATCTACACCAAGTACACAAGCTCTTCAGTAGATATAGAACCACAAGCTAAGCAACAAATTAAGGCGTACTGGAATACAGAAAAAGTGAATGTCGGTGACTACAAGTTAGAAATTGACTTGCATTATCTTGACAAAGTTACAAAGAAATTATTTGATATATATGTTTCTCTTGATGAAATTAGGACGTCATTAGCTGGAAGAGTCATAGAATCAAGTGATAGGATAGAGGACAAGATGCCAAGGTCAATATTAATACTAAGTATTCTAGTAACAGTCTTAGTTGCTATTAATGTATATTTAATAATAAAGAGAAATAAAAAATGAACTATTTGTTGACCCGGTCAATGATCTTGTTGAGTATGTTCTTCTTTTTGCTGTTACCGCTGGACTCTTTCTTTTTTACTGGCTTGTTGCCTTTTCTTTTGATTGGCTTCGCGTTCTCTGCCTCACTTACTTTTTCTACTTGTTCAGTCTTAGGCTCATCTATCTTTTCAGTCTTCTTATCCAAGGTCTGTTCAGGTTGTTTGGGTTGCTCGTTTGGCATTGGAATTACAGTTTTTTCTTTTGCCGCTAGGCTGGGCTGATCCATATTGATTTTCTGCATGAAGCTGACTTCACCAACTGAATCTCTTCTAGCATCACGACTGTCCCCGGACTTGCCTCTCGGTCCTCCCTTAGGTGTAAACTCTCTCCTCGGCTGATAGATAAGGAATTTATTTTTTTGCTCGTCCATGTCAACAAATGCATCGCATACAGACTTCAGTCTTGAGCTTGAGGTCTTGCCAAAAGCCATTACTTCTGCTCTGCATCCCAGTGCTTTAACATGCTCTAAGAGGTCTTTAAAATCACCATCACCGCTTATTAGTACGACAACATCAAGCTTCCCAGCCAATCTCATAATATCCATAGCAATACCAACATCCCAGTCTCCTTTCTTGTGTCCACCGTAAAATATCTGCAGGTCCTTTGCTCTAACCTCAAAACCAATTTTCTCAAGAGCCTCAAAGAAATTTTCCTCATCTCTAACATCTGCCTTAATAACATATGCTATAGCACGTATGAGCCTTCTTCTGTTTACAGCCTGTTTTAGTATTTGACTAAAATCAACTTTTCGCTTGTAGAGATGCTTTGCACTGTAATATAGATTCTGAACATCAACAAAAACACCTATCCGCTGGTCTTTATGCTGTGACATATTTAATCACCTTATCATATTACTAGTTTGATATTGAGTATTTTAATGTTTGTATTCATTAGCACTGGTAAATAACTCCTATGCTTATTATTATTATTACTATTATTATCTTTCTCTTTTATTTTTTTCATATGCTGAATAGGCAGCGAGTGCACCCTGGCCGACTGCCATGGTCATTTGCTTGAAATGTGTATAGGTATTTGTAATATCTCCAGCCGCAAATACCCCTTCAACATTAGTTCTCATATAATTGTCAACAATAAGATATCCATTTTCATCTATTTTGCATCCCAGCTTTTCTGCCATACTAATCTGAGGTATTGAACCTATCTCCACAAACAACATCTCTAGTTCGAGCTCCTTTCCTGTGTCTAGTCTAACCTTATCAATATTCTCCTCACCAGTAATCTCTATAATATTAGAATTGTATACCAACTCAACTTTTGAGTCTTTTCTTACTTTGTCTATATTGATCTGGTCCCCTCTTAATTTGCTCCCCCTGTAGATTATATATATCTTTTTTGCATATTTGCTTAATAAAATAGTAGTCAACAATGCTGAATCACTGCCTCCAACAACTCCTGCAATCTTGTTTTTGGCAAAAGGTCCATCGCAAGTTGAGCAATAGCTTACACCATGGCCGCGGAATTTTTTCTCACCTAGCACCTCAAGTCTTCTTTTTTCTGAGCCAAGTGCATAAATTATGTTAGTGGTTTTATATTCTGACTCATTTGTCTTTACTACAAAAACATCTGCTTTCTTACTAACATCAACAATCTTCTCATCCTTGATTTCAACATCAAAATATTCAACATGCTTCCTTATTTTCATCATCAATTCCATGCCAGAAATCTTCTTAAAGCCCGGATAATTCTCTACAATAAAAGCATCCACTATTAGTCCGCCAGAGTGCTCTCCAATAACCATGGTATTTAATTTGTATCTTGCAGCATAGATTGCAGCAGTGTATCCTGCAGGGCCTTGGCCAAGAATAATTACATCATACATATTACTTTCCCACTCTAAGAAACTCCTTCTATTATAAATAACTATTGAAATGCATAAATATAAAAAATGAAAATTGTTCTATTGCAGCATGAATATTGCGAATCTAATCTTTGACATCCTCATTTTTATTATAGCATCGCTGCCACTTTATTTTGCCGTCAAATTACTTGGAGGCAAAACATCTCTGCTTAAGACAGTTCTTGTAAACTTCATTGCTGGAATCGTCTATTCCTTTATAGCTTCTCAGCTTGGATTCCTGGGAAGAATTCTCGCCTTTTTCTTGTTAATCTGGATATATCATGAGGTATTCAGGTTGAGATGGCTCAAGGCGTTCTTTGCATGGCTAATCCAGCTATTTATTGTGCTTCTCTTTTACATAATTATGTTCCTTCTTGCTGTTTTTGCTGGAATAGGTGTTCTGTTGGCGATAGTGCCCAAAATTGGGTAGAAAAGTATATATAGGACTTACTCCACAAAGAGTGATACTATAAGGTGATAATATGGAACACAAAGAAAAAAATACTATGGTTTATATGTCAATTGTAGCTATTGTGGCAATAGTTGCCATATTCGGATTGGTTGTTATTGTAAGTAACAATACAATTGTCTCATCGGGAGGGGATACTGCTGGAGCCGCCTTTGAGATAAGCAAAGCAAGCACTGAAGGAGAAATAGACCGCGAACCTCCATGTCCGTTGCTTCCCTGCCATGTTGGTGCTGGTTGTATCAGTTACAGACCAACTGGGGAAAAATGTTCAGTCTGTGTATGTCCAAAGATGTTTTATGAACTAAATGAAGGAAGTGGTATTGATATATTTGACTCCTCAGAGTACAATAATCCTGGTATCAAAAGCGGGACTGCAAATTGGTTGGATAATTGTTCAACTGGTGGCAATTGCCTGAATTTCAATGGTGGTAATATCTCAACGCAACTTAAAATTGACCAATCATCACAAACATCTACCGGAGCTACATTTTTTGTATCTGTCCAGCCAAAACCCTATCACGGAACTCCAAATTATGATTGGTGCCATTCACATGGAGGAGCCAACTACTGCCAGATCATATCTACAGATGATAATGGCCACGATTGGTCTTTAATTCTTAATGATTTAGGAGTAAATGGTGCACGATTTGCCTTTTTTAACGGAAATGGTTGGATAGATACAGACTTATATGCGGATGAGTGGCACTGGCAACATCTAGCAATTGTATTTGACAAACCTAACAACCAAGTTGTAATCTTCAAAGACGGAACAAGAAGAAATTATACTGGATTGGGATATGACAGCAGCACAGATTTCTTGGCTATAGGTGAGAATCCAGGCAATTATGATGAAGAATATAAAGGATGGCTTGATAATGTAAAAATATTCAATGAGCCTTTGCCGCCTGAGGCAGTATGTGCTGAATTATCTGTCCGAAAAAATATGGCCTATTGTTGGAATGGTGCCAATTGTGTTCTTTGCACAAATCTTGCTTAATTTTTTTTCTTTTATTTACAAATCCAATCTGTCATCCAAACCTTCAGCAACATCTTTTAATTTTCTCATTGTCCGGTTTATGTCTCTCTCCACTTCATCAACTAATTCTTTCAAATTGTCTACTTTCAGAGAATAAGTATTCTGCCTTGATACTACTAAGCCAGAGCCAATCAGTTTATGCAGGTGATGAACAACAGTGCCTCTTGATAAGCCTACTCTTGCAGCAATCTGATCGCTTGTTAATTCGTCTCCGCTCTTTAGCGACTTTAAGAGAATAATAAATAGTCGGAAACAGCTTTTATCTTTATCTCTCGTGCCAAATAAACCAAGACTGTTGCAGAACCATTGAAGTTCCTGATTTATATTATCATCAGAGGGCTTGCTGGAGTTTATTATTACAATCTTCCGATGCCTTATTGCCATTGTATAAGGTTATATTACATCAATTTATAAATTTTTTCCGAAAACTTTAAATACTAGCTTAATTTTACATCTACTATGTTGACTTAAAGTCAACGATTAAGGGGTGCTTTTATATAGAGCAGGAGGTGGTATATATGGCACGCAGATGGACATTGTGGGGCGAGATGAGGCGGATGCAAGAAGAAATGGACAGGATGTTTGAGAACTTCTATGGTCCATATGACAGCAGGAGAATGATAACCGGACCAGAATCAAAGGATATAGAGATAAGTAACTACAGACAACCTCTTTCAGATGTGTGGGAAACAGACAATGCTGTTATTGCTACACTTGAGATGCCTGGTGTCAGCAAGGAGGAGATTGGCATTAATGTAAGAGACAACATGCTAGAAGTCAAGGTTGAGAAAAAACAGGAAAAAGAGGACAAAAAGAAGGGCATATACAGATTAGAAAGGAGCTACAGAGGTTTCTACAAATGCTTTGCTCTTCCAGCTAATGTAAGAGCAGATGAAGCAGATGCAACATACAAGAATGGAGTTTTAGAGATTAAGATTCCAAAGACAAAAGAAGAAAGAGATAAGAGGAAAAAGATAGAAGTTAAATAATTTTTAATTTTCTATTTAAAAGAGGAAATAGCATGATAAAAAACCAATTAAAAACAGTGCTCCTTCTTGGAGCCTTAACAGGACTAATGCTTTTTGTAGGTCAATTTATTGGTGGCACCACTGGACTTACTATTGCATTAATACTTGCATTGTCTTTAAACTTTATTGTGTACTTGTTTTCTGACAAAATTGTCCTTGCTATGTACAGAGCAAGACAAGCTGAAAGGGGTTCAGAATTATATTCTATAGTTAAAGAGGTCGCAAGAAAGGCAAATTTACCTACGCCTAAAGTCTATATCATAAACTCTGCTAATCCAAATGCTTTTGCCACAGGCAGGAACCCGAAAAATTCTGCAGTAGCATGCACAACGGGAATTCTTGATTTACTGAACAAAGAGGAGCTTGAAGGAGTAATAGCTCATGAATTAAGTCATATTAAGAACAGGGATACTTTGATTGCCACTATTGCAGCAGCCATAGCAGGGGTGATTTCCTATGTTGCCGCAATGGCAAGATGGACTGCAATATTTGGAGGGTATGACAGCAGGGACAGAAGAGGAGGCAGCGGTATAGAATTATTGGTCCTTGCAGTACTCACACCAATAATAGCAACACTTATTCAATTAGCCATATCAAGATCAAGGGAATATATTGCAGATGAATCGGCAGCCAGGCTCTTGCATAATCATAAGGGATTATCAAATGCCTTACTTAAATTAGAACAGGGTACTAAATTACGTCCAATGGCTAAAGGCAATGAAGCAACAGCAAGCTTATTTATTGTTAATCCTTTCAGCGGCCAGGCACTAATAAATTTATTTTCAACACACCCTCCGATAAGCAAGAGAGTTGAAAAACTTAACTCACTAAAATTATGAAAATTGATAATAATGGCAGAATCAATTAAACTTAATGTTGCAGAAGCAATCCAAATGGATGTTGGAAGAGCTATTGCTAGAATCAGCTCTAATAATATGCACAAACTTAAACTAGAGGCAGGAGATGTTATCTCCATAAAAGGGAAAAGGGAAGCAGTTGCTATAGTATGGCGGGCTCGGCATGAGGACGAAGATCTTGACATTATAAGGATTGATGGTGTAATCAGGTTCAATGCCGGCACTTCCTTAAGCGACGAAGTTGAGCTCAAAAAAGTTGATGCTAAAAACGCTACGACTATAACCCTTGCTCCAACAGAACAGATAAAATTTGGAGGTAACCCGCAGCAATATTTCAAACAAAAGCTTTATGAAAAACCACTTATAAAAAACCAGAAACTCGCTATTGACGTGCTGGGAACAACCCTCCATTTTGTTGTTACTGGTGTTAATCCAAAAGGTTATGTTAAGGTATCTGATCTAACAACTATTGAAGTCTTGGACACACCTGTCAGTGAGGATGTACTAAAAATCCCAGAAGTAACTTACGAAGACATAGGTGGACTAGATGAGGAAATTGACCAAATAAGAGAGATGATTGAACTGCCAATGAAACATCCTGAAGTCTTTGAAAGACTTGGAATCGGAGCACCAAAAGGCGTCCTTTTGTCTGGTCCGCCAGGAACTGGCAAGACCTTGCTCGCAAAAGCAGTCTCTTCTGAGACAGATTCAAATTTCTATTCAATTGCCGGACCCGAGATAATGAGCAAGTTCTATGGTGAATCAGAAAAGCGTCTTAGAGATATTTTCATGCAGGCCGAGAAAAATGCACCTTCCATTATTTTTGTTGATGAAATCGATGCAATCGCACCAAAAAGAGAAGAAGTTACGGGCGAGGTGGAGAGAAGGATTGTTGCACAGCTCCTTTCTTCAATGGATGGCCTGAAGTCAAGAGGGCAAGTTGTTGTAATTGCAGCAACAAATAGACCAGATTCATTGGACCCTGCTCTAAGAAGACCAGGCAGATTTGACAGGGAAATTTTTATTAATGTACCTGATGCCAAGGCAAGAAAAGAGATTCTCATGATACATACTAGAGGCATGCCCCTTGCAAAAGACGTTGATCTAAACAAATTATCTGAAATCACTATTGGATATACAGGAGCAGATTTGGAAGTGCTCTGCAAAGAAGCTGCGATGAAGTCCCTCAAGAATTATATACCAAGTCTGAAGACAATTGAAGAAAAAGTCCCAAGCAACGTGCTGGAAAAGATAAATGTTAAGATGGAGCACTTTATGGCTGCGTTTAGAAAAGTTGAGCCTAGCGCTATGAGGGAAGTACTTATCAGGCGGCCAAAAACAAAATGGGATGATATTGGCGGTCTTAAAGATATAAAAAATCAGTTAAGAGAGGTTATAGAGTGGCCGCTTATTGAACCGGAGCTTTTTAAGAATGCAGGAATAAAGCCGCCAAAAGGCATATTATTATACGGACCGCCCGGCACAGGTAAGACACTTTTAGCAAAGGCAATTGCAAATGAAGCAAATGCGAATTTTATTTCTGTTAAAGGCCCTGAGCTAATAAGTAAATGGGTTGGTGAGTCTGAAAAACATGTAAGAGAAATATTCAAGAAAGCTAGACAGGTTGCTCCTTCAATCATATTTTTTGATGAGTTTGACTCAATCTCACAAATCAGAGGATCACATTCAAGTGATGCAACAGAGAGAATGGTGAATCAGCTGCTAACAGAGCTAGACGGGATAGAAGAGTTAGAAAAAGTAGTAGTAATTGCAGCAACCAATCGCCCGGATTTGATTGATCCAAGCCTGCTGCGACCAGGGAGGATTGATCTTAAGATAGGTATTCCTTTGCCAGACAAGGACACAAGGCATGAGATATTTAAAGTCCATACAAGAAAGATGCCCTTGGAAAATGGCATTGATTTATCAGAATATGCAGAAAAAACTGATGGCAAAAGCGGTGCAGATATTGAAGCAATATGCAGGGAAGCAGGCATGGAAGCAATAAGGGAAGCAAAAGCAAAGACTAAAAAAGGAGTAAAAATTTCCAAGAAACATTTTGATACGGCGCTTGAGACCATATCAGAAAAATCAAAAAAAGAGAAATTTAGACAAAACTATTTCGGTTGAGGGGTGAAGAAAAATGAAAATAAAACCACTTGGTAATAGAGTATTGATAAAACCAAAAGAGGCTGAAAATAAAACAAAATCAGGTATATATATACCAGACTCCGCAAAAGAGAAAACAGTGCAAGGAGAGGTAGTGGCAGTTGGAGACGGCAAAGAAGTCACAGTAAAAGCAGGGGACATTGTTGTTTATGAAAGTTACGGCGGACAGGAAGTTGAGATAGATGGAAAGAAACATCTTATTATGGAAATGAAAGATGTACTTGCAATAGTCAAATAGGTGATGAAAAATGTCAGCAAAACAAATAGTATTTGATGAACAGGCCAGACAGGCCTTATTAAAAGGTGTAAACAAACTTGCAGATACGGTCGTTGTAACGCTCGGCCCAAGAGGCAGGTGTGTTGCATTAGACGACGGCATTGGAAGCCCAACTATCGTTAATGATGGAGTAACCATTGCCAAAGAGATTGAGCTTGAGGATAAAATTGAAAATGTTGGAGCTCAGCTTGTCAAGGAAGTCGCAGAAAAAACACAGGATATTGCTGGAGACGGTACAACAACTGCGGTTCTTCTAGCACGGGCAATGATAAAGGAGGGCTTAAAGAACATTGCAGCCGGAGCAAATCCAAACGAGGTAAAGCAAGGAATGGAGATAGCTACGCAGAAAGTGATTACATTCCTCAAGCAGAAGAGTATTGATGTGAAAGATAAGCAGAAAATCGCGCAGGTTGCTACAATCTCTGCTAATAATGACGCAACTATCGGAAAACTAATTGCAGATGCCATGGATAAAGTTGGCAGTTCTGGAGTAATAACAGTGGAGGAAGCAAAATCATTTGAGACAACACTTGAAGTGGTTGAAGGTATGGAGTTTGACAAGGGTTTTGTTAGTCCATACATGGTCACAAATGCAGAAAAGATGGTTGCTGAGCTGGAAAACCCATTGATTCTTATACATGACGAGAAAATCAGTTCAATGAAGGATCTGCTGCCTGTACTTGAACAGGTTGCTCAACAAAACAGGCCATTGCTGATCATTGCAGATGATTTAGAAGGGGAAGCCCTGGCAACTATAGTCCTGAATGTGATAAGAGGCGCTCTGAAAGCTGTTGCAGTGAAAGCACCAGGATTTGGAGACGACCAAAAGGAAATGCTACAGGATATAGCTATCCTAACAGGGGGCAAAGTAATTTCTGAGGATAAAGGAATGAAGCTTGAAAATGCCACACTCGGTGATCTCGGAACAGCGAAGAAAGTTAAGGTTGACAAGGACAAGACAATTATTGTTGAGGGTGCAGGAGACCCAAAAAAGATCAAATCGAGAATCTTATTGCTTGAGTCTCAGATAAAAGTAAGTGAATCCAAGTATGACAAGGAAGACCTGCAAAAAAGATTGGCAAAGTTATCTGGAGGAGTTGCAGTAATTAATGTGGGAGCAGCCACAGAAACGGAGATGAAAGAGAAAAAATCAAGAGTGGATGATGCGCTGCATGCAACAAGGGCAGCTGTCGAAGAAGGGGTTGTTGCTGGAGGAGGAGTAATGTTGCTCCGCGCTACAAAAGAACTGGAAAAGATTGATTCAAGCACAGATGTAAAAATAGGAATCAATATAGTCAAGCAGGCAATATTAGAGCCTACCAAGCAGATAGCCAAAAATGCAGGTAAGGAAGGCTCAGTTATTGTCCATAAACTGCTAAAGCAGACAGAAAACATTGGCTATAATGCAAGAGATGACAAAATAGAGGACATGTTCAAAGCAGGAGTCATTGATCCCACAAAGGTTGTTAGGACAGCGCTTCAGAATGCATCTAGTATTACAGGACTAATATTGACAACAGAAGCAATAGTGACAGAGAAACCAGAGAAAAAAGAGAGATTCCAAATGCCGCCAATGGGTGGCGGGATGCCAGGAATGATGTAGTTAGCTGCAAGTCAAACAAAATATTTTATTTTTTGAATACAGAAAAGCAGAAGCTTTTTTGTACCCTTTTTATGGTGATCGCGCATGAGCAAAAAGCCAGAAAAAACAAAAGCAAAAAAACTATCTTTAAAGCAACAACTTGATGATATCACAGATACTTTAAAAAGAGTCCAGGCAGAATTCATCAACTATAAGAACAGGGTTGAAAAAGAATTTTCACACCATATAACCTATTCCAACGCTGAGTTGATAAAAAAATTCCTGCCCTTGCTGGACAGCTTTGAGCAGGCTATGAGAGATAAGGAAACGGAGCAGAAAATTAGGCCGCTCTACTCACAGCTCTTAACTATCTTAAGACAGGAGGGTCTTCAACCTATTGATGCTGCAGGACAGAAATTTGATCCATATAAACATGAGGTATTGTTAAAAGAAAAATCAGACAAAGAATCAGAAACAGTACTTGAAGAATTACAGAAAGGTTATATGCTTAAGGATAGGGTGCTTAGGCATTCAAAAGTTAAAATCAGCGAGTGAAGAGATATAAGATGATACACAAGAATACCCCACTTAAAAATATATTGGAATTGGGCGAGCCGTGCCGATGCGAAAGATGTGAGAATGCCTGCAAGTTCGGCAGTGGGTTCCTGGTTGAGGAGGATTTGGAAAGAATTGCCAAATTCCTAAAAATCAGCCAGGATAAATTAAAAGAGAAATATCTTGAAAGCCAGGAAAAATTCCATACCACACTGTGGAAGCCTAAGACAAATAAAAAAGATAACCTGCCGTTTGGGCAGTGCGTGTTTTTTAACCCTAAGAAGGGATGCAGCATACATGAGGTTAAACCCTTGGAATGCAGGGTTGCCATGAACTGCAAGGATTATGGCGAAGAGCTTATTATCTGGTTTCATCTCAATTATTTCCTCAATCCAAATGATCCAGAATCAATAAGACAGTATGCAACATACCTCAAATCAGGTGGAAAAACTCTTGTGGGCGCACAGCTTGAAGAGCTTGTTCCAGACCAAAAAGAATTAGGTAAAATCCTAAAATATGAAAAACTTGGGTATGAACAAGATTGGGAAGAAATACTCGGAATCAAGGGCTTAATTGAGGAACTAAAATGATACAGAAAGAAAAGGTATTCCTGAAGCCAGAAGCCATACTGAGATATTTATGCGGAAATGAAAAATTACACACATTAATTGCATGCAAAGATACCACTTATGACTTAATCACAACTGACCAAAGCTTGTATGAGGCACTCGGAAGCGTGAAAAATAGGAGTGAGATAGATATAAATCTGCTTGTCAAATTACTGGAAGTAACTGAAATAATACCTCACAGGCAGACAAATAAAGAAGAGAGAGAAATCCTCACGCCTCAAAGAGTCCAAGAAATACGAGATAATAAAGAAGAATGAAACCGCTTCAAGATAAAATCAAAGAATATCTAAAAACACATCTTAATGAAGAAGAGTTCAAGCGTGCACTTGAATTCAAGAAGTTAGCAATTGATAACTCTAAAGGAAAACAGATTGATGAAACACTTGTGGAGAGCGCAGCATTACTATATCATATTGGAATAGACAGGGTTTTCGATGTTTCATTGAATATTGGTATTCCGCTTGGCATGACACAGAAGATATGCCAAATAATAAATCCTCAGACTGATGATACAATCCCTGAAAGGTTGGTTATCGAGGGGGCATTAATGCTTATGAAATTTGAAACAATTGAAGGTGATGTACAATGAGTAAGATAATTGGTATTGATTTAGGCACTTCCAACAGCGCAGCTGCATTTTTAGAGGCGGGGCGACCTAGGATTATTCCAAGTGCAGAAGGTTCAAGCCTCTATGGAAAAGCATTTCCAAGCGTGGTGGCTTTTGCCAAAGACGGCCAACTCCTCGTAGGAGAACCTGCGAAAAGACAGGCTGTATCTAACCCGGAAAGGACAATAACTGCAGCAAAGAGGAAGATGGGAACTAAGCACAAGTATAAGATAAATGGCAAAGAATATACTCCTCAGGAGATCTCTGCTTTCATACTTCAAAAGATCAAGAGAGATGCGGAAGCATTTCTTGGAGATAAAGTGGAAAAAGCAGTTATTACTGTGCCTGCATATTTTGATGATAACCAAAGACAGGCAACGAAAGATGCAGGAGAGATTGCCGGACTTGAGGTTGTAAGGATTGTCAATGAACCAACAGCTGCCAGTCTAGCTTATGGTTTGGACAAAGCTGAGAAGGATCATAAGATACTTGTTTTTGATTTAGGAGGAGGCACATTAGATTGCACTATAATGGAATTTGGAGGAGGAGTATTTGAGGTTAAATCAACTTCAGGCGACACCCAGCTTGGTGGTACTGATATGGATAATATCCTAGTTGATTATCTTGTTGACGAGTTTAATAAAAAAGAAGGAATTGATTTGAAAAAAGACCCTGTTGCCATGCAGAGGTTGAAAGAAGCTGCAGAAAAAGCCAAGATTGAACTTTCAACAGTGCTTGACACAGAAATAAATTTACCCTACATCACTGCAGACGACAAAGGGCCGAAGCATTTTGAATTAAAATTAAAAAGGTCAAAACTTGAGCAATTGATCGAGCCAATAATAAAGAAGTGCAGGACACCCTTAATGCAGTCGTTAAAGGACGCTAAATTAAAACCAGATGAGGTTGATAAAATCGTTTTAGTTGGCGGTCCTACGAGAATGCCAATTGTGCAAAAATTTGTTGAAGACACCATAGGAAAAAAAGTAGAAAGAGGCATAGACCCTATGGAATGCGTTGCACAAGGAGCTGCAATTCAAGGCGGAGTGCTTGCTGGAGAGGTGAAAGATGTCTTGTTGTTGGATGTGACTCCGCTCTCGCTTGGTATTGAGACACTTGGAGGAGTGTTCACAACATTAATTGAAAGGAATACTACAATACCAACAAAAAAATCGCAGATTTTTTCAACAGCAGCAGACAGCCAGACTGCTGTCACAATAAGAGTTGGACAGGGCGAAAGACCTATGTTTGCTGACAACAAATTGCTGGGTCAGTTCGACCTTATTGGAATTCCGCCTGCTCCACGCGGCATACCACAAATTGAAGTAACATTTGACATTGACGCAAATGGCATTGTACATGTAACTGCAAAAGACCTTGGAACAGGTAAGGAGCAGAGTATAAAGATAACAGCCTCACAGAAGCTTAATGAGGACGAGATAGAGAAAATGAAGAAAGAGGCAGAGAAGCACGCTGAAGAAGATAAAAAGCGGAAAGAAGAAGTTGAGATAATTAATCAAGCAGATACATTAATTTACAGCACCGAAAAACTATTTGATGAATTCAAAGATAAGGTGGAAGAAAGTAAGTTAAAAGAAGTAAAGAGAGAGATTGACGAGTTAAAGGAGCTTATGAAACCTGATAAAAAAGACATAGAAAAGATAAAGAAAAAACTGGAAGAGATAAACAAGAAAGTGCAGGCAATGTCAACCGAACTTTACCAGAAAGTGGCGCAGGAGCAGGCAGCAAAGCAACAACAGCAAGCAGGGGCAGAAACAGAGACAAAGAAAAATACGAAAGGAAAGCATAAAGAAAAGGTAGTTGATGCAGAAGTTGTTGATGATGAGAAGGAGGAGGAATAATTACAATTTTTCTTATTTTTTAGTAATATTTTTATATAAAATGTAGTCCCGTGCCTTACATGGTAAGAAGAACTGGAAAAAATTCAGAAGAGTTAGTTAAGCGCCTTAAAATACTGGATTATTGTTTCTTAACTACTGAGCTTCCAGAATCATCTGCTGGAAAAAGTGCTAACAGTCTCCATCAAAAGTGGTGGCGTTATTTAAGCAATCGTAATGCTGCAACTCTTGAAGGACTTGTAGATTTGGCAACTGCAAGTGGAAGGTATCCCTTCTTATTTCTCAGTCATGATGGTACCGTGTATAAACCGCCGCAGATTGGAGAAGAGGCACCTTACATTAGTGCCCAAATAAATTATTTAGGGGAAACACTGGAAATAGAATGTTTGTCGCCCAGGACTTCAATCCAAAGAATTGAACAAGCTGCAGAAGAAAAAAATTTAAGGGTTCTCTTTTTAGCCAATAAAGGGACAGAAGAGCCTATGGTTTATGAAAGACTCAATACACAAATAGAATTGGTGCTAAGTGACCTTTTAGATCAGCTGGAGGCAGCAAGAGTATCAGATTGCGACGCTGAAAGTTATAGAATCATTTCCAGGCACTTTCAGATGCCTCGGGTAAAACAGTTATTTGAGAATTTTAATTTTTCCGAAAAAGATATCTGGTTCTTATTGCATGGCACCTTTGAAAGAGATGGCAAAAAAACCGTGAGATTTGGCAGATTGCTAAGAACACATGTGGTCTTTACTTACCTAATGGAAAACCTAAAAGGTTTCGAAGCTGAAACACCAAATCAAATTGCTATTCGAAATGGGTTTATGGAATACTTGGATTATAGGCGCCGTGAGCTATTTTTTCGAAAAGCTGAAAGAATGGATAGGAAAACTGTGAAATTCTTCGTTTACACATTGCCTAACCTAATTCAAAAAGATAGAAATTATTGGAATAGGTTAATGGGAAGGTACACGGAATTAATTCAACCTATTATCAACCAGTGTGCAATAATTGAAAAACGTGATGATTATCTGACTCAACAACAAGCTCGAGAGATTGGAGACGTTCCTCATGCTTTCACCGGACCATTAATCGGGCATACTCTTGAAGATGTCTTTAAGATTCATGAGATTCGTGCTCCTAATAAAAAACTGAAGATTGCAGTAATAAATGATCAACTTGGCTTATTGTATGCCACACATCTCAAGCTATTAGGATATGGACTATATGGTGTTCAGGATAAAGAGTCAGGACCGGATAATGGATATCCCGGCTATTTCGTGAGCGGAGAACAATTTTTAGATTTTGCGGAAAACACCAGCTCACTTCCTGATGCAATGCTCGTTGATATCGATCTAGGTCCCGGAAATATGAAAGGGTATGATCTTGTCAGGCGAATTAAAGAAAGATATGGAAGCGAGGGGATACCTAAAATTATTATTATGTCTTTCCAGATTTCTGCAGAAGGCGTACCTGAAGCAAGCATCAAAACCGAATTAATAACTCTTCAACGAGAAGGACTGATTGTTGGTTATGTAAGTAAATTCAACATGGATTATTACCATGTTGGCGAATTATTGGGAGCATATTCTTAGTATTATATAGTTTTATAAATCCATAACTTATACGTCCGGAATATGAACCTTCCATCAAGAGAAGAATGCTTTGAATTATTAAAAAAAGAAGGTACTCCTAAAAATATTATTACACATTCTGTTATTGTAACTAAAATAGCTGTTCTTCTTGCCACGAAATTAATAGAAAAAGGTATTAAAATAAACGTAGAATTAGTTGAGAAAGCATCTCTGCTCCATGATATCAAGAAATGGGATGAAATAAAAAAAAACAAAAAAGCAACCCATGGCGTGGATGGAGAATCATTCTTAACAGGGAAATATCCAGAGCTAGCTAACTTGGTAAAGAAGCACATGTTATATGAAGTATTAGTCGGCCTAAATAGCTGGGAAGAAAAAATAGTTAATTATGCTGATAAACGAGTTAATCATGACAAGATTGTTTCTTTAAAAGAGAGGTTTAGTTACCTAGAAAAGAGATATAATTTAAAAGGCGACAAAGACTGGCAGAAAGTAAAAGAATTGTTCTATTATCTGGAAAATGAAATATTTGATAGAATAGATATAGAAGCTTATGAACTAGAAACACTGATTAAATAAAATAAAACTGGCTTATTTTATATAGGATTTTGTAAGGATACAATCTCTTTCTCTATTGATCAAACACTTTAAACTGCATATATTATGTGGGAGTATATGATGTTTTAACAACCTATCTTTTATTTCAATAAATTCCTTTTTTAATTCTAAGCCAAGTTTTGTTAACATATATCTCTGGTTCTTTTTTTTTATAATCGAAAGAGAAATGGATTCATTCAAAAAAGACAGCAAAAGTGATCTGCTAATTTTTCGATTTGTAATATATATAAAATCACTAAAGGCATATCCCTGGTTTTCTTTCATATGGAAGAGAATAGGGTAGGTCCATTTCCTCCCTAGAAAATAATGATATTTCAGTATTGGGCAGTCTTTTATTTTATCCATAGAGTTCTAAATTGTGAACTCATATTTATAAGTTTTGTTTTCCAGAATATTTAGATATATACTATTAAAAAAGGTGACAAACATTTCAAAGAAAGATAAGTGCAAGCAATTGATGTCTAAATTCTTTGGTCCTGCTACTGCTGCTTTGGTGGATTCTATGAGTGAAGAAGATTGTGTACAAAAATGCAGAGAAAAAGTAAAAGGATTGTTAGGAGAGGACAAGGCTAAAGAATTTGATAATATATAAGATATCAAAAAAGGAGGACAGTTAAAAATGAAAATTTCTATTGTAAAAAAACTTTTGGCAATTATGCTTTTTTTAACAGTGGTGCCATTATTTATTGTAGGCTACCTAGCTCTAAACGATGCTAAAAAACTCGGTTCAGATGTTGCAGATGTAAGTGCGCAGGCATTGATGCATCAAGCAGAAAACAATATGAGAGCTGTCACAGATGAGCGAGCTACTGAAATTAATGAATTCTTTCAAGAGACTGAGAGAACTCTAGAAGGATTGGCCAGAGAAATTCACAGTATCTATGAAAATCCTAACCTAAAATATGTTGAATATTCAGGAGAATCGTTTGCTTTTTGGGCAACAAGCGACTGGCCAGAACACACAAATAAGGCAAAACTTCAAGGAATTCTTGATGGAACTATTCAAAATGAAAAGTACAATAAACTATTAGAGATGTTAGACAAGGAGCAAAAAGCAAAGTTGGATGAAGTGCTTACAGCTCTCTTGAATAGCAATTTCCCAAACCTTAACCCTTCCGAGGATAAAGATAGGTTCTTTCCTAGGTTTATGATAGAAAAAGAATTATGGTCTGACCTTCATTCTGTTGTTGGAAAAGCCATATTTACAAAGGGGAACAGGTTTGCATTAGTAGATTTCATGTTTGAACTTCTTGATGAGGATGCGCAGGAAAGAATTAAAGAGAAGATGACTGTATTTGAACCTGCAAAATTTATTATTGATTCAAATAAAAGAATAGCTAATGCAAGGATGGGTTATTGGGGAGATAGAAACCGTGCAGTAGAATTTACTTACTCAAGACCTGGAGAGGAGCCGTTCCATACAGCATCAAATGGTATAGGGAACTCTTATTACTGCAAAAGCCCATGGGTTCTGAGGGACAATGGTAAAGTTGAGCCGGTATGGTCAACAGAGGCTTGTACTAGATCAGATGTAGTTAAGGTAATACATCCTATATATAGCGAATTTGATAACTCAGGATCTAAGATGGTGGCATTTATTGAATTCCCCATAGATTGGGATACTTTATCAGAATATGTTGTTGACGTTAAATATGCCGCCACAGGCTACATGCTGATGATTGATGATAAAGGAAAAGTAATTGCACACCCAAGTGCTGACAAAAGAGGAATGGATCTCAGAGACATATGCAAACAACCTGATGTTGTTGAAAAGATGATTAATGGCGAGCAGGGTTCAGAAGTCTTCAATTGCCCAGCAATAAATGAAGATATATACTTCACTTATGCACCAATTCCAACGACAGGATGGTCTGTTGCTCTTGTTGTACCTGTCAGAGAGATTACAAAACCTGCTGATGACGCAAGAGAAGATATAAAATTAAAAACAGAAGGTATGGGCACTCAGAATACAATTTTCATGATAACATTAGTCACAATAATAATTGTGGTTGCAGTTAGTTTACTCTTTGCCAAAGGGATAACAGATCCATTATCAAAGATGACAAAAGCAGGGAAAAAGATTGCTGACGGAGACTTAGATGCAAAAATACCTGAAATAAAAACAGGTGACGAAGTAGAAGAGATTGGGATGACAATGAATTTGCTAGTGGGTGCAATAAAGTATTTGAAAGGAGAAAAAAAGGAACATAAGAAGAAAGAATAAGAGAGTATTATGCTCTTTAGACAAGACAAACCACAGATTAAATCAATAAAGGTGATTCATTATGAATCACCTTATTATCTTAACAATGGAGGCATAGCAAATGGCAGACTGTGAAAACTTGGCAACATGTGCATTTTTTAAGGAATATGAAACAGACGAAGCAAAAAAACAAGCATTGCAGGGTTTTGTAGACATGTACTGCAAAGGAGACAAACAGAATGAATGTGTAAGAAAAAAGGTGAGCAAAGCATTAGGTGGGCCTCAAAATGTTCCAGTAAATATGAAACCAGACGGAAAACCAATTCTTGGAACATCTGATTCAAATTGGCCAGCAGAAGTAAAAGCAATTGCTAATAGCTAGGATAATGAGGTGAAGTAAATGGCAGACTGTGAAAACTTGGCAACATGTGCATTTTTTAAGGAATATGAAACAGATGAAGACAAGAAGATGGCTTTGCAGGGTTTTGTAAATATGTACTGCAAAGGAGACAAACAGAATGAATGTGTAAGAAAAAAGGTGAGCAAAGCACTAGGCGGTCCGCAGAACGTCCCTGTAAATATGATGCCTAATGGTATGCCACTGGCAGGAACAAGCAATGCTGACTGGTCGGATGCAGTGAAGAATGCTATAAGATAAGACTTGATTTCTTATTTTTTTAATTTTTATACATATATCACACTATAAAAGCTGATTCAAGCAACTGCTTTGGTTATCTCGGTCTCTTTTAATCACTTACTTAAAATTCACCATAAAAAATCAAAACAATTTTATAACCAAATAGTTTTTAATATAAATGAGGTGCAAACATGATAGAAGCATTATTTAGTCCTGCAAACTGGGGCTCGCCTTTGGGAGTCGGGCTCTTTCTTGTATGCCTTGGCATATTTATTTACCTGCTGAGCCTTGCAGATAGAAATAAGAAATCAAAAAAGAACTAAGTCCCAAATAAGGTCATAATAAAGAATGCTATAGTCATTAAGATTAACGAATGTTTTAATCCTGATGTCAAATCCCCTTCTGCAAGCTTGCCAACAATCACTCCTGCAAAAAAACCCTGAATAAGGCTAAGCATTATGAAAATCCCTCTTAAAGAGACAAACCATCTTGATAATGTGACAATGAAAGATGCAAAGGAGTCAAATTTTATATCAACACTCAAGACAAGAGAGGATGACTGTGGGCCTGTTCCCAAACCTAATCCGCCGGTAAAAGCATCGGACTGCTCCTGGCCGAGCAAATATGGCACTAATAAGTTCTGAATAACCAGCATAACCCCAAGAAATACAAAAAAGATGACATATGATTGAATAACCTGGGAATGAATGCTCGCTCTGCGTGACTCTTTAATCTTTTTTATCTCCACAAGAGAGCTTGTAATAGACTCTAAAACATCCTCCATGTTGCCGCCCGACTGCTCTGCCTCAATCACAGTCGAAACAGATCTCTTGATTACATCATTCCTCGTGCTGTTGCTAAAAAAAATAAGGGCTTTATGCACAGGTATTGACCATCCCACCTGGTATCCAAGTTTAGTCACATAAGGTGTAAGCGCACCATAATTAATCTTGGAAACATGGGTGATTGCTCTTGGTACCGGCATGCCGGATTTAATTGCTCCTGCCAGGTTCCTAACAAAATCAAGGAATCTTATTTCAAGCTCCCTCTGCTTCTGCCCTTCCAAGAAAAAATCAAACCAGAAATGACCCCAAGCTATTGTAACCGAAATTATTAATAATGGGATGAACCATCTTGTTCCCAAAAATAAAAGTATATCAAGTAGTGAAATTGCCAAGCCCAGGCCAATGCCAAAAAGATATATTCTTTTGAATTTCATACTTCTGGTTGTGTCACTTCAAGGAAGAAAATAAAAATGACATTTAATACAGGTATTATAACATAAGTACCAAATGTAATCAAAACATTAATATCCATTCCGCCAATCTTGCCACCCAGCATACTTACTAGTGAGAGCGCAGTCACAAAAAATAATGGCGCCGCTATTAGAACGCCTGTGTATATATCCGAATAAGTTGAAATAGACTCTACATATTTCTGCCTTTCAAGCCTGTATGCAAGCAACGCCTCTTTTGACTTCTGAGACAGATAATCTTTGAGTGAGCCACCGGTCTCTATAGTTGAGATAAGACCATCAAAAAATTCCTTCAATTGATCTGACGGCGTGGATGCTGCAACAGCTCTAATTGCTGTAAGCACATCATAGCCAAATACTTCAATATAATTGGTCACTTTAGCTATCTCAATAGAAACTTCTCCATATTCTTTTGATGCACTTATAAGCTTAAACATAGTTACAGGCGCAACACCTGATGCAATAACAGAGGACATATGATCTATGGCAAAAGGGAGGTTAGTATTTATTGAACGGCGCCTGCTTTTTATTCTGGCAAAAGGATAATAATACATGCCAAAAAATACTGTTATGGATGTAATTAATGTCATCCCCAGTGTCTTAAAGATAATACCAATGACAGAAGCACCCTTCAAGGAAAAATATACTGTGAAAATAGGAATGCTGAAAACCAATGCAATTAGTGTAAATAACATCATGATATTGATATAAGTGTTCGAGAGTATTTTTACATTTGAGAAACGAAGTGATTGGTAGAGTTTTTTGAAAAAATCTGGAAATTTTTCAATAAAATATATGCTTATTCTTCTCACAGTTATATTGGCAAAGTATCCCAGCGAACTTGGTTTATATATAGCCGGCTTTTTCATTGATATAAGACTCTTTATTTCTTTTACTTGCTTTTGAAGTAGGAAAGGATCCAAGACCTCTGTTTTGCTGGGTTGCCATTTCTCTCCTCCCACCATATCCTCTTCATATAAGAATATAGAAGGAGCCAGCTTAGTTTCTCTGCCTATGTAATCCAATTGTTTATCTTTAGAGAATAAATACCTTATAAAATCCAGACTCAATATATTCTGCATAGTCACATGCTCCTTGCTTTCAATTTTTTCAAGAATCGGTTTCTCTTTTGACTGGAAAGCATAAATCAAATTTTTGGGAAACCTTAATTTATGTGGTCTCGGAATAGGCACATCCTCTAATGGCAATGGTCCAGGCAGGGGCACTATCTTCTCAGCAATTTTTTGTGGTTCCTTATCTCTACTGTCCAAATCCTCCCTCAGAGTGGGTTCAAGATCAAGTGTATCAGATACCCTGTTTAGTTTAGGTTTAACAGCTGCACTCATACTCTTTATTTTATCTTCATCAAATGGAATGGGCATATCTTGCTGAATCCCGCTCGGAACCGGCACACTCATATTTCTATCAGGCATCCAGTCAAGTGGAGATACATCTTTCATTTCTATATCCTTTGCCAGACGACCTCTTAACTCTTTCTCAATAGCATTGTGAGAGGGAATCTCCATAACCCTACTCATTTTTTGCCTTCTTAATCTAACATCCCCTTCTCCCATCTTCAAGTCTTTTAATAAAGGTAGATTTTTTGTTGTAATAACAGATTTTTGGACTTTTTTAGGGAATGTTTTTATATCCTCATGTGTATTATCATTATAGATAAGAGAAAGCAGCTGTGCATTAAGATGGTCTGCATTCCGCAACAGCACATCAATATAAGAATCGTAGTCTTCCAAACATTCATTTTTTGACTGCTGTGCTAATAATTTGCTCCTAATTGAGATATAGGTTTTGTAATTAAAGTCTCCTCTCTGATATTGCTTATCCAGTGTTTTTAGGTCATTAATTAATTGTGTTTTATAATTATAATAAACTTGAACCTCATCCAGAATATTTGATATACTGCTACAATAAGACTTTATTTTGTCCAATAGTTCCAGCCTCCCCCTTTAGAGCCTAGCCTGCAATCTTTTTATTAGTTTGTGGATTTTATAGTTGATTTTGAGCATCTCCTCCTTTGCAATATATGCTTTCAATTTCTGCATTTCTAGGTCATTATCGGAGGAGGTCTCTTTCTGGCACAAGTCATAATACAAGTCAGACAATAGGACCAACTTCTCCAAGTCCTTTTTAATATATTTTATCTCTTTCATAATAGATTAAACTTCTTAAGGACCAGGTCTCGTTTAACATAATAGCTCTTTATTATCTCATTAACAGACTTAAATCCCTCAATTTTTTGCTCTGCCATAATCTCTAATAGCCTAGCACGTGTCTCTATCTCATTCGTTAACTCCTCTACAGAAGCACCGGTTTTTTGGCTTATTTTCTGAATCATGGTAAGTTCACCTGACTGGTCTATTGTATCATTAACAGGGTTCCATGTAAATGCGATATTTTTGTTTACCTGTCCAATTTCCCTTTCCACAGACTGAACCTCAACCAATTGCTTTATTCGTCTAATATTTTTGTCCACTTCTTTCAGATGGGTCATGACACACACAATATCCAGAGACTCAATTAACGAAGGGGATAGGTTAATTGGGGGTGTTTCAAGTCTTCTAACCAGAGTCTCAACACTGCCTGCATGGAATGTACCAAAGCTTGAATGGCCTGAAGCCATTCCCTGGAAAAGAACAAATGCTTCTTTGCCGCGCACTTCCCCGACAATAACATAATCAGGGTTCTGCCTAAAGCTCTCTTTCAAGAGGTCAAACAAAGTTACTTCACCATACTCCCTCCCTATTAAATTCGGGATGCCAAACCCAGTTCTGGTTACTGAGGGCATCCAATTTTCATGGGCCAGATTAAGTTCCCGAGTATCTTCAATAGAGCATATTCTGGCATCAGGAGGAATAAAGCTCAAAATGCTATTTAAGAAAGTAGTCTTCCCTGATGCAGTCTCACCGACAACCATAATATTGGATTTGTTTTCTATCACCAGCCATATATATGCAAACACAATTGCCGGTGCTGTTCCAAAGTTGATTAAATGAATCGGGGTCCATGGGTCTTTGGTAAATTTTCTTATTGTAAAAGTAGGGCCGCGGGTTGTTATGTCTTCAGTATAAGTAGCATTAACCCTGCTTCCATCAGGCAGGGTGCCGTCAAGAAGCGGTTTGGCATAAGATACGTATCTACCACATTTTTGGGCTAATTTTTCGACAAAATCAGACAGTTCTTGGGGATTTCTATACAAAATATTTGTCCGCATGTTTTCAAATTTTCTATGCACTACATAAAGCGGAAAATTAAGCCCGTTGCATTCAATATCCTCTATATAATAATCATGCAGCAAAGGCTCAATTCTGTTTAAACCTACTGAATCCCGAAACAAGTAATACATCAGTTTTAAGTAAGTTTCCCTAGATACCTTGGTGCCGAGCTCCACGAGAATTGCCTGCACATTCCTCTCCAGATATTGTATAACAAGATTCATCTTGCTTGCATGTGTGTAGCTAATATTAATCATCTCCTCCAGAGCAAGCTGAATCAACCGAAGGATTTCTCTCTCTGCTGGCAACAGTTTAGGTTCCTCGACAAAATACACTAGTTCACTTTCTTTCTCATCCCAGAAGATATGTGCATAAGCATATGGTTTAAGTAATGGATATCTTATGTTAATAGAACTCCTTTCTCTGATGTCTGGTAACTGTACTATCTCTGGTCTAGTATCAATCTGAAATATTGTCTTTGTCTCTTCTGCCATTTTATAAGGAACATTTTACGATTTTGGAACAAAATTTTTGACTCTTGCGATTAAAAAATCAGCATAGCTTTCAAGCACAAACTCAAGCTCATATTCTGCAAAGCTTGAGTTAATATGAGCAACTACTTTTGCCTTGCCAAGATTGGAATTGTTGCCAGATGGAATCATTTCTGTGTATCCATTTCCAGAAGTTGAGGAGGGATCATAATTTAGACTAAAGTTAAAGGTTCCGTTCATCATATTATCATTGAAACTGATATAATTCAGCAAGCTCGATGTATTGATATCCATCCAATTATTCCTTGACCCAATTTTGCTGATATTGACAGAAAAAGTATCATTCTTAATCTGCGTCTGCATAATGAAATCATTGTCTGTCTCAATTGTTTGCACATTGGCATTGCTTGTTATAATTAAGTTGCCTTCTATTTGACTGGTTCTTGGATCTATTAATTTATTTTTTGTCTCCAGCTCCCACACAATCTGATTATTATCAACTATAAGTTTACCGTCTGTGATGTCAATAGTCACAACCCTCTGCGAGCCTTCCCCTTCTCTGGCTATCTCAGTAATATGTTTGTCAAGGTTAAGCATAACATCTTTTGTTTTTGTGAAAGTAGCCTGATCCTTAAACCTACTTAAGATAGGTATTCCAGTCTGTAATATAATCACGATAGCCATCGCTGCAACTAATGTGTACAATATAGCAGATACCCACACTTGCCCTTTTTTTTTCATTTTAATTCGTATGTTTTGCCTTTTTGTTGGCAGTTTTTAACATATACTGTCACTTGACTTATTGAGGACAGATTCTCTATACGGATAAAGCTTGTTTCTTTAGGCAGTATCCCTGTAAAGTTTATCTCTCTTCTAATATTCCCTCCCTCAATAACCAACTGTGACAGAGTAGTATGGCCTGTGTTTCTAACTTCGAACATATGGCCTTTATTGGATAAATCCTGGGTGATTATATCAAAATCATATTCTGAGCAGTCAATCTCGAGTGTATCTTCCTGTATTTTATATCTTGCCTCTACATAAAATCTGTAAATCCATCCAATAAATACAAGCGTAAATATTGTGAAGACCGCAAATAATAGTATTTTAACCCTTGTATGTCTTTTTTCATGCTCCATTTAATCACATTCATTCACTTCGCTAATCGCTAATTTGTTTGATGAGCAGACCTGCGGTATTGCGCTGCCAGGAGCTAGAATCATAGGAGAGATTCCAATGTAGGAAAGCGAAGCGTCCATAGCATTATTATTAAAGGAATATTTTGATGCATTGCCAGCACCTAGAGTGCTAGTGTTTTGGAAAGTATAAATATGGTCTTGTGCATCAATTATCTGTAGGCTTATTCCGTCTGCACTGATGGTTCCTATATTTTCAATAATGAATTCAACTCGCTTTGCTGTCGAATTATAACAAACCTGCTTCTCGCTGCTAATCTCTACAAAATCCAGGAGAATATCAACAGTGCACTTGAGCTGAGTGCCTGCTTTCTCATCAACGTCCTCTGTTTTTTCCTGGACAAAACTTCTCCCCCAGTTCATTACAACTGCCCCAAGTGCAACTGAAAAAGCAATAAGTAACACAGTTGCTATAAGCGGAGAAACTCCCTTTCTTGAGAATATGAGTTTTGACAGTTTAACCACCTCTTTTTAGCATTGCTTTATCTCCTCTAATGATACGCCTTTCCCGTTGCAAATAATTTCTTTCTTGTCATTTATCATAACAGGGACAACCCTCACCTGGCGCAATGTACCTTGCTTGAGGACTGTGATTCTCTCAGTGTCTCCAGGGGAGATATCAGCTTCAATCTTTTTATCAGCAATATTATCATAAAGATCAATAAATCTTAGCCTTAAATACGCTATTGTTAGAAGATTTGTATTGGTAATATTCATATTTAAAGTTTGCGAATTTTGACAATAACCGTCAAGATTAAGAGATACGTCGTCGCACATTGCATTATCTGCTCTTGAGGTTAGATCATCACTCTGTCCTTTTACATAATTTCTTGTCCAGACCAGCATAAACGAGCTGAGACCTACTGCAAAAAGTATTAATAAAATCCAGCTTAGATACTGGGACATGGCCTTCTTTGTCAATTTACACCTCTTTTCTGAATAGCACTTTCAATTGCGTCTGATACTCTGGGGTGATGTTATACTCATAATTAATATCCCCTATCCCAACTATTATTATGTCTGTACGATTTATTAACGCTCCCTCATCCTGCATCAGTATAGGCGGATATATATTATAATCTAAAGATACTGGCTCATTTAAATAATTAACTATTCTAATTTTATTGTCGATTACAATCATATACAGAATCCCAAGATCAATATTTTTTTGTAATGCATAGTTGATAAAATCCAAGGTAAAATTATCATACCTTTCGCTTACATCAACCCCGTGGTACTCAGCACTGTTTATCACCCGAATGCCTTCGTAGATATAATTATTATACAAATCCTCAAAATCCCTGTCAACTTGTCTGAGAGTCAAACGGCCGGTAAGGCTCATAAAGAGATAGCTACATAGCAACACAATCGCAAATAGATAAAACTGACTCTTCTTAGTCATACTGAAACACCTTTTTTTCAGAGTATATTTGTGTCTTGGACAGTCTAATTAAAGTGGTATCACTTGAATTCAGATTCTCAATCACCATTGTGTGAACACCGGATGAAAGCTCATTTCTTTCTGAAGTAGTGATATGGATATCATTATAAGTCAGAATCTGTCTTAAAATGTATTCGTCATCAAGTAGGAAAGCAAAATTTGGCGTTATGAGATCAAGAAATTCTTGTCTCTCCAAATACCTGTTTCTGTGATTAATGTTCAAGTCATCTTTTGTAGAAAACAAAATCAGTTTCGAGCCTAATTCACTCTCTGCTTTTATTGAGGTAGAGGTGTTGAATAGAATAATGCTTTCCTGCTCAGATGCTAAGCCTCGGGAAGAGGTATTTGATTCTTCAACAAGAATATTGCTGCTAATCACAACATTGTTTAGCATTTCTCCTGCATCATAAGAAAATGAAAATACCAAGGGTAGTACTGTAAAGGGGGTTATTTCAGAATATGATTTAACTGAGACTCTTGCATAGTAATTCCCGGGCTCGTTTGGAGAACTAAAGAATACTGCGTATGAACCATTTGAAAGGTCCACAAAAGTATTCTCATGCTCTGTATCATTGATTGTTAGGGAGAAATCAGATTGCTTTAATCCTCCGATTTTATCGCTGCTTTCTGATGAGACATTGAAATAGATTATTCCTTTCTGAGCTTCATAAGACCAAGGAGATTCTGCAAATGAAATCTCAGCAGGCTCCATTGTTGTATCTGTTGTAAAATCTGCTCCAATCGTATCTGAGTTGCCAAAAAGGTCAGCACACTTGATATAGTAATTATAATCTGTAGAATCTGAAACCGATATCATGATTTCATGGAAGGTTGTATTAGTGTATGAAAAATTATAATATGTTAGGCCATCAAAGCTATACTCACATATGGCTTGTTCATCAGTTGTAACATAGAGTATAGGTTCTATCGTAATGACTTTGCCTCTAAGATAGGAGTTAATTATGGGAGGTGTAAGGTCTGCTGCACCTTCTTCCTCATTAGACCATCTCCAAATATCAGCTCCGTTTCTAGCCCCTATAATAGCATAATAATCTCCTGTCTCGCTTATATTATATTTAAGGCTTGTAGAATTAGTCTCAAAACTGTCAACTTGTCCGCTAATATTTGTAATTGTAATATTTATCCTATAACTAATGACGCCACTTATATCATCTGACTCAGACCAAGCATAGGTTATGCTTTTATTTGTTGCATTGAAGACTCGTGAAATGAGCACAGGTTTTATAGGGGCCGTGTTATCAACTCCTAGACTATAAGTGGCAACAGCACCCCAATTACCGCCGGCATCCCTTGCCTTAACCTTAAAATAAAATTGGTTGCTGCCAATGCCATTGTATACATGATATGTTTCATTCTGCAGTTGATTTTGCTGGCCCTCTGGAATGTCATCTGGTTCTTCTGATTGGCTTGAAGTGAGTATGTAACTATAGGCGCTTATGTAAGACTCCACATCATCTGCGTACCAGCTGAAATTCAAATCATACGTATTAACCCAGCCTGTGCTTGGCAAATCCATCCATGTTCCAGTACTAATATTTCTAAATTTCTGTGTCTGGATTACTATATTACTAGGCGGCACCAAATCAATAACAAGGCCATCTGACAGGGAGCTGTTCTTCAACCCTCCTGAATTAATGACGGTAATATTGACAGTAAGATTATCACCGTGCTCTCTTCCAGGTCCTGATGCTGGGAAACTTGTTGATAGTGTTGTGCCTGATGCAAGTAAATCTGTGCCATTGTAGAGATAATACTCATATATTAAGGGAATGCCCAGCAGCTCAGATTCAAAATCATAGGCACCGTACCAGCTGATAGTAACTTCGTCACAATTATTAGTAAAATCACCATCAACAATAGTTGGCGCAGTTGGCGCAGTTGTGTCCATGCCTGCGCCTGTGTGGTTATAATATATAGAATCATTAACCAGACTAAGGCTCCAATCAGAAAGCACTTCTCCCAGCCAGTCATAATAAATGTCCTGCTCACTGCGGGCATAATCAAAAATTACAAAGTTGTCGATTGTGCAGTTGCAATGCACAGTTTTATTGGACAGGGAGCCTACATAAATGAATCCTTCTGTGTCAGAAACCTCCGGCAGATTGTCTGCAGCATAATAAGTATTTCCAGAATTAGAACCGTCAAGATATAAGTCCATATTGTAGTCGCCAACAAGCTCTTCAAAATCCCATACCGCCGTTATATGAACCCACTCGTTTTCAGTTAATTCAGCCGGCTGGCTGACATAAGATTCCTTCCCTTCACCCATGATCTTAAATACTATTAAGGTTTCATCTACATCATATAAAATATGAAATCCATCAGCCCCAGAAGAAGTCGGTATATGCAAGAAACAGTGGTCAGCTCCTTGATTCTTGTCCCAATCAGGTCTTGTCCAGAATTCAACAGTTCCTTGAGCTAACTCCATATTACCGCTGACAGGATAAGTAAGGGTCTGGGAGTGGTTTGAGTTTATTCTGACAGCGCTCTTATTTTTTCCAGAAACAAGATCACTGTCAGTTATGACTTCCAAGGAAACAAGATCAGTTGAGATATTGGCGTAGCAGATGCCTCCGCATTCCTCCTCACCGGATGACATATCTGGCCCTCTAGCAACAAATTTCATACCCCCAGTCTCATTAATCTCTCCGCTCATAAGTGGGTTTGTGATATTTATTCTTACGATTTGCTCATTAGCATTTGTTGAAGCAGACTTGGAGCCCCATGTTTCCGAAACCCAGTTAAAAACCAAGATATTGAATCCCTCAGTTCCTCCAAAATAAACTAAGTCTCCGTAACCCACCCAGGAAAGTGAAAGATTTTTCATATCTGCTATTGACTCATCAAGCTTCATTTCAAATCTAGTATAAGGGTAATAATCTGTACCAATTGTCTGATAGGATTGGTAAGAATTATCATTATCAACCAATGTTGAATAACTGTCGTCTATCTCTGTTGTAGTGTCATATGCCGGTGAAGATGCCTCTGTCCTGTCTTCATAAGCCTTATTGTTAGTTGTATCCAGATAAGTATAATTCCTCATATTAATCCCTTCCTCTTCATCTTCACAAATGAAGTCTGAGTCAAAATTGCAGTATAGGATATAATCATCGAAAGAGTAGCCAGATGTAGAAGAAGAATTTACCTGATAATACACAGTCTTGCTACCGTCATTTGGGCTGAGCAGCCAATATTTCTGCTCAATACATGATTCCCAGGATGTCCAGTTTTCATTATCATTTTGTGGTGCAATACCAGCATTGTCATAATTAATGTATCTACACTCAGAGGCATTCTCATTAAACGACAAATTAAGGATAACTGTTCTAATTGATGTGTAATCAGGATTTGTTTGACCAAATCCCGGTTGTCCAATATTAAGGATACAAATTGAATCTGCAATCACATTATGGAATACTAAGAACAGTCCGAAAAGCATAAGCAATATACATATCTTAAAATTCCTCATATTATGACACCATTTTTGAAATAATTACTGTTCTTTTTGCTCCGGTAAAAGTCTTTTGCAGCATTATATCCTGTCTTCTACGAGATAGTCCAAAAGGATTATCAAGCAGAAGGGAGATATCCTTATAGTATAGTATTAATCTTAAATAGTAACTATCAGTATACGCATAGCCAAACGAAGGTGTAGTCAAGTCAAGGAATTCGCTGTTCTCAAGATACCTGTCTTTCCTAATAATATTTGTAAATGAAGGTGTGTTGAAGATAAAAACATTTTTTGTATAATCCGAACTTAAGTTTAAATAGCCAGAACCATAATCAAAATCTGCATTTGTGTCTTCTGTAGCAAGTCCAATATCTGATGTGGTTGAGCCATAGACTGTCTGTTCTGTTCTTGTCGGAGAATTAATCTGGCTTTCTCTATAATCCACACTTAACCTCAGCGGCAGGACAGTCAAATCGAGCTCGTTGCTCTCTCTATTCCTAGTCTTTACTATCAGACCGTGTGTTCCTAATTCTGAGGGTATATTAAACGAAAGGTTGTAGTGTCCATTGCCCTGGTCAAAAATACTGAATTCAATATCTGCATCATCAATTTCAACGTCAAATTGATCTAAGACAACACCACCGAGCTTAACAGAATCTGTGTCTGTAACATTAACTAAGACTGATATTAAAATGCCTTGGTATTCAGAAAGAGTGTCCGGCACCCAAATCGAATCTATTGTAGTTGTTGTGTTCACAGTAAAGCTCATTGTGACACTATTATTTGAGTTCCTTGACATATCTGTACAATTCAAATATACAAGGTTTGCCCCTTGAGGAGCACTTGTTTTTGTTTCATGATAAGTTGAATTTGTATAGAGGAACCTGTAATATACGCTGTTGTCAAAACTATATTCACAGACTGATTTCTCATCTGTCTTAATCATCAAAATAGGATTATCTGTAATCAACACCCCATTTGTAATAACGTAAACACCGGGCGGGGTAAGATCTGTTGTCGAATCTCCTTCTGTCGACCATCTCCATATGTCAGCTCCGTTTCTGGCTCCGACAATCGCTGTGTAATCTCCAGACTCAGTAACTGAAAGTTCATAGCTTGTGCCGCTCGTCTCATAACTCAACACATTATTATTCGGGTCTGTGATATTAATCATATAATTTAGGATGCCACTCTGCTCATCACTCGAAGCTGTCCAAATAAAGGTTATCTTTTTGCTTTTTGGATCAAAATTACTCGAGATCAATCTAAGCCAGTGTGGCGGAGAGTTATCAACGCAGAAACTGAAATTTTTTATCTCGCCCCAGTTGGTGGCAGCATCTCTGGCCCTCACCTTAAAATAATAGCTGGCACTGCCGATATCCTCAAATAAGTGAAATGTCTCACACTCAAGCTGCCCTATTAAGCCTTCAGGTATTTGATCCGGGTTTTTGGTTGAATCTGAAGTCAGCAAGTAACTGTAGCCGCTAATATAAGAGTCTGCATCATCTGCATACCAGCTGAAATTCAAGTCAAGTGTGTTTATACAGTCCCCGCCTGGTATGTCTTGCCAGTCACCAGTACTAATATTTTTAAATTTTTGTGTCTGGATAACAATATTATCAGGTGGCACCAAATCAATAACGAGGCCATCTGACAGGGAGCTGTTCTTCAACCCTCCTGAATTAATGACGGTAATATT
>JAFGJW010000003.1 GCA_016928835.1 Candidatus Woesearchaeota archaeon | reverse complement strand
TCACCACAGTTAGTTTTTATCTTGCCAGCGCTAATTTCATCAATTGTTGAGAAATTCACAAGAGTAATAGTGTTATTTAGATTAGATTCTACTCCAAGGCTAATATTAATTTGTTTTTTATATGTCCAATCGCAGTCCCACCAACTTGAGCCACAGTTCCAACCACCTGTTACATTCATCAAAGATCCATCTTGGTGTATATATACTGAAGTGTTTATCACATCATTCCAACTACTGTCATTGATATGGCCGTAAATATTTACGCTTTGGCCAGTTATGGCAGTTGACGGACTTAATGTTTCTGTAATCTGCAGGAATTTTATGTTGCCGTAATCAGATTCACTGTTTGCATCAGCATCCCATGCAGTGATTGTATAATTCCATTGTCCATATTCGTCAATGGTGTAAGAAGAGGAATTGAACAGATCTTCGTGATAAGAAGATGCATTCACATTATCTATTACATTTGTATTTGACGGATTAGTTAAAGTGAAATTCACAGAGAGCAAATTATTGTCACTGACATTAGCCTCTATTACAAAGGTAGTGCCATGTGCACCTGTATAATAGACTTTTGAAGGTATTGTCTCATTTGAAAATATCCTTGGAGTCTCAGAGGTTAGGTTAACAGTGAAATTGTACTCATTGCTGAGATTGGAGCATGCGCCAGAGTCGGTGCATATCTTTACCCAGTAGGACACATTTTCCTCCTCAAATACGCCCCATTCAACCTCGTAGCTGCAGTTCTGTTTTCTGTCTGTTGAATAGCTGCTCTGGCAGAATTCTTTGTCACTGCAGCCAGAGGAGTTTATATTAGTAGAATTACATATAATTAATTTTGCAGGCTCATCTGGCTCAGGATCTAGAGTGTAATTAATAACAAAGGTAACATTCTCTCCGATTTCAACCTTGTTAGGATAGTCATAACCATCACTTACATTATCAATAATCGGCTTTGCTCTAATTAATACAATTGCATTGTCTGTACAAGTAAGGTTTCCATTATTATACTGCCACTTATTTGCACAGAAACTCACGTTGAAATCGTCAATAGATTCAGTCTCCCAAGTATGTAACAGTGTATAATTTCCATAGCTCTCGCTTAAGTTACCATTTATTGGCTCTCCATTGTTCCCACTAAATGCCTTTAAGAACAAGGTACCATAACTGGGCATGCTTAATGGCAGATATATTGGAAATTTGTTACTTGTGGCAAATTCGTCTCCTGTATTGTACTCAGCAATTCCTGTCCCTCCCTGTGGGTCTGTAACAGTTGTGCCACCAACAATAATATAATCAGTTCCACCGCTGTCATACTTAAAGTAAATAGAGTTTACGCTGAAAACAATATCAGCTAGGCTTCTATTTGGTGGTATGGAAAATTCAAGATAGACCTGAATGACCTCTCCTTCGATATTGGTGTCAAGGCTAACGCTTAGTGAGTATATCCCGGTATTATTGGCAAAGGTGTGGCTAGTCCGGGCATTGGTGTCATTAGTCCTATTAATAATTGAGATATCGCCAGGCAATGGTGAGAACCCATCACTTCCATATACCGATAGATTGACAGTAGTACCAGAATTGATGTAAGGATTATCATTGAATGCGGATGTGTCTTCTGCTGAATCTAGCTCAACAATTAACCTGGCAGTAATACTACCATCACTTGATATATTTACAATTTCTCTTCTTATCTCTAATGCTGACTCCTGGTTGTTTCTGCTGTATATATCCATTCCATAGTCTGACCAATTGAAATTTGATAAGGAAAGGTTATTTTTATCAACTAGTGTAGTATTAAATTCAATAGTTGAATTTGGGAAATAATAGCTTGTGTTTGCTGTTATGTTGCTTACTGATAAAGTTAGATTTTTTTCATTAAGTGTGAAATTTCTCTTACCAGAGAGTGCTTTATTATAAGGCCACTTATCAGCATAAGCAAAACTTGATATATTGTCAAGAACATAATCATCCCATATAAATATATTTGAATAATGACCTGAGCCCGAATAAATCTGGCTTGATACCGAGTTAAATCCTAAATTGCTATCCAGCGCAAAATAAACAGTACCGTTTTCATTCGGATTAAGTGGAAGGTAAACAGGGAATCTGCCAATACTGGTTGAGAATAAATCGCCTGTATCATAAATTACAAAACCATAATCTCCACCGCTTAGATTTTCATCTTGGACATATTGATCATTGATATATATATAATCTGGTGATCCGTAATCATAAACATATTTTATGTAATCTATTCTTATGATGGTGTCCGAAAGACTGAGATGCGGCGGGATTGTTAGAATCAAGTAACCTTGCTCGGTTTGTGAGGAAATTGTTGACAGGACTGCTGCTTTAAAAGTATATGTTCCTGAGCTGTTTGTAAGGTTAGTCCACACATAGTCAGGATCAGTTTCAGCTGTACTTAGTGATATCCCTGAGCTTACAGGTGAGACACCATCTTTTCCAAATATGGAGATTGTTACATTTGTGCCTGCAAGTATTTCAGCTTCATTACCTATTCCCAATTGTCCTGCTGCATCGAACTCTACAATCACCTTGGCTGTTACTGTTCCGTCTTCTGCAATACTATCAATTTCTCTTCGAATTTCAAGAGCTGTTGCCTCATTCTTAATTACATCACGATAATCTGGGTTCCAATCACTGAGATTTGTCAAGTAGTCTGCTTGAGCAATACTGTCACTATTATTCAGATAGAAACTTAAATTAATGCTTTCTCCAGGATAATAGTATGTAGTATTGGCTTGGAAATCATTAATGAACAGGTCTTTATCGTAATTTGAGTTATTTATGTTAATTGCTACACTATCACTTAAATCTGATTGATAACCCCATCTATCTGCATAAGCTCTTACTGAGAAATTGGTGTTGACATAATCATCCCATGTCCAGATGTTAGAGTAATATCCATTAGTTTCACTAAGCTCTCCATTCAGGTTCTCAATACTGAGGCTGCTGTTTATCGGATACCATATTGTGCCATGATAATTTGGGTTGAGTGTAAGGTATATTGGGAACCTGCCCAAGCCTGCAAATTCGCTATTTTGGCTGAAAATCACATCACCTGTTTCGCCTGCCTCTATTGTTTTATCGGCAATAGATATATTGTCCTCTCCTCCAGAGTCATAGTAAAACCTGATATAATCAATTCTTGCCACAACATCAGACAGGCTGTTTGGCAGCGGGATGATAAATTCAATATAAGCACCTCTCATAGTATCAAATATTTCTGAAGTCACATTTACATAAAATGTATAGATGCCTGAATTGTTTACAAGTTCATGGGCTATGTAACCTCCCCCATTAATGGTGCCATTAGTAATGGCAATTGCAGAATTCATTGGGGAGATGCCGTCTTTTCCAAGGATTGTAATAGTAACATTTGTGCCTGCTTTGAATTCTTCTTCCCATCCGACACCTCCCCACCCCCCAGAGTCGAACTCTACTACTAGTCTTGCAGTAGCAGTGCCGTTTTCATCTATCCTTATAATTTCTCTTTTTATATCAATCCCGCACGACTCGCTCGGTCCTTGTATATCATAGTTAAAATTTGGATCACTAGAATTTGATGTGAATCCAGTAAGAGTATTGCTCTGAGTATCATTGAGATTTAAGCTTAAATTGAAACTGTCCCAGATTTGTATTAGTGATACATTGGACTGGAAATCATTTATTATAATGTTAGTCCAGTTTGTTGAAACATTGAAGCTTAATGTAGTAGTATATGAACCATCTGCTGTCCCATTTATGTAATAAGTCCCGTTTAAGTAGCTTGGAATACTTGAAGCATAACAAATCTCATCAATAACGGTTCCGTTGAATGAATCAGTATGATTGTCAGGTCTTTTTATGTATATTGTACAATTATTATTAGCGCCGGTGATATTAATTGAAAGATTTTCAAGAGGGTATAGCCTTGTAGTGTTTAATGCCAGAGCCGATGAGGAGATTGTTATTGCATCAGATACATATTCAGAGTAGTCAGTCCCGTCATAAGCTCTTAGTGTGCAGTTCCATATTTCTCCAGGAGTAGTATTACCTGAACCAAGTGTTGAAACAACAGTGTTTGAATTATTTGAGATAGTAGTATTACCTCCGAGTATGAAATCTCCTGAGCCTCCTGTTTGATTATACCATTTGTACTCAACATTGATAGAAGCATTATAATCATCTAATATGAGTGCTGAGCAAGAAAGATTACTTCCTGTGTAAGCCGGATCTGGAGTTATACCATATGTTGAGAATGTGGGTGCATTTTCTGTCCCTTCAAGTATGACTCCACTTAATACTCCTGTTGGATCAATGTCCCTAGTATTAAATATAGCCCTCCATTGAGCGTATCTTCCAGTGCCTAGTACAGATTCTCCACTTCCAAGCTCATAACCTTGCGGATATATCTGTGAAGATGTTTTTGCATAGTTGCTTATCTTGAAATCGTCAATAGTGCAGTTGCAGTTGTTTGCCTTGCTAGAATCAGAGCCAATATATATTAAAGGAGCTGTTGCTGTTAGTGAGATTGGTGAAGTCGTGTCAGAGTATGTGTTTCCTGTATTAGAGCCATCAATATAGAGTTCCATGTAATTACTGCCAGAGACCGCCGCATTAATATCCCAGACTGCAGCAATATGATGCCATCTATTTGCCACACACATAAAGGGATCATTGAAGACACTTTTTAACCCCCCAGTCGAATTGTAAATATTGAAATACAAGCCTTCATCGCCACTACTCCAGTATATTTCAATTTCGTTTTGGTTATCACTTGCCTCCAAGTCATAGAAGTATGGATCTGTCATTTGGTCACAGTCATTATCAGTCTTAACCCAGAACTCAATTGTGCCTCTGCTCACATTTATATTCCCAAGGTAATCTTGGATTATCTCTTCTCTTGTTTTTGCGTAATCATATATTGCGAATTCATCGAATGTTGCATTGGCTTGATTAGCTCCGCTTGCATCTGAGCCAAGGTACATTGTGTCTGCTGTGTCTGTTATTGACATACTTGAGGTTGTCTCGTCATAGGTGTTACCAGATGTTGAGCCATCTATATACATTTCTAGATAATTACTTCCAGATACTGGATTTTGTGAATCCCATACTACGGCAATATGATGCCATTCCTCTGGTGCCCATGAATTATTTATGTTATTTCTTATATACTTTGGTCCTGCACTGTCATACATCATGAAGTAAAGTGGGTCTCCCATAGGCAAACCAGTAAAGTAGATATACATCTCATTTTTTTGATAAGAAGATTCTTCTTCAAAGAGATAATGGGGTCCAACGGTACTATTAGAATACCAATCAGTCTTAACCCAGAATTCAATTGTTCCAGCATCTTTATTGAAATTATTTTTGGTTGGATATATTAACGTTTGAGTATGGTTGCTGTTTATTCTAACACCTTGGTCATACTTCCCAGAAACAGTATCATTCTTTGTGTTTACTTCGATGGCAATATAATCTGTGGAGATGTTTGCGTAGCAAGTACTTCCTCCACACACCCCAAAACTTGGACCACGTGCAACAACCAACAGGTGTCCTGTGGTGTTTATAAATTCATTTAGTTCACTGGAGCTGAGATTAATGGTTACTGTTTGTTCACTCGCAGAAGTTGAGGATGCCTTTGGTTCCCATCCAGTAAAATTATACACATAAATTGTGAATCCCTCTGTACCCACAGCAGCACCTGCTAAGTCACCAAAACCAATCCATTTGATAGTAATGTTATTTATATCATCTTCTTTTTCATCAATCTTGAAATCAAATCTAGTGTATGGATAGTAAGTCGATGCTTCTGTTTGTATAGACTGGTAGCTGCCGTCGTCTGATGTTAGGGTTGAGTATGCGTCATTAATAGCATTTGTCGTAGTGAATGTAGTCCCAGTAGTATTCCATTCATAAGCCTTATTATTAGTTGAATCTATAAACGTATAATTCCTCTTGTTGTTACCATACTCTCCTTGTGCACACACATAAGGATTAGTGTCTTCATCAAACCTGCAAACCAATAATGTATTTTCATTATTAGGAACACCTACTGGATAAACCAATGATGTGGAATTAATGTAAGCTGCGCTCTGGAACTTTCCCTCTTTTATACTTGCCAGAGAAGCATGCTCTTTAATCTCTACATCAGATAAAACACTGTCATAGATAGCAACTTCATCTATTGTGCCGTTGAAGTAGTTTGTTGAGCCGGTACTACCAATATAAAGATCCGTAGCAGTAACGTAGTTGATATTGCTTACTGTTGTTCCATTATTATCCAAAACACCGTTAACATATAATCTCTCTTGGTTGGCAGAATCATCTATTATTGCTGTAATATGATACCATACATCTGGCTCCCAAGAAGAGCGGCTTGATATAATGCTGCCGCCGTCAGCACCATATAGAAAGGTAAGATTACCATTTGTGTTGAGAAATAATTGGTAGCCCGTATATATGGGGTCTATTGCATAATAATGATAAATAAGGTGAACATAGTCAGTTACTGAACTGTTCCATTTTTCATTCAACTTAAACCACAGCTCAATGCTTATGTTTTCTCCATCTGGCTCAAAATCATCACTATCATCTATTTTTATGAAATCATCTACACCATCAAACTCATAAGCACCTCCTATTCTTCCATTTGGAGTAGAGCTTGCATTAATAACAGAGGCATCATTACTGTACTTAGAATAGTCCCATCCATTGCCATCTAGAGACCAGTACCCAATTAAGCCGTCTCTGTCATCTAAGTAAGGATGCTCAGGAGTCTCTTCATAATAGCCTTCATAGTCCATGTAATAATCGCTTTCAATGTCTGGGTCGTATTCTTCAAAGGGCAGTAGTAGCAATGTTCCATCTGCCTCCAATGTGGAAATATTCTCATTTATCTGTGGCACTGGATAATTTCCTGTCCATACTCCCCATGTTAAATTGTCATCTGAGACACGTGTTTGTAAATATATTTTGGATGTAGGCTTGTACAATATTGTGAGCTTTGGTCGCATGTATTCAGTGGCGTAATCAGATGACGTAAAATTGCCTCTTGTGTTTTCTGTTTCTGTTCCTTTGCAGTAAAAGCCGTAGTTCGTGTATGTTCCATTAACCCACTTTGCTATTGTTGCTGTTACAGAAACTGTTTCTGAGGTGTACTCCTCTTGGTCTCCAGCAAAAGTGGCAATTGGAGCGCTTGAATCATATTTTGGCAGGGTATTCCATGTGACGCTTTCCTCCCATGAAGATGTTGCCCTGTAGCAATCCATTCCTGGTGCGGTGCCATCTGCATCTTGTATATATAAAGTCAAATTTGCATCAATGATCTCTGAATTCTTTGGAATAATGCCTAGGTCAAAGAAAAGCAGCGGCCTGTAGTACGGAATTGGTTTTCCAGTGCCCGCTCCAAACCAGAGAACATCAGAGGTAGCGTATGATGTAGTTGGACTTCCGCTATTCGTATATGTATCAATCCCTTCACTCGGCCCAGGCTGGAAAACAACCAGAACAGTGTCATTAGCCAGGTAAGTGTAGTTTAGATCTCCGTCTAGTGCTTCATAATTTGTTTTGCTGCTGGAATTCCATCTGAGAGTCCAAGATACTTTTGTAGTGGCGTCTGTTTCTGGGTTTGTATAATAGCCTAGTCTATAAAACTCATAAATCTCATCAATGTTCCTTACTTTATCTGAAACCCTAAACTCATCTATAGAGCCATTGAAATAGTTGCCTGAGCCAGTATAGTCAAAGGCATCTTGACTTTTAGAATAGCCTATTCCTCCATCATTCGAATGAGCTGAAATTTCGCAACCTGTAAAATTGGTTGTAGTAAAATTCTTAATTTCTCCGTCCAAGTAGAGAGTCATATTGTTGCAATTAAACACAGCCATAACATGATACCATCTGTTTGTATTAACTATAGTTGTATTTAGTACAAACATATCCTGTGCGTCTTGCGTTGCCCATTGAAGCACATCATCATTTAACCTAATTGCCATTCCATTAGTTGAACCGCCTTCTTCATATAACGTTTGGTTACCATCTAACTCATTAGCCTTGAACCAGAAATCAACTGTCCTAACAGTGAAACCAGCTTCAAATATTGTATTGTCTGGTAAGAACCCAATACAATCATCAGTTCCGTCAAAGCTGGCTGCCAAGCCCACTTTACCAGGTTCAAATGTAGGTATAGCTGTATCATCTTCTCCAAGTGCTGTAGTTTCATTACTACATGAGTCAAATGCATTCTCATCCATCCTAAACATTGCCAGTACATTATCATCACATGCATGGGGCTTTTGCCTTAGTGTTTTATTAAGATAAATACCATAACGTTCTTGGTAATGGTCCCAGATTTCTGATGCTGACAATGACCTGTTATAAATGCGTACTTCGTCTATGGTGCCGTTCATGTATCTTTTTTCTAGTGCACTTTCGGGACGGTAGGCTCCGTGGTACAAGATCATTGAAGAATTCCATACCTTAGATGCTGAATTAGATATGTTTGAAATTTTTCCATCTATATACATTCGTAAAGTTGATCCACTATCCGTTGTTGCAATATGATGCCAACTGCCGTCACTTATCGAAACTGTTGATTCCACGCTACCTAGGCTGCTTCCTGTAGATGAGATTAAACTAAGTCTGACACGCCCTCCTGTGATTGTTCTTACTGTCCATCCGTAATATCCGCTTAAGTTGGTATAACTCACAACTTCTGCTTCTTCGTCGGTGGTTTTGACCCAAGCTTCAGTTGAAAAAATCTGGTTTTTGAAAGTATCGCTCTGGGCTTTCACATAGTCCCCGCTTCCATTGAAGTTGAGAGCATTACCTCTTTTTCCAGCAATCCATTCTGCGCCTGAAATTGTACCATCATTTCCATACTGTGTTTTATCATAGGTTGTCGTTCCTGTGCCTTCTTCAAAGCTCCAATAGCCAACTAAGCCAATATCACTTGTAGTTGTTCTTTCATACCTGCTTCCAGTAAGAATTTGTTCTTCCCATGCTGTCTCATTTTGCGAGTAAGCATAATTATTAGCAGAAGCATTTTCTTCTCCAAAGTAAAACATTAGATGATGATCGCCTTCTGTATTAACCAAGACAGTATGTTCTCCTGTCAGATTACAAGAATAGTTGAGTATAGTGACCCCCTTTATTGGATACGAATTGCCTTTTACAGAATCAATGTCAATTAAGGAATTATCTGCTAAAACAAAATACACCTCATCTAAATAATAATCACTCAGCTTATCAAAATAGATAGTATCATCACAACTTATCTTTAATAATTCCAAATCATCTTCTGTATTGATATTGTCAGTCCATACTTCTGTATATGTTGTGTCATCATACGGAATAATAGTTAAATTAGCTTCTCCAGTTGTATTGAATAGAACAGTCCAGTTGCCCCCAACCATTGGATAGCTCTGAACATTTAATATTTTAATGCTAATCTCAAAGCTTTGGTTGGATAAATGGGGTATAGTCCATTCTATTTTGTCAATCAAACCATTCTCATTAGTATCAATAAATAAAACCCTATCATTAAACAATTCTTTTCCAGAATCCTTTAACCAGTAGACATTTATGCTTTCTCTCCTTGACTCTGTAATATTTGTATAAGCTAAGACATTCTCATAATGTAATGGAGAGCTGACTGTTATTATCTTCTTATATTCACTGACTTCTTTCTCTTCAACGCTTGGCCCGTCTGTAATATAGCTAATGTTAACGATTTCAGAAGCACTTTCAAATGTTAATGTAATGTCCTCTTCAAACTCTAATTTTTGTACTTTGTTTTCTATTAAAGAGATTTGTGTATTAAGCTCAGATATCTTTTCTAAGGTAATATCCAGCTCTTCTTTTTTAGTCGGTTTCTCTAGTTTATGTAATTCTCTTACTAATTTGCTATATGCTTTTTCTAAGTTATATTCATCAACAGTTAGTTCCTTATCTTTTATTTTGATTTTAGCTGCCGAACTTGATGATAGATCATAGGCTTCACTAGTCAATTTAATTTTATTGTCAATACTAGTATTAACAATTTTGTTCCATAATGCAGGTTTGTTGATCTCAACTTGGGTATGATTTTCCTTAAGAATATTTGAAATATTATAGATAGTAATATTGCTATCTTCTTCATCAACAAAGGAGTATGTTAATTCAGCTATGTGCAGCGTTACATTCTCAATCTCAATTGTTAAAGTAATCTCTTTTGAGACATTGGCTAAGAAGCAAGTTTCTAGACAATAATTATCAAACTCTATAAACTTAGGCAGTGTTGTGGTTGTCGTGGAAGTTGTTATCACGTTTAATTGAGTAGTTGTGGTAACATTAGATTCAGTACTGGTTGTTGTTGAAGTTGTAGTTACATTAAATATTGTAGTTGTGGTAGATGATGTTGTAGTAATATTAGGCTCAGTTGTTGTTGTACTTGTTTCATTTGCCAAAGCTGCAGTAGTTAAATTTTGCAAAGTAGTTGTACTTGTGCTTGTTGGTGCAATATTTCGCAATGTAGTTGTAGTAACAAATATAGTAGAAGTGCTTGTAGTAATATTCTCTAACACAGTAGAAGTTGTTTCATTTGCTGTGGTTGTTGTTGAACTGCTTAGTGTGGTAGTCTCACTGGCAGGTGTATTTGTTGTACTTGTTGAGGTGGTTGTTTCTATCAGAGTACCATTCTCTTCAACAATCTCAGTTGCTCTGCCGGTTATAGTCATTAGACCTTGTTCTGTATCTAGTTTGTCTGAATCAAGAACTACCTTATCGTCTAAATATATTCTTAGTCTGCCTTGACCAATTATTTCACCAGAGACCATTAAAGAAGTTGGATTATGCTTGAGCAAGTGTGTATAGCTTGTAGACTCATTGAAATATAAATCTACTGTTTCTGCAATGAGATTTTGCTCTGGTGCAACCACTCTTCCAGTTAATATTGGTCTGATGAAAATACCTGCTGCTATAAAGAGAGCAAGTATTAAACTGAGCGAAACATAACGCCGTCTGTAGCAATCATCAATTTTTTGCTCATATCTGCTCAATAAAGTATAATATTTTCGTAAGTAGGAATTGTACTCCTCGACAGTTTCAGCAAGACTTCTATGCTTGAGTTTTTCGGATATTAGTGTGTTAAACTCTAACTTATTTATCTCCTTTGAGTCAAGTCTATCCTGCCATGAGTTTACAAAGTCAATTATCCTTTGCTTCTGATTCTTAAGTCTCTCTATTCTAGACATTATCTCTTCAGCTTTTCTCTTATACTGTTCACTCTTTTTCATTTTTCTTCTTCTTATAGCGGCTGTAGACTGTCCATATAGTCCTATTATCACGTTCAAGCTTTTCAGCAATATGTTGGTTTGACATCTCCAGTTCTTCTTTGAGATATGAGACAATGAGCTCAAGGTTGGAGTATTTTCTGTTTCGGAAGATAGAGAGGGGTATCATATTGTCTAGGTTAGTAATAATAAAATGAGAAGGAAATTTTTTCAGTGCCTTTCTGTATGTTGTTAAGACTGTGCTAGTGCTTCTATCAAGCAGCTGAGCAATCTCAACAAATTTTAGATTCATATTTTCGCGCAGATATTTGACTAGTGTTTCCAGCACTCCCAGTTTTTTGCTAAATAGAGAAAGAGGAATAGATAGAACAAATTTTTTTTCATCAGCAAAGAGCTCAATTAATAGTGGTCTGGGCAGTCTGTATTTTCTGGTGAGATATGCAGAGAGATGCTTGATAAGATCTCTATCTTCTTTTTCTAAAAGAGCAATATTGTCCATTTCTTACATAATAAATGTTTTTATTTATTTTATTATATCTAATTCTTATATATTAACCTTTTTTATTTATTATGTAAGATAAGATTTATAAAACTTTCCTTTCTTGAAAAAAATCAAAATTATTATAAACACGAATTTGTTAGAAATGCATATGTCACAGGATTTAAGCAACCTTTCTCCAGAGCAACTAGCTGAGCTGCAAAGGCAGAACTGCATATTCTGCAAGATTATCGCAGGAGAGATACCCTCAAAAAAAATATACGAGGATGAAAAAGTCTTGGTGATATTAGATATAAATCCAGGAAGCGAGGGACACTGCCTTTTACTTCCAAAGAAACACTATCAAATAATGCCCCAGATTCCAAAAGATGATTTAGGCCATTTATTTGTTACTGCAAAAAAGATTTCGCGCACTTTGCTTAAGGCATTGGGCTTGCAGGGCACTTCATTGTTTATTGCAAATGGAGCAGCAGCAGGCCAAAAAGCGCCTCATTTCATGATGCATGTTATACCACGTCACAGAGGAGATATGCTGTTTAGCATCCCAAAAAACAAAGTCAATAGGGAAGAGCTTGTATCTGTCCATGAGAAACTGATTCAAAGGTTTGGTGGAAAAAAGCCGGCTGTCAAGAAGCCTATAGCAACAAGTGAGCCAAAAATTGTGGAAGTGGAAAAAGTAGAGGAAATAAAAGATGAGGATATTAAACCAGAGACAAATGAACAAAACATGGAAGATGAAGTGGATAGCGTTGTTGAGGAATTATCCGGGCACAAGGACAAAAAGAACAAGCATAGCAAAGCGAATCAGCCGGATATCGATAAGATTTCAAAACTTTTTACATAAAAATGACAGACTGCGATATATGCAAGATTATGGAGAAGAAGGAAGATTTCCTTGTTGTTTACGAGGATGAGAAAGTGATAGCGCTACTGCATGAAAGCCCTGCTGTGTTAGGCCATACACTTGTTATACCTAAGCAGCATTTTCCCATTTTTGAAGAGGTTCCAGATGATATAATTGAGCATTCATTTACCCTGGCTAACACAATATCTACTGCAATCTTTGATTCTATTGGAGCACTTGGAACAAATATACTTGTTAACAATGGTTTGAGTGCGAACCAGGAGCATGCGCATTTCCTGATTAATGTAATCCCGCGAAAAGAAGAAGATAAAATTAATTTTGAATGGGAGCCGAAAAAAACAAGTGACGAGGCGCTTAAAACCACCCAGTCAATGATTAAGACATTTGTAGATGCAATGTTTGACGGCAAGAGTCTGGATGTCAGCAATGTAAAGGTTAAAGAAGACAAGATTGTCAGAAAAGAAGAGGACTACCAAGTCAAACAACTCAGGAGAGTACCTTAACTATTTCTTGATACTGAGAGAATCGTATTTTGTAATAAAAGCATAGAGTATTACAACAGTAAAGAAAATATTGATAATCGCTGTGATTATCTCAGTGTTTGTACCAAAGAACTCCTGGTATATATTCAGCAGTTGCGAGATAAAAAAAAGGGCGCAGGCAGTTATAAATGACAGCCATACCTGTGAATCTTCTTTGACCTTTTTCTTTATTATAAGGAACCCATAGATAAGACAGAATAAAATAAGAAGGATATTAGAGATCAATAATGTTCCTTGCATGAAGGTTATCATTGTATTTCAAGACATGGGGCAGCTTGGTATACCCGCAAGATCCTCTTCTTCCCATTCCAATGCAGGCTCTCTGCATGTAACGATCTCTTTGCCGGGGGCACCAGTAACCAATGGCAGGATTCTTATATACTCAACTGTCCCAACATCATCATAATTCCAGTGAAAGGTCCTAATTTGGCTCGTGTTGAGTTCCGAGCAATAGGTGTCGTTATGGCAGGCTGTGTCTTCACGATCATACACACTATCGCCGATAACTGTAATTCTCCAGCCCTCTATTTTAGTGTCGCCCTGGTTTTCAAACATCACAGTAACATTGCGGGTTGTAGGATCATAACAGTATTTATATGACGTGCCATATGCTACTATTCTTGGTTTTACTTCAGTGCCGCATTGGATTTCCCTGCTTGATGTCTCGATTTTTTGTATCTGTTCATCAGACAGGTTTCTTATGACAAGCATAACTGCTGCTCCAACAGAGACAACAATCATGACAAGAAGTACGGTAGCAATCAAGGGGGATACTGCTTTTTTGTTTTGCATTTTAACACCAGCTTTTTTAATATTTATCTCTAAGCATCTTATTGCTATATAAATTTTTCGATTTAATAGGTGAGTAATACTTCCTGAATGAAAACTAAATCCCTCTTTAGTCTATCTGGGTTGTCTTAAAAACGACTCTTGTCCATGTGATATTAGTTTTTCCTGAGGTGTCGAGCATTTCCAAAACAAAAGTGTCATCATCCTTAAACCAGTATTTCATCTCAACAGTGCTCTCGCCATACTCTGTATACTTTAATGTCCAATTATCTAATATCTCATACTGAAACTCTACATGTTTTTCAGCTCTGTCAAAAAATCCTCTGCCGCCCTCCTGAAAAGATAGAGTAACAGGCAAATTGGCAGTGTCTGATGTCCTATTTACCCAGAGCCCAATGAATTTGTTTGACGGTTCTGATTTCATTTGTTCAAAATGTCCAGTTTTAAACATTAATTCCACACATCCAGATAAAAATAAAATAATGAATGCAGCAATTCCAAATAAATATTTTTTATCCATATAGCTAATTATGTTCTTCTGGATATAATAATATTTTGGTTATTGTTAAGTTGTTTCTTATTGTCTACTTATTTACTTTTCACCGATCCGTGAAACTAAAGATTTAAAGGTTTTAAAGGATTTTCCAGGATTATGTTCTGGGAACTTATGGTGGTTTTATGTTTAGGCGTCCTCACGGGGATTTTTACAGGCATAGGACAGACATATCCAGAGCTTAGAAAAGGAAAAATTGGTTGTGGCCATAATTAGACTACAAAAGGGCCCTATGGATTTTTATTAGGTTGTAGTCTGAGCCATGCAAAGAGTTGTCAAAAAAAGTCCATCAACCAGGATAAAGCTGAAAATATGCTTTTTTGGAGAAAACAAAGTGTTACTATTAAAGTAATCTGGCTCTTACTAAGAAGTAATAATGAATATAACTAGGCTACATAGACCTAGTTGAGTATTTGACACTCATTTTGACTTGGAGATTTTTAATTTAAGAACATTTATAACCTTAATACACTTACCTGTTCCAATAGAGACGTGAATTACTATTAATAAAAAAGATAATACTGAGATAAAACTGGATCTTTTTTCAAACATGAAAAAACCAAAAAACAATAAAAAAATCAAGCTTACTAATAACGAGAAAAAAGTTCTTAGGAAGATAATTGAGGAAGGGAGGATAGCAGATACAGATATGGCAAAATCTATGAACCTATCTCAACAAGGCATTTTCCGTATTAGACGAAAACTTGAAGATTCAGGGATAATTGAAGGATATTATCCAAACATCAACTTCAAAAAAATTGGTATTAATCTTATTCAGGTATTGGGAGTTAAAGTCAATCCAATGGTCTGGAAAACAAAGAAGGAGTCTGACATTGCATCTCAGCTAAAAAAAATACCATACCTATTTCATGCTTATCGAATTACTGGCTATGACATAACCTATATGCTTACATTAGGTTTTAGAGACATTCACCAAAAAGACAGGTTCTTGAAAAAATTAGAGACATTGTTTATAGATCAAATGGAGATAAAGTGGTCATATAATTTTTCTGTTGAAAACATAATAACACTTGATCCTTTGAGTCTGTTGTATGAATCCATTAGTGACGAGGATTATTCATTTGATAAATTATTTTAGGATTCATATGCGTATTCTACAAGTGTTTTAGTACAAAATGAGGTTGTTTACTATAGCATACTTATATAGGTTAAAATATAATTAGTATATTTTGAGGAATACCAAATGTTTGAATATCTAGGAAGATATTATATGAAAAATAAAGAAGGAGAATATATAGAAGTCCTTAGGCAAAAAGAAAATCGATTTGAGAGATAATAATAAATACTTTAAATCCAAAATGACAAATTATTGTTTAAAATGCAAATCTGAAATACCTAATGATAGGTTATATTGTGATAAATGTCTTTATAAGATTCCAAAAGAGTCTTAAATGCTCAAAAAAATATATTATTCACTTCTATCTCTACTAAACCAATAAATTGATTAAGCAGATTAAATAGTGTTTGGAATATGTCTGTAATTGTCAAGGACTCAAAAATACAGGGAAAGGGGGTCTTCGCAGATCGTGACCTTAAGAAAGGAGAAATTGTTTTAAAATGGGATACTTCAATAATTTTAACTGAAAAGGAAGCTAAAAAAATCCCCAAAAGATATAAGAAATATTTGGTGTTTTTTAATGGAAAATACATCTTTGCCCAGTCTCCTGAAAAGTATCTGAACCATTCCTGCGAGCCCAACACAAAAGAGGGTAAACTTTGTGATATTGCTATAAGGGACATTAAAAAGGGTGAAGAAATTACCACAGACTATTCGATAGATGCAATACCTCATATTAAAATGAAATGTGCCTGTAAAAGCAAAAAATGCAAAAAGATTATATGAATGGTTAGAGAAGTTCAGACATCTTAACAATATTTATTACCTTAACTAACAAATGTAATAATTAGATGATAAATTTATAGAAGTTCTTAATCAAAAAGAAAATCAATTTTAGCGATCTAAAAATATCCCATATGAATTCAAAGTGAAAATAGACAAGTATTCTACAAGCATTTTGGCATAATATATTCTAATTTACTATAACACACTTATATACTTGTAAGTATAAATAATATTATGGTAAGAGATAAGGATATTGTAATAAAATGCCTTTTTTGCGGAAAAAATATCAAAGATAATTTTGATGTAAATGGGCTGATAGTAACCTGTCCTTATTGTCATAAGCCACAAATATAGGAAATAAACTAAGGGTAGGAAGAGGGGAATAAATATTACCGCATTAATTAAGGATTCAAAAAGTCAAACTGGACTATGTGTGAGAGCAGAACTCGGAAAAGAACCCCCTAAAGTTTGATCCGATTATAGCATAGTCAGGAGGTGAACACACTTAGTAAAAGATTATGGTGAATTATACGGAGGTGACAAAGATGACATATACAAAAGATAAAAATAAAGAGTACAGGATTGTGTCCTATAAGGAGTGGGACGCATAACAGGTATCGACTGTCTTTTTGACAGTATCAGTTAGTTAATCGGCAGAGAATTCACTGATTTTCACTTGAACTGCCGGAAATATTCCAACACAAATACTGAAGTATACTGATTTCCTACCGGATAACGGATTGGGTTGCAGTGCTTCAAGTTGGGGTTTTGATTTTTGATATTAGAATAATTAGAGGTAAAAAAATGAATGGAGGAACATCACAATTTGAAAGAGGAAGAAGAGACAATTATCTGAGCAGTTTCCAGAAAAGCGGGTACTCCTGGAATTATGATCATCCAGATTATTCTGCTCCTGGTAAGTATGAGTACAATAACTTAACCGATTCAGCAGAGACTAGTCAAAATAGCGATGAGTATGTTTTTAGAATCCCTTTGGGCATGGTTTCAATTGAGAATCTGAAGATAATACCTGCAAAAACCTATTTAATTGTACAATCAAATAAGAAAACAATATTCATAAAATTCGATCACAGAATTAAACCTGAAACAATGTCTATATTAGTAAGGAAAAATAGGTTAGTAATCCATGTTAAAAAATGGAAAAAAGAATAATTAGAAAAACAATTTTCATAGATATTAAAAAACATCAGGTGAGGAATCCTCTATTTGTGAATTTTCTACTCGGGTCAGATTAAAGAGGTTCTCAGTCAAACATTACGGAAGGGTAGATTACACCAGTGCTTGATACAACTGAGACAGGTTTTTTCACACTGTGGTCTCAGAGCTTTCCGTGTCAATCTACTCTTTAACAGCAGCGATTTTTGATAATCTAGGTAATACACTAAAAATATATTTTGTCAAAGGTGATAAAAATGAGATATGGAATTAGTTATGAAGAATTTAATAGTGTGTTTTCAGGAATTGCTGATCGCGAAATCATTAAAGGTATTTATTATAAGAGTGCACTCCATGCACAACAACAATGAATACATTGAACAGCTGTTTTTAGACCAACTCATTGAGCTAAATTCCTGGAAATATCAATTGATTAAAGTATGAGGTGCTTTAAGATAATACATATATTAATAAGGATAGCAATATTACCACCTATAATATAATTAGTATTCTAACAAAATAGACTCTATTATATTAGAAATGCTTCATAAGAAGCAAGATTTATCAAATATTAAGAGGAAAATAAAGTGAAAAAAAAAATTCAAGATCATTCAAGATCAGATATTGAAGAGATGTCAACTATGAGTATATATATGCTTATGGAAGATAAAAAAGCAGATATGTTTGGTCTTTATGCAGCATCCAAGTCTGCACTTTTGAAATCATATGAAGAGCAAATTGGCTTCAAGAGATAGGGAATAGTACACCTATTTGCAGTAAATCTATAAATCAGCTGATATTATCAATTATTTATGGCCACAATTGGGCCACAAAAGAACTACAAAGCTTATTAATTAGTTAGTATTTACCATTAATATGTTTATGGAGGTGATATTAGCTTTAGTTTTGGGTGTATTAATTGGTATTATCACAGGCCTCCTGCCTGGCTTGCATGTTAACCTTGTGGCAACAACTTTACTTGCACTATCTCCTATATTGTTAACCTATTTTAGTCCTTTGAGCCTGGCTGTTTTCATTATCTCTCTATCAGTTACCCACTCTTTTCTTGATACCATACCCTCTGTTTATCTTGGCGCTCCAGAGAATGAGAATGCATTATCTGTTTTGCCAGGGCAGAAAATGCTGCTGCAGGGTATGGGTTATCAGGCTGTAAAGATCACTATCCTGGGAACATATGTTGGAATGGTTGTAGCTATCCTTTTAATTCCTCTGTTTATAATAATTGCAAATAAAATATATCCATTACTCAAACCAATTCTTGTTTACCTGTTGATTGCATTGATGGCTTTCATGATATTTAGAGAAAAACAGAGATTCTGGAGCTTCCTGCTTTTTATGGTTTCAGGCACCTTAGGAGTGATTGTTTTTTCTATACCAAATTTGAATGAGCCATTGTTTCCCATGTTATCAGGGTTGTTTGGAGTTTCAGGATTGGTAATAAGCTATTTTGAAAATACCAAAATACCAGAGCAAATAGTTACTAGTAAGATTAATCTTGGCTTAAAAGAGCTTTTTAAGGCAATTTTTGGCAGTTCATTGGCTGTTTTCTTGATACAGTTTTTTCCAGGGCTTGGACCTGCTCAGGGCGCAGTTATTTCCAATCAAATTGTAAAAGATGTTAAGGATAAGGGATATTTGGCTTTGGTGGGAGCAATGGGAACAATGTCTGTTGTTTTTTCACTTGTTACTTTCTATACTCTAGGAAAGGCAAAGGATGGGACAATAGTTGTTATCTCTAAGTTATTAGAAATTGATTTTAACTCATTTTTACTCTTAATATTTGTTTTTCTAATAGCAGGCTCAATTTCAGTGTTTTTGACACTGTCCTTTTCTAAAATTTTTAGTAAGTTGATTGTAAAAGTGAATTACAAGAGGCTTATTGTTTCGATTATTGCTTTTATCTTCTTGATGTCAATTTTCTTGAATGGCTGGATTGGTGTGATTGTGTTACTTACATCTAGTGCCATTGGACTGATTGCACCATTGAAAGAAGTTGGAAGGAATCATGCCATGGGTTGTTTGATTTTACCTGTTATTCTATATTTTTTATTATAATGATTTATTTATAGAAACATTTGAGAATTGCAACATAAGCCATAAACAACAAAATTTATATACTTCAATTATTGAAAATATTTCATGGAAGAGGATAAGAAGAGGGACAAATTTTTTTCTAAGTTTCTTAATTATTTTAATGTGTTTAAAAGATTTATTGATTATCTTGCTGAGCATTCTGATACAGAGATACAGAAAATTAAGGGAAGTGTGGTCAGGCACATAGTTATATATAGCTTGCTTGTAATATCCACTTTGTTCCTGGTAACAGGTACAATAAAATATCTGGCAGAGTTGTATAGTTTCTCAGAAGGACTGGGGTTTATTATTGTTGGAGGAGTGCTGTTGATTGTATTGTTATTTCATCTGCTCATTGAAAAAATTTAATTATAGACACTTATTCTTCTAGACTATGGATGATAATATGCACAAGATTAGAGAAGGCAAAGCTGAGATATTTGCACCAGAAACCGATAAAATCTCCAGAAAAATGCCTGTCTTCTACAATCCAGTGATGGAGTTAAACAGGACTATCTCTGTGTTATTACTTAGCTCCCTGCAAGAAAGAAATATGCAAATTGCCCTGCCATTGACTGGAACAGGTGTTAGGGGCATTAGATTCTTGTTAGAGCTGGAAAAAAATAAAATAAAATATCTCACTTTTAATGATAATTCTAAAACTGCAGTTAGTTTAATAAAAAAAAATGTAGAAATAAATAATCTGGGAAAAAATAAGAAAATCATTGTACATAATGAAGATGCCAATCTTTTCATGCTGAAAAGCAAAGGTTTTGATTATATTGATACAGATCCATTTGGCACACCTGTGCCTTTTTTGGATAGTTCAATTCTAAGACTAGCCCGCGATGGAATACTTGCAGTAACTGCAACAGACACAGCAGCCCTAGCTGGTAGTTCTCCAAATGCCTGCTTAAGAAAATACTCTTCAAAGCCGCTAAAAAATGAGTTTATGCACGAAACAGGAATAAGAATTTTAATTAGGAAGATACAAGCTGTCGGAGCCCAGTGCGAGAAAGCGCTCATTCCCATCTTCTCTTATGCAAAAGACCATTATTACAGAGTTTTTTTAAGATGCATCAAAGGCAGGCAAAAAGTAGATGCCCTGTTGAAAAATCATGGCTTCATATTATACTGCGACAAATGTTTAGACAGAAGGATTACATTTAATATTTTTAATCACAAAAAATGCATAAGCTGTAAGTCTGAGTATGATTATGCAGGTCCACTATGGCTAGGAGATTTATGGGATAGAGAATTGGTAGGTAAAATGTATAAAAATTGTGACAAAGTGGATAATAAATTAGTTACTTTGATATCATTAATCAAGGAAGAAAGCAAGATAAATGCAGTTGGTTTTTATGACCTGCATAAGGTGGCAAAAATAAGCAAAAAGCCAATACCAAAAATTGAAAAATTAGTAAGAGATACCAAAGTTGCTCGAACACATTTCTTAGGCTGGGGAGTTAGAACAAAAGAATTGGACTTTATCCAATTGCCCTCCTGACATCACTGATTTCCACTGATTCAACACCTTCTAACTCAGAAATTTTCTTTTCCAGCTCATCAGTTGCGCCCTTTGACTCATCCATAACAAAGTAGAGGAATAATACATTCAATCCGAATGCAAATGGTTGTGTTTCTGATTTTCCTACTTCGCCTCCAAAATCACTCACTAATTGAGTAGCATGTGTTTTTATCTGTTCCAAATTTACCTCTGGAGAAGAAGGCATTATCTTCAGTGTAATGATTATCTGTGCCATTTTAATTCGGCCCTGTAAACTCGCATTTTGGGCAAGTGTACTTAGCTACAGTCTTCCTGCAATCAATACACCGCACTATCTCATATTTGCCGCAGTTTGGACAAGTAAATATTGCAGTTCCTTGTACATTAGTTACTCTCTTCTTACATGAGATGCATACTAATTGTGTTTCTGCCATTAGTACTGGGATTTATGTCTGATTTATAAAATTTCCTGTTTCATTCCCTCTCTTGTCCATTTAATAAGAATTGACAAAATCTTTATATAATGGCTTTGATTTTATAAAAAATACCAGTTAAGATAATTCAGCTACATTGCATAAGAGAAGATGATGATTTAAGATGAAAAAGAGGAGCGCGATTATCTTTGGATTATTGTTTGTATTATTAGTCTCTTTTGTGGCAGGAAAGAGCGTTGATGTGTATTTTTTTTATAGTGAGACCTGCCCTCATTGTAGGGCTGAAATTCAGTTCTTAAATGAATTTAATCAGACCTGCCAGGAGTTTGCTAAGGATGTCAATATCCATTATTTGCTGGCAAATGAGAACCAGGCATTGCTTGCCCAGCTGGCTGAAGAATATAATACCACAACATTTGCAGTGCCAAGGACATTTATCGGAGATAGGGCTTATGTAGGATTTTCCCCTGAAGACGGGAATCTTGAATTCCATCCAGTGTATAAGGCATATATTGGTTATGAAAATATTATTGTTGAGCAGATTAATGCCCTTGCAGAGGAGAATGAGAGCGGAAAAAACGAATCTTGTGAAGGCAAGCCTGAACAGCCAGGCGTCGAGCAAAATAAGAACAGCTGGATTTTTTTATTAATCCTAATATATGGTCTGAGTTATTTTTTCCTGAGAAAAAAATTAACTGAGAGCAAAAACGGGAAAAAATATTGGATTTCAGGGCTTATGCTTCTAACTATTATCTGCCTCTTCATTTTCTTTTCATCACAGTCAGAAGTTTCTATTAAGAATTTTGCAGAGGGCCTACCTTTTCCTTTTTTTGTTACAGTGATAGCTTTGGCAGATGGTTTTAATCCATGCGCCTTCACTGTGCTAATCATTCTGCTTTCTCTTCTTACATACACAAAAAGCAAGAAGGACATGGGTATTATTGGGTTTACCTTTATTATCACATCAGCGTTGATGTATTTCTTGTTTATTATGCTTATGGTCCTTGTAGGTTCATGGGCTTTTGAAAAATATGGTTCTATAATTTTACTAGTTTTAGGAGTCGTAATAACAATTGCCGGAATCATTAACCTCAAGGATTTCTTTTTCTTTGGAAAAGGCATTTCTCTGACAATGTCGGACAATGAAAAGCTTGTGATAACTAAAAAGGCAAGAAAAATTGTCAACATGCTAAGAGAATCAACAACAAAAAAGGGTTTTTTACTGGCATTATTGGGGACAATACTGTTGGCAATTTTTGTTAATATGGTTGAATTAGGCTGCACTGCAATACTTCCGGCAGTATATATGACCTCACTTATAAGGTCTTTTGGCGAGACAATTAATATCCCGCATATTGTCTGGACATTATATTATTCCGTTGTTTATATCCTCCCTTTATTAGTAATAATGCTAGTGTTCATGTACTCTTTCAAATCAACCAGGGTTACTGAAAAGCAGGGAAGGATTCTAAAATTAGTTTCTGGTTTGTTTATGCTGGGATTTGGCTTGATAATGATGTTCTGGCCTGAATTATTGGTTTTTGGATAAGCCTGTTCTTTTTCCTTATTCTTTTCCTCACAGCTTGGAAATCTTTTTATATCTGATTAGGAATTCTTGTAATAAATAGTTAAATTAATAGGGGGTTCAAGGGGGCTTGCCCCATTGTAAATTAACAAAAGAATTTGACAAAAAAAAATAATTAAAATACTACAGGATATAACAGGTGAATGAAATGTCTGTATTTGAGAATGTAAAGGAAAACATCGATTATGTGGCAAAAACCATGAAATTAGATGAAGGTGAAGTTGAATTGCTGAAATCACCAAAAAGAATAGTGCAAGTTAATTTCCCAGTTAAGATGGATAATGGCAGAATAAGAAGATTTAACGGCTATCGTGTCCAATATAATGATGCCCGCGGCCCGACCAAAGGTGGCATAAGATATCATCCCAAAGTTGATTTGGGAGAGGTAAAGAGCCTAGCTTTCTGGATGGCCTTGAAATGCGCTGTTGTTGGTATTCCTTATGGTGGCGCTAAAGGCGGAATAGAAGTGGATCCAAAGGGGTTATCTGACAGAGAGCTGGAGAGCTTATCAAGGGCTTATGTAAAATCAATACATGAGATAATCGGCCCCACAAAAGATGTTCCAGCCCCTGATGTCTACACAAACCCGCAGATTATGGCGTGGATGCTTGACGAGTATGAAAAAATCAGAGGAGAGCATTCACCAGGTGTGATTACTGGCAAGCCGATTGAGCTAGGCGGCAGTCAAGGAAGAGGGTCTGCGACAGCCCAGGGAGGCGCATTTGTATTGGATGAGGCAGCAAGGATACAAAATTTGAAGCCAAATAAAACAAGTGTTGTAGTACAGGGATTTGGCAACGCAGGGAGCTACATGGCGAAGATAGTCTCAAAGATGGGTTATAAAATAACGGCGGTGAGCGATTCAAAAGGCGGGGTTCTGGATGAAAAGGGCCTGGATGTCGGAAAAGTAGAGAAACACAAAGAAAAAACAGGCTCTGTTAAAGATTTTGTAGGAGCAAAGAATATCTCTAATAAAGAGCTTCTTGAATTAGAGTGTGATGTCCTTGTTCCCGCTGCCCTGGAAAACCAGATAACAAAGGATAATGCCAACAAAGTAGAAGCTGAAGTTATTGTTGAGCTTGCTAATGGGCCTACAACTCCAGATGCAGACAAAATACTTGACAAGAAAGGTGTCATGGTTGTTCCAGATATACTGGCGAATGCGGGCGGTGTAACTGTTAGCTACTTTGAATGGGTGCAGAATCTATATGGTTATTACTGGCCAGCAAAAGAAGTGCATGATAAACTTGAGAAGATAATGAGGAAGGCATTCGGCGAGGTATATAGTAAATCAGATGAATATAAAACAAATCTAAGAACTGGCGCATGGATTCTTGCGATTGAAAAGATCATCAATGCAGAGAGAGCAAGGGGTAATATCTAATTCAAAAATTTTATATAGTATATTTGATGTAATTTTTGTTATGAAAAAAACTAAGATACTGTGCACAATCGGACCTGCTTCAATGAGCAAAAAAACTATGCAGCAGATGCTTAAGGCAGGCATGAACGGTATTCGAATAAATACTTCTCATGGCACATTTGACCAATACAATAAAATTATTAAAAATATACGGGAACTAGACAATATCCCAATTATAATTGATACCAATGGTCCTGAGGTTAGGATTAACTGCAAGAGCGAGTTGCTTGTAAACACAGGCGACAAAATTGAGATAGGATTTAATAATAAATCAACTGCCTGGTTCGACTATGATTTCTACAAAAAAATAAAACCAGGTATGCTTATCATGATAAATGATGGACTATTGCAGTTGAAATTAGTAAAAAAGAGAAACAAAGCGCTTGTGCTTGAAGCACTTACTGCGGGCCTTCTCCAGAACAGGAAGGGAGTTAACTTGCCAAACCTGAATTTGGGTCTGCCTATCCTGACAAAAAAGGATGAGGAAGTAATAAAGTTCTCAAATAAAATGGATGTTGATTTTATTGCGCTGTCTTTTACAAGGACTCCACAAGATGTAAAGCTTGTTAGAAGAAAACTAAATAATGATATTGGCATTATTGCCAAGATTGAGAATTCTCAGGGTATAGAGAACTTTGACTCACTATTGCCTATTGTGGAAGGGATCATGGTTGCCAGAGGAGACCTTGGGGTTGAGATACCTTCACAAAAGATACCAATTATTCAGAAGGACATAGTTAAGAGATGCAATCAGCAAAGCAAGCTTGTGATTATTGCAACGCAGATGCTCGAGTCAATGATAACAAATCCCCTGCCAACAAGGGCAGAAACAAGCGATGTGGCAAATGCTATTCTTGACGGAGCTGATACAATAATGCTTTCTGGTGAAACTACTATAGGCAGATATCCTGTGAACTCTGTCACAGAGATGTCCAAAATTGCACTGGATGTTGAAAACAATGTGAAATCAAATGTTAAAGAACAGGGCAATATAGGTGTATCAGAAGCAATAAGCAGCACCATATTTCAATTATGCAGGCTGCTGCCTATTTCAAAGGTTGTTACAATTACCAGGTCTGGATATACTGCACGAATGATTTCAAGATTCAGGCTTAGGCAGAGCATTATTGCAGTTACAAAAAATAGAAAGGTGAGGAATAGACTCCAGCTTTATTTTGGAGTTGAACCTGTGTGCTTTTCATCTACAGTTAAGAGTGATAAGATAGTATCTTCAGCACGGTTCTTACATAACAAAGGGCTTGTCAAAAAAGACGAGCTTGTTCTATTTTCTTCTGGTGCATATTCAGCAAAAAAGACTACAAATCTGCTTGGAGTCCATAAAATCAGTGACATCCTAAGTTAGCAAAAATATAAAAGAAAGAAAATACATATATATATTATATGCTCAGATATTGGACTCCGAGAGATAATGGGTATCAGAAACAGCTAAAACAACCAAAGAAAAAAGTATTATTCTCAATGTATTTCATAGTGATATTGTTGCTAATGATTGCATTGGTCTGGCAGACAAACTTTCTAATATTTCTGTTTATTGCCGTTCTTTCTTTTGTTATTAATTATAGAGTTAATCTTCTGACATTCCATATTGACCTGGGCCAGGATGATTTCCTGAGTCTGCTTTTAACAAGAACACTTGGCTTGCGATATGGCATACTCCTCGTCTTGTTCTCAAACCTAGTTGCCAAAATATCAACTGCGAGACTGGATAAGGATTCAATAATCTCAATCATTTTTTCTCTTTTTCTGAACCTGATATTTGTCTTGCTTCCAACAGCGAATTTTGCTTTATTTGGGGCAATACTGATTACAGTTAAGTTTATAGCTTGCTTATCCTTAGATTTTTTCCTCAAGTCATCGCCTCAAGAGATGATATTTGAAACCACACTGAATTTCTTAGTAAATATATTCTTATTCCTAGGGTTCGGTGATTATGCACTTATGGTTATGAAGATTTAGATTATTTTCAGATTGCCGGTTATTTTATCTATTCTCTCTTCTTCGTCTGGACCAATTCCAACAGCAGTTTCTGTGCCAGGTGCAATTACTGTTTTTCCTGCGTCTGTTATTAATGCTGTTGTTAATCCAATATCTTTGGCCATTTGGTTGTATTTGTGCAGTTCTTCTAGGTTCTCTACTTTGAGTACAACCTTCTTTGAACCCTGGGCACGCCACTTCTTTACAAGTTCTTTATCTGAGCGAAGCACTGCTTCAACAGATGCATGTGAGCACTGCGCTGACATTTTCCCCTTGGGTAACTTTAAGTCTGCCCTTACCAGAATTACCTGCTTGTATTCCATTTGATAGAATAAATGTTTGGTAGTTTTAAACATTTTTGTTTTTAGTATATTTAATTAAAGACTTTTAATATTTTACAATGGGGTATACTCACTATGTTCGTAATACGTGAATTCTTCGAATTCACGACAAAGCCCCCTTGAACCCCCCAATATTGTTTGGGGTGTAGAAGAGGGGTGTCCCCCCTTCTGAATTTTTTACAAAAATATTTTCTTACAATTTTCTAAACCTTTTTATAATAAATCTTATTTTAGTCAATCATGCCCCTGTAGTATAGCTGGACAGAATGCAAGATTGCGGTAACCGTAAGCGTCAGTTAGCGCCGGAGCGAATACTATCTAAAGATAGTATGCACTAACAAAAATCTTGAGACCGGGGTTCGAATACAACCTTTTTACCAGACAAGCGGTAAAAAGTTTGACCAAAAAATGGATTTTTGAACTTTTATTCGAAAATTCAAAAATCGTTTGGTTTAAGGTTATCGAAAGTCCCCGCAGGGGCATAAACTATGTTTAAGTAGTTACAGTGATAAACTTTAAATATACATTTTAATTTCTCCATGAGATGGTTCTTGAAGGGTTAGTAATGGCAATTAGTGGGGGAAATTATTGGCTTGAGGGTAGGGAGAGATTACTTAGAAAATTAGAAGATAGATATAACTTATATATACGGTGTAGAGGAAAAGATGCACTTTACAAATGGCAATTAGCAGGTTATGTATTGCTTAAAAATTTTTTAGAATGTGATTTAGAACAAGAATTAGTGGCTGAAGCTGGACTTACACAATGCTCTGAGATAGCTGAAATATGTGGCTGGAATTCACAGTCTCCAGAGGATAGAAAAAAAGTATCTGCTATTGTGACAGATTTCTATAGACGTGCTTGTGCAAGTGCAAATGTTGGCATAGATTCTGATGGAAGACTATCTCCGGAGAGGGATAATTTGTACTACTGGTTACAGATGCCATCCAATCGACAACAGGCAATATCTTCAGTTATAGACTGTATATTCCCATTAGCTTTTGAAATCTACTCTCCAACAGAAGAGTCTGAAACATGGGGTATTAATGTAAAAATCAAACCGGGAATGCCCTCTGGAAATTGCCTATATTTCTTAGATCTTACAGGAACAGTAGAATTGCCTGTCTCCTATGAAGAAAAAATGGGACAAGCAGAAGAACTTTGTAAGAGATATGGAACAGATTTTCCTGTTCATACTTTGGCAATAGGTCCAGCCCCTGTCATTTGTACAGAACCGGATAAATTCCAATTGGTATTATATTTTTTTAATCCCGATATACAACGAAATCCTTTTGGTTTTTTACCAGGTGCACCTAAGATCAGATCACCTATGTTAACAACAAAAAATAAATTAAATCGTAGAGCAAGTTATACAGTGGCAATTATTAGTTTAGATGAAAAATCACGAACAAGATTAACATTGGCAAGAATGCAAGATCAGGCAGTGTATGATATCTCAGGTTCTCTTATTAATCCAGAAGAACTCAATCTGCCTGAAGCAGCTCAAAATAGACTCCATATCCCTATGAATGGGTATAATGCAGAGAGTTTTATACCTCGGCCTTCTTTTCTATCAAGGTAATTTTTTACTTTTATATTGACTGCTCTTTTCTATATTTATATCCCTAAAACTATACTTTACAATATCCATTTTTAAATAAACCAATAAATATATAAATCATAAATAAAACTAAAATATTATAGAATGGGGAAGAGGAAATCTATGTTCAGTGTTCTGTTTAGGGAAAAGCCGGCGATGATGCTTGTCGAGTTAAAAAATGCTAAAAATGAGATGTATGCCTCTTCACTAGCTAAGATGATTGACTGCACTTATTCTCATGTTGTTAAGATTCTTCAGGAAATGCAGAGAAACGGTTTGGTGGAGTTCAAGAAACACGGCAGATTGAAATTCTTGAGTTTGACTAAGAAGGGAATGGAAGTTGCTGAGCACATAGACAAAGTTAAAAGTCTTCTTAAGAATTAGCAATAACTTCTTCTATGCTGTACTGGTTAAGGATTCTTAATGCTGTATTTATGAATTCCTGCTCATTATCTGTTGGAATTATTGCTCCTGCAGCATTCTTATGGCCGCCGGCCTCGCCACCAGCTTTATCTGTAATCTCTTTGATAAGTACTCTTAAGTCATTTTCTCCACTGCCAGAGACACGCAAAGATACTTTTGTGTAGCCATCATACTGCTGCGCCATAGTCATAATATATGTTCCTTCTGCTAATTCAGGAGAGTTTGAGAGAATAGAGGCAATTGTTCCAATAATACTAGGCCTAATATTATCTCTTGCATTGATTATTTGGAACTTATCATGTTTAATAATGTGTTTGGAGCTAAGGTTGTCTTCGTACCACCTCATTGCATTGACGATTTCTCTTTTGTAGTCTTTCAAACAGGCTATTGCCTTTTGTTTTATTTTTTTATCATTGAGGCATGTCCCTATGCCGAGAGATGCTTTGTCCAATCTGCCGCATGCGTTTAGCAATGTGGAAAACTCTCTTGCATTCCGTGTTGGACTCGCTTCCTGCTCATCTGGAAGAATATATTTGAAGCCAAGTATGTCCTCAGGCTCTTGTTCATTGCTCCTTTTAATAATTATGGCTGATATCAGTCTTTGTTTTTCATCTTCTGTCAAGTCCCTAAAAAATCTCCACCGGTTATCAATCTTAGGCATGATTTCAAGATTTTTTAGAAATTGTATTGCGCGCGAAGGCGAACCAGATACATCAGGGATGTAAGGGTCTGTTGAATAGGCAAGCAGCTTATGCAGCGGTTTTGTCTCAGCGCCAAACCATCGGACACCTTTCTTCATACGCAATCTATTGAGCGCAAGCGCTTTATCAAGAATTTCTTTGTTTATGCCTCCGAATCCATCTTTCTCTTGGATATCTCCGATAGCGCCAATAATAGCTATATGGGCCAGGTTTTCAACCTTGTGATTCAGCATTGTGGAAAAGAGATATACAACACCGCTCCCTGATATTTCACTATTACCATCAATTTCATGGCTATGGGGATTAATATGGATTATATTATCAGGCAGTTCATATTCTTGATTATATTGGTGGTGGTCAAGAACAAAAATAGTCCTGTGCTTGAGATGCTTGCTGATTTGTTCCAATTGGCCTGAGCCGAGGTCTGTGAAGAAATATATTCTGTATTCTTCATTAACATACTCTTGGATAACATTTTCTGTTAACTGTGGAATAATAGAAATTGAGTATCGGCGGTTTTCGAGATTCAGCGCATGAATTAAAATTGAGCATGCACAAATGCCGTCTGCATCAAGGTGGCTGATAACTCGGATTATCTCGTTCTTATCAAGCTCCCTGAATTTCTTGACTGCCTTGGCTATCTCATTTCTAAATTTTTGGTATTTCACTATCATCAACCTATTCTAACATCAGCTTGACTGTTTTGGGATCATATTTCCAGTCAGCAGGCAATCTATTATTCTTTTTATAATACTTGACAAGTCTCCTAATTTTGGATTCAGTGAGTTGCAGGCCTCGTTTTGAGACAAGGTCTTTAGAATTCTTTTCAAGATGTTTTCTTACGGTAATTGCCTTTTTAACAAGAGATTTTAGGTTTTCAGGTATTTTTGGTGATAGGTTTCTGCTGTCCAATATCTTAGATATCTTCTTCTTTGTGATTAGTTTTACGTCGGGTATACCATATGTGTCTCTTAGATGAAGGCCAATCTGCGAAGAAGTCTTGCCTTCTTTCGCGAGCTTGACAACAAGCAATTCGACTTCTTTTGTCTTATATCTTACCCAGCTGTGAGAAGGCTTTTTACTTGGCTTCGTAGAGCCGGATTTTCCTTTTTTTCGTGAATGCATTCTTGCCATTGTAACACCTTGGAGAAATAGTCAATTGCCATCCTCCAGCATAAGTCTGCCGAAGCAAACTTATCTTTCACTAACATGAGAAAAAAGTTTTATTTAAAAAATTAATGTTTTATTTTATGATATCATTAACAAATCTTTTTACCTTGTCTTTATACTTATTGCTTTTTACTTCTTTGCTTGTCAGTTGTAATGCTGCTACTGGTTTTCTTGTTAGCTGCTCCATATCCTTAAATGTGTTCTGGGGTTGGGGACTGGCTTGAGTACAGAAAAATGCAACCTTTTTGAATTTGTTATTTTTTATGTAGGTCCTTGCTGGACTTGCCATTGTTCCAGCCCAGACAGGGGTCCCAATAACAACAAGGTCATATCTGCTTGCATCTTTAGTATCCTTAATTTTTGGAAGCTTTTTCATCACCACTTCCATCCCGCATCTTAAATAACCAATTAAGCTTTTTCTTTGGTTCATATCAATAATTTCATCAATATCAGAATTAAGCTCCTTAGCTATTGCTTCACCAATCACTCTTGTGGTTCCAGTTCTGGAATAATACACAGTTAAGTATTTCATGCCCTGACTTCAATATTCTTTTTTGTGGTGATAGCATGTAATAAATCCTTCCCAACAGGATTGAATTTATGAATCTTAATAATATTCTTGTTGCCCACTTTTGCAGTTAAAAGATATTCATCGTTTACATAAATATCTACGTCTTTGCTGATGATGTTATTCTTTGGAATCAGTTGGATATATCTCTTTTTTATTTGAACATCAAATTCAATAGCCTCTTCTGTCCTTGGCATTTCCTTGACATCAATTCTAATACCTAGTTCTTTCTCTATTTTTTCTATTCTCTTGCCTTGTTTCCCAATAATTGATCCTATCTCATTCTCAGGCAGGTAGACAGTGCATCTATTGGCCCCATTTACCTCGATTTTCGCATTCCTTGAGTATTTTTTAAATTTTTCTTCCAGTGCTTGGGCAGCAATCTTATGCGCTGAGCTCTCCTCCTTGCCAAAAGCAGAAACCTTTTCAACAGGCACAACAACTGTTTCCTCTCCATAAGAATATATCTCGTATTCAATCCTATTTGTATCAAAATCGCTTACAGTAACAACTGGTCTTGCCAGGTCTTCCTCAGTCATTCCCGCTGGCACTTTAACTGTCATCTTAACTTCATATAGTTTGGCAATCCCTCCTGCTTTTATGAAAATAACTGTGTCAATTATCTGCGGAATCACACCAAGTTCTATTCTCCCTATGAATCTCTGGATTGCATCAATTGGTGTTGTGGCATGAACAATGCCCACCATACCGACGCCACTGAGCCTCAGATCAGCAAATAATCTGAAATCAGCAGTATTTCTCATCTCATCAAATATTGTATAATCTGGCCTGCTCAGCAGCAAAATATCGTGGACTTCTTCTGGTGTGCCATGTGAGATGGCAAACTGAGTGATATTATCCGGAAGGATTAGGTCGCGGGGCGCTTCCACTGTTTTGACGACCTTGTTTTCTGACGCATAATATATCGCCAGTGCCCTGGCAAATGTTGTTTTTCCCTGCCCTGGTGCGCCAGCAATCAAAATTCCCTCTGCCTGTTCTTTTATTCTCTTGCCTAGTTTTTCAGAGAGCTTGTATTCCTCAAGTTCAAGTAACTTGACAGGTCTGACAGCTGTAATCTCCCAGCCATCTGAAAAAGGCGGTTTTGTGACAACAATCCTGTAATTTGCGAACTGTATAATCATTGAGCCAGCTCTTTCAATCTCAATAAACGCATCCTCTCTTAATGGAATCTGTTCCACAAGTTCTCTATAAATCTCCTGAACTTCTTTTCTAGATAATTTTTTCTGAGAAAGGGAAGCAAAATTCCACTTACCAGGCGCACCCTTTTTTGCAAACGGAAATATGTTTTCCCTTAGGTGAATGCTCATAGTATTGTCATCAAAAAATTTCTCAAGCTTTAGTTTCTTAACACTTGCCTTGATAGGTACCTCAATTACATCAATTGATTTTGTTCTGGCAATCTTAGCCTGGACTTTATCAGCAGTCATCAATGTGGCGCCCACCTCATAAGCTAAATCCCTTATCATTGCATCTATTTCTCCATAGGTAGCAAGCTTTATTTGAGCAGGGCTTGGTTTGTGTCCACCAAATTCTAGATGGATATTATTCTCTGAACAGATTTGTTTTAACCGCTCTAATTCAGCGAGACCCAGCCAGCCTATCTCTTTACCCTCGTTCGCTTGATGCTCCAGCTCAGATAGGAGTGCTTCATGTATAATGATTGTTGAACAGCCGAGTTCAGTAATCTTTTTGGACACTACTCCTTCTATAATAACAGAGGTATCAGGAACTAATTTTTCAGCCATTATAGGTTCACCTGTATTGTTTGCTTATCAATTCTGCTAACAAGGCCTTCGTCCTGAAGATCTGAGATTGCCTTGTGAATCTTCTTTGTGTCAATCTCGGGAAGGATTCGATGTATCTCAACTACTGGTATAATATTCCCAAACTCCTTTGCCAGTTGCAGAATCACTCTATTCACTTTGGTCTTTGTGCTATCCATATAATTTAGTTTATGATAAGAATTTATAAGATTTTCTAATTATAGATTGGGTTGGCAATATAATTCCTTGTTATAAGCCTTATCTCTATCTCTCCTTTTTGCGGGTACCTTATGTGCAGGATTTCATGCGTCAAGACTTCAATGTACTCTGGCCCAAACAAGGAATCCAGAACCTCAATATAATTCATATGTATGAATGCTCTACCTAGGATTCCTGTGCCAAGGATATATTGAGGCACGCGTCTTACCATTATGTCAGCAGGTACAAACAAATATTTATTTGTCTCTTCTTCTTCTTCTTCTTCTTCTTTCTTTATTGGTTTCTCTTCTTTCTCATCTTTTTCCTCTTCTTTTTTCCTTAAGTACACGTAATATAATCCTTGCTTGACCTCATATAACAGGATGCTTGGTATGTCTTTTTCTTTAAGCTTCGATTCGAGAAGAAGATCAACTTTGTCCAAGTCTTCAATTTCTATACCTGATTCGTGCTCAGGAACTAAAAATGCATTTTTTGTCTCATTTTGCTCTCGGGCTAGGAATTCTAAGACCTCTCCAAGAGAAAAGTTCCCAGTATCGATATCTTTTCTCACAGCACCGTTTACTTGGACAATATCTTCCAATGGAAGATTAGAAAAGGTTCTCTCTTCTGAATCAAATATTCTCCTTTTGAGTTCTGTGATATTGTCCATACAAATATTAATAATAGTTACAATTATTTAAAAATATCTTAGGCAGATTATCACTATAAAATAAATATGTAATTTCTATCTTTGGATATAGACTTTAATAAGATTTATATATCCTTAATGCTCTCACAGTTTCTATGGCTGATAACACAGCTATTATCGAACCAACAGGGTATTTGGACTGGCTCTTTTCAAACACAGCATCCAGGATTGTTGTAGCTTTTATTATAATGCTGCTGGGCTTTATTCTTGGGAAGTTTCTAGGCAAAGTAATCACAAAATCCCTCAGAGAAATTGAGGCTAATAAACTTGTAAGAAATGCCACTGGAATTAAGGTAGATATAGAAACAATCCTGGGAAGTCTGGCTTCATATATTACATATTCCCTGACACTGCTGGCAACCCTGGATCAGGTTGGTTTAAAAAATATAGTTCTATACATGCTTGTAGCAGCTATACTTGCCATTCTTATTATTACATTCATACTGAGCGTGAAAGACCTGATTCCTAATCTGGTCTCTGGCATTTATATCCTACGGAAAAAAAAGATAAAGGAGAATGACAAAATCAGGCTTGACAATATTGAAGGGAAAGTTGTGCACATTGGATTAATCCAAATGCAGCTCATAACAGATAAGAATGATATGATTTATGTTCCAAACTCTACAGTTGTTAAATCGAAAATAGAAATAAAACCTAAATAGCTTCCAGCATCGAGCTGATATTCCAAAGCTGGGTTCTGGTAAACGGTTGTAGATTATTGTCGCTGGATATCTCATCAAGTTCATTTAATGCCTTATTTATCTTCAATGAGGTCTCCTGCTCTGAGCTGAGTACAGATATTATATGATCAATCCTGCTTTTCACGTTTCTTGGTACAGTTGTATCCTCTTTAAGTTGAGCAAGTGCCTCTATGATTCTGTTCAACTGTTCCTGTGGCATTAATATCACTTCTTTAACTTAGCCATGACTTCCTGCTGAATATTCGTTGCTTTTTCCCTAATCTTGGTTTCTTGTTTTTCAATATTTTTTATTCTGAGATTAAGTATCTCTTTTTTTGAATCAAGATCTTTTTTTAGATCGGGCTTTTTTGAAAGGACCATTATATTGCCCACAATTTTATAAGCTTCTGTTGTTGTTTCCAGTTCATTTAATGCTGACTCAACCTCAAGAAGCTGTGATTGAAATTGCTGCTTCTGTGCTAATAGTGTGTTTATATTTTGTTCAAGAAACTGCAATTGTTCAATTTTATTTTTTGTTTCCTGATCAACGTCTTTCATTTTATTTTAGGCAGATTATATTATAAAAATCAAGAGTATTATCAATTATTAAGGGTAATGAAATAACTGATTACCTTGCTTTGACTTTAGTAAGAGAGGTTCTTGGTTTGAATAAAAGTTTTGAGCCACAATAAGGACACCTTACCCTTCTTCTTAGGCTCTGATTCTCAAGCTCCTTGTTACAATTAATGCATTTATATAGTACCATTTTAGATAGTATAAGCTTTTCCAGTGAACTTGGCATTGCATTTTTTACAGTGCCAGATTCCAACAGAGATCCTCTTAACTTTGACATTATGGCAGTACGGGCATCTGTGCAATTTTCTCTGTAATTGCTCAATCTCTCCATATCTCAGTCTTGTGGTTCTTCCGTATCTTGCACCGAATCTTTTTACAGACTTAGACTTATTTGATGCCATGCCTTTCAGAAAATCCCAATTATTTAAATAGTTAACTATTGATATTCAATGGCCATGAGTACCTTCAGAATCATAGGTCCGACCATGTTGTGAAATTCTCCTGTATATGCTATTTAGTATCGAGACACCCACGCCAAGCATAACTGTATATCCAAGCAAAGGTACCTCAAGTAGATATGATACGCCTATGCCAGCCCCTGCGCCAATTGCACTGAATAAGAGCGGCCAACCTAAACCATGGTCCCTGTAGTAATCCAGCCCTTGGGCTAACATTGAACCAATTAAGCCGCCCGCAGCAATAGGCAGTTCAACTGGCAGGCCTACTCCACTAATCCTGCTTATGGCATATCCTACAACTGCTCCCAGCACACCATAGATAACAGACCTTACTGGTGTAAATTCTCTCACTGCAGTATATGCACCTGCTGTTGTCCTCACTGCTTTTCCTAGATTTGTGACAATAAGATGGAGTACTTCTTTTGCTATGACTAATCCCGATGCAAAATACAGTTGGACTTGTGAGGGATCAACTTGAGCAGTAGGATTATTAACAACAAGTGCATAACCAATTCCCCAACCGATTAGAGCAGTTATTGGATTAAAAACAAAGGCATGCCGCTTCCATCTTTTTCCATGCAGTATTCCATTGAGTAACAAGTATAACGCGCCGCCACCAAGTATATAAGCTCCAATGGGCTCACCCTGTGCCTGAGACTCCAGTACTGGACTTGGATTCTGAGTAAATAAATTTGAGATACATTCCCTATTATCAAGACTCAACAGAAGGTCTGCTATTTCAACTCTCATCGAACTTAGATCCATTTTGACACTACATAATTAAGAGATACCAGCTATGTTTGTGTTGGGAAAACAGCTGTCTGCTTTACAAATTTCAACCGTTCCTTCTACTGTGTTCGCAGGCTTAAATCTGATGTATCCTCCTCCTGCAGGTAAATAGATATCTGACAGCTTACCTCTCTTCATTTCATATATTAAATGATTACTAGGCAAAGCCTGTCTGTATAACCCTGGTTTTAATTCATGAGGGTTGCGGCCTATTAAACCCCATAGAGCTGTTGGTATATCTTCTTCTGGTATATTCTCCACTTCACCAGAGTCAAGAACATAGATTAATGTAGTATTAAGGGTTAGTACCCTATCGGGGCCTGTTCCAGTTTGCCTTTCTTCAATTGCACCACAAAGTGCTTCGTCTGTGCTAGTTTGTTTCCATTCAAAGATGTCTCCTGTGGCATATCCAATTAAATGAAGTGCATCAGCGCCTTGAAGAAATAATAAGAGATAATCTTGGGGACCTATAGAGCTGGGCTGGTATCCATGATATCTGCCTGTGTTAGCTAATGCTTCTTGTGTTGAAGGATCTGCGCCATGTAGTACTAGCCTGGTGTTTACTACCTGTTGTCCATTGCTTTCTGTTGTTGTCTCTTCACGAACAAGCAGTAAACCACAACGAACACTCCTTGGTGTATATTTATGACAGTTAATTTGGCCAACATCTACTTGACCATTAACCTCAACTTCAAACGCATCAATTGGCTCGTATCCAAGTGGTAAGCCAAACACTAAGGTGTACATTCCTAGAGGCAATTCTCGTTCAAAGGGTATTTCTCTTTCATGAGGTTTTAATCCTAATCTAACTCTTCCTCTGCCTCTTTGTATCATCATTTCCAGTAATTCAGGCAGCTCTTGTCCGGTTAGTGTTCCTGTTATTTTACCCCTATAATGGACCTGAATGTCTCCCAACGCAATGTTTTCTTCTTCCTCTTCTTCCTCTTCATTCTCCTCATCATATCCTAGGTCAATGTTTTCCAATAATGCTTCTGGATCTTCGCCTGGAGCGCTAACACTATAAATGCCTGTTGAACCCAGTAGCAACTCATAGGAATCACCAATAGGCAAAGATGCTGAAAAATGACCTTTCCTATTGGTAGTAACTGCAATTTCTAATCCACCTTTTTTATCTTCATCTTCAATTTGCTGCTTAAAAACCAGCTCCAAGCCACTAACAGCATTTCCATAAATATCTAGTATACGTCCGCTGGCTTGCATTCTCCTAACTTGCAGTATATATCCAGCTTGGTTATCACCACTTGAAACAGTAATGGGATCAGAGGGGTTTTGCTCTTCTTCAAGTAAATCAGGAAGCTTTTTATTAGTAACTTTTGCACTGTATCCCCCTATTAATACATCTTCGAATTCAACAACTCCATCTTCATCTGTTTCTCCTTTATATACAATATCTTCTTCTCCTTGCCTTACAAGTTCAATTTCAAGTTTGTCATATACGTAGCCAGCTTCATCCCTAACAGTTAATTCCAATTTACCAAGTATAGGTTCTAAGTTGAGTGTTTCGTCATGCTCCTCTCCCTCCCTTTCTCTGATTCCTTTGGTTAGAGGCTTGTATGCCGGATGTGATATTCTTAGTCTGTATCCTGCTCCAAGACGCAATTGTCCGGAATATTCACCACCCCCATTATCTGTGAATTGAATTATTCTACGTAATGGATTAATAGGCATAGCTATTATGTTAGCTCCTGATATGGGAACTGAAGATTCAATCTCAGGAAGTTCACTTTCTAATATAACAGTTAAAGCATATTGCCTAGACGGTCTTTCTTGAGGCTCCCTACTCCCTCCTGGTTCTGGTCTCGGTTCTCGTGCTTTTTTCTTATCCTTACTTCTAGGTCCTGGTGCCAATCCTTCAATTTGTTCTCTACCACGCTCAAAGATTCCTCCAATCATTCCTCCTAAGCCGCGTAAAGCATCTCCTATGCCTGAGAATACGCCACCAAGAGAAGGTATTTCCACATCCCAAGATCTTCCTGAAGTGCCACGTCTTGTATATCCGCCACCACTACTTCCACTTGGCCCAGCAGGAGCAGGAGTGTAAGTGCCTCCAGTACGAGGACTTGGACTTGTTGCTCTGCTCTCAACCCTATATTCTAAGTCCCCTGTATCTGGATTGAATACAACGTCTTCTCTTGGTGTTCCACCTAATGTTCTTCTTATTCCAGTTCTATCCTCTGTCATTTAATTCCCTTTTGTTTGTTGTGGAGTATACTCGCTCCTTAAATACGCAAGAGCTTGTCTTCTCACTGCTGTAGTTCTTTCTTGACTGTATAGCATGGATAAAGGACTTCCTCCTGATCCTTTCAATATGCTTAATGCATTTGCTAAGAATCTTGTTTTTGCCAGTTTTTGTAATCCTGCCTCTAAATGTTGATAATCTGTTTCTTCCTTCTCTTCTGTTAATTCTTCTTGTGCTTCAGTACAATATTCCATATAAACTACATTTTCATATACCTTTTTTCCATCAAGAAATACAAAATCTGTATGTTGTGGGAAAAAAAGAGGGTATCCACTTTCATTATGTGCATTAGCCAAAATCCATGCATTTGCCATTTCACTTTTTATTCCATGTCTTGTTAACCAAGGCACTATTCCAGAGGTATCAATTTGATACTGTTCGTTTGATGCAAGGAGCGACCATAAGTTGCATAGTTCCTTTTGGTTTACAACAATTACATAACCATCTCTAGCATTATCGTCCGGATCTATACATGCATAAGCCTTTGTTTCTATTATACCATTACCTCCATGGGCATCTTTTATGAGCGGCCATAGTCCTTTAACAAACTCCTTGACACATTCATCTAAATATTCATTCTGTTGCTCTCCTTGGAGATTAACCCACACATCATAATATCCTCCATGAATCATAAAATAAGCAAGCACATCAAATATATCTGGGTGCAATAGAACTACTCCCTCAACTTTATCCTTGATACCAGTTGTTTCTATACCTGTGGTGGCAAGAACAGCACAGGATACAGCTCTCTCCAGGTCCCCCTCATCAAGGAATTCATATAACCTTTCTGGTGTAAATCTACTCTGCAGCATCAAATAATTAAAGAGAGCATGATGAGCAAGTGTAGCACCATTCCTTATTTCCCAAGGCAATACATACAAAGAAGCCAAGAAATCTCTCTCAGGTAATCTATCATATGTTATTGGGAAATTTTTCATATGTCTCGCTGCTTCCACTAATTGAGAGGTTGATTTTTTTGAAGACATGTTCTACTAAGAATTGGCATTGTAATATAAAAATTTTCTCATTTCAGAGTAGAAAATGGGGCTACCCGGATTTTCTTGAAAATGGAGTTTTCGAGGAAGTGAAAATCCGAGATTTTCATTTGAAATCCCCAACCAATTACAATTCAAGGGGGCAAAGCAAACAATGTTTGCGTACGCCGCCTTTCTTTTGGTTAAGCTTTTTGTAAAAGGTTACCGGGGTCGCGTGGCCCCAAACCACGAGTGATAGGCCAAGCTACACCATAGCCCCATAAACGAGTAGGAATTCTATGTTGTTTTTAAAATTTTTTGAAAATATCCTTTATTTTTCACAAAGTGACTCTTTTTTATTAGGATTTTTGTTCCATAATTCCGATAGATTTAAATATACCTGGACTTTAGTATTTATAGACGAAAAAAACACAGTTTCTTGTGTTAAAATTTACATTAAAAATTAATCAATAAATAGTGGTGAAAATTTAAAATGTCAATAAGCGGGGAAGAGTACACTGCAAAACATATAACGGTTCTCGGCAACATTGAGGCCATCAGGAAAAGACCAGGCATGTATATTGGTTCCACAAGTAGCACGGGACTGCATCATCTGGCATACGAAGTGATAGATAACAGCATAGATGAGGCAATGGCGGGTCATTGCACTAAAATTTTGGTTAGGATTGAGAAAGATGGCAAAATGACTATAGCAGACAACGGCCGGGGTATACCTGTTGACCATCATCCAAAGTATAAAAAGCCTGCAGTAGAAATTATACTTACACGACCACATACTGGCGGGAAATTTGACAGGTTTTTGTATAAAGTATCTGGTGGCCTGCATGGAGTAGGTTTATCAGTCGTTAATGCCCTGTCAGAAGAGCTGGATATTTACATTAAAAAACACAAGAAGATATATCACCAGAAATTCAGGAGAGGCATACCAGTGAGTCAGCTGAAAGTAATAGGTGATACCAGTGAGTCAGGCACACAGGTTACTTTTAAACCGGATCATGAGATATTTGAGGACATCAATTTTCATTTTGAAACACTCTCATCCAGGTTAAGAGAGCTTGCATTCCTTAATAAAGGTGTTAAAATTTATCTTAAGGATTTAAAGAGCGATAGAGAAAAGGTTTTTGAGTATACAGGAGGTATTGCTTCTTTTATTGAGTATTTGAACCAGAATAAAGGTCCTTTTCATCCGGTCTTTGTAATGGAAAGGGAAAAGGATAAGGTGGTTGTTGAGCTGGCTATGCAATACACAAATACATACAAAGAAAATTTATTTACTTTTGTTAATAACATTAATACTATTGAAGGAGGAACACATTTAAGTGGGTTTAAAACAGCGCTTACCAGGACTATTAATAATTACGCTGCAAATAATGGTGTGGATATTAGGTTCAGCAGTGATGATGTGAGAGAGGGGCTTACTGCAGTTCTCTCATTGAAGGTGCCAGAGCCCCAGTTTGAGGGCCAGACAAAGACCAAGCTTGGCAATTCTGAAATCAAGGGTATAGTTGATTCAGTAGTATCTGAGGCTATTACAACCTTTTTTGAGGAGAACCCAAAGATAGCTAAAGACATTATTGATAAAGTTTCAAGGGCAGCTAAGGCGAGAGAGGCTGCCAGAAAAGCTAGAGAGCTTGTGAGAAGGAAGTCACTCCTCGAAGGTTCCACTCTGCCAGGAAAATTGGCAGATTGTTCTGAGACTAACCCGGAAAAATCAGAGGTGTTTATTGTAGAGGGTGACTCTGCAGGAGGTTCTGCAAAACAAGGCAGAGACAGAGAGTTCCAGGCTATCTTGCCGCTCCGTGGAAAAATCCTTAATGTAGAGAAAGCAAGGTTGAATAAGATTCTCAAGAATAATGAGATAATAGCAATCATTACTGCTCTTGGCACAGGTATTGAAGAAGAATTCAACATAAACAATCTGAGATATCATAAAGTTATTATTATGACTGACAGTGATGTTGACGGTGCACATATTGCCATACTTCTGCTTACATTTTTCTTTAGATATATGAAGCTGTTAATTGAGGCAGGCCATATATATATGGCACAGCCACCTCTATATGGGATAAAAGTCGGCAAAGGCATAAGGTATATTAGGGATGAAAAGAAGCTGAAGCAGGCTATGGAAGAAATAGGGCGGGAAAATGTGAGTATCCAACGCTATAAAGGACTAGGGGAGATGAACCCTGAGCAGCTATGGTCTACGACAATGGATCCAGAGAATCGAGTCTTGAAAAAGATTACCATAGAAGATGCTGTTGAAGCAGACAAAATCTTTAGTATGCTGATGGGAGAAGAAGTTGCACCCAGGCGGGAGTACATTCAGAAGCACGCAGCTGAAGTTATTAACATCGATGCCTAGCAAATTTATCACTTAATGAATAGACGAGGAATTAAAATTTTTTCTTTTCACTAGCATGTCTCTAAACACAAAATTTTATAAATATATCATTAATCCATCATAAACATGGCAAAACGTGTAGTAAAAACCGTGAAACGTAAGAAAAAGAAATGGTACCCGATTGTTGCACCAAAGATATTTAATAATACTATAATTGGGGAGAGTCTTTTATATGAGCCAGAGTCTGCAATTGGCAGAACAACAACAGTTAATCTGATGCAATTGACTGGTGACATAAAAACACAGGGAATCAACATTGAATTCTTGATAATAGGTGTTATGGATAATAAACTTGATACCAAAATCACCCAATATGAGCTTACGCCGACAGTTGTGAAGAGGTATGTAAGACGCAATAATACCCGCATTGATGATTCTTTTGTAGCCAAAAGTGCTGATAATACAGAGCTGAGGGTCAAACCATTTATACTAACTAGAGGAGATGTGGCTACATTGAAAGAGCAGGCAATAAGAAGAAGGGTTAAGGAAGAGATAACCAACTATTTTAGAAAGACTAATTATGATGAAATCTTTAATAATGTCATAAAATATGCCCTGCAGAAAACGCTCCGAGATAAACTTAGCAAGCTTCATCCGATTAAAAGCTGTGAGATAAGAGTTCTGAAACCTGAGACAAGGAAAATAAAAAAAATGCAGGCAGCAACACAAAAAATTCAACCAGAAGAAGCAGTAAGTGCTGAAGCATCTGCGGAGGACATTGAAAAGACTACCGAGAAAAAGGAGCAGACAGATAATAAGCCTGAACCTCACAAAAAAAAGGTTAAAAAGAAAGCTGCGCCTTCAAAAAAATCTAAGAAAGAATCAAAGAAAAAGAAGTGATGCTTCATGCCAAAACCAATAATTGACTATTCCAAATGTTCAACATGCAAAACCTGTGTTGAGGTCTGTCCAATGGAAGTCTTTGCTGTAGAGGAAGTTGACGGCAGAGAGAAAGTTGTTGTAAAAAAGCCAGATGAATGCATAGGTTGCAGAGCATGTGAAGTACAGTGCCCAGAGCAGGCGATAAAAGTAGAAGATTAATTCTTTATCATAGTTATATCCTCTTTGAATTATTAGAAATAATTATTGTCCCTTAGCCTCAGCTACCAGGCTTGAAATAGATTTGTAAGTATATTCTTTTATTTTTAACAAATCAAGAGATTTCCTGATGTATTCAGAGGCAGATGTAATATTGTCTCCTTCAATTTCAAGCTCTCCTGTCCATCCAAGTTCTGGTATATATTCTTCAATTGTAATGAATTTTTTGGGGACCTCATAAAGTTTGCATTCCTTTTTAATTACAGTAATCCAAGGTAAAAAACCAAGATCATGCAGAACTTCTTTGCATTCCTTAATATTTGCTGAGAATAAAGGTAATTTCCCCTCTTTATAGAGTGATTTTTTAAATTTGATGCCCTTAGTCTCTTTTATCTCATTCTTTGTCAGATAGATACATGTTGGTTTTCTTGGATAGCTCCATTCTCTTATCCTTATATTTTTTAATATAGGATTCCATTTTTCATTTCTATGTAGATAGTAATAGTCAGTGAATTCATACGGAAATTTCACAATGCCTCCCAACTCTTTTATCCTATCTCTGAACTTTTCAATATCCTTAATAAAGAATCTGACCTCACACTCATATCTGCTAGCCATTTTATTTCAAGTAATGATCTATATATTTTAAAACTATTGATATTGTGTAAAGAAGGATAGCCCTGCCAGGAGTTTCGTTGTTCAACTTCGAACCTGGGTCGCAACCTGTCTTCCTTGGAAGACGCCAGGAAATGCTGGCATCTACTCTGTCCAGAGGGTCGCATGAACTGCCTCTTCTCAGCAAAGATTTGGCCGCTACACTACAGGGCTACAAACTGAAAGGTTATTTTGGAGGATTTATATAGTTTACTATAAAAAATATCTAAGAATACAATTTCTAAGAATATTCTATTATGATGTGTTTATTAGTAAAATCTAAAAGCTCTCTCTCTAGTTTCTCTTTGGTGAAAGCAAGATTTATCTCGCTGAGCTCACTGTTGATGTTCTGGATCTCTGTTTGCGTGTCAATATTTTTTCTATCAAGGTGCTCAAGCTGATACTGCAGTTCTTTATAATTCATCATCACTGTCTGTTTTTCAATCTGTGTATTGAGAAGACTCTTTTGCTCTTGTAATTGTTTTATCTTCGCACTTATCCTGTCAAAATAGTCTTTGTCCAGTTTTTCAACTGATTCCTGGACTTTTTTCTTGTTTTTCTCTTTCAAGCTTATCTTGTCTTTATCAACCTCTTTCTTCAGTCTTTGGAGAACATCGACAATTGCCAGGCTTGTATCTTCTAGAAGAGTATTTATGGGATCAGAGAGATATTTGCGGACAAGGTTCTCCCCAGATGCATGCTCAAACTTTTTAAGAGCTCTCTGCATACCAAGGAATTTTTTGGATAGATCAATCTTAATATCTTTTAATTGCTTTTCAATAGATACCTTTTCATTTTCCAGCTTATTATATAGCTCAAAATCACTGCTGTTTTTTAATACATTAATCTTGTTATTAACTGATTCTATCCTCTCTATAAGGGATTTGAGCTCTTTCTCACACTCTGCAAGTTCACTGGTAAGTTTGTTAGCTCTGATAATGGATATGTTGAATTCCTTTATTCTCTCAAAAAACTGGTTGAGCAACTTGACCTCCTTGCTGTTGACAAGTTCTTTTAAACTAATGACTCTTTCTTCAACTGATTTAATGTTTGTTGCTACATTATAAGCATCATCGCCAAAGTAATTTTTTAGTATATAATATCCTTTTATTGTACTCTTGCTGAAATCCTCCAGTTCATTCTCAAACCAGTTGCAGAAAAAAGCAATCTCGCCATAATCTTGCTTTGGGATATTGACTGCGCTAAGAAAATGCTCTGCCTTCTTTACATACGACATTTTATTGCCTTTTACCACATGCAGTTCTCTCGGAGAAAGGTTTTCATTTGTTAGCTCAGAATTGCTCAGCGAGTTAACTGCTTGGCTCACCTTGAGAAGAGATTCCTGAAGAGAATCAAGATTGTCTTTTATCCTTTTTTTTATTGCTCCTAATTTGTCTTCTGAAAAAGAATCAAGCCATTCTCCTAGTTCTATTGCTGGAATCTTGGTTTCTTCTGGCTGGACAGAGAATATTCTTCTTAAAAAACTAATATTAACCACCCCGGATTATAAAAAATATAGATATTAATAAAGGTTTTGAAATAATCTATTTTTATCCATAGTAAATATTTATAAGATTTTAAACATTCCTCTAATTTATGAAGCAAAAGCACAGTAAAAAACCTAAGAAGCAGGTAGATATGGCTAGGGAGAGAATCAATATATTATTTGAGCAGGCAGACCTTAGATTTAAAGAAAATTCCAAATTATCTGATAGATATGTTGAGTTGGCCAGAAAGATTGCAATGAAATACAAGGTGAGGATGCCCCGTGAGCTGAAGAGGAAATTTTGCAAGCATTGCCATAAATACCTTAAGCCTGGAGTTAATTGCAGGGTCAGAACAACGGGCAAGAATGTTGTCTATTACTGCAAAAATTGTAAAAGATATATGAGAATCGGCTATTGAGTCTTAGTAAAATTGTTATCAATCTCAACTAAGTATTCTTTCAGTCTCTGCATAACACTCGGAATAAGAAATCTCTCTAACTTGTTTTCAAAAGTTTCACTCAACTTGGAGAATTCAGTTATCCTATAATTGTTTTTGACTTTCTCAACCAAAAATAATTGCCTTAATCTCCTTAACTGCCTTCTTATATTAGATGCTGCTGTTCCCAGCTCATCTAGGTTATTTTGCTTCCTAAAATCAATAACCTGTTTTTGGATCTCCTCAGATGCAAGTTCTTTCCTCTCTTTGACTGCTTCTAATAAAACGTAGAAAACGTCGACGATAACATCACGGGAATCTCCCGGCTGCAGCAATCCTAGGCTCAAACATAATTTCCTAACCAGTTCTCTCTTGGATAGATTATATGGTTTCTCGTATCTCCTTAGGGTAATTTCTGCCAAAGGCGTATCAATTGACTTTCTTGCCATGATAATACTTTTTAATAGAATATTAGAATAAAAAGTTTTTGGTTAGAAGATTTAATTAAGCAAAATTATTTATACAAATGATTCTTTTTTCTGTTTATGATCATCACAATCTCAGGCGTCTCTGGCTCTGGAAAAAGCTCTGTGGCAAAATTACTGGCAAAAATGCTTAACTATAAGCACTATTCCATGGGTGATTTGCAGAGAGAAATTGCAAAAGAAAAAGGGATAAGCATAGCAGACCTAGGGGAGCTTGAGAAAAAGGATTCAGCTATAGACAGAGAGATTGATGAAAAACAGGCGCAATTAGCTAAAAGAGAAGATGACTTTGTTATTGATTCATGGCTTGGCGCGCATTTTATCCCAAACTCATTCAAAGTTTTCCTTGATTGTGATTTCAATACAAAAGTACAAAGGATATATAATGCAAAGAGAAAAGGCATTGAAGAATACAATAATTTAGGTGAAGCAAAGACACTGATCAAACAGAGAGAGAAGACTAATAGGGAAAGATGGGTTAGGTATTATGATTTTGATTTTCTTAACAAGGGAAACTATGATATTGTAATAGATACAACAAATATAAGTATTGAAGAGACAGCAAATAGAATAATTAAGTGTCTTGAAATTCAATAAGATTTATATATCTAAAAAAATTCATTGGCCCTGAGTTAACATTTCGGGGTGGTAATATGAAAAAACAGATATTTTTAATATTAAGTGTGTTTGCACTTATGTTACTGACAGCGTCAGGGTTTTTGTTAGTTGCATACAACAAGGAACCTGAAACAAAAATATTTACTGTTTCAGCTATAGAGACAAAAGAGTTTATTCTTCCAATTCTTGGATGTTATACAAAACATCTTGACAATCTAGATTATGATTGTGATGAGAATGCAGAGGAATGGCACTTCTTAGTGAAGAGGGTATGTAGCCGAATAAGTAGATTTAGCAGAAGCAATTGTGAGCTGCCTCCTAAAGAGATTCATGTCTACTGGGAATGCTATGATGGAACATTTCCAGATGAGGAAGTACCTTTATCTAAATGTGATATGGGCGGAGACGCACATTATGCAACAACGTCCTATCTTGAGGGATGCCTGGTCACTGATGCAACAGTTGAGCTGCCTGATGAAGTTGGAGACCGCCCCTTCCTGATTTCACATGGGCCTTGTCCTACTTCCACCACCACAACCACATCTACAACTACTACAACTGATCCAACTGCAGTGACATTAAGCGGTTTCGGAGTAGAGGTTAGGCTTGTGCAAGACAAGACTCAGCATTATAGTTATGTGTGGTGGGAAACAGCGTCAGAGTTTGATAATATTGGGTTCTACCTTTACAGAGCAACAGCAAAGAATGGTCCATGGACACAGCTAGGTGGTTTGATACCCGCCCAGGGTCCTGGTGGACCAATTGGGTATTATTATGGCTATGAAGACATGGGAATTGAGTTTGATGATTCAGTAAAATATTTCTATTTACTGGAGGACGTTGATCTCTCAGGATATAGAACACAGCATGGTCCTATAGGATATAGATGGTACCTCAGCAATTTTACAGGAAAAAGCTGCGACTGGGTATGCAACTATAACGGCGGCAAGCAGTGCATGGAAACTGACTGGAACGATGCATATGGATGCACTGTACTGAGCCAGTTCACAACTTGCAGCTATTGTCCAAGCCTGGCAGGGCCTGTTGCGCCATATGAAAAGGTGTACGGGACAAGTCTTGGGTGCAAGAGAAGGGCAGATTCTGTGTACCAGGATTGCAGCGTTTCAAATCAGTATGTGAAGAGACTTTGTTTGTGTGAGATACCTTGGATTTCTGAATAATTATTTTTTTTTCTTCTCTTCTTAAAAACCAAACTTTTTTAAATGTTCTTTTTATTCTGGAGACTAAGTTCTTGCCTTTTTTTGAGGTCAGGATAATGAAACTAAAACAAAAAGATTTCGTCGAGCTTGAATATACAGGAAAAGTTAAGGAAGATAGTGCTGTCTTTGACACTACAGACGAGAAGGTTGCCAAAGATAATGACATACACCAAGAGAGCGCATCCTATGGTCCAGTGGTTGTGTGCCTTGGCCAGAAATATTTAGTAGAGGGCTTGGAGGATGAATTAATTGGTAAGGGCAAGGGAACTTATAAAATAGAGATTAAACCGGAAAAAGCATTTGGGAAAAAAAGCGCCAAATTATTGAAACTTGTCCCGATCAAGGTATTCAAAAAACAGAACATTGAGCCTTTTCCTGGACTGCAGATTAATATAGACGGGCTGAACGGTACTATAAGAAATGTGAGCGGAGGCAGAGTCATTGTTGATTTTAACCACCCTCTTGCAGGACGTGAGATTGAATATGAAGTAAAAGTCAATAGATTAGTTGAGAGCACTGATGAGAAAGTAAAGGCAATTCTAAAATTGGAGCTAAATGTTGGCGATGCTGATGTTAAGATTGCAGACAAGAAAGCTATTGTCAAACATGAACTGCCTAAGGAATTGGCTGATAAAGTTAAAAATAAAATACTTGCTTTAGTCCCGGATATTAAGGATATCAAATTCAAAAAAGAGGAAAAAACAAATATTTAAATATAAGTACCACTACATTAGAGTTAATAAAAATTTTGAGGGGAGGTGTTAATTTTGGAGGATTATTCAAAGCCTAAATCTAGACCTTCTTTATCACCAAAAGGACTTTTTGTTGAATCAAGAAAGGAAAGTGTAATTGATGCTGAGTTAGAAGAAATTCTGTCAAAGCAGAAGGCTACTATAAAAGTAGTTGGAGCAGGAGGAGCTGGAAATAATACAATAACAAGAATTACTGAAGTTGGGGTGAAAGGCGCTGAATGTGTTGCGCTTAACACAGATGCACAAGACCTGCTTTATACAAGCGCTGATAAAAAGATACTAATAGGAAGGGATCTAACAAAAGGGCTGGGCGCAGGCTCTATTCCTAAGATCGGCGAGGAAGCAGCAAGAGAGCAGGAATCTGATATCAGACAATCATTACAAGGGGCAGATATGGTATTTATTACCTGCGGTCTGGGAGGAGGAACTGGTACAGGAAGCGCGCCAGTAATTGCTGAGATAGCAAAGAAAATAGGAGCCCTTGTTGTAGGTATAGTGACAATGCCATTCTCAATGGAAGGCCAGAGGAGATATGAAAATGCTCTGCTTGGACTGGAAAAGCTTGAGCAGAATGTTGATACATTAATTGTGATTCCAAATGATAAACTGCTTGAACTAGCACCTGACTTGCCATTGCATACTGCGTTTAAGGTAGCTGATGAGATATTGACAAATGCTGTGAAAGGCATTGCTGAACTTGTGACAAAAGCAGGTTTGGTAAATCTTGATTTTGCTGACGTCCGTGCAATTATGGGTGGCGGCGGAGTGGCGTTAATCGGCGTTGGAGAGTCTGATACTGAGAACAGAGCAATTGAGGCTGTGGAAAAGGCAATCTCAAATCCTCTGCTCGATGTTGATATTGGTGGGGCAAATGGAGCCTTGATTAATGTTGCAGGCGGCTCTGATATGACTCTTGATGAGGCAAGGAAGGTTGTTGAGACTGTGTCACAAAGACTTGATGAGGATGCCAGAGTTATATGGGGGGCACAGATATCAGAAGATCTTGAGGGCGTAATAAGAGCAATACTGATTATTACCGGTGTGAAAAGCACACAGATATTTGGTCCGGCAAGAAGAATAACAGAGAAAAAGAAAAAGGAGATAGAGAGCGAATTAGGGATTGAGTTCGTGGATTAGAATGCAGAAATTAAAAACTTTTTTCATAGAGTGCAAAAGAGTATTGAAAGTCACGAAGAAGCCAACCGGAGAAGAATTTAAGAATATTGTTAAGGTATCTGCGCTTGGCATGATTCTAATTGGTTTTGTTGGTTACATAATCGTGCTTGTATACAGGATATTTAGTCAGGGAGGATAAATATGGAACAAGGTAATGGTCCACATATTTTTGCGCTTAGAACAACTGCTAACAGAGAGGAGCAAGTTATGGGTTTTTTGACAAGCAATGCCCAGAAAAAGGGGTTGAATGTTTACTCAGTGATAAGACCGCACGGTATGCGCGGTTATATTTTCCTTGAGGCTTCTTCAAAAACAGATGCCGAGCAGGCAGCGTTCAATATACCCTATGCAAGGGGAATTCTAAAAAAAGAGGTTGACTATAGTGAGATTGAGCATATGCTTGAGCAAGTTAAGACAGAAGTGAATATACAGAAAAATGACATTGTTGAAGTAATCTCAGGGCCATTTAAGAGAGAGAAAGCAAAGATAGTTAGAATTGACAAGGCAAAGGAAGAGGTTGTTGTAGAACTTCTACAGGCAGCGGTCCCTATTCCTATAACTGTAAAGATGGATGCAGTAAAGGTTATACGAAGAGAGACCGATGAGGAAGAACCAAAAGAAGTTTAGGAAAGGTTTATATTTCTTATTCTTTATAATCATCATATGAGTACAGCACTTCTTGTTGGCAGATTCCAGCCGTTTCATATTGGGCATTTAGATTATGTTAAAAAAATCCTTGGTGAAAATAATGAGATCATTATTGTCATTGGAAGCGCGCAGGAAAAAGATACTGAGAAGAATCCTTTTTCTGCAAGGGCAAGAAAGGAAATGATTAGATTGGCTTTAAAAGACGAGAGACTGAATCCTGAAAAAGTAAAGATCCTTACATTGGAGGACAATGAATCAGATGAGGTGTGGATGACAAATCTGTTAAAAAAAGCGGGCAGGTTTGATGTAGTTTACGCTGGTGTAAATAAATATGTGGGAAGACTGTTTCTTGAAAAAGGATTTAGAGTAAAGACATTGAAAAAGAGAATAAAAGGGATTAGCGGGACAGAGATACGGAGGAGGGTCAAGAGAGGAGAGCAGTGGAGGCAGTTAGTGCCTGAGCGCATTTGTGATTATATAAACTGAGTTGATATGCAATTCTATAATGCCGCGGCAATTTATTGTATCCTATTGTGTTTATTGTAATCTAGGTTAAGTTTTTATATAAATTATGATTTGCCCAATGGAATGAGTCTAGCACAGTTGTTAAAACGTTTGGAAATAACAGAACAAGGAATCAGATGTTACTATTCCCATAATAGACGGCCTAAACAAATTTCTCCTGATTCCGACCCTGTGCAATATTCAGTTCCAGTTCATTTTTCTCCTACTTGCTGCGGATTATCAAATCCAAATAGCAAAGCCCTTAGACGTGCTGAGTTACGTAGAGTGATTGCAGAGACAGATTCCGGAGAACCTGCTGGATTAGAAGCTACAATATCTGGAGAGCCATTTTCTAGGCAAGATGAGGTACGCGTAATTTTATCTGCATGCAGGGCAAGCACAATAAAAAAAGAAGAATGGAGGCGAGTCGCCGCAGAGATAAAGCAAAGAGATCCTAGGCCTTATTATGAAGCTTGTTTTGTCTATTCTGGGAAAATCTGGCCAGCTGATTTTATAAAACAATTTTTTATTGAAATGGGAGAAGAACAGGAAGAGATATTTGAAATTAAAGAGATTATACAAGAAGCAGGTGTGATTCCAGGCGGTTCTTCCATATTTTTGGATTATGTTCGAGGTACAGGAGGTTATTTTCCACTATATCTTATTCAAATGAAAGTCAGACCATATGCAGGTACTCCATTGGATGGTCAGGAATTGGTTTATGCTTTAACAAATTTTATTGAACAAAGGTTACCTGATTGTGCCTTAAGTAATGATGAGGGAGCTACTATTTATTCTGATAGGAGTGGAAGCAGGATAATTACTGATATAGCTATTGCAATGGGTATAGTTGTTACAGCTAGACAGAGGGAATTAATGAGACATGAGAAAGCCATGGAAATTGCGGCTGGGTATGTGAGGAGCCTAACAGAAGAAGGCAAATTGCCTATTATGCGATACACAAACAACTTTTATCAATCCAGGCTCCCAGCAGAGTTTTTCTTAACAGGTGCTTTGGATTTTATTATAAGACAAGAAACACTTATCTCGAGAAGATTCTGTATTAGTGAAATGGCATCAAGTGTTGGTGCACAGCTTCCAAGGCTTGATTGTGCAGAAACCACTGGGACAGCACAACAGACTTTGGATGAACTCTACAGATTGGCACGCCAAGCATACACTCTTATTATGCAACAATTAGATAGCAGGGCAGACCAGATCAATGGGAGACTTGCCAGTGATTTTACTGATATTCAACCCTATATAGAAGAAAAACATTACACTGTTTCAGGTAATAAAGCATCTCCAAAACCAGATATAATACTGATGCAATGTTCGGTTCTTGCATTATATGAATTATTAAATAATACTGAATTCAGGATGGCTGCTTATAATCTCTATGATAAATTCCGTGGCCAATTGGTTGAAAAAGGATATATTATCCCAAGGACTCCAGCATCCCAAAAAATGGCTTTAGAAGCAGTGGAATATCTAGCTCAACAATAATCATCACATTCGACAATATCTATCTTAAAACCATTTTCAGCCATCTTTTGATTGGCTATCCGGTCAGGGCAACTAGAAGACTTCTTGCAGGATGAACACAGGCATGCCTCATTTTTTACCAGTATACTTTCCTGCATATTATTATATTATTTTACAACCCAAATATATATTTTTTGTTTTTGCCAATCAAAAAGTATTAAAGGACAGCAGCCAAACTATAATGCATGAACTTGGTTCAGTTGCTATGCTACCTCTTTGTGTTATTGTTGTTTTTCTACTTTATATATAAGAGGCAGATTAAATCTTTGCTGCTGAGAAATAAGAAATTTGCGTGCATTAGATGCGGCCTCTGCTGCGAATCTTTTTATGTTGAGCTAAGGGAAAGCGATATCCGGAGGATTGAAAAAAAAGGTTATAAAAGGAAAGATTTTGTTGAAAGAAAAGGAAAATTTCTGATAATTAAACAAGTTAATGGCCGATGCCCTTTTCTAAAGGTTGAAAAGGGTTATGCAACCTGCACTATCCATGATGTCTGGCCGAAAGCATGTGAATGCTTTCCACTCACTAAAGTGTGGGGCATCAAATGCATGGACTCAAAATGCAAGTCTTTTGACAAAAAATTTTTAAAAGGATAGAAGGTGTTATGAATTATGGCTGACGCGAGAAGAGTATTAGTTATCTTTGTAATTGCTGTTCTATTTACAATCTTTGTTAATGTCACTATTGAAGCACTTTATCCACGGCCAGATTATGAGGATTATTGCGGAAGGGATATGCCAAAGATCATTCCAATGGGGGAAGAGAAAAATTGCAGCAAAATATTTCCATCACAAGAGCTTATTGATAACTGCAGTGAAGGAAACATAGCGTATCATTATGACAGTGCAGGCTGCCCAGTGGATGCATATTGCGAGACATGTTATCTTAGATATGAGACAGAGCAGGAAAAGTATAATTTTGTTGTGTTTATTATCTCTTCAATTAGCGGCCTGGTCGCATTATTTGTCGGGTTGAATCTGCATACCAAAAATCCGTTGAATGAATGGGTTGGTTCAGGTTTCTTACTGGGCGGAATCATTACAATCTTTGTAGGCACAGCAAGATATTTTGGTGACATGGGGAGGTATGCCAAACCAGTAATTATCCTGGCAGAGCTTGTTCTGGTTATTTACTTGACATATAAAAAGCTGGGAAAGAGATAATTTTTGTTACTTATTTTGAAAACAAAATTATAATAAACATATTTTTAACTGAAGAATATGGGGTGGTATAATGGATAAAAAAGCGAAGATAGCACTAGTTAGCGCATTAGTTGTTGCAGCACTTATATTAGCGGCAATTGTTGTTGCAGCACCAAGAGCAAAAAAAGCATGCAGCGACGGGTTTGATAATGATGGCGACAGCTATATTGACTGGCCAGCTGACCCTGGTTGTGCAAATAAAAATGACAATAGCGAACTCGGAACAGTGGAATGTGATGATGGCTCAGATAATGATGGGGACAATGATGTAGACTACAATGACGCTGGTTGCTCTGGCCCGACAGATGACGATGAAACAAACTGCGGAGATGATATATGCGAAGGAGGAGAGGACTGTGATAATTGTGCAGCTGATTGTCTAGGAGTTGGACAAGTATGTTGCAGTGGAGTAGCTTACTGGGGTGATTGCTGTGACAACAATGATTGCTTTTCACCGGAAGAATGCGTGGATCATTATTGTCTACTCCCAAATTCCTGCAGTGATACAGATGGAGGATATCTAATCTATGTACGGGGAACTGTGTCAGGTTATCTTGATGAGACACAGTATGAATACACAGACTATTGTGTTAATGACTCAATATTAATAGAGCACTATTGCTTAGGAAATGATTGGTATGACGATGTGTTTGATTGTACATGGACCAATATGACTACTTGTGTTAATGGAGCATGTGTTGAAGCTTAATTTTTTTCTTTTTCTTTTTAAGAATTCTTAAATGGGCCTGCCCGGACTTCCTGAAAACCAGAGGCTCTTGAGAATTAGAAATCTCTGAATTCTCTCTCGAACCGGGGACCTACACCGTGTGAGGGTGTTGTCATTTACGGAAATTAGTTTAGCCGCTAGACCACAAGCCCATTATGCTGAGAAAGAAAATATGATTTATTAATTTAACTAAGTGTGGCTTTTTTCAGTAGCTTAATCTCGATCTCACCTAAATGCTTTTTCTGCAATAAATCAACTAATCTCTGATGATCCAGGTGAAGCAAAGGAATAAAAGTATAGACTTTGTCTTCCTTTGATTGTGAAGGTAATAACAACTGGAATGTTAGCCTCTTTTTCGTTTTGAAAAAAGTGGTTATCCTATTATGGACATCTTTTATGACAAGCGAAATATCCCTTGACTTTTCCGGTATACGAACTTCAGGGGCCTCTGTAACATACCTCTGCCTCCTGTTCTGCACTTCCAGCGCTTTTTCAAGTGCATTGACCAAATCAAAAACACTGACTTTTCTTTTTCGAGGCTGCGGTGTTCTTGGATACAACTTTGGCTTATCATCTATTAAGAGCGCACCATTTGACTCATATTGTAGTAATTCATCATAGAACTCCTGCTCATTGACTTCCTCAGTGCTGGCAATGAGAGCATCAAGCTCATTAATATCCTCTTCGATCAATTTATTGGACTTTATTCTGAGGAGAATTGCACTTGCGAGGATTACTTTGCCAGATATCCTTAGATCCATCTCCTTGAACTTCTTAACCTTATCAAGAAACTTTTTTGAAATCAAAGAAATGTCAACATTCCACGGATCCATCTGCTCTGTTCTTACAAGGTCAAATATTATGCTTTGCCAGGTAATCTCATCACTATCAAAGAGAATATTAAATATATGGTTTGTCGAGTTTGCGGCGAGCATTGAATAGTATTATAAAATAGTATACCTGTATATAAATATATCGGAATTAAGAAATATGGGCCCGCCCGGACTTCCTGAGAACCAGAGGCTCTAGGGATTTAGAAATCTCTGAATTCTCTCTCGAACCGGGGACCTCCGCCGCTTCGCGCTTATGCTTGTCGAGGCGATATCATAGCTTCTAGCTCCTAACGGAGTCACTAGACCACGAGCCCTCACCTTGTGAAAAATTAAGAATAGTTTATAAATATTGTGAAAAAAATCAAATAATTAAAAATCGAAAAGAGTCAGAAGGGGACTCTGTCCGCTTCTACCCCTAACTGCTTCTGTGGGGATAGAAAGGGGCGCTCCCCTTTCTGAATTATTAAATTTTAAAAAAGATTTTATCAAGTAAGACAAATAAAAAGCCAAACTTTTTAAATAACTGCTTTTTTACAACATTTGCTGAGGCTTATGGAAGACCTCGGGTTTCTCTTAAAAGAGATTAAACCGCTTCTATAAGTACTAAGATTAAAGGTGAATGAGAGATGGTCGAATTTAAATTAGTGATAGGAGATCCCAAAACAGGAAAATGTTATCAAAAGGTTGTGCAGGAAGATAACGCAGGAGAGTTTTTAAGAAAAAAGATTGGGGACAAGATAAAAGGAGATTCATTTGATATGCATGGCTATGAGTTTGAGATTACTGGCGGAGCAGATTACTGCGGTTTCCCGATGAGGAGAGATATAGACGGGCCTGTCAGGAAAAAGATATTGCTTGTCAAGGGCGTGGGGCTTAAAAAGGTTAAGGCTGGTGTCCGCAAGAGGAAGACAGTCTGCGGCAATACTATCCATGAGAATATTACGCAAGTCTGCTTGAAAGTGTTGAAGTACGGTAAAAAACCATTGGGAGAGGAAAAAGCAGAGGCAGCAGAAGAAAAGCCTGCTGAAAAAACACAGCCAAAGGAAGAGAAGAAGGCAGAAGTAAAAGAAGAAAAGAAAGAACACGAGCATAAGGAAGAGAAGAAAGCAGAGAAAAAAGAAGAACCAAAAGAAGATAAGAAACACGACAAACAAGAAAAGAAAGAAGAAACAAAGCCTGCCGAAAAGCCAAAACAAGAAAAGGCAGCGGAAAAGAAAGAAAAAACGGAAACAAAAGAAGAGAAAAAGGAACCCAAGAAGGCAGAGCATAAAAAGGAAGAAGAAAAGAATAAATAGGGCTTCCTCTTTTTTTATTTTATGATAAAGGATGAGCTTAAGGAGCATATACAAAATTCTATCAAAGCCAATAAAAGCTTTGACGAAATTAATACCAAGCTAATAAACTCCGGCTGGGCTAAGCAGGACATAAGAGATACGTACGAGTTTCTAGCCAAAGATTCAAAAAAAAGTTTGTCTGTATTAGCCATAGTCGCCTTCATTTTTTCAATAATATTGCCCCTAATAGGTCTGATTTTAAGCATTATTGCACTGGTTAAGCTAAAGAAAAACCCTGCTCAAAGAGGCATAAGATTTGCCATTGCAGGGGTTATAATCAGTTCACTTATGATGTTGATGCTTGTTTTTTCTACTATATTAGGCATAATTGTCCTAAGTCGTGGCCGCGAATTTGTGAATGAGCAACAACAAGGAGTCGAGGAAGCTACAAAAGGATATGTATGCAGAGGAGCTTTGCTGGATATAAGGATTGATGAATCAAAACCATTGTGCTACAATACAGCGTTAAACACACTTACCTTAGGTATTACAAACCTGGGTTTGGAAGAGATAAGCATGTTCGGAGCGACAGCCATCGATAATGAGAGTAACACATTCAGCAGTCAAACTGAGTATAAACTGGGTAAATATGAATCAGGGATTCTGAATTTCGAATTTGAGCAAGACATTGGCACAATAGAATACATTTCAATATACCCTATTGTTTTTGACGAAGCGACATCAAGCTTCATTCCATGCACTGAAGACAACATAGAGGAGAGCAGTGTGCCTGTTTGCAGTTAGTAAAAGATATGAAAAGAAATAATTTATAATATTTTTATCATTTCTTTATTCTTATGATTGTTTTAGGAATAGAGAGCACAGCACATACCTTCTCTGTAGCTATTCTAGATAATAAAACAGTTCTTTCCAATGAGAAATCCGTCTTCACGACTGAAAAAGGCGGTATGATCCCTGTTAAAGTTGCAGAGCACCATAATAAAATTAAGGATAATGTGTTGAAAAAGGCACTGGAAAAGGCTAATATTAAATTACATGATATCGAGTTGGTTTCTTTTTCGCAAGGTCCCGGTTTAGCTCCTGCTTTAATTGTTGGCAGGGATTTTGCAGAAGAAATTGCTGATGATCTTAATGTTCCAATTATTGGTGTCAACCATTGCATAGCTCATCTTGAAATTGGCAGAATGTTGTTTCCTAGTTGCAAAGACCCTGCACTATTGTATGTTTCAGGAGCAAATACACAAGTCATTGCTTATGACGGCGGCAAATACAGGATTTTTGGAGAGACTCTTGACATGGGGATAGGTAATTTTTTAGACAGTTTTGCCCGTTTTATTGGCATCGGCTTTCCAGGAGGGCCAGAGATTGAAAAATTGGCTAAAAAAGGCAAAGAGTATATTGAATTGCCTTATTGTGTAAAGGGGATGGATGTTAATTTCGGAGGGATATTGACAAATGTAAAGCAGAAGTACAATTCTGGGAAGCATAAATTAACAGATTTGGCTTATTCTATACAAGAAACTGTATTTGCCATGCTCATAGAGGTAAGCGAGAGGGCGATGGCCCATTGCGAAAAAAATGAGCTTCTTTTGGGAGGAGGGGTTGCCTGCAATAAACGTTTACAGGAAATGGCGAAGATAATGTGCAAGGACAGGGATGCAAAATGCTTTATCCCTGAAAACCAATTTTTAGTGGATAATGCTGCAATGATTGGCTGGCTCGGCCTTTTAATGTATAAAGCAGGAGTAAGAACAAAAGATATAGATATCAGGCCATATGAAAGGACTGATGATGTTGATGTGAAGTGGAGATGAGTTATACTGATGTTTTTCCTTATTCTACAAAATAACTACCTGAAAATAACAAAAAAATAGAAATATTTAAAAATAAGATGTAGACTTCTTATCTGGATGGAACTCGAAGAAATAGCAGAACCGGGTGAGCGAGGGGTATTGCCTCAGCTGGAAGAGGAGATAACAGGTATTTTAGGGAGCAAGAATATTAAAATAACATATATTAAACCACAAGAACCTGGTGACCAATATACTAGACCTGAACCTTACTCACCAGATTCTTCGCATTCAAAAAACCAGCCAATATCTTTATCAGACAAAGTAAACAAAGTATGGGATGTGGCAGGGAAAGCCATCATAGGCATATATCTTGCTTCACCTGTAGCAGGGATTATTTTAAAAATTGCTGCAGGACCAGGAAGCACAGTATACAATCTATTAGGACCTGCAATAGACTATGGTTGGAAAGGTACTGTTTTAGGGTTACCTGCTTTTATAGCAGGATATATTGGAAGTAAAATGCTTCAAAATGCAAGAAGGTGGTATGAAAAAGCGTGTGCGTATGGAACATACGTTATTGGTGTAGGTATAAGTATGCTCACTTTATGGGCAATGGCACCTCATTTTAAGTCAGTTGGAGAATCCTTGGTAGCATATGGGCTATGTTTCGCTGGAGCAGTTGGCGGCACATATTTCCTTGACAAAGTTGAACAAAGAAAACATAGAGGAAAAAATGGCAGTTGATCTTGAAAGAATGTGTCGAATAACTCAAATCCATGATGGTAAGGGCTACGCAACTAGACCTGAGGACATTATTGGACAAACAAAAGCAGTAAATTACATTGTAAGTATAGCCAATGCTGTTAGAGCAATATTAGAACAAGAAGATCCAAGAGCAAGGCAGGAACTAATGGAGGCAATGAGATTCAATCGGGTAGCTTTTTTTGGAGGACCAGGCACCAGTAAAACTACTCTTCTACATTTAGCTGCTCTTATTATCCCTGGAGCAGCTCGAGAATACGGAATTCCTGCAGAAGGCCATATATTATATGGAAATATGCACACCCTAGAGCAATGGTTGGCTCTTGCAGCTAAGGCGGCTTGGGCCTCTTTTTTGGCATTTGATGAATTTGATTTAGTACCTTTAAAAGATCAAGGAGATTTACGCCAGCCACTTGACCCTCATATGTTGAGTGTTCCAGTTTTAATAGGAGCTGATACAACATACGAGACAATTTATCAAGCACCACTCTCCCACGCTGCACTAGGAATAGCTACAAATAGAGGTGAAAAAGGGGTTAGCAAAGATTTAATAGAGCAGAGATTTAACCCCTCTATTACACTTAAAGCTTTAAAACCAGAAGAGGCAAGCAGTGTAATAAGATTAAAACTGCATGATGAGACTGTACCTCAAACAGAAATGTTAAGACAATTAGGTGTTGACTTTACAGAAGCTGCACAATTATATCTCGCAGTACGAGCAGGTGCAAATATGAGACAATTATTGGGATTTTTTGAGCACTTTGGAGGGTACTGTGTTGGTCACAACATACGGAATACCACAATCAGTTCACAAGAATTACCACGACTTTTAGCAGACTCGGGTTTTCCGCTTCAAAGAGCAATATATGAAGAGTTATTGTTAAGATTTTTTGCAGACCATCCGGGTGAGACATATAGAGTTACACAAATTCTAGCCATGACCAGTTTAGATGAAAGTGGGGTAAGAACAACTTTGACAAGACTTGTCGGGCAAGGATTTCTTGCCACGCATAATCATGAATATCTAGTACCTGAAAACCAAGCTGAATTCATAGAACAGTACAGGGGGCTATCGGAGTAAAAGATGTCACTTGAAGTTAGCTACACAAGACCACTAACCGTTACAGAAGAAAGAATCTCACTAAATAGGAATTTAAAATATCTTAGAATCCTTGTCCAATTAGATGGCCCAGATACTGATAGATGGACTGTTTCCAATCTTGATTTATTTACTTACGGGTTAATGGCTGCAGATGTTCCAAGGGAGTATAGTGACATTATCTGTTTAGTAATGCCAGGATATACTGATAGATACTTAGGGCGAATGCCAGACGTAGTTGTTGTTCCTGTAGAGGCATCAAGAGAAAATATTATTGTATCAAATCCTAAGGGACTTGAGTCTCTCTTAACAGACCATTCTTTGCCTGCAATTTTTGTAACTGAGGACCCAGAATGCCTTGATTCTCCTAACCCTGATTTATGGGATTCTCCTCTGAGAACAGTATTATTTGAGAGTGGTGAATACAGAGGAAATATTCAGTATTGCAGTCCAATGCAATTGCCTGAAAAGTTGTCACAAATAAAAATACAGAGACAGCAAACTGCAGCAAGCCCTGCAGCAGCGAAAGAAAGAACAAGGAGTTTTCAAGCATTTGACATTAATCCAGATGATTTATTAACAGCAGCCGAATATATCCGGAAGCTCCCCTGGAGATTTAGAATAGTCATCTATGATTCCACATTTACAGTTGATGGAACTAAAAGTAGTCCCACTCCAAATACAGTCCGCCAGCAGATGTCAATCGGTGAATTTATATTTGGTGAAGGTTATAGTCACAATAGTGTATATTCCAACTTAGTAGAAAAACTAAGGGAAAGAGAATTAACACCCTATGAGGAATTTCTATATGAGGAACTGCTAGCACAAAGCGAGTCAAAACCATCAAAATTCAAAGGGATGACTCCATCTGAGGCACTGCTCGAAAGTCCAATCGAAGTAATTAGGACCAGCAGCGGAACAGCTTTCCTAATGACCAGGCATGTTACACCAGGAGATATCTATGTTGTACAAGGACAATTCCCAGCTATACTTGGAATAAAGGAAGGTGGAAAAACGAACATTTTCCCATATTTTACTGGGTTATACCCTCAACCTTTTGACCCTCCACCTGTAATCGAGATAAGCAGGAGTAGGACTAGTCCTGCTACTGTACCTTATATTGACGGTCAGAGCAGGGAAAAAGAAATGGTACTGTTGCAACAGCTTACAAAAGTAGTATTAAAAATCAAAGAGACTTATGAACGGGGTCAACTGCCACTCCCTCTATCGCCGCTTGCTCGACATAATGGTGGGTCAGGAAAATTTCATTTACCAGATGGTTGTGATCGAAGTAATAATGTGCGGTCTGATGCCTTAAATACAATTCCCCACCCTTACGGAATGCATACTGGAGCAAACACTTTTCAAAAGATTTACCAAACCATAAAATATATTGCTGAGCAAGGTGTAATTACCTGTTCTGACTGTTTAGATACATTAACTGCTCTCGGTGCTTGTTCGATTGGACTAAATGAAGAAATTTTACTTGAACCAAGTGTACTAGCTGAATGGCGCCAACGCGCTGCATATTCTTTTGGCAATGCTATTAGGAATAGTGCAGAGGGCGCACTAGCTGAAGCAGATTGTTTGGATATTTATGGTCTAGTACTTGGGACGCTCTTGACCAATCAAAGAGAAATTAGGGTACCAAAAGATACTCCTCAAAATTATGGCATACAACCAACCCCTGGAAATCCTCAAAATTTGCTACAAAGATTTGTTAATAGACATGTTCATTAGTTCTTCTTTAAGGATAAGATATTCTCTTCATGTCAGATATGCCAAGCTGATTCACAAAATGGTCTGTATGCGTTAAACCATCAACTGTCCATTTTTCCATTTCATCTGATAAGCATTGTGGAAAAGCATATTCTGGAGCATGAATAAATAATGGACCATCGATACTTTTGTCAATGCGGGAAAGATAAATCAAATCAAAACATGCTTCAAGCACATCAAGGGGTAAGTAATCACTAAGGGTTGTCGGAAATGGTTCAGCTGAGTGTTCAGTTCTGGTAAATGGGGAAACTGCATAGTATCCCCCTCTTCCAGGGTCATATACCAGCAATAGGCCCCCATATGTCTGGCATAAATGCTTCAGCTTTTCTGGGCTTGTATCCTCCTCAATATGCAAAATAGACAGTCTTCGAGACGGTGCAGAATTTTGTTGATTTCGGTTCTTCTTATCTTTGCCCGGGAGCGAAAAAACCATACAAGCCCCTTCACCGCCTATTGCAAAAGAGATATTGTAAGGCAACATTTTTTCATGTGCGGGGTAGTCCTTTGAAGCAGGTGTTGAGCCAAGGAGATAAAAATCAAACTTATCTGAGCGGATAGGGGAAAAGATTGACGCTAATCCAGAGCACCTCATGAAATGGAAGCGTTCCCAGACAGTTTGAGCCTCTCGGTACAATTCAGATAAAGTTCGTTCAGCATAATCTGATGTAAGGTCCGCATCAGACTGCTGTAGTCGCTCTTCTGTCTCACGTAGTCCTTGCCTTCTCTTTATAGGTATTTTGGACATATCCCTATCCTGGATCCCGTTATAGAGATATCGTAAGTTTTGTAATAACTGTCTAGGCATGTCAAGTGCAAATGCACCTTTTTCTTCGTAGGGCCTAAATCTCAATAAAAGATAAGAGAGTGTTACAGCTCTTCTTAGCCGTGTGGCGTTGATTGAATGCCCATCAGGTGATATGTACCTCATTAAATTTTGCCGTCTAGTGTAGGTAATCTGGTTGGCAAAATAATCATCAATCTTTTGAGGAAAATCACCAGTAACACTAAAAAAATCTGCCACTAGGAAGGTAAGTAAATCTGAGAGCAAGAGTCTTGAGTAATGCCCTTGGGTTCCATGAAGATGATATGTGATACATTGCGGCTGTTTTTTCTGTCCACTACGGATATTTGGCAGTTTAGTATTCCCGCTGCTCACATTGATGATACTCTCAAGGCCATCAAGAACTCTAAGAAATGGAATCTGCACAGTACCTTCATCGGAAAGTGTAACAGTGCCACGGTCAATGGCATCAACTAGTGTAATTAGATTGCGGTACCTTAGACTAGTGTGAGTCGGTCCGCTTCCTATTGGATAACGGAAAAGAGTGTCATCCCCCTCTACTTCATAATATTTGGGGTCATACGGAGCACTGAAGTTCATGCCTATCACAACTAGGATGCTTGAAATATCATCTACCTCTTCTACAATTTGATAGAGGTTAGCTACAGGGTTTACCCTTGCTATACCGAGAATTCTTAACAGTTCCTTATTTGTTTCATCAGATTTTTCATGAAGATATTCAGCCATTTTTTTCTGATTTTTCCGAGTCCTTTTCTTGTTTCTAATCCATTCTGCAAAATATATAAGCAACCCAGCAATACCTCCTTCTTGATATTCCCTATTAGTTGTTGTTCCTTCTCTTCTTCTTCTTTGGATTGCTTGTCCAATATCATGAGTCATTCGTCCTAATGCATCCCCAAGGTAATCAGCTGCTGAAGGTTCAATAGGCGTTTGCTGGTCTTCCTCAGGAATATTTTGATTTCTTCCCATTATGACCCTCCAGATTTGTAAGGATTAAATTGTATTGTCACTTTTGGATTGTGTGTAGTGAACCTCTGTCTGAGCCTTTCTCTTCCCTCTCCAAAAAGAGTTCTACGTAGTTCTCTAATATTTATATTGGGCCAGGTAAGAGGAAATTCCTGAGAACGAGTGTACCTATCAATTCCTCTTCCTTTAGGATCATAAGAACCGAGCTCTTGATAAAAAGGCAGAGAGTCTCCATTCACCCACCTGCCAACAAAGTCATAAGCAAGTGCTACAGGAACAGCTCGTAGCAGGGCTTGGGCATCTCCTATATGTTGTCCTGATAAATAACATCCGTCTCTTGCATACTCTCCTATCCTGAAAGTGAAGTCCCTTTGTCTTAACTTCCCCTCTTCCACAACATAAAGTGAAAAAGGCATGCTAGGTTGCCTCCACATATCATATCTATTTGGCTTATTCATTGCTTTCATCATTGCCACAAAAGTATCAGCCCATTGCTGCAATATCTTATCTAACTCCCATTCAGGCTGCAGAAGAGAAGGTCTTGCTTCAGCTTGTGGCTTGCGGAATAATCCTTGGAGCCATTGGATTAAGCTCCTTTTTTCTGGTTGCCTAGTAGTTCCCTGTGAATCACAGTAAGCTGGAAAGTTGCGGTTCATCAGTAATGCATATTTATTTGCTCTTGCCTCCCAAAGACCTGAAAAATCCACCCTGTCTCCAAAATGGTCTCTCCGTGGTCGCTGAACTTGAGCTACTGCACTCTGAGCCCTCGCTGATTGCATTTTCATCAAGTGATACCCTGTAAAAACAGTCCATTTAGAATTTCTGTCGATTTGCCTCCAGAGCCTGTTATATATGGGATTGGCTCTATTACTATGAGACTCATTAAGCTTCCATCCGTACATTCTGGGTTCAGTTATCACGCCATAATACATACTGCAATCATCCACTGGAATATCCTCACCTGGATCGGGGTGTAAAACATCCTCCAGCATTCCATATGCGAAAACAAATGCACCAAGTAAATTGCGCAACATACCATCGTCAAAGTATTTAGTGATCACCCACTTCTGTGGATCTCTTTTCAACTCGGTTTCTATTCTTACAGGACCCACTGTTGTTTCAAATCTGGGATTTTCAATAAGCATAGGTATTTGAACAGTGCCACCATACCTGGCTTTGGCTTGGGAAATGAGTTGCTGCACAGAAACAGGGGAGCGGCTTTCTCGTCTTTTCCATTGTTCAGGATCCCAGCCAAAATTAGTACTGCACCAGGCTATGAAGTCAAGCAGGGTGTACTTTGCCAGTTGCGACTGTCTGCCAGTTTTTTTGTCTCTAATCCCGCCGGCTGCCAGGGCATCTAGAGCTCTTAGCATTTCCGGAACGTTTTTGCCTTCAACAGAATGAAGCACTAGTCTAGATAAATTATAAGGACGCAAAATATGCTCTTTTTGCTCGGTATTGTCCATCTTTTTTAATCTTGATATTATAGGAGAGGGATAAGTTTCAAGAAGTCTGATATATCCAGTACGATGCTCCTTCTTGACTTTGCTTGTATCAAAGAGATATCTCCATGTGTCAAAGACACCCATTGTGTCAATTCTAATTGGTTTAGAAAGCGCGGCAAAATAATCAATAGGCATTCTGTAGGGCTCGCCAATCTCTTCTGGACTAGGAGGTCTCAGCAAATCTAATCTGGTTCTGCCCATTGATTGTATCTCCTGTAAGTGTCCCCTCATTAACTCAAGTGTAGAATAAGTAAGATACGTATAGAAAAGCCACCATGCATCCCTTTCAAAAGAAGAATTTTCAGTGGATCCTCCAACCTCATAATTTGCCAGACCATATGCAAGGTAAACTAATGCATTTAATTGATTCTCATGCATACTATGACGAAAGACATTATCAGTGTTTACATACAAGCCATGGATAAGTTCAACAAGAGTAAGTCTTCTCTGCTGCAAATCAGTTATTGGTCCTATAACTGGAAGTACTTCCTCTTTGAATATTTGTGTCTTTGGATCGTGTGCCGAGCTCATTTTCTTGATAATTTGACTAAGAAAATAACTCCATCTTATTTAAAAATATTACTGTATCGTAGTGAACCCTTAAGCTATAACCAATTTTTAAATATACTAACAAGTATACCAGTATACAAAAGTTTATATAGAAGTTTATTTTATTTAAGATATATGAAGAAGAAGGCAGGGGCAAGGAGGAATATTTTTTTGGTGAGCATTGCTGCAATTGTTATCTCCACTTTTGTCCTGGCAGAAGGGATTTTATTGATGTCAAACCAGCCTTTTGATGCAGATGATCCTATGCTTTTTCTTTCACTCGGAGATTTCCTGTACAATAATGGTATGACAGGCTATGCTGTGAAAATCTATGAGAGGGCAGAAGAGCTTGATCCAGATAACCCTGCAATCTTGAACAACTTTGGCATTGCGTACATTACATCAGATGAAGAAAAAGCCGAAGGGTATTTTTTAAAAGCAATGACAATAAATCCTGAATATGAATTAGCCAGGAAAAATCTGGCAATACTTTACAACAAACAAGAGAAATATGATAAAGCTGCAGAACAATTACTAATCTTAACAAACCTACACCCAGAAAACATCCAGTACAACTATGACTTAGCAATCAATCTTGCGCACAAATTCTACTATATATCAAAAAGCAAAGAAGATGTAGAGCTCTCTTTAAAATACCTCTACAAAGTACAATCCCTGAGCCCTGGCTTTGAAAGGACAGAAGAGAACATTCAACTCTTAGAAGAAATTCTTAAAGTCATGGAAGGGAATTAAATATATTCTCAAAAGATTTATATATAACCTAAGATTAGTATCAATTGATACTATTTGTAGTATAATAAAAATGCTGACTCAAACACAGGAACAAATATTGGAATTCCTATTAGCAAACCCTGAAGAACAGGTTACTATAAGGGGAATTTCCAGAATACTAAATAAGTCCTACACTCTGATATACAATAATCTTAAAGATTTAGAAAAAAAAGAGATTATTAATAAGCAAGATGTCCCTCCTGCAAAAATCATTAAACTGAATGAATTCGCTCCAACGAATGTTCTCATTAATATCGAGCTAAAAAGAAAAAATACTTTCCTGAAAAAACATCCTTGGATTCAGCTCATGCTGAAAGATATTTTAGAATCTACAAACAACCCATTTTTTATTCTCCTGATCTTTGGAAGTTACGCAAAAGGCAAACAAACTTCAAAATCAGACCTAGATTTGCTAATCATTGTTCAAAACAAAAGAGAGATAAAAGAGATTGAAAACGCAATACAAAAATCCTACACTAAAGTTAAAAAAAGCATGAATATTGTTGACATTAATAATTTCACAGAAATGATTCAAAATACAGAAGAATTAAACATCGGCAATGAGGCAAGAAAATATCATGTAATTTTGCATGGAGCAGAAGATTATTATCAAATACTGAAAAAGGTATACAGAAGATGAATGAGACTATTCAAAAAAATATCAAAATTGCTGAGAAAAGGATTCTGGAACTGACTAAAGCAGAGGATTTGAAAAAGATCTCTGAAAAGGAAAAATACCAGATAAGTACGTTTTACGAAAACAAGAGTAAAAACAGGCTTGAAACTGCAAGAATAATCTATAATCTTTCAAAAGATCAAAACAAGCCCTACAAGGACTATGCTGAGGTTGTATCTGCAGCCTATTACTCCATGTACTACATAGTCCACGCATTTCTTGCTTTAAAGTACAAAAGAAAACTTAGAACAGGCATACGCGGAGTTCATGCAATAACTCAGCAGATTATACTTTATTATCTGGTCAAGACAAAAAGAATAGCAAAGCATCTTTACGAAGATTATCTCACAACTTTTGAAACTACCGCTGAAATTCAAAATCTTAGTATTGAAGATTTCCAGGAAAAGGCATATGAGTATGCCAGAAAATATGAAAAAAGCAGGTCTGCAAGGGAAATATTCACCTACAATACAACAGTAAGTATAGAAGAATATCACGCAGAGCAGGCAATCAACAGAGCTGAGGAATTTATCAGCACAATTAGAGAGGTAATGATCTCAAAATAAAGACCTCAACAAAATTCAATCCCTAAGCCCAGGATTTGAAAAGACAGAAGAGAATATTGAACTGTTAAAAGAAATTCTTAGTGTGATGGAAGGGAATTAGAAAATTTAATATAACCTGTAGGATTCTAAAAATAAGGATGAATAATCTTTTTGAGATACTAGACAAAAGTGGGAGGAAGATACGCCTTTCCAAAGAGAGGTGGAATCATATTTGCAGAGAGCACCCGTACATCTCAAATCTTGAAGAACTTAAGCTTACAATGGTAAACCCCCTTCTGATAAAGCCAAGTAGATATGACCCTGAACAAGTAAGATGGTATTACCGCTACAATAAGGGAAAAAAACTCTATTTGTTTGTCGCAGTAAAGTATTTAAATGGGGATGGATTTATAATAACAGCATATTATGTAAAGAACATAAAATGAAAAAACGAATGTATGTTCATTATGACCCAGAGGGAGATTTCCTAGAGATTAGATTCGGGAAGCCAAAAAAGTCATATTACGAAGAGATTGGAGAAGATATTTTTGAAAGGAGAGAACTAAAAACAGGGGAAGTGATTGGATTTGCGCTTTTTAATGTCAAAAAGAGGAAAGAGAAATCTCCACTAGATATTGAGGTTGATTTGCCAACATTTGCGGTTATATGAATATACGTTTACATTCTAATGATTATTCAGCCCTGGCTTTGAAAGGACAGAAGAGAATACTGAGCTTCTGCAAGAGATACTTCAGATAATGCAAGGGAACTAAGGAGAATATTTTTTCTTTACTGATTCCATTAAATGTGTCAATTGATCCTGTCTAAGCTCAAGGACCATAGAGCCAAGAATAGAGTAATCAGTATCCTGCATACTAAGCTTACTTTGAATCAGTATTAAACTAGTTGTTTCCTCATCTGACATAGATGCAAGATCAAAGATTGAAGCTGCCGTATCCATGGCCAGGTGAGGTATAGATGGCAAAAGCGTGAGTGAAATGAATTTGGACAGGGCATTGAGATATGAGCCGGACATGATATTGGAGACTTCCTTTATTATACTGACTTTCATCTCTTCTGTAAGAGACTCAGATGGATTTTTATTATGAATCAGGTCTATCAGCTTATATGCCTCTGCTTTCTTAAAAAGGTAGAATATTTTTCCATTAATATCTCCAAGAACCTTCAGCACAACTCCAAGAAGAATCTCGCCTTCAGGAAAGAAGTTGCTAATATCTTGTATCTTAATTAATTTTATCTCTGGAAGGGATATGTTGATTTTGGTATTAAGCAATTGTGCAAGTGCAGTAGAGGCATGTCCCATGCCAATGCTACCTACCTCTTTTAAAATATTTTTGTCATTTTCTGCGAGTTGAATCATGGTCTCACCAAAAATACTAGAATCAAGGTAGTATATAAATCTTTTTCAGAAATAATATTGCACTAGGCAAACTAAGAAAATAATAAGTTTTAATAACTTCAAGATTCAACAATTGAAGTATGGTGCCGCTTATTCAGTTTAAGAAGGTATGCAAGTCTTTTGGTGATAAAGAAATTATTAAAAATCTATCACTGGATCTTTTTCCAGGAGAGATATTTGGTCTGGTTGGAACAAGTGGCTGCGGGAAATCAACACTTATGAAGCTTCTGCTTGGAGTCTACCCTCCAGACTCAGGAAATATTCTTATTAATGGAGAAGATATCTCTAATAACCTAACAAGAATAAGAAAATTGGTTGGTTATACAACTCAGGAAAACTCATTTTATGATAAGCTAACAATTTACGAGAATCTAAAGTATTATGCTAACCTATACAACTTGAAACAAGGAGATGAATTTCATCAACATCTTAATGCTCTGCTGCATTCAGTCGGTTTGCTTGAACATAAAAATGCAATTGCAGGCAGGATATCTGGCGGGATGAAACGCCGTCTTGATTTTGCCATCTCATTAATTCATAATCCGAAGATATTGATATTGGATGAACCTACAACAGGCCTGGATCCACTCCTTGTCAAACAGTTCTGGGAGATAGTCAAAAAAACAAAATCAGAGGATAACACTATGATTATCAGTTCGCATATCTTTCCTGAGATACAGGAAAACGCAGATAGGGTAGGTATCATGCATAATAAACATATCCTAAAAATAGTTAAGCCTGGAGGCAAGTCCCTTTTCAGCCTTTTCAAAAATATTGTAAAATGAAACAACTTGGATATGAGCTGTACAAGAACTTCAAGATAATTTTCAGAAGCTGGAGCTCTATCTCATTGCTTATCCTAGGTCCTTTAGTATTAATATTGTTGGTGGGTTTTGCTTTCAGCGGGGAAAGCATTCATGGTATAGTCATTGGAGTACATTCGTCTAATCCTGCTTCAATAAGACCTATGATGGATAACTTTACACAAATAGGTGAAATCAAAGAATATACGGCTATTGAGCAGTGCATAGCTGACCTGCAGATAGAGCTAACCCATATATGTCTAGATTTTAGTGACAATTTTGTTGAAGGCGAAGAGCTTCCCTCAGGCCAGGTTGTGTTTTACTATGACAATACAAGAAAAAAGATTTCAAATGAGATAGTAAATGTTCTATCGAGCTACTTTGGAAATACATCAGAGCAGATCAGCATCGAATCTGCAAAGACCATTTTCAAAAATATTGAGGCTCTTGTCATTTTCCTCAGCAATCGGAATCAGGATATTATCTCAGTGGTGAATGAATCTGAGAATATAAAATCAGACCTGATTATGAGAAAACAGAGATTAGAGGAATTCCAGCAGGAATTTCTGCCAAGATATTATAAAGTTAAAAGGATTCAGACACAAGTTGCGGAGCTTACAGACAAGGTGAATAATAGCTACACTTTACTAATGAACCAAAGTGAAGCATTGAAACAGGAGCTTCTTCTCCTAACAGATATGATTGGGCTGTTACAGCCTACAACTGATCATTATATCTACAAAATCAATGATACACTGTCTGTCTATAAAAAAAGTTCATCTATTGTTCTGGATCAGAATCCCTTGTATAATTTAACAGGTCTCACAAACTTGTCTATGGTAAACAGGTTAGAGATATCCGGAATAATTAATAGTAGCCTTAAGACTATTGACCTGACTTCTTTGTCTGATGAAGAATATCTGGATTTGCTGTTGCTTCTAACCAACAAGCAGAGCAGAACTGTGATTACATTAATTGATGAGTTCACAAATACAACAGGCCAGACATTCTATCAATTGATTACACTTAAAACAGAGTTTGATTCAATGATAGTGCAGCTGGATGAGATTAAATTAATGCTTGATGAAGAGATAGAGGCAACTGATGAATACATTGCCAAGATAGATGCTTCCGTGGCAAGGATACAGGAACTGAGAGAGGAATTGGATAGGAATTTATTGCTCCTTTCCAAATTGAATCCAACACTGGCAGAAAAACTGGTTAAACCAATTCTGCAGTCATTTGAACCTTTGATGAGGAATATTAAGAATATAAAACTGGCCTTTCCTTCACTGCTGGCACAGATCATCATTTTCATTAGTATCCTCTTTGCAAATATAGTCACACTGTCAGAATTGAATTCAAAGGCATTTCTTAGAAATCTTATTGCGCCTGTCAATGATTTAGTTTACACACTTGGCCTCTTAATCACCAACCTAATTGTTGTGTTATTCCAAACAGGAGTATTGCTTGCCGTTGCCCAATTCAAGTTTAATATAGAAATAACTCAGATTATACTGCCAATTATCTTCGTATGCATTCTAATCTCACTTGTTTTCATTATTATAGGAATGGTATTTGCATTTGTTTTTTCAAATGAGCAGACATCCATATTACTTACAACATTTGCTGCATTAACCTTCTTTCTTTTCAGTGATATTATTGCTCCATTAGAGACAATGCCTCTTGTTGCAGCCAATATTGCCTATTATAATCCTTTTGTCCTTGTACAGAAAATTTTTAGAAAAATAATAATATTTGATATTCCCCTAGGATATTCAATAAGTGAATTGACAATACTTCTCGGTTATCTTACCCTTTGCACTGCACTACTTATTCTTATCTCTAAATTAACAAACAAAAAGAGAATTTAGCTATAACTTTTAATCTTATTTAATATCTTAATACTTCTTTTCCAGTCAAGCGCCTTTTCCAGGACTTCAGATATAGTCTCAACTGGAATAATATTTATGTTCTTCAGCTTTTCACTATCAATAATAATATCCTTCATATTAGATTTTGGAACAATAACATATTTTAAGCCGGCCTCTATCGCTGCTTCAACCTTAGCAGTTACCCCACCAACCGGTAGAACTTCCCCCCTAACAGAAAGACTTCCAGTGAGTGCGTAATCCTGCTTGACTGGAACATTTTTCAAAGCAGATATAATACCTGTAGCAACTGCTATGCTTGCTGAATCTCCTTCAACACCTTCATAAGTCTGCAAAAACTGCACATAGATATCATATTTTTCTTTTATGTCATCCCCAAAATATCTTTTAACAATAGCTGTTACATTCTTGATTGCCTCTTGGGCTATCTCACCCAGTTTGCCTGTGGCAACTACTTTATTTTCTTTCCCTCCTACTGTGACCTCTGCCTCAATTGGTAAAATGATTCCAGAAAAAGCAGCGCCTCCGCCCATGACTGCAAGACCATTAACTCTGCCAACTTGTATTCCTTTGGTTCGGATTACTTCATATTCTTTTTTCCTTTCAATGAATTTATCAGCAATCTGCTGCTCAAGTGTGCGTGCAATCTTCTTTGCTTTTGTGATATGCTCAGGTTGCACAAGTTTCTTCTTTTCTTCCATGGCAAGATCTCCTGCAGCTCTTACCAGTCCTCCCAAATCCCTCAATCGCAGTGTTAGATGCCCTTTTCTATTTGCTCTTCTTCTTGCTTCCTCGACTATCTCATCCACCGCGTCCTTTGAGAAATGAGGTATCTTTCCATCTTTCTCAATCTCCTGGGCCACAAATATTGCAATCTTATTCCTGTTTTCCGGAGTGTCTGGTATAGTCTCATCCATATACACTTCATAACCATAGCCTCTGATTCTTGAACGCAGTGCAGGGTGCATATGTTTGATTGTCTCATAATTGCCAGCTGCAACCAAGATAAAGTTGCATGGTACAGGCTCTGTCCTTACCATAGCTCCTGCTGATCTCTCACTCTGGCCTGTTATTGCATATTTTCCCTCTTGCAGAGCTGTTAGCAATTCCTGCTGCGTGGCAGGGTGTAATGTGGCAATCTCATCAACAAATAAAACACCCATATGAGCTTTGTGAATCATACCAGCAACCACCCTCTCATGTGCAGGTGTGCCAAGACCTCCTGAATTAGAGCATAATATGCCATTCACTATAACATTACCAGATTCAGTTGTAACATTATAGACCTTTCCTTTATAAGGAATCTTTTCAATCTTTGTGATTTTTTCTGTCTGGAATTTCATTTTCTGATATTTTCCAAATTTGATTTTGCCTCAGGAGCCATTATAAAAAAATCGTTTAATTTTGCACATGCATAATCTGTACAAAATGCACAATTTTTCAAATTCTTTTCATAAACGCATTTCCTTATCTCGCATACATTGCAGTGACTAAATCTTTCACCATTAGATCTGCATCCATCACAATTAACATCCCCTGGTTTTATTTCTGTTTTAAATTCCTCTGTCCAGAGTTCCGCAGTTACTTTTCTTTTAGCATCTGAATCTTCCTGAGTCGCAATATATGCCGGGCATTCATAACAATCTAATCCGCAACAAGCAATGTGTTTCATGTATAAGCCGCCTCTGGTTCTTTGACGATAAACTCAGTGTCATTCAGGATTTCATAGAGGGCTTTTGGAGTTAAGTTCAATTTCTTCATCGCTGTTTCTGCACCCATCCCGTTTTTTAACATAAATTCATATCTTTCTTTCTTAATGATTCTAAATTCATTAAGTACTTCTGTTAACTTATCTCTTTTATAGTTACAATAGTTTAGCTTACATTCTTTAGAAAAATTAATCATATTCTGAAATTCAGTTGAAATTAAGAATCGATATAAAATAGACCCTTTATCTGATTTTTTTGTTTTTACAATTCTTGTTGAGATTTTGCCTGTTTTAATATTTACTGAATTAAGATAGTCCTTAATTTTTTCTAGGAAGTTGATTCTATTATTTTCTAAACCTTCTTCTCCTGTAATAGCAAAATCAAAGGTATTTAGTTGAGTTTTTGAAATATGTACACCAGGCACTCCTGCTTCGCTTCCAAGCAATGAGCTAAAAAATTCCATTTTAAGATTTTTATTCCTATAAATCCATGCTGGAATAATAATATTTTGAGAAGATTTTTTCCCTACGGGAGATTTTAAAGCAATAAAAAATCTAATAATGTTTCTATTTGTGTTTTGATAACACCAAGAATGACCAAACTCTCCGCCCTCAATTATTCTTGAATTTTCTCCTTTTTTCAATCCAAAAATAGTCTCCAAATCAGACCCAAATTCTTCTACATTGCACTTTTCTTTACTTGAAAGAAATATTCCATTTAAATTTTCAAATATGCCGCCATCACCAAAAGTTGCTCCGAGAATCTTAGCAATTATTGAAAGGTTTGGGTTATCATAAGTTAAAGGTAATAATCCCTGTTCTTTAAGCCAATTAGCAGTTTGAATAGGAACAGGAATATGTTTTTCAGCATGCCACCAGCGAGTCTTTCCAATTTTTTGCCCCATTGATTTTGCAATTCTCTTATATCCCCATGCTGGATTTTGTTTTTTGATTTCTAAATATTGATAATATAATCTACACTGTTCTTGTTGTCTAAGATCATAAGTATCAATTATATCCTGTTCATCGATAATCATATTTTCATTTAAAGATAGCACAGTATCGCCTTTTTTTAATTTACAAGCTTCAATATACTGAGTTTCCCCCTGTCTTTGAACTGCAATTTTATGTTCTGGAGTTACAAGTAATTCTTTTTGTTGCGTTGTTTTGAGTTTTATCATTTCACCTTTGTAATCATATCTATTTGATGATAAAACCTCAACAGGAGCAACAAGATTATTGTTCTCTCCCATTACGTTAAGCTCATTTTTGGGAAGGAAAACTGCTTCATACTTTTTATCCTGTTTAAACTCTTTATGTATATAAGGCTTGTGCCAGTACTTGTCAAGTGCTTGTGCCATTTGTTCATCATTTATATTTTCTTTTAGTATACATTTTAATATACTAATATATGAAAACGTTTGAAAGGGGTCATGAAGTACATCTCCTAACAATGCGCCAGCATGTGCACCTGTTGCATCAAAAAATGGTGCCTGCTTTTTTCCATAATTGTCTACTATAACCTTTGGCACGAGCGATTGCTTTTCCATTCTTTTGTTAAGGTTAGTAGAAACCACTATTAGTGCAAGAACAATGATACTTGTTACTATAGATGCAGAGAAGATGATAGCATTCGCAGTCTCTCCTAAGTTCAAGGGATTGGCTCTCCAGTAATAAATGGGAAACACAATACCAAAAATAAGGAAGATAATGAAAATTAAATTCTGGTTCTTAAGCATTGACATGCTCTGCAATTTAGACTTAAGAACATATTCTCTTCCTTTTCCTGCGGGCATTGACCTTATTAACGGCTGGTGATCATCATTCGGGTTTGGAAAGGCAACTACATCAACAAGTTTTTCTTTTGGAAGCATCTCAGTTAGTGCAAGCCCAAGCATTGATTTTCCTGTTCCAGGCTCACCTATCAATAGAACATGCCTCCTCTGTTGCGCAGCTTTTTTCATGACATCAACAGCTTTGTCTTGGCCGATGACTCTGTCAATAATCTTCTTTGCAACAGGAAGATCCTTAGTAGTTTTAAAAGCAAAATTATTTTTGGCCATGGATTTTCAAAAAGGCTAATTATATATAAATTTAGTGTTTAAGTTTTTCATGGTTGCCATCACTAAAAATTTAATAAAGATTTTTATAGGAGCAGACTATTTTCAATGCTATGAAAGAGAACCAATTGCTGATTATTGCATTGCTAACATCCATAACTGGACTTGTTATATTAGCAGTCCTATCGCATAAAATTGAGGTTACAGATACAACAATAGAAAAGATAACAAAGGAGGAGATTGGCAATCAGATCAAGGTTACTGGAAAAATTATTGATATTGAAAAAAGGCCATCTTATGTAATTCTTGAGATTGAACAGCCAAGCTTGCTGGAAGTGATAGTGTTTGATAACAATTCAGACTTTTCAGTAGGAAATGTGGTTAAAATAACGGGAAGAGTTCAAAAAGAAAAGGAGATAGTTGCAGACGAAATTCAGTTAGTTATTATTCCAGAATAATAACAAAATTATTTATATAGGACTTAATAACAATAATGTTATCAGGGGGAATTTATGAAAAAGAGGTTAAAACTTCTTAGTCTAGCAAGAGATTTTGTCCACACACATAATGGGGAGTGGCAGCATCAGGACTGGCTTTCTTTTATAGGGACAGTCAGAGAGCAAGGTATTGACCTTGCAGAGCAAGAGCTCGGCAATTTGCTTGAAGATGAGAAAAAGAGATTCTTTCAGAAGCCGACAATATCAAAATCAAAAATTATTAATCTCTGCAGAAAATTTGTTAAGCAGCATAAAGGCAACTGGGAGCATAGCGAATGGCTTTATTTCTTGGATGAACTTCACAAAAAGACTGAGATTGACCCTGGTGAAATAGGAGCGGTTCTTGAAACAGAGAAGAAAAAGTATGCAGCCAGACTGGACAGAGCAGAAAAACAAACAGCCAAGAAAACACTAGTTCCACTGAAACTAAAAGTTGTTCAACAAAAAGAAAAGTCAAGAGCAGAAAAGAAACCAAGAGAAAAGAAAAAAACAGTAGTAAAGACAGATGCAGAAAAATACAAAGAGTCTCTGCTGGAAGTAAGGGGGCTCCAACATGAGCTAAAAGGTGTTCAGCATTCGCTAGACAACACTCTAAGAGAGCTTGATGCTTTAAAGATCAAACATACTGCTTTAGAACAAAGTAATAGTGTTTTTAGCAATACTCTGGCAAAAAGATCGAAGGTGATGAGACAGTTAAGATTAGATATAAATGAAAAGGAGAAGGTTATTGAGAACCAAAATAAGGATATATCAAGCTATAAATCAAAACTGAAAAGCCTTAGTAGCGAGAAAGAGAATTTAGAATCATCATTACAGAAAAATGAGTCTGAAGTGAAAAAACTTAAGCACGATGTTCTATTGAGAGAAGAGACAATTCAGAAAGCAAAAGAGGAACTAAAAAATAAGTACAAAGAGATTGAGTCAAAATTTATTTTACTTGAAACAAGAAAAAAGGAGCTTGAGAAGGCCGGAAGACTTGTCCAAAGACAAGAAGATAACTTACAGATTAAGCAGAAAAAAGTGCAGGGAAGTGCTGAAACAATAAAGGAGCAGAAAAATGATTTAAAAGAGCGTCAAAAGCACTATAAAAGACTGGAAGAACAAAATAAATCCTTGCATACAAAAGTATTATCGCTCCATGATAGAGTTAAGAATCAGAATATTGATGAAACTAAACTTAAACAATTGGTCAGAGATTTAAAACGAACCCTTTCTTCCAAAATAAAAGAACTGGATGATATAAAAAGCAGACTTAAAAAGGAAAAAGACAGCATTAATTCTGAGCGAGAAAAACTAGCTGTAGAAAGAGCAAAAATACTGGAGCAGAATTCTAGGATCGGAGAAAAAGAGGTTACGCTCATTACTATCGAGAAAAAATTAAAGGAAAATAAAGAGAAATTTGATTCGAAACTACTTGGGCTGGACAGACTAAAAAAGGAGCTTGCTGTGAAGGAAAAGCAAGCTGAGGCTAATCGCTTGGAGAATAAAAAGGACAAGTTAAAGCTCTTGCAGATTCGCAAAACAATGGGACAAAAGGCAATATCCCTAAAAAAGAGAGAGAGACAGATCCAGAAGAAAGACACAGAGCTCGACGGCAAGGAGAAAGAAGTAAGAAGTGCAAGTTTGGATTTGGAATACAGAATCTCAAAATTTGAAGAAAGAGAGAAAAAACTTGAATCTATCAATACTGATATTACCAAGAAACAAAAGGAACTTGAATCAGTCAAACTAAAAATACAGGATAAGAATAGTGAGAAACAAAATGTTGAAAAAGAGATTAGTGAGAAGAAAAAAGCAATTGAGGGAGAGTTAAAGCAAGTTGAGGATAAGAAAAACGACCTGCATGATAAAGAGCAGGAAATTAAGACCAAGGCCCTGGAACTAACAAAGCATATTTCAGATTTGGAAGCGCAGGAGAGGAAGATTAAACGGCTTATCCGGGAGCTGGAGGCTAAAAGAAAAAGTTTTGAGAAATTGGAGAAGAGCATAAGGGAAAAGAGGACCAATACTGCACAAGAGGAAAGAGAATTAAGACAAAACATAAAAAAGCTCGAGAAGAAAGAAGCTGAATATTTAGACAAGTTAGAAAGATTCAACCAGGAAAAACAAAATTTTGAAAATTACAAAGGCAAGTTCCAGGAGGAACTGAATAAAATAGAGGAGAAAAATAGCCACCTCACAAGTAAACTAGAGGAGATACAGCAAAAGGAGCTTGAACTTGGCCTTGAAGAGCAGGAGCTGAAGAAAAGAGAAGAGATAGTAGAGCAGGATAAGAATGATATGAATACTACTTTGGTGAAAATAGAAGAGAGCGGTAAAGTGCTTACAGCAAAGGAGCAGAAGCTTGTTGAAGAAGAAACTAGATTAGGCAAATTACGAGAGACTCTCGATAAAAAACAGCAGAAACTTAAAGAAGAGGAGGTCAAGATAAAGCAGGAGATGAGAGAGGTTGAGAAGCAGAGAGAGGAGATTAATTCTACAGAGATGAAGCTCAAAGAGGTGGATGTAAACCTGACAAAATCAGAAGAGCAGCTTTTTGAAAGGGAGAAAAAGATAGATAAGCTGGCGATTGAACTAGATAAAAAAGCAGATAAGATTGAGAATGACAAAGCAGTAATTAGCAAAAAACTAGTTCAGATAAATAGGAAAGAAAATGAGATCAAGATTTTCCTTGATGATATAAATGCAAAAAGAAAGGAACTGGTAGATTATGAAAAATCACTTAAATCAAAAGAACAGCAAATTTCAGTAAAAGAAGCTGAACTCGCCCTGGAAAAAGACAAGCTGCAAAATAAGGAAAAGGATGCCACACACAAACTGAATGAGACAGAAAAAAAGGCCAAAAAGGTTAATTTATTACAAGATAAGATAGATGATAAAGAAGCTAAGTTGGCGCAGGAGCAGGAGGCTTTTAAGAAGAAAATCGAGAAATTAAGGGAGTTAACTCAAAGGAACACTAAGCAGCTTGCAGATATTGAAAAAAATAAAATGCTTGTCATTAATATGGAGAGCCAGCTCAAAAAAAGGAAAGAAGAGATAAATACAGAAACTGCAGAATTGAGGAAGACAATTGCAGAACTTGCAGAGTTAGAGAAAAAATTGGAAAAACAGGAACAAGAGCTGAATCAAAAAGAAGAGGTCTTTAAGGAAAAGGAGATTGCTCTGACCACTAAATTTAAATCAAAGGAAAGCGCTCTTCTCAGGAAACAGGAGGAGCTTGAATATAAATTGAAGCAGCTCACAGAAGAGGAGAAGAAACATAGGAAGAATATCAGAGTGCTTGAGCAGAAGGAAAAACTTCTTATTGAGAAAAATGCTTCAGTCGGAAGATTCCATGAACTCCTAAACGAGAAGAAGAGGTATATAAAGAACAGAGAAAAAGAATTGAATGAGAGAGAGCGTTCATTAAAAAAACTTAAGAATGAAATAGAAAAAAAACAGAGAGTCGGACCAGGAAATTTGCTTTAATTAACATAGCTAAATAATAAAATGAACAAGAAAATGCCCACCAAGAAAGAGAATGAGTTGTTAAAAAGAGAGCTGGAGGTTGAAGAACAGTTCCACAAGCTCATTCAATTAAAACATAATCTTGAAAAAAAAGAGGCTAGACTCAAGCAAGAGGAGGATAAAAATAGTAAATTGCTTGCAGAGGTTGCAAAAAAGGAAAAAATACTAGAGTCAGATAAAGAGCAGCTGGGCAATAAGGAAAAATTGCTTGGCCAAAGAGAAAGCGGACTGAAACTGAAGGAACTTGGTAATACAAAGTATGATGAGGATCTTAAGAGAAGGGAGCAGAAATTAGCTCTCAGGGAGAAATGGATAGAGAAATACTTGAAGAAGTTAGAGGCCAGGAATAACGCCATATCAAAGAGACTGCATTTATTGGTCAAAGAGAGAGTTAGGTACCAGAATATAGTTGTACCACTTAAAAAGAAGGAAGAGGAGTTGGCTAGAAGAGATGAAGAGCTGAAAAAAAGTGAGAGTTCATTAGCAACAAAAGAGGAAGACATTAAGTCCACTGAGTTAGCACTAAAACAAAGCAAAAATATTTTTGAGAAAGAGAAGAAGAGACTCAACAAGGAGAAAGAGCAACTGGTCAAAACCAGAAAAGAGATTGTGGCTCATGAGACAAAAGTGCTGAAAAAAGAACATGAGCTGGTGGATAAAGAGAACGAGCTTAAGGCTAAATATACTGAACTGAGAGATGAAAAGAAAAATACTCTAAGCAAGGAGAACTCCCTAAGGAGACAGGAAAAAGAGCTGGAGCTTACAGAAATAAAGATAAATGCAAAACAAAGCAGTGTTCAAAAAGAGGTTACTTCCCTTAAACAACAACTCTCCGAACTTGCTTTTAAAGAGAAGAAAATGGATGCACTGAAGCTCAAACTTGAGGGGCTACAGAAGGATATTAACGCAACCAAATTAACTTTTGATGCTAGAGAGGCAGACCTGCTGAAGAAGGAAAAGGAGCTGGAGATTAAGGAGAAAGAAATCAAAGATGAAGATGATGCAATAGGTAAAAGGATGCGCTCGATTGAGCAGACTGAGAAAAAACTTGCTGAAGATCGCTCCATGATAAATAGAGAATTGCACGAGCTGGAACATCTGAAAAAAGAGATTATCATAAAAGGTCAGCAGATAGACAAGAAGATTCAAGAAATTAAAAGCCAAGAGATAGAGTTAAGTAATATGGAAGATATGCTCACTGCTCGGGGAAAGGAACTAGACACAAAACAAAAGGAGATTGATGAGAAGAAACATCTTTTGGAGCAGCAGAATATTAAGATAACTGAAAGGTACAATGATTTGAACAAGCTCGATGAGAAATTGCATAAACAAGAAGCTAGTCTGGCTGATCGAAAGAAAGAGATAGATAAAAATGAGCTTCAATTAAATAAATTGGAAAGCAGGGTTACCAAAAAAGAGCAAAGAATCCTTGAAAAAGAAAAGAACATGCAAGAGATAGATAAAAAGGTAGCGGAAAGAGAACAGGCGCTTGAAGTCCAGACAAAAAAGCTGAAAGAGAGAGAGGAATTATTAGGCACAAGGGAAAAAGAGCTCAAGGAATATGAAACTAATATTGATACTAAGAAACAGAGCATTAAAAAAGGTATGGCAGCACTTGTTGCATACAAAAAACAAATGGCAAAGAATGCCTTAGTGCTTAGAAAAAAGGAGCAGGGATTAGTTGAGGAGATGCAGTCTTGGCAGCAGCAGAATCTTAGACTCAAGGAAGAGCTAAATGAGCTGCAAAAGCAAATCGAGAAAGAGAGGTCTGCCTTGGAGCAGATAAAGAAAGACAAGATGGAACACCATAAAAAAAATTTGGAGCATAAGACCAGGGAAGAGAAACTGAGAAAGGCGGAATCTGAAATTCGGGCAGCTCAGCACCACATCCAGGCTCTTAAGAGCCAATACATAGTAGAAATCAGCAATCTCAAGCAAAAGCAGCAGAGTGTTGAGAAATATCAAGAAGCTATTAAAAGACTTGAGGATTATATAGAAAACAAATTTAATATTCAAAAAAATAGTAAGTGAGTGCGGCAAATCAAAAGATTATTATCTTAATTATTATTTTAAGTGATACATGAAACTTGGTAAAAAGAAATTTCAAAAATATTTTAATCTCAGGAACATCTTGATATTTACCATATTGCTTGTTATCTCATTCTTTCTTGGAGATTATGTTAAGGCAATCCTATGCACAGCATTGTTTGTGCCGCTTAATATCTTTACAACAAGAATAGGGAAATTTGTGCCCCATGTTACGCCTGAGACTGTTACCATCACCGCCATCTTTATGAGCTATGAATTTGGATGGAGAATAGGTGTTTTTTTTGGTCTCGCAGTTGGCGGTTTCTCTTATATTAAAAATAGTCTTATTAACCTAAACTACATAACTGTTGTCTTGCTATCAGCTCTCTGTGCCGTAATAGTTAATATACTCAAAGGGATGGTTGATTTTTTTCCTGCCTTTGCCATCACAATAGCCTTAAGGAACGCTATAGCGCTTCCTATCTATATGTTTGTTATATTCCCTAATCCGCCCGAGAACATTATGCACCAGTCATTTCATACTTTTCTAAATATTCTTGTCTATACGCCTGTTATGAGCGCGCTTCACCAGTTACTCTCGAATTTTTAGCCATTCAAAAAGTTTGCGAAAAGCCAGCGCACGATGCGAGATATTATTCTTCGCTGCCCTTGTCATGTGACACAAAGGCCTATTGTTTATTAAAAATATCCTCTCATATGGAAGAACATCCTTTTTTTTACAATAGACTTTGTCTGCTATTATACCATGGGTAATTCCCCTGAAAGTCTTAATATTGTCTCTGTCACAGTATCCAACAACAGTCATAAAATAGGCATTTCTGTTAGAGCCTTCCAATAATTTTAATAAGCCCTTGTAGCCAAGAGCATAGTACATGAGCTTTGCATTGGCTCCAGGAAAGTTTTGGTATTCCTCAAAAAAGATGCCTGTATCATCTACTATAACAGGTTGTTTTAATTTATTAAAATAGTATTCGGCATTGAACCTGGCTATTTCTTCTATCTGCTTATCTTTGGGTTCAATCTTATCTTCCTCAACTTGCATGATTCCTATGTTGAATTCTTTAGCTACTGACTTTATTTCATTGAATTTATGTTTGTTTTTGGTTATAAGATTAAGCTTCATGATGGAAAATAATTGTGCCTTGTATATAAATATTTAGAACTTCTATTTCATCTTTCTTACAAGATGGATTATAGTGCCCGCAGCACCAATAGAAAATCCAAGGGGGCAAATGAAGAGTGCAATGATAAAAAAGAGAGGTTCATCAACCAATCCGATTTGTGTCCAAAAATAAGGGCCAAATATGAGGATAAGCAATCCGGAAAAAATATTATGTAGGATAATACTGACAAGAAATCCTGCTGAGGAAGCGCCAGTGAGCAGAATGAGCTTTCTAAGTGCTCCTCTTAACTTTGATTTTGATGTGTAAAAGAAAAGAAGTCCTCCTAATATGGAAAATAAAATTGCTAGGACCACTATTACTGGAAACATTGTGTGTTTCGAGTTGATTGAGCCCGGGATTGTGAAATAGGCCAGCAGGCAGAGAAAGATAGCTACTAAGACATAGAATATTATTTTTATTTTTAAGATAGATTTGTCTTTCACTTGTACCTGTAAAATATTCTAATATTAATACTTTTAGATTTAGATGCTTAATCTTGATATCACTGTATCGGCGATGCTCTCAAATAGCTTAAGATAGTCTTTATCATAGCTAACAACTGGAGTCATATGAACCAAGGCATCTGAAAATGTCTTGTCATAGGGAATTTTTTTGATAATGCTTAAGCCACTTGTTCTAGCAAACTCTGCAATTTTCTCTGAATAGTCTTTATTGAGATCAAATTTATTTATTATTATCCCTGCATCAATATTAAAGTGATGAACCATTTGCAAAGCCCGTTTCAAATCAGAAAATCCTGAAGGGGTCGGCTCTGTTACAGCTATTGCATACTCGCTTCCTACAACAGATGCTATTACAGGACAGCCAATGCCAGCTGCAGCATCATTTAAGATAATATCGGCATCTTTCCCAATTTCAGAAGCCAACTTCCTAACTTCATATACTACTTTTCCAGAGCCAGATTCTCCCATCTCTAACTGGCCTGTAACAACATTGAAACCATATCTTGTTTTACCGTATCCAATTTTGGCATTGTATATTTCTTTTAATTCAACTGCACCACAAGGACAGACTAATTCACAGACGCCACATCCCTCGCAGCCAAATTCTTTTAACTTAGGCTTGTTGCTTTCCCATGAAATTGCATTAAAGTAGCAGCTCTCAAAGCATTTTTTACAGGAATTGCATTTTTTACAATCAAATACTGCCTTCTGGTTCGTGCTGATTTCTTTGAAATCTTTTAACTTTTTGACTCCAAATACAAGCGCAAGATTAGATGCATCAACATCGCAATCTACACAAATCACTTTATATCTTTTTGATAAAACAATACCAAGAGAAGCAGTTATGCTTGACTTTCCTACGCCTCCTTTTCCTGAAAGTATTGTTATTTGCTTCATCTGCATACCTCCCCAATGTCATCCAATAATCTGTCCTCAACCTTGCTGTCAAAGCCTGAATAGGCCTTATTATTTATGAAGGTAATTGGCAGATACCCAAAATTCTCAGAAACACCATGGCTTTCACCATAGCTGCTTTCCATCTCATAAAGCAAAATCAGGTTGGACTGCTCTGTTGTGAGATATTCTTCGACTATTAACAATGGAAAGTCCTCTTCGATATCTTCAAGAAACTCAAGCTGCTCCAGACACATCGGACCCTTGCCGTTGTGGAACATCACTAACTTGCATTCATTTTCAGGAAGAGTGGTTGTAGTAGTAGATTGTGTACTGCTTGTAGTTGGCAAAGAGGTTGTTGTAGTAACTAATTGCATAGTTGTTGTGCTTGATGGTCCAGTAGATGTGCTTGTTGCTGGGATAATAGTAGTGGATTCAGTACAGAGAAGTTCTGTTTCTGGTTCTTTTTGGCAACCTATAATAACAAGTAAAAATATTCCATAGACAAGATGAGTCTTTTTCATTTCATATACCTTCCATCAGGCATTAAACTATCTTTATGGCTAATGCCTTGTTCCTCTAATTTAAATCTTACACAATTTTTCCAATTTTCTTCACTTTCACAATATTCTTTTTTGTAATCAGCGCTAATTTTGCTCTGTTGTTCTAACCTTCTTAAAGGACAAACATTATTCCATTTGCATGCCATTTTCTTTAAAGCCTAGTTCTTCCAGATTCACTAATGATCCTAATCTAAATAAGTGTGAACTACAGTTGCAGTCTGAGCAGCCAAATCCTTTTATGGGCTCTTCAATATCACTTAAATGATTGGCAACCTTACATTCTTCTTCTTTGCCCGCATGATTATAAAAAACCTTTTTGATATTTACATTTTTATTATTTAGTAAATAGTCAATATGCCAGTGTATTTTTTTATTTTGTGACAGGTGCCTATCAATCCTCTTCTTAAGATTGTTCTGGGCCGAGCCGACATACACGTAAGTTCCGTTACTAAATTGCATTATGCCAAGTGCACCAACATTTACATTAATATTCTTTTTTACATTAATAATTAAACAATAGATACCGTTCATATCTCGACAACATCTCCAGTTTTAACCTCAATGAATTGTTTTGGAAAAAGTTTCTTAATTTGGTCAGTATGCTGTGTGCAGTGACAGGCACCAATTAACTCAATATTTTTCAAAGCATCAAATTTATTAAAGCCGTGAAACCCTCCGATTATCCCATAAATCTTCCCATGTTTCTCAGCTATTTCAAGTATCTTATCAACACCAGGATGGGAGCAGCCGACTAATACCAAAATGCCTTTCTTTGTTTCTAAAATCAGAGATTGTTCATCAGGATTATTTGCAATAGGGCCTGTTGTAAAAATATCTTGAGAGATTTCTCTCATAGAGGAGATTTCTATTAGGTTGGATTTTCTCCTTAATTCCTGTTTTAAATTTTCTGAGAAAGAATCTAATACAAATACTTCTGTGTTTTTATTCAATCTTAAAATATCAGACAAGCCACCTGTATGATCCCAATGTTCATGCGATAAAATGATTTTTTTTATAGCAATAACATCGATTTTTAATTTTTCCAGGTTATATAATAAATCCTTACCATTACAACCCGTATCAAATAATATATTCTCATTATTTTCTATAAAACAGGAAAACCCCCACCCAGATTTGAAACCTGGATTTGAGTTATTGTTGAAGGTAATTGCAATCTTCACCATCTTTCAACCTCTTTGCCTATCTCTCTTATATTTTCATCTTCTATTGGAACGCCTTTTGAATATGCTACCATTATCTCTCTTTTATAAGGTATTTTAGCAAATATTTTTTTGTTGTATTTTTCAAGCATTTTGCTGAGTATATGCTCGTTTTCTTTTTCATACCTGTTTAAAATAATTTCATAAGGTTTTTTTAATTTAAGAAGTAGCTCAATAATTAATTCGCAATCATGCTCTCCTAATGGAGTAGGCTCTGTTACAGCAAAAACAAAATCACAATAACCCAGGGCAGAGATAACGTCGCAATGAGTGCCTGCTGCAGTATCTAATATGATATACTCATAATCTTGCTCCTTTTTTTCAAGAATCTCCTTGATTGCGTCAACAACAAATTCAGAAACCGGCTCTCTTATTTTCAATTCACCAGATAAAAAAGCAAGATTATAATTTCTGCCTGAATAGACTTTTCCAATCTCCTTTTTACTCCAGGATATCGCTTTCACAGGACACTTCACAAAGCAGGCGCCACAGCCATTGCACTGCTCTTGGATAAAAATAGGGTTCTTGTCCTTAATACCTACAATGGCATTTGTTTTGCAAACCTGCCCGCATAAACCGCATTTGATGCATTTTTCAAAATCAAATTTAGGAATTCTCTGGAAAACAGTTTCAATCTGCTTCCTGTTTATACTTAGAATCAGGTGGTCATTCGGGCACTCAACATCCATGTCAACTAATAGCACTTTGCTTTTTTTGGCCAATTCAACAGCGAGTGCAGTGGCTACAGTCGATTTTCCTGTTCCTCCTTTGCCTCCTGTTACTCCAATAACTTTAGACATATTTTTTTCACTTAATGTTCCTGATCTGCCTTAAATAAGCTAACAACATATATATACTCAAGTTCATCATCATAATAGTTAATCACATTATGGGCAACGCCTTCTTTTATGAAATGCGTTTCCCCTTGCTTTAACTCAAATGTATCATGTCCGTGCATTAATGTCGCTTTGCCTTTAATGACAATAATGAGCTCTTCCTTATCTGTTGTTACATGTTCTCCAATCTCTTCTCCTTTGCATAAAACTACTCTGCCTGATTTAAGTGCCTTACTTTCAGGCGGCCTTACTATTTTTGTTGTTTTCATTTTTTCCTCCCATATAATCCCCATACAGCAAGTCTTTTGGTTGGATCTCTTTCACTCTGTCCTTCAAAATGATTGAGCTTTAAAATTTCAAATTCCCTAAATAATTCTCTTATTTCCTTTTGTGTAAAATAATGATGTGGCATCTTGCCATCAATTGCATCAATATTTATCTTTGTGTTTTTTTCTATTTCTTGGCCTGTTAAAAATTCAGGATGACCAGTCGAAGGAACTGTAATGAAAAGCAGACCATCTTTTCTAAGAATCCTATGAATTTCAGAGATTGATTTTTCAATCTTTCCTATATTACCGTGCTGTATGACAAAATGTGACAGTACAGCATCAAAAAAATCATTTTTATATGGCAAGTTTTCCATATCACAGCAACAAAACTTACCTTCCTTTATTTTTTTTTTGGCAATTATTACTGCTTCTTCTGAATTGTCACATGCATATACAATAAAGCCTGCTTCAAATAACAATGCCGTGTGCCTGCCTGTACCGCATCCAAGATCAAGAATTCTATTCACTCTCTTGCCTTTAAAAAAACGTATGGCCTGAATCACAAATTTAGAAGGGTTTTTTTGTACTATCCCCTCTTCTTCATACAATTCTTTCCATTCTCTCATTCTCTTGTTGTTACCTGATTTTTACTGAGAGTCTTTTTAATATACTTTTTAAAAGACATTTTTTCTCATGCTATTCTTTTTTCCAATTATTGTTATATCAAACTAAGCTCTTCCTCAATGTCTTTTTTCAAGGCTTCTTTTGAGCGTAGCCCGATGTAGTCATTAATGACTTCACCATTTCTGAAAAGCTTCATATTTGGTATACTCTGTATCTTGTATTGTAAAGCTAAGGTCCTGTTTTCAGGATTGTTAACATCCATTTTTCCTATCTTCACTTTTCCTTCAAATTCTTTTGATAATTCCTCCAAAGCAGGGCTCATCATCAAACAAGGTCTGCACCACGGTGCCCAAAAATCTACTAAAACAGGTAGATCTGAGTTCAAGACCTTTTCTTTAAAATTTTTTGAAGTTATTTCTATTGTCGCCATTTCAATTTCCTCCTTTTATATCTTTAACCTTTGGATAAAATAATTATCACAGCAACCAATATCCCTAATGCCAATGCCACTATACTAAATTTCTTGCTCTCTTTCTCAGCTTCAGGAAGCAGGTGTGTTGTTCCAACATAGACTAATGCTCCAGCAGAAAGAGATAGCAGTATCCCTAGAGTAGTTTTATTTAGTGACGAAACAAAGGGGAATGAAATTAACACACCTAACGGGGTTGTGATTGCTGCTGCTGTGAATGAATATAGCAGTGATTTCTTTTTGCTAAATCCAGATTTCATCAGCAGAATGTATGTCACAATCCCTTCAGGAAATTCATGGAAGATCATTCCAATAGCTGCAAGGATTCCCGTGAAGACATGGACATTGAAAGTAACTGAATAGATTACTCCATCAATAAATGAGTGGATTCCTATGCCTAGCATGGGTATTATTCCAAACACATAGCCCTCTCCTCTGCTCGTGTCGCATACACCGCTCTTATCACATAAAAATACTTTAAGGAACCTATTGAGCAAGAATAGTCCAAAAAAGCCGACTAATAAAAACACAGGTGCAAGACTGCTCATCTCAAAGGATTTTGGAATTATGTGCAGGAAAGACACAGAAATCAATACTCCTGCGGCAAAGCAGATAAAATAGCCTACGTTCTTGAGCCCCCATCTTCTGAATCTATTTATTACATAGATACCAAGTGTGGTGACTAAACAAGCAATGATGCTTGCAAGCAGTGTTGAATAAAACACATGTAATTCCATCTTAAGTATCACCTATTCTTTGCTATGTTGGTCCTGGGATCCTAATGTGAATGGCCGTCCTCTTTATTAATGCCGTATCCTTTTCCTCTTCCAGGAGAGCAGTAGCTCTGTCCTGATTTTAACTCATTCTTCAATAACTTATCAATTACTTCATCGATCTTCCCGCTAACTCCCAAAACAAGGTTAATCCCATACTCTTGAAAAAAGTTTTGGGCGCGCCATCCCGCTCCCCCTGCAATCACAGAATCCACACCTATTTCACTAAAGTATTTTGGTAGAAATCCAGTTCTATGCCCAGGATTATCAATTACTTCTTTTTTCACTAATTTATTATTGTCTATCTCAACAATGGTAAATTGAGGACACCTACCAAAATGTTCTGACACACTACCTGAATCTGTTGATATTGCATATTTCATTTTTCTCCTCCAAAATTTATCTTGTGAATTCTTCCAGCGCTTTGACAACATACTGGGTATACATCAAAGAAGGACCGCCGTTCATTAAAGTTGCTACAAAACATGCCTCCATAACTTCATCTTTTGTGGCACCTGCTGTAAGGGCATTTTTTACATGAAATGCAATACACCATTTGCAGTGAGCAACTACACTAAGCGCAACGCTGATGAGCTCTTTAGTCTTTACGCTTAGTGCTCCCTCTTTTTCCATTTCTCCCATAAAACCCATAAATGCCTTTATCTGGTTTGGATACTCCTTTGATAGAGTTGAAATACTTGCCTGAACTTCATTCAATGTTTCATTCATACTTTCCATTATCAATCACCTTTTTTTATCTCATGCCAGAATGCGCTCTTGATATCTCAGTCAATCTCTGCAATTTCCCTTCAAGAAATGCAGCAATAGTTGTGTTTACCTTTCCAGATCCGTGGTATACCTGGACTTTTAACTGGCTCAAAACATTTGATGCATTTGGTCCCAAGTTGCCTGTAATAACAGCATCTGGCTTAAGTTCTCCGATTTGTTCAGCAGCCCTTATTCCTGCACCATGGCCCTGCAGAACCCCTTCGTTTTGAACAGCTGAAAAATTTTTTATTTCTTTATTCTCAGTTTCAACTATTAAAAAGTATTTGCATCTCCCAAATCTTGTATCTACATCAGAATCTAATGTGTCTCCTATTGAACTAATTACTATTCTCATCTTCGAACCACCTCTGAATTCAAATTAACTTTGCCTTGTCATGTTCCCGCCGCAATTCGGGCACTTGGTTGAATAACAGGGCGTACCTCTTTGATGTGCTGTTTTGGTCCCGCACTTTGGACAGACACAATCTCCCCCAGGACCGAGAGCAAAACCACCTTGTCTTCCTCTTCCGCCGGGCATTTTTATCACTCCTTTCCCAATTCTTCGAGCCTTTTTTTTACTTCATCCAGTTCATTCTCCAATTCTTTCTTCTCAGTTTCTAGGTTCCGTATCTCAGTATCCTTATCATACTGAGTTGGCTGCTGAACTGTCTGTGGGTATGCTCTCCACCCTGGCACACCAGTTGCTAAAAACCTAAATCTGTTACCTCTACCTCGTCCACCCATTCCCAGTCCTCTTCCTGCCCCTCTTCCTCCGAATCTTGGTCTTACAGGGGTTCCTGGCTGTACATTGCTGTTACAATACCCAAATCCTCCTCCTGTCATTGGGCCTTCTCCTCTGGGCCCAGTTCCGTCATATCCTGGCATTTTATTTACCTCCTGTATTATTTTATCTTTTATATATTTTTAGTCATGCTCTTCGAACATTTTGTCCTGTGTTTTGTCATATTCCCTTATAAATTCAATCAACATTGCTGCATGCTCTTTTTCCTCATCTCTGTTATGTTCCAATATTTTTTTTAGATCTTTATTTTTTGTTACTTCAACCCTTTCCTGATACCAATTAATTGCTTCAAGCTCTTCTATAAGAGACTGCCTGGCTCTTTCCAAGTCCTTTGTCTCCTCTGTCAAATTTTCCCTTCCTTCATGTTCTCCTGTCATTTTATTTTACCTCCTTGTTTATGATTAGATTCACAATGTTCAATAATTTTTTCAACAATTTCTTCAAACGATTTTGTCTCTTCAAGCTGTTTGTCAGTTACAAACGGTTTCCCAGAATCGCCTGATTTAACTATTTTCTCGTTGAGTCCGATTGTTCCAATAAAATTCACATTAAGCTTTTGCGCAGCTTTCCTCGCCCCGCCTATACCAAACACACTTCCTGCCATATTTTCTATTACACCAATTACAGGCACATTCATTTTTTTTGAGAATGTTACTGCCTTCATAGCGTCCAAAAGTGCTACTTCTTGGGGTGTTGACACAATTACTGAACCTGTAATTGGATTAATAATCTGCGCTATGCTTAGGGGTTCATCGCCTGTTCCTGGCGGCAAATCCACAATTAGATAATCTAAATCACCCCATTCTACTTCTTCTACAAATTGTCTAATAACTCCATGCTTCATTGGACCTCTCCAGATAACTGCATCATCATCAGAGTTTAAAAGAAATGCCATTGACATAACTTTTAAATTGTCTTTAATTAAGACAGGTATTATTTTATTATTCTGAATCTTTACTTGTACTGAATTCAAATTGAGCATCTTTGGCACATTCGGACCGTGGATATCTATGTCCAGTAGGCCAACTCTAAATTTTTTTTTTGCAAGCACATATGCTAAATTAACAGCTACTGTTGTCTTTCCCACACCCCCTTTTCCGCTCATTACTAGGATTTTATTTTTAATTTTCATTTCTTATTGGAATCTTCGTCCTCTTCCTATGCCGCCTTGGCCTCTTCCTTGGCCAGTTGAGCTAGGACGTCTGCCTCTTCCCGTTCCTCCTCTGCCATGGTGACCGAATCCACTTGTTTCAACATTGATTCTATGGATATTTGTGCTTTCACATTTTGGACATTTCTCTGGTCTTCCAATCCCAAAAGCAGCTTCCCATTCATGCTGACATGCAAAACATTTAAATTTCCTTTGCACCATTTTAAAAACACCCCCATCTATACGTAAGGCTTTACCGTGTATGATAAAATCTGCAATTTTTTTCCTTGCTGAATCTAAGATTCGTGAAAATGTAGGTTGTGAGATATTCATTAATTCAGCACATCTTTTCTGATCGTAATTCTCTGTCTCTTTTAGCCTAAGGGCTTCGTATTCTTCTTTTGTTATATTAATTTCACTTAGTTCATTGAGCGGAACTCCCCTAGGCTTAAAATAATTAATAGTAGGGTCTCTGCCAACAAACCTAAATTTTCTAGGTCTCACCATTTTTATAATGAATAAGTATTCATAATATATTTAAATACTTTTTGGTTTTCGATACAACAACAGGCATTAATTCCGAAAGATTTATATAGAAGTTAGGAGTACCAAACTTTTTATGAAAAAAAAGACAATTGAAGATTATTTGAGAACAATATATTTGATATATGAAGATATGGAGGATAAAACTCTCGGTGTGCGGTCTGTTGATATTGCTAGAAGCTTAAAAATAACAAAACCTACAGTTTCAGAAATGATAAAAAAATTGGCTAAACTAGGCTATATCAATACCAGCCCTTACTCCAACATCTTTTTAACCACAAAGGGTTTGAGGAAAGCAAAGAGATTGTCTCATGATTATAGAGTTATTGGGGTATTTTTAAATAAAATCTTGAAATACAATGATCTAGAAAAGGTTGATGAGGAAGCCCACAGGCTGGAGCATGCCTTCTCCAAGGAATCAATAAAACGTTTGGATACCTTTCTAAATAATCCAAAAAAGTGTCCACATGGCAAAATAATACACAAATAAAATAAAGTGAATCAAAATGATAGTGCCATTATCAAACGTAAAAAATGGTCAAAGAGTAAGGATTAAGTGTATTGACTGCGGTTTTGGACTGAAAAGAAGGTTGTGCTCACTAGGGCTATATGATGGAACTATGGTTGAGGTTGTAAAAAATGATTCTCGCGGCCCTGTTCTTTTAAAAGTGCTCAATTCTAAAGTAGTTATTGGTAGGGGACAGGCAATGAAAATTCTTGTTGAAGAGGTTAGATAACATTACTAGAATACGAAAACAAAGGAAATCAATGATTCCCATGGATTTGAAAATAAAATCTTCAAACAACCAAAGATTTTTTGTGTCTCAGAAATCCTCAGTTTCTAAGACAATAAAAATTGCACTAGCTGGGAATCCAAATGTTGGGAAGTCTACATTATTCAATACACTAACTGGGACAAGGCAGCATGTGGGAAATTGGCCAGGAAAGACTATTGAAAAAAAACACGGTTGCTTGAAGTACAAGAACAAATCAATTGATATAGTGGATTTGCCTGGAACCTATAGCCTAACTGCATATTCTGAAGAAGAGATAATCACCAGGAATTTTATTATCGAGGAAAAACCAGATGTAATTATCCATATTGTTGACGCAGCAAATATTGAACGCAATTTATACCTTGCCGTACAGCTTATTGAACTTAGGGCAAATCTCATTTTGGCTCTTAACTTTACAGCTTATGCAGAAAAAAAGGGAATCAAGATTCATGAAAAAAAAATTTCAAGATTACTAGGTGTTCCAGTTGTAAAAATTGAGGCTAATAGTAAGAAAGATGTCGATGAACTATTGGGATTAGCAGTAGCAGCTTCAAAAAAATGTACTGAACCAAAAAAAATTAGATACGGGAAAGAGATACAGCACCATGTTTCAGAGATAGAAAATCTGATTATTAATCAGATAAAATTGCCTAGCCATCTTGACTCAAAATGGATGGCAATCAAATTACTGGAGCATGATGATGAGGTTATTGGAGTCCTAAAATCATTTAAAAACTCTTGTCAGGTTTTGGAAGAAATAGCAAAGGTCAGAAGGCATCTTGAGGCAATTTACAGAGAAGACATAGATACAATATTTGCTGAAGCAAGATATGCTCATATTGAGGGTCTTGTTAGGGAGTCAGTTACAACTGATTTGCAGAAAAACATAAGCTTATCTGATAAGATTGATTCTATTGTTACTCATCAAATTATTGGAGTTCCATTCTTTTTTTTAATCATGTGGCTTATATTTCAAGTCTCTTTCACACTTTCACAGCCTCTTACCTGGCTTATCGATCATTTTTTTGTTTTTTTAAGAGATAAAATAATATTATATCTAACCAGTGTTAGTGCGCCAAACTGGACAATATCATTTATAGGTGATGCTGTTATTGGAGGAGTTGGTTCAGTTCTATTATTTATCCCCAATATCTTCATGTTATTTCTCGCAATAGCTTTATTGGAGGATACAGGATATTTGGCAAGGGTTGCCTTTATAATGGATAGGCTGATGCATAAAATTGGCTTGCACGGAAAGTCCTTTATCCCATTGTTGCTCGGCTTTGGCTGCAACGTACCTGCAATAATGGCGACGCGCAGCCTTGACTCAAAAAAAGACAGGCTATTGACTATTCTGATTAATCCTTTTATGTCTTGCAGTGCAAGATTGCCTGTATATGTGTTGTTCGCCAGCGCTTTCTTTCCCAAGGACCAGGGAGCTGTAATATTCATAATATACTTGATTGGAATTGCGGCTGCAATCGCTTCAGGTCTCATCTTTAATAGGACTCTTTTTAAAGGACTATCATCTCCTCTTGTTATGGAACTGCCACCATACAGGATTCCAACAATCACGGGGCTTGTTATTCATATGTGGGAGCGGGGAGTATCTTTCATTCAAAAAGCAGGTACAGTAATATTTTTACTGGTTGTATCTACCTGGTTATTAGGTAACCTCCCCTTTGGCGTGGACTATGCTTCCCAGGAAAGCCTAATTGGCAGGGCAGGTATGTTCATCGCACCTTTTTTCAAGCCGCTGGGTTTTGGAACCTGGCAGGCTTCTGTTGCCCTTATACAGGGTTTTATAGCAAAGGAAGTCATAATTGGGACTTTTGGTGCAGTCTATGGTGTAGGCTCAGAGGGACTTGCCAGTGTCCTTCAAAATGTTTTCACCCCATTATCTGCTTTTTCATTCATGGTTTTTGTTTTATTGTATGTGCCCTGTATTGCCACAGTTGCTGTAATAAAAAAAGAGACTAATTCATGGAAATGGCCGCTATTTACTGTCCTATATACAACTTTAATAGCATGGTTGGCTTCTCTTATTGTTTATCAAGGCGGATTATTACTTGGGTTTATTTAGCAAGCTTTCTTAATCAAATCGATATATTTATATATTAGTATAGATATTTGTATATTAATATAACTAAGGGTGATATTAGTTTGTGCAGAATGCTCATAGCTCTTGGAATCTTTGACACTAAAGCAATAATTACAGATACAATAAAAATTGCTAAGGGAGAAAATGAGGTTCATGAAAAAAATATTAGCGAGGTGTATAAACATGAGGATGGCTGGGGAATCGCGTACCTTGATTCAAAAAATAAATGGGAGGTCTTTAAGTCAATTAAGCCAATATTTGAGGATGATACAATTAATGAATTCAGGAATCTCAAGACACGAGCTCTTATTATACACGTCCGAAGAGCTACAAGAGGAAAACTGAGTGTGGAGAACAACCAACCTTTTATTATTAAGAGAAGAGATGGAGAATATTTGTTTGTCCATAACGGCACAATCTATGACCAATTGAATTATTCAAACAATTACTTAAATACATCAGATACGGATTCTGCAGAATGGTTCAACTATATTATAGGATATATGCAGCAGAATAAAGGTTATACTAAAAATATACTGATGAAGCTTAATAATTTTGATGCTGCAAATTTTTGTTTAGTCACACCTATGAAAATTGTTATCGGTGAAAAATATACTAAGAACCCAAAGTATTATAGTATTAAACTTCACAGAGGTAAAAGTAAATTCATTGTTTGTTCTGAAATTCTTCCAACTATGAGAGGGGCGAGATGGGAACGACTTGCAAACGGCAGTATAATAGAATTGCCTCTAATAAAGTATTTGTTCTGAGATTTTCTTTGTAATCAACAGATCCTTAAAGAGATTATCTGCCATTTTGATGGAAATTCTTCGTGCTGTGTCTTGAGAAATGTTATCAGTTGAGCCTTCTTTTTTCCTAACCATCTCTAATATTTTATCAGATGAGGTTTTCTCTTCCTCTATCATGTTTGAGAATATTTTGACAATATCGTTTTTTGTGTTAGTCCGTTCCTTCTTAGCCACCATGAGTAGTGCTTTGCAATAGTCTCTGACTGTTTTGTCCTCCAGACCTTGATTAGCAGATCTTTCCTGTAGGATCTTTGTAAGGCAGTCTGCATTAGGAACGTATATCTTATCACCTTCTATTTTAAAAGGTTCATTATTCCCAATCTCAGATGGTAATACTTTGATAAAGTTCTCTGATATATGCTTAGTTATAGAATTCATGAGAATGCTTAAGCCAACAACTTTTGAAGGGGAGTTCATATCAGCCCCTCTGAGTTCAATAGTGCCATGAGAGCTTATCTTTACTGGTTTCCAAGAACTGTCCAATATGGAAGATTTTTTCTTAATAAAATCAGAATATGAGTAACCATGACGTTTGAGCAAAGATTTCCATTTAGTAAACCTTTGTCGTATCTCTTCAGTTAGACTTTTAAAGTCCTGTCCATAATTGTTTAATGTTCCGAATTCAGGTTCATTACTGTACAAAGAATCAGGAGCGCTAAATACCTTATCACCTCTATACATTATAACCCTTGAGTCCTTTCCCAAGTATTTCCCTTCAACAAAAGGTGAGGACTGCATTAACGCAGTAATCGCAGGGTCAGCAGCAATAAACAGGTTATAGATATTGAGCACTTTTTCTGTATTTCTTTTGTGAATATCAGGATAAAAGAATTTTATTTTATGATTATAAGATTTTCTCGGCAGTGAGTGATGATAATGGAACCCTATACACCTTCCTGCATTTTCAAAATTTTTTTCTCCTAGTATGGCTTTTTTTGCACTGTACCTTTTTTCTTCTCTCATCTCTGTATTATTCCTTCCCGGGTACGTACCATAATAGAAGAGTCTGAGCTCTTCCTTATCAACCTCATACAGCAATGTCTCAAAATCCTGGAAAAAGCAGTCAAAAACATGTCTTGACGAAAGATGGGGAAAAGATGTTAGTTCAAGCATGCTCTTGCCGCATTCCTGCTTGAGTTCTGTGTCGAGAAATTCCTTTTTTTTATTAAGTATTGTATCAGCACTATTAACAATATTGCCTTCATTGTCCAGCAAGAAGAACTCAAGCTCTATTCCGAATAGTTTTGTTAATGACTGGTGTATAGGTGGCATTGCTTTTATTTTTTTATGTATATTGTCTGTGTTGGATAGGCAAATTGTATTCCTTGTTTTTCAAATTCCTCCTTTAGCTGCACGTTTATCTTTTCCTGTATGTCCATGTAGACGTTGTATTCTGTATTGTCGAGATAATAGACAACTTCATAAATTAGCGCAGAATCACCAAACTGAGAGAAATGAACCCTGTCCAGTCTCGCTAAATCAATATCTTTTATTATCTTGGTAACAGTATTTTTTACTATCTTCAATTTTTTCTGGCTTGTGCAGTATTCAACCCCAAATGTAAACGCAATCCTCCTCTCCTTCATTTTCTTGTAGTTGTGGATTCTTGTTGAGGTAAGCTCACGGTTGCTGACAACTACCTCTTGTCCCTGCAAGTGTTTTATCCTAGTGGTTTTTAATCCTATGTGCTGCACAACACCTTTGTCTTCACCTATTACTATATAATCTCCCACTTCAAAAGGTTTGTCAAAGTATATGGAGAATGAGCTGAAGATATCTTCAAGAATCCGCTGAAGGGCAAATGCAATAGCAATACCACCGATGCCAAGACTGGCTATTAGAGATGTAATATTTAAACCCAAGTTTGAAAGTACAAGAAGCACGGCTATTATCCAGAGCGTAGCATTAATAATTTTATTGAGGATTAGGAGCAGGGAATCTTTTTCCTTGTCCTTTGTTTTCTGCATTCGTTTCCTAATTGCATAATCAACAATTTTCTGTATTATCTTTACGGAATAAAAAACAGTGAAGATAAGTAAAGCATAATGTGCTATCTGGTTAATATTATCATGTAGAACAAGGCACTCAATGGCTGCGTAGACTGACAGGAAAATATAGAATGGCCATTTTATCCCATCAATGAATTCGATTATTGCGTCATCTATGTCATTTTTTGTCTTTTTTGCTATCTGCCTGAGTCTTGCGAGCAGATATCTTTTGAAAATCTTTAAAGAAGCATATACAAAAATAAATATGACGAGAGCCACTAGATAATCTCGGCCAGTATTGCCGTATAATGTATATGATAGAATCTGATCAATGTTCAAAGCCAATTTAATCGCCCCAAAATATTACCAACTTAAATCTTGAGAATAAAAATCCCTTTAAATAATTTATTATGCAACACTTTTGTCTGCTAATCTGTTTACTCTTATCCAGACTTATATGTTCAGCTGTCTGCTGGGTTTTATTTTTTCTGGCTTTTCTTCTTCAAAATACCTTTTGTATTTTTTTTCTTACAGCTGTCGCAGTATAGAGAACCAGCATATTTTGGATAGAAGACCTTTTTGCAGATCAAACATTTCTTTCTTACTTTATACTGTTTTGCCATTTTAATAAAAAATACAAACTAAATTGGGATATGGCTGTTTTTAAATCTTTTGTTAGCACGAGCCACTCGGAACTTCTGGGTCACCACTCAATATAGTGTCACATGCATCCAGTTCATTATAGTCACAATAATTACTCTTAATTGTCTCTGCGTCTATTCCGGAGAAGAGGTATTTATTATTTGCCAGCCAAGTTGGTGATGCACCAATTCCAAGCCCATTGGTAACCTTAATGCTGTCGCTCAGTAATTGCTTGCCTTCCTCTCCCTGCCAGCATTCTTTGATTTTTTCTGCATCCATGCCATTATCTGTTGCACAGGATTCCCAAGCGGTGCTTGTTATATCCTTATTTCTGCACCAGATGTAATCCATGTACTTGTAATCTTCTGGATAATATTCTATTGCACATAACTCTCTTATATTCTCATTAACCTCTGCTTCACCATGGAGACTTTGGAAAGTCCCGTCTCCGTTGTCACGCGCAATATAGTAAATATTAAAGTCAATATCCTCAAAATTCTCAAGCACTTCCTCCATTGCATTCAAAGCGAGAGTGCCATACGGGCATTGACTCATCACAAACACATCGAGCTTCTCTGGAATCTCTTCTCTACATACCATATCACTTTTGCATTCATCATCTTCACAATCTACTAAACCATCATTATCCCTGTCATCTTTTTCGTTATTGCACTGCTCTGCAAGCGGGTCATACTGTGCTCCAATTCTTAAAGAGAGATAATCGCCGGTTTCATCCAAATAAAGCTTAACACTCTCATATCCTTCCCCGTTCTCAACATTGTCATCAAATAACAATGCTGGCAGATATTTGACCCCTGTTTCATCATATATCTCTCTGCCTTTAGTATCCTCAAAATCATACTCTTCTACATCTAGTCCTTTAAACAGCAATTTCAGCTGCTCAACTAACATTGAGACATCACAAGCATCACAAAGCTGATCATTTATCACAACAAGACCCACAGCTTCAGGTTCTGTGTAAACACACTTAGCATTATCTTTTCCAGGATTCTGGCACTTGCCTATCTTGCCAGTCTCAGCAGTGCAGTCAGCATCTGATGCACAGGCTGGCAGGTCTTTGCACTCAGGATGATTATCAAGTTTGTTACATACTACTCTCATAAAATCCAGTGTCTGCCTTCCTCCGCTGTACAATTCTTTATCAAAATACATTGTTGGAGAACCTGTAGCACCCGCAGCATTAGTTTTTTGAATAGAGTCTCGTAGCAATTCTTTTCCTTCCTCTCCAACATAACATTCACTTATACTTTCAATGTCCAAATTATTATCTTCAGCGCATTGCTCCCAATTATCAGGAATCTGAGCAGGGTTTTCATTCATGCACACAATAAGGTCCATATAATTTTCGGAGTTATACTTAATAGCACAGAGTTGCACAATATTTCCATTAGTTTCTGGTTCTCCATGAAGACTTCTAAAGGTTCCATCACCATTATCTGTTGAAATGAAATTTAGTTCAAAATCAATGCTATCTCCCAGTTTGTCAAGCACAGGTTTAATGGCATCCTCAACTTGGGTTCCATAAGGACATTGAGACATGACATAGAATTCAACTTTAACCTTGCCTAAATCGCCTTGAGAAGAGGTTTGGTTTGCTATAAGATCCTTTGCTTCATTGAGTGAGGTAAGGGCATTTTGCAGAGCTGTTTGGACTTCAGCTGATGCTCCTTGTGATAATAATGAATTTACATTTGAGATAGCTACATCTATTTTATTCCTGCCATATAAGTTCATACTTATTGACACTATTAATGCCAAAGACAGAATAAATGATAATCCTATCCAGAAAACTGGTGCACCTTGCTGACTCTTGCTTGGGTGCTTATGCTCTGGACTCCCAGATTTGACTTTTTTAATAGGAACTGACTTATGTTTTTTTACCATTCAAACCCCTCCAGTTTGCTACACTCACAAAAAGGCTGATTATATTTATATTTATCGGAATTTGGATTTAATTAACTGTGCTCATCTTTCAGCCCAATCACTTATTAAGTTTGCTTTTTTAAGGTCTGCTAATACTTTTTCTATTCCTACTAGATTATTATTTGATCTATCATGTTTTGAGAAGTAGTCAATATCAACCATTCTCTTGTATTCTCTGCCTTGCTTATCCAGGACAAATATTGTCTGTTTTGCTGGCAAGGCAAATTTAACTCTGTAAAAGGCTATTTTGGATTTAGGTCTTCCAGTTGAAAAAGAAATGCTCTTCACTTGCCTCCATTGTAGGTACTTGTTAGCAATCTGGATTCCTTTTTTGCTTAGGATAAGATCATATCTAGGTTTTTTCAGAATAGAAAAGAACAGGTGGTGAAACACAGGGAAAAAACAAAAATTCAAGACTATTATGCAAGCCAAGCCGATTATTGAACTTATGATTATGGTTGTAGGCAACATACCAAATGAACTAGAAAGAGCGTAAAAATAGTTTACATAAAATATACTCAACACAATTGTTGTAAGCAGGAGCATGTAATCTCTCCAGCCGTAGTTAATTTGGAATGGGTATAACTCCTTTTTGGACATAGAGTTGATCAAGTTAGAATAGTATAAAAAATTTGCTTTGTTAACCTTTCTTTTCCATTATTAGATATGCATAATGAGGCAATATAGGTAGATTCTGAGCTAACTTCCGTGTACCAGGATATATTTGAAGATATCTATTACAAAGGGAGTATAATTCAAGTGGATTATCTGAATATTGTCTTAATCCCTCATCAACCGCAATGAATCCATTGCCAGCTAGAATCGCTTTCCATCTTCTGTGTAAGTATAAATGTGATTGAACAAGCCTTGCTTCGGATATGCCTGGAAAGTCTAGATGAGTAACTCCCCCAGGACTAAGAGGACTACTAAACTCATAGAATAGAACCTCCTGTCCTAATTCTAGCGTAGGCTCCGATGAAGCAAGGTGCCAAAGTGTTGTATATGATGGGGGCAGGTCTTGAACAAGTATTAGGTACCCTCCCGGTTTTAATAAAGAATATATGTTCCTTGATATCCCATGAAAATCAACTACTGAGTCAAGAGAGGATAACGCTATGACTGTGTCAGTTCTTCCTCTAAGAAAAAAATTTGTTGTGTCTAGTGTTCTTATCGATGCCATTTGACAAAGATACTTTTTTGAGGGGACTTCACCTCTCATTTGCATTTTACTTAGAGATTCAATAACACCAGGATGAATGTCTAATGCAACCCAAAATGGAGGTGTATCTCCTTCAAAATGCAACAAGCTATACAAGATATCAACAGATCCCGGACCGATTTCTAGTACATAACTTTCTGGATGAAGATAGGGCTTTAGATGGTTTCTCAATGCTGCGCCTAGGTCCTCTATCATTTTTCCTCTGGATAGGGTAAGATCATAGGTATAAGTTGGAGGCAGATTCCCGTGATCCGAATCGTGTAAGCGGTAATCCGTGGCTGATGATGCTTGTCTCAGTATTTGTATAGTTGCCCTAATGATTCTACTAAGAGCTACTCTGCCCATACCTTGTAAAAGAGATTTACTCAGAAGCGATTCAGCAACCCATCTCACATAGGGATTACCAAAAAAAGCCTTTTTCACTTCTTCTTGGCACTCGGGATGATAAGGATTTTCTTCGTTTGGATTGTCTGGATTGAAATGCAAATACATTAATGTGTTTAGTATTCTCCCTGCATAACTCCTAGATGGTTTTACAGTTGGAAGAGAATGTTGTACTATGTGACTTTCATATTCTTCTTGAACAATATTGATTGCCTGACTCCTTTTTGATCTTGAAATTGGTTCGTCTTTTGGAAATATTTCTTCCTCAAGTCTAACAACAATTTTTTCAAGGATTAGTTGGTTTGCATTACTAAATACAGCATGATTAAATTCCTTGCTTGGCATTTTGTCGATGTTAGAGACAGCTTATATATAAATTTAATTTTGTTATTAATTTCACCATGTTATTGTCAAACAGAAAACGCAATTCAGCAACATTTAAAAAATCACTTTTATTCTTTAATAGATAATGTCAAAAAATGAAATAAATGTAAAGCACTGGGCAGACCAGATAGCAGATGAGGCTATTGAAAGGGTCGAGAGCTCTGAATTTTTAAAAAGAATAGTTAAGGAAAATGGATATTTTGTCTATGATGAAAAGACTCCGTCTGGAATAATCCATATCGGCTCTGGCAGGGGCTGGATTATCCACGATGCTATTGCTAAAGCTTTAAGGGCGAGGGGAAAGAAATCAAGGTTTGTGTTGAGCAGCGACGACCATGACCCGATGGATAAAATTCCCGGTTACCTTGATAAAAAAAAGTATGAAAAATACATGGGTGTTCCCTTTATGGACATACCTTCTCCTGTCACTGGTTATAAGAGCTACGGAGATTATTATTTTAAACAGTGCACAGAATTATTCCCGCAGTTTGGGATTGACGCAGAGCTGGAGTCAACAGGAGAAGAGTATGATAAAGGCGTCTTCAATAAAGCAATAAAGAGGATTCTGGATAATACAGATAAGGTAAATAAAATATATCTAGATCTTTATGGTGAAGGCGCTACCTTTACTAACAGGTTGCCTTTTAATGTCAGATGCCCGAAATGCGGTAAAATAGCAACAACTGCTGCATTGGAATGGGACAGTAAAAAAGAATTAGTTTATTTTGAGTGCAGAGACAATGTTGTTAAATGGGCAAAAGGATGCGGCAATAGAGGATGGATCTCTCCATACAACCGGAACGGTAAGCTTCCTTGGAAGATTGAGTGGGCTGCTAAATGGCCTTCTAAAGGGGTTGTTGTGGAGACCGCGGGAAAAGATCATTTTACTAAAGGAGGCTCAAGGACAGTTGCATGCAGGATATCAGTGGATATACTGGAATACCCGCCGCCTTATCCCAGCAGCGGCTACAGGACAGGACAGGGATACGAGTTTTTTACTGTCGGCGGAAAGAAAATGTCGACTTCTAAAGGCATGGGTATGGGATTTGCTGAATCAGTAAAATACGCTCCAGCGCAGATGCTGCGTTTCTTATTAATAAAATCAAGGCCGAACTCAGTCATAGACTTCCAGCCTTACGAATCAAATGATTTAATATTGCTTTATGAGAGATATGATTATGCTGAAAGAGTGTATTTTGGAAAAGAAAAGGCTGATGAAAAAGAGAAGATGAAGCAGAAAAGGATTTATGAATTGAGTCATGTGGGAAAAATTCCTAAAAAAATGCCTCCACAAGTGCCTTTTACACATGCTGCAGTCATTGCACAAATATTTAAGACAGATAAAGAGATTATTCAAAATCTGAAATCAACTGAGCATCTGCCAGAGAAGATGTCAAAACCAGAATTGGACTATGTTATAGAAAGAATTGACTTTGCAAGAAAATGGGTGGATGAATTTTCTCCTGAGAACTATAAATTCCAATTGCAAGATAAATTGCCTGAAGGAATCAACCTAAGCAAAGATCAAGCAGAAGCACTACATTTGGTTGCTAAAAGATTAAAGGAAAAGAAGTGGAATGAAAAAGATTTATTCAATGAATTTTATAAGATATGCAAGGAAGAGCTTAGTATAAACCCTAAAGAGTTCTTCAAAGCAGCTTACTTAGTTTTACTGAATAAAGAAAGAGGGCCTAAATTAGCTCCTTTCATTCTAACTATTAAAGATAAAGCAATAAAACTATTTGAGAGTGTTGGATATAATGAAGAATCAAAAAGGGAAATTGTAACAGACAAAAAACAAGAGGAGATGGAAATGGTCAGTTTTGATGAATGGAAAAGGTTGAAGATGAAGGTCGGCAAGATCATTAATGTTGAAAAAATCCCAAGATCAGATAAGCTGTACAAGCTGCAGGTTGACATTGGAGACAAAAAAATTCAATTGGTCTCTTCCTTAGTGCCATATTACAAAGAAAAAGATCTGCTGAACAAAAAGATAATTGTGCTTGTTAACTTGAAACCGAGCAAGTTTGGCGGAGAAACAAGCGAGGGCATGCTCCTCTGCGCAGAAAGTGATGACGGAAAGACTTGTGTACTATTGGCACCAGAAAAGGATGTAGAAGTAGGGACACAGATTACTTGATTATGAAACTTGCAGCATTATTCTCAGGCGGAAAAGACAGCACCTACGCAATTTATTTAGCTAAGAAACAAGGCCATGAAGTAGTTTGTTTAATATCACTTGAGTCAGAGAGAGATGACTCGTATATGTTTCATATTCCAAATATACGACTGACAGAAAAACAAGCAGAAGCAATGGAACTGCCCATAATCTATCAGAAGTCTTCAGGAATAAAAGAAGAAGAACTTGAAGATATAAAGGATGCACTTATTCTGGCAAAGGAACAATATCAGACAGAAGGTGTTGTCTCAGGTGCTGTGGCGTCAAATTATCAGAAAGAAAGGATTGATAAGATTTGTAAAGATTTGAAATTAAAGAGTATGGCTCCATTATGGAATATTGACGCTGAAACATATATGAAGGAATTAATAAAAAATAATTTTAGATCAATCATTGTTGGTATTGCCGCTGAAGGTTTTAACAAGTCCTGGTTAGGTAGAGACATTGATGATACTTGTTTAAATGATTTGAGGATGCTAAATAAAAAATATGGCGTCTCTATTTGTGGAGAAGGAGGAGAATACGAGTCTTTTATGTATGACTGCAGTCTGTTTAAGGAAAGGATTATGATAATAGAAGCTGCAAAAGTAATGGAAAATAAGAATACAGGCAAATTAGTTATAAAGAAGACAGAGCTTGTTAATAAGTGATCATAGATCCTCTATCTTGATAGTACCAAGATCTTCTAAGTCCATTGTAACAATCTTTATTGTATCTTTTTTTATGAGATTAATAAAACTGCTTCCTGGGTTAATAGATATTGTTTTTCCTATCTGTTGCATATATTCACCGGAAATCATGGGTGACTCGTGAATATGGCCGTGAAGAGTCATATAAGGCTGATTTTTTTCTATAAACTTTTTTATTGATTTGCTGCCGACATGAGTTCTGCTATACATCATATCAAGTGCTGTGTTGTATGGAGGTGAGTGCATGACATAAATTGTCTTTTTTGGGTTGGATAACTTTTTTAGATATTGAAGATCCTGCTCAATGTTGTCATATTTCTCTTGTGTTTCTGCTGTTTTAATCCCTTGTGCAAGAGGGCATGCTCTAGAACTTATTTGTTTTGAAGTGTCATCATACTTTTCCCAGTCCTTTAGCCTGAAGGGAGTCACAGGCACATAACTATATCCAATAATTGAGAACTTCCCAAGAATATAGCATTTTTTATTAATTAATTTGATATAGCCATTTGTATCTGCTTTTTCTAATATGGGGTAATTAATTCTCATATCGTCATTTCCCATGATTAAAAATATTTCAATATTATTTTGCTTTTTGAAGTCAGAGAACAATGAGACAAGCTTTTCAAGGAACTCATTTTGTATCTCTTTGGAATGCTCAAGTCCAAGCATGCCTCGCGGACAGATGTCGCCGCCATAGATAATTGTTTTATAATTGCCTTGTTTTGCTTTTTGCAGAATCTTTTTGAACAGAGTGATATTTCCGTGAAAATCAGTGCCGTAGATAACTTTCAGCATTTTCTCAGTTCTTTAATCTCTATTGCCTGGCAAGAAATCAGTTTATCATTATCTTTTACAAAAGGCTTTATAGTTATGCTTTTAAAGTCCCCATATTCATCTGGATTATAATTTATCACTTTTGGGAACACATCAGTTGGTTTAATTTGCAGATCTATGAGCGCGTCATGCATTTTGGTTTTTGTACCTGCAATGATAAAATCCAGTTTTTCAATGTCCTTTTGTCCTGTGTTTTCTATCATCAGCTGTATTCTTGATGAATCAGCGAATATACATGCAGAACTCTGTGTGTCTATCTGATAAATACTTATGTTCGTTTCAAGGCATATTGGATTTGGCGCAAAGAGGTTCATGGATTTTATTTTTGAGAATAGGAATATGCCTCCGAGAATTACTAATACTGATACCAGACCAATCATAATAATAAAGAGCAAGTCAAGCTTCTTATTCAATTGGTTAAATGCGTCATCAATTATATGCTCTGGATATCCATGCTTTTTGAGATGCTCCACAATAGTCTGATCATTATGGCCCATCTTCTTAACTCTTTTTATGTAGCCAAGCAACTCATTATCTGCCATGTTTATCAAAATATTTCTTTACACTAGGATTAATTTGAGGGACAGCAGCATTGCCTAGAGAGTAATATACCTTTTCGGCAATCTCCCCCCAGGAATAGTCTCCTTTCTCCTTCTCTATTTTATGGACTTTGAATTCTCCGACATCTGCTCCTTTTCTAAGGTGGTAGTATACAGAGCGGAGAGTGATTTTTGGGAATATTTCAATATAAATCTTATAGATTTCGTATCCATATCCTTTTTTCAGGAAGTGTAGAATCTCGACTATATTCTGCCTAATAGATGAACCAATAGGTCTCCCCCTTTTTTCCATGTTTTTGGTAATAGACGGCTTGTATAAATATTTTTCTATAGAGAAAATAAAGGATAGCAGAGAAGGTAAATTTAAATATAAAAGTTTTATCACGACCATTAAATGGTATATCCTATTAATCTTGAAGAGTTGCTTGGCAGAAAACCAAGCACTTCTGATCTTTACCAAAATCCAAATGTGCCAGCATTTATTGATCCAAGTTCAAGAGTTCTTGTGGTGGGACCTGGTTGGTCGCAGGAACTGGGGATACTAGATAAAAATTGTATTTGGCTGCCGGCTCATCTTGGACAAGAGGAAGGCTCGATTGATGTGATTGATTTGCCCGAAGGAGCTGAAAAGGGCGGAATATTACATGATCCTGCTAAAGTAAGAGACCTTTTTGATACTCTTAAGCAAAGGGCTGCAGAACTCAATTATCCTTGGGCACCACCACAATATGTATTAGGGGATGTATTAAAATACGTAAATTGTGTTGCAATGCTAAACAAGCTCTATGATGTTATAATTGATCACTGCACGTATTCTTTTATAGCTGGGATTAAATACCTTGATAGAATCTCACTGCTTCTTAATACATATTATAGATTATTAAAGCCAGGGGGGAAGTTAATCCTATTTCATAATCCAATGTCAGAAAGGCAGTTGCCTGCAGAAGTGGCAGGACCTTTTGAGAGAACAAGATTCAAACCAGTCTTTTTTACTGGATTTCAAGATACTTATCATGTTTCCGAAAGAATGCATGCTTTTTTAGATATACCTCCAATTAGTAATTATTGTGTTTCCTATTATGAAGATGATAAATGGCAGTGGGCCCTTCATCCGAATTATCGCTCCGCCTCTTTGGTATGCGCTTTCAAACCCGATGAATCTGGAAGAACACCTCATTATGAAGCATCGGATACAGGGAGAGTTGAGAAACGTAGGGATATGTTGTATCATCCTGAGAGATATTCGGTTGTCAGGAACCGTGGAGTGAGAGGTAAATTAAACACATATCATTTGCAGGAAGAAGGCAAATTACTACATTTTGTCAAACCATATGAAGAAGCACCCAAAGTTGAGCGAGTTCCTTACTTCCTATCTCATAACACTTTACATACTTCATTTGAAATTTGTGGCACTTGCGCAAGAGCCCTTATTGAATATGAAATGCTAAGACTATTAGAGCTGAACTCAGAAAGACCTGTGCAGGCAAGGTCTCCCTATGTAAGGGAGAGGATACATCTTCAGGTTCCTGATATAGGAGAAAGAATAGGTCTCCTCTGGTCAATATGTGAAGCAGGTAAAATAGACATTGATTATTTTAATAGCGTGATTAATGAAGTTGCTCTTTGGTACTATACCCATTAATATTTAACTTAGGTGTTGTTTCTATTTTAATATGAGAAACATCTTCCTTTTATCAAAAGAAAACATTGAGCTGGCAAAACAAGAAGCACTTGCCCTTGCCAAGGGGAGAGATTATGAGCTTTTTGAGAATTTATTGTTTATAGATACAGATATTGATCTACACAAAAGATTGGCTTTTTCTCATTCTGTTTTTAGGTTTCTGTTTAGATGCAAGTTAAGTGAGCTAATTAAGCAAATCAAAAACTATGACTGGGACTCAATTTACAAAGAGAATTTTTGTGTCAGGGTACATGGAGGTGTTGATGAGAGGAAAATTGCTGACAATATCTGGAAGTCTCTTGAGAAGCCTAGAGTGAATCTTAATAATCCAAAAACAAAGATTGAATTTTTTATTTTAAATGGCAAAGCAGTTTGTGGTATATTTTTGAGGGATGTTGACAAATCTTTTTTAAAAAGAAAAGCGCATTTAAGGCCAGAGCTTCTTCCAACATCGCTGAACCCAAGACTGGCAAGGGCATGCATAAATTTGACTGGGATTATGAAGGGTGTACTGCTGGATCCTTTTTGCGGCTCAGGTGGGATTTTAATAGAAGCAGCTTTGATGGGCTATAAAGTTATTGGCTATGATATTAGTGATTATATTCTAAAAAAATGCAAAACAAATCTTGAGTTTTATAAAATTAGAAGCTTTAGACTTGAGAAGAAAGACGGAACCCAACTAAACCAAAAATCGGATGCTATTGTTACAGACCTTCCCTATGGCAAGGGTTCAAAGTTAAGCAAAGAACGTGAGAAGTTATATGCTGATTTCTTGAAATCGTCTTACAAAACAACAGAAAGAATGGTAGTGATTTTTCCAAATTATGCAGACTTCAGCAAAGTTATTAAAAAATCAAAGTGGAAATTAAAAAAGGAATTTTCTGTTTATATTCACAGGAGCTTAACAAGGAAGGTTTGTGTTTTGCGCAAGTCCTGAATTTAGTTTTGGTTTACTATAGTAATGAGATTTAAATATAAGTTGTTTGTAACCAGCTTCTAAATGATGGATTTAGCAGAAATAATAAAGCAAGCAACAGCAGATTGGAACACTGCTCGAAGTCATTGGCAGGAATTTGGAGCAGACCTCAGAACGCATTACTTTACTTGTGAACGTGCCCTTAATTTTACATTTCCATTAAGTCAAGGAAAGGTGTCCTACCTAGATGCACCAGGGACCAACAGAAAGATATGGATTGCGTATCAGGCTCTGTGTATAGAATATGGTGCCCCAAATTTCCTGGATCTTGTGTTTAATAGACTTTCTATAAATATAAGTGCACAAGAGATCTTATGCAATTATTATTCTTCTGAAAGATATTTGGATGCTGTAGAATTAATTAAAACTGAACTGGATAAATATCTTGGCATTATGGATCAAGGTTTGACAATAACTGAAGCAACAGTCAGAAAGCATTTGGATATCTTCGCCAGGAATTCAGATAATCCTAAATTGTTCGTCCCGGCAAAAGGAATAGTGGTTTGTTTGCATCAGCTTTTCAGGCCCAATGTTCAGTTGCCTCCAGCTATGCGTCGTTTTATAGGAGAAGGTGATTGTACCACATGTGAATGGGATCCGATAAATAATCCCCACTGTCAACATGCAGGTGGGGGGCAACGATATATGCCAATCCGTGTATATTTTTTTAATGTAGAACCCTAACCTAATCTTCTTATCCCATATGCTTCAAGTATTACACCCAAGTGCATATGCTCTCTTGGACTAAACTCAAGTTCTTCTTTTCCCCAGTCATATGAAAAGCGAAGTGTTGGTCCTTTTCCAGGTCTGATGTCAATAGAATCTGCGTCATCATAACTCTCAACTACATCCCTATACAGCTGGGCTGCCGAAGGAGTTTTAGAGGTGCGGGAGTCATAAGTGTTATTTAATGCCGCTTCAAATTCTGTTTCAACTGTTCCTAAGAGTTGTCTTCCCCTCAAGACTTTTTTGAAAAGAGCAATAGCATTGGACATATGAACCACACAATACTGCGGCTCAAGACCACAATACTTATCCCAAAATGTAGCACAGCTTGTCTGGGCAGCTTCAGCATGATATATGCCTTCCATAAGCGTGACTACAAATCGGAATAATTCAGGGTGCCTTGGTACCCTATCTCTGAAATGTTCGTCTATGAAATTATCTATATGGGCTTTTTTTATAGTACCGTCAATTGCTCTTAGCTTTATGTTTATATATTCAGCCAGAGCATCGTCAGAATTTTTGAGAAGACCTTTCGTTGCTTCTGTATAAAGTTCATGCAGTCCTACTAAAGCATTTCGCAACCCTGCTCTTAGCGGTATTTTCCATCTCAATGGATCAAAATCAGATGTTCCAGCATCTTTGCATGGATGAAACCACCTTACTAATCTGCTAATATCATTTGCCAGACCTAGTGATAATATATATTGTTTGAGCTCCTCAGGGATTTTGGCGGCGAGTAAATTTGTTAGGGTTGTCTCACATTGACAGCTCCAGGAGCCAGAAGGATTGATGTCATCAAGTGCAATTTGTTCCCATTGGTCTTCATGTAAGGAGTGCATAACTGCCTGAAGCGGAACCGCTGCCCTTTGGGAACCAGGAATATCTTCTCTCAGTAATCTAGATAGAAGCGCAACACCATGAACATTATGATACCCAAATGTTTCTCCATCCATGCTACAAGTGGTATAATGTGGTCTCTGTGCATTCCCTAGTGCTCTATTTCCCATTATCCTATGAAACCTTTCTGCCTGATGAAAAGCAATATCTATTGATAGCTCTTCATCCCTGAAGAATACTTTAAGATCTCCTTTTGCAGTCTCTATCCTGTAGGGAAGAGAGATATCAACATTAGTTGAGGTGCCCGGCAGAATTGTTCCTCTATATCCTAGCTCTGCAATTAGCTCTAGTGTTTGATGAGTATATGCCATCTCAGGTAGGAAAACCAGCCTGGATTTTCTGTAGGCTTCATGGTCTTCCAATATTTCCCCTGTAAAAAAATAATGATGAACTGCCTCGCCCCAGAGCATCTGCAGCCTCTGGCTCTTGTCTGGCAATAGAGGCATGATTGGATGAAAGATTGGCTGGACAGTGAAATTAGTAACTCCGTATTTTGCTCTTGCCTGCTTATCAGTCCTTCTTAGTCCTTGGGTAATATTATCAAGTAACTGTTGTCTATGAGTGCCCGGGTGGATATATCTCCTCTCAAGCAGATCCAACATCAATGAGGGGCTAATATTGTTTGAAGTCAAAACCATACTCTGGCTTAGTATGCATGGCAGCAGGCTCTTTGCATATATAATGTCATTAATAGGTCCCCTCATAAAACCCACTGGCTGGTGATAGTGCTTAAGCATTGAGCAGGCAGGCCCACCATCATATCCCTGTATGCTAGTGCCTTTAAATCCAGTAACTCCCCATTTTCGAAGAATATCATCTATTCCTATGCTTCCCCTGGTTATTCTGTGTGTTCTCATGCGGGCAAGCAGTGCTGCCTGTCTTGGTGGAAGTCCTCCCAATAATCCTACTAGAAATGCATACAACTGCAGAGGGTGTCGTATTCTTCTATCATTATAATATTCCTTAGCTGCTAAAACAATATCTGCCTGAGCTGATTCTATAACTGGGTCAGCAGGCTTTCCTGTCCATTGTCTATAAATTTCTGATAGAGCATCAAAAGAAGGCGGTAATCCAAGTGCAAGATGGATCTCGGTTCTGTCTAATGTTTCACCTGTAAATAAGGCTTCAACTTTCTCTACTAGTTCATCACCAGTTGTATCTGGCCACAGTGTTTTTAGGTCAAGAACTTGCTGCAGCATCCCGAAGCAAGATATGATATTTTATATTTAAATAATACTATTCTTTGCATTCACCACAATATTTATAAACAATTCATATTTTCTTAGTCGTTATGGTATTGGACCAGCAGCGTACAAAGAGAAAACCAAGTGGCGGGAGACTCAGATGGACTACTAAGAAGAAAAAGCATTCTCTGGGCAGAGATCCAACATTGACCAAGATTGGAGATAAAGCAGTTGCTAAGATTAGAGTAAGAGGCGGTGCCAAGAAAACAAGACTTCTACGAACAGATGCTGCTAATCTGTATGATCCTAAGAGCAAGAAGTATAGCAAGGCAAAGGTAATCCTAGTCACAGAGAATCCAGCCAATAGGCATTATGTGAGAAGGAACATAATGACAAAAGGCACAATAATCAAGACAGATAAGGGCATGGCAAGGGTAACCTCAAGGCCGGGACAGGACGGCGTTTTGAATGCTGTTTTGATTTCTGAAGATAAGAAATAGTTATTTGGTAAAGATTTATAAATAAATTTGGACTTCTTAGCGCAATGGCATTTATTACAAAATCAGAATCTCTAGAGGTTAGACTTGCTGATCTTGATCTAACAACTGAATATAACCTAATTGTTGCAGTCGCAGGGGTTAATAATCAGTTAAGACAAGAACTCCAGGTGAGAAAAAGAATAGCAAGTCCCCGCCATAAGTGGGAATTAATTGAAAAAATTTGTACATATTTTTCAACCAGAGGAATTCATTTTGGTAGGGAAGGTACAAGAATTGCCACTGATTTGCAAGGGATTAATTGGGGGCCTCTGAAACCAGTTGAGTATGGGATGAGGGGACCAAGTATTCCTGAGGATTTTCTCGAGGCTCTTGAAGATATGGAGAGACTATACTTTTTTGCTGGACTAGCACTATATACTGGATTATATCAACTAACAAATAGACAGTCAAGTTTACGACATTTTATACCTTCAGATTTTCATTATATGACCTCGTATGATATTGCCTCATTATTGATAAGAGATGGAATCGATGCTATGGCTCATGGACACAATTCTCGACCCGATTACAAACATAAAATTAAACCAACATATTCCTCGCCTATTAGAAAGGATTTGCAACACTTAGCGCAAGTAAGACAGTCAGTTACCAGAAGGCAAAGGCTTCAGAGGGAGTTTACTGATCTTATCGAAACTGAAGATGTTTATGAGACACTTAAAGATGACAGACTTCCTCAGATTATAGATCAGATTAATCTTAAATATCAAAATCTATGTCCCTCAGATAAACGTGTAATGAGAGCCTTTTTTCCACAGAGGCTTAGCTTCAAAAATTATAGATAGAGTGAGATATCGCTTAAGAATGGTAGGAGCATTTGATTTTTTATTGATGAAGGAACAGAATCTAATAAATCAAGAGACTAAGCAAGAAGGAGATTACGATTTGTTGGACCAATTATACTCAGTTGGTGTTAAAATAGGACAAATGTTGGATTCATTACCACTAATTCATTTTAGATTCTTTAGCAGATACTGTCAAAAATAGTCTATTCTTCTCTCATCCCTGTCAAAGGCAAGACACCATGGTCTAAGAGGCTATTAGGGTCCACTCCTTCTGGTAAAAGGAACCAGGCAAACATGTTTCCTGTTTTGGGGCTTACATGATTAATCCCTGCTGCCTCAAGTCTGTTGCAGCTATCGGCCACCCCATAGACAATCTCATTCCAGAAGTCTTGGTGAGAAAATCCATATCTCGCTCTAAATCTTCTTGCAAATATCTCATCATCTGGATTATCAAATGCTAAAATGCAATCAGCAGTCATTTCCTGATGAAATCGTCTTGAGAATTGCAGGAGGAACCATTGTCTTTGAGTATCTCTTCTGATATTATAACCCGGGTTAACAGGCACACTAGTTGATGGAATCTCAATCTTATTCTCAGTGACAAAATCTATAAAATCAGGGTATTTTTCAACATATCTTCTAGAACCTGTTAATAGAGGCACTATATAATCGGGCCAAGGAAAATATCCCTTTGTTAATTCTCTTTCATATCCTTCATAGGAAGTGGCAAACATATGGTTTAATGTATTCAATCCCCTCTCAAATTTCCTCCTTCTTCTAATGTCTTCTTCCCACTGCCTTTTACTGAAAATGGGGAAGGTGCCTGTATCCTCAAAATATCTTCTTTCAATATACTTCTTAATATTTGAAGGTGAGAAAAGAAGGCTGTCAAAGTCCAGCCCAAATAAATCTGCAATTCTGCAATAATCGTCAAATGAGTAAGGGGTTACTGATCCGGTATTTCTATACTGCTCTTCTAATCCGAATATAAATCTTGGTAGTATATCTACATCTTTTGCAAGGTAGTTGAAAAATTCAGCAGCTCTTTGCTCCCACCAGAGCCCCTTGCTTCTTATTTGTTCCACATGAGACCTTAACTGGTCATAACTAAGGCCCTTAGTGAATGTATTCGGACCAAAAAGATAATTTGCTACAGTCTCCAACTTCTGATCAGGAAGGAATTTAAAGGCAGCCCTGGCAATCTCATACAAATCAACTACTATGATTCTGTCAGCGCCCATTCTGCGGGTGATTATTTCTACAACATCTTTTGTCTTTCTGGCAATAACAGCTTTTGTCTTCACCTTGCCCTGACCAAAGCGCGGCCTCTCTGAGCCTTCTTCATCTGCATCTTTTACCATCTGGGCAAGATCATAATTGTGGATATTATATCCACAGACAAATAAGGGATCAAATTGCTGGACAGCTTCAGAAATTGCATCTATGAACTTGTTATAAGGACCAGGCACACTACTAATTTCATATCCATTGTGTTCAGAGGAGGGAACATCCTCTGTTGTGAAGATTATCTTTTTCGTTGGTCTGCCTGCTTCACAGAAGCTCAGTTGGACCCACGATGTCCTTGAATTGGGGTCCTTATAAAAGGGATTTTCTGTATCTATAAAGACCCATCTCTCTGCCCTCATATCTTCTGGCGATATGTATCCAATTTTCTTAAACCCTAATTCTGGATTTTCCCTTTGATCTACAAATCCATATCTCCTATCTCTGAACTCTAATTCAAAGCCTGCTATTCTTTTTCTCTGTCTTGGAGCAGTTAGCTCTACCCTCAAATGGACTTCAACAGATTCTCTTTCCTCATTGTAACAAACTGAATTTAGAGAAGAAAAATCCTGTAGTACTGCCTCATATTCCTCACGTCTTGTTTCTAGGTCAACAGCACGTTCTTCTTCAGGTTTTTTATATTCCTGAGTTAGTTGATTTGCGTTATAGATAGCTCTTGCCAGCTCTTCAGGAATCTGGAATATGTCTCCGACTTTGACAAAATACCATCTCACCTGGTCAATCATATGCCCTTGAATAAAAGAGGAAGCCTTTCTTTTTCCATCTTTCCATGCTAATGCGCCAATATCATATATTGTGCTTGCAGCACTTAGAGGCGCCTTTACCTGCAGCACATAAGGTATACCAGTTTTTTCCCTCCATTTTGTATATCTGGTCCTTACAGATGTCTTTGTAACGCCTATTCCCTGTAAGTCTCTAGATCCAAAAACTAGTTGTTCAAGCTCAGACTTCTTTTGTTCTGAGATAAACCTTGTAGCGAAAATATGCTCATAACCATCTGCAACAACCTCACCAAGACCTCTAAAAGAAACAAGGACATTCCCTCCCCTCCAGTTTACTGTTACGTTATCAACAATGTAATATTCCCTGGGTTGGAACATTTTTCATTCTGAAGTAATTACATGGTTTTTATAAAGATTAGCATAATTGAAGATAGAAAAAATTACCTTGCAATTGTACTAATTAGATTCCAAATATATCTTCACTCCAAAGTAATTATCTTTTTTCATTGTGTCACCTCTTTTGTAAGTTCAAAAATCTGACGCAGTTTCTCTACTAGATTTGGGTCTTTC
>JAFGJW010000012.1 GCA_016928835.1 Candidatus Woesearchaeota archaeon | reverse complement strand
AGTCCAAAGGACTTTCTGAGTTCGTCTCGTATTCTAATTCCAAATTCGTGCTATCATCGAAAAAATCGAGTAATATTTTGCTGAACATTTATTCATCGCATATATTCTACTTTTTGTCCAGTGGGAGGGGATCTTGTTCAAATCTTGACACTACTGCAAATATCATCTTCCAGTGTTTCTCAGTCAAAGAGTGATATATTGTCATCTTTTTTTTTTGGCTGAAGTGTTGGTTCAATAACCATTTCATCACAGTATTATAGCTGTGAAATATGTGTTCTATGTGCACTAATGCTTTATATGTTTCTTTTTTCATATTAATCACCTCAAATTTTATTCTTATCCCTATACAAAGAGTCCTCATATGATTTTATATAAGAAATTATAAGAAGTTTAAATTACAAGAGGGGCTCTGCCCCTCCTGACCGCCCCCACTGTGAAGAGGGGAAGGTCAGGGAGGGGAACCTTCCCCTCATTGTAAATTATAAAAGTTCTAATTTAAAAATAGTTTCAATATAGAAAATAATAATGAACGGACTCCCTTATTTATTTAAAATTTGTTGAGGTGATTAAAAGAAGAAGAAAAATTAAACACTGGACACACTGGACATGTTTACGTGAGATATATAAGTGAGAAGCAATCAAAAAGCATTATGATCACAATACTGGAAGAAAATAAAATGCTTGTAAAAGAGCCGCTGAACAATTACACAAGAAACCCAATGAAGAATCTGGAATTTGAGCTTAAGGTAAGGGGCTATTCACAAGAGACAGTAAAGGCATATGTGCTCTATAATAAGAGGTTCCTGAAATTCATCAAGAAGAGCCCTAAGAGAGTGAGGCAGAACGACATTAAAATATTTATTGAATATATGCTCGATAAAGGTTTTGAAAAAAATACTATTAACCTGGCAATAAGCGCTTTGTTGTTCTATTATAGAGAGATTCTTGGGCGAAGATTCCATATAAAGAGAGTAAAAAGAGAAGAGAGATTGTATTCCGTCTTGTCAAGAAAAGAAGTAAATGCTCTGATTAACTCAATTAGTAATCAAAAACATAAGCTATTGTTCCAATTGTTCTATTCCACTGGACTAAGGGTCTCTGAGGCTGTCAAACTGAAGACAAATGATTTGGATTTTGAGAGAAAAATAGGCTATGTTAGGTCAGGAAAAGGCGCAAGAGACAGAATCTTTCCATTGAATGAGCAACTAATCAATGATATTCAGATATATTTGGCAAATAGAAAACGCAGCTCAATCTATCTCTTTGACACAAGATACGGGCATCTGTCAAGAAGAAGTGCTGAAGAGCTGTGCAAAAGATCTGCCAAAAGGCTCAGGATAAACAAGAGCATTACTCCGCATACAATGAGAAGGACATTTGGGACCCATCATATCGAGAAAGGGACAAGTATCTATACAGTGCAAAAATTAATGGGCCATAAGGATGTTAGGACAACTGAAGGTTATATTAAAAATGCAAAAGTGGATTATCAAGAGAACTTGTTATGTGAATTAGACAATTAAACATCTAGGATTTCTATTTCAATGTTAAGGCCGTCTGGTATCGGAACCCTCATCACGAGCCTTAATGCCCGCTCATCTATACCTAAATCTATAAGTCTTTTATGAACTCTCATCTCGTATCTTTCCCATGTCTCAGTGCCCTCTCCGTCCGGGCTTTTTCTGGTTGTCACTCGTAATTTCTTTGTAGGCAGAGGAATTGGGCCTCTAATATCCACCCCTGTCTTTTCTGCTATGTCCTTAATGCTCTCACAAACATTGTTTATCTTGCCTATGTCTGTGCTCGCCAATTTTATTCTTGCTTTCTGCATTTCTGATCACGGTTTTCTTCATGATAAACTTGGATTTACCATGCTTAAAAACAAAAAAAATTAAATTTGCTTCTTCACCAAGTCTATGCACATACCTGCCGCAACAGTTGTACCAGAATCGCGTATTGCGAATCTAGACATCTGCGGTATGTCTTTTTGTTTCTCAATCACCAAAGGTGTTGTTGGCTTGACCTTTACTATTGCTGCGTCCCCATTTTTAACAAAATCCGGGTTCTCTTGAAGAGTAGCTCCTGTCGCAGGATTTAGTTTCTTTTCTATTGCAGTTATCTGGCATGCTACCTGTGCTGTGTGAATATGGAACACAGGCGTATAGCCAACTGTGATGACTGTAGGATGGTTCAGAACAACCATATGGGCTGTAAACTCAGTTGCTACAGTAGGAACACTGTCAAGATGTCCTACCACATCACCGCGTGCAATATCTTTCTTCCCAATGCCTCTCACATTAAACCCGACATTGTCCCCAGGCTCTGCCTTAGGAAGCTGCTCATGATGCATTTCAACTGTCTTAACTTCCCCTGTTATGCCCTTGCCTTCTCTTGCAGGCACTACAATTATTTTGTCTCCTGGTTTCATCACGCCTGTTTCTACTCTGCCAACAGGCACTACGCCGATACCTGTGATATTGTAGACATCCTGGATAGGCAGTCTTAAAGGCAGGTCAACTGGTTTATCTGGCACTTTTAAGTGGTCGATAGCCTCATACAAAGTAGGTCCTTTGTACCATGGCATCTTATCAGTTTTCTTGAAAACATTATCGCCGGGAAATGATGCCTGCGCAACAAATAGTATTTCTTCTGGTTTATAGCCTACTGATTTCAACAATTTGCTAACCTGGTCCTTGACTTCATTGTATCTTTCTTCCTTATACCCTGCCATGTCCATCTTGTTGACTGCAACAATTAATTGGTCCACACCCAGTGTTCTTGCAAGGAAGACATGCTCTTTAGTCTGTGCCTGCACCCCATCACCAGGGTTTGCGCTTACAACCAGCACTCCAGCATCTGCCTGTGAAGCCCCAGTAATCATGTTTTTAACAAAATCTCTGTGTCCAGGCGCATCTATTATTGTCAAATAATATTTTGGTGTCTCAAACTTTTTGTGAGCCAGGTCTATTGTAAGCCCTCGCTCCTGCTCTTCTTTTAGATTATCCATCACATATGCAAATTCAAAGCCGCTCTTGCCGAGTTCTGCAGCCTTTTCTCTGAGTTTTCTCATCTGCTGCTCGGAGATTGCCCCTGAGTCAAACATAAGTCTTCCAACTGTTGTGGACTTTCCATGATCTACGTGTCCGATAAAAACAAGGTTTAAATGCTCTTTTTCCTTAGCCATTTTTTTCCCTCCTTATTTATGAATTGAATCACTAGGGAATAGGAAACCCTTCCCCTTTATAAATTTTCTCTTGGTTTTATAGTCTATATTTATTGATTTCAAAGCTTTTACTCAGCCTCTTCTTTAATACCTTTCCTCTCTCTTATCTGCCTCACTACCTTGTGCTGCAGCTCTTCTGGCAGTTTTTCAAAGCTTTGATCTACTACATAAAATGTCGCTCTTCCTTCTGTAGCACTCCTGAGGTCATTGCTTAGCCCAAACATCTCTGCCACAGGGATTTTTGCCCTGATCACTATGTACTCTGCTTCTGTGTCCATGCTAAGCATCTGGCCTCTCTTTGCCGAGATAAGCTTTGATATTTCACCCATGAAATTCGCAGGCCCTTCAAATTGCAGCACCTGCACCGGCTCAAACAATAATGCTTTTGCATCCATTATTGCTGCCCTGATTCCATCCCTTATTGCAGGATATACCTGAGCAGGACCTCTGTGGATGGAGTCCTCGTGAAGGCTCATATCAGTAAGCATTACTTTAATGCCAAAACACGGCTCCTTAGCAACGGGACCTGCACCCATAACATCTTCGAACATATCCATTATCATATCAATTACTTCTCCGATATGCACTTGGCCTCTTGTCTCGTCAATAAGCATGCAGCCCTTAAATATGTCTTTCACCTTTCGCGCAATCTTGGTTTCCATTCCTGTTTTTTCAAGAGCTGCCCATATTTCAGGGATTTTTTTCTTTATCCTCATCTCGGGAATTTCACCTTCTTTTATGGCCGCCCTGATTTCTGGCTCAAGAGCCTCAACCCTAAAAAAAAACTTGTTATGCTTGTTAGGTGATTTGCCTTCAAACTCGTTTGACTTTCTTGCAACAGTTTCACGATAAACAACAATTGGGTTGGACGTCTGTACATCAAGCCCTTTTTCTGTTCTTATCCTGTTTTCAATTATCTCTAGGTGAAGCTCACCCATACCTGACATAAGATGCTCGCCTGTCTCCTCATTAATCTCAATTTGGATTGATGGATCTTCTTTAGCCACTTTCCTCAGCACTTCAATTAGTTTTGGAAGGTCTGACGGCTTTTTTGCCTCAATAGCTTTCGTAACAACAGGCTCAAATAAATGCTTTATTTGTTCAAAAGGCTCAGCAGGTTCAATTGTTACTGTCTCTCCTGCAAATCCTTTTTTCAGTCCCGCTACGCCTATGAAGTTTCCTGCTGGAACATTATCAACAACCTCCCTCTTAGCGCCATTATAGATGTATACCTGCTGGATTCTCGCAGTATCCTTAATATTGTTGAGTGTTACATTAAGGCCTTTGCTCATTGTTCCTGAAAAAAGCCTGCCGGCACAAATATCTCCTGCAAGCGGATCCACAACTACTTTTGTTATTATGAAGGCCAGCGGCCCTTTTGGATCGCATTTTATAAGAGATTCGCCAAAGGGTGTCTCAAGCTCACCATGCCATATCTTTGGAATCCTGTATTTTTGCGCATTCAACGGATTTGGCAAATGAGTAATAACTGCATTTAATATTATCTCATGTATTGGCGCTGCTTTTCTCAGCTTTTTTATCTCTTCTGGGTCATTTTTTGAATAAGCGTCATAAACATGAGTGAAATTTATCCCTTTTTTCTGCATATATGGAACAGACAGCGCCCAATTATGGAATCCTGAACCAAAGATAACTGAGCCACTCTGCGGGCTGACTGTCCAGTTTCCTTTAAATTCAGGAGGGCTGATGCTCTCAATAAATTTATTAACTCTTGTAATTATTTTAACAAATCTCTCCTGCATCTGGTCTGGTTTGAGCTGCAATTCTTTAATAAGCCGATCAACCTTGTTAATAAGCAGAATAGGTTTTACCCTTTCTTTCAGAGCCTGTCTAAGCACTGTCTCTGTCTGGGGCATCATTCCCTCAACTGCGCATACAAGCACAATAGTACCATCTGCTGCCCTCATTGCCCTTGTAACGTCTCCGCCAAAATCAACATGTCCAGGTGTATCCAATAAATTGATAAGGAATTCTTGACCCTCAAATTGGTGCACCATTGATACAGCAGAAGTGTCTATAGTAATGCCCCTCTCTTGCTCATCCTCATGGAAATCCAATACCTGAAGTTTTCCAGCAAGATCTTCTGAAATCATTCCGCAACCTGAAAGCAGGTTATCAGAGAATGTAGTTTTGCCATGGTCTATGTGGGCGCAGATGGCAATATTCCTTATCTGCTCTGGCTTATTCATTATCCTCATTACCTTGTCAACCATCTTTTCTGCCATTATTATATCACCTTGAAAATCCTTGATTTTTGAGGTTCAGAAAATTATTGATTTTCTAGAACCCTAAAAAACATGCATTTCATGAACCGTTTTGTAGCTATGAATCTCATTTTTATTGAACCATAATTCCAGTTCTGCTTTAGCTGATTCAACACTATCTGACGCATGAATGAGATTTTTTATTGCAATACCTTTTTTATCAGCATATTCATATGCATGATGCGCAAAGTCTCCGCGTATTGTGCCTGGCATTGCTTTTCCCGGTTCTGTTGGACCGACAATTTTTCTAATAACATCAACTGCCAGTATACCTTCAATAGCTATTGCAACAACTGGCCCTGAGGTTATAAAATTCTCTAATCCTTTGTAAAATTTTTTGTTTACATGCGCAGCATAGTGCTTTTTTGCAAAATTCTTATCAACCCACTGCATTTTCATTCCAACAATTTTTAAACCTGCCTGCTCAAATCTCTCTATTATTGTTCCAACAAGACCTCTTTGAATTGCATCTGGCTTCAAAAGTACAAGACTTTTTTGTATCATTTCATCTGACATTTTATCTCTTCTCACCCTTTTTTACCTGATGAAACTCCCTTGTCCAGCGCGTTGTCCTAGGTTTTCTTTTGAGTTTCAAGAGATTTTTTTCACATTTTCTAGAGCAAAAATAAAATATTTTTGCATCTTTCTTGACAAACATTTTGCCTGTTCCAGGCTCAATCTGCTCACCACAAAAACTGCATCTTGCCATCTTCTTAAAGACCCCCTTGTTCTTGTGAATCAAAAATAATCATTTTCATTTTAGCTCATGCCTCTGCCAGTTTTTGTAAGAGGTCTTGCTTCAATCTCTGTTTCTCTTAACATAAGGATATCACCCCTTTGAACAGGTCCCCTAACATTTCTCCTAAGTATTTTGCTAGCGTCCCTGCCTGCAAGAATCTTGCACCTTACCTGGGTTACATCCCCTCTTGTTCCTGTTCTGCCAATAACTTCCTCTACTCTAGCCGAGGTTGCCTGGGTAAAATTTACCCCTCCTTTTACTTCTGAGGCGCCTTCTTCCCTTGATCTGCCCCTCATCTTTTTGAATGCCATTTTACTTCTCCTTTAGTAAGTCCTGCAATAAGGCTTTTGCCTCCCCCTCTGTAGTGACTGCAACACTGGCAGTTGGAACATTAAGTCCAGCAGCAGCCCCAAGCTCTTCCCTGCTTGGAACCTCATAACAGGGTATCTTTTTTTCTTCCGACAATAAAGGGATATGCATTACTATCTCGGGAGGACTAATATCCTTAGCTACAACAACAAGTTTTGCAGTTCCTCTTTCAATAGCTTTGGTAACTTCATTTGTTCCTTTCTTTATCTTGCCTGTGGTTCTTGCCACTTCCACAATCTCATACACTTTCTCAGCTTTCTCATCAGCCATTGTTCTCACCTTTCACAATTCTAGGTAAACAAGATTAGAAACGTTTACCTCATTCTGGTCTTTCGACCATCATCAATCATAGGATAATCCTCTGGAAAAAGAAGTGATTTATAAAGGTTACTGTTACAGAGAACATTCGTATTTTTAGAGTTATTCACTCTGCTGTATAGCTGATCTCGGAATTATCCCCGACATTCAGCTTTTCTAAGATATCCCTGACTGTAGCATTCTCACCTATTAAAGAATCAAGTAGCTGCGCATTCTCGACAACAGCATATCTGTTAATAATGCTGTTCTTAATAATGGAGTTAATTATATGGGCGCCCTTTGCTACTGAGACATAGGGCCCGATCACTGAGTTCTTGACTACAACGTCTTTTTCAATAAAAACAGGCGGTATGAGCACTGAGTTCTGGGTCTTTATCTTGGTCCAGTTTCCGTGACCCTCTGCTAATAAATATTTATTGGTCTCCAGCAAGGTTTCTGGCTTGCCGCAGTCAAACCAGCCGTCTATCTCAAATGTTGTAAGATTAGCCCCTTTCTCAACCATTATCTGGAACGCGTCTGTAAGCTGGTATTCGTTCCTAGTTCTGATATCATGCTCCACTAACCTTTTTAAAGCTTCAAATAAAAGTTTTGTATTATTAATATAATTCACACCAACAATAGCCGGCATTTTCTTAATATAGTCTGGTTTTTCCACCAGTTTCACTATTTTCCCAGCTTTTGTCTCAACTATCCCAAAGCGCCTAGGATCTGCTACTGTCTTTACTCCGATGCACCCATCATTCTTTGTGTCCATACCCTTGCTTATGTCTCCAACAAAGATTGTGTCGCCATAGATAATCAGGATAGGCTCGTCTTTGATATACTTCTGTGCAGTATAAACCGCATGCCCAAGCCCAAGTCTTTCTTTTTGCAGAGCAAAATCAAATTTCATATCTTTATAGCTTTCCTTGACATATTGCTCCACTTTTTCGCTCATATAACCAATAATTAGGACCACTTCTGTAATACCAAGGCTCTTTATCTGGTCAAGTATATGGCCAAGAATTGGCTTGCCAGCTACATGCAGCAATGCTTTTGGCAATGTGTATGTATGGGGCCTCAGTCTTGTCCCCTTTCCAGCAACCGGAACTACTGCTTTAATGCTTATCACCTTGTGTCTTTTATGTTCAGTAGAGAAAACAATATGTTCCTTATATATATTATTTTTGGAATACTTTATCCCACCTTTTCATTGCGATAGAATCCTGCAGCCTCTTCTGGAGTTAAAGTATTTATTATGGTGCCTGTTGAGAACTCAAATCCCGCTAATGTCGATAATCTCGGCAGTATTTCTATATGAAAATGCATTTTTTCCAGACCATATTGCAGATAGTAGTTGTAAGGAGCATTCAAATCTTTGAGTTTTAATAGGATTCTCTTTAGCATTTCAGCAAGAGCAGTCATTTCTGGGCCAGATAATTCTGCTATGCTCAGCACATGTCTTTTTGGCAGCATCCATACCTCCATTGGAAACCTTGATGCATAGGGAGTGAAGCTCAGGAAATGCTCATTCTCATAGCATCTCCTATAAGAATTTTTTTCAATATTGAGCATCTTGCAGTATGGGCAAGAGTTGGATTTTCTGCATGCCTGTTCTTTTTCTGTTATGATGGGGGGTATTAAATTGTATGCGATGATTTGGGAGTGTGAATGTACCAAAGAAGTACCGGCTTCCCTTCCAGAGTTTTTAAAAACTGCAACATATTTTATGTCTGGCAGTTTGCTGAGCATCTCAATCCTTTCTTTATATACTTCTAATACTCTGGCTATATGCTGAACACTTAAGTCTGCCAATTCTTTTTCATGCTCTGGTGTTTCTACAATAACTTCATGCATGCCGACAGCATCTGCATAGGTAAAGAACTCATTATCTGTTTTTATTATTGAATTACCCTCTTGCATCACTGCAGGGTATTTGTTAGGGAAGTACCTGATGCACCATCCCTTCATTCCTTTTGTCTCAATTTGAACCCTGCCTGTCTCAGGAGGCGTCAGATCCTCTTTTCCAGGGCAGAAGTAGCAAACATCAACTTTCTTGCTTTCTTCTTGCCTCTTAAATTGGTGTGGCCTTAAGGACCTTTCTGTGGCAATAATAACATATCTATCTAGAATATAGTCTTTGCGCAGTTCTGCCAAGTGTTCACCTCTTTCTATATTTTTTATTATTCCAAGAGTATATAAAATTTATGAAAAGCAGATAATTCCATTAATTGGCAAGTTACAAGCAATATTACCAAAACATTTAAATTTAAATGATGTTTTGCTTGGTATCTGACATGGGGAGAGAAAGGGAAATTGATTTTCTGCACAGAGACATCATAAGCATAAATGATTTCTCAAAAGATGAAATTGTATATGTGCTTGAAAGTGCCAAGGCTTTTGAACATATGAGGAAACCCATTTTAAAGGATTCAGTCCTTGGTGTCTTATTTTTTGAACCAAGTACGCGGACAAGATTGAGCTTTGAGTCTGCAATGGCGCAGCTCGGCGGCAAGACCATAGGATTTGCTGATCCTTTGGTAAGTTCATCCACAAAAGGAGAATCCTTATTGGATACTGTCAAAATTGTATCAGGGTATTGTGACGCTATTGTAATCAGGCATCCGCTTGAAGGCTCTGCCAGGCTCGCAGCTGAAGCATCAGAAATACCTGTCATTAATGGCGGGGATGGGGCGAACCAGCACCCAACACAGACCCTGCTTGACTTATATACCATTAAAAAATGCCAAGGAAGAATCTCAGGCCTGAATATTGCCATGGTTGGAGATTTGAAGTACGGAAGGACAGTGCATTCATTAGCCTGTGCTTTATCTAAGTTCGGCTGCAGGCTCTATTTTGTTTCTCCTGAGTCTCTGAAAATACCCAAGCATATAATAGATGATTTGCAGAACTCTGAAACTGAATACAGCGAGCATAAAGAGGTTGGTGAGGTTATCAAGGAATGCGATATAGTATATATGACGAGAATACAAAAAGAACGGTTTCCTGATCCTGCTGAATATGAAAGAATTGCACACACATATGCTATTGAGAAAGATGTTTTCAGAGAAGCAAAGCCTACTATGAAGATTATGCATCCTCTGCCTCGAGTCAGTGAGATCCCAAAAGATATTGATGATTCAGAGCATGCCTATTATTTTGAGCAGGCCGCAAATGGTTTGGTTGTTAGGAAAGCACTGCTTGCCTTGATACTTGGTGGAGTAAAATGAGGCCATATAAAGTCTATGCTATTAAACATGGAACTGTCATTGATCATATAGATTCTGGAAATGCATTGAAAGTAGTGAAAATACTTAAATTGGATGAATATGACCAGATTGTTACAGTTGGTATTGGGTTGGAGAGCAAAAAAATGGGGAAAAAAGATATAGTGAAGATTGAGAACAAGAGCCTTACTAAGACTGAGCTCAACAAGATAGCGCTGATAGCGCCTCATGCCACGATAAACATTATCCAAGAGTTCAAGGTTGCTCAGAAGTTTGAAGTTGCATTGCCCCAGTTTATGGAGAACCTAATAAAATGTCCCAACCCCCAGTGCATATCAAGAAATGAGGATATTTATTCAAAATTCTATAAACACTCGTTAAATCCTTTAAAAGTAAGATGTCATTATTGTGAAAGGGTATTTGACAGTTTCTCTCTTATTTAGCCCTTTTTTATCTCTTCCAGAAGTCTGTCAACAAGTTTCTTTGGATCCTGCTCATATATGACTTTTGCGCCGGTATTCTTCTCGCAGATTGAGATTAGTTCGTCAAAAAATGCTGAGATGCCCCCGCTGTGCTCCAGTATCCCAATAATCTTCCCATCCTCGTACGCTATTGTAAATTCATTCAGGGTGCCGAAGGAACCCCTAATAAATATAACAGCGTCGCAAGTGCGGATATTTATTATATTTCTTAAGTTAAAGCCAAAGCCTGTGAATACTATAGTACTGTAATTTTTTGTTGGCAGCTTGAATTTTTTTTCATGTTCATGAATATCATGTGCTGGGCTTATACCTAAAACAAACCCTCCAGAATTTTTCGCTCCATATGCTGCCTCATCAGGAAATCCTGAAGTTGCTCCGTTAACCAGGATGCATCCCTTCTTAGCTATTCTCTCTCCTATTTCCCTGGATCTTTTTATAAGAAGCCTATCCTTAGGCTCTTCATGTGAGCCCATAACACCAATTTTATGTCTCATTATTGCACCTCTTGAAGAAATATTGTTAAGCAAGGATTTAAATTTTTTGCTTTGGAAAAAAGAGTTCTTTATTGATGAAAGGTATAAGAGCCATTATCAGGCCCTGCACATAAAGAGATTTTCTGTCTATTATGTTTTTAGAGAAAAATCCTATTGCTCCTGCCTTTTGCTTAGTGTTTTGGTCATTTGTTAGTCGGTCCATCACCTTTCCAAGTTCGACCCCCTGCAGGAGCTCATTTCTTATATTCCCAGGCAGCTCAAATTGTGGGGAGGTGCCGTAGCTGGTTTTGTCAGTCTTATCCATTATGCACATTGTTCCGAAGCAGAGCCATTTTGAGAAGTACTCTGCCAGTCCTCCCTCTATCCCAACAAAGTAGTCTGCACCAAGGTTTTGTTCCTTGTTGAATTTTTTTAATTCCTTCGCCCTGTTCTCTGCTCCGAGAAATATATCTTGATTAATAGGCATATCTGGGACATTTGAACTTACCTTCAGACCAAGAGCTTCTACATCATTAAAATAATGAGAGAATGCCTCTCTAACTGCCTGTATTTTTACTGGGTTTTTTGAGCCAACCAGTACCTTAACCATATTTTTTTGAAAAGAAGTTTTACTTAAATAGTTTACTTTGTTATTATTTACTAGTGGTGAAAATAGAAAAGTTTATATAGTGAGAAGCTTTATATTAGCATATGATACCTTCCCAATATGGAAAATTGGTGCAAGATGACAACCCAGGAAGTGAAAACCAATTATTTGTGATAGGAGAAACCCACCCACGTCCATTACGTGGTTTGGCCGGTCCAATATCTGAAGAACAACAGTTGGCCATTCATAAAATTTATCAACTTCTTATTCAAGAGCAAGATATTGATATCCTTCCGGTTGGAGGTAGAAATCCCAAAAAAGATCTTGCTGCTGTGCAAAAAGCAAGAACTCATCAAGATGTAGCTCATATTGACCTAGGAGAGATGACAGATAAAGAGTTATTATTAGTATTAGTATCTAGGGCACAGCAGTTGAGCATATATAGAATTTGTGAATCTCTTATTCAACAGCAGGATATTCGTCTGCTTCTAGTTGAGGGTGGAGATTTCAGTGAAGATCTTAGTAATGCTGTGCAAGAAGCAAGAAACCACCCTGATGCAGCTCGCATTGACCTTAGCAGGATAACAGACGATGAGTTATTATCAATATTAATAGGGGGGCCAAGTTATTTTCAAGATATACCTGTTGTTACTGCAAATCGTTTGTTATTGCTAAGATATCCGGGATTAGCTATTAGAAGCGTTGATAATGCAGGACTAAGAGATATACAAGACAGTCTTTATGAAGAGATCTTTGCTGTTGTGAAGAATAAATCTTATGATGGGAGGAGATATGTGGCTGCAAGGGATTACGCATGGTTCTTTGTAAGATTAAGGAGTATTGAATTTTTAAAAAATTCTTATACTGCAATGCAGCAAGAAAGTCAAGGGAAAGCAATCCTTATTGTTGGTGAAGAACATTCTAAAGATCTCAGAAGATGGAGAGATCTTCCAATCCATTATTCGCTTGAAGAAAAATATCAAGATAGAGAATTTGAACAACGATTTGGCATAACACCAGATCATTTGGTAATGAATCTTGAAGGAGATTTTCTAAAACATCGACGTACGTATATCAGGCCGAAAGGGACAGCTTAACTCTTCTGGTGAAATATTTTAACCAATCGCTTTCGCAAGAACAACATTTTTATACCCTGTTTCTTTTTAACTTATTCATGTTTGTGCATAATATCAATCCTGTTATTGCTCAGATAGGGCCTATCCAGATAAGGTACTACAGCCTTGTATACCTCTTTGGTTTTCTTTTTACTGTGTTCCTTCTAGACAAGTTAGCTAAGAGCAAGTCTATTAAAAACCTTACGAGAGAGAATGCCAGTGATTTGATTACATTTACAATGCTTGGCGTGATAATAGGAGGGAGAATCGGCCATATCCTGCTCGATATTAAATATTATGTTCATTATCCCATAGAGACGGTGATGATCTGGCATGGAGGCATGAGTTTTATTGGAGGTTTTCTCGCAGGGCTGGGTATTGCGTTTTTTTACTGCAAAAGAAAAAAGATAGATTTCTATAAAGCGGCAGATAAGGTCATTATTTATGTTCCGTTGTTTTTAGCATTAGGCAGAATCGCTAATTTTGTCAATGGTGAACTATATGGATATATTACTGATCTGCCTTGGGCAGTAAAATTTCCTGATGTGCCAGGATTCAGGCATCCTTCCCAGCTATATGAAGCATGTCTTAAGTTCATGGCATTTTTTATCCTGCTATTTGTTAGGAATAAGAAGCATAAACCAGGTTTTATTCTGGCTTTATTCACTCTATTGTACGGAATAACAAGATTTATAGCTGAGTTCTTCCGTTATTATAGCAGCTTGCCTTTAGGTCTTAGCACAATGCAGTATATCAGCCTTATTATGGTGGCTGCAGGCACATATTTTGTTATAAAACTAAAAAGGTGATAATATGAGGAGAAAATTCATGGCTGGCAATTGGAAGATGAATAAGACAAGCGAAGAAGCACGCTCTTTTTTGGGAGATTTTAAACTGTTTGTCAAGGATGCAAGAGACTGTGATATAGTGATATGCGCCCCTTTTACCCTATTGCCTTTGCTTAAGAAAGAGCTTGAGAATACGAATATTAAGGTTGGAGCACAGAACATCTTTTATGAGGACAGTGGAGCGTACACAGGCGAAGTCTCTGCTTTGATGGTAAAGGAATTCTGCAGTTATGTAATTATCGGGCACTCAGAGCGCAGAAAATATTTTAACGAGACTAATGAAATAGTAAATAAAAAGGTTAAAAAGGCATTAGAGCGTGGTTTAAAAGTTATTTTCTGCTTAGGTGAGACATTAGAGGAGAGGGAAAAAGGCATTACAAAGCAGATAGTGGAAACTCAACTAAGGGAAGGGCTGTCTAAAACAACTATAGAAAATATTGTTATTGCATACGAACCAGTATGGGCAATAGGGACTGGCAAAACTGCGACACCTGCGCAGGCAGAGGAGGTGCACATATTCTTGAGAGAGCTTCTCCGGCAGTTATACAACCAGGAAATTGCTGATTCAACCAGAATAATCTATGGCGGAAGCGTCAATCAAGAGAATGCAAGTGCAATATTGAACATGCCAAATATTGACGGTTGTCTGCCCGGAGGCGCAAGCCTGGAAGCAAGTAGTTTTTCTAATATTATTAAAAGTTAAATTACCATAATCCTTATCTTGTGGGTTGTGTCGTATAAATCTGGATAAGCTGCATCAGGGCATTTTTCTGCATCATCTGGGTGAGTGTCATCTTTAAAGCAGACATTAACATTAAAGGCATACTCCCCTTGTTCAGCGTGTATTGGTATTGTAAAGGGTATTGTAAGTTTCATTTGTTCATTATTTGCCAGCATAAACGGCTCATGACTCTGAAATGTCCACTCAGCTGCATCTATAGGTGTTATCTCATTGCCCTCATTATCTATGGCTAGGCTAAGCTCTACTAAAACAGAAAACTCTTTGCTCTCTCCTGCATAATTCTGCACAGCAAGACCAAAGACATGAGACTTGCCAGGTTCAAGTTCTTTTTTATTGTTTGGCAGACACACAAGATTTTGTTCATTTAAACAGGCATCTAATGCCAGTTCCTCTGCTTCTGGAAGCAACCCAATTTGCCTATCTGTTTCTGACAAAATTTTTGCCACAAACACCAAACCAAAACTAAAAATAACAATTGCAAGAATAAGCATAACAATAAAATTGATAGAAAGCTCTAAACCTTTCTTTTGCATTTACTTCACAAGCTCATACTCTTTTAATATTATGACCATAAATATCAGCAGCACAACAGCCCCTGCGAAAAGGAATGACAATCCTTTCAGCAGAGTATCTGTCTGTCCTGTGATTAATGTATAGAAGCCATAGGCCATAATACCAAAGCCAAGCCACAAGAACTTGTCAAGCACAAGCTTCATTATCTCAAATTCTTCGTTTTGAGTCAGTCTTTTTTTCATGAATATCACCTTATTGAACAACTACGTCTAAAAACAGCTTTTTGCCCATAGTCAGGTCAGGAGTAGCTGGATCATTATCATGATCACATTGGCCAAGCACATTGATTGAATACCTATAGGTAGTTGCCTTTGCGGAATTTTTAACAAAAATATCAAGCGGAACCAGCACTTTTTTCCTGGACTCAACTGATTGGGTTTCAAAGGAAGATAAGGTTATATCAGAACAGGATGCGGTTTCGTCAATTGTTTTGCAATTTATTTTGTCAATATCTATAACAGCACCATCCCAGGTGCCTGTTCCGTCAGTCCAGGACTCTATAGCACAATCCAGTTTATTATAAATTGCCAGCAATATTGTATCCTTGCCATTTTTCTCGAGTTTGACTGATGAAACCTCTAAACATGCATCATCATTACAATCCTCCAAAAAAGCATTCTTCCTTCCTTCATCTATGCTCTGGAGAGATTTTCCTATGCCCTCTGTTGCGCTTTTAAACGTACCTCTTATAAAACCAAGGCCAAGACCAAGCATTGTAATTGCCAGAATCAGAACAACTATTGCATTAATAGAAAGATTTAAAGAGCCTCTTTTTGATTTTCTAACCATTGTAACACCTCTTTTCAGTACTTATTATTCTAAGCATTGTCTCTGTATTTAAATTTTTCGCATATTATTTTTGTGCATCAGTATAATGTATCCACTAGTTCTGCATACATGGCATTGCTCCAGCTTTGGGTTAGACAGCCTTGCGGGAGGAGAGTGGCTGCTGAACTCAGCTCGGCATGTGAACCAATTGCACCGAGATATAGGATTTCTTTCTTGCTAGCCTCAAAAATTTTTTTAATATATGCAGAGAAGAGCTTATTATCAAGCTTGTACATGCATATTGCTGCCATATTGTTTAAAAAAAACCAAGAATCGCCTCGGTGGTAGCTTTTGTTGTCCTGTCCGGTATAAAAAGGACAAAACAGGCTTGATTCTTTTGGTATGGTAGCAAGCCCGCCCCAGTCGAGCCAGAGTTTTTTCAGTGCGTTTTTAAATACAAGCTTCCATTCCTCTGCATCAAGCAGATCAGGATATACATAGTATGCAATGAATACATTCGGTCTTTGTGTTAAATCATTTTTACCATCTTTTAAGTTATTGTTGGAGAAAAAAGCTTCTCTTGCTTTATTTTTTATATCTACTTCAAGGCTAGTGTAGTATTCACCATTTTCTTTGAGCAGTGAACAAACATATTGCATTAGTCTTAAAGTTATTAGAAATAATGCTTGTATTTCTATTCTTGCTCCTGAGCGAGTATCATTTTTGCACGAGGTATCCATCCATGTCTCATGCGCCCCATTGCTCAATAATCCGTCTTTTAAATAATGCTTAACCTGATTATTTATAGAAAATTCGAGTGCCTCATGCAGCTTTTTAAACTCGGCTTCAGAAATAAAAAAATTAATGATATTCTCATTGTCCAGTGCAATAAGCAGATCGTATATCCTCTTAAAGATCCAGCCTATCCCATCTGCACTTGCAAGTTCAGAATAAGGGACTCTGTTTGGCAGTCTTCCATCTTGAGAAATGGCATTAAGAAATCCAAATAATAATTTTTTTGCTAGGTAGAATCTTTTTCTTTTTATAAGAGCGCCACCAGCAACTGCGATATCTCTTGTCCAGAACTGAAAAAACCATGGGAGTCCCCCATATAGACCCCATTGATCATCAATATTAACAGTCAGGTTATCAAGGTTTTTCAGGGCAGATGCATATGATAGCAGAATGTCTTCCGGAAGGTACTTAATTATCTTAATGTGGGATGCAAGATATTGCATCTCCTCGTCAAATATATAACTAAAATTCTCAGACATGTATTTTGCTTCAGCCACAGCCTCCTCTTTACTATCAGAGTAGGATATAACTAGTCTGCTGTTATTTGCATTAAACTTACCAGCACGATAAACCCATAGCTTGTAGGGCGGCGATTGTCTCTGCGAATCTTCTTCATAAGTATGTTCCTCCCATTGACTAATGGGCTGCCATTCTGCATCTGTGTATATTACGAGGTACTTTTCATATAAAAGCTCAGAGAGTGAACTATCCCTAAATTTTCTGTATTTGATGATTATATAATTCCCTTCCTTATATACCTCATATATTCTTCCCTGTTCACTGAAGTCATAGATTTCTCTCATATCTAAAGTAAGGGTAAAGCCAATGTTGCCTGAAATGTCAAGCAGAAGTGAATTATTATACATAAGGTACTTAACCGTGCTGTTTTTGAATTTTTTCTCAAAGCAGAATAGCCTGTTTATAATCTCCAAGGGAGTTTCTTCCATACGGATAGTATCAACTGTTTTAAAAAGAGTCCATGAATCTTCTTTTTTCTGAACAAAATACAAGCCGCGGAATTTGGTGCTTGAATTGTTTAGGAAATATCCGCCCTTTTTATTTGTCAAGAAGAATTTCTCTATCTTGCCCTGGCCTTCAACAGAATTATTGTTAATAATATGTCTTATTTTAATAGCATACACCCCTTTTAAGAAAATAATGAAGAGTAGTTGTTAATATAATTTATGGTTTGTAATATATGCCCCGTGGGGGATTTTCAGCAAATGGCAACGAAGTTGCCGCGAAGGACTTCGCCGAAGGCGAACACGTAAAAATCCAAAGGATTTTTTGTGTCCAAAAAATCTGCAGAGCAGACTTCTTAGGATGTCGCTCAGCGTGTCAACCGAGCTACCAGTTGGTTCGAACCCCCGTCCTCGCCTTTCCTTACAGTAAACAGACCATTCGAAAGGGCAAGATGATTGTTGCCGCAGCATTATGCTGTACCGGGTTGTGCGATTGCTCTCTACACTAACGGGGCACTATTGATTCAGGATTTTAATTTGATTTTTAAATCTTTTTAAAAGATTAACAAAGTAACAATCCCTATCTACTTATGTCTCCCTGTAAATAATTGAATATCTCTTCACATAATTGCTTCTGGTTGAGAATTCCTATAACTTGATCATCCAGAATAACAGGATACCTCCTGAAGGTTTTTTCAACCATGAAATCATTTGCTTCAAAGATATTTAGTTCCGGATCTATTGACACTATCGAGGTGCTCATTAAGCTTGCCAGATTTTGTGCAGAGAGATTTTTCTGATATTTGCTCAAGCCAATGATATAGTCTTTAACCGTAAATATGCCTATAGGCTTGTGGTTCTCAACTATGACTATTGAGTTAAGCTCTTTATCAACCATAAGCTGTCTTGCCTTATCAGCGCCTTCATTCTTATCCAAAGTGAAAAATGACTTATCCATCACATCCCTAACTGTGGGGATACCTGATTCCCCATGCGGCTTGAAATGGCGCGAAAAACCTTTTATCTGCTGCTGCAAGTCCAGAAGGGTAACTTCCCCCATTAATGTATCCTTGCTTACTATACAAAGTTTTGGAAGATTATTACTAACAAAGGATATGTAAGCGCTTCTAACTGTTGACTCTGCAAGGATATTATGGTTTTTTTCGAGCATAAGCTCTTTAATCTTATAGTCTGCCAAGCTTTTATTCTCATCTATTTTTACTCTAAGAAGATCTGTCTCACTGACCGAGCCTATGCACTTATTACTATCACTAATCAAGAGACTATCAGTTCTCTTACTCACAAAGAAATTAAGTACCTCTGCGCAACTCAGTTCTTTTGGCACAGTTGTCAAAGGTTGTGAAATCTTGGCAATCCTTGTATTTAAAATCTGTCTTGAATGGTTTATCACAGGATCAAAAGTAATCAGTGATATTCTCTGCATAATTTTTTGTATAAATTCTTTATGTAGTTTTGGATAGAGGCGGATAATAATATATATTACAATAAGGACTCCAAAAAGTTTCAAAACATTTAGAGCAGCAGTTATATTCTTTCCCTTTTCTTGCTGCTCACCAATTTTTAAGGTTTGGTATTTTACATAATGGTCATCTAGGCTCTCTATATTATAAGTAGGTTCTTGGCCAGACAACCCCTCAATATTCGAAAGAGCAACATAAGTTGCATTGCTTTCATTTTGAGCCTTTTCAACCTCAGCCAGCCTTGTCTTTTGTGTTTCTTCAAGAGTAATTTCTTTGTCTGTCTGAAATACCTCCCTCTGGCTGCCTGGATCTTCGTAGATATTGAAATAATACCCTTCACTTGTCTCAGGTCCAGCTTTCCCCCGTATAATCGTCCTAACTTTACCTACAATTTGGTATACTAAAGTCTGTTGATGCCTGTTAATTATTATAGGATTCACTAGTATTGGCTCATTGCCGGGGTTTGCAGGTATAACTACCCTGCCATCTACCCCTTCAACTTTTATTATTATGTCCGTGTTGGGTTTTGCCTGGACTGTGCCATTGGTAAAAGAGTAATAACCATATAAGTATGGTTCACCCAGCATAGAAGCATATTCTCTACTCAGAGTCATTGCCCTGCTTGTTCTGTTCTTACCCTCTTGGTCTACCCACATCGCTGTAACAACTATATTCTCAACAGGATGGCCTTGTGAAATAACTTGGCCGTAGAAAAATGTGGGTTCAATAGGTAATCCAAATGCAGACAAAGAAAAAAGAACCAGCATAAATACTAATATGCCTCTCTTTTTTTGTTTTAAGAACATATCTAATATTATCTGGATTTAAAGTTTATAAAATTAATGTTATAACCTAGCCAGTAGATAAATAATGGGCCCAGCGTGATTCGAATTCGCGAAGCTTTTAACAGCCTTCACGCGACCGCTGGTTGGCTTAGTTCATATTGCCTTTTAGTATTGTTGCAATAAGGGTCATATAAGACCAGCGCTCTAACCAGACTGAGCTATGGGCCCAAGGTTTTCCTTTTTATGGGCTTGACTGACCGCCAGGGAAGGAAACCCATTTTGCGTGTCAGGAGGAAATTTAACAAATTTCCACTGTACCAAAAATCGAGCAACGATTTTTCAGTACAACCGAGCGTAACCAGTTGCCATGGCTAAGCTACAGGCCCATTGAAACCAAAGAAAAGCTATTTTGTATTTAAAAGTTACTACTTGGAATTATTTTCCAGTATTTAAAAAAAATATAAAAATAAGAAAAACATCTGCAAGAATATGAAGGGACAAGTACTAATAATAATTCTAATTATCCTAATTTGTGGCTGCGTGAAGCAAACGCCAAAAATGGGTCAACAAGAGGAGATTCAGCTTTACACAAACCAAGGAGGTGATACTATGAAATTTTTATTTATTGTGGCGCAACAAGACTTTAGAGATGAGGAATTAGAAATACCAAAAGATATTGTTGAGAATGCAGGCCATCAAGTTGATGTCGCTAGCATTACAACAGATACGGCAAAAGGCAAACTTGGCATGATAGTCCAACCAGACCTTGCAGTAAGTGATGCAAATCTTGACAACTACAACATGGTTGTTGTTATAGGAGGACCAGGTGCTCCTGACTTGGCAAATTATCCCGAGGTGATTGGTTTACTAAAGCAAGCTAAAGAAAAGGACATGTTCATTGGAGCAATATGCATAGCGCCAACTATTTTGGCAAAAGCAGGCATACTAAACGGTGCAAAGGCAACTGTATGGAATTCTGCTCTGGACAAAACACCAATTGAGACACTTGAGCAGCATGGAGCGACCTATGTTGATGAGTCTGTAGTAATTGACGGAAAGATTATTACAGCAAACGGCCCAAGAGCAGCTGAAGATTTTGGCAATGGCATATTAGATTTGACAAAATAGGAATAAGTTTTACTTATTAGTTACAAAAAAAGTTTATATACCTCGGTTTTTGACTAAATTATATCTGATTTTGGGGGATAAAAATTAAGGAAGATTTTCTTATTATCCAACATAGGATTCTAAATTATTTAGAGGAGAACATGTAAAATGAAAAAGAATTATTTTTTGTGCATTATAGGTATAGTCCTTTTATACACAGCATTGCTAGTCTCAGCAGTTACTGCCGCAACTGAAGTAACAGTATCTTTAGACAAATCAGTCTATTTCTTAGATGAGGATGTCGCAATCACCGGAACTGTTGAAGATGCTGCTCAAAATACTAGCATAAACGGGACAATATCCCTGTCAGCAAAAGCACCAGGAGCCAGTTTCATGCTCTTCAACACATCAAATTTCACTGATGGAGGCTTTTCAGCTGTCTACAGCAATACTTCCACAAAAGGGACGTATTATATAACAGCTGTTTACAACTCATTAACATCATTGACTTCATTTGAGATCATATCTAATTATGATATTATTATTGAGATGGATTCTGAATTCACTTCTTCTGACAATGTAGACGTTATTGTTAAAATACTCAATCTTGACACAGGAGACTATGTTGAAAATGAAGCAATAATTGCTAAGATATACAGTGCAACGGGCACAGAAGTTATCTCCCATTCTGGAAATACAGGGACAGGAGAATACTCGCATACCTTTAGTGCACTTTCATCAGGTGATTATTTTTTAATAATAAATAATAGACAAAGCAAAAGATTCACAGTAAGAAATTATGAAGTAGATGTCTCATTAAAAACCAGATCAGGGTATGAGGAAGATTTATTTAAACCTAATGAAGAGTTTATTATAGAGGCAGCGGTCGTTCAAAACGGAGTTACAGCCACTGGTCTAAGTGTTTCTTATATTCTCTATAATTCTACTAATAATAATGTCTCTCAAGGAAACCTGTTTTTTGCCAATAATACCCGGGTTTACAATGCAACCATATCAGCGCCTCCGGAACAAGGAGAATACAGACTTAGTGTAATTGTTGATTCAATTGAAGAGACCAAATATTTTGAAGTTCGTTCTTATATATTAACAGGAATTCCTGTAACCATAGAAGAAGGTATGCCAAGACCAAGGGATATCCCTTTTGGGTTAGGTGATAACATACTTCTCGGATTAGTTGGATATGATATACTGAATGAAGAGTTTGTCAACCCAAATATTACAGCTGTCAGTTTTGAAGACGTTTTATTGGGGTCATTTGAGAATAAAAGCTATGAAACAAAGTTATATTCTATACAGGCAAGTTCGGAGTCATTTAATATTACAGTGCTCAATTTTACTCCTATAAACAGAGAAAGCGACTATATTGCACATGTATCTGGTTTAATTAACAGCGATGAATTAAAGAGCAAACTCTTTTTTAGAACTGAGGAAATACTTATTAAGGTTACACCAGTTGACACGGATCTTAAAGAAGCACATTATTTCAGGCCTGGTGAAAAGATTCAGTTCAGAGTGACAGGTTTTAATCTTTCAAATCTTGAAGAATACAATATTAGTGCGGCAGAGGTGCTCAGGGTTGAGGATCAGGGAGGGGATGAAGTTAATCTAAGCATGGTCGGCGAGGCATTTAATAATGAGACAAGAATATTAACACTGACACTGCCTTCAAGTCTCTTTGGCATTTTGCAGATTGAATCCCTTGTAAATAACAACACACTAATTCAGAACTGGATAAAGATAGACTCGTTCAGTGTTGGTTTTTACCCTGCCAAAAAGGTTTTTTCATCTTCAGAATCAGTTAAGCTTAAAATGGACATGAAGGATGTTTCTGACGAAACAGTTATTGGCGCCGGAATTACAATCAGAAGTATAATAAATGAGGCTACTAAAGAAAGTCTCAATGCATCAAATGCTGTGTCTTCAGTAGAGGCGGATGACGAAGGTAATTACGAGATTAAACTAAATCCGTGCAGCGAGGGGATATATAGTATAAAAATACTTGTGGATTATAATAATCTTGCTCAGGTTGCTACAACTAACTTTGAAGTCAGGGATCTTTTTGTTTCAGCAAAAGCCACAAATGAATTCTATAATGAATCAAGAATAATGTACCTGCCTGATAGAGATGTTTTTGTTTCAGTAAAAACAAGAAATATTGACAAGACACCTATTAATGCGTCTATAAATAGCATAAAGCTACTGTATGCTGGCACTCAGGATAATCCGGTATGGCCGCCAAAGGAAGTGAATATAACTATTAATTCAACTGACTTTGTTTTACCTGTTTACACAGGGGCGGACGGTCTTGAGTACTTTAATATTAGTCCTGGTGAAGGAAATTTTGAGGGCGGAAAACATATTGTAAAAGTATTTGCTACAAAACAATCGTCTGCAGCAGAGACCGAAACAGTATTTTATGTCCAGCATTTTATGGCTGATATTGAACCGGAATTAACCTTGGAGAATTACGGTATACATGAACCTGTTATTAACACAACAGAAGAAATCAATGTAACATTACATCTGTGCAATTATACATCACAGCAGTGCAAAGCAGGGAAACCTTATGACTCTTATCAAAATAGTGTTGATGTTGCACTCATTAAAATAACAAACTCAGTTACTGGTGAAGTCCTACCAAGAGAAGACATCAAAACAAATAAGAATGATTTGGATAGTATGGAATTTAATACATCAGGACTATCTGAAGGAGAGTATATCGCTGAGATAAGGATTAATTCTACTGAGACAGTCCTTTATAAGGCAGTTCCCTTTATCGTTAAAAGCTACTTAATTGTGCCTGATAAGAAGTTTCTTGGGCACTATACTGGTTCAGGAGACATTGTAATAGATGCTGTAGCAATTGCTGCTAATGGCGACCTAAGATCAGGAGTGAATGAAAGCATCAGCAGATTGTTTTATTATTCTGGTGAACAAAAAACAGAAATAGATGTTGTTTCTGTTAGCTCAATAAGTGATGCAGATGGGAGGCTGCAGATAAATATCACTCCCTGCCCAAGTTACTCTGGATTCTATGAAGTAAAATCATTGAACATACCTCCAAAACTAACTCCAGCATTTGATGTTAAGATATTTGATATTTCCTATGAATTAGTAAGTAATGAGCTTTTTAGTGCTTATGCTGGGGGAGACACAATATATGCTGTAATTACTGTGAATAACATTAGTAGCGGTGAAGGTATAGGGCAGAATTCTATTGATATTAACTACACTGGCATTATAATAAATCCTGTTGAAGGCGCATCCAACAGTACGACTATTAACCTGGATGCAAAATCTGATGGAGAGATGAATATTAGTTTCATGGCTCCCGAAGAGGAGGGAAAATATTTGCTTAAATTCCTTGCAGGTACACTTGATAACAAAGAGCCTGGCGAACTATTTTTTAAAATTGCTGGTTCTCTTGAAACAGGGAACGACATCCTTGAATCATGGTTCGGACCAAAAACAATTAAAGCTTACGGAGGAGGTGAATACTTCTGGCTGTCAGTAGCAAATAGATTTAAAGGCCAGACCACAGCAGAGAATGTAAGTCTCCTCCTACAACTGCCTTTGAATTCAAGCAACATGCCCATCTACTATGTGGATCCACTTAAAATTTACCCAGTGGCAAGTCAGGTTGATAATGTTAATGGGATTATATTATGGGAAAATCAGACTATAAGTGATTATATAGACTTAAATTTCTATGCCCAGCCGCTGGAGGAGATTATTGGTACACCAAAAGTCGAATGGGAAATTGACTACTTTTATAGTATGAATGGCAACCTAAGCGGCAATGTTCTGCATGAAAATGATGAGATTTTAGTTACAGACGCGCTCACAAGTTTGATATCCCCTTTAATGGTGCAGCAGGAAAACACAGTATATGAATTTTCTTTGAATGTAACAAATATTGGTGCGCAGAAAGCAACAGATGCCTTTATCCAGCTTTGGATGCCAAGATATGTACTGAATGTAAGTTCAGCTACAGATAATGTAATTAAGGATAGGGGCGGCAATTGGAGAGTCTATTGGGAGAACCAACAGATAGACACAGGCAGCAGCCAGCTGTATAATTTTAGTATTATAGCACCACCTGAGGACTTCTGGATTGACTGGTCTATTGATTATTCCTACAGCAATGAACGAATTTTTCATAGGGGCGCAAGCAGAATAACTGTTGGCTCTGTGCTTGAAACAAGGTTCCACCCTTCCTCGATACAAATGAATACACAGGACCAAAATATGGGCTTTGACATATGGAACAAAATGGAAGTATTTGAGAGGATAAGCGAGCAGTGCATACAGTTTAACAGCAAACTGGAAGACGGAAATAATAATATTGTAAATATGTCTGATTTGGACGCTGCTGCAGGGCAAGTAAGGCCATTAGAAGCAGCCAGCTTGTTAAAATGGTCTGGTTTAGAGTCCCTAAATAACCAAAGTGGAGTGTTTAATGAAACAAATATAACTATGTATGATAAAGCCTCTAATACAAAGAAAACGTACCCTGTGCTCTGCTATGACAGTACAGGGGATAATATACCTAATAGGTGTATAATAGAGCGCGATGGTGATTATGATTTAAGAACAGCAACAGACCAGATCGAGAACAATTCTTATGAGCCGAAATGGGAACCAGAGTTTTACATTTTAGTAAACAGCACTTCTTTAGTAATAAGGCCTAATGTTATAAGGTTCAGGGAAAGTGTGCCGATTGGAGGCCAGAACTATAATTTCTCAGTAGTGGATAGAGATTGTGATGGCAAGTTCGAGGCATTATATTATCTGGAAAGCGGAACCTGGATTGGACCAAAGTATAAGGGAGATTTTCTTGAACTTGGAACTGATGAATATTGGATAACAAGATTGCAGGGGGATATATGGTGGGCAGAAGCAACTTTTGTTAGAAAGATTGATGGGGACATATCAAACGCAAATATTACTCTCTCGCTTCCTGCACTATTTAGCGGACTCAGGTCATGGAATGCAGATGAAATAAACGGAAACGCAATCTCCTGGTACAACAACATTATCTCAAGCGGAAGAGGCGCATGGATGGATTTTGTCGCAGATATCGGCTCAAGTACTGAAGAATATCAAATTGTTAATTATACATTGGACTTTATAATGGATAGCGCTCCTTATAATGAAAACGGATCCTTTGTTGTTGTGAATGATGTTCTTGAATCAGGATTTACTGAAGAATTCATATTATGTGATGGAAATTCATGCCAAGCTTTGATTAAAATCAATAATACAGCGGATAAAACTGTAGACTTCACTAGGATGGAGCTTGAGTTTGAAGATATGTACCAGTGGGACTTTCTCCAAGAGATAAATTGTTATGATGAGATGAATCAAAGCTGCTGGACAAATCTTACAAAAGTCCTAAAAGCTTGTTCAAATGACTCTGATTTTAAGTGTAATGTGACTATGTCTGCTGTGTTTGAGCACTATAGACCTGATAATTGGAAAGACTGGTTTGTCGAGAAATTATCATATTTATATAATGAGTCTAAGGACTCTGATAGTTGCTTTGATGATGAGTTCAAACAAGAGGCCAGATGCAATTTTGCATTTGAACTTGACATAGAGGATCCTGAGTGTTCTGAGTTCCAGCCAGACCATCCGAAAAGTTTAGAAGAGCTGGAACATATATCAGACGAATTCAAGCAGGAAAAACCCAGGTACAGCTTTGAATTTGAAATAGACATGATGGAAGAACCGAGGTTTATGATACAGAAATTCTATGAGCTATGCGACAACTATACTTTATCAGGAGTGAAGATAAATGGAACAACATTAGATGAGGTTCAAGGGCAGTGTGCTTACAATCCCGTTACTAGGAGAAGCAGCTGCGCAGTGCTTCCATATTTCAATGCCACCGGTTTAGAAAATTCAACCTATTACATAAACTATACTTTTGAATTGCCTGAAGACGCAGTCGGCTCTACCCTTAAGCTTTGGGGAAGGGTAGAATACATACATCCATATTCCTATGTAAATACAGAGCATGAAATACAAGACGGTCTGCCATTGAAAGATATAGTTAGAACAATGATGATAAATATGCCTTCTTCTAGTAAAAAAGAGATTAATATTGAACCAGAGGAATTAGAGGATTACAAAATCACAGGGCCTGCATCAATGGCTGTTAATGGCACACTCACATACGCATTGTCCATAAGAAACGTGGCTGAACCTCTAAGCGAGAAAGCAGGGGATCCGCATATTGGTTTTTGGGACTGCCAGAACTGCTCTGATTCAACAAGCTTTGAACAAAACTTAATTCAGCCAACAGGAGCACCAATGCCTGAGAACTTGACAGTTGACTTAGATGAGACCAATAGTATGCTGTGGTACCTCCCATGGAATCATTATGAACAAGTCAATGTAACTCCAAAAGAGGGAGAACTGTTTTTTAGGGGGGACCATCTTTATTTCTATGCATTTGACTCAAATTATACTGACGGGCAGGATGAGTTAAATGCCTTATATATTTCAGACAGGAAGCCGCATCTCTGGCAGAAAGACTGGTGGGATTCTGGCTCAAGCGATTCTCTGCCTTACTGGAAAACAGGCGATGTCCTGAATTCTGACTGGATACCTTTAGTTATCACTGACATAAACAATAATTCAATTAAGCTTTCTAATCAGATGTGGATTGTTGGAACAAGAGATCAACTAGATACAGATAATGATGGCAACCCAGATAAAGAGGATTTCAGCTTTGTTCTAACAGACATGAACAGTGATGGCATATATGAAACTGTGAATTTTGATTTAAACCAAGATAATGATTTTAGTACATACCCTGGAGAAGGTCCTTTCAAGGAAAATGGCCTTGTCTATATGGGCAGCTATTACTATTGGATCTTCAGGATAGACCAGTGGGGGCATGGACTTGAGCTAATGAGGCAGGACGATAATGATATCAGTGATGCAAATATCACAATAGATATGCCTTCTGGATTCAGCATTGAGGGGTACAATGGGGATGGTGTATTGAGCAGTGACAAAACAGAAATAAACTGGACAGGCATACCCCTGCTTGCAGCTGGGTTTTGGGGGTGGCAGCAAAGAACCTTTTCGATTTTAACTGAGGCGCCTACCATAGAAACTGAAGCATTGGTAAATTACAGTATTGAATACTATTTCCAAGGAGAAAAGATTAACCACAATGGCAGCCTTGAGATAAAGGTTGTTGAAGACATAATAAACAGTACTGAAATATTTCCGATAGCTCTGCAATATGGAACACTTGACTCCCTTAATTTTAAGCTAGATACAGAAGAAAACATTAACATTACAAAAATCACATTGACAATGAGCGAAAATGACGACTATTGTCTTTCTTCGCCTGAGGCAAGCTTCATGCATCATGACGGGGCTTCCAATGGAGGATGTGTTGGGAAGATGGGAAGCTGCGGTAATATAGACCCTTACTGCAAATATAATTATGCTGAATGGAGCGCACTTGTTCCATTAAATGCAGGCGAATCGCTTCAAAGAGATGTATTCATTGATACCACCAATAACCCAAGTGACCAAGTACGAGGTTATTATATGGAGTATAGTGTATCATATGAAAAAGGAGGGAAATCACTTACAGTCTCAGGAAGAGAAGAAGTCTTTGTTGGAAACGTACTGTATTCTTGGCTTGACGCACCAAGTGCTCTAAGAGCTGGTGAAAGCGAGCAAATCAGATTGAGGTTGGAAAATAGAATATCTAACAGCAGGAGTGACCAAAGAGACAAGAAACAAATAGAATATGGATCAATAAGGACAAATACTGGTTGGATAGTTGATATGCAAGGAACGGAAAGTCAACCGCTTGGAGATACCTCGGCAGATATAAAAACAGTCAATCTTACTTATACAAATAATACACAGTGGATTATCCCACTGGATGTCAAGAACCAACAAGAAAATGTTACTGGATACAAATCCAAAACAGGCTCATTGACTTTTGGAGATGACACGTATTATTTCTATGTATATGATGAGAACAGAGATGGATTCACAAACTACACAAAGCTAATGTACTCAAAGAACACTCCTCCTTCAGAAAATGCACCTGCCAAATTGGACCACCAGAGATATGTCAATGAAACATTGGAAGGTCCTGACGGCCCTGTTATACTGGGTATAAGCAATACAACCTTAAACTTCACAGTTTACAGCTGGAGCTCATATAATTTAACATGGTTTGAGAACGGTTCAATGCAAATTGTGGAAAGTGTCGTGTTTGATAAGGATGTAGATGGTACCTTAGATACAGTATGCATGAATCTTTCCCATACATCATATGATACCTGCAAGCAGATAGATGAAGAGGTCTATATGCCAGCCCCTTCAATTGCTGCTAATGCATCAAGACTCTACAAAGTCTACAACTTAGGGGATAATGGAGTTACATTGGTAAGGGCAAGCGACGAAGATATAACGGCAAATATCACAATAATAATGCCAAATAGTGTTGTAATTGGGTCTGTGAGTTCCGGAGATGTTGTTGATGGAACAATTTTCCTGGAAAATGCGGTTATTTCTACAGCTGCAGAAAAAGAGATTGAGATTAAGCTAAGGGTTAATGATACAGGCAGCTACAATGATATAATTGATGCGACAGTGCAATGGCAGAGTGAGTATTCTATTGATAGGAACGAATTCACTAGCATGCAAAGTGAGAGTCTGAAGATTAGCAAAGATGCTATTGAGATGAAGATGAATCCAAAATTTGTAGAAGCAAATACTCCAACAATAATAACTCTAAATTTTACTAATTTGGGCTCAAGCAACATTCTTATTAGCGATTTATGCATGCAGAGGTGGCCAGACAATGACGGGAATATTACCTTAAACGGAGATGACTATGAATACATGGATTCTACTTCAAATAGCGAATGTAGGAACATGTATGCCTATGGAAGTCAGATTTTTGTTCCAGCAGGGAGTTCAAATACAGTTACTTTCAATGCCACATTAAATGATGAAATTGCCAGTTATGGCTGGAAGCACTTTAATTTTGATATTGTGTATAATAAGACAGGTGTTGGGCTTGGGAAGATGAGGACATGGACGGGGAAGGATGTTAAAATAGGTGATGTTATTGAGACCTGGACAAATTCATGGTCTATGGGAAATATAAACAATGGGTATGAATTATGCATCAACTTGAATGCACCTGTCGAGCAATATATTAACAGGATGCATACTGCCTGGGCAGATATGCAGCCGTCGGACGAAGCTTATCTGCACTTCACTGCTATACAAAATCAAACAATCAATCTTACAGATATAGATGCATCAGAATGGGATCTTACAGCTGCAGGCTGGCCTGTTGAAAGCATAAATGGAAATTATAAGCATCTTGAAGGGTGGTTTGATAATAAATGGACACCCACAAGATTCAGAGTACTGCTGGTAGATACAGTTGACGATGGAGATATATACAGAAATGCCTGCCTTATTGTTCCTCCAATGTCAAGAAACCTTTCTGATTATCCGGAGGATACCTGGAACGGATGGTCAAATTGCTCAGATTATAAATCCGACAGTGATTTCTCAATTTACTGGACAAATGATACAGCTGCTTTCAGAGATGATAGATGGAAAATAAAATACCTGGAAGCAGATTTTTCAAAGAATTTTGCATTAGTTGATGCAAGAAGTGATGGATTGCCAGACAGGGTCTACTACAATCAAAGTGGAGGAGACTGGACTGCTGCCATTCCTGCAAACTTTAGTGACGAATTAAATATTGATGGAACAAACTACAGGACCTACTTTGGAAGATGGGGGTGGGATATCCAATTTGTAGAAGCATCACAATATGATGCTTTTGCTAATATTAATATTAGTTTGTCAGATGAACTTAATCAGACAACGACCAGCCATCCTGCGACCATTTCAGGAAAACAGATTCTATTTGATGAGGTGTATATACCTCCATTTGAGAGTATTTGCTTAGAGGTCTACACAAACAACCAGACAGCAAATGCAACAATTAACATTGGTTATAATTTCCAGGGTGTAGAGATGATGCACACAGAGCAATGGAATATGAGCGGGGGTAGCGGTTAAAATGAAAAAAGCAATAATTACACTGGCTTTAGGATTACTTTTTTTCATAAGTATTGCAGTTGCCTCAGATTTTGATACAGACCTCCAGCTTTCCTCAAGTGTTGTTGATCAAGGTGAGTCAGTTACACTTACTGTAACAGCTACAAACAATGGCGGGAGCACAGCTACTGGTGTAGAGGCTGAAATAAGTTTCTTGCCTGCCTCGGGGTTAAGTACTTCTGTTGCTGAAAAGCCAATTACACAGTCAGGACAATCCTCTGGCACTATAACCGCCGGCAATTCAGGAACAGTAACATTTACTATTGACACAGACTTGTCAGGAGATTATACGATTTATATGCATGTTGCAGGAACCATTGCTGGTTCTGAGGAAGAGGATGATACTGAGATTGGCCTGACAGTTGATTCAAGCATGCCTGTAACAGCTGATTTGATAGTTTCAGAGAGTTCAATTGATTATGAAGAGCCAATGACTATCTCGGGGAAAGTAAACAATAACAAAAACACTGCGCTCACAGGAGTCCAAGTCACATTAAGCGCATCAGGATTCTCAGTCTCAGGTGCAAGCACAAAATCTCTTGGCACGATAAATGCTGGAAGTTCTAAGACAGCAACATGGTCGGTTACTGCACCTTCCACTTGCGGCTCCAAATCAGTATCAATTAGTGTAAGCTCATCAGGCGGAAATCCTACCGATTCAGCAAGTATATCTGTTACCGGGTGCCCAGATGAAGAACAACCCCCTGGGGAGGAGACAGCAGCAAGCAGCCCCGGACTAAGCGGCGGGGGAAGTACAATAAAAGCTATTAAGTCCTGGATCAATGTGACATCAGGAGAGCAGCTGGAGATGGTTGTGAATAAATCTGGGATATACCTATCCAAAGTCACCTTCAAAATGACAGAGGATAATGAATTAATCACATTAATTCTAGAAGCAATTTCTTCTCTTCCAGAAAATATGTCCCAGATAGAAGAGGAAGTGTACCAGATAATTAATATCAAACCTCTGAACTTTGGAGAATCTGATATTGAAGACCTGCGTGTCTGGTATAGTGTGTCAAAGGCCTGGCTAAAGGAGCAGTCGCTGGTTGCAGATGATGTAGTGCTTTTCAGCTACTACAACAATAAATGGAATGAGATTACTGCTAATAAAGCATCTCAAGATAGTGACAAGTACTACTTTTATTCCGATGTAGCTGGTCTTGAATATCTTATCATTGCTGCAAGAAGACCTTACCTAATCAGCTCATTGACTCCCACCATAGAGGAGGTTAAATATATTGGAGAACAGGCACTTGACGATCCTTTAATCATCACAAAGCTGCAGGAGTACCTTGAATTTGCTATTGATGTTGAATCGTCAAAGCAGGCAACGGGAGAGATTGCTGAACTAATTGAGCTCAGCAAAAGCATTAAGCAGATTGACCAGGACAGCACATCTGTAGAGATCATTATTAAAAACACAGCGAACCAGTCTATAAAAGACATTTTCTTGATTGAGGCAATACCTAAAGCCATAATTGAGAACATTGCTGAAATCAAAGACCCTCTGCCAAGAGTCTATGATATTGTCATTAAAGAAGATCCCATTATCCAGTGGAGATTCAGGGAATTTGATACTTCTGTTGTGGCATGGAAAATTGATCTCATTGAGGCTATGGCAGAGCTGAAGCTTTCATATAAGATAGACTCTCTTTTCCAAGCAGATGACCATGTCAGTTCAATAGTCGTCAAGGTTATCCAGAAAGAGGAGGGGATCCCAACAGGAGATGTAATATCTGTCGAGCCTGACTTGCTTAAAGGAAAGGGTATAAGCAAACTGCTCCAATATATACTGTTAGGGGTGACCATATTCATACTAGCTGGTGTTGTTGTATATGTAGTCAAATTTGCACCAAAAGAAAAGAAGTTATCTGGGATGGCTAAAGCAGAAGAACAGCAAAAGAAGGAGCAGCAAAAGAAAAAAGATATAAGAGCAACAGAAGAGAAGAAGGAAGACAAAAAAGAGGAAGAGGATAAGAAAGAAAAGAAGAGGGACAGAAAAGAGAAGCAGGAATTAAAACAAGAAGGCAAGGAACAGATAGATATCTCAGATCATAAGAAGGGTGAAAAACACAAAGGAGAGCTGGCAGAGCTAGAGAAGTTTGTCAGGAGTGCTCTAAACGAAGGTTACACCAAGGAAGAAGTTGGCGACATGTTAAAAAAGCACAAATGGGATCAAAATATAATTGAGAAGGTGCTTAAAGGCAAATAAAGGAACAATACCGCAATTGTGTGAGCCGCTATCGAGTAGAGAGGATTGGTTTTTTCTTTTTCTATATTTAACAAACCCATCAGTATGCCAAAGACAATAAGTGAAAGGAATAATGCTGAAGTGGAGGCAATGCCAAAACTTATTAAAAGGATATCATAGTTTATCAGATGAAGTAACGCAAAGAAAAATGCTTGGATAAGCAAGGAGTATTTCAGGGGAAAAATTGCACATGCTGTCTTCTGTACAAGCACTCTAAATATCAGTTCTTCTGTTAATGATATGAGAAAACTAAAGATAATAATATATCCCAGGCTCTGCCAAAGCAAATGTGCCCTGGGTTCTCTTAGGAGTATAAACCAGAACCCGCTGGCACCGCCAACAACAATCGCTGTTATCAGTCTTCTAAGTGATATTCCTATTCCTAATTTTATATTAAGCGCAAAAATCATCACTACTGAGATAGTTATCAAAAAAAGTCTGGTTATAAGTTCCAGAAGCGCTGTATTTAGGTCTGCAAACCTTGATACAAGAGTCATTAAGAGAAAAGAACCAAGCACTAGGTTTATTGTGAGCATGTATCTGGCTGTGTCCCTCTCATATCTAAACAAAACAAACGAGAGTATAAAAGAACTCAGCATCAGGATAATTAAAATCAATATGTCTGCCTTGCTAACTAAAAAAACAAAGAGGAGATATAAAATGACACTCCAAGCAAAAATGATTTCTTTCTGCAGTTTAAGATTGAGCCGAAGAAATGAGACATGCTCTGAAGTCAGCACCTCAAAAACAAACAGGATAAATCCAGATATATAGAAAAGGGTTATCATAATTAGATAAAGTATTATGTAAAACATTAGAAGGATTTTAGAGTTTTGGAATAGGAAATAGATGTCTCTTATATAATAAAGCAAGGTAGAGTGGTAAAAATAGTATACATACTGTCCAAGGAAGAAGATAGATGAGAAAATAACGACGTCATCAATCCTGTTTTTAATTTTTGGAATGGAGGACAGCACATAGATGATGAAGAACCATAATACAGAAACAATTGAAATTATCGGGATAATCTCATAGTTCTGAAGTGAATGAGTTGTAATATCAACTCCAGTTATCGGCAGATTCTTGAGCGCGCTGACTTTGAAGACAGGTGAAAAAAGAAAGCAGACTATTGCAGAAAAGAATAAAGCAAGAACCCATTTTGGCAAATGAAACCGCTGTTTATTAAATATCTTAATCCATATAAGGAAAGGGATTAGCAAAAGCAGGAACACAGAAACTATGTTTTGAATATATACATACACAATACTAATTTGAGATAATAAAGCAGGAGCAAGGTCTAGGTTATTCTGAAGTAAATTCAGTATTGTCTGGTGCGTCTCATGAGCCAAAGTTGACAGATAGAACGCCTTGTGCAGATTGAATATGTAAGGCAGCAAGAAATTGGCAATGTCAATCACAGCATGCATCACAATAACACCAGAGATGCCAAAGTAGACTGTCCTCTTATTCTGGAACAACCCAAGGAAGAGTTTTATCAGCTCGTCTCCTGTTTCAGCTACAATCTGCAGGAAAGGTTTGTATGTTTTCCTCCTGTGAATAATATAAAATACTACTATATAATACACCAAAGCGCCTATTATTACATAACTGTCTATTGCAAGTGCAAACCATTCCATAATCACAGCAAAGATAAAGTAAGAGAAGAAGAGAAGTATAGCATAAATAATTATAGAGTCAGCAATTTTATCATAAGCTGATTTTCCAGCTTTCGGCCTCCTTAGTATACCGAGCAGTGAGTCCTCTTTATAGTTAAGATTAAAGCCTGCGAATAGAGACCAAAGTAAGATGGATAATGAACCAAGGTAGAACATTATCTCATTCAGGATTTGATTTTTGTAAAGGAAAGTTTTCATGAAGTTAAGATAGAGAAGCTCCTCGTTCACAATGAAATGGGAAAGGTTCTTAAATGCAAAGAAATAAAAGGAAAGGAGAAGCAATAAATCCATCTTTCTATTCCTGTTATTGAAAAGGATCCTTGTGAGACTGAAGTAATAAAGCAGGTAACCGACCAAAAGCCATGAGAGCAGTTTCTTAGTTACATTTACCTCTCCGGGGAGCAACTCAAGCAGGTCAACAACAGAAAAAATAATAAGAAATAAGAACAAAGCTTCATGCAAAACATGCTTCAACTTCATACTTATTTTTTAGAAAGCTGGATTTAAAAATTTTGTTGTCCACTTTGATATAAGAAAATATTTAAATCAAATGCCATAATTAATGCTTAACATGCTTTCAGATAAGGACATTAAGAAAAAATTTAAGGCTGAGGCCAGCAAGAACCCTGAGAAATACTATGCAGTAGCCTTCTTGAAAAAGGAAGGTTTTGCGAGAAAGAGATGCAAGTGCGGAACTCATTTTTGGACTGTGAATAAGAACCAGGCATTATGCGGCGACCCTGCATGCTCCGGTGGCTACAAATTCATTGAAAAGAGTCCAGTCAAGAAAAAAATGGATTATATTGAGACGTGGCAAAAATTTTCAAAACTTATGCAAGGGCTCGGCTATACTGAAATCAAGAGATACCCTGTTGTGGCCAGATGGAGGGAGGATCAATATTGGGTCGGAGCTTCAATATACGATTTTCAGCCCCATGTAGTTTCTGGTGAGATTCAGCCTCCGGCAAATCCTCTGATTGTGCCACAGTTCTGCTTAAGGTTCAATGATATTGACAATGTGGGAATAACCGGCGCACATTATACGGGCTTTATTATGATAGGGCAGCATATGTTTGTGCCAAAAAAGGACTGGGACCAGAACAAGGTCTTTTCTGACATCCATAAGTGGCTAAGAGAAGGATTGGGGCTGCCTAATAAGGAGATTACCTATCATGAAGATGCATGGGCAGGAGGGGGCAATTTCGGGCCCTGTATGGAATATTTCAGCAGAGGGCTGGAGCTAGGGAACCAGGTGTATATGCTGTATGAGAAAACACCCTCAGGAAGAAAAGAACTGAAGTTAAAAGTACTGGACATGGGCATGGGTCATGAGAGGAATACATGGTTTGCCAAGGGCACATCAACCAGTTACGATGCTGTTTTTCCCACTGTGTGCAATAATCTCTATAAACGAACCGGCATAAGATTGGATAAGAAACTAATAACGAGATTCCTCCCTTATTCATCCTGGCTTAACCTAGATGAAGTTGAGGACATAGACAAGGCATGGAAAAGAGTCAGCGACAAGATAGGTATAGAAGCAAAAGAGCTAAAGAAAAAGCTGTTGCCGCTCGCAGCACTTTATTCGGTCGGAGAACACAGCAGGGCTGCCCTATTTGCTATAAATGACGGCGCTCTCCCCAGCAATGTTGGCGGAGGCTATAATCTAAGGGTGATTTTGAGGAGGGCACTTTCTTTTATTGATAAATACAAATGGGATGTGTCATTAAATGAAATCTGTAAATGGCATGCTGAGTATCTAAAGCCATTGTTTCCGGAACTAATAGAGAACATAGAGAATGTATCAAAAATCCTTGATGTTGAGAAACAAAAATACATATCAACCAAGGAAAAGTCAAAACAGCTGATTGCCCAGTTAATCAGCAGAGGCAGTATTTCAGATATAAAACTTGTGCAGCTATATGACAGTCACGGAATTTCTCCAGACATGGTGCAGGAGCAGGCAGCACAATTAGACGTTGTTATTAATTATCCGGATAATTTCTATGCAAGAGTTGCAGAACTGCACAAGGAAGCAGGGCATGTTGCTGAGGAACAAGACACATTAGAGCTTAGGGATGTTGAGGATACTGAAATATTGTACTATAAAGATTTTTCTTTAGTTGATTTTGATGCTGTTGTACTAAAAATTGTTGGAAATAAAATAATTTTAAACAAAACAGCTTTTTATCCCACTTCGGGCGGCCAGATTCATGATAAAGGCACTCTAGGCGGGCAAGAGGTTATGAGTGTATACAAACAAGGGGCTGTTGTGGTCCATGAATTAAAAAACAAGCCGCGGTTTAAGACAGGCTCATTTATCAGGGGAAAGATAAATTTTGACAGGAGGCTGCAGCTTAGCCAGCATCATACTGCCACACACATTATCAATGGTGCTGCACGAAGAGTCCTGGGAGAGCATATCTGGCAGGCAGGAGCACATAAGGAGCTGGAGAGAGCTAGACTGGACATCACACATTACCAGGCCTTGGATGAAGAAGAGATAAGCGATATTGAGAAGCTCTCTAATGATATAATTGACAAAAATCTGCCTGTGTATTCGGAAATTCTCGACAGGAATATTGCTGAGCAAAAATACGGCTTTAGAATATACCAAGGAGGAGCTGTGCCTGGAAAGCAATTAAGGATAGTAAATATTGTTGGTTTTGATGTGGAAGCATGCGGAGGCACCCACCTCCACCTTACCGGTGAGGCAAAGCTGATTAAGATTCTGAAAACAACTAAGATACAGGATGGTATTGTAAGAATTGAATTTGCAGCTGGTGATGCTGCTGCACACTATATTGAGGGAGAGATGAATGTACTCAAACAAGCTGCACTGATCCTTGAATGCAGGATAAACCAGGTGCCAGGCAGAGCCCAGGAATTGTTTGACAAATGGAAGAAAGTGGTAAAGAAAAAGCAATCTGGATCTGCAAATGATTTTAAATTGAGCTCAACAAAAGAGGAGAAGGGAGGGCTGCTGCAGAAGACAGCCGGTATCTTAAAAACTCAGACGGAGCATGTTGTGAAGACATTAGAGAGATTTAAGAAGGAGCTGATTAAGAAAAAGAAGTAAAAAAGTTATTTAACCTTGTTGCTCCTGGGCCTTAGGAAATAGATCTCTTAAACGAACAATATTATGATGATACAGTTTTTGCGAACCACAGTGTCCTTCTTCTTCTTCTCCCCTTGCAATACCAAAATGGATTGTATTACCCAACCGAAGTTTATACTGTTCATCCGGTTCATCCTGTTCATCTTGTTCATCTTGTTCACTTTCAATAGGCGTTCCAATAAAACACGCATCATTCAATAGAGCTTCTGGAAGGGATATATTATCTCCATATTTGCCTGGATGTTTCATTAAATATTCACGACAGTGTTCGCAAATATTCATTCTTCCAAGTATGTTTCCTACGGTAGTAGCTAGTGTGTCTAGACTAACCCTCATTTGGCGCTGCATTCTAACATAGTCAATTACTTCTGTTTCCTTTTCTTCAATAGCCCCTATCCCTGCTTGGATTTGATAGAAAAGAGCCTCGATTGTCGGCGGATTTTCACGCCCGACTGATTGATCCAGAATTGCGTATAGTGAACTAAAACCTTGCGATGTACGATAAAGATGTACATCTCCTTTAAGCGTAGGAGTAAGCGTAGGAGGGTACTCACCAACATCAACCATGCCCCTTTTTCTAAGTATTAATCTCAGAGCTGGTTCAGCCCCAAAAGCATCCTCATAAGCAGCTGCTTCCCACAAAATGTCAAGCTCATAACCAAGAGATCTCAGATGAGGATTAACTGTTTCAATAAAACCGATATAGCCTCGCATATGGCGCTCAAAATCTTCAATGCGATTACTATACTGCTGTTCGGTTTCTTCAGATCCTAGGCGAATTAAAGGAGTTTTTCTGCCCCATCCCATAATCCGGTCCCAAAGACCAGGTGCTCTGCCTGGTGCAACTCTTGTTTGGTCAAAATTGAATTGCTGCGGGACTAACTGTACGACCCCCTCTTTAACACCCACCCTCCTATATCCTCGCCGTAACAAAAGACCGCCATTGTAGACTTCATCCACGAATGCATTCAGAAGTTCCCATGCATCCCTGCCTGCATGAGAAGGTAAAGAATTAACAATTTGATCCAAACCGTGCTCAAACTCAGGCAGCCTATCTGATTCTCCTTCTCCCCGAAGAAGACGTGATGCCTTAATCTCGTTTTCTCGGTCTGATAGTCCATTAATTTCTACTCCCCTATTTCTAAAAATTACATCTAACATTATCCCTCACCCCACTGATAAGGCTGAACAAATATTTTGTTATATAAATAGTTTATTGTCTGACACCACTTCAGGATAGAGAAACCTTTCACAGAGTGTCTAAAAAATGGCCCTAAACGGAGTTGTAAACAGCAATATCAAAGCAATTCCAGCAGCAAAAAGAAATAGGATAATAAAGATTCTCAGCAAAATAACATACATTGTGAGCATTTTATTCTTGGGAAACTCAAGCTTTCTAGACAAGAAGACAAGAGGCATCTTAAATGCTCTGCTTCTCCACAGGGAAGGCTCGCCAAGCTGTTTATAGATCTTAGGGAATCTCTTCTCCAGCAGGCCATATATCTTAACCTGGAGAATCATAATCAAGACTCCTAGTACAAGTACTAAGTACAGCAGGTTGAGCATAGAATGACATTAGTGACATGACAATATAAATTTTTCGGATAATCAAAAAACTACGCCGGGACTGGGAGATTCAGAAAACTCAGACGAGTTATCATTTGAACCCAGAGATCCTTTCGGAAACAGGCTCTCCAAGCCTGCGCAATGCCAGATTATGCGATCCCGGCAACAATATCTTGAAAATTTTAGTAATTATTTAAATTTTTAGTAAGATGAAGAAATTAATAAAGGTTTAAAGAGATACATGCTACAATAATCCTTTCTCTTTCCACTCTCCTTCTTTTACTTTCCGCCTGTAATCAGCATATTTGTCCTCAGGGCTGTATTTCGGAGGTTTGGGAGAGACTGCATTACCCCCACAAGAACATGCTTCAGAAAGCGTATATTTAGAGCATTTTTGGCATTTTAAAATGTGCTTCATTTTCCTTCTCTAATAAATTCGCCTTCTCCTCCATGCTTATGTACATAATTGAGAGCAGCATCCACAGCTTCTTTCAATCTAGGTTCAGCTATCTTATAATCCTTTGCTTTGACAGACAGAGAATACTTGCCGCCACCCAGATAGAGGACATCTGTGCCTTCAACCTTAACTGCCTCTTGCAGTGCACTTTGTATTATCTCTACTCCTTCTCCATCCCAGCTCTTGAGCATCAGTGTTCCTTTTATTAGAACCTCTTTGAGCTTGATTCTCTGGTGTATTACATGCTCCAATTGTTCTGATATTTTCTTGTCTATACCCAGTTTCTCAAGTGACAGATTTCTTTCAACAGCGTCTTCAAAACATTCAAACAGAAAATTGTAATGCTTAAATATCTGAGGAGCCACTTTATTATAGAACTCAAGCGTGTCCATTTTATTCTGTTTTGCAACAAACTCGATGATGCTTTCTGCTTTTTGCTCATGCTTCATCTCATTTATCTTCGCTCTTCTTTGAGAATCATTGACCCTTCTTAAGGAGAGATCAATATGTTTTTTATCATGGTGGATTCGCAGGACCTTGCAGACAATAACCTTATCCTCTTTAACATAATCCCTGATATTCCTTATCCTGCCCGGAGCTATCTCAGAAATATGAATCATGCCTGTTAGCCCGTATTCCTGAATATTGACAAAAACAGAGTGGTATTGGATTTTTGATACTGTACAAATAACCAGCTCCTGTTCCTCGGGCATGCTTTCCTTCTTGTAGAGCATTAATCCAGGACCTCCAGAATGCGTGCTTTGACCCTGATTTTCCCTCCTGTCGGCTCAGCCAAGGGTCTGCCGCATACAAGACAATTAATTGCGCTTGCTGCTTTGCCAAAAATTATCTGCTCGTTCCTGCACTTAGGGCACCTTACCTTAATATACTTTGAAGTTGGTTCTTTCAACATGATAATTACCTCCACATGATGAACAAAAGAAACAGAGAACATATATAAAAGTTTTTCCTAAACCAGCTCCAGTCTCTTAGTCCTTATCCCGGATTTAGGGAGATGGTATTTTTTACAAACAGTGCACATGAACTTGAGGTCTGTCTTTTTTGTCTGTTTCTTGCCTGCCCTCTTAAATTTTGTGACTGCTGGTTTTGAATATCTGCCCAAATTGCCAAATCCTCTAGCGCTTCCCCTTTTCCTAGCCCTTTTCTTAGAACCATAACTCAGAGAAGAGGGCTGGCCTTTTTTGACCTGCAACACTTTATGGGAGGTATGCTTCCTGCAATAGGGACAAAACCTATTTTTTGTTTTAGGCAATTTCATAGATGCAAAGGAAATGTGAGTAGTTTATAAAAATTTCGAAAAAGAATGCTCCTCAATCAGCAATCTTTTATTCAAGTGCCTGCATTTCTTCTGCCCTTCCTTTTTTTATTAGCAGTTCTGCAATTCTGGTAGGAAGATTAGCGACATCTTCTGGCTCAAAAGGCCCATATATTTCAAGCTCTTCTCCAAGAAATTTAGGGACATAGTTTGTAAAGCGAATCATAAGTGTGTCTTTCTTTATTTTTGGCTCTTTGGCGCTTGGCTGATTTTCAACATTCTCATATTGAGGCAGGCGGGCATTGACTATGTTAAGCAGTATCTCTTTATTATAGTGCCTAAGATTTTTCAGAGTCTTGTTATAAAGCACTTTCTCCTCGGGAAGCATGGTTTCTTCTGCCTCCGGACCAGGCACTTTAAGCCGGGAGTTGTTAATCGCCATAGTGACAACCTTTGTCTGTCTTCTCTCAATCAGCTCTTTAACAAGCTTCCTGGCATTGATGAGCTGCACCTTTACTTTTTCCTTCTCGCCTTCAGATGCTTTTGGATCATCTTTGGTATTTTTGTAGATATGAATCTTATCTCTTATATAATTTGAAATCAGTTCAAAGATATTATTGCTCAGATGCTGCAATTCCTGCGCTGTCTTTTCCTTCCTGGCCAGCTCAAAGATAGTCTCATATGTAATAGTGACAATTTCCCCCATATGATTAAGAGATAAGAAGAGTATATTTAAAAGTTTGGGAATTGTTAGAATGCACTTGTAATTGCATGAGCCTATAGAAATAAATATATACCTTCAAATTTTTTCTTAACCTATGTCTGTGATTAAATACAAAAATATTTATTTTTCTCAAGAGAGCAATTCAGTGAAAGCACAATTTATGAAGTATTTCTATTTTAATATGAAAAATAGGGATTTGGAGAGGATTAGCAGGTTCACGGCCAAGAGAGGCGCCCTGCATTTCACCAGAGACAAGGCTGAAGGCAAGTTTAGTTTTATTCTTGAAAAGGGTTTTGATAATATGAGGACAATCTATCATAAACCTGCAACCTATATCCACATGAACTCAGGAATTCCTCTTATCGGAAGCAACGAATTTGGCATAGTGGACAGGGGAACCAATTTTATTGAGCTGAAGCCGATTACCTTATGCAACCTAAAGTGTGTTTTCTGCTCAGTTGACCAGGACAGGAGGATAAGAGATTTTGTTGTTGAGGCAGATTATCTGATACAGGAACTGATTGGGGTTGTTAAGGCTAAGAAGAATGCTGTAGGCATCCATATCGGCGGACAGGGAGAGCCAACCATGTATTCAGATCTATTGAGGTTAGTCAGGCACCTTGGAAAAATGAGAAAGGTGAACAGCATATCACTGAACACAAACGGCATTTTGTTGGATAAAAGAAGAATTGACGCATTAGTGAGAAGAGGCTTGACCCACTTCCACATCTCATTAAATGCTTTTACACAGGGCAAGGCTGACGAGCTGGCCGGATGCAGATATCCTCTAAAAAAGGTTAAGAGACTATGCGAGTATATTTCAAAAAAATCAAGACTGGTAATTGTGCCTGTCTGGGTCCCAAGCATGAATGATCAAGATATTGAGAAGATCATCACTTTTTCAAAGAAAATCAAGGCAGACATTGGAATACAGAATTATTTCTCATATAAGTTTGGAAAAAAACCTGTGAATGCCCTTCCGATGAAAGTATTTTTGCAGAGACTAAGACAGCTTGAAGAGAAGCACAATGTTGAGCTAATGAAGGTAAGTGAGGAGCTGAAAATAATTGAAGATACTGCTCTTGACAAACCCTTTAGAAAAGGGCAAATAATTGAAGCGGAGATTAAAGGGGATGCCCGGCTTCCAAACACAAAAATTGGTGTTTCTCAAGACAGAGTTATCACAGTGACAAATTGCAGGAAAAAAGGAAAAGTCAAGGCAAAGATAGTTAGGGACAAGGATAATATTTTTACTGGTATTGCTGTTTAGTTTCTAAAGGGAACTTATCTTATCAGAACAACAATTATGTTTTTGCTCTTCTAAAAGGCTAATTGAATATAAATCTAGTTAGACTTTAAAAGTCTATTTAGAAATCGTTAAGAAAAAAAGAAAAAAAGAAAAAAGTTGTTTTATTTAGACAGTTGTGACGCTTATGTCTGTCAAGCTTGCGACTACTACTTCTACTTCGTCTCCTAAGAGAGCATAGTCTTCATAGTCACGTAGGACATATGATGCGCCTAGTGTGTCTTGTGCATCGTAACCTGCAACCAGCAATGCTACTTTGCCATTTCTGGTGTAGTACTTCAGCTTTGCTTTTCCTGACTCAAAGCCTTCTGTACAGTCTGCTGGATTATCTGCAAGCTCTGCTGCCAGTGTATTAACACAAGGACCACCGACAACAATCATGTTCTTGTTCATTGACTCTGCATTTGAATCAAGAACTGCTAGACCAACTGGGATCTTATTGACTTTTTCAGTCGTAAGCTCGCCAGCTGCGCCCTGCGTTACCTGTGCAGATAATGGTGCTACGAACACATTGGCATACACATCCTCTTCAGGATATGTAACTTTTGCCCAAAGACTGTCTTCATTGTCCCACTCGACAAGTGTACCTTTTGTTGTAACTGCATATTGGGTGTCGTCATCATCTTCTGATGCGTCCTTCATTGTCAATCCTGCAGTTGAACTTGGTGTGTACAGTTGCAATTCGTCATCGCTTGTGTCGAATTTCAATTGCAGGGTTATGTTGTCTTCACCAACTTCAGTTGTTTCAACAACATCTTCTTCATAGATAAGCACTCTTGAGTCGTTGAAGCTCAGTGTTGCACCATACTTTGTCTCTGGAACACCGTTGCCGTATGTGGTCAAGAATGTAACATTATCTTCGTCCATCTTGACTGCAAGGCTTCCCAGTGAGCCAAGTGCAATTGTTGATGTCACTTCCTGGTCTCTAGTGAAAGCTTTGTCATCGTAGGTTGTGCCGTATGTCAGGTCTTTGATATCTGTCTTGTTGTTTGTTGTGTCGATGTCTGAAATCTCAAGCAGGTGTGTCTCTCCGCCGTCTGTTGTGTAAAGCAACATTGTGCCCTCTACATTGCTCTGAACTACTTGCTCTCCTGGCAATAAGATGAGCTCGTCGTCATCTGTACCAAGCATAATGTTCTCAGTTGCTCCATCATTATGCCAATACACAGTCACTTCTTCTCCGTCATTATTAATGTAGGTGAATTCAGCTTCATCTCCATTTGCTGACATTTCCATGTCTTCAGTTGTTGCTGTTGTTCCAGCAAACACAATCTTGAAATTACCAAACACAGGATCAGTCCATGCCTCTCCTGGAGCTAGGTAGATATCATCGTCATCTACTTCATAGGTAATCTGCAATTGTGTCCATTCACTGCTGCTGCTTGTTATTGTGACTTCTGAACCGTCGACTTCATCGTCATTGACTACAACTCTGTTGCCATTTGAAAGCACAATCTCCTGTGAACCAATGCTGATCTCACATGTGTCCTGGTCATAGTCTTTTGAATGCACTGCAATTGCATCCAATACGCCAATCTCAAGACCGCCGATTGTGGCTGTTGAACCAACATTCACCCACTGGGTTGCGCCATCTACTTCAACACCGCACATGCTTCCATCATCATTAACATTGATTACCATAATAGTATGGTCGCCGACAGTTAATGGCTGATCTTGCTGAAGCCATCTTGTGGTGTCGCCTGCAACAAGTGTCAATTCATCCAAATCAGTGTCTGTCGCAGTAAACTTGGCATCAGTTATTGTGTACTCATTTCCCTGTATCTCTATCTTGGATCCCTCAAAATCGTCTGATGCATGATCTGAGTCCCAATCTACTGCATCTGTGAACTCAAGCAGATAGGTATAAAGGGTTACACCTTTCTGTAGATACAGGTAATCACCTGCTTCCTCGTCCTCAGGCTGATCAAATTGGAAAGTTGCTGTGCCTGCTTCCAAGGTGAGTGTCTGCTCATAATCTGCATCGTTGCTTGTCTCTCCTCTGTTCTCGCTGTAGGTTCCTTCTTCTAGTAAGTCTAGGTCTGAATCGTCAAGCGCTGTGGATTGCACATCATTAAGGGTCTCTCCATAGTTAACTTTGTCTCCGCTCTTGCTGATCTCTACTCCTTCGTCAATAGTTGGCTCTACTGTTGCATCCACTTCTACAGCCTCGACTGAAACAGCTGCTGCCTGAAGGCTAGCTGCAATCTCAATCGCTCCCATCACGTCGCTTGTTGCTGCGGACTCGCCAATGACAATAACGCTGTCAGTTGGGCTGAGCACGCCACTCTGCACAAACGGCGATGGATAGTCCTCAAGGTCTGCTGCTAAAGCTCCTGCTAAGGTTGCTCCAACCAAACCAGTTGCTGTAGCCAAGGCGACAACCTTTTTAATCGCCCGTTTTACATCCATGTTCTAAACACCTCCGTGTTTTTTAGGCTAGTATGCCTTTTTTTATTCTATTACTGTAAGCTTCCTCTGCCGACTCTGTAAAGTTGCCTCTTAGTGTTGAGTATAATGTCCTCTCTTTATAAAGTTTTCGTAAAAAAAAAGAAAATACAGTGCCAAAAATTGTATACAAGCCCTGAAACCCTAGTTTTTTCGAGTTTCGGCAAGTCATAACTTCTAAGTAAAAATTACTGGTTTCTGGCTCCTTTTTAAATGAACTATTGAAAATTTTAACCACCGTAAAATCATGAAAATTATTGTGTCTTATAATAATTTACCCCCGCTCATGACCTAGATTTTGTAATAGTTTTTAAAGCTATTGGATTTAATGGTTTTATCTCATAATATTAAAATAATGTATTTATAGACACAAGCAATAGGCACAAGCAAAACATTTATAGCTTGTAGTGTTTTGCTTTATTGTATCTTGAAACATAGGAAAATAGAGAAAAGGCACTACACACAAATTCTGAGAGGGAAATTATTCCAGAGAATACTAATAGGGACAATCTTAATATTATTGTTGTCCATATTCGTTGATATAAAATTAGTCATATTTCTAAGCATTGCAGTAGCTTTTAATGCTTATCTTGCATTATTCCAGCTGAAGAGAGGTCTGCCGACTGATTTTGAGCTGTCGACATTCGCAGCTGTGCTAACCACAATGGCTTTTGGAATAAAGTGGGGATTGTTTATAGCCATATTTTCAAAATTGATTGCCAGCATATACAGCGGAAGCATTATTGTTGATCACATATTTATGATAATTACATATTGCATTGCAGCACTGGCCACCCATGTCTTTAGATTTGTAAATGTTAAAGCCCTTGGCATGGCGATTGTTGTCATGAACTGCATAATAATGTTCCTCGTATCCCATAATGTCCTTCGACTTGACCCCACAACAAATATATCTTATACTTCCACCAACTTTGTTTTTAACACACTTGTTTTTATGTCTATGAGCGAGATAGTTCTTAAGCTCCTCACTCTATAAAATAGCATTTTCATAATAATTACATAATTTTTATAAATAAGAAAATTTCAGTACTTAATGGAATGGCTGAACTTCTGAGTGTTTATGATAATAGAGAGATTGAGGCTTTTGCCAAAGATCTAGGCCTGCTTATTGGTATTGCTTACGCCGTAGACAGAGAATATGGCGAGGCTGACTATAAATTCAGGATAGACTTTGAAAAATTTAAGAAGCTCATAGCTGAATGGAACAGAAAATATCCAAATGTTACAATAAAGGTTTTTGAAAACGGCATTCAATGCGATATAAGGATATATATTCACGAGAAAAGCATTAAGCAGCTGTTAATGGCCGCTTCTCAAATAAACCGGCTTGTCTCTATTAATAATATGGCCTGCGACACCCAGTTGACCGGGCTTGATGTTGATAAATACCTAATCCGCATCCATGACAGAATAAATTTTACTTATTATGATAAAAGGAACACAGAGAACACATTAACATTCAATATTGTTGAGGGGAAGATAGAGCTGCTATTTGAAAAACAGGACATAATTGACATAAATGCTCCTGAATTCCAGATTGTTGCTTATTACGCATTGAAAAGATCCCACAGTATTGACCTTATAAAGTATAGAACTGAGTTCTCATTTGATACAACAGAGCTTGAAGGGAGGGAGCGCGGTTTTGGCTATGAGAGAAGAATTCCATTATATTAGTATTTTGCTCTGATGCTCTGTTTTAACCACCCTAATGACATTCTCAACAAAGGTCTCAACTTTGGGCTCATGACTGACAATGATTATCTGCTTCATCTCTAACTGGTCAAACACGTCCCGTACCTTGTCTAATTGTTCTGATGAAAAACCATCTGTAGGCTCGTCCAGTATGATTAGGTCTTTTGTCTTAATCTGTGCAATCAAATCATTTATTACCTTATTAAGAGCAAGCCTGTAAGCGAGTGCAACAGCAGTCTTCTCACCCCCGCTAAGGTTCTCTACTTCTGTTTCATAATTGTTCTGGATTATTATTGGAGTGAATTCTTCATCAAGTTTTATCTCGATATTATCTATCATGAGTGCAAACCACTCTTTTAACAAGGAGTTGAATTCATTATAAATAGTGAGCATGACATGTCTCTCAATCGTCGACATCAGGTTCAGGAAAGATTCCTCTATCCAATTATTTATCTCTTTGCAGTATTGAAGTCTATCCTTAATATTCAGTTTAGCCTCAATATCATTATTAAGGTCTGCAATTATATCATGTAAGGATTTCTTTTCCTGGTTGAATTCACCTCTTCTGATTTCCAGCAATTTCTCTTTCTCCATCAGTCTGTCAAGTTCCTCTTTTGTTTTTAAGAACAGTTGTGGCAGGTTTTCTAACCCCTCTAGCTGGTTAGTGAGCTGTGCCATTCTCTCCCTTTGTTGTTGTATATTGCCCATGAGCTCCTTTTCTTGTTGTTCAAGCCTGGAGATATATGAGATATTTTGTTTCAAAATCTGCTCAATATTTTTCTTTTCCCGATATTTTGTATTGTGCTCCCTTGCAAGCTTCAATTTTTTCTGACATGCTCCGATCTTATTTTTTATACCCTCTATATCCAGGCCGTTTAGGTGCTCAATTTTTTTTTCTAAGTCTTGTTTCTTATCAGAGAGCTCTGATAGCTGTTTCTGCTTTTGGACTATTGAGTTTGAGCTTTTTTCCAGATTTTTCAACTCAGTTCTCAATTGTACTGCCTGAGATTCCATTTTACTGACAAGGCTGATGCTTGATTTCACTTTATCGATATTTTTTTCTGTTGTTGATTTTTGCTCGAGCTGTTTGTTTAATTGGTCCTGGACCTGCTTGATTAAATGATTCTCCTGTTTCACAACACTATCCCTGTGCCCAGTGGTTATGTTCTGCTTGCAGAGAGGACAAATATCTGATTTGATAATATCCTGCTTTATTCTCTCTGCATGGTCAAGTTTTTCTTCCAGTTTGTTTATGCCTGCTATCTGCAATTTTATTTTGTGGTCAAGCTCGCTGAGCTTTTTCTCAAATTTTGGTTTATTAGCTATCCTGTCCTCTATATTTTGTAGTGTTGACTCTTTGATAATAATCTCTTTGGATTCCTGTGAAAGCTTTTTTATTTCATCCCTCAATAGCGCAATATGATTCTGCACTGCTTTCATCTTTTCTTCTGTGGCAGCTTTGTCTTTCACCAGGTTATTGAGCAGCTCTTGTTTTTCCTCAATCTCAGATTCTAATGATTCCTCATCTTTTGTTTCCTTCAATTCTCCAAACGCAGTTATTTGCTCTTGAAGCTGGGAATTTTTTTCCTTAAGCTCTCTTATATCTTCTATTAATTTTTTTACCTGGTTTTTATTAGCATTTACCTTTGTTTTGGCAACTTCAAGCTCTTTTATTAGCTGGTTTGAATATGCAGTCTGCTCGTCCAATTTTTCAAGTTCCTGTTTCTTTTTTGTAATATCATTATTCAAGCCTTTTAGCTCTGATTCAATTTCACCCAGTTTAATATTTATCTCTTTAATGCTGTGCTCTCTCTCTGATCTCTGTTTCTGCTTTTCTTCGAGGTCTTCTATCCTTGTTGACAATTCAGAGACCTTCCTCTTTAATTCCCTGTTGAAGATCAAAGTGTTTTCTCTAACCTGCTTGTATTTGTCTATCCCGAAAACCTTTCTCAAAGTGTTTAACCTTATTTCCTTATCCTCATAGAGTATCTGTTTCATCTCCTCCTGCGGAACATACACTGTATATCTGTACACTAAGGATTTTGATTTTGTCAATAGCTCTTCTGGATAACCCATTAGCTCTATCACCTTTGACTTAAGCTCTGTTGGTGTAAGCTCAGACTTTATGCCGTTTATGATAACATATCCTGAATCCTGCAATATAGACTGCCTTGTTCTTTTCAGCGTTCTCTGGATAATTACTTCTTTATCATCAACCTCAAATTCAAGAACGACCTCGCCCTGGTTCTTGCCGTACCTTAATAATGCGCTTCCTGATAATTCACCTCTCCTAATTCCAAATAGGGCAAATTCTATGGCTAATAGAATGGTCGATTTGCCAGAGCCAATGTCCCCTGCCAATAAAATAGAACCCTCAGGGAAACTAACTTCGGCTTCCCTGTAGCTGCGAATATTCCTTAATTTAATAGAACGCAAAATCATAAAGGTTGTTATTTTTTGAATATATTTAAAGGTTGCGGGTGGGAAAAAATTATGGATTTGATAAAAAAAATATCTAAATTCATCTCATCCTCAATTTCACACAACATTTTTATATAACAAAACCTTATCAATATTGTGCACACTCACTCCTATTGATGAAAAGATGATCATAGGACGTTCGTGCACATGTCAGCCCGTCACGAGAGGTACCTTGTGGAGCTTACGCTAAAAGCCAGCAATGAAGCATGGAGTTAGTGTTTCGGGCGACATTACTTTTGATTATTTTCCTTATTTGCCCCTAACTTAGAAGTAAAAAGGAAATCATGCAGGGTTTTCTGCACACCTTTAAACGAGCCTCTTTCTGTAAAGAATACAAGCACAGTTGCCAATATGATACTTAAAAGTATGACTGATACAACTATTGTTGAAAAATATTCGGCATGCTGGATCTGCTCCTGCAGCGCTAATTGCGCCAGCACAGCTGCAGCCAATCCTTTTGGAATCATAATCTCCATAAATATCCTGTCCTTTTCCCCGGCTTTGGAACCCACAGTAAGGAATATTGACAAAGGTCTCAAAAGAAACAACACAAGCGTAATTAATAAACCGATAAGCACCAGATAGAGATTAGAGAAATCCATTAGCATGCCGAGATAAACATAAAAAAATGATTTTATGAAAAAGGTAAGCTCGGCGTAAAAGAATTTTGCCTCATGAGGAAGAGCAAATACTTCATCTGATTTTCTCTTAAGTTTATGTGCATTGCCCAACATCAAGCCAAATGCCAGGCACGCAATAGCGCCGTTTGCCCCGACAAACTCAGTAAAAGAATATATTACCAGTAGAAATGCGATTGTAGTCATATAACTCTTACTGAATTTTTGCAGGAAGTTCTGAATAGTGACCCAAATGAAACCCCCTACTGCCCCAATGAGCAGAGCAATAGAAAATGCGCCGAGTATGCTTGCCAGAACACTGCTCAGATTAAATGTATTCAGCTTGATAATATTGATAATTGTGATTGCAGAGACTATGCATAAAACATCGCTTAAAGCAGACTCAATAGTGAGAACTGTTGCAGATTCTTTTTTAATTTTCAGTTTTTTAACAATAGGCACCACAACAGCAGAACTAGCACCGCCCAGAGCAGCGCCAAGCAGCAAACCAGGCAATAATTCCCAGCCAAACATCATCATAATAACTGCAATTGCAGAGGCAGAAAATATAAAATTGACCAGAGTAAGGTTAAGACCTTTTAAGAGTCCTTTTGCGACATAGGTTATATTCAGATTAATTGCTCCTTCAAATAATATAAAGACCAATGCAAAGGTGGTAAAAACAGGTGCGATCTGCGTCAATGCGTCTCCTTTTGTGAAATCTCCGAAGAATAGGCCAATAATAATGCCTACGAGCATCAGCCAGATTACATCAGGTATATTAGTCTTGTCAAATATGATCTCGCCTAGAAAACCGATGAATATAATCACTGCTGCGATGAAAAACAATACAAATACTGCCATTTAACCCCTCTTTTATTTACTAAATCCATATCGATTATATAAAGGTTACTGTTTACTAGAAAGTACTTAAAAAGATTGAATTCAAAACTAGATTTTGTTTTACGAAGAGTTTTTCTTTCTGGCGGCAGACGCCCAAATCATAAATTTGTGCTACTCTCCACTCCGAAGGAGCCATCCCTCGGCTCGCCTGCGCCAGAAAAACTCTTCTTGTAAATTATTTAAATATTAAAGATATTCAGTATATTAATGTCAAAGCTAATGATGCCGGAAAAAGCAGTTCTTGTTATGGGAATAATGTATTCTGATGACAACGTAAAAGAAAAAACAGTTAATCTTTTAGTTAATAAATTTGGTGAAATAGAATTAGAAGGAAAAAGTTTTGTTTTTGATTTCACAGACTATTATGAAGAAGAGTTCGGAAAAACAAAGAAATTTTTTATTTCATTTAAAGAAAAGATTGATATTGGGGATCTAGTTGAGATAAAATTGTTAACTAATAAGCTGGAAAAAGAGTTAAGTAAAGAAGGCAAGAGAAGAGTTAATCTTGACCCTGGCTATGTGACAAAAGAAAAGTCAGTTGTAGCTAGCTGCAAATCAAGGCCGCATAGAATATATTTAGATAAAGGGGTGTATGCGCATTTGATGTTTATTTTCAAAAAGAATGATGTAATAAGTTTTAAATGGACGTTTGAGGATTATTTGCAGGAGAAGGAGTTTTTTGTCACGGTTAGGGAGAGATTGTTTCTATCTTCAAAATGAAAAGATTTAAATATTACAAATGTTTACAAATGTAATATGTTTGTTTCGAATAGTTCAACATTGATCCTATTAGCAAAAATCAGTTCGCTGCGTTCATTTTTAGAGATAGGGAAAAAAATAACTATACCAAACCAGGTATACGACGAGTTTATTAAAAAAAAGGAGTCATTTGATGCCAAGCTAATTCAAAAAGAAATTGAAAACCAAAAAATAAAAATTGAAGATGTAAAAAAAGAAAAGTATCACTCATACCAAGAAGAATTCAGATTGCATGAAGGAGAAGCTGCTGCATATGCCCTGTTTAAGAAGGACAAATTCAGAGCTATCTTAACTGATGATGGAGAGCTTATAAAACTATGCAAAATTGAAGAAGCTCCATTTATCTGTTCAATGGCTATTGTATTCCTGCTCTACAAAAATTCAAAAATCTCCAAAGAAGAAGCACTTGAGAAGATTGAGAAGCTTTATGATATTGGAAGATACTCAAAGGAGATCTATGATTATTTTTTGCAAAAGGTGAAGGAAAATGGGAATAGTATCAGTTAGGATAGATGATGAGCAAGGGTTAGATTTTTTCGGCCGAGTTTTGAAAAAAAATAGGTCTAAAGTAATTAGAACACTAATGGATGAGGGAAAAAAAGCAAAAGCAGTCGACCTCTATAGGAAAAGAAAGGTTAGTCTGGGTCTGGGAGCAAAATTAGCAGGAGTTACATTAAGCGAGTTTATAGATTTATTAAGAGAATATAATGTAAGATTGAATATTACACTTGATGATGTCAAAGAGTCTTTGAGAACTGCAGAACAAGCTTTGAAAATATGAACCCATTTAACAATGCTACTAAAGAAATCCTTAATCTAAAGAAGATAAGCTTTTTTGTCATGGTTAATCTGTTCTTATTGATTGTAGTAATAATTCTTTTGTACATACGATTTAAGGAAATATGGCTCACTCTGTTCTTCACTTTTATTGTTTTTATTGTGAGGTATGCGAGAAAAAGATTAGGAATACCGATGACATTCGAGCCAGTGATTTTGTTTAGTGTTGTTGCTCTGCGTGCATTTGGATTCTGGCATGGAGTCTTTGTCGCTGTAGTTTCATTATTCTTTGCTGACTTATTAAGCGGGGCTTTTGAGATGAGCTCTTTTGTAAGCATTTTATGTAAAGTACTAGTTTTGATCCCGGTTCATTTTTTTGGCAAGTATAATCTGTATTTAGTTAGCTTGTTTTCCTATATTATATTTAATGAAGGCGTTGGAACTTTTCTTGCAGTAAGGACTTCAAAGAATATAACAAGAATACTTACACAGCTGCTGACTTCTACTGTTATCAGGGTTGTTTATTTGGGGTTGTTTTTGGGGTGGTTGTGCAGTGTGAGTGGGTGCTGAAAATAAGCTTAGGTATAGATTCAAACCGAGAATGGGGTGTTTACAAAACCATTAGCAATTCCTGAGTGTTGTAAATTTTTATTTTATTCTGGGCTTTCATCTTTTTATCATTTGACCAGACAGGGCAGTTTAGTTTCATTGCCAAAGCTAGATATTCAGTATCATCTGGATCAGGAGTTACTTCTGCAGCTAATAGGATATGCTTTTCAAATTCAGATTTTGGGACAATTTCTATTTCAGCACTTACTAAGGATAAGAACAGCCTAAAGTCAGTTTCAGACAAACCAGATTTTTCCAGTATTTCGTCCTTGTGTTCTTCAAATTCTTCAAAGAGAAATTCTGGAGCAAACAATTTTACTCTTTCATTAAATATTAACTCATAAGTTCTCCCAGTTGTAGCAACAAGCGCAGAAAATAAGACATTAGCGTCAACAACCAATTCCATTTTTATTGAGAATATCTCTGATGCAAGGATTTGTTTATCTTTCTTCCCAGTTCCAATGCATCCCTTTCAGTCAATCTTGATTTGGCAGAGATGGATTTTAATATTTTTAGTTGAGACAATTTTAACTTGATTGCTGTTCTTGCAACTTCTGACCAATTTATTTCCCTTTCTTCATCCATTTCACGTTTCAAATCTACTGGTACGGAGAGTGTGATTGTTGGCATTTTATTCCTCCAAAGCATATATTTAATACTGTGTAAATATTTAATTTATATAAATGTTTTGTTTTTAAAATGTTTAGAGGAAAGAGTTTTTCGGGATGGGCTTGCGGAGTGAGAGGGTGCTGAGTCAAGTAAATCTGTTTAAGAAAAATAGGGATCAACACCGCCCGAAACATACCTAAAAACTCTTTGGACAGTGTTCAAGGCTCGCCAAACCACATTAGATTTATCAAGAAGAGAAACTGAAGGTGGGTTGCCCTGGTCTCTACAACTAATATAACCCTTCCCAGAAAGAGATTCAAGAGCATTTGAGATACTGGAGCTTATCTCTACCTCTTTCCCCCCTAAATAACGACAACATCCTTGTACAAGTCTTTCCCTGGTGATTGTTAAGCTTGTTTCACTAGCACAAAGAAAGAGTATTAATGCTCTTAAGCTCATCTGTCTGAAATTATCTGGACCTGAGTTTGGAAAACCAATCGCGTCGTAAAGTTCCGCTCTTTGCTTTATAGTTAAGGGTTCAGTAATTTGCCGCTTTATCATAAGTCCCACTTGTATCCCATTTAATGCAGCCAAAACATAAGGCCGCAATTCCCGACCTAGCTGACTTAATCCGTAACGTGGATGCTTTGATTCAAAATCAAAAATGGAGGTATAATGTGGGGGGTTTTGTTCGTGGTCTGTTGCAGCCCAGTATTCACGTGCGGCTGTTTCTAAGGCATGATTAAGAGACGCGGTCTGGGATTCATCAACTACTCTCTCTCCTGCTATATGTTTAGGAGAATATACTACTATTCCATTTGGCTCAATGTATCTCCCAAACGGAGAACGAAAAAATCCAAACAATTCAGCCACAGGACGGACTAGTGTTAATGCCCCTTCTTCTTGTCTTGAAAAGCCGGTTGTAAGAGCCAACAAAAGATATGGAAAGAGTACTCTTATATGATTTTCATCTCTTAGCTGTTGAATCCTATCTTTTTTTGTGCCCGGAACCAGTTTTTGCAATAATAGGTTTTGAAGCCTAGTGTAGCCCTGGAATCTGCCTAATTGGGTGTCTCCCTGCACGATATACTGATATGCTGCAAAATAAGTCAGGGCCCCAACAAGGTCAAGCCGAGTCTCTGGTGCTTCTGACAGGGCAGCTTCTGAAAATCTTACAATTTCTTCTAGTTTAAATTCGCCATTACTTAGTTGTTTCAATTGCAACTTGTCTAATTGTGTTAATTCCACATATCCTCTTTGAAAAGTTTGGATTGGTTGCTGAGTATAAGAAGGAATTCCTGCTAAAAACACTTGCAAAAAAGTGTGTACAAGAGGGTACAATATGTCCTGACCATGTGGATTATAATCTACAGTCTTTTCCCCGGCATGAGAAACTCCAGCATTCACATAATTAATGACTTCCTCTTGCTCTCTTAAAAACTGAATCATTTGATCAGGAGTTACTAATCCCAAATCAAGAAGTTGCCAAAGTGTGATAACAAGAGGTGGTGTTAATTCCTCAATAATTACATCAATCGAATCTTCTGGAAAATATGGCATTTCCAATTGGGAGATAAAGGGTTATTTTTAAATCTTTCATTTTTAATTACTAAAAAATAGTAATATTTAAATATAGATATGAATAGTCTCTGGTGAAAAATGTTATATGCTGATATTACTGACTTTCTAGAACAGCCAAAAGAACTATTTCATGGGCAAGTTCAGATGGCAAAACAGTTGCTAGATTTAGTAAGACACGGACTTAGAGACAGACATAATGTATATCTGATGGTTAGTGGTGATGAGTTAAGGGTAATAATAACAGAAATGCTTCCTTTAGATAAACCCCGAGATGCTTCTGAAGTACCATTGACAATAGTAGGAGAAAAGAAAGTTTATATGAACGTAAATGACACCCTTCCTAGTTTAAGGTTTGGCCCATCAACTGAATTCGATAAAAAACAACTTACAGCAGTCTTAACTGAAAAAGGGAATAAAGTATTTTTTGTAGATCATAATTCAACACCTATTAGAGTTGGTTCATCTAGGGAAGGAGTAGGAGGGGTATGTAATGTTGGTGGAAGAGAAGGAGTTATGACAACAATAGATCTAACCCAGGATCCGGAAGAGATTGGCTGGCATGCGCTTAATATTGGAGCAAAATACGTTGGAGAAGCTACACGAGTTGTTTGTTGTATTCCCAGACAAGGTAATTCACATACCCTTGTTGATCTTATTTATTCAACGTACTACCAAATACCTCCTCAACTAAATCCAAGATACGCATCTCAGGCTGCTTTGGCTGGTTTGAGCTGGCCTCAAACTCCTCGAACAAGGCTTCGAGAGTGGTATACCATACCAGATAGGTTTAGTTATAGCCAGTTGATAGACCATATTGCAAACCTGCTCCAAAAAATGTTTCAAGAGCTGAATCGGTCTGAATATTATAAGAAGAAGGGAGGGGGCGGAATTGCTATAAGCCCCAATGGCAAGATTCATTTCCAAGGCTGCTCCACCACTAAAAATAGGGGAGAAGAAGAAGGAAAATGGTATGATCTTATGGGGGGAGAGGAGGGCAGATTAGTCCCTGTAGAAGTGTTAGACTTAGTTGAACTTGCCTTGGACCTTAATTGGTGGGAAATAGGGGGCGACTATAATAACCAAGAGACACCAATCACACCTTGTTTTTATTGTGACAGAGATAGAGAAGCTGGAAGACCTATGAGAATCGTAATTAAAACACTGCGTCAGATTTGCAGAGAGCTTGAGCGTTACAGGATGCATAAGCCAAGCTACGCACCAAGGAAAAAAGAGGGGGGGGTTGGACAAGAAGTACCGTGTCTCAGAATAACCCCAAAATTAGAGCCAGAAGAAATATTTGTTGATGGGAGAGAAGCTGCACAACCTAAGGATACAATCGGCAGTTTCTATCTTAGTTCAAGAACAGGACCAGAAGATTCAGGGCCTTATGGACTAACACTGGTGCTCTCTGCAGTACAGAGGCCGGGAACGGTTCCTCCGGAAGGATTATCTGAGTTAGGATATGAGATTCAATACAGTAATAATTTAGTAGGCCCTACTGAGGAATCATTTACACCCAGACCTGGAGAAAAAGCTAGAATAACAATTACAAGAAGAGAGGGATATCCTTGGCGAGGAGAAATTAGAGTCAAACCAAGATATCTTAGATCGGATGGAACTGAGATTGGGACTACACCCGTATGGGCAAGGGTTATGTTATATCCTGTTTGGGAAGAGTAAAGGGGGACCCCAACCACTAGTATAGAAACAACAAGAAGTATTATGTTAGTCCAACAATAAGATATTTTAAGATACTTAAAGATTAAACAAAAAAGAAAAGGAAAAGCTGAACTTCCTTAGGAAATTTTATTATCTAGCGACTTAATAAGCCGAGACGAGTTCCCTACTCGAATTAAAAAGAGTCCTTAGTCCCTCAAATACTTTACGGACAGGAACTAATTCTGCTAGAGGTGCAGCTAATCCCGACCTATCTATTTGACTGTATCCGGTGGCAATACCTGTGAGCGCGTCATCAGCAGGGTTTACTGGAACACCATTCTTTTCAGCTAAAGGGTCATCCAAAATTAATCTCAGACCACGATAGAAGATTACTAGTGCATCATCAACAATCCGTGCAGCAGCACCCATGTAACCAGGTAAACGTTTTAATTTATCATCTACAATAGTAAGTACTGGATCGTATCCAAGCCAAAAACCGAGGTAAACATGTCCATCTGCATCAACCCTTCCTTGTTGTTGTCGGCTGACTTCTTCCTGTCTCCTTCGTTCTTCTTCTATGCGCTGTGCCTCTTCCCTTTGTAAAACATAATTAAGCCGTTCTTGAAGTTGATATTTAATTGCTTCCATTCGTTGTAGTGCTCCAGCAGCTTGAGCAGCTCTTGCATCTTTTACGTTTTGAGCTAAAGAAGCATACTCTATAGCTAAGCCAGTTACCTCTATACGATATTTATCTAATTCTTCTGTTCTCATATCCTTTCCCAATGCAAGTTCAACAGCTGCTAATGCTGTTTGGTGAATACGATCTGCTTCTGGAAAATAACCAAACCCAAATATTCTAAGCACTCGTGAAACTCTAACCAAAGAAGCACCCTCTGGCACATAAAGTGAGAATTCTCCAGGTTGGCCAAGACACTCATAAAGACGTTTAAGCAGATGGTCTGGTCTTCTTATTTGTTCTGGCTTCCCTAAAGTAGATACTACCATTTCCAGATGTTTGTTATCAGGAGCAAGTTCAACTCCAATTTTATAAGCCTGAGCTCCGAGAGAGCCTGCAAGGGCCGGCAATTGTTTTGGATCTACCCCCCAAGATCTTACTAATTGATCAACCTCTACACCCTTTACTCTAAAAAGTTGTGCTGCATGTTCAGCCGTTGTAGGTTTAAAAGCATTAGAATCAACATTTTCAGTTAGCCATTGAAGATAATCGCCAAGGCTTTCGGGATCTCGGCCCATTGCAGCCTGAATTAAAGAATCTGGGACCGGAATACTTCTCGAATCTGTAAAGATGCCAGGGAGGGCATGGAGAGCTGCAGCTCCTCCAAAATCTATTTGTCCTAACGAACCGAGATTCGGATATGCTAAAGAAGGCATTTTTTGAACATCAGTTGCACCGAGTTGTAATGTTCTAACCATTTATATCACCCATTTCATGTTTTTAAGGGGACCAATATCTTATATTTAAATGTATCTAAGCCTGGGCAAAAATATTCGGGAATCTTAGTTTGCTCTCTCCAATTCCTAATTCAACGAGTTGATCAGAGATAGGACGGGAAGGATTAAGTTTTCCAAGGTCACTAGATGAATATCTCTCCAACAGTGGTTGGGAAACGGGCACACCTGAGCCAGAGTGCCTATATTCCTCAAGCTCTGTTACTAGTTTTTCTAAACGTGAAATCTGCCTAAGTATAGCTGTACTTGAGCCAATACCACTCAAAGCTAATGCTTCATGAAGTTTTGAAGAGATTTGAGGGTCAGGTGTCCCAGCTTTTGGAAGAAGTTCACTCTTTTTTTTATCATAGTAACCTTGGAGATGGAGAAGACAGGCTTCTTGAGCAAGAAGCACAGGAAAGGTGTATAGAAGTTCAGCTCTCAATTCATCATCAAGAGGCACATCCACAAAAAAAGTATCTACGAAATAACCCAAGGCTTTTTCGCCCAAAGGGATTGTTCCATTTTTAAACATTCCCCTTAATTGTGTAGCATACTTGTCCATTGCTTCTGCTGTTTTTTGTTCTGCTTCTCTTGATCTTCTATATTTCAGTGCCTTCACATTTGTTCCGGAAGCAACATAAAGGTTCCCTAAGTAAAGGGTTAATAATCCTTTCTCAACTGCTGTTAGCCCGCGATGAGCAAGTGTTTTTTGAACCAATATATCAAGATCCTGCTGTTGCAAAGGAACTTCACCACCAATCACACCTGCATTTACTTTGTTAGATATAAAAACAAACAGGGGTGTGGACCGTTCTTCTGCATTAAAACAAAGTGGAGTCCTAGTTAGATAAAGTCCCGGAACCAATACCTCTTCTCTATACCATGTGTTAGATGCGTCAGAGGTATCACGATATCCTGGAATCACAGTCCTGATGCAGGGACCAACTCTCTTAGGAGCAGCATCAGCAATTGCCATTTGACTATTACTAAATTCTACCAAACGAGGGGTGGGGAGATCCAGATAAGGACTTGGTTCTAACACTTGTCCTGCATGGTTAGGCTCTTCGTAATTAAACATATGGGAAGAAAGAATAGATACTCCAGTAGATCCAGTTTCAAATTTAAAATCTGAAGCAGCCAGAAGAAGCATTATCAAATCTATAAATTCACCTGGCCAATCCCCTATTGAAAACAATGAAGTAAATTGTTCTATAAAGGTTGAATCAACCGCCTCAAAACCAAAAGCACTTACACCATTAACATAAAGCAGATTAGGATTCAAGCCTGCAACTGCCTGCACCCATGTCCTTGGCTTATAAAAAGGGATGGCCCGTGAGCAAAACGATTCCAATGTTGCGTGAGAGAGCTCTTCTTTCGGCCGCACTGGCGCCGCCACAACAACATAAGGCAATACTTGAGTTAATTCACGATGGGCCACAGGGACAAGATAAGGATAGTAATCCTGTCCGAATGTGCTTGGAATTCCTGGCACTCCTAGAATTGGAACCTGCATACCATTATAAAACAAATAGCAACCGGGCCCAGTACGATTATTCTGGATAGCATCCTCTGGTTCTAATACATAATATTTTAAGCGCATTTCCCCTGTTGGTGTGTAAACAGAGACATCACTCGGGGTAATCAATCTAGGAGAGATAGTATCTAGTACAGATTTTTGAGTGGACATATCGTGGCAAGAGTGAGCTTCTTATATATAAATCTTTGTTTTGTAACCACTTATTGAGGACACTAGTTTGGAAAGATTTATAAATAGTATGGTAATAACGCAAAAAAATGTCCAGATCAGATGCTATCCGACCCTATGTAAGTGAAAGATGTCTCAATGGAGACACAATATATGGCTATGATCCCACATTACCGGAATCTCAAACTCCAATAAAAGTAGAGGAAAACTATGTCCCTGTAATCCTATTGCCCGGAAAAGGATCAAGGTTATTATACCTTATCCAAGGACCTGTTGCAGGACTGCCTAACATTGCCCTTGGAAGAGCTGATGAACTTGGTAATTTCTGGCACACCAGTTCTACACCTGATCCAGCACTAGAAATATTAATGGCAGTGGAGTGTGATCCTGAACTAATACATTATGTCCGAGGCAGGCCGGTAGCCATTGCTACAGTAGAGCAATCAACCAGAGGGTTCAAGGAGTTATGGGCTTGCAACCAACATCTAACTCTTGAAGGGCATGCATTGTTTTCACCATATGACAGGAAAAGGGCGGAGGAACTTGATAGATTATATAATCATTGGAAACAGTGCATAGAAAACCAGGATCCTGAACTAATGCTCGCATATTCTCTTTCTGGAGGAAGCATCCTTGGAGAACCTATAGAAAATCATCCCTTAATGCCCAATCCACTTGATTTAGCAGCTATGTGTTCCAGTGCGTATCTTCATATTCCTAGATCCGTAGTAGTTGTCGGTGAAGGTGGCAGGGATTCAGAAAAGGAGATAATGCTCAGACTCAGACAAAGATATGCTCAAGCTCAAGAATCACAAAGAGTGCTTGGAAATGTTTATCACGGAGCATATGTCACCCAAAGTTTTGCCCAAGGACAAACAGAGAGGTTAATACAACTTAATGGGCCTACAGCGCATTTGCTAGAACCTTTGAATAAAACAATCCAAACTGCCAACAGAGTAGGGAGACAACCAGCATATAATAACCTTGTTGGCAAGTTGAATAGAATCACAGGACTAAGTCTACAACAATATCTTTCTCTGAGATATACTTTTGAAAGGTTATTTGGATAATTATTTGTATAGCAGAAATTTCTCTAGCGAGCATATCTACTAAGATAAAGTTGTAATGAAGTATCACCAACAACGTTTCCATCATGCATGACTGTAACAGGCACCACTGCATCCTCAATCCTCATTCCACCAGATAGGTGAGCTTTACCAATCAAATTATCGAGCGCTCTGGCACTCCAGCGTAGCCTCACATAAGGATTGTTATCCAGACTAACTTCCAAAGACTCTGTCCACCGGCCTGTAGGATAGTCGTCCCATCTACCAAGAGGCTCTGCTGAATAAACCAAACCACTAGCTTTTCCAAATACCACAGATAATCCTCTAAGCGGAGTCATCGGAACAGGACGCAGAGTAATAAAAAGACCAATGTCCTCTCCACTCCCATAGGGATTTTTTCCGTTGCCAGTATATGCATACATAAAATCAAAATCAAGGAAAAGACCATACCCAGGTCCGTCCCTCACACGCAGGGGTTCTGCTGGATGTTCATAAAGGTACAATGAAACATGCTTAGTGCGGGGCAAAACTATGCCATCTGGACCACGAAGTACGGTTGGAGAAGCAGAAGAGGAAGAGCCAGGGATATAAGGTTTAGGGCCTAAGTCAGGTCGCTGCCTTCTATAATCAGGAGTCACGGGTGTTAGCTGCGCAATCTCTCTAAGCAATCCTCTAAACCAATCAGCAGCTGCTATACGCTCTTCCTCGCTCTTAAAACAATGACTGCCGCAGGGCACAACTGGTTTGTCATCAGAAAGCTCATGAGGGCCGTTCCCGACATTACAGGGTAAGATTCCCTGTTTAATTAAAGTAAACACCATTGAAGCTTGTCCAAGCATTTGAGAAGTATCCGCTTCATCCTCAGACCCACATTTTGCGTTACTATGTATCCTTCCTGTTAACATATTATAAAAATAGTGTCTTAAATCAACACCTGCAGCTTCAAGCCTCTGGGCAAGCATTGAATAATCAGCACGATACAATTTTTCAACCAATTCAAATCTATCGGGCTCAGGACAAGGGGTAACAGTTCCATCTTGTGCAATCACATATCTTTCTCTCTTAAATTCAAGTTCATCAAATCCCCAGTTTAATCTTCCCTCTGCAGTCTCCGGAAGCAAAGGAGTATTTATTTCAACATAGATTACAGGAAAACCAAATACTGGCCCTTCCCGAATTCGCTTCTCTACTCTAACTTCCTGTTCAGGCTTCACAGTTTCCAAGATCTTAACCAAGGAAACCCTCTGCTCAGGAGTGTATGTGTTTTTCCATGTTTCATTTAAGTCCGCAACAGTATCCGTAGCTGGGGTTATATTAGCCTGAGCAAGTTGCCAAATCTTAGGAAGAGTCAATTCTGCTGTACCCCTTGCATAAATCTTAAGCAATTGATCTAAGTTCTGCATCTTATACCCCCCAATCTTTGATACATCTGAGCAAGTAGGTTTAATTGATTAATATACACCCTCACTGTCTCACCTAAGCCAAGTATTCCTGAGTCAGCAATATTTTGTACCAACTCTCCCTTTTTTCTGGTATCAAAAGATTCTGGTGACTTAACCCATTGCAACACTCTCTGCGCAAGTGACGAATCTCCTTCTGGTTCATCTGGACTTAATAATTTATAAAGATCTGGATACTGCACTGCAGAAGCATAAAGAGCAACATATTGCGGTCTCATCCTACTAAGGTAGACAAAGAGCTCTCTCACCTCTGGCTGTAGAACAATGTTTTTTCCTCTACGTCTCAAGTCCTCCCCTCTGGATTCAGTCCTCACTGGTCCCAGAACAATCCACTTTCCACTAGCAGTGAAATAGGGATTACTTTTTTCAGGGTCAAGTAAGTCTCTTGCTATTTCAATATAAGTTCCATCACCATTTAAAACATCAAACTCAATTGATAGGCAAGTTTTACGCCTAAAATGATTAACGCAAGTCATGAAAACTGCGGCAGCTGCCTGATAAACTTCCTCTTTCTTGCCTCCCTCTTTTTCCTTTTCTATAAGTAGGAGCAAACTTTTATCATCTCTTGCGGCGGCAACACCTGCCAAAGCAAAATAATGCCTGTGCGTGAACAGTCCCAAGAGCAGGTCCCCCAGTGATTTTGGTGGCTCTTCGAATAGAACCTCAGCATCATTCACATATTTCACGACCTCTTTCCCCCTAGATTCAAGATAGTCTCCAAGCCATTTTGAATCTAATACAAGACAGCCGAGTGTTATCATATATGCAAGCTGGCCCTGGCGCTGCCAATATGGCTCAGAAGAATCAATAGATGATGGAAGGTCGGGATTACCTGTCCAGACCCAGGGCTGAAAGTATTCCTCATTCCACAACCTATGGTTTGTAAGATCCTGCTTAAAAGAATCAAGTTGAGTCCGAAATTCACTTGCACTACTAGGTGGGAACCAATCTCCAAGACTTGGCAAAGACGCGAAAAATGCCAGCAACTGCCTATACATAAGAAAATCGTCCCCAAGGGAGAGAGGTTGATGAAAATCTGCATAATCAGAAGTACCAAGATTAGCTAATAGACCTAATTTTGGTTTCCCATCCGCGTCCAAATCCCCCTTACGCCTGTGGTGCAGATCTAAGACATAGCGAGTAATATTAATTATAGTTATGCTATCCTCTCGAGTCATTAAAGATTCACCAGTTGCTCTAGCCCTCACTCTCCTTTCAAAGATTTCATTCAAACGAGCAGCTACATACAGCAACTCCCAGGGATAAAGAGCCTTAATCTCCTCTTCAAGTGTGATTTTTTCTGGTTCTCTCATCTTTATCAGTTAATCTTGTTTAAAATTCAAGCCTAGTTAATAAACCAAGTTCAGTTAAGCTAACAAAAGCTGTAACCGGCATTTTACGAGGAGAAGCATGAACTAATATTTAAATATTTACTGTATTGTAGTAACATACTCAAAAGTAAACTGCTTGTTTAATCAAAAACTAAACTAGGATTATCTCTTTTTGTAATAGAATTTCTGGAGAATAATATTGTAAGCAACATAACTAACCGGTGCCAAAAAAAAAGATAAAACACCAGTCAAAGCTAAGTCTTCCCAAGGTTTATCAGAAATCACTGACGCAACAGCAGAACCCAGAGCAACCAACCCATAGACAGCCGAAAGTAACATTGAAGAGATAGGTAGAAGGTCTCCTATGTAATCCTCTCCATGAGATAACAAAGTTACAATAGGCGGAAGAGACAACCCTAATGAAGATCCTAGGTAGAACAACGAATCAGTTATATTACCAGAAGATAGTTTAAGAACAGCGAAACCATACGCAGCAATACTCGCTAAACCTAATCCAACCATAACAGTATAATAAAGAGCCTTAACTCCTTTAGGTGATCTTGATATAATACTACCATTTGCTTTTGGCTTTTTTGGTTTAGCAGTAAGTTTTACTGTGCGTGAAAGGCCAGTAAGTTCATTTGCTGTTGTGACCAAAGTTGCAATATCTCCTTTATTCTTCTGTGCACAGTCACGATGGATAGTGAAATTTACATTGGATTCAGAACCCAAGAGATACTCAACAAGGGCATCTCCCCCATAAATAACCTGGACATCACTATGCTCTCCTTGTGTATGAAAACAATTGTACCCATCAAGATAATACCTATCTGCCAAATCACGCAGAGTCATAAGCCTCTTTGCCAATTTGTCTTGGAAATCGCCACTTGGATAAATAAGACCATCACGAGTAGTAGTTGAACCAACGTCAGCAGGGTCATCAGTTCTTGTAAGGTATATGTTAGCCGCTGTTTGTGGACTTTTTATATCACCCAACCCACCAAGGTCAAGACAAGTTAGAGATAGCCCCCCATCTCTCGCAGTAACCTCAACGTGGAATGCAGTTTTAAGCGCCTTTTCAATCCGAGTTGCCAAACTTTGATTCTTTTTCCTTATCTCATCTAAACAAGCTCTGTCGACTATGCGCATTTTACGAGGAGAAGCATGAACTAATATTTAAATATTTACTATATTGTAGTAACAACCTTCATCCAAAACCATTATATACCTTCTTCAATTCAAAACACGTATGAAACCAACAGTCTCAATAGCCAAATGCACTTCCTACAACAAAGAAGAAATAAAAAAAGCACTAACATTCTGCTTGGATTCTTTGGGCGGAATGGGAAAATTTGTTAAGAAAAATTATAAGGTTGCCCTGAAAATCAATCTTCTCAGTGCACATGCCCCGAGTAAAGGCATTACAACGCATCCTGCCTTTGGCAACGCTGTCGCTGATCTTGTAAAGAAAGCAGGGGCAGAACCATTTTTTATTGACAGCCCAGGCGGAGGCATCCCCTATAATGAAGCAGGCTTAAAAAGGGTATATGACAAGTGTGGCTATCTTAACACAGGCCATAGGCTGAATTATGACTGCAGAATAAAATCTATCTCAAATAAAAATGGACTCCTGATCAAGAGGATGAATGTGATAGAGCCACTGCTGAAGGCAGATGTTATTATTAACCTGCCTAAGGTAAAGACACATTTGTTTACTTATCTCACATGCGCAACAAAAAATATGTTCGGCGCAATCCCGGGAAGAGAGAAACCGGGATATCACTCAAAACTAAAAGACGTTGAGCATTTTTCAAAAATGCTGATTGACATAAACCTCGCATTACAACCTAAATTACATATAGCTGACGGCATCATTGCAATGGAAGGCAATGGCCCGAGCTGGGGAGGTCTTAGAAAATTAAGAGTTATTATTGCATCTGAAAACCCCTTTGTTCTTGACTTTGCTGTAACACAGTTAGTTAACTTTGATCCTTTAAGGGTGCCTTACCTCAAGATTGCGATTAAAAAGGGTCTTTGTCCAAGAAAATCTGAGGATATTGAAATTAAGAGCGATATACCTTTTAAAGACTTGAAACAGAATTTTAAAAAACCTATGACATTGGAGGGCACTGGTTTCAGCAGGTTATCTCCTCTTATTAGGCCGTTCGTTGGCCTGTTCAATAGATTCTTTGTCATAAGTCCTAAGATTAACAAAAAACGGTGCGTCGGCTGCGGAGTCTGCGCAAGAAGCTGCCCTGAAAAAGCAATCACAATTAAAAATAAGAAAGCAAACATAGACTATAAAAAATGCATCAGATGCTACTGCTGCCATGAGCTATGCCCGCATGACGCTGTTTTCTTGAAGAAGAGTTGGCTGAATAGGTTATTGATGAAGTAACCAAAAGAATTTTTTATAGAGAGTCAATTTTAGGATAGACTCTTATTCTAACTAATGGTGTAAGTTTAGATATTAATTCTATATACTCTCCCGACCTGGCTGTTAATTGACAACCATGCTCTTCGGGTTTTGGAACAGAAACTAAGTGTCCAGTAGCAATTGAACAACAGTTCATATATTGAATTTCATCTGGGTTAAGGACACCAACTGTAACAGTGCCTGCTTTTGTATCATAATTGACTTCCAATTCTAACCCTGTTAGTTCTCTAATTTTTGATAATTTGTAACATCTTTCAACAGCATTAAGCCACGCAGGGCCATATGAAAAACCTCTTAGGTCTTTTGCTTCCTCAATATACATCCCACCCTCTCTGTAGAATAAGTATAACCTTTCCCAATATTGGATAATTTGCTCTGTGTTACTTCCTTCAGTGATAGGACTATAACTTACACGCATAGAAAAAGGAGTTTCAATTCTCTGGGATAGAGCTTCATGCACCTCAAGAAGTCTGGCCACATATTGTGATGACTCTTGCTCTCCAGTTATATTAGTGAAGATACAATCTAATCCTCTACCTATATAACACCCCCATGAATGAATGCCTGATAAGAATTGAGCTAATTTCCACCATCCCAGTGAGCCACAATCAGGAAAATAAACCAGGCTTCTGTCTCTTAAAAAGACAACAATGCCCATACCCACATTCAGAAAACTACTAGCATCAAACTGAAGTCTTTCACCAGAAGATATTTCATGAATTTCATACTGAGCAACTAAGGCATCGACATCTGGACTCTGCTCAAAAAAGTTATTGACCTCAGTTTCCAGTTCAGATTCGGACATAAATCCAGATGCATCCATATTTGTCACCCCAACTAGTTTTTCTATGGTTTTTATTAAGCAGTAGTATCTTATATAAAAACATATCGCTTCAAATGAGAATTAAATATGAGCCTGGGAGGATTTGAACAAACCTTAATCAAAGGTTTGCGAAGTGAATTAAGGACTACATAAAGTAGTCCGAATAGAAAAACATGAGCCTGGGAGGATTTGAACCCCCTCTAAACGGTTTCTGCTCAAGAACCGAAGCCGTTTGTGCTGTCCAGGTTACACCACAGGCCCACAACTATTAGAATTAGTCTCTCCTTTTAATATTTTATTAGTATTTATATTATATAGTACACTATTTAATAAAAAAGAGCAACTACGGGCTGATTTTACTTTTTTTCAATCTTGCTTTTATATTGCTATTGACTTTGATATAAAAGACTGCATCATCTTGTATATGAATCTCATTATTAAAGAAGATCTCATGGACAGCCTTTACAACATCATGCCTCCATTTGTTATTGTAGTCATGGCCTACAAGTATTCCGCCTGACCTAATCTTCGGTAACCAGCTGAGGATATCGCTCTGTACTGCATTATGCTAATGATCTGCATCAATGAACACAATATCAAAAAAATCATCCTTAAATTTACTTGCTGCTTTTAAACTGGTTATATACAGATATTTTATATCATCATAATGCTGCAATGCCTTATGCACTTTAATTTTATATTGTGCCAGTGTTTTGTTCATATTGTCCTGTTTATAGAGAGACCCCTTCATTTTCTTGGTTATTTTATAAGGATCAATGAGATATGCCTCGAGTCCTGGAATTATTTTTTTTAGGTTAATAATATTTTGTCCGTCATAAACACCAATCTCAGCATATTTTTTATAGTTATTTTTAAGGATTAGCTCAGAAATTCCAATCCAGCGCGGCTTTTCACCTATTAATCTATGCCTTATCCTCATAAACAGGTTATGCCTTTTCAATATCCAACACCAATTACTAGTTGTTCAAAATAACTAAACATTATATAAAACTTTTGTGAATCCAACTAAACCAACAGCTAATAAAAAAGAATAAGATAAAAATCTATTTTTTCTTTAATAAAATCTCTATTGTGGAAACTCTTACTTGCTTTCCTTCTTTGTTTTCAAACTCTTCTGAGTCAATCTTAACGTCTTTCAGCTGCACTGTATCCTGCAAGAATCTCTTTGATGCTACTTCTGCTACATCCACTGCTCTTGATATGAATTTCCCTCTCGCTTTAACAACAACTTCTTTTGCGTTCTTTGTTGTAAACTGCATTACTACTCCAGTCACATAGTTCATAAAAGGCTTGCCGCCGATAAAGATACTATTGTCGTCTGCCATATTGTCACCTCAACTAGACTATAATGTCTTTCTTTGTTTTTACTAGCCTGGTTATATAACCAGCGATAATGTTCCTCATTTTTTTTGATGGGATATCTGCAAACTGTTCCACAAGTTTCTTGTTCTCATCGAAGTTGTCTTTAAATTCCTCTCTATGTCTCTCAAACAGCTCCTCTGACATCCGTTTTATTACTTTAGTCTTTATTCTCCCCATCACTCTAAGAGAAAAACGAGATATTTATAAATATTTTGGAATAATATCTTAAGGTAATTGTTAATATTTACAGGAGGGAGAAGCATCTCGCTCCTGACCTCCCTCTCTCAGCTCCTGGAAGTTGAAGGGGGTTTGAAAGCAGTGTTCCACCCTTTTTAAAGAACAAGTTCAGTTGAGATTTTAAAAAATAAGAGGAGATGGTAAAAATGGACTGGGTTGTAATTTTAATTGTATTTATTATGTTGTTTGTGCTTTACATTGGATATAGATTAGGTTTAAGAAGAGCAGAATTGCTGCTGAAGCAGAAATGGGAAGACCTAATCCCAAAGATAAGGGAAGAAGCTATAAAAAAGTCAAGGTCTGTTCTTGCAGGCCAATTTTCAGAGCAGCTTGCGCCTTTTCTCCCTAATTTTCCTTACTCACCCACAGAATGCAGGTTTATCGGCAAGCCGATTGATTTTATTGTTTTCAAGGGCATGGATAATAAAGAGCCGTCTGAAATAGTATTTGTCGAGGTAAAGAGCGGCAAATCTGAGCTTTCTACACCTGAAAGAAGGCTTAGAGATGTTGTAAGGGAAAAGAAGGTAAAGTGGGTGGAGTATAGAATCCCAAAAAATTAACTCATCTCAACGACTAATTTGGCTGCTAACTTTACAGTCAAATTGCTAATATCTTTATCAGGATTAACTTCAACTATGTCCATCATCCGAAAATTCCTTAACAAGCGCAGCTTATGCAGCAGAAATATCAATTCTCTAGAGCTCATGCCTCCTGGTTCCACATATCCTGTCCCAGGCGCAAATGCTGGGTCCACAACATCAATGTCAACCGAGATATAAAGTGCGTCAAATTTCCTGGCGACCGACATTATTGCCTCGGCGTTATCCTGCCTACCGTTCTCAGTAAGCTCTTTCATTGAGTAGTATTTTATTTTATTCTTCTTAACAAACTCCAGCTCGTTGATATGTAGATTCCTTATTCCAATCAGGATTATATTTTCACTTTTGAGAATTCCCTCCTGCACCAATACCCTCAGATAATCTTCATGTGTAGGCGGCCTAAAATCATTCTCACAGTCAGCATGCGCATCAAATACAACCAGGCCCGGGTTATTGAAATTGTTTGCAAACGATTTGAAACATGAGTAGGTTATTGAATGATCTCCCCCAATAACAATCGCAGGTATATTTAGCTCTTTTATTTTTTTTTGAATACTTTTATTTGCTGCTTCAATATTGGAGTTTTCTATTTTTACTTCATCTATGTCTAATATTGGAAGCAGTCCGTTTTCCTTGAGATAAAAATTCTCAAGCTCTTTGCATATTGCATCAGGAGCTTTTTCTATCCCTGCTTTCTTCCTTAAAGCACCGCAGCTGCATGGTATTTTGAGGATCTTCATTATTTTTTAGAAAATCAATTGATTTTATATATTTTTATGAGGCAATTAAAAAAATTTTATAAAGGCATCTGCAAATATTATTAATTATGAAAGTTATGACATTCGGCACTTTTGATATCCTGCACAAAGGCCACGAGTATTTTCTAAAAAAGGCAAAGAGTTTTGGGGAGTATCTTGTTGTGGTGGTTGCCCGTGATTTAACAGTGAAAAAGGCAAAGGGCAGGTTTCCTGATAATATGGAGCAGAGAAGGCTGGAAAATCTAAAGAAACTGGGCATAGCAGATGAAGTTATCTTTGGAAAGTTGGATATTGACAAGCACAAGATTATCGAAGAACACAAACCAGACATTATCTGTTTAGGTTATGACCAGACAATATTTACTGAGAACCTAGGGAAAGAGTTAAGAGCGAGAGGATTACTGCCTGAGATTATTAGGTTAAAACCATATAAAGAACATAAATATAAGAGCTCAAAAATAAGAAATAAAAAATAAAGAAAAAGATTTACTCTTTCTTTCTTTTCTTTGATATCCACAAACCTGCACCTAGTAATGCAAGTCCAGCACTAATAGCTGTGAATTCTGGTATAATTACTTTACCAGTTTCTGATCCGACAGTTGTACCTCCTACTTGTCCGTTTACTGTATAGTAGAAAGTTCCTGCGTCTCCTTCATCAAGATCTGTTTCTAATGTCAGACCAACACATCCATCTGCTCCAGTAGTAGGTTCGTCTGGTGTAACTGTAAATCCGTCAGGGTCATAATCGTCCCCAGGGTTACATCCGAGATCACCATTGTAGTCTCTGCAAACATCGCCAATAACAACATCAACATCCTGTGGCTCTCCGCCTTCATAAATGCAGAAGGTTGCTGTCTCTGTATCTTGATAGTCCATAACTGCTTCGTCTGGCACCAGAGTTGTTGTAGTAGCAACTACACTTAAAACACTGATAACCAAAACAGCCAACATTGCTAATACTTTCTTCATGTTTATACCTCCATTTACTTTATTGAGAGTATTAATACCCCCGTTTTAATACCTTGTTAAAATTAAGTTATATATAAATGTTTTGTTCGTTGTTACTCAGTAATGAATTTTAGCCCCTTTTTTTGATTTTTTTACTATAGCAGTCCATACATCTCGTTGATATATTCCCTCTCGGATCAAGCACAAGTTTCCTTTGCTCTTTGTCCTCAAGCATCTTTCCGCATTTATTGCATTTATTATACAAGTATCCCCACCTCCCTCCCAATAATGAATCTATGATTCAAGAGTATATATAAATATTTTCACAGCAGCCCTGCGCCACCACCACTAAGTCTTTTGAATCCTTTTATAAGATGCATCCGGTTCTTCACAGAATCATATAATTCTTCAATTTCAGTTGGTGTGAAATCAACTATCCCTGAAGAGTTTTTCCCTGCAAAACAAACTGAGATAGATTCTTCATTCGGGTGCAAAAGGTCTTCATTGATCAAGATTTCTTTAATATCTCCAGAAGTTTCAAGTCTAACGATGCCGTCCTGATTTTGTTTTCTGATTTTGATTTGCATAGGTTGACACCCCCATTATCATTTAATAATAGTTAATTTATATAAAAAGCTATTCCTATTTTTGCACAGAGGGGTATATGCCTGGCTCCATTAAAACCTTTTCAGTGCATACCGCAATGCCTTTTTGGTTTTGCAGAATTTCCTTTGAAGTCATTTTTGAAGTTCCAAGGCAGATAAGCTCATTCTTAAGTGTAAAGACCCCAACTAATTCTTCTTTATTTACATCTGAATCAAGTCTTGAAATGCCTGGCACAGCCAAGCTCGCTCCGTGGCATAATGTGTCAACCGTAGTGTCAAAAACCCATATCTTGGGCAAATGTGCCACTGCATTTTCCATGGGCTGGATCACTTTTTTAAGGAACAGCTCATTGTTTTTTTCATAACAATAAAAATATGCGTCTGCCAAGTCCTGGAGAGAGAATAAGGTTGTCTCGTCAAAAGGACCGGCTTTTGTTCTCCTTAATTCTGCCATATGCGCTCCTATGCCAAGAGCTTTTCCAATATCAAAACATAATTTTCTTACATAAGTTCCTGCCTGGCATCCAACTTTGAATAAAACATCTTGTCCCTCGATTTCTAAGATTTCTATATAGTACACTTTTCTAAAGCGCCATCTTCTCTTCACAGAACTTTTTATAGGTGGCAGCTGTTTTATCTTGCCTGTAAATTCTGTCATAATTTTGTTGAGCTTGTATTCTGGCACCGGCTTGTGTAAGTGCATCAGACAGACGTATTCTTTTCCAGCCTTTAACAGTGTTTGTACTACTTTTGTGGCTTTTCCAAGTGCAACAGGGAGAGCACCAGTTACTTTTGGATCAAGAGTGCCTGAATGTCCTGCCTTTTTGATTTCAAGAATATTTTTTACATAAGCGCTAACCTGATGCGATGTCGGACCCGAAGGTTTATCAATATTGACTATGCCATAATTTAGAAGTTCTTTAACTGTTCTTGCATCAGGCTTTTTTCCGAATTTGGGGCTTGACTCAGATTCTTTTTTTACCAATGTCTTAGACTCTCTTTTCTCAAAAGGAAGTTCCATAAAGAAGCAGAAAAGGACTCTATTTTTAAATCTTTATTTGATTTCCCCAATAAAGTCGCAGACATCGCACTTGTAAATGATTGGATCTTGTTCTAGATATTCATATACATTTTCTGAGCCACACTTTGGACAGATTTTTTCAGGCATCTCTTATTTTATTTTGCTGCAGGTTTAAATAATTTGTGCTTTGTCTCTGCTGCGTAAGATGTCCAATGCATCATATACTTCTCTATTCAGTTCTCTTTCGATTTCATATACAATATTGATTACATAGTTAGCTGGTTTCATAATATAATTAATAATATGCTTTGTTTATATACCTCATGCGCAAATGTCCAGTGAAAAAAAGGGTAGTAAATCCTCTGTATCCCGGTGTCTAGTGAAAGTGCTTAAGAAAAAGTAAGTATGCCCCGTGCGGGACTTTCGATGATATTCTATATCAATTCGAACCCGCGTCCCAGCCTTGCTCCAATTAAATTACGAGAGGGCCGGATGATTGTTCCCGCAGCATATGCTGAGCCGGATTGTGCGAAATAACTTCTCTACACTAACGGGGCACACTACACAGAATTTTAATTTTGTTTTTAAAATTGTCGATATTGCTTTGAAATCAACTCTATTGCTTATAAAAATTTAGTAAGAGGGTGCCCCTCTTGCCAACTCCCTCAACTATTGGGGGGGTTCAAGGATGGCACTCCCTTATTGCAAAAATAAAAAAGTTTTTTAAACAAGGCAAATTTTCTAGATTCTCAATGGGCTCATAGCTCAGCCTGGTTAGACTTATCTTAGAGATAAGAACCAAAGCATCCGCCTCTTAAGCGGAGGGTCGCGAGTTCGAATCTCGTTGGGCCCATTCTTTTTTATAGAAAATATTTAATACTTGTTTCTTATCTAAAATTTTATAAAATTTAAGTAAGGGGATGCCCATTACCAGCCCCAAGCACTGTCAGGGGGTTCAAGGGGGCCTGCCCCATTGTAAATTTAAAAAAAAATACAATCTAGAAGGTGAGCAATAATGTCAATATTCAAAGCGTATGATATTAGAGGCATATATCCGGAACAGTTGAATGAAGAAATTGTATACAAGATAGGCAGGGCTTTTGCAGATATGCTCAAGGAGGAAGTAAAAAAAGAAATTGTGAACATTGTGGTGGCAAGAGATATGAGGATTAGCTCTCCACAGTTAACTGAAAAACTGATTGAAGGAGTGACAAAACAAGGTGTAAATGTTGTTGATATTGGTCTTGCTTCCACACCAACATTCTATTTTGCAGTTGGCTATTTAAACTTAGACGGCGGGATGATTGTCTCTGCGTCACACAACCCAAAGGAATACAATGGTGTGAAGATAGTGAGGGCAAAGGCAAAGCCTTTCGGAGCTGGTACAGGCATGGAAGAGCTTGAGAGAAGAGTTAATCAGAACATATTCAAACAAGCTGATAAGTTAGGTCAAGTAACTAGGGAAACTGGTGTTTTAGGGGCTGAGGTAAAACACGCTCTAAAGCACGCAGCCATTGATAAGCTTAAGCTGTTTAAGATTGTAACAGACACAGCAAATGCTATGGGCGGACCTTATTTAGAGGCATTATTCGCGAATTTTCCATGTAATGTGATTAAGATGAATTTTGATTTAGATGGCACTTTTCCAGCTCATCAGGCAGATCCTTTCCAGGAAAAGAATATCATAGATATAAAAAAAAGAGTTATTGAGGAAAAAGCTGATCTGGGCATCGCCACTGACGGGGACGGGGACAGGATTTTTTTCATTGATGAGAAAGGCAAATTAGCAGAGCCCTGGGTAATTAGAGGTTTATTGGCAAGAATTATTCTCAAACAGCAGCCAGGTTCAAAAATATGCTATGATATCCGTCCTGGCATGATAACCCATGATATGATTGTGGAGAATGGAGGCATACCTGTTGTCACAAGAGTCGGGCACTCTCTGATTAAGGCTCAGGCAATTCAGGAACGAGCGGTCTTTGCAGGAGAATCATCAGGGCATTTTTTTATGAAAACCGATTATGGCTTTTTTGAAGTGCCTATGATTGTAACACTGAAGATACTAGAAGAGCTTTCTTTGGCTGATAAACCTTTTTCTGAGATTCTAAGACCTTTACGCAAGTATTTCCATTCAGGTGAGATTAACTCTGTAGTTAAGGATAAAGCAGCAGTAATGAAAAAGATAGAAAATACTTTTTCAGACGGCAGGATTAACAAACTGGATGGGATTACAATAGCTTATCCTGATTACTGGTTTAATGTAAGACCTTCTAACACAGAACCTTTGCTAAGATTAAACCTAGAAGCAAAGACAAAAGATAAGATGAAAGAAATGAAGGACAAGCTACTTAAAATAATAAGAGCCTAAACAATTGCTTCTATTTGTTCTATCATTGACTTAATATGCTCAATTGTCTTTGTGTTGTCCTGCTTATGCAGAAGACTCCCGCACTCTGGGCATTTGAACATAAATTCCATTCCCTCTTCGAAGTTCATTCTTGAGCATAGATTTGGACAGAGGTAAAGGCCTTCTCTATATTCCTGTTCTCTCTTCAATTTATCCTTTAATCTTGAAACTTTCTCTTTCTGGATTCTCGCATATATCTCTTTGAATCTCGGCAGATTCAATGACCAATAGCTGATATACCATCCCTTGATTTTATCCTTCTTTCTTGTATATATGGCCAAATGATAGTTATTAAGTTTATACAAGATGTTCCTGACATTATGGATTTCTTCCCTAATATCTCTAGCTATCTTGAATTCAGATATCTCTTCTTTGCCTTTTAGGTATTCCACTAATGGAATAGCATCTTCACCAACAACCTCGATTACAGTGTTATGTACCAGACTTTTATTTAATCTCATTGTAATTTGTGTAACGAGTCCGTTACACCCCCGAAGTAAGTAATAAGTGGTTACGGTCTCTTATATATGTTCGGTTGAAAGAAATTAAACCAAAAAGTTTAAAAAGAATCAGTTTCTTCCATTGAAAATGGTGCCCGGTTATGTCCCTGAATTATTCCTTAATGCCTCATCCACAAAGGACAAATTAGTGTCTCTGCTCTCTGTATATCCATATTTGTCTACAAGGAGAATGCATCATCTTTTAAAAAAGCAATATGCGACCAATATCACTTATCAAGCTGTACATAAGACATTAAAGCAGATGGTGAAGCAAGGGGTGCTACAGTTTGATGGAAAAAATTACAGTATTAATCCGGGGTGGATTAACCGGCTGAGATTATTCGTTGAAAAGATAAATAATAACAATGACAATAAACTAAAGAATATAAAGAGAATTGACTACGGTAAAATTCTTGATATGTCTAATAAGGATACAATCAATTTTGTTCTGCAAACAAGAAAGGAATTCGACCAGTTCTATTTCAAGATAAGGATTGAACTGATTAAATTAATGAATAGCCTACCAAAAACTGAAAGGATTGTGTTCCATCATATTGGTCACTTATATATCAGTCTTTCTCATCCAACGGAGGAGCACGAATTTATCGAGGACTTGAAGAAAACATCAGCTAAGGCGTATTACTTTGTCAAAGGAGACGGACCAGTTGACCAATGGGCAACCAAAATATATAATAATTCTCCTGTCACAATTTTTCTGGGCTCCAGGAACGAGCTCACAAGACTAATACTTCTGTATCCAACACACTTAATAGAGATATACTATAGTCAGAGAACAAATGAAATTTTCAGAAGATTATATGAAAGGAAATGGAGCATTGAGCAGGTCAAAATGGGGGAACTGTTCGATGAACTTTACACTGTGAATGACCCTATCCAAATTATTATTAACAAAGATCCGTTGATAATAGATACTATTAAAAAGTTCTCAACTGACTTGCTAAGCAAGCATAAAATAAGTGAACTGAGATTCTTAAAAACAATTGAGGAGATAATTACTGAGAGGGATATTAAAGGTGTGTCAAAGCTAAGAGAATATTTACCAAAACATTACTGCAAGGAAGCTGCTAACTATATATTGGACAATAAAGGAAATGTTATTATCATAACTGGATTCTATGTCCGCGGCAGGAATACTGCTGAGACTGATGGTTTAATTGGAGCAGTATTTCTTGCAAAAGCATTAGAGAAGATTGGATGCAATGTAACCTTTATTACAGATATGTATGCCTCACCAATTCTATGCAAACTTGCTAAAAATAGAATAATAGAATTCCCGATTACAACATTAGATGAGAGCGAGAAACTTGCCGAGAAGTACATACGTGAAATTAATCCTAATCTAATTATATCCATCGAGAGAGCAGGACTTTCTGAGTCAGGCAGGTATTATAATATTAGAAGCAAGGATATAACAAAACATACTGCAAAGCTTGACCCCTTTTTTACTCTCTTTGACAAGACAATATCAATTGCTGATACAGGCAATGAGATAGGTATGGGAAATCTTATTAATGAAATAAAAAAGGAAATCCCCAGTATTGTTCCATCTAAGACCAAAACAAAACATCTTATTTTAGGAACCACCACTAACTGGGCCACCTACGGTTTGATTATTGCTCTCTCTATTCTTTCGAATAAGAAACTTGTTCGAATAGATGAAGTTCCTATCCTTAAAAAGATAATTAAATTGGGCGGAGTTGATGGGCTTACAAAGAAGAAAGAAATTAGTTATGATTCTTTTACCCCTTTACAGAGCAAAGAGATTATTGATTCACTTCAAGCCTTCATCAGTGACTAGAAAGAAGTAAACTTTATATAGTAATTCTATAATATGTGAAACTATGACAAAGCAAATGCCTGCGCAACATGGAGTAAGTATTTCTCCTAAATTGATTATTGGATTGATTGGTATAGGGTCTAGTGTTATTATGCTGATGCAGCTCATTGGCAGGGATACACTGCAATTGCCAAAACCCTTCCTGGAATATGTTACTGGTGTCTGCTGCATTTTAGGCTGCGGCTATATGGTCTTCAGAAGCATTTGGAAGCCGAGGATTTATTTTAAGTAACCTCAGCTATTATTTCTTTAGCTCTTATTGTTTGGTAATCTCTGGTTATATACTCATATATCCTAGTATTTCCTAAGACAACAACATATAGTCCAGTCCCATTATCTCTCCTGATAATTATGGGTATCCCAAGTAATTCTTCTAAATCTTGGGAAGTGTATTCCTCATTCTTAGGTTTTGTTAGAACTAGATTTTCTATGTCAACCTCAAATGCAGGTGATAACTTTAAAAGGTTAATTTTTAGTGGGGTGCCATATATCCTATGAGAAAGGTATCTGCTGTGTCCATCCACAATATTACTATCCTGATCAACCCAAATTGGTCTTCGGTCATCTACAGGACATGTTATTATTTTGTTTGGTCGGGTAATATGTAATTGCATTTTTTAATTCTTGATTTCGCCTGTTTTGTAGATGGAAACTAAACATTCGTTGCAGACATAAACATATTCCTCTCTAGGGATAAAGTTCTTTCCACATACAATGCATTGGTGGATCATTTTTTAAGCGCTGCCAGAAGGAGAGTCGTGCCTGAAACTCCTTCTGGCACGACTTTTATTGCTTTTATTTGATATAGATTTGCTGAGAAGAACTTAATAGATTCAATTATTTAAAATATTTCACTATATTTTTTATCAGAACGTAAATTTTTTATATCAAATCTACATTATTATTAAATATGGTCAATTACAAACTAGATATAAAAGACAGGAAGATATTATATGAGCTAGAAATTAATGCAAGGCAGTCTTGTTCCCAAATAGCAAAAAAGGTTGGATTATTAAAAGAGTCAGTGAATTATAGGATAAAAAAGTTGGAGAGAGAAAAGATTATCGAGTATTATACCACTGTTGTTGACTATGTTAGATTGGGTTATCTCTTTTGCAGAATGTGGTTCAAGTATCTTGATGTAAGTAAAAATATTGAGAATAAAATGATAAAATTTGCCAGAGAAAATCCAAATATATCCTGGATAGCTATTGGTGACGGTGAGTTCAATATGGCAATTGTCTATCTGGTTAAAAATCTTAATATGATAGAAGAGGATTTTGACAATTTCAAATACATTTTTGGGAGATATATTAAAAACATTTTTCCGAGCATAGCATTTAAGATATATCATTTTAAGCATACTTATCTCTATAATAATGAAGACAGAAATCCCATAATAGTTGGTGGAGCCTCGAAAAATGTGCAAATTGACAGTATTGATGCAGCAATTCTGAAAGAGTTTGTGAGAAACCCTAAAGTCAGCTATATCCAACTGTCTAAAATCCTAAAGGTCTCTGAAAGAACAGTATCCAGCAGGGTAAATAATTTAATAAAAAGACAGGTAATAGGACAGTTTAAAGTAAAGATCAATGTAAATAAACTTGGTTATGAACACCAGAAAGTCTTTTTGTACCTAAAAAACCTAACAAGAGAGAATATGCAGAAATTGATATCATACCTCAGGTATGAGCCGAGGATAATATTTATAACAAAAGCATTTGGAGTGGCTGATCTTGAATTTGAAATTGTGGTGAGAGGAAAAAAGGAGCTTTTTGAATTTGTGAGGAAACTAAGGTCAGAATTTCCAAAATTGATAAGCGACTATGAAAGTTTCCTCTTATACAGCGAACCATTTACTGAATACTTGTCACTGCTGTAAAACTAAACTTTTAAATACAATCTAGAATTTTATTTAAGAGTACCGCCTCGGTAGCGCAGTTGGTAGCGCACATGCTTGGTATCTAGACAATAAGCATGGGGTCGTGGGTTCAAGTCCCATCCGAGGCTTTCTATTTCTAAACAATAATCCACTACATTTTTATACTAGTGAAACATTCCTATTACTAGCAAACAGAAAGAGGGGTTTGCCGAATTTAATGTGTTCTTAATATGTTATTTTATAATTTATTCTGCCAATATATTATTAAGTAGATTGGTATGGCTTTTAATATACCAACATATTTAATAACGTGTTTAATAATAAAAACATTTAAAAAGTCAAAGTGTCATAACTATTAGGACCGTGAACTTTCACGGGGGTGATTGCACTGGATAAACAGAAAGAGATAAAAGTAGATATAGAAAATGGGCCGGTCTTTTTTGCAGATGAAGCCGGAGTAATGCATAATCCTCTTAAGATTATTCTTGACTTCAGGAGTGTAACCCCCAGAGTTGACATAAGGAACAGAGATTTCCAACCATTAGTCATAAAACATAATGTTGTAATGATGGATGTATACACTGCTAAGAATTTTTTGAATGTATTTAAAGACAATATTAAAAATTATGAAAAAAAGTATGGCAACATAAAGAAGCCAGAAGCCTTAAGTGTTATGGAAAAAGACGCAAAAAAGTCAAAATCAAAGAAGACAAAGAAAACAATGCCTAATTATTTTGGATAAAAATGAGAATAACACAAAGGATTATCAAGGAAGTGGCCACTGAGCTTGTAGGAGAGGAAGCTGTTCCTGTTGTATTATATCTAAAAGGAAAGCAGCATGTCTCTGAATTCAAGGTTGCTGCTGATCTAAAAATGGATATTCACGAGTCAAGGACTATTCTTTATAGGCTCTACGAAAACCATCTGGCTACCTTTTTTAGGAGAAAGGACAAGCAGAAAGGGTGGTATGTGTGCTACTGGGATTATGACCCAAGCCAGATAGGCCATCTCCATAAAAAGATAAAAAGACAACGGCTCACCAAGCTTGAGGAAAGGCTGGAGAAAGAGGAGGGCGCAGAGTTCTATATGTGCCGCAATGCTTGCTCCAGAATGGAATTTGACAGGGCCTTTGAGTTCCATTTCAAGTGCCCGGAATGCGGAGAAATAATGCATCCTCTTGACAATAAAAGGACAAAAGAATTCTTAAAGGAAAGAATTAATGAATTGAAGAAAGAGATTGCTACGACTGCTTAGAAGAAAGAGAGGAAGAAGAGAAAAGAAAAATCTTCTTTTCCAAAAAGCAGCTTAACAACCCTTGATCCACTCAATTGTCTCTTTCATTCTCTGCCCTAAAATTTAAATAATAGAAAGTTTTTACAATAAAATTATGAGCGAAGCAATTCCATACGATAAAATACAGAACGAGATCAATTCCTTAAGAAAGGATGTTGAATATATTAAAAACCACATGGTCGACGCAGATACAATCATGACTGAAGAGGATTATGAAGATTTACTTGAGTATAGGGAACAAAAAAGATCAGGGAAACTAGTTAAAGAGGCGGACGTACTGAGGGAACTTGATGTTTGATGTCGAGTATTCCAAAAAGGCGCTAAAATTTCTAAAATCTTGTGACAAAACCCTCGCAGATAGAATCATTGATAAAGTGAAAAGTTTGAAAAAAGAGCCGATTGGGCACGATTCCAAATCTGTAGAGGGCTATAAGATAAAACTATATAGGATACGGGCTGGAGATTATAGAATCCTTTATGAAGTAGATTATTCTCAGAACGTAGTTGGGATTGTAAAGATAGATAAGAGATCTAAGGCTTACGAGTAATTAGAGAATCAACAACCCTTGACCCACTCAATCGTCTCTTTTAAACCTTGCTCTAGGGTAAACATTGGCTCCCACTTTAAAAGTTTCTTTGCTTTTGCTATATTAAGACAGCTTCTCTGCAATTCACCTGCTCGTGCATCTGCGTATCTTGCTTCTCCTGTATAACCTATTATTTTTTTCATTGATGCAAATAATTCATTTACATTAGTCTCTTTGCCAGTTCCGATATTAAAGGCATTATTGTCACCGTCCTGCATTGCCAGAAGATTTGCATTCACGACGTCTTTAACAAAGACATAGTCACGTGTCTGCTTGCCGTCTCCGTATATTGTAGGCTGCTTGTTGTGAAGCATCAGGTTGGAGAATATAGCAACAACACCCGCCTCTCCTTTTGGATCTTGCCGAAGACCGTAGACATTGGAATAGCGGAGAGTGGTATACTTGAGACCGTGAATCTTATTATAGAACTGCAAATAATATTCAATAGTCAGCTTAGAAACACCATATGGAGAAAGCGGTCCTTTTTCAGCATTCTCTTTTGCAGGCAGCTCTGGATTATCACCATAGATTACTCCACCAGAAGAGACATTGATGAATTTTTGTATCTTAAAATTAATGCAATTCTGCAGAAGATTTACTGCTCCGAGGATATTAATTTCTGCATCAAATAATGGGTCTGAAACAGAATGCCGAACGTCTATCTGAGCTGCATGATGATTCACAATATCAAATTTCTCTTTTTTGAAAATCCTCTCTAATTTTTTATCCCGAATGTCAAACCTGTAGAATTTTGCCTTTTTGTTAATATTTCTCTTTTTTCCTGTAGAAAGGTTATCAACGATTACTACTTCATGGCCTTCTTCAATCAATGCATCAACTAAGTTCGAGCCAATAAAGCCCGCTCCCCCTGTCACCAGTATTTTCATTTTCAAAGATGCTGCTCATATATTCTTAGTAGCACTACTGTCTGCGCCAAAATGGCCAGCACTAGTATGAGTAATAATTCCAGAGTCGCAATATCCTTTAGCATTAACCCTGCACTCAAAGATTTTATAAAGATATAGACTGCAGCAACTGCAAATATTACCATTATACCGCCGATAACTTTCTCGAGAATATGCGTTTTAATCCTTGCGATTTTTATCACCCCTTTTAGCATTTAATCCTAAGAGCTATATAAAGGTTTCTTTTGGAATTATCTCATATGTAATTCAACAATATCTCTATCATGAAGTTCTTTGTCAAGCCGGCTTATCATCTGCCCATTGTATTTTGCTGTTGCTCCCCAGACACGAGCAAACTTGAACTTTGTAACAAAATCCCTGTGGATCTTTTCACATAAGTCCCTCAAAGAGGAATTATGTCTAAGAACCAAAGGTTCTTTTAAATCCGCCTCTTTTCCTGGTTTTTTGAGATATATTCTTATAAGCTCTAGTTTCTCAAATATTGTTTGCGTTAATTTATCTAGGTTGTCTTCATTTTTTGCTGATATAACCAGAGCATCTTTATATTGCTGCTCAACCTTTTTTATATCTTCTATAGTTGCAGTATCAGATTTATTTATTACTATAATTCCCGGTATATATATCCTGTTTGTCTCAATAGCATCAATCAGTTGGTCTTCATTTATCTCACTTCTAATCAGCACATCTGCATTAGTAATTCTAAACTCTTGGAGTATTGCTTTTATTGTCTCTTCCTCGATATCAAGCTTTACTGTTGCTCCTATCCTTATTCCGTCTTTAGATTTTTTTCTGATTCTAATATCAGGTTTTTTTTGGTTTAGCCTGATGCCAGCTTCATAAAGCTCTTTCTCGATGATTTTTAAGTGGTGTAATTGATTGATGTCTAAAAGAATGATAATAATGTCAGCTGACCTTACTGCTGCCAACACTTCTTTTCCCCTGCCAGAGCCGTCAGCAGCTCCCTGAATGATGCCCGGAACATCCAGAATCTGGATTTTTGCATGGTTGTACTCAAGCAATCCTGGAATCACTGTAAGTGTTGTGAAATCATATTCTCCGACTTTGCTGTCTGCATTTGTTATTTTATTTAATAGGGTTGACTTGCCTACGCTGGGAAACCCAACAAGAACAGCAGTTGCATCACCTGTTCTCTTGACAGAGTAGCCTGTTGTTTTCCCTTTGCCTTTTTTTCTTTGCTCTATTTTTTCTTTTAAGGTAGCTATCTTAGCCTTTACCAACCCGATATGGTGCTGTGTTCTCTTATTATACTTAGTATTTTTCAGCTCTTCCTCAAATTCTTTTATTCTATCTCTTATTGCCTGGTCTGACATAATTGTAAAGAAGGAAGAGGAGGTATAAAAAGGTTTATTATATTGGACGATATATTAACTCATGAAGCTCGGTCCCATGTCTAACTCCTTCATGGATTAATTGAAAAGATCCCCGCTTACTAATATTTTGTTTAGTTAATTTTACAGTATATTCAAGGTTACCCCCAAAAAGAACCAACTCAAATACACCTCCTGGTGTTAGAATCCGATGTATGTCAGATAAGAATGCCTGTGAAGCATCATTTGGAACACATAAAAGAGTTAATATGCCACTTGGTTTTTGTACAGATATTAAGGTATACCTACTAGATGGCTGAGAAGCTACGTATCCCTGGGCATTCGTGGTCTCAAATTTTACCATTCCTAGCTTTTGCAGTGCCTGAACTGGGTGAGTTGGCCTAATATCACAATGATCCGAACAGTTTTCAACACCTGTCGGCTTGAAACCCATTCTGAACAAATCTATTAAATATGCTCCAGCACCTGCTCCCAAATCTAGTGCTTCAGTAGAATCTGAATATACATGTAAACATCGACCAACCCATCCAACATATTTTCCGTCTCTAACACCTTTATGGAATGTCTCTGTACGTTTAAATTGTGGGTCCTTTTCGTTATATTCTTGAAACGGGTCTAAGTAACAATTAGGACAGAGTGGCTTTCCTTCCTCATCAAGACATAAGAAAGCAAGTGAGGCACTGACTCTTTGTGCATGGCTCTCTGACATGTTAAAAACAGACTGAATTATATCAACTAATTTTCTTGAATTAAGATCATGTATTTGCCTGTAGGAAAAAGCAAAACACCATTTTAGTAGAGTCCCAATTTCTCCAAGATTATAATCAGTTATACTAAAGTTCATGTGGAGTTGTATAAATGAGAAGAATATTTAAACCTTTCTATTTTTAACCACTAATTAGTAGTTCTACACTTTACCCCTAAAACATAAAATCACTCACTTATACACATTATCATGATGGTCAAAGTCAACAAATCTAACTAGGTTATTTTCTTTCTCAACGCTAAAAACAAGAACAAAATGCTTGTCAATATGGACTCTCTTAAGATGCTTTAAATCATATTTGAGATTTTTATATCGGTCTATTGTTGTAGTATCGTTGTTTAATATCTCTCTTATCCTCTTGTTAATTATCTCGACTTTCTTTTGGTCCCTGTTTCTCAATTTTTTAATCTTTCCTTTCAATCTATCACTGAGTCTAAAGTTAAACATATTATACTCCACATAAGGAATCTAATTCAGCCAAAGACATCTTCTTATGACCATATTTCTTTCGGTCTTCGTCAATTATCTCAAGCACCTTTTTTATATACTCCTCCTTTGGTTCTTTTTCTACAACATCATCTCCATATATCTCCACGAACTTGTTTATTGCTTCAGATTTGTCTTTTAGGTCATATTTTGCCTTGATCACATTAAGCACTTTATTGGAATACTCGTCTAATTGTATTCTTGCAGTAATCATCTATATCACCTCAAATACACATGATGTACACAAGAAATACACTTAAATATAAAAAACTATCCCTTGCTGCCAGCAAACATAGAAACAGATATTCCTGTAATTAATGCTACCAATGAATCTGTCTTAAAGAAGTTTATTGATAATAAATCCACTAGAGGATAATTCCCCCAGAAATGTCCGAGGATTATTGCCAATAATAAACCGCCCCCAAAAGTAACAGAAAGATAGGTCAGCGCAACTTTGTAATCGGCATAATAGGTTTTGATAAATATTAACAGTGCAACAACAAATATAGCAAAGAATGTAACTCCGACTTTTACAGATGGCGCAGAGATGGTCCTTGAAGAAAAGACTCCAAATTCTGCCACTATACAATAGAGCAATACTGTTAATAGGGATTTGTCACTTTGAATAGCATGTTTTGAAAATGCATCTTTTACGCTTGTTGTATGGGATTCATACTCTGGATGAACTGCTTTGCTTTCTTCACCAAGCTTAGCTTTGCCATAGTGCTCTACTTTGAACTTCATATCCTCTATTCTTTTTTTAGCTGTTCTGAATAATCCTCTTGAAGCTACATAGAGTGCTCCAACACAAATAACCAATGAACCAATGCCTACCAAAATAGCAGAGAAAGAGTAGCCTTCTTGTTTCAGGAAGGTCATGTATTTTGGCAGAAAATCATAGGCAACTAATGCAACTATAATGAATAGGATTGTTTTCTTTAATATGGCAATAAATAACCCAGATAGTTGATTTATAAGGATAAGCAGTATAAAACCAACAAGCAGTATAATAATAATGGAAGCGACATCCCCGCTGAAAGCTGAGCTAGGCAGAGTTGTAAGATATTCCTTGGTTGAGTTGATGCTTACATTAGAAGGAATTCTAAAAGGAGTTGAATTAAATGTAGAAAATCCAATAACCATACCCATTTTTAATAATGCGTCTTATATAAATTTTTCTAAATAGATTTCGAAAACAATTTAAACAAAATTTATTTTTATAATACGCATGAGATGGAAAACAGTAGTCAATTCTGATGATTTAATAATAATTGAAAAGCAGCTGAAGGGAGAAAAAAGGAAGATTGAAGCAAGACTTGAGAACAACCTATGGAGTGTTTATGAGACCTCAATTAAGAAAGATAATGCTGACCTGGTAAGGGAGTTCTCAGTCAATAGCAAAACAGACGTCCTTAATCTTATTGAGCAGCTAAAAAAGGCACCTGATAGTAAAGGATATGTATCCAGGCCTATTATTAACGTTGAGCTGAGGAGGATATTTAAGGAGGAAGGAGTAGAAAAATGGTTCTTCAATGTTGCACACCTGGATAATTATGTATTTGTCAAGTATGACGAGCCTGTTGATGTTGATATTATCCTGCACCACAAGCTGCAAAAATATGAGAACCAGATAGTTATACAATTAGAAGAAAAACTTGGGTTGAGGGAATTTGCTGAAGAGATATATTACAATACATATTATTACAATTCTTCAAAACAGACAAAAAAACTAGTTTCAGACCATATGCTTGGAAGGATCTATATGGAATTCGGATTTGAAGATGAGTAAATCTTTGCCACTATCTCTTTTTCTTGAATTCTCAAGATACTAAGCATATTTTCTTGCGTTAGTTTATCAGCATACCTATAGAAAGTTGCTTTTGAACACAGCTTCTCATGGTCAACGATGACATCTTTCATTTCTGGAAGAGAATATTTTTTTTCATCAGCTAATTCAAGAATTCTATTTTTTATTATGATACGTTTATTTCTCTTTATTTTTCTTATCAATCGCTCATTAAAATCACTTTTTTTAGTCAAATCGTTTACTGTCTCTCTCACAATATTCCTTACTGTTTCTTTGTCTAGTTTCAATCCATTCCGTAGAGAAATATTTTGTTCCAATACCTTTTCATAATCTCTTTTTAGGTTATAGATTTCTTGGTTCAGTATGGCAATATCCTCTTTTATCTTTAGAAAGCTCTCTTTAAGATTACTTTTTAATTCTTCAATTTCACCCCCCATATTTTATTGTATTTTACTAGCATTTATATATTTTACTGAGACAAAATTGAGACTGTCTCAGATTATTTTGAGACAAGATTGAGACGGGATAATCCCTTAATTTCCAGAGGAAGAAAGGGGGTGTCTTAAATATTCATATTGAGACGAGAATGAGACAAATTTTTTACAAAATGAGACAAAATTGAGACAAAAACACAGCATGTGGAAAACCAACTACAAATAAAAAGGTTTATATATTGTATGTAATTACAATGTAATTATATGAACAAAGAAGTGCATTTTGTAAATAAAATAGTAAAACAGGGCAATTCTCTCTGCGTAAGAATGCCAAGCTCAATTATCAAAGAAGGAAAACTTGAAGAAGGAATGGAAGTGGTAATGTCAGTTGTTCCAAGGAAACTTGAGTATGGTTATGATTCTAAGACCATAGAGAAGCTGATAAAAATCTCAAACAAAGTCAGCAAGCTTGATAAGTATACAAAGATTCAAAAGACGCTCTTTTTGGTTTTGAACTTTGAATATCTCAAACACACGCAAGAGAAAAAGGACAAGATTGACGAGTTCGACAAAATACTAAAAGAATCGTTTGGAGTCGCTTTTGCGAGAAAGTTCTATGAGTTTGAGACTACTTTCAATAAAGAAGCATTTATAACTGAGGATGATGGAACAACCATACTAAAACCTGAATATAGGTAGGATCAGCAAAATTATTATAAATCCAAGTTAATTTTCTTTTAGTTGGGGTGAGTATATGAAAACCGAGATAGTTGATATTGAAAAGCCAGCTGAAGTTAACCTAATTCTTGGCCAGAGTCATTTTATTAAAACAGTTGAGGATTTGTATGAAACAATGGTTAGTTCCGTGCCGGGCATAAAGTTTGGATTAGCCTTTTGTGAGGCATCTGGGGACCGCCTAATCAGATATGACGGAACAGATGAGGAAATGATAGGGCTTGCTAAGAAAAATGCTGAAAAGATTGCATGCGGCCATTCTTTTATTATTTTCATGAAAGGAGCATATCCAATAAATGTTTTGAATGCTGTAAAAAATGTTCAGGAAGTCTGCAGGATATTCTGTGCAACTGCAAACAATTTGCAAGTTGTAGTAGCTGAGAGCAAACTTGGCAGAGGGATTCTTGGTGTGATTGATGGAGAGCCGCCAAAAGGCATAGAAAGTGAGGATAAAATCCAGTGGCGGAAAGGCCTGCTCAGAAAATTTGGGTATAAGAGGTAAAGTTTTTTATAGTATTTGTTTTTCTCTATCAATTGTGCTGGAGCACGCCGGAGTAGTTTTTGACTCCGAAAGCTTAGCCTGGTTATAGCGCTTGAGCATTTTCAGCGAAACTCATAAGATTTGAGTGATGAGGCATCCCTTGTGCCGATGATAAAATCTTAAAACTGGGCGATCAAGAGGTCGAGGGTTCATATCCCTCCTCCGGCACTTTTTCATTTCTTCCCATATTACCACTTCTGTTTCTAGGGATTAAACTACCAAATTATGATTTTATCTAAAACAGCACTGGACATTTGTGCGCGTGAGATATTTAAACAGAAATCATTTACATAGTACCATAGAGTATACTTAGAATGAGGTAATATGAATTTATACAAAGAAAATGAAAAGGCCGTGCGAGGAAGCATAGCCTCTCAATGCAATCCTAGTCAATTCGCATTATTTTACGGAGCACTTCTAGGAGATGGCTGCCTGTCTAAAGTTGGCAAGCACCATTATTTCATCTCAATTGTAGGTCACCTAGTAGACGATTACGAATTTATCAGTACAATAATACATCCAATTATGGAATTCTTAGTCCTTAAAAAAATAAAAATTCGAAAAAGTAACAAAGAATGTAAATGCGAGATAGTTATTTGTAATAAAAAACTGTTTTTTAGACTTAATGAAATAGGATTCCCTATAGGAAAAAAAGGAGCAAAACTGGATATCCCAAGTTCATTTAGCAGAGATGAGTGCAAATATCTTATACAAGGTTATTTTGCTACCGACGGTTGTCTAGTGTTGACAAATAACAATGGAATCCTTTATCCAAGGATAGAGTTTTCAGGGATATCTAAACCGCTTTTGAAAAAAGTGCTTGTTTATTTAAGAAGTGTTGGTATGAAAGGAAAGTTATATGTTAAGAGAGAATACCCAAATTCAAGCTGGAACACTATATTTCGGCTTCAATTTAATGGTAAGAAGAATCTTGAATGTTTTAGGAATCAAATTGGTTTTATTAATCCAAAACATAATAAAAAGTACAACAACTGGAAGAGAGCCAGGGGTTAGTTTTTACAATGTGCAGAAATCCAGGGGTCGCGAGCTCGAATCCAAAAAGTGAGAATCTCGCCTCCGGCATTATTTATTTTCCGGTTATTGACCTAATCCTTAACTTAAAGCTGTTGAAAAAGAACTCTACCATGTCTTTGTAGCTGAGCTTTGGTTTGCCCCTTTTTCTGTCATAGAAGGTAATAGGAATCTCTTTAAATTCTGCTCCTTCCTTTTTCGCCTCAAAGAGCAATGTTGACATGAATGCGTATCCCTTTGCATCTAATTTGTCAAAATCAATTTTTTTTAACAATTCTGTTTTAATACAGCGATAGCCTGTAGTACAATCATGGACCCCATATAGCCCGGATATTATTCTTGCAAAGAAATTGCCTCCTGCACTTATTATCCTCCTATAAAAAGGCCAGTCTGGAATCTTGCCTCCTTTGATATATCTGGAGCCGATTATAAAATTGTACTTATCAAGATTCTTTAAAAAATCTGGGACATATTTTGGATCATGCGAAAAGTCAGCGTCCATCATAATTATCGCATCCATTTTCATATTGTTCAAAACATGATTAAAGCCCCGGATATAAGCTTTTCCAAGGCCTTCCTTGTTCCCAGTGATAAGATGGACATTCTTATATGTACTACAATATTTTTTGACAATATCAGCTGTGCCATCAGGAGAGTTGTCATCAACAACAAGAATGTTCATTTCATATTTAGTCTTATTAAAAACCTTGAGCAATTCATCTAACAAGAGAGCTATGTTCTCTTTCTCATTATACGTTGGTGTTATTATGCAGATTTTCATTTTATTTGTCTTCGCCAATAATCCAGTGTGTCATTCAATGTATCTTTTATATTAATTGTTGGCTTCCAGCCAAGTGCAGATATTTTTGAATTATCGCCTATATATACAGGTGTATCTGTTTCTCTGAATTTTGCTGAGTCAACTTTGTATTCTATACTGACATTGCTTAATCCAAGTAATGTTTCTAATATGAAATGCAAATCATAGCCTGTGGCTGAGCAGACATTGTAAATCCCGCCTGATTCACCTTTTTCCATCAAGAGCAGATATGCTGCAACAACATCTCTGACATCTGTAAAGTCCCGCTTCACATTAAGGTTACCTACAGAGATGATTGGAGCCTTTTTCTTCTTTTCTATTTCTGCTATCTGTTTAGACCAGTCAGCACAGACAGCACTTGGTGATTGTCTCGGCCCAGTATGATTAAAGCTTCTTGTAAGAATTACTTTCAGAGAACTTTTTTGATAATATTCTATTGCTAACAATTCTGCCTCCTTTTTGGATTCGGCATAGGGATTTTGTGGATTAAGCTCATGACTTTCTTTTATTGGCATGTCTTCAGATTTTACTAAGCCGTATTCATCAGCAGAGCCAATTATTAGAACCTTAGAATTTTTGCCAGTTTGTCTGACTGCCTCAAGTACATTTCGGGTGCCACCAACATTTACTTGCTTTGTTTCTTGCGGCTGTCTTATGCTAACTGCTACGGAGGCCTGCGCTGCCAGATGAAAAACATAAGTTGGAGTGATTTTTGAGATAAATTCATTTATCTTTTTCTTATCTAAAATATCTGCTTCAAATAAGCCTAATTTATTTTTGATAGCGGCAATATTGTCCAAATAATCTGTTTTTCTGAAAGTGCCGTAAACATTAAAATTTTTACTGAGAAGATATTCAGCAAGATGGCTGCCAACAAATCCGCTGATACCCGTGATAACACAATTCATCTTTATACTCGTTGTCTCCAGTATTCTAGAGTATCTCTTAAGGTAGCAGTAAAATCAATTTTCGGCTCCCATCCTGTCTGTTCTTTAAACTTTGTGCAATCTCCAATAAGAATCTCAACATCACTTGGACGAATCTTGCTTGGGTCCTTTTTAACTGTGATTTTTTTATTGGTCATTCTTAGCAAGCTATCTAGGATATCTTTCATTTTCCAGGCTTTTCCAGAACTTATATTATAGACTTCTCCAGGAATACCTTTTTCAACTGCAAGAAGATATGCCCTAACAATATCCCTAACATCTGAAAAGTCTCGCTGGGCATTCAGGTTTCCGACATTGAGCATTGGTTTTCTCTTTCCTTTCTCAATCTCAGCTATCTGTTTGCTCCAATCGCTGACAACAAAGACCTGGCCCCGTCTTGGCCCAGTATGGTTAAAAGCCCTGGTTCTGATTATCTTTAACCCGTATGACTTGAAGTATTGGTACCCGAGCAAGTCCTGTGCTACTTTTGATACACCATAGGGGCTTAATGGCCTTAATGGATTAGTCTCTTTGATAGGTGTTTCCTCTGGCAGCACAAAGCCATATTCTTCTGAAGAGCCTGCTATCTGAATTACAGGGTTGATATTAGCTTTTCTTACTGCCTCAAAAAGATTAGCCTCTCCCAAGATATTTATCTGCAGTGTCTTATTGGGCGCATTCCATGACTCCGGTACATATGACTGCGCAGCAAGGTGAAATATAAAGTCTGGTTTAGTCTCATTAACTGCCTTCTCCATTGAATGCGAGTCAAGCAGGTCTGCATTTATCAGATTAAGCTTGGATTGGATATGTGCTATATTATCAAGGGGACTCCTCCACCTACATATACCAGATACCTTATGGCCTTCTTTTAAAAGCAATTCTGCAAGGTGGCTTCCGACAAAGCCAGTAATTCCAGTGATTAGCGATTTTTTCATTTGGATACCTCCTTTGTAAGATGTTGTGAAATTTTAAAATATATAAATTATTTGTTATATTCACAAGAAATCAACCTGGACTTCGAACATGTCATAAGTAGGGAATTCTGTCACAATAGCACATTTATAATCAATCTCGTCCTTGATTTCCTGCAGGATTATCGTATCTAGTAATATCCTATACTTTACATGGTCTATGCCAATGAATTTAGCTGGGATCTTATGTGAATTTCTTAATCTCTCTTTAAGCTTCTCCAATTTTTCTGCAAGTTCCTTTTTCTGCTTATCAGTAAGCTCAGCAAGTTTCTTTCTATAGGCAAAGCCCGGCTCGAGTTCTTTAAGATAGATTGCCCCCCGAATCAACAGGCCTTCTTCTGTCATAATATCATAGGCTTTTTTAACATTTTTTGCCCGTCTCTTAAGCCTCCCGGCAAGCTGTATCCTGTCTTTCAGAGTTGTAGTGCAGTAATGGGCGCTTAATTTGTACTTTTTCTCGATTATATATTCCATTAGCTTCAATGCAAGCTCCTCTGAGCCTTTCACACCGTAGCTTATCTCATTTTTTGCCCTATAGCCTTCAGCTAATATTTTATTGAAGTTGGTATCAGAAAGCTCAAGTTCATTCAGATTAATGAAATCTGCCTTATCTGAAACATAGTCTATTAGCTCTTTTATTTCCTTTTCTTTTTTTGGCACCACTGGTATCTCAATCCCTATGTCCCAGTCATATTTTTTAGCCTGCAAGATTCTCTCCCACTCATATTTTAGATCTAAATCTGGATGGAACCTGATCTCATCTAAACCAAGTTTATATAAGGATTTCATATTGACTTTCAGCACATGATTAAGGGGAATATACATATGCAGATGGAATCTTGTTCCAAAGGTTTTTTTGAAAAGTTCTATATAATGCTCTAATCTTGCTGTTCTTAACAAAGGATCTCCTCCAGTAATGCCTACTCCTTTTGAACTGCAGAGCTTGATTTCTTTTATTATCTCCTTATCCTCGAATGTGGGCCGCTCATTAACATATACTACATCTTTGAAGCGCTTATGGTCAGATATAGGACAGAAAAAGCATGTTTTTGAGCAGAGGCCTGTTATAAAGAAAACTGATTTCAGGCCCTGGACGCATAATTCGCATCCTTTTGGAAGGGAGCCTATGCAATATGAGTAGTAAGGCGTCTTTTCAATTTTTATCATATATTAATATAAAAATGTGCAGAGAAAATAAAGGTTTTGGTTGTTAAGCTACTGCAGGCAGGAAATGTTTCCGAAGCTGATAGGTTTCTCCGAAATGATAGTTCCATAATGTTCTAATCTCAGCAGCGGTGAATTGGCCCAGTGCATAGAGCGTTGAAGAGTGCATATTAAGTAATTGTCTCTGTTGAGTTTCATTCAGATTCCAGGATGTTGGAATGCGACCAATTATTTGTTGCCAATGCTGATCTCGTGACTCGCCTTGAATTGCTTCTGGAATTTTATTATATGCTTTTCCAAGTGCGGCAACTTGTTGTGGTGATAGGTAGGGTAATTCATTGAATGTATTAGCAACCTGCATCGTTGATTTTCGTTCCAAATGCAATTGCAGAACCTCTAACGGAACATTTCTCATAATTTCCAAAGAAAAGTCATTATCTCTTTTTCCCTCATTTAAATCATTTTGATCTTGAGCTGCATTTAATACCGCCGAAATGTAATTGGTCCCACAAAGGTGTTTCACATATTCCTTAATTGCTGATGTGTTTAAATGGAGTCCTGTTTGAGCCACAAAAATCTCCTGAAAGCCACAGAGATCTTGTTCAGTAATCTGTCTTCTATCATTAACAGCTCCAGCAATAATGCTGGTGGGATCATGAACCATTATATAAATATAAGCAAGCGGTTTTTTCATTTCATCCATCATATGGTGATAAGCTCCGGTTGCCTGAGCACATTCCTTCCCTCTCTGCTGGCTTATCTCTTTAACATATCCTTCAATTTCATCAGGATACCAGGGTGGGAGCCCCCATCTTGCCCAGTACTTCATGACTGTTCTTGCGTCAATTGAATCACCAGTACCTTTCTTCACAGAGCCTGCAACTGTTGAAATTCTCTCTTTTTTCAGCCAGCCAGTATAAATCTCTGTTAAGTTCTCAGTAGATAGTTCATAATACACTGCCCTATTTTCTACTCCTTGTTTATATAATTGCAGAACACAATCAAACATAAGTCTTGTTCTTGCCCGGCTGAGTCTAGTTCTGTAGAAATCCATTGCAGTAGAAGATACGTCTCGAAGTAATTCATCCTCCAAGCTACTTAAGGCGGAATCAGTCAGTATATCTTTAATAGTCTGTAATTGTACAGCTAGCTTTTTCCGAATTATAGGGCCTTCCCATTGCCTTATTAAAGCATCTATTCGCTGTCCTTCATACTCTCCAAATAAACTTGGGTCGTAAATCATTTTCCTTGAGCAAACCTCATCTTATTTTTAAAATTATCTGATTTTGTTGTTTTGTTATATAATAATCATCTATACCAACCTAAAGCCTGTCGTATTCTAATAAGGTCACCTTGTGAGTGATTAAAAATACAGGTTGTGCGGCCTCTCCATTGTTCTACTACAACAGCATCTTTTCCAAAACAATCTCCAATTGCACTTCTTTGCACTCTCATAGTCTCTCCCAATAATTGATTTGTTCCCTCATAGCCAAGAAATTGATTTGCGGATCTCAGTCCTACTAACTCTCTATATCCTCCTGTCCCATCAAGATGACTCATTCCATGTCCATTCCCAGCAATAGCTAGACGAGCAACACTGCGCCCCGGTTTATCTGGCAATACAACAGGAAGTGTTTTAGCAATTTGGAGAATTGCTTCCTGTAAATTTCTTTCATCTTCATCTCCCAGTGCATCTGTTTCTAATGCTCGAAGAAGTCTTCCATAATCATTAACCAGCTTTCTTTGTTCTCCTATATAGCTTTCATCACCGATTCTCAGCTCTGCAGCATTCGGCAAGTATAAATCTACATTCCCAAGTGTTGCCTGTATTTCCGGCTGTGAATCTAATACCTGATAGTCTGAAGAAAGAACTAAATGTCCTGATTCACCTTCACTCTCGCCTCGATGTAAAATTTCACGCCATTCTTCAATTTTTTCACCGAAAGGGGTGTAGATTATTGTGGAGCCATCTATTTTTTCAATTCTTTTTCCACTATCGCTGGCAACATTGGCACGTTTCAATGCTGCACTCAGTTCCCTTATTCTTGCTTCTTCATTACTTCCCTCCTGGTATTCCAAATCAGTAAATCCTACCCGCATTCTCTGAGGCATTCCATAGAGAGACAATTCAGTGACCTTATCTCTAATATGTGCTGCTATTCTTGCTGTTTTACCAGCATCGGTGCCTGGGAGCGCAATTAGAATTTCATCTCCTGTTCGAGTAATTATTGGAACTTCATATCCTTCTTCAGTTAATACGTCCAATATAACCTGTGAGCACTTATAGATATAATCATCAACCTCGTGCAATAATCCATATAAGATCTTATCTGCTCTGGCTGCTGTTTCTGGTGTGATTTCATCATCTCCTAGTACCTGAAGTAGTTCCTCAGAAGCAATTTCCATATTTCTCCTATTAAACAAATTAAAACCGCTCAAATCCAGAAATAATATTGCTTGTTTATCATATCTTAGTGCCTCTTCATTAAACCATTCTCTTGTCATATACCCCTTATGTCTTGCATCATGTCTTAAGATTAATTCAGCTGCATCCTCAGGGAAAGCTCCAGACTCTAATCTTTTCTGCCTTTTTTCGATATAGTCAAAGAGGCTGATAAGAGCATCATTGTGTTCATTTGCCCAATTCAAATTTACCGATTTGTTTTTAAAGGTATCTAATACATTAAGAATATCATAATAATGTCGGACAGCCATGTAAACATGCCAATCTTTATTTGAAATGCTTTTAGGCTCCTTTCTAAGCGCTTCTATTAATTCTGGATTCATCCTGTATTGACCACAACTGCCATTGCAGCTCTCATCAATCAGAAAAATCTCGATATTCCGGTCTCCAACTTTAATAGTCTGGTTTCTAAGTTCTTGTCTAATTTCTTCTAACTCAGCTAGAAAATCACGAAGAGTGCTATAATCAAAAAATAGAGCTTTTTTTCCGCTTAACTCAGCCATCTTAGCAGCTATATTTGCTTTTGCTCTTGCAACTTCAAATGCATATAAAGGATCCTCATTTACCTGGCTGGCTTCAGAGCCAGCAGCTGTAATATCTCTAATGTCAGCAACACCTCCAAAAACACGAGGACCATACTCATATGCAATATCAGGATATTTCTCATCAACATGTCTAACAGCTGCGTCTAAACGGACCGTATCAACGGCATGTTCTAATAACCACAATATATCTTCCAGTCTAGTATTCTCCTCTAACTTATTCGCAGCAACCATACTTGTTGTATAATACCTACCCCTTTATAAATCTTTCTATTTTTTATTACTTAGAAGTAGTTAAAATATCGCTTATTTGAACAATCTCTCATAATTCATCCATATATTATTT
>JAFGJW010000011.1 GCA_016928835.1 Candidatus Woesearchaeota archaeon | reverse complement strand
TTATCAGCATCTCTTCCTAATTCTATGAGGACGGCATCCATAAGCGACTGCACCATGTCCCTAGCTGAAAGCGGCAGTTCCGGCAAAATTCTTAAATTCAATAAATCTGAGAGACCGTTAAGGAAATTGCCTACAAAAATATTTCCGAATTCTGCAAATGCTGACATAGACTCACCATCTAGGCGCTGGGTTGTGTGCTCAGGCAAACCTGATATTAGATCAACGAGCAGCAGAGCTACTTTGTCAGGGAAGAGCAGCATAGTTTTGCCTTTTAAGTCCCCATTGATTTTTAAATATATACTCTGGACTATATTTTCAGGTCCTCCAAATTGATCGGCCAGTGCTATAAGGGGAAGTATTCTAGATTCAGGTATAGCTATGGAAATTCTTTTATCAAGCATTTTTGACAGAGAAGTTGCCGCTTTGCCAACACCGATATTTCCTATCTCTTTTAATGCATCCATTTCCATGCGCGAGATATTGTTAGAATCCATTGCTAGACACCATACTTCTCATGCAATTTTGACATAATAACTTTTAGGGAATCAGCTGTGAATATGATAACAAAAGTACCTTTCACATTATGGCCTTCAACATCAATCTGGGTTTTAACAGTTAATACATCATCAGAATATTTGCCCAGTTCAATTAAGATATGGTCAACAAGCGCCTGCAACATGTCTGTCGCAGTATGAGGTATAGAAGGCAAAATCTTAATATCAAGCATATTTGCCATTGCATTAAGATAAGAGCCTGTGACAATATTTGACATTTCCTTAAATCCTGATTCTTCCAGATCTGAATTGTCGCCCGATTTGACCTCAATATTTCCAAGGAGGAGATTAATAAGTTCAACTGCCTCTTCTTTTGCAAAGATAAATAGAACCTCCCCTCTTAAATCTCCTTGGATTTGGAGATATATTCCAGATACAATTTTTTCTGGTCCCCCAAGATCCTCTGCAAAGCTTTCAAGAGGAATAAACTTAGTCTCTGGAATCTGGATATTTATTTTCTTTTTTAATAGTTTAGATAAAGCAGTTGCAGCATTGCCGATTCCAACATTAGCGCATTCTCTCAGTGCATCTCTCTCCATATTGCTTAGTTCCATAAGGTTTTCCATATAACATTCACCTCTAAATGTTATTCATAACAGGGTCATCACATCAATTATCAAGGCTACTTTCCCATCACCAAGTATCGTTGCTCCTGAAAAGCCTTTTGTGCCTTTTAATATATCTGAAAAGCCCTTTATTAAAATTTGTTGTTTGGAGAATATAGAATCGACAACAAGACCAATCTCTTCCCCTTCCTTATTAACGATGATCACAGTGACTTTGTTATCCTTATTATCCCATGTATAGCCCAGTAATTCATGCAGCCAAAAAATGGGTATTTCTCTACCTCTTAAAACAAAGACTTTCTTTGATAAAATGGTCTTAACCTTGCTTGTATCAACATCAACAGTCTGATTAACACTTGATAGAGGGATTGCATATATTTCTTGATTAACTCTCACTAATAGACTTGTAATAATAGCTATAGTCAAAGGCAGATTAATGACAACAGAAGTACCCTTACCCATCCTAGATTTCAATGTTACATTACCTCTCATAGCTTCAACTGTGTTTTTGACAACATCCATACCAACTCCTCTGCCAGAGACTTCTGTAACAATTTTGTTTGTACTTACCCCTGGTAAAAATATCAACATTCTCAAGTCTTCATCGCTCATATTTTTTGCTTCTTCTCGTGTGATAATACCCTTTGCTATAGAACTTTCCTTCACTTCTTTTGGATCAATTCCCCTACCATCATCAGTGACTTCAATAATAGCCTTACTCTTTTCTCTCCTCGCAATAAGTTTAATTATTCCTTCTTCTCGTTTACCTATTTTTTGTCTTTCTTCTGCTGTTTCAATGCCATGATCAACAGAATTTCTTAGGAGATGCACAAGCGGGTCTCCAATTTTGTCAAGGACTGTTCTGTCAAACTCAATATCCTCTCCTTCTAGTACCAAATTTACTTTTTTCCCCTCCTTTTTCGCCAAATCTCGCACCATTCTTGGGAATCTGTTGAAGATACTGCCTATTGGTACCATTCTGACTTCCATCACATCAGCCTGCAGGTCAAGGACCAGTCTATCTACTTCATTGAGCACTATTTTCATGCTGTCAAAATCTCTCTTCTTTATTATGTCCTGCAATCTGATATTATTGATAAGGAGCTCTCCAACAAGGTTCATTAGTTTATCGAGCTTATCCATGCTTACTTTGACACTTTGGATTTGCCCCACAGCATATTCTTTATGTCTGTTAATGATCTCAGCTTTGGCATATTCCTTCTCTTCATGGAGCATCTCTTTAGGTTTTTCATAAGTATCATCAAGACCTAGAATGGAGAAGTGTTTTATGCCAGTTATATGATGAATTATCATTTCTATGTCTCTTTTTTCCTTTTGGCATCCTAAAATAATTTCAACTTCACTTGAGAATTTTCCCTGCTCAATATCCTTTTTTTCAGGTGTTGTCTTAAATAGTATACCTATCTTGGAGAGTTCCCTTAGGATTATCAGTGCTTTGGGAGTCTTCAAGAAATTATGTTTGTCAAATATTAGCACTATCCTATATATATTTTGCCCCTTTTGCTTATGTTCACTTATTTTCTCCTGTTCCTGCTCTGATAAACTCACCTTTGCCCCGATTGAAACCGAGGCACTTTGAGGTTCTTCCTCCAATAGCTGTTTCAATTCCCCAATTAGTTCCTCAGGACTAATCCTTTCCTCATTATCAGAAGAGATCTGTTCCAAACCTATTTCAAGCATATCACATCCTTCAAGAATCAAATCAATAACATTAGTCGCTACCTCTAGATGTTTGTCTCTTATTTGAGCCATTATGTCCTCTAAGGCATGGGCAAGTTCAGAAAATTTGTGGAAACCCATTGCTGCGGAATTTCCCTTAAGGGTGTGAAACGCCCGGAAAATTTCATTTATACTTTCAGTGCTATTATGATCTTTCTCAAGAACCAAGAGTAAGTCATTCAGCTCATCCAGGTGATCTCTAGCCTCTGATACAAACTCATCACGGTACTTTGATATATCCATTTATTTCACACTTCAAGTAATTGTATAAGCGCAACAGGAATTTTCTCTATGGGCAGTATCTCGTCAGCATATCCTGCTTTAATCACCTCTTTCGGCATGCCAAATATAACACATGACTCTTCTGCTTGAGCAATTATTGTGCCGCGGTAGTTCTTTATCTCACCAGAACCAATAGTGCCATCCGAGCCCATACCAGTAAGTATGATTCCGATAGTATTTTCTTTGAATATTGATGCAACCGATCTGAAAAGCTTGTTAACAGACGGTCTTACCCCTAGTTCCGGAGGATCTGCACCTAAATGAATTGTTCCTTCATAAACAGGATTATCTGATATCAATTCCATATGGAGACCGCCTGGAGCAATTAGAGCTACACCTGCTTCAAGCTCTTCCCCCTCTTTTGCTTCTCTAACCTCAATCTCACATAATCTATTCAGTCTTTCTGCTAAAGATGCTGTAAATCCACCAGCAGGCATATGTTGTACAATGAGTATTGGAGAGGGTATATTTTTAGGGAGAGGAAGAAGCAGTCCTTCTAGTGTCTGAGGGCCTCCTGTAGATGCGCCTATGACAACAATTTTTCTTCTTGTTGGTGAGAATTTATGGCTCGGAATCAACGGAGCAGCTTTGATTTTATTAATCTGTGCGATATTTACAATCTTTACTTTTGAGATAATTTCTTGTTTGAGTTTTTCAATATCAAGAGATATTTCTCCGGAGGGCTTGAGCAGAAAATCAACTGCACCTGATTGCAGTGCCTCTATTGTGTATGATGAACCTTCTTTTGTCAGAGCACTTATTACTAAGATAGGGGTTGGTGTATCTTCCATTATTTTTTTAATTAATTCTATCCCGCCTATATCTGGTAAATGGATATCCAAAGTAATCACATCTGGACTTAATTCAGCAACCCTTTTTAGTGTGCTCGCCCCATCCCGAACAGCATCCACTACTGAAATTTCTGGATCAGAGTTAAGAATATCTGACAAGATTTTACGCATAAAAGCAGAATCATCAACTACTAATACACTAATCATTTCTTCTCTCAACTCTTTTTTAAATATTTGCGGAAGATAAGATGAAGCAAAGGCTAATAGATAAGTTATGCAGCGGAATACTTTTGTATGAGGGTCGTAATATCCTCCTTTGAAAATGGTTTGACAATGAAATCTGAAGCACCGGCATTTACTGCTTCTTTAACAACCATCTCCTGACCTGTAGAGGTGCACATGATAACTCTTGAATTACCATCTGCGGCCCTAATGCTCTTCAATGCCTCTATCCCATCAAGATTAGGCATAACTATATCTAAGAATACGAGGTCTGGTTTAATTTCATTATACTTGGTAATAGCCTCTTTCCCATCTCCAGCTTCAGCAACAATTTCAGCTCCTGCTTCTGTTATAAGCTTTTTAAGCATATTTCTCATAAAAACCGAATCATCAACAATCATCACTCTTAAACCCATTTTTATTCACCCCATCATACATTTTTATCTAGTGCATCCAATATATCATTGCTGTTAAACGGCTTCATAATGTAACCAACACATCCAGCTTTCTTAGACCTTTCTTCACTTTCAGTATCTTTTAAAGAGGTACACATGACCACTTTTGCATTTGCATCTATCTGTTTAATTTTCTCAAGAGCAGTTATGCCATCCATCCCCGGCATTTTTATATCCATGAAAACTAGGTCTGGCTTCTCACTTTTATATATCTCAACTGACTCTTCACCAGAATGCGCTGTTATAATCTGTAACTCCTTCCCAGATCTTTTTATAAAGTTTGATATCACAGACGCCATCAAGTTTGAGTCCTCCACTATCATTACTTTCTTAACCATGGTATCACCTCACTAATAAACTAAATAATTATGCCAGTATTTAAATTTTTAGTTAAAAGATAACAAATAAAATTTTTTGTTTATTGTATATAGTGTATATAAAGAAGAGTAGAGATTTACTGGGCTTGATTTTGTGGAGCTGGTGGTTGGGTGGTGGGCTGTGGCTGCTCTGGCTTTGGTTCCTCTGGCTTTGGCTCGGGCTGTGGCTGCTCTGGCTTTAGTTGCTCTGGCTTTGGCTCGGGCTGTGGCTGCTCTGATTGTGGCTGCTCTGGCTTTAGCTCTGGCTGTCGCTGTTCTGCTTTCTGTTCCAATTCATTATGTTCTTCTGATTTGTGTTCTTCTTTTATCTTCTGTTCCTCTTTCTCCTGTTCTGGCTCTAGCTGCTGTATTTTTGGTGCTGACTGCTGCATTTTCTTGATTATCTCCATATCTTGCGCATGCATTACTTTTGCCAAATCAAGAAGGATTAACAGCCTTTCATTCAATATCCCTACACCATCAATAAAATCGCTGTTGATTTTCTGCTTTATTATCGCAGGCGCTTCCTTGATTTCTTCTTCCTCTAATCTTAAGACTTCTGTTGCTGAATCCACTATCATGCCTACTGTATTGCCATCAACTTCTATCACTATTATCCTCGTGTTTGAGTCAGCCTGCTTTGTCGGCAAACCTAACTTGATCGCAAGATTAATAACAACAATTATCCCGCCTCGCAGATTGATGACGCCCTTGATGTATTCCTGAGTGTTAGGAATATGAGTTATCTGCTCCATCCGGATTATCTCTCTAACCTCGTTTATGTTTACCCCAAATTCCTCAGTCCCAAGATTAAATACAACTAACTGTCTTTCATCTCCGCCTTTTTTATTGATTTCTGTCTCCATTTTTATTAATTTTAATTATGAGTTTCCTAATAAATTGCCAAATCCATTATCACTTAGGCTCCTTTGTCTCTATTGATTTCTGGTTATCTAGGTCTATCTTAAAAGCTGACAGCAATTTCTTAAGCTCATCTGCAGCTTGGCTCAATTTTTGAGCATCAGTTGCTACATTCTGCATTGCAGAAGTAACCTCTTGAACTGATGAGCTAACCTCTTCGCTTCCTGCCGCGTTTTCCTCAGCAACTGCTGACATCTCACTTAGTGATTTGTTAACATTCTGCACAAGAGCTGGAATTATTTCAAAAGCGCTCATGGCTTCCAAAACAGCCTTGCCTCCTTCATCTACTTGTTTTGTATTTGCATCCATTGTCTCAACTGCCCCAGCTATCTCTTTCTGGATACTGCTAATCAAGTCAGATATTTGTCCAGACGCTTTCCCAGATTCCTCTGCAAGCTTTCTCACTTCATCTGCTACTACGGCAAAGCCTCTGCCTGCTTCGCCTGCTCTTGCTGCCTCAATTGCTGCATTTAATGCCAGTAAATTAGTTTGTTCTGAGATGTTTTGGATTGTATCAACAATCTTGCCTATCTGGTCAGACTTCTGTCCCAATGCCCTTATTTTCTCTGCACCAGATTTAGTTGAGTTTTTAATCACTTCCATTTTCTGGTTTATTAACTGAGCTGATTTTGCTCCTGCCTGCGCACTCTCTGATGTTTTCTTTGATGCATCTTGAGCTGCTGTAGCTCCCTTTGAAACGGTCTGTGCTCCTTTTGCGATTTCTTGTATTGTGGAAGATACCTGCTCCATTGAAGCATTGACTTCTTCAGCAGATGCAGATAGACCTTCAGAGGAGGAAGCTGTCATTGTTGCATTTTTTTTTATATTTCCAATTAAACTCTGTAGATTTTTTATCATATTATAAATAGAAGTTGATAATGAGCCAATTTCATCTTTAGATTTAATATAATTTTCGTTCATTACAATCTTTAAATCACCATCTGCAACAGACTTAGCAACTGACTCTAGCTCTACAATGGGTGTTCTAATCCTCTTTGATATGTATACGCCAATTCCAATAGCTATTACAACTCCTAATACAATAAATGATATTGAAAAAGTAATACCCCTATTATATGCAGCATTAGCAGTTGCCATTGATTCCTGCATTTCTTGATCTGCCATCTGTTGAAGTTGTATTAACTTTTTTTCAAAGGAAGACATTTCAGTATCCATAAGCTCCATATTATCCCATGCTGAATTGTCAAATTGTAGGTAATTATTATAGGACTGAATAGTAATCTCCGCCAGCCTGATTACCTCTGAATGGTCTTTACTAATTAAATTATAATTATTAAAACGAGTTATTTCGTTCTTCACTTCATTAAATGCATCTACTTCTTCATCGCTGCCTGTAATCAAATAATCATTAACTGTCATTATCTGCTCATTAATCAAATTCATTTCATCAACTGAAAAACCATTATTCGATGCTTTTTCAATAAGAGGACCTGCTGCAGCATCCATAATCTCCATATCATTTCCAGACTTTTCTTTAGCTGCTCTAGCTTTATCAGAATATTCCATAATTTTTTGTGCATAGTCATCTATTTTAGCATAAGATGTCTCAACTTCTGAGATTAAGTTCAATTGCTCCTCACTCAGTTCACAATTCTTTACATTATCTAATAATGCGAGAAACTCCTCTTTTCCACTTGAATATTCTTCCTTTCCTTCTTCTTCTCCAAGCATGTAAGCATGCAAACCTGTTTGTTGAGTTCCAGACTCTATCATCAGTTTCATAGCACAATCTTTGATTGGAACTTTTTCATTAAGGATGACATCTGTATTTTTTCTTATAGTATAAGAAGTAGTTAGTCCAACAATTCCTACTAAAACCACTATAAATGCAACGGTTAGAAACCCAATGAGTAATTTTTTTCCTACCTTTAAATCTTCGAAAAACATGTTTACACCCCTTTATTTTTAAGTTCAAAATAATTATTTGAAACAATCATTGGTACGGTTACTAACATCACACATAAAACCATTAGTTGCCATTTTATACTTAGATTCTTAATATCTTTGATAACCATAGAATCTCCACCTCTTTTATCATTTTTGGATTATTAAATAAATTTTTCGTTTTATAATTATTTTAAAATGGTTAATAATTATAAAGTAAAATATAAAAAATTATGTATTAATTTTTAAATGATAAAAAATTTTTGATACAAAGAAAATATTTAAATAGTAAAGCATATAATTATTAAACATATTTATATGTAGAACAGTAAAAGAGGTGGTTTTCTTGTCAAGAAAAGAAAAATGCAAAGAGTTAATGGCTAAGTTCTTTGGTCCTGCTACAGCTGCTTTGGTGGATTCTATGAGTGAAGATGACTGCGTACAGAAATGTAAGGAAAAAGTAAAAGCATTGCTTGGAGAGGATAAAGCAAAAGAATTTGATAGTATTTCATAAAAAGAGGTGTAAAGATGGAAGAACTAAATTTAATCTGGATGCAAGGTCAGACCTGTGACGGAGATTCAATGTCTGTGCTTGATTCAACAGACCCAAGTTTTCTGGGATTCTTGAAAAGGCATAAAATTAAGCTATTGTATCATCCAACCTTAAGCCCAGAATTTGGGGATGATGCACAAAAAATATTTCAGGATTGTTTAAGTGGAAAAACTAGGATTGATATTTTTGTTTTTGAGGGAGCGGTTCCAACAAAAAAAGGATTTGGTGATTATTTTGAAGGAAAGGATGTCAAAACAATGGTCAAAGATTTTGCATCAAAAGCAATGATTACTGTTGCAGTAGGAACATGTGCTGCATTTGGCGGAATCCCTTCTGCCCAGCCGAATGAATCTGGTGCAACTGGACTGCAATTCCACCATTATGATAAAGGAGGGTTCCTAGGTAAAGACTATATGTCGGGATTGGGCTTTCCTGTAATTAATATCCCCGGATGCCCAACTCATCCAGACTGGGTTATTAATACGATTCTATCATTCCGTCTGGGAAAACCCGTTCTTTTAGATAAATATAACAGACCTAAAGATTATTTTGAAGAAAAAGTACATCGTGGATGTAAGCATTGCGAATTTCATGAGAGAGGCTTATGGGCAAAGAGATATACTGAAGTTGGTTGTTTGGCAGCAGAGCTAGGCTGCAAAGGCAGAACAACAGATGCTGATTGTAATATCAGATTATGGAACGGTGTTTCTTCATGCACAAGAAGCGGTGCTCCTTGCATTGGCTGCTGTGATCCAGGATTTCCAGAAAACATGTTGCCTTTTGACAAAGAGACCCTTGATTTACCTCAGAGTATAATTGAGCAAATTGATGAAAGAAATAAAATCCTTGCGGGAGGTGAATCAAAATGAGCCACAAGAGAATAATTGATCCTATTAATAGAGTTGAAGGAGATTTAGCAGTCGAATTATCTGTAGACACCAATAATAAAATTGAGGACGCAAAAGTTTCAGGTTTTGTTTACAGAGGATTTGAAAATATTTTCATCGGAAAAAAGCCTTTCGATGCAATGAGGATGTCCCAGAGAAGCTGTGGGGTTTGTCCAGTCTCGCATGGTACTGCAGGAGCCTATGCTATTGAGTCTGCAGCAGGAGATTTTAAGATTCCAAGGAATGCTGAACTTGTTAGAGACATTGTGTTAGGCGCAAACATTATTGTAAGCAACGCAACCCACTTTTATTTTATGTGGGGCCCTGACTTGGTAAATGAAGTCTATAAAGAGAATGAGCTCTATCCAGAAATCAAGAAAAGGTTTGAGCCACTCAATTTTGGGCATTTAAGGGACATATTATTAGAAGCAAGAGTGCCGCTGCATTCAGTTGTTGCAACATTTGGTGGAAAATTCCCTCATCCCGGGCATGCTGTACCAGGAGGAGTGTGCTGTGTGCCAAAGCATATTGAGCTAATAAAAATCAATACCCTACTTAATAAAGTACAGGAATTTATTGAAAAGGAAATTCTGAATGGGGTAACAGTGAATGACTGGTTGAAAGTCAAATCAGTATCGCAGGTACTTGAATTAATGAAGAATAAGCAATTTGCTGAAAGCGATGTTGGATTATTTATTAAGTATGGTCAGGAAGTGGGATTACATAAACTAGGAGAAGGAACACCAAATAAGTTTGTTAGCTATGGTTTTGGTCATAACAAGGATAGTTCATGGCTTTTCAAACCTGGTTACTTAGAGAATGGGCATTACCATGAGCTTGATGTAACTCATATATCTGAAGACACAAGTCATTCGTATTATGAGACTGAAAGCGAATGGAGAAGTCCGGCAAATGGGGTGACTAAACCTGTTCCATACAAGGATGGGGCATATTCATGGATAAAATCACCAAGGTATTTTGGGCACGTATG
>JAFGJW010000002.1 GCA_016928835.1 Candidatus Woesearchaeota archaeon | reverse complement strand
GACTAAGCTCACAAAGTGAGCGCATGTCGCACTATCCCCATCAATGCTGATAAGGATTGCGTGTTATCAGATGAGCTAAGTAAGGATATTCTCTAGGAAATAAGTTTTGCTTTTAAATTTTTCTTAGAAAATAACTTTTCTCTAAAACAATAACTATAAAAATATTATTGCATTATTATTATCTGGAATGAAGCTCAGCCTTTTTAAATCACCTGGGGGAAAAAATACTCTTACCAAGGACCAATTAGTTGCTTATTCATTAATTATTCTTGGATTAATCCTAATTGTAGTGGGTGTAGCAATCTGGTAAAATGGAAAAAAAGGAATTGCTCTTTTTAATGAGTTTCTTAGTAGTCTTTTTCTTAGTATTTGTTGTTGGATATGTTGACATGAAATTGGGAATCGCTTTTTTTAGAATAGGTGTTCCCTCAGTTATTATTGATACTGTCTTGATTATTGTCTCAATCTTTGCTATCCTTAAATCTCTGTTTCATATCTTAAACTACAAACACAATATTTAAAAACAGGGCATATCTATAATTCTTGTATGATAAAATTGTTATTATATCTGGTGGTGCTAGTAGTCATTTTCATAGTAATCTTCAAGATTGTCAGGCAGCTCTTGAAAACCCTGATATTTTTTGCTGTGATTATAACAATAATAGCCCTTGTATGTGGCTATTTTGTTGCCAAAGATGTTAATGACTTACGAAAAAACCTATACTCACAACAAAGTCTTTTTCTCTTATTAGACGATAATACAATTATTACTGGCTTTGAAGCACAAGATTTTGAACCAGCTGCCATATTATCAGAGGAGAGCATTAGTGACATACAGCAGCTTTATGATGAGAATGACCTTAATGAAATACTTGGCACTAGGTATAAGTTATTTATCTTTAAACAGCAAGACTTCAGCTTTAACGAAAGTATTCCAGAGGAATTTAGTACTTTAGTGACAGAAGGTGGACTCTTACTTGTATTAAAAGAGTACAAAAATGATAATCTCAAGGTATTTCCGGAAACCGCCTTTTTCAGACTAATAAAAATATTTTATATCTCTGCGCAGAGAGCAAAAAGATTAATTGAAAAATGAAAAAAGTTTCACTTCCAATTATTATGTTTATACTAGTAGCATCATTTGCAGCAGCAGGAGACCTAGTGTACAACAACTGGGTCGTTAACCATAACTCTGTGACAATAGGTGGTGAGAACTATAAAATTGATGTGGCAACGGGCGGCAGTACAATCCTAGTGACATCAGGTGCAAATACAATTGTTATCGGCAAGCGCGAGTCGGGGCTTTTTCCGTTGAATGAGATATATTTTAATTCTTCTGTTTATGATCTGGATATTGCGGATTACAAAGTCTATGTTAAGATATACACTATAAAACCAAAATTCTCAATACAGAGAGCAATATCAGCCACAACACTAAGTGTTGGTGATAAGGCAACCTTTAGTGTTGAGATTACTAATACAGGTGATACAGAAGCAACAGAAGTTAAATATATTGAGGATTTTCCTTCTTCCTTTGCAATTGAAAAATGTTCATCCTGCGATATTGCTGATAACCAAGTCCTATGGGAAGGAGATATAGAAAGCCAGGATAGTGTATCATTTAGCTATGAGGTTTATTGTACAGAAAAAGTGGATACAACCCTCCGCGCTTATGTCGAGTACCTGGGTTCGAAGTATTATTCGTCCAGTGTTTCATTCACAGTTGAGCCGCTTCTTGAGAGTAGCATACTTGCAGATAAGAGTGAGATTGAAATGATGGAAGAGACTAGAGTAAATTTCTCTATTACAAATCTAATCGAAGACGATATTGACATAAAGAGGCTTGAAATCACAGTTCCGAAAAGCCTGGTTGTTGAGAATCATAATCTTGAAGAAGAGGAGGGCCTATATGTATGGGACGGGTCATTGACAAACGGAACAAAAAAATTCTATATTGATGTTTCTGGGAAACTATCAGGGACCTCTCTATTGATTATGACAGTTGACTATGATTATGACACTATGTCACTGACAAAGACAATAACGAAGGAGATTAATGTAGTAAATAAGGGGATAGAAATCACTTCTTCCTTAGAGAATGAACAGTCTTTTGAAGAAGGAAAGAGCATTCGCATTACTTTTGGTGTTAAGAACCTCAATTCTTTTATTGATATTAAAAATGTCAAGCCGCACTTCTCAAGCACCCTACTAAATATAACAGGTCTTTCATATCCAAGACTTGCTGTCAATCAAAGCGATAGATTAGTGGATATGATGTTTGCTCTCCCTGATGTAACTTCCTCAACTACTCATGATATAGACCTCAACATTACCTATGAATCCCAGCATGGTGAAGAATTTAGTCAAAAAACAACAAAAAAAATAACAATTGTGCCAATAAGGGGCATATCAATAACAAAAACACTTTCTGCTGATTCAATAGAAGAAGAAGGCATAGTAACAGTGACTGTCCAGTTAACAAACGACAGAGTAGAGGATACCATATACAATATTAAAGTGTCAGAAGATATCCCAAATTTTAAGATCGAAGGTGTGACCTCAAACACACTCTCCCTTGCGCCCGGCCAATCATTGGAAGCATATTCCTATCAGATAACTGCTCCCAGAATCATTGCTGAGACAGCATATGAGCTACGCACTGATGTATACTATAAGGACCTTGAGGGGGAATACAACCCCTATACAATAAAAACACTGACAGTAACTCCCAGAAGCAGCGATGTTAGTGTAACAAAATCAGCAGGCTCAATGCATCTCGGAAAGACATCAGAAGTAAATTATGTGATTGAGAACAGAGACACAGAGCCGGTGTATGACATTGTATTATTTTTTACTGAAGATCAGGAGTTTGATACTGTGGACTCTTTTAGTACATCTATTGATAAGATGGACCCTGGAGAGTCATTAAGGGTCACAGAAAAGGTGAGACCTAAAACGTATGGCACAATTGGATTGGATAGCTCCATATTCAGATATGCTAACTATCTTGGAAGGGAGCTGAATTCAACAGCAGCTGCAATTTCTATCAGTGTAACACAAGTTGTGCTTGAAGGCCCAGTTGTTCTGCTAACCAAGCTAGTGGATAAAAATACATTGGGTGAGGAAGATGTGGCAAATGTAACATTGACTATTAGGAATATCGGAGACACTGAGGCCATAATACAATTATATGATATTCAGGAATGGAACCTTACAATAGGGCCTGAGACTGAGCAGAACATAACCTATAATTTAACAAAAGATAATATATTTACAGATAAAGCAGTTGCATATTACTCTTACAAGGACAGTACCTACCGTGCTGTATCAGACCCTCTCTCAATCAGCGCAGTGAGCACATCAGCTGGTTCAAGCGGATCTCAGGGAGATTCTTCATTACCCGGAACAGGCACAACAACGACTACAACAGATGAGGAGATTGTCAATATATATGAGAAAAGTCTGTTGAAAAAGATAGTTGATTGGTTCATTGGCCTATTTTCAAAGAAAAAATAGTTAAGCAGCAGAAATTAACAAAAATTTAAATATAAATTACCAATATTATTTTGCATGAGAGCTTACGTTATCCCTTTCTTTACCTATATTATATCAACCTTCCTTTTTTCCTATTTCTTTAGGGACACTATAGCCTTTAGTCTAAGATATTTGTTGACTTTAGTGGTAATACTCTATTTTTGGAAAAACTACAAATTGAAATTTAAGATTAGCAATTATTCTTTTTTTGCAGGAGTAGTTGTTTTTATCTTTTGGGTTTCGCTCGATGACCTCTATCCTAGATTGGCAGAACCTTCATTTATCCCTTTATCTGCTTTGGCAATTCTCATTAAATATGCGGGCAGTATCCTCGTTGCACCTTTGGTTGAGGAATTATTTGTTAGATCATTTCTGCTGAGATACTTAATTGACAGCGACAACTGGAAAAAGACAAAACCTAGGTTCACATGGCTTTCCTTTGCCATAACTGTACTATTTTTTGGGTTTTCCCACAGCAGATGGCTGGCAGGCTTGATAGCAGGCATAATTTATAATCTTGTTTATTACAAAACAAAAGATATCTCAGAATGTGTTTTTGCACATGCAACAACAAACCTTTTCCTTGGTATTTATGTAATCATTACCCAATCATGGTGGTTCTGGTAATAATTAATATCCGACAATAATTTTTTATACTATTATTGTTTTACCAATCAAATGTCCTATCTAGAATACGCTCTTTCCCAGGACCTGCCTAACCAGATTGTAACATTAATTATTGTATTGATATTATATCCTTTTCTTAGGAAAAAATTAAATAAAACCTTTTCTTTACTGATTGTAGTTCCTGCATTTATTGGTTCATTTTTTCCAGATGCTAGCTATGTTATTTTGTCTTTCATATTTGGCTCTCATCTTTATAAATTATCTCACTCAGTCTCCTATCTTATTATTGTAATACCCTTTGCACAGGTTGCAGTTTTCATGACTAATAAATTATTGAAAAAAGAACTGCCAGCCCAGTGGTTTATTATTGTAGCTTTAGTCTCATTTTTGTCTGCTTGTCTGCACCTGGTTGTGGATAAACTAGGATATTAATCATATACATATTTGCTGCCGAAGTGCCAAAAAACAAAGAATACTGCTAAGAATAAAATCCACCCTATGTTTGTATGAAAAGTATCTATGGCGAATGTAGGGGAGATAAATACTCCTACTAATATGATCAAATAGACTCTTAAAATATTATAAAGAAAGGTTAGAAAAAGCCCTGGCAGGAATATGCTGAGCATCTTCTTTTTATTTATTGACTTCCAGTCCAGTGCAAGTAGAAACACAAAAAGCGAGATATACAGCTGCAGTGAGTCAATTCCTGAGCATTCTGCGCTTACATATGGCGAGAAGCCTTGTACACCTATCTGTGGGCCCTGAGGAGTTGCATAGTTAACCACAACATTATTGAAGCTGAGGCCAAGAAGAAAGCCCACGCACTTGGCAACAATTGTACTTAGGATAAGCCATGTTTTCTGGAATAATTCAAGCAGCGACCAGTATGCAAAAAATACAATTGAAAAAATGGAAATCTCCTTATAAAATGTCCTAACAAAATATTTAATGAAGTCCCAGCTGTATATGCCTACAGCAAGCAGAACTACAAATAAGATATTCAACACATACTTTAGCAGTGTTACAACATATGAAATTGAGATAGCATAATCAAGGTTTTGTTTGATCCAGAACTTGAGCAGATACTGCAATGCAAGCATTATAAAAGCAATGAAAATAAAGGTAAAGCTCTGTTTCATCTTCACGTCAAATCCTTTAAGTTTGGGTATCTTCTTTCTTATATAGACAATAAAGATAACTGATATAAAGATGAAAGCGTTGAGCAGCTTGCCTTTTGACAGGCCAGTAAGGAAAGGGATATAGAAAAGCTCAGGTATTTTCAGATATTGCAGAAAAAAAGCAGTATGCCTGAAATAAAGCATTATGAATAGATTAACAGCAAATAGTATTCCAAGGAAGATAGCGGACTTTAGCACAAACCCCCGTATGAATTTGCTCTCATAATATTCTACGAGGAAGGGCTTCTTCTTTTTTTCCTTTTCTTTAGCCATTCAATCTCACTCTTGACAACATATACAATTATTAAGAAACCACTTATAGTAAGGGAATACGTCCATACGTTATTGGCTGTAATCCCTCCTGTAAGATTCTTCATGTACTCATTATAGCCGAGAAATATTGCTGTCGCAATATCTAGTGCAAGGCTCAATGCAACTCCAAGGACAGCTTTCTCAATAAACTTAAGCTCCTTGAAAAATATTAATGTCAGGATAAATCCTGGCAGGAATAAAGAAAAAACAATTCCAAGGACAATCTGCAACAAGCCTGATATATTCATCATTCCTATCTCTTTAGCCAAAAATGGATGGATTGGTTCTTATTTAATAAGTTTGTGGTTATCTTCCCAAAATCAAAACTTGTATTTATAGTAAAATTATTGTGTGCAGTGTATTTTTCATTAGGATAGAGAACTATCTCTCTCTTGTCTAGAATCTTCTCGAAAATGAGACGCATCTCGCATGGATTCTCCTCCAGATTGTATCTCCTGATTAGATTCAATGAATTGTCCCTAAGCTGGACTCCTCTGAAGTTTGCATAGGTGTTCTGAGTAGTAATAAAAAAATATCCATTGGATAGGTTGAGTTTATTGGTTACAAATAGCTCTGTATTGTAGTCTTGAATTAATTTTGTTATTCCATTATTATAATTGATTTGTATAATATTCCATTCGCCTTCCGTCAGATTACTTTGTATTGTGCGATTAACTGTTTTTGTAATCAATAATGCCTCATCTGTTTTATCTGATAAAACCAGCTTAAAAGCATCAGAATCATTTATATCTTTAAATCCAACACTTACTACCCCTAATCCTTCAAGAGTCAAATAATTCATGCTAAATGTGTAATTACTCATTGCCTGGAGTCTTGCTGAAGGTCCATTGAACATGAAACTTGTATCCTTGATATATGGATTATATTCCTGCATGACACTCTCATCTGTTTTTGCCAGCGGTGGGAGGGGCAAATCTAAAACTAATTGCTCATCTGCTGAGATATTTCTTATCAAGGTCTCCTTAAAGCCTACATCCACTTCTTGATATACACTGACTCCTCTTCTGGTATCTGTTCTATAAGATTTCAGGCACTTTCCTAGAAAAGTCTTGCTGTCACAATTGGGGTCTCTGTTTACTATCCTAATATCATCAATGTAAATATAGGTATTTTTTGCTTCAAAGGAGATATCTGAAAATATGCTAGTAATATTATCAAGGTGAAGAACAGGTTTTTTATCTATGATTATATCAAGGTTTGACTCAGTAAAATTCATCAGGACAGTATGCGGCAAAGTATTGAGCTGATGCTTCTTATATGTAACTTTTATTGCATCTGGTGTATATTCAAGGAAGAAAAGGGCATGCTTTTGCTGATTTACTAAGAAACTGTATTTTGTATTATTATCCTGGTCATAAAAATATAGCATGAGCTGCTGCTCTCCATAGCTTGTTTGGAAATCAAAGCTTAAAGTGAAATTAGTAAAATTGATTGGACTGTTTTCAGTAGTTTCAAAAACATTTGTTGGGTAAGAAGAAAGCTCGTATTCAATATCAGCCCATTGGTATATTAGCGGATATACTCCCTCATCATGTTCAGATACTTGAGAAGTAATATTAAGCTCACCGAATTCGTGGCCTGTGACAGATATTTCAGAAGGACTGCTGATATTGAGGAAGTATTTAAGAGATGTATTGTATCCATGTTTTTCAGAGATTCCTTTGCTTACTATATCAATATAGTCAGATCTCATCTCGCTGATCTTCCTTTGGTAATCCAAAAGCTTGTTGCCCTGAAGTAAAACATCTATAGCTTTGCCTCCAGGATACAGCTGCATCCGTCTTATGGAATAATATGAGTTTCTGGACTCAAGCGTAAATCTTCCGCCAGTATAATCCGGGATTCTGTCAGAAAAATACAGTGAATCCTGGCTTAATACAAGATTAGAGTCAACAAACACAGAAAATCTTCCCTGATTAATCCTAATCTCAACAATATGCTTATCATCACCAGTAAGATTAACTACTTTCGTAACAGTGGTATTAATCGTGCTGTTCCAAAATATAAAATATGTGGTGTTATCAGATTCAGAAAGTATGAGTGCAAATTTTCTGCTGGTTCCATTCCCAAACACAATATTAAACTGGCCCATGCCGTAGCCAGATTCATATTCAAGGTACAAAGAATACTCCTCTTCTTTTATCTCTCTATTGTTATAATCTGTGTCCTGGACTGTATAGAAATCGTTGTAAAGGTCGTCTTTTTGCATCACTCCAATTATTGAATAATTGCTCTCATTAGCTGGCAGCCATTGATAATATAGCTTTTCACGAAACTCGCTGAAACAGTCATAATTCCCTTCAGATATGTCATAAATCCTAAATAACTCAACCACTGTTTCATATTCATAGGTCTCTGTTTTATTTTCCCTGCTATTAATCTCATAGGCGAAATTGTAGTTTCTGTCAAGCTCTATCTGGTTTGGGAGGTTTTCCTGATCAAGATAATAGAGCTCAGAAAAATAGCTTGCTTCTGGTTTTGTTAAGTATAAGAACCCAATTGAAATAAAAACCCCCAGGACTAGACTTATTATTAGTGCTTTGTAAAATACATTCTGAAAATCATCCATTACTAATAAAGGTTTTTTGGAAATTTAAATAATTTGTTATAAGTACTATCTATTCTGGAGTGGCGACAAAAAGAAACATTTAAATATAACTACTCTATTTTCTTATGCAATTTTTCTAAAAGGGGTGTAAAACAATAAACTAAGGAGGTTAAAGAATGAAAAAAGTAATAACAATTTTGCTGGCAGTAATAGCATTGATGACAACAAGTGTATTTGCTTTTGATTGCGGCATAGGATGTCCAAATCCAGACATAAATGTATTTGTCCATGATCAAGATGGAAATCCACTAAATGACTTAACTGTTAGAGTAGACCAGGATGGATGGTTTGGGTATAGATGGACACCAAACTGGAGAACAGGTGTTACAAATGTTGCAGGATTCACTCCAACTTGGACAGCCCAATGGAGTACTTGGTATAGAGCAAAGGTAACTGATGCTCCAGATGGATGGACATGCTCAGGATATGTTCCAGATTGGCAGCCGCCAGTATGGGATAGCACATTTGCACATGCATATACAGATGGACAGTTGCATACAACAATTGACATTGAATGTGTTGTACCTGAAGAAATTCCAGAATTCACCACGATCAGTGCAGCTCTTGCATTAGTGGGTGCAGGTCTTTTCATTGCAAAGAAGAGAAAAAAAGAATAGATCTTCTTTTTCTTTTTTTATTTTTTAAAAGAAAAAAATATAAAGCAACTTGTTCTCTTTAGATTTATATGATGGAAAATATCCAATTGTTATACAAGCTAATATTGATTTTCCTTTATGGTCTCTTCAGCACTATCTGGATACTTCCATACATAATCAATAGACTAGCGAAATACGGCTATACTGTACAGGATAAGTATAAGAGAGATAAGAAAAAGATAGCCACGATGGGAGGGATCGCCATACTCGGCGGAGTCCTTGTTTCACTGAGCCTCTCTCAAATCTTTGAGACTCTAAGTCCAGGAGACACATTTATTGAATCATCCCTCCTTGGCAAGATGTTCATATTCTATTTTATTGTAATTATATATGCTCTCTATGGAGTCATTGATGATCTCTTCAAGCCAAAGAAGAGATATGATAAGATTCTAGTGATATTAGGTTTAAGCTTTCCTATTGCTTCGCTAATTACAGATACACAGCTTAATCTAATATTTTTTAATGTTGAGCTCGGGCCGATTTACTCTTTGCTGATTGCACCGATATATATTATGGTAGTGGCAAACTTAACCAATCTTCACTCAGGATATAATGGTTTGGCTATGGGCACTTCTTGGATTTTGCTATTATTCATAGGAATAAAATCTTTTATCCAGGACGGGCTGGCAAATCTGATATTTCTGCTCCCTGTTTTTGGAGCATTAACGGGATTTTTGCCTTCAAACCTGTACCCAGCAAAGGTTGTTGAGGGAAATATTGGCTCTTTTCTAGTTGGGGGAGCAATCGGGGCATTTCTCTTAGCATCGAACATGGAATGGTTCGGTGTTTTTATCCTAATACCGCATATAATAAATTTTTTAATGGATACCTGGACCATTGTTGTTAAAAAACAGAAGGATATTAAATTTGGCATTTTGAGAAAAGATAATACAATAGAGCCGCCACAAACAATGAAGTACAAATCATTAAAATTCTTATTGGTTAGTTGGTTTAGGCTTACAGAAAGACAGGCAACATTGATTCTCTATGGAATTACTTTTCTATTCTGCGTAATAGGCTTATTTGTATTATAAAAAAGAGAAAAAGAAAAGTTTACTTCTTTCTTTTAAATAGACTATAGGCAACAAAGCCTAGTGCTGTAAAACCAGCTGTTATTGCTGTGAATTCAGGTATTGCCTCAGTTGTTGTAGTTGTGCTTGTTGTAGTTGTACTTGGATATGTGGTTGTTGTTGATGTGGTCGTTGTTGTGCACTGAGGTTCATTACCGCAAAGTGTAATATGACTAATATCATAATGAAGTTTTGTAACAGTGCCACTTGTGCCGCCAGCCAGATCTTGATAGCAGTTGCCTTCTTTACTCAAGACACCATCTGCTCCTGGAGTAGATGTCCAGGTTGCTGAAGAGCAATCTCCTGAAATAGACACACTATAACCAGACCTAACTCCTTCTTCAGACATGCTATATGTTCCACCATCACATTCCCACTTTACTATGCCGAAATCAAATCCTGCTTCCTGGCATTCTTCATCTGGCGAGCCCACAGCTCCTTCTTTTGTACGGTCATAACCATAACTCTCGCATGTTGGTGCGGTTGCCATAACAGAACTCACTGCAAACACACTTATTATTATAAACAGCAATATTTTTTTCATTTTATTTCCTCTTTATCTTAATTTAATACCCCCTTTTTAACACAACCTATTCTCTTCTTATATATAAATCTTTCGCTTTATTGTCATTTGATAATAGTAATAAATCCTTTGTGTGAAGACACGGGCATGTATAAATAGGTCACTTTTACTAGATAAAAGAAAGAAAAAAATCAAGATGTGTGTTTAGGTTTAAATGATATTAAAACCGCAAGTATCCAAATCACAAGAATTGGGATTACCATCACAAACCCCAGCAATGTGGCACTCCTAATAAGGCCATCTGTTGTGATCTCTATGAATGGTTCACCATTGATAAAAGCTATTGCATGATCTACTAGTACCATTAAGAATGTTCCAAATAACATGAGGGTCAAAAATCCAAGTTTTAATTTCTTTCTATAGCCTTTCAGCAAGAGAAAAAGTGCTGAAGCAAGGATTGTTGCTATTAGTATTATTATGAGCCACATCTTGATCACTCCTTATTTTGATGTCGTGCGTGCTGAGATAGATGACCTATTTGTTACTATGAAATTTTCATAGACATTTACTATAACAGCCCATGCGAAAACCAAAGCAAAGGTCATTGGAACTCCTACACTTGCCATCTCCTTTAGCATCACTACTGTATCAGCAGGATTGCCCATAGCTGTTAAAAATGGAGGCCAGGGGACAATCTCTTGGTGCGCTATATGTTCAATTGCCAATCCTACTGCTCCACCCCAAATCATGGTATTTAACCAATTGATATGCCAATTTTTAGGGAATTTTTTCCTTAAGGCTGTTGTTATTATCGCAACAGACGTTGGTGCAATGAAACATGCCATTTTCTCACCTCATTTTATAGATGAGCTAGCCACTATATAAACTTTGTGCTACTTTTTTGAAAAACGTAACACTTTTATACTAGTATTGTGTTACCAGTTAAATATGGACAAAATAATAAGAAAAGGAATAGCATTTGATGCTAAAGTGCTGAGGCAATTTGATGACTTGATAAGAGAAAAGGGATACAAGAACAGATCAGAAGCAATAAGAGATCTTGTTAGAATGGAGTTGGTTGAACAGGAAATGCAGAATCCAGAAGCCCAGATGATGGGTACACTGACAATTGTTTATGAGCATCACAGGCATCATGTGCAGGATGAGCTAACACATATCCAGCACCATCATCCAGATTTGATAAGAAGTTCTCTTCATATACATATAAACCCTGATAATTGCCTTGAAGTAATTGTTCTTGAAGGAATGGTAAAGAATATTCAAAAATTAGCTGATGAGATCATTGCTGCCAAAGGGGTAAAATATGGGAAGATTGTAATGACAAGTCTCACCTGATTTTTTCTTAAAAAATTTACTTGTTATTCAGAACTTGAAGCAAGTATTATTGCTGGGATATGCTCTCTTGCATAATACTGAAACAGAAGGTACAGATAGATTGAGAGGATAAAATCAATTAAAGAAAAATAAGAAAAAATTACTTTTTCTTTCTCTTAAGCAGAGCATATATCCCAGCACTCAGCAAAGTTATTCCTGCGCCGATTACTGTGAACTCTGGGATTGGTTCATCTCCTGGTTCTTGGCCGCCAGCATAATCCACGCATCTCCAATGAACAGTATAAGCCAAATAAGTTTTGTCGCCTCCGGCAAAATCATAATGCTCCCAGTTAGGAATATTGCTCGGGTTGTAGTATGAATCTCCATAACAGTAACCGCAGACATCTCCGCAGGTCCCTCCCCATGCGTCAACATCTGAATACCCTAATCCATTGCATACATTGATTGGGCTAAATGTACCGCTGCTATCTGCAGAAACCCAGGCACTATCTTCATCTGCCCTGCATACTTTCCAATTATAAGAACCATATGTTGTGTCTGTTCCAGTATCCCCGACTTGTGGGATTGCAGCAACAAAAACTACTGATAACAGAAACAATGCTAACAAAACAATCTTTTTCATCTTAACACCCCCTCTACGTTAACAAAAAGGATAACTCCCTTGTTTTTATATTTTTCCTTGTCTGATAAAAAATTTTTTAAATAGTCAATTTCTACCGTGGCTAAACTAAAAAAATAAACAGGGATATTAATGAAAAAGTTTTATATTTGTGGAGGATGGTGTCCGAGGAGAAAACTGGATGCGCAAAGAATCTATAATTATTTTGTTAAAAATGGATGGAAGTTCACAAAAAACTTGTCTTCTGCTAATATAATTATTATCTATACCTGCGGTTCTTTTGACAGAACTGAGGAAAGGTCTCTATTGACTGTAGCAGAAATGCTGAAGAAAAAATCGCTTAAAACCAAGGTTATTGTCACTGGCTGTTTAGTTAAAATAAATCCTCAAAAAATTGTCAAAAAAGAAGATATCATTGTTATTCCCCATGAAAAACTAAGCAGATTAGATAAGATTATTGACGCGAAAGCCAAATTCAGTTCTGTAGCTGATGTGAATGTGCCTTCAGCAGTACCTGATCTCCTTGGTAAATCTAAGGATATTTTATCAATAAATGCTTTGAAAAAATATTTAAAAAATATTAGCAAAAAGGTCTTAAAGATAAACCATAAATCTTCGACTAGTTATAGAATCCTAATCTCAAGAGGGTGTTTAGGTGTATGCACCTATTGTGTAATTAGGTTCGCGCATGGCAGACTAAAAAGCAAACCTTTGAACAAAGTAATTTCAGAGTTCAAGTCTGGTTTAAGGCAGGGCTACAAACTCTTTGAGCTGCAGGGAGAGGATATTGGTTGTTATGGATTTGATATTGGCACAAATATTGTTGAATTATTAAAAAAGATTTTTGCACACAAAGGAACCTATAAATTAGTTCTTGAAAATTTCAATCCGCAGTGGCTAATAAAATTCTATGCTGATCTGCTGCCATTATTTTTAAGAAATAAAGAGCGAATAAAATATATTATGGTGCCAATTCAATCAGGCAGCAATAGTGTACTTAAGTTAATGAGGAGGCCCTATAGTATTGAGGAGGTAAGAGCCTGTTTGAAGGATTTGAAAAGAAAGATTCCAGATTTAGAGCTGCAAACACATATATTGGTTGGTTTTCCAGGAGAGAAAGAAAAGGATTTTAATGAATCTAAAAAGATACTGAGAGAAATAGATTTTGCAGATGTGTATGTGTATGAATACCAAGACAGACCGCATACTGAAGCTTCAAAAATGAAGAATAAGAACTCTAATAGGACCAAATTGTCAAGGTTCAACAGGCTTTCTAGATTTGTCAATATTAGTAAGTGAAATAATTCTTGACAAATGAGAATATATTTAAATAGATAGTTTTAACTATCTCTTGGTTGTAAATAAATAATTATAAGTCAGATAGAATTACATAATAAAATGAGAATAATTTTTGACATAAACCACCCTGCAGATGTACACCAGTTTAGAAATACCATCAAGGTTCTGCAACAAAAAGGCCATAAAATACTGGTAACTGCCAGAGACAAAGATGTCACATACGAATTGCTAGAAGCCTATAAAATTCCTTACATACGAAGAAAAGGCTATAAAGGAGTACTGGGGAAAGCAATAGGCCTAATCAGAATTAATCATTTCCTATATAAAACAGCTAAAAAATTCAAACCAGATTTAATGATTGGCAGTTCTGGTAACTGTTATATAGCGCAGGTTTCCAAATTACTTGGTAAGCCATCAGTAGTATTTACTGATACTGAATTTGCCACAATCCAAAACTGGCTCATCTTTCCTTTTTCTGACAAAATATGTACTCCCTCCTGTTTCTACCTTGATCTTGGCAGTAAACAGGTTAGGTATGATGGTTATAAGGAGATTGCATATCTTCACCCTGACTACTTTACACCAGATCCAAAAGTGCCAAGACAAATTGGAGTTAAAAAAGGAGAAAAGTATGTCCTTATCAGGCTGGTTGCATTCCAGGCATCCCACGACATAGGCTATTCAGGCATAAAAAATATTAAGGAGCACATAGTCAAACTGGAAAAATATTGCAGGGTTTTTATCTCTTCTGAGAGAGAATTGCATAGTGACCTGAAAAAATATCAATTGACTTTGCCGCCAGAGAAAGTGCATTCTGCTCTCTCTTATGCAGACCTCTTTATTGGGGAAAGCTCTACAATGGCTTCTGAAAGCGCAGTTCTTGGAACTCCTGCAATCTTTATCTCAGACACAACGCGTGGCTATATAGAAGATTTAATTAAGTATGGATTGGTTTACAGATATGGTAGTAAAAATACTAATCAAGCACTGCATAAAGCATGTGAAATTATAAAGAAAAAGAACTCCAGGAAAGGATACCAAGAAAAAAGAAAAAAGTTGTTAAAAGACAAAATTGATGTCACAAAATGGATGGTCCAATATATTGAATCATTTGATGCAAAATGAAAAATCCAAAAGTTGTCTTAGTCGGACAATATAATCCCTCCCATGAGGAACTGGGGGGCATTGAAAATTATATTAAATCTCTTCACCAATACCTCATAAAGAAAAAGCTCGAGACATATATCGTGGGCTGGGGTAAGCATAATGAGAACATTAAAAACTTTACTTCTATTATCAAATCAAATAAGATCAGAGGCGCTGTTTTTTCAATGAACTTGCTTGTGAAGGCACCTTTCATAAAAATACCGAAGAATGCTGTTATTCATGTGCACAGACCTGATCATATTCTGCCTTTTATGCTGAGAAAAAATAAGATTATCTGCACACTCCATGGTGCACATGTTGAAAATATCCGGCTGAAAAAGGGATTTGTGACCTATATGTTATACAATGTGCTGCAGAAAATTGCTCTTCGCAGGGCAGACAAAATAATGGCAGTATCAGATGAGACCAAAAATTACTTTGTTACTAAATACCCTTTTGTTAAAAATAAGATAACAGTAATACCTCCAGCAGTGGGCCTAATGTTCAAACCCTTGGATAGGAAAAAATGCCGCAAAGGATTTGGTCTGAGAAATGGTGAAAAGATACTGCTCTACTTGGGAAGGCTTGAAAAAGAGAAACAAGTAGATATTTTAATCAAATTAATAAGTAATACAAAGTATAAGGTTATTATTGCAGGTGCCGGAAGAGAAGAGCAAAGACTTAAAGAACAGGCACAGGGAAGCAAGAATATTGCCTTTATTGGTGAGGTATATGGGGAGTCAGTGCCTAAACTAATCAATTGTGCAGACGCGCTTGTATTGTTATCCAAACACGAGGGCATGCCCACGGTTGTCCTTGAGAGCCTTGCATGCGGCATCCCAGTTTTATCCACTGACACAGGAGATGTAAGGAAGGTGGTTATTGATGGGAAAACTGGCTTTATAGTTACCCCAGATAATCTATTACAGAAAACTGAAAAATTGATTAACTCCAGAAATCTAAAAAAGAATTGTCTTAAAATCGCGGAGAAATATTCCTGGAACAATATAGGAAATGAAATTGTTGCTCTTTATCAAGAGCTGGAAAAATGAAGAAAATGTTAAAAGATATCGGGTGCTCGGTTTTATTTGAGGCCGGCATTTTGCAGCTCTTGAAATTTAATACCAGAATTCTCGCTTATCACACAGTTAATCCAAAATATTTTGAGAAACAGATGCTCTATCTAAAAAAAAATTACGAAGTTGTTTCCTTGCAGGATGCCTTAAAAAATTTAGATAGAATGCAAGCTGTAATTACCTTTGACGACGGCTACAAAAATAATTATCTTCAAGCATATCCAATATTAAAAAAATTAGGATTAAAGGCAACAATGTATATTACATATGAATTCGCTGATAAAAATCTATTTGCCTGGTGGGACCGAGTAGAATATTCCAAAAAGGGTCATAGTCTTAGAGGATTGAAAAGTACTTCATATGCTAAACTTGAAAATAAGGTTTTTCAAATAACAGGACTAAAAAGTACTGACAACAAGCCAGAAGAATATGATTTTATGAGTTGGAGAGAAATTAACCAAAGCACGGATGTTTTTGAAATAGGCTCCCATACTCTGACGCACACCATCCTAACAAATATCTCGCACAAAGAGGCAGAGGAAGAGATTATGGACTCAAAGAAAAAAATTGAAAAAAAGATAGGAAGAAAAATTAGAGCATTTGCCTACCCAAATGGTAATTGCAGTGATGAAATAATTAGATTAGTAGAAAAAGCTGGGTACAGCTGTGCAGTTCTCTATGATTACAGGAAAAGAAAAACAAATAACAGCACTACCAATCCTTTCAAACTGCACAGGAGAGGCATTAATGTTGAGGACAACTTGGCAGCATTTGCATGCAAGGTTGCCGGAGTGTTATGAGATGAACATCTGCTTTCTGACAAAAGAAGAGATCAATTATGATGAAGCTCCGCCTTCACGAATGCTTAACCTAAAAAAGATTCTTGAAAAGTACCACAAGGTCTATATTATAAGCAGGAAATCAGAAATAAGGGATAAGAATATTTATACAATAAATCTGCCGTCAACAAATTTCTTCATTAATCAGATATATAAGTTAATTGTGGTTCTTTTCTCTCTTTATTTATTATTGAAAAAGAAGATTGATTTTTTTGTTACGAGAGAATATTTTTATATTATCGCCCTTTATCCTTTTACAAGATTTTCTAAGGCAAGACTTATCTATGATATGCACTGCTTTAGATACAAAGAACTCAGTGTAGAGGGCAGGAGCTTAAAAGCATTTATTATCAAGCCATTTGAATTGCTTTGTCACAGGCTTGCAGACAGTATAATCACAGTGAGCAAAGGCATATATGATGACCTCTCGCCCAAACTAAGGCAGAAGGCATATATCTTATCCAATGGAGTAAATTTAAATGAATTTAAGGGGCAGGAAATTACTAAATCCTTGATAAGGAAGTATGAAATCCCCGGCAATAAGAAGATCGTCGGGTTTGTTGGCAATTGGATGGCCTGGGTAGATATTCCAACTCTGCTGGAGAGTTCAAATTATTTTGACAAAGATACGATACTCTTGGTTCTGGGCAGAGGATATGAGCCGATTAATCTGAAAAAATTAAGTAAACAATATCCCAATGCCGTATTCACAGGCAGAATCCCTCATGAGGAAGTCCTTCAGCTTCTTCAAATCATGGATGTATGTGTACTTCCTTATAAAAAGGAAGAGGTAATTAAGCATCTTTCAATAAGAAAAACACTTGAATACCTGGCTGCTGGCAAGCCCATAATCATGAGTGATTCTGATATCGGAGAAAAGAAGTTCCTTACTGAGAATAAGAATGTAGTGCTTTATGAACCAGGGAACCCTGTTGACCTTGATAAAAAAGTAAAATCTCTGCTTACCAACAAATCTCTTATGAATAGTCTGGCAAAAAACAACTTAAAACTTGCTCAGAATTTTACATGGGAAAAACAGATAATAGGTTCAAATATACTTAGACTGCTTAGGACTTATGATTATTACAAAAAGATTAAACTGCCTCAGGAAAAGATTACCATAGTAATCAAGGCATTAAATGAGGAACAGCACATTGCCGACTCGGTCCAATCAGCAATCAGCGCCCTTGAGGGCATGGACAAGGAGATTATCCTGGTTGATTCCCTGTCAGATGATAATACTGTTAAGATTGCAAAAAAATATCCAGTAAAAATTGTCCAGATAAAAAACAAAAAACAGAGGTGCTGCGGCATAGGGCCCCAGACAGGCTATATGCTCAGCAAAGGCGATTATATCTATATTCTTGATGGAGACATGGTATTAGACAAAAATTTTATAAAAAAAGCATTGCCCTACTTCAATGATAAAACTGTGGCAGGTGTCGGTGGCAATATCTTAGAAAAATCTGCAGATAATCTCGCATTCCAGGTTAGGACAAAGAGCCATATTGTCGATGCAGTGACAGAAGTGGACCAGCTTGGTATGGGCGGGCTGTACAGGAGAGAGGTTCTTGAGAGGGTAGGGTATTTCTCAAACCCTTATTTTTACGCTTACGAAGAGTATGATCTGGGGGCTGAAATACAAAAACTAGGCTATAAATTGCTGAGAATTCCAGAAGAGATGATTGAGCATTTTGGGGATGAAACGCCCGCGTATATCACAATCTACAATCGGATGAAGAGCAGGTATCTATTTGGATCAGGACAATATCTGAGAAGATCTTTAATAAGAGGACATTTCCTGAAGACAATTTGGGAACTGAGGATTTATATCTTTACTCTCTTATGGGCTTCCCTCGGAATACTTAGTTTTGTTACCTTGCCACTTACTTCACAATACTTTAGGATCTATCTTAACATATCATTGTTATTTATAATAGTATTATTATTAAGAAAAAGAAATTTATACAGACTCTTTTTTAGTATTATCAGCTGGAGCTCCCAGGCTATTGGAATGATGATTGGTTTTTTCCTGCCTCAGAAAGAGCCAAGTAGGTATAGACCAAAAATTGAAATAATCAAAAATGGTTAGTAGCAAGGTAAAAAAGACACTTTTGGTACTGCTGTTAATAGCAGTGGCTGTCATATTCAGGTTTACATACAGGTATCCCTATCACCCGGACCATTATATCTGGGGAGTGCATGCAAATGCAATAATTGAGAAAGGGTATGCTCCCTGGGTGCTTCACCCTATGTCTCTTTTTGGATATTATCCCCTGTCTGTGCCATCTGGTTTTGAATACCTTTCAGCATATCTCTCTGCTATGGTTGATGTTGATCTCCCAATGGTTTATTTTTATTTCTCTATCTTCTGCGGCTTATATGCAGGCCTTGCAGTATTTGTGATGATGAGGCATTGGAATACATGGGAAGTAAGCTTCTTGAGCTCTGCGGTTCTGCTAACCATGGCCTTTTTTATGAAGGACACTTCAAATACTGCCTCAACCAGGATCACAAATCTAATTTTCTACCCGCTCTTTATTTTAATCCTTTTTAAGATACATGAGCATTGGGTTCACAAGAAAAAGGTTAAGATCAAGTATATTGTGCTTGAGATTATACTGTTTCTGTTTATGGCTCTTATCCATAGGCTTTCCCAACTTTTGATAATCTTTGTTCTTGCCTTTTTTTGCGGGATAGCTATACAGAATTGGAAAAAATTACTTAATCTGTACACTAAAAGCATCTTCTTCAAGAAACGGGAGAAACATTATCTGCACTCAAAGCTCTATATATTAGTGGATATCCTTGTGATTTTTTCATTGTATATCGGATTCCTATTTTTTAAATCAAGAATTTCATTTGTTGTATTTGCCATTTTTACATTATCCTATTATTTCTTCATGAGCTTTGCGAAATTTAAGAAAAGGGAAGAGATACTGCTCGATATTATTATCTATATTGCTTTATTGGTATTCGCCAAAGCTGCTGACTTGGCAGTAAGAAGCAGGCTGCTTGTCCATGTGTCAAAATTTCTGCCAGAAGCAGATTATTTTAAACTATCTGGACTTATTGTGCTTGTATTATTTCTAGGGGCAGTATTCTACTTTGCCTATCATTTTTATTTCCACAGCCTGATTAGGAAGCTGGCCGAGATTGCAGATACTTCTATTGAGAAGGCATATTCATATTCAGAAAAGAATCCCGAAAGAGCGCTTTCATTCATGCTTTTTGCAGCCTTTGGAATGCTTGTCTTTGCCACTTTTACAGGAAGGGCCTTTTTTCACATAGACCCCTCCCCATATTATTCAAGCTTTATATTGAAAGGAACATCTAGCATTGTTGTCTTGGTTAACTGGCTGATGAACATTAATAATAATCTGACTATACTCATCTGGTTCTCATTTCTTGGAATTGGCTATCTTTTCCTGAAAAAATACAAAGACTTCTACGATTACTTTTTCATTTTTGTTGCGTTTGGTTTCTGCCAATTTATTTTTGACTGGGAATATATTAGGCTCTACATGAATCCGTTATATGCTGTTTTCATTGCCATTGGCCTTGTCTTCTTCATCAAGAAAATACTCGAGATGAAAAGGCTTGCAAAACTCTTATTGCCGGCACTTGTTGCCTTATTATGTCTGCATCTTGCATTCAGCGGAATATTTATGCACCGTGATTTGTTCCTTCCAAAAATCGGGATTGAGTCACAGATGCCTGAATTTTCTAATGAGCAGATTATTGCAGCTGGAGAATACATTAGGCAGGTAGATGGTGATTTCTCTTTGCTTAGCTCAGCTGACAGATTCAGAACACCATTGGTTGCATATTATGCTGGAAAGCCTGATGCAGTAGGTGCCCAAAGTATTTTTCTTTACCCAAACAAATATAATATTACTGCTCTCTCTGCTGAGAGGCTCTGGGAGTCATTCCGGAGAGGAGAGAAGATAAGGGAATTCTACCAGTTGCATGACTGGATCCTTCCTGGTTTTTATTACCATGGAAGACATATAAGATTCTTTTTAGGCAGCAGTCCTGATTCAAACATCTACAAGAAAGTTTTAGATTCCTATAAGATTAAGTATATTATAGACAATAAAAGAGCAGAAGACAAAGATATTTTCTTCTTTTATGTTCAGGACTCAAAAAATAAGGTGTATACTTCTGATGAAATCGCTATTTTTGATATTGAAAAAGGACAGGCGTAAAAATGAACAAATTCATAATAAAGCATATCACTTTCCCATTATGGGAATTTGGTGCAGGAAGAAAAAGGCTTCAGGTTCTCAAAGAACTTGAGAAAAGCCAGCACTGGCCGAAAGAAAAGCTAGTTGAATTGCAGAACAATAGATTAAAAGCTTTAATAGGGCATGCATATAATAATGTTCCTTATTACCATGAATTGTTTAAGAAAAAAAAGCTGAAACCTTCTGATATTAGGACAGTGGCAGATTTATATAAGATTCCGATTCTGACAAAAGATATTATAGCTGATAACTTTGACAAGCTTAAGGCTAAGAACATTCAGAAATATCAGCCCAAGTATTACAGCACAGGAGGGACATCAGGAAGACACCTGCATTTCTATAATTCACAGGCAACCTTTGATGCCCATATGGCAGCAGCATACCGAGGGTGGAGATGGAGCGGCTGGGACTTCGGGGAGAAGTATGCCTATGTCTGGGGTGCCTCTATGGATCTTAAAAATGAGTCTACAATAAAGAAAAAGATTAAGACCTTTTTCACTGAGAACAGGCTGCTTATCCAGGCGCTTATGTTTACAGATGAATCCCTTAAATATGATTGTGAGAGATTATTCAAATTTAATCCGGATTATATAATCACATATCCCTCCTCGCTGGTTGTAATTGTGAAATATATGAAGAGTAAGGGGATTATAATAAAAGTAAAAGGAGTGATTACGAGCGCAGAGAAACTATTTCCCTGGCAGAGAAAATTGTTTGAGGATTTCTTTAGCTGCAGGGTATATGATGATTACGGAGGCAGGGAGAGCAGTATAAGATCTACCCAGTGCGAACAATGTGGGGGTTATCATATCTCAGTTGAAAACGGTGTCCTGGAAACAATAAGGAATGGTAAGAATGTAATTGGGGTGCCAGGAAAGGTATTGCTGACTGAGTTCCATAATTATGCAATGCCTCTTATTAGGTATGAAAATACTGATGTTGTTACTTTAACTGATAAGCAATGCAAATGCGGAAGAGCACTTCCAATGCTTAAGAATGTCCAGGGCCGTGTCTCAGATATCTTTGTCACAGCCGATGGCAAGTATATTCCTGCAGAATACTTCATGGTTGCATTTCTCGAATTCACAGGAAAATATTACCAAGTTATACAGGAAAAGAAGAATGAGATAGTTATTAAGATTGTTAAAGGGAGGCATTTCAAAAAATCAAACTTAGATGAGATTGAAAAAACAATGAGAAAATGGCTTGGAGATGCCATCAGAATAAAGATTGAATTTGTTGAAGATATCCCATTAACATCACAAGGCAAACGGAGGTACTTTATCTCAAAAGTGCCATTGGAGTTTTAATGATGAAAATAATCTTCATAAACCCTTTTGGAAAAGGACTGGGCGGAGGAGGTTATTCCCTATTCAAATTTGCAGAGGGGCTTGCACTGAGGGGCCATGAAGTAATTATCTTTGGGCTAAGCAAAGATAACAAGTATCTTGAGGGAACTAGCATTCCGAAAAACCTGCAGCTATTTGACAGGTTCTATGTACCAAGGAAGTTTAAAGGAGCAGCTAGACTTGATAAAATAGTAGGATACCTATTTTCAAGATTCACGATAGAACCTTATTTAAGGAAAAACAGAGCTGATTTCATATGTGGCTCATTGAGGACTTCTGCGATTGCAGTCTCTCTGCTCGGAAAAAAATACAATATACCTAGTGTAAATTTTGTTTTTGAAACCCCTCCATGGATGGAGCATGACCTCAAAGAGAGATGGTTCAAAGAGTACAAAGGCAGCTTTAAGAAAAGCTGGGAAAGAACAAAAAAGGCTTATCTTGCAACTGATATCTTGATATCAAACTCAGCTTTGTCTAAAAAATGGTGTGAAAAATGGCTTGGAGATAAGAAAGTAGCTGATTTTGTTTATCCTGGAATTACATTAAGCGAGTTAGAACCTATCCACGTAAAAAAGAAAAAACAGGTCATATACATAGGCAGATTGGACCCATATAAAAACATAGACATTGTAATTAAAGCTTTATCCGCTATTAACAATGCACCAATTTTTGTCATAGCCGGAGGAGGTAAGGAAGAGAGAAAATTACGCAAGATGTCAATAGATCTTGGTGTCAAGTGCGGATTTACCGGTGTTATTAATGATGCAGAAAAATGGAAGCTGATAAGAGAGTCAATGTTCATGGTATTTCCCTCATCCCATGAAGGCTTTGGCATGCCTCCCATGGAAGCTTTGGCGTGTGAAATTCCCTGCCTCTGCTCTGAAAAGCCAATATTCAGGGAAGTCTATGAAGATAAGGTTGAATATTTCAAAGAGAATGATGCTGAAGATCTTAGAAAGAAAATTGAATATCTAATTAAGAATCCAGGATACAGAAACAAACGCGGAAAAGACGGCAGGGAATATATAGAAAAAGGTTTCAGCTGGAAAAAATCAGCGGAGAAAATAGAGAAGATACTGATTAGCAACCTTAGGAAGAAAAAATGATTGAAAACTTTAAAAAAGCAATTTTTCGGATTAATTATCAATATAAGAATAGAGGCAATAATTACCGGCTTTACAAGCAGCAGCTAGAAAATCAGTACAAACCAATAGAACAGCTTGAAAAAATTCAATTAGAGAACCTAAAAAAAATAGTTAAACACGCTTATGACCATGTTCCTTTCTACAAAAGATTGTATGATAATCACGATGTTAAACCTGAGGATATAAAGGCTCTATCAGATATACAAAAACTTCCGGTAATAACTAAGGAAGATATAAGAAAAAGGCCACTCGAAAATGTTACTGCTGAAAATATTTCAAAAAATAGATGGATTGAGCATCATACCTCAGGTTCTACAAATATGCCCTTCCTTGTGATAAGTGATAAGGAAAGTGATAGTACTGAGCATGCAGCCTGGCTAAGAGAATTAGATATAATAGGTTACAGACTTGGAGATAAAATATTAAAAATAAGAAACCAATATGGAAGGCGGCAAAAGGTAATGTCAAGGATATTTGGTAGAGAGACATTTATCCCCTGCTCAGAATTGGAAACAGACACACGAAATGCCATGAAAAAAATTATTGACTTAAAACCAGATATAATCGAGACTTTTTCAAATACTGCATTGGATATGGCGCGATATCTAATACACCATGATAAAAAATTGCAAATCAAAGGCATGCTAGTGATCGGCTCTCCATTGTGTGAAGAAGATAAGTTGATAATTAGAGATACGATTACACCAAGAGTACTGAAGACATACGGGGCGTCTGAGGTTATGAGAGTTGCATATCAGTGTGACATGGAGCAAGGATACCACGTGGATATCACAAGGTTTGTTGTGGAGATTATCAGAAAGAGAAAGCCAGCAAAGGAAGGTCAAGAGGGAGAAATCGTGATAACAAATCTAGAGAACTATGTGATGCCTTTCATAAGATACAGAATTAAGGACTCTGCTGTATTTACAAATAAGAAATGCAAATGTAAAAGAACTTTCCCACTTATTCAAGAGATCCGTGGGAGACTAATAGAACATACTACCACTTCAAGCGGTAAAAGAATTTGGCTTGGGCTGTTCAATGCCATCCTTAGTCCTGAGGTTGAAAGTATATACAGATTTCAAATAGTAAAGGGGACAGGAGCCAAAGTAATAGTAAAAATTCAACCGACCGAGAAGATGACCGAGGATAAACTTAGGGAAATAAAAAATAAAATAGACAAAGCCTTTAAAAAGCAATTAGTGTATAAAATTAGATTAGTAGAAGATATTAAGCCGGCATCTTCTGGAAAAAATATTCTGTACAAGAACGAAAGTATATATAATCTTGGAGGCTTTGACTACAATATAAAATGACTATAATCAATTCTTTGCAAAAAAGAATTTTTAGACTTAATTATTTATTAAAAAACAAAGGAAAAAACTGGAGATTGTATCATGAGCAATTAGGTAATCAATACAAGCCAATAGACGAGCTTGAAAAGATACAGTTAGAGAACCTAAAAAAGATAGTTAAGCACGCTTATGACTATGTTCCTTTCTATAAAAGGCTTTATGACAAAGCAGGCATTAAGCCAGGGGAGATTAGGTCTCTTACAGATATAAATAAGCTTCCTGTTATTACCAAAGCTGATTTGAAAAAAGTAAAACTTGAAGATATTATTGCAAAAAATATCTCTAAAGATAGATGGTTCAGATGTACTACATCAGGCTCGACAGGCGAACCATTTATGGTTATTTCTGACAGAGACACTTTGCCTGTTGAACATGCTGCTTGGCTGCGGGAATTAAGTGTAATGGGTTATAAAATCGGAGACAGGATTGCTAAAATAAGGGCGCACGAAGTAATTAAGGAGGGAAAATTCTCTAGGTTAGTCAATAGGAACCTTTTTGTTAAATGTATTGACATGGAGCAGGAGACAGAAAAGCATATTGAGGTTTTGAAAAAATTCAGACCAGATATTATTGAAACATATTGCTCAACTGCATTCCATATTGCAAAATATCTCGTACAGAGTAATGATTCAATAAAAATCAAAGGCATCCAGATAATTGGAACGCATCTAAGTGAGGAGCAGAAGTCAATTATGAGGAAAGCATTCTGCAATGCAAGAATCTGCCTTGATTACGGTGCTGCTGAGATAATGAGGGTAGCTTACCAATGTGAACTTGAGCAGGGATATCATATTGATACAACCAGATTTGTTATCGAATTAGTGAGAAATGGGAAACCAGCAGAACAAGGACAAGAAGGAGAAATGGTGGTTACAAACCTTGAAAATTATGCAATGCCCTTCATCAGATACAGGATTAAGGACTCTGCTGTATTTACCAGTAAAAAATGCAAGTGCGGGAGATCATTCCCCCTGCTCAAAGACATTAAGGGCAGATTAGTTGATAATCTTGTCACACCTTCAGGAAAAATAATTCGGATAGGCTTATTCATGGCTGTATTTTCAGATGAGCATGAGTACGTTGACAAATTCCAAGTGATTAAGGAAAATCAAACCCAAGTCTTGGTAAAAATCCAACCTACACGCAGGATGACAAGGAAAAAATTGCAGGAGATTAAGAATAGAATTAAGGAAAAGTTTGGAGACGAGCTTGAAGTAAAGGTAAAATTAGCTAAAAAAATTCCCCTGGCGCAGTCAGGCAAAGCTATTTTGATAAAAAATAAAAGCACATATAATCTTGGTGGGTTTGATTAGACTTATGCTTTCTGCAGAACATATACAAATGCAACACCCCAGTACCCTAACCCAACACTTTCTCTAGTTTTGCTAACATTGAAATATTTTGACAGCGCTATGCCTAATTCTTCTTTTGTGGGGTAGTATGGTTTAACATCTGATAAAAAAGGTGTAATCTCTCTTATCTCGTCTCCTGTCATATATTTGAAGAGTACTTTTTCAAAGAGCTCCTTGCGTGTCAGCTCTGGGTAGCATTTTTGCCTAATACTGCCACTAATCGGAAGGGTATATAAATAAACCGACATATCGTACCTATTCTTTCGATAATCTTCCATCGCTTTCTGAAATTTAGATAGATCTAATTTTTTATTTTGGACTGCAACTCTCTGTATACTTAGCCCATTATCAACCAAAAGACTGGCAACTTTTTTAAAAAAGGGGTTGACAAGTTCAGCTGATAGCATATTAATTGGACCATCACCTAAAATTAAGTCAAATTTAGTGTCCTCTGGAATCTCAAGCCAATTAGTATGCAGAAATGCCTCCTCTCCTGACTCTTTCATCAATCCCTTCATTGCTATCCAAATCTCTTTGTTTAAATCACATGAGATTAAATCAGCATTGTTTTTTAGAGCAAGGTCTCTTAGCTCAGGAGTTGAGCCGAGAACAAGAACTTTTGGTTTCTTTCTTGATTTAACCTTTTCTATATAACAATTCATAAAATTCAACTCTTCTCTTGAGGGCCGCTGCGGCGGTTTGACTTGTTTCCATCTTTTTATGAATAGTTCGGCAAAGTTATCAGACTTATTGTTTTGTTCCATTTTCTCTGGAAGAGTTGTTACTAGTATATAAATTTTGTCATTGTACGATGATAAAAAATAAAGATTTATATATAAGAAGATTTCAGAGCAAAATCATGAAACAAAAAGTGGCTTTCATACTTCCTGTGTATAATGAAAAGATCTCTACCCTGAACAAGATTTTGAAGCAATTAAGCAGATTCAATGTTAAAATAATTATTATTGATGATGGCAGCAAGGTTCCAATTTCTAGAGAGGATTTTAAAAGTGATGTAATTATACTTAGAAATAGAAAGAACAGGGGGCTTATATATGCAATAAAAAAAGGGTTCAGGTATTGTCTGTCAAAAGGCTATAGTCATGTAATTAAGCTGGATGGTGATGATCAGAATAACATTAATAAATTAAACGAAGCCTTTGAACAACTGGGAAGATATGATCTAATTAATCTATCTTATGACAAGGAGCAAACAGTCTTCTCCATAAAAAAGGATTTTTTTGTATATTCAAGCTTATTGTATCTTGCTTCAGGTGTCTACTACTTTGATTTTTTGTCTGAGTTCAGAATATATAATAAGAAATCAATGAAGCTCTATATCAGAGAATTCAAAAATCAAAACAATTACTCATCAAGTCTCTTCTTAATTGATGTCATAAGGGAGGGATTGTCAATATATACAATTAAGGGCGGCACTTTGTATCCTGAGGAAAAAATGAGGCCTTTTCCAATTGACGGATTAATTGCTTTGAGGATGACTTTTATTAGGAAGCTTCTTTCATTCAATACTCTCCGCGCATATCTAGCAGTTGTAGTTTCAGCACCTGTCTTATTTCTGCATTTGGTTGTGAATCTGGTATTTTTCAACAAATATAATTCATTGCTTACTAAGAAAAAAGTCAGAAAAAGAAAATGAGGAAAGCAATAATAATCTACGGCGGCCCTCTGGGCTTAGGCATTGTAAGGTCACTTGGGGAAAAAGGTATAAAATCCATAGTGATCCATGAGGATGACGAAGAGGTGGCTGTTCATTCAAAATATGTTTTTCACAAGGTAAAAATAAAAAATTATCTTGACAGAAAAGAACTATATGACCTATTAATTAAAAACAAAAAAAAATGGAAGGGCTTATTGGTAATCCCGGGAAGTGATGAGTCAGCTCTTGCCCTTGCATACTACAGAAAGCAGTTGTCAAAACACTATGTGCTTCCTGTCTCTGGTTATAATACACTAAGCAAAGTTGTTGACAAAAAAGAAACATACAAGCTTGCGGACAAAGCAGGTGTTCCAAGACCAAAAACATGGTGTCCTAAGACATTGAAAGAAATTCATAACCTAAAAAGAGAGATTATATTTCCCTGCATTCTGAAGCCCCATCTTAGACATAATTTTTATAAAATTTTTAAGACCAAGCTGTTCTATATTAACAATTTTCAGGAGCTGAAAAAGAAATTTATGCTCTGCATTAAGCATAAAGTTGATGTTATGATTTCTGAGCTTATCCCAGGAGAAGACACCAATCTCTATGGCTATTCATTTTATATAGATAAAAACTACAAATTTAGGGGCGGAATGCTGGACCAGAAGCTTAGGCAGGCCCCTCCAAAATTTGGCGTGGGGAGAGTCATAAGGACGCTGCATAATGATGAGATAGCTGCCTTGGCAAAAAAATTCCTCAAGCAAAGTCCTAAATACACAGGCCCTGGGAAAATCGAGTTTAAGTATGATGCGAGAGATGGCAAATACAAGTTAATTGAGATGAACGCAAGAATCATATTGTGGGTCCATTTCATGGCCAAACTTGGTATAAACTATCCATATCTTATGTATGAGGACTGGATCAATTCAAAACAAATAAAAATAAAGGATTACAAAGATAATATCTATTGGATGCATTTATATAATGACGTGCTTTACTTCATGTCAAAAAAGAGGAAACTGGATAATCTAACCTTTGGAAAATTCATTTCCCCTTACCTGCATAGAAAAGTCTTGGCCATAGAAAGCATAAAAGATCCGATGCCGATGATAATCCATTGGCGGTCAAATGCCAATGACTTTTTCAATTGGGTCAATAAGAAGTTGTTCAGAAAAAAATGAAAATAGCCATATTCCATCCGCAGCTCAGGACATTTGGCGGCGGCGAGCTTATTAGTTTAATTATTGCTGATTCTCTCTCCAGGAAACATGAAGTGACGATATATAGCCCTTTTAATGCTGATAAAAAAGAGCTTGAGAAATTCTTTGATGTGAATTTGAGCAGAGTAGAGATACGGCAGTTAGGTTTTCTGTCTTCACTGGTCTCAAGAATTCCTTTTATAAAAACTTTAAAAACTTCTTTTTATGTAAGGGATATGATGAGTATCAAAGGCTCTGACTTGATTTTTGATACTGGTACAAATGGCCAATTTTTTAAAAAACTGAAGTGCAAAACTGCCTGCTACATCAATTTCACAAAATTTACAGCTTTAAAGAAAGGGTGGAAAAGTATTCTTAATTTTTTACTAATAGACCCGAAAGAGGCATATAAATATGATTTAATTATATCAAACAGCAAATTTACACAGAAGGCAGTAAGGGATTACTCTCATGGCAAAGAATCCATAATCATCAATCCTCCTGTTAAGATAGACAAAATAAATCCAAAAAAAAAGAAAAAAAATTATATCCTCTCAATTGGAAGATTTTCTCCAGAAAAAAAGCATGAAGTAATGATAGACGCTTTCAAAGAGTTCTCAAGGGATGTTAAGGGATGGGAATTGCACTTGGTAGGGCAGTTCCAGCCGGGTTATAATGAGGATTACATAAAAATGCTTGAGCAGAAAGCAAAAGGTTGCCAAGTTGTTTTTCATAAGAATATGCCCCATGAAAAGCTTCTAAAATTTACGCCTGAATGCAGGATATACTGGCATGCTAGAGGATATGGAGAAACAGACCCTGAAGAGATGGAAAACTTTGGCATGTGCACAGTGGAGGCCATGGCAGGAGGGTGCGTGCCTATTGTAATAAATCTCGGTGCTCAGCCGGAGATTGTTGAGCATAAAGTTGATGGCTTTTGCTGGGACACTCCAGAAGAGCTAATAATTTACACAAAAAAGATAATCAATGATCCTGTTTTGATGAGAAATCTAAGTCAAAAGGCAATCGCAAAATCAAGGAAATATTCACTGCAAAAATTCTGCGCTGAGATTGATAAGGCTATCTCCTCTTTATAATATCAATTACTCTTTCTATGAATTTGAAGTCTTTGTAATCAAAGGCCCCAAGCAGCAATAATGTAAGTCCGTATGTAACTATGCCTATCCCGGCAAGAATGAAAAGATTGAATTGAATCAACAGCAGTATGACTGCTGCCATCAAAGCAGAAGCCAGCATTGGCCTTAAAAATATATCCGGGAAATCAATTGGCGCCAGATGCTTTGACATTATGTAGTAATAGCCGCCGAAATAAAATAATTCAGTTAAAACTGTAGCAGCTGCTGCTCCATATAAGCTGTATTTTGGTATTAAGAACAGATTTAAAACAAAATTAACTACAGCGTTTAAGAACAAAACAATGACTCCTTTTTTTTCCTGGTGAACTGCAATTAAAAAAGCGCCCATCATATAATTGATGCATAAAGGAATCATTGTCCATATTAATATCTGCAATGAGAGAGTTGCATTGCTGTAATCCTGCTTATATAGAAGAATAATAATCTTATCAGCAAGGAGAGTAATTCCAAAAGCCATAGGCACAGATAAATAAGTGAGATATTTTATTGAAAGATGATAGAGCTCTTTCAGCTTATCTTTTGAATCCCTGTAAAAAGTAATGGCTACTGGAAGTATGGCAGCCGAAACCGCAACAGGCAGGGATGTCGCAGCATCCAGCAAATTATAGGCTGAGCTGTACCAGCCTATCACAGCATCTCTTGAAACATTTTCATAAACGCCTTTTAATGCAAGAGGAGCAAGCTTTGACATTAAGGTGATGTCAATCCTGAAATACACCGTGACAAATATCCCAGACAAGAAAAACGGGAAAGCCCTCCTTAATATGGATATTATCATCTCCTTGTCAAAATCAAAATTGAGGCTGACAAACTTGGTATAGCAGATAACAAGATTCACCATCAGGTTCAATAGCTGTACGCCAGTGTAAATAATCAATACAGGAAAAAAGCCCATTCCCGCCAATAAAATGGGTATGGTTATTGCCAACCTTATTAATATGCGTATTGTCTTTGTGACCACAGGAAACTCTAACCTTTCATATGCCTGGTAGATAGAGCCAATTGTTGTTGAGAAACTGTCAAACACTAAGCCCAGGGCAGCGATAGCAACTGCCATGATTGTCTCTTTATTGTATTGCAGCATATATGCGACAGCAATAATTACACCATATACAATGACAGAAGTGATAAGCTTGAACATCAGCACATTAGCCACAATCTTAGGGGCCTTATCTTTCTGCTTTGCAATATCTCTCACAATCAATATCCTTGTGCCCATATCCATCAGGATGAAGAATAACCCGGTAAAAGAGATTGCAAAGGTGAACTTGCCGTATTCAACATCACCAAGATAGCGCGCAATTAAGATAATGAGAACCATGCTCAGGACTTTAAGCAGATTATTGCCAAAGAAAGTAACACCGGCATTCTTTACAATTCTCTTCAGCGTGCTCATCTTAATAATCTTTAAATTGGGGTTATTATATAAATATTTAGGTAGATATTTTTCGTGAGATAATGCCTTATTTGGGCATTATCTGTCTAAAATTATCTACCAAAAATAAAAACATTTAAATATATAAACAAATTATTGTTTATACACAAAAAATAGTTGGTGAACAAAATGGCAACTTTTACTGTTTCCATATCCAATGAATTGAAGAAAAAGACAGAAGAATATCCAGAAATAAACTGGGCGGAATATTTAAAAAAAAGATTTGAAATTCGAATTAAAGAGTTAAAAAAATTTGAAGAACTAAGAAACTTGGGGAAGATATAAAATGGCATCCATAACTTTAGCGGTGTCGGATGAACTTAAAAATGAATTAAAGAGGCTTTCATGGATAAATTGGAGTGAGATTGCAAGAGAAGAAACATTGAAAAAGATAATTTTTGAGAGATATATTAAAACAAGAGAGATATCAGATGTAGATTGGGAATTTTGCGAGAAAATTGATTGGCATCCTGTTGATGAATTGCCTTTGAAAGAAGAACATATTAAAGAGATTAATCGTAGAAGAAAAGGTCCTTTTGTTAAATTAAATTCACTGTCAGGAATATTTAAAGATTAGTGGCAATTAACTTCTTAAAAAGAGGAAAAAATGAGCTATGAAGTTATGATTCATCCTAAATGCCAGGACGAAATCAGCAAGGCTTGTAGCAAAAACCCAGTTTTAAAAAAGGCAATTGAAAATAAAATTAGTGAAATTATTCAAAACCCACAGCATTATAAACCCTTAAGATATGATTTAGCTGGAGAAAGAAGAGTTCATATTATGAAAAGTTATGTTCTGAGATTTGAAATTGATGAATTAAATAAAACAGTAATATTCCTTGCATTCTCACATCATGATGATGCGTATAAAAGATAGACTACTAAGTGTTTAGGTATTAAATATCGATGATTCGATAAATTGTTAATAGTTATTAACAGATTGTTAATAATAATATACTATATTAACGCGTATATATTGATTTTACTGTTCTCAAACACCTTCTCTAAATAATGAGAATTTAAAGTGCCTAGTTTCTGCTCTTCAATACCATAATATACATATTTGATATTATACTGCTCTAAAAGCACTCTCCTGTAATTATCATCGCTTGTGCTGTAAAACATATTAACCTGCGTCTTCTTTTCTTCATAATCAATAGTCTGCGCCCAGTGCCCCAAAAAGACGCGGTTGCCGGAAATCCTTGGGACATAATTTCCTATGCCATATCCTGAAATAACAACAGCCTCTTTGTCTGTATTAGATTTAAGCCAGTTCAGTGCTTCCACTTCCTCTTTTTCCAAATAATAGGGGACGCTGTAGTCTGACACAGGAACATCCTGCCTGACACTTGTGCTCACCTTGTAGAGCCAGTAAAAAGAGGTTGGGCTTATCAATATCAAAGTCAATATGATTAATACTAGGCTTAGGGTTTTCTTATTAAGATTAGTCAACTTGTGGATTTCCTTTTGAAAGAACGGCAGCACTACTCTCATAAAACCCAGAGAGCCCAGGAGCATTATAGGGATATTTAGTCCTTCAAGGAATCTCCTTTGAATATTCAGAGGAGAATACAATAAGATGAGTCCTGAAAACATCCAGGAGAAAAGGATTACTTCAATATCATTGGCTTTCTTGGCTTTAATCCTGTTAACAGAGTAGACCAATGCAAAAATGAGAGGGAAGAAGTATCCAAACAACAGATGATGCAATTTTGGTGCATCCAAGATATTTTGTGCATTCCATGCCTGGAAATATGGGTTCATGCCATAGAGGTAAAAGGTGTATATGAAAGCAGGCAGAGAAACTAGGGCATAGAAAATGTTGTATTTAAGGATATCTGTCAGTGTATCTCTCTTTGTAAAAAATCTCCATAGCATATAAAATCCAAAGCACAGGGCTAGAGTGATGACATCAAAAAGATGAACAAATCCCAGTAGCAATGTCAG
>JAFGJW010000010.1 GCA_016928835.1 Candidatus Woesearchaeota archaeon | reverse complement strand
CGCATTCGTGGCAGGTCTGAGCCTGGAGCATATCGAGAATAAAAACTTTAAGATTGGAGCAGAGTATTTTGAGCTAATCTTTGGCTCAGTGTTCTTTGTCTCTCTTGGGATACTGACTAATTTGAAACTAGTATTTAGCAATATCAACTTCATTATAGTTCTTACACTAGCTGCAATATTCTCCAAGTTTTTTGGCACTTATATTGGCTCAAGACTCAGCAGAATTAATAACAAGGCTTCTGAAGTAATCTCTGTAGGCATGATTCCAATCGGAGAGATTGCTGCTATAACAGCTCTAATCGCTTTGAATAAAGGCATTTTTGACAGCAGTATATACTCATCCGTAATCTTTGTGGGCATAATTACAGCAATTTATTCTCCTGTAGTTCTTAAGAAAATACTCGGAATACAAATACAAACTAAAAAGGCCTTTAACTTCAAGATTAAGCACAAGGTTTCGCTGCATTAATCTAAAACCTTCCTGGAACTTATCTTATTCCCCTCTATAGTAAACTCAACAGGGAGGAACTTCTCAATTACATATATGTTTGTTTTAGAATGGCTTGAAACATCAGATGCATTTATATTACTCGGTGCAAAAAAGCCCATGAATGGCAATAATTGGTCAGACAAATATACATCAGCTGCACCTTGACTTTGGATCTGGGTTAATAGTCTTTCAGCTGACTCCTGGCCGACAGCCTCAGCCTTTTTCCCCTTTTTTCCAAGAGAATCAGCGCCCATGATAACAGGGTTTTTATAATTGATCTCATCATTGTCTGAAAAAATTGCCCAAAGACAAATTCCAGACCCGGTGCTTAGACTATCACAGTATTCAATCCGTATTTTTGGAGATATATTTGATTTGCTGAGCATAATCTTGGCTGCTTTAGCCTGTCTTTCAGCAACATTGCCTTTCATCAGGTCCTTTGATGCATGCGAAACGCCGGCTATATGAATAAGCTTGCTTTGTGAACACAGGTTAATTCTTAAATCCTCGTGCTCAGTTGTTTTATTATAAATGTCCTCGAGCCTATACTTTGGTGCTATTCGTAATTTTATCTTGCCTCCTCCCTTGGGATAGTAACCCCTTCGTAAGACCTCTATGCTTATATCTGCATACTTCTGCAGATGTGGAACAAGAACATTGATCAGATAGTCTATAGGCATGCTCCATTTGGTGTCAGTTCCGCCTCTTATTCTTAATACTACCCTTCTGTCTCCAAAAATGTATACTGGAACAAGTGCTTGGAGCAGTAGTGTGATGGAGCCAGCAGTGCCGATGTCAATAGTGAGGCTCTTTGGCTTAGCCTTCCTTGGAATATATACTAATGACTCACTGCCTAGAATGTCTCCTTCCACGTGCGCATTGCATATCTCTTTCAGAGCCTTAATAGCAAACATGTGCTGGTTCTTCAGTCCTGCATGACATCGTCCTTTTCTTATATTAATAGCCCTAAATGGCTTTCCTGTTAGTGTTGAAAGAGCTAAAGCAGTTCTGATAATCTGGCCGCCCCCTTCCAGGTAAGAACCATCAATCTCAATCATAAAATAGCAAAACTGAATCCTGTTTTTAAAAGTTATGATAAAATTGGAGTAATAATATAGATGACACAAAATTTAACAGTATAACTGTAAAACCATATATTTAAATAAGGATATATCTTATTTTTTTTTATGAAAAAGTTTTTCATCAATGTGAGGAATTTCTTAATCAATATCAAGGTATATATAAGCAGAACAAGCAGTTACTTGAGCCTGTTGAATACAGCTATGGTGCTCTTCTTATTCCTTTCAAATCTTGAAAAATATAATATTGACATCAGGATTGAAGACTGGATAATACCCATTTTTATTGTTGTGATTATCCTTATTATATTCTTTGGTTTTCTCGAGGACAAACTTGGGTTTTATTCACAAGAGCAAAAGACTGTCCAGTCTAGAAGTCCGTACTTTAAGGATATTAATGAGCGCCTGAAGAGGATAGAAGAAAAAATAGAAAGAAAGTGATTAGTAGCTTCTGGCAAATAATACAACATAGCGGGCTGGTTCCCCACAATGTGGACATTTTCCCTCAACCTTCTCTGGCTGGTCAAATGGTATGCACAATGTCTTTAATCCACTGTTGTCTTTGATAGCCTCCTCACACTTTATATTGCCACAATGTTTCATCCTAAGCATTTTTTCCTGTGATGCATATCTCTGGAAATCTTTTAGGTCCTTAATATCTACAATGCTTCTGTCCAATGATTTTTTTGCCTTATCAAACAATGACTCTTGGATGTCCATCAAAGTTTCTGCCACTACTTTTTTAAGATTCAATATCTTCACAGCTTTCTTATCTCCTGTGTCTCTCCTAGCCAGAATCACTTGTTTTTTTTCCAGGTCCTTAGGTCCGATTTCGATTCTTATTGGTACTCCTTTTAGCTCCCATTCATTGAATTTGAAACCAGAGGTATAATCAGTCCTGTCGTCTAAAATAACAGAATGCTTTCCTAGCAGTTTCTTAATGTGCTGTGCATTTTTTATTACTTTGTCTTTGCTTTTTTCAAAAATTATTGGGACCACTACTACTTGCACAGGTGCAATCTTAGGGGGCAACACTAGGCCTTTATTGTCACCATGCATAATTGTTAAAATCCCAATACTTCTAGTAGTTATACCCCAGGAATTTTGCCACACATATCCCTTCCCACAATCTTTGTCGGAAAAAGAAATGTCAAAAGCTTTGGAGAAATTTTGTCCCAAATGATGAGAAGTTGCTCCTTGAATCCCTTTGCCAACAGGCAAAAATATCTCAATACTTGTTGTATAGTCAGCTCCTGCAAATTTCTCTTTTTCCGTCTTTCTGCCCTTTATAACAGGAATTGCCAGCAATTCTTCATAAATCTGAGCATAGTAATCTAAAATCTCAAGGACTTCCTTATCAGCCTCTTCCTTTGTCGCAAATGCTGTATGGCCTTCCTGCCACAAAAACTCTCTGGTTCTCATAAACGGCATTGCATACTTGAACTCCCATCTAACAACATTATTCCACTGGTTTATTCTCAGCGGCAGATCTTTATAAGACCGTATCCATTTTCTGTATGAATCATACATAATTGTCTCAGATGTTGGCCTTATCGCTAGCTTCTCATTTAATTTTGAATTTCCTGCATGTGTAACCCAAGCTACTTCTGGGGAGAAGCCTTCAACATGCTCTTTCTCCTTGTTGAGCAGACTTTCAGGTATAAGCAATGGGAAGTAGGCATTTTGTACGCCAGATCTCTTAATTTTGTTGTCGAAAAAGCTTTGTATTTTTTCCCATATAGCATAGGAATATGGCCTGAATACAATACAGCCTGACACAGGAGTATAATCAGCCAATCCTGCTTTTTGTATTACCTGTGTATACCATTCGCTGAATTCCTCATCTTTTGATGCAGTGATGCCAAGAGATTCTCGCTTATCACTATTATTTTTATTATGATTTCGAGACATAATTATCACCTTTTAACTTCTCATTTATTTTATAGTTTTTAAACCTTATTGTGAGGCAGCCTTATACTATCACTCTAACATATGCTACTTGAAATTGATAAAGTGGAGTGGAGTATCAGATAAAGCGATTTCAGCAGTTGCACCTTTTTTCAGTCTATAATCTGCTCCAATTGAATCAAACACAATAACAGCATCATTATTTTTGCTCTTAATCAGGACTTTCTCATGCGTCTCAAGAATGCAATTAACTAATCTATAGTCTCTTTTTATTCTGGCTTCATATAATTCCCTAGCCAGAAATTGAAATCTTTCTTCTTCCATATCCATGACTCTTCCTCCAGCTGACTTCATCCATGCACTACTGCCAGTAGGTGTACAAACTAGGACCCCCGAACCTCTTTGGTATTCAGATATACCCTTCATTGTTACATCATAATTAAACATCTTGTAGGGCTTCTTACTCCCAATAAAAATATCATTTAAGGCAAGTACTCCCAGTTTACGATTATCACGTGTGCATTGAAGTCTGGCCAATTTACTAACCTGATATTCGCCTCTCATCAACCTTAAAAATAATCTCTGGAAATTGCTTTTGTTGGTCACCATCAAGAAACCTTCCTTTTCTTTAACATTTGAATTAAACCCCAGCATAGGTATGCTTTTGTTGAAATGACTAGTTCTTAAAAAAGTACCGTCACCTCCAATGACAACAACAAGACCTAACTCTTGAAACAAAGAACTACAAAGCTTGTCTCTATCAATAGTTAAAACCTTCAATCCCTTCTTTGTTAAGTGCCCTTTAATAAAGCTTAAATTGGATTCAATATTTTTGTCATTATGGAACACAATTAATGCTTTTGTAAATTTCATACAAAAAAAAGTAAATTGCTATTTATTATAAATTTATTGAAGGTATAATTAATAAGAAATAGAAAACCTATGCTTGCTTTTTAGTGGTATCAGGGAACGGCCTTTTTATTGTTATAGGAAGAACGCCCTCTTCAAACTCTATTTTTGCTATCTCAATGGGGTTATATCTTATTTCCTCAAGCTGCTTTTTTGTAACCTTTATCATAAAAGGCGCGCCCATTGATATCTGAAGTGCTCTGCTGCCTATCATCCTAGCCTTTTCATATTTTGTATATTCGATCTCTTGCTCTTTTCTAGCAGCCACACCTATCACCCTTTATTAATTTTTAATCTTATTTCTTTAGCTTTCTTAAATGCAATATCAATCATTTCACTTATGTCCTTGTCATTAAGAGGCACGCCTCCGCCTTTTTGCAATGCCGATATTATTTTATCATTTAAAGTGCATACTGTCAATCTTGCATCTAAAATGCTTTCCTCTTCAGGTATAGGGTCCACAATCAATTTATCTCCAATTTTAAGAACACTAATTGGTATTGGCATACCTGATAGTTTAAGCTTCTTGTTTGTAAGCTTTTTATAGTCTACCTTGTCATCTTCCCTATCTGGAAACTTGGCGTCTTCTAATGCTAGATACGCAGCTATGCCGGACACATCCAGGAGATTTCCTGCCTCATTAATAGGACATATATCAATCAATATATTCCAAACTAGCTTTCCTTTTTCCACACATAATGATCTTGTGTCAATAACCTTTGACTCTCTTATGCCTCTATCTACTACTCGTGATACTTCCACAGCCCACTCTCCTGGTGGGCCAGGCTCAAATTCAGGTGAGCTTAATGGAAGCAGCTCAACATTTACCATCATTGTCCCTTCTTCAGGTATATCAGGATAAGGTTGACCAAGCTCAAACTTGACACCGGCAATCACTTCAGTATCCCCCAGTCTAACCCATGCAGAACCCTCTGCTGTCTTTATAATACCCTGCTTAAATTCAAATTTTCTAAATTCAAGCAATTTTCGTCCATCATATCTAGTATCCTTATTTAAGTATTCAATAATATGCGATTTTCTTGAGTGATTCATTTTTCTGACCTCTTGAAATTTTCTCTAATGGTTTCTCGCTGTATTTTTACTATCTTTTTGCAGACTTCTTTCCCTAATTCCAATGCTTTCATCAGGTCTTCTTTTTCAATTCTTCCGTCCATCTGAAGCAAGGTATATTCTCCGCTACTTGGTATTATTGCAATAGGAATATCTGCAACTTCTCCCTCAAATGCCTCTTCTTCATAATCAAGATCTACAATCATTGTTTTGTCTATCTTACCTACTGCAACTGCAGCTACCATATCCTTCATAACAATGCCAGCATCAGCAAGGGCCATTGACGCAGCACATATTCCAGCACATCTACTGCCGGCATCTGTCTGCGACAATTGAATATACACATCAACTACTGCATTTGGAAATTCATCTAAATCAATCACAGGGCTTAAAGCTCTCTGTGTTACAGTTGATATCTCAGTGCTTCTTCTGCTTGGTCCCGGCCTAACTCTGTCTCCTGAACCGGCAAAAGCCATCATACCATAAGAGCATCTTAACACGCCCTTTTCAGGATTCTGTAAAAATCTTGGGTAAAGGTCCCTTGGTCCATATACTGCAGCATATGCCTCAGTATTTCCAATCTTGAAATATGCTGAACCATCAGCTCTCGCAATTACTCCGAGCTTTGCTTCAATAGGCCTCAATTCATCAAATTTTCTTCCGTCAGATCTTTTTTTATATGCCATCTCTGTTCACCTTTTCGCACTTTCCAAAAAATTCTTGATCTTATCTGTAAGTCCACTGACATGAGACTCGTCTTCAATTTTTCTAATAGTCTCAACAGCTAAAATCTCATCTTTTGGCTCACCTTTTATCCAGACAATACCATTCTGGCCAACCATAATGTCGCAATTGGTTAAAGATTTTATCATTACTACCATAGAACCTTCTTTTCCAATGATCCTTGGAACCTTTGTAGGTGTGACTTTTATTATTCTGCCACCGTCCAACTTTTTAAGGCCCGGCCCCCTCATCGTCAGGTCAACCAACTTCTGTGAGGTAACATTAATAATCTTTGTAATAATGTAATCTCCTATTGCGTATATCCTCGTAAGGTCAGCACCTCTCCTCACAAAACTTGATGTGCCATCCTTGACAGACAACATGGCAGAGTAGGCAGAATTTGTTTCCACGCGCCAAGCCATGATATTAACATCAATTATTTTTCCTATTATGACGTCCCCTCTTCTTGGAAGATATTTTCCTGCAAGAGGTATTATCTTTACTACTTTTCCCTCAAGTCTCATTATACCCATTCTTGAAGCCATTATGTGCTGCCCCTGTCTATATGTTCCAGTGCTTGGAAGATAGTTCATACCCTCTGCAATAATGTCCCCTGGGACAACAACTTCTCTTTCTTTAATCATTAATTTTGTCATAAAATATTCACCTTTCCTTAATTATTTTTGTTTCAATTTCACCATGTGTTAATTTATTTAAAGCATCAAAGAATTCATTTTGAATTCCTGCCGGAATCTCAACAGTAGCCAACCATGAGCCATCACTCTGCCAATTATCCATCAAAATCTTTCCAAACCTGCTGACACTTGAATATGCTTTTCCAGCATATGTTGGCGGAATCTTAATCTGGATTTCCCGTACAGCGAATTTTATTGGCAGGATTGGCCGCATTTTTTGAATAATGTCCTGAATCTGGTCTTCAGCTCCCTTAAACTCATCAATTCTTATCTTTGCTTCATCAATCGCATTTTCTATTCTGTTTCTTGGGTGCGGCAAACCTGAGCGGGGATCAACAGCATTTCTGGCAATTATCTCAATAATCCGGTTGATTTTTTCTTTTCTTATCTGCTCCCTATATTCCTGAGTAAATTGAATCTCGCCTTCATCTAAAATCGTTGCAGCAATCTCAAGAGGATTACTAGTACCAAAAAGTGCTTCCAAACGCTGCTCAGATGCAAGCATTCCTTTTTTAGCGTCACTAAAAATATCATGACTTTTAAGAACATCTCTTACATCTTGTGTTTTCCTGCTTTTATAATTAATAACCGAATCAGGATCAATTATCACTTCAAACACCTCTCCGCCTTTTCTTAGTTTGGCAATATTTAAAGTGACTTTCTCCTTATCAAATGTCTTTATTCCCTTCATTTTTTAAGTGATTTCAAGATTTCAGTAATCTTGTTTTTTGAAACCCTCTCAAATCTTTTATCCTTGATACTAATATATGCAGCATCAATCCGATCTGAATTGAAATTGGAATTAAGGGTTTTCTTTATGGCTGATATCCCCAATTTAAGGCCTTCATCAATACTCATACTCTCTTTATATTCCTTAAAAAGTATTTCCTCAATTTCAGGTTCAGCTTCACCAATTACAGTTGCCTTATATTCGAAATAGATTCCAGTAGGATCTGTTTCAAATAGTTTTGTTTCATTATCATCTATTCCAGCAATTAAGAGTGATACTCCAAAAGGTCTTAATCCGCCACTCTGAGTGCATATCTGCTTAAGATTGCACATATCCTTAACTATGCTTAAAGTGTCAATAGGAGAATCATATGTAACTCTATGCTGCTGCGCTTTAATTTGCGCTCTTTCAATTAGCACTCTTGCATCACTAATAATCCCAGATGCAGTTGCACATATATGGTCATCTATCTGCCATACTTTTTCAACAGATTCAGGTACAACTAGCTTATCTACAATCCTTTTGTCTGTGACTAATAATACACCATCTTTGCATGTCATTCCAATTGCAGTGGAGCCCTGTCTTACTGTCTTTTTGGCATATTCTACTTGAAGTAGCCTGCCATCAGGACTAAACATAGTTATGGCTCTGTCATATCCCATTAATTGATGTGGCATTGGTTGCATTTGTTTTCACCTCATTATAGATAGTTGCTTACAGCTTTCTTTAAAATCCCGCTTACACCAACACACTTAATTATGACTTTTGTGTCATTTATGTGTGTAACTAAAGCAAGTGATAATCTTAATTTGTCAATGTATCTGTGGTTTACTCTTATGATGCCTCGTCTATCTTTTTTATTAAAACGGTTTTTGAGAAACCTTATGTTTGCTTTTGCTTTGTCAAGGCTTCCGAGCACCTTGTGACATGAATTTTTGATAGTCTCATAAATATCAGCTTCATTAATTTTGTTCTCACTAACAGCTTCAAAAACTATATACCTCTTTTTATTATTTAAAGTAGGTAAAAGGTGTTTTTTTTTCATTATCTTTTCTTCACCTAAGAGAAACAAAACAATATATATTTCTCCTTCTTCGCTCTCATCTCTAGAATTATATGTTCATTTATAAAGATTACTATTGGGTTTTACATTTTTTCTTCAAAAAAAATAAGAATTTATGCTCTATACTTTTATAATTCCATAACCAATCAATCTAAACCTTGTTCCGATTCTTCTTGATAGTGTTACACGTGCCTCAGATTCAGCGCATATTGGAAATTTAAGCCTACATTCAATCATACCCTTACTCAATTTTGTTACATGTCCCACTGTCGCAGCTGAATTTACATTTAACATGAGTATTTCATTCATCTTTATCGGCTCAACCTTTAACTCTTCCTTTGCACCAACTACTCTTTCCAATAATGAAACACTAAGGTTAAGATTGTCCCAAACAGGTGGAAGCTTTCCAACTTCACCGACTATATGTCCTGTTAAGCTGTCTGATTTTACAATTGCAGGATCAAGACTAGTAAGTACCCCAACAGAGCCGCCTGGTCCAACTTCATTAACACTTTGGCCACCAGTCATAAGGCCTTTAACTGTTGTCCTGATGCATTTCCATACTCTTTTATTAGCCTCCTGATAAATGTGCCCTGGTTTAAGCTCTATCTCCTGATTAAGTCTAATTGTACCTTGCACAAGCGATCCGCCTAGCACACCCCCTTTGAGTTCTGCAATATTTTGGCCAGGTTTGTTTACATCAAATGATCGGGCAACAAGCATTATTGGGGAAGCATTTCTGTCTCTTTTTGGAGTAGGAATATATTTTTCAATAGATTCAATGATTGCGCTTATATTTATACCTAGTTGTGCAGATACAGGAATGATTGGCGCAGCCTCATAATCAGTGCCTTTGAGGAACTTCCTAATCTGTTCAAAATTTTTGATAGTCTCATCTTCATTAACTAGATCGATCTTATTTTGTACTACAACAATATTCTTTATTCCAATTATTTTTAACGCCATTAGATGCTCCCTCGTCTGAGGTTGTGGGCAGGGCTCGTTCGCAGCAATAAGCAAAAGCGCACCGTCCATTATTGTTGTTCCAGCAAGCATGGTGGCCATAAGTGATTCATGGCCCGGAGCATCTACAAATGAGACTTTTCTCTGTATTTGTGTTTTGGCTTTACACTTTGGGCATTTGTCTGAGGTAGTATAGGCATCGGTCCCTTTACACTTAGGACATTTCCTGAAAACAGTATCTGCGTAACCAAGTCTTATTGTTATACCGCGTTTAAGTTCTTCAGAATGAGTGTCTGTCCATTTGCCAGATAATTTTTCTGTTAGGGTGGTCTTGCCATGATCAACGTGTCCCACAAGGCCGATATTAATCTCTGGCTGCATCTTCTCATTTAACATTATTAGCTGAAAAGACAGCTAATTTATAAATTTAATGACGTAAGACTAGCTTCTTTCCTTTCTTACAGTCATCACAATACATGGTTCCAGAATACCTTGGATAGAAGACTTTTTTGCATACAATGCACTTCTTTCTTGCCTTAAAATATTTTGCCATCTTTTGCGAGGAAAAATATCTTATTTATAAAAATTGCTGCAGTAGTAAAGTCTTTAATATATTTTAGTATCATCCTAAAGTAACAAAGCAGCGAAACATTTATAAATTTTCAAATACCACCCGCTAATTTACATTCCTTGAGGTGAAAAAATGAACAAAAAGTGTCTATCACTAGTTGTAATCTCTATCTTATGTTTGAGTATGGTCTATGCGTTTACACTTAAAACAGGCTCTATGGGGTTTAAGCCCAAAGCAAACGAAGAAGCAGTATATTCTGCTTCACAAGCAAAAAGCGCAGACACGCTCTACACTAGCGCAAGAGCAAAGATAAATTCAAATGGCCCTTCAAAAGAAACCGGCATTGATATAGTAAGTCAGCCAAAGCCTAAAACAGCTGAAGCTTATGAGGAGCTGGAAGACGGAAGCCTAAAGCCTGCTGATCCTGCTAAGGTTAAAGTAGATTATATTGACTCAGACGAGCTTAAAAAACTTGATATTGAATTTCCTTATTGGAAATGCGATAATTCAACTTTTAATTATACTTTGCCATGTATCTGGAATTTTATAACAGAGCCGAAAAACCAGATAACCATCTGGCCTCCTCCAGACATTATGCATCCTGAATGGATGTCTTATTTCACATATAGCTATGGTGATAGCATATTTGATTTTAAAATATATCAAAATGTTACAGGCGACTATGCGCCGCCCAGGTCACTTGAATCAGGGATTAATGGTGAAGAGCCGGCCGTACAAGTAACAGGGACAACTGACTGCAATAACGATGGGTATCCAAACGCATTTGTAGTTCTGAATATGCCAAACGCGCCAGAACTGGATTATGAGCTGCTTTATAGCGATCCAACAGGCAGAATTGGGATTAAGCCCATCTTGGATTATAAGATGTTAAATGTACCTTATCTAACTTATACCTTTATCATGACTACCAGCGACAACCCAAGACCGGATGTGAAAATTGCCGGACTCGTTGGCTGCAAAGGCGTTCTTGACCCTGCATCTGGAGTTGAAAGTTCAAAAGTGATATACTTTGATGTCGGACTGAACCCACTTTGGGCAAACTTTTCATATGATTATGGTGACTTTGGAAATTTTTCAGATACTGTACAGTACACTTTCTTAGAAGGAGCAGGAACCAACGAAATTGGATGGTATGTCTATATCCTACCAATAGTCCACGCTGAGATGGTTCAAAAAATGGGTCAGGAGTTCTATGATGCTCAGCTAACAGTAACAAACAGTGCTCTATGGTATGGCGAGCCAGATATGAACGATGCTTCAGATATAGCGATTTTCAGGGACTTGGATATTCAAAGCGGACCCTATGCAGGAACGTTCCTGGAATATGCAATGGTTTGGGACGATATAGAGACACAAGATAATTACTATCCAAACAACTTCTACCATCAATGGAGAGCCCAAGAGATTGATGCTGGGCTCTATAACAGCATCTTCAGTGCAATGGTTGGACTTGAAGCCCAAGGCAAGAGAGTAACCTTTTATAAGTAATTTTTTTATTACTTTATTAATTTTTTAATAAAATTTAAAAAGAAATCTGTTTCTAATTTATAATATAAAATTATCGATCGTCTTATTTTTTTTGTTAATTTGCATCTTAACCCCTTTTTCCATTGCAGGCACAGTGGTTACATATTCTGGCCCGGAATTTATTCAGCCTTATACAGAATATGATTACAATTACTCGATATGTCCCAATCAACTGGGTATTTCTCTCTAATTAACAAAACCAAGTCTTATGATAGATTATCTTATAGGCAGACTTATTCTATGGAAGGATTCAGCCACTTTGTAGCTGATCATTGAACAAGAAAGTTAGTACCATTATATAGTAATTAAAAAAGCGAAACATTTTTATATTAGAAGATCCACACTAATATTAGTTGCTTTGAGGTGAAAAAAATGAGAAAAAAACTCATTCCGCTATTTGTAGTTCTGATTCTTATAGTACAAAGTGTCTTGGCATTTGAACTTGTAATTAACCATAAGGTTATTCCTAAAGACGCAATTGAGCCTGCTCTCGATAAAAATGTTTTTACTGCGAAAAAACCAGGGGATTTAACAGTAACAAGCAAGCTTCCAAGCAAAAGTGACGGATTTGAGATTGAAACTTATATTGAGCCTATGAAAGTGCCAATTGACACAATGTCAGCACAAACAGAAATGTATATGGTAAATAGATATGGAAAACTTAAACCTTTAAAATCCAATGAAGTGAATGTTTATTATTATACCAATGAGGAGTACCAAATCAATATAGACCCCCCAGTTTGTTCTCCTACTGCCAAAAATGCATTTGTGCAAGGGCAATATACATTGTCATGTGTTTGGAATTTCATCATGGAGCCTAAGAACCAGATAGAAATTTGGCCTCCCCCAGTGATTCCAGAGCCAGAATGGTTCCAATATGGTGTATTAGATCTTGGAAATTCCATCTTCGACATTGTTGTATATCAAAATATCACAGAAGAGGTTACAGGTACAGTTGATTGCAATGATTTTGGGTACCCAAACAGCTATGTGCAGGTAATCAACGATACAAGCAAGGAGATCCTTTTAAGCACAGATTATGTGTTAATGAATGAAGATCCAACCACACAAATTGGCATTAAACCTGTGCCGGATCAGGATTTTATTGATCTTTCGAATTTCACTTACCAGTTTGTTATGACAAGCCGCGAAAATCCTAGACCAGATCATTGTATCGCAGGATACATTGGCTGTTTAGGAGTGAAAGATCCATCTAGCGGTGAGCCAAGTACAAAGGTCATTGAGTGGAATTATGGTCCTTCGCCATGGTGGGCAGGGTATGATTATGAGTATGAGGAGTTTGGCGATCTTTATGAGACTATTAACTGGACTGCTGGTGGAGGATATGCCTTTGATAAATCTTTCTGGGACACCATAGTTTGGATGGAAGAGGCTTATCTTACTAGTAAGTATGGTCAAGAATTTGTTGATTCGCAGTACACCATAACAAACACCTATCTTATGTGGAGAGATCCAGAGCACCAAGGTTGGCCAGACGCAGATGTAATACTGGCGCATGACTTTGAGATACAGAGTGGAAGATATGAAGGCAGTACAATTGACTATGCTTTGATACACACTAAGATTAATTCAAAAGACAAATACGGTAACAATTATGCTTCATGGAGGATAAAGGTTCTGGACCAAGAAGCTTACCAAATCCTAACTTCCCATTTCATGCTAAGAAAGGGCGGCCGCAGGAATAAGTTTGTCGACCTTGCTGTACGGATGAAAAACAAGTAATTTTTTACATGTCTTTTTAATTTATATTTTTCTTTCTATAGAAAAAATATAAAAAGTACTCTGCATTTGTAGTTTATATATCCAATATGAAAAATAAAAAGAGGTTAATTCTTAGAATATATCTACTATTTACGGTATTCTCTTTACTTATTATTTCAAAGGCAAGGGCAGAGTCTAATATTTCTTATCACGGCCCATACGAAATCAACATAGATCAGAGGTACACAATAAATTTTTCGGCTTATAACAGTAAATCATATGTGAAAAATATTACGATTAAAAAAAATAGTGAAATTTTAAAGGTATGCCCATACAAAGGGGGTGAGTGCGGATGGTCCCCTTCAAATAAATGTAGTTGTTCAATCGGGACAAGTGAGTCAAATGGAGATGTTGTATATGTTAGTGGTACAGTCCATTATGCTAACGACCCGTTTCCGGATCACCTTCCAATCCAAATATTTATATGTAAACAACATAGGGCATCAGTATCCACAGAACTGTCTCATTACCCAGTAGTTCAGAATCATCTGTTTAATATTTCTGTTAATGTATCTTCAAAATGCAGAGGGGTTGATGAGGCTAAAGTCTATTTAAATGATGTCCAAAACTTATTAGCACAGAAAGAGTGCGATCCACCATGCAGAGAAATTCAGGTTGAAATGACAGATTTCGCATATGATGGTTATGGACCAGCGCAGATACTTGTTCATGCAAGGTATTTTGGTGTTCTTTACACAGACTATATATATCCTTTTACTGTAGAAGAGAACCATCTTAGTATAACTTATCCTGACCCGAGTGATTTATCAGGATATATCCCTCTTAGCCAAGGAGATGTATTCTATAATAAGACAATAGCAGTTGATGATGACCAGGATCCGGTTACTTTTTCATGCATGGAATGCCTAGGTTCATATAATTATACAGGCAATATTATAACTTCACAATATTATGACGGGGCATGGTTTGCTGATATATTATGGCATGTCCCAGTAGTAGCATCAGGATTGTTTTGTGCCAGAATTGTGGCAGATGATGGGTATTGTGGTGATGCTTGCCCTTTTGTTGAATATAAATTCGAGGTAGGGAACTTCGAAGGAAACCATCCCCCTGTGATTAATACACCCTCTATTAATACATCATATGTGGGGGTGCCCTTTTCCCAGCATATAGAAGCCTATGACCAAGACAATGATACGCTAGCTTTTAACATAAATCCTGTTGGTATAGGGCTCATGCCTCCCAATATGGATATCAGCTCTGATACAGGTCTATTAACTTGGGAGAATCCTAGCATTGCCTATAATGGAACACAAATTCTTGTTATCGTCACTGACACTATGGCAAATGATTCGCTTATATTTACTCTTAATATTGAAGAACAAATTATTGGAGTCTGTAATCCGGGTGACCAGGATTTTTGTTGCCCTGAAGGTTGCTGTGACCCTATGGGTGTAAGGACCTGTCAAGAAAATGGCCTATGGGGTGAGTGCAATAATTATGAGATTATTGATACCAACTCTAATCCATGGCATTGTGGAGATTGTGAAAATAATTGTTTCTCACACTTTCAAGTAGCTTCTGCAACCTGTAATAATGGCTTATGTCAATACACATGCAACCAGGGTTACAAAGATTGCAATAGTGTCATAAACGGATGTGAAGTCAATTCTGCTTCAGATCCAAATAACTGCGGGGCTTGCGGAAATATCTGCGAATATGCAAATGCTAATGGGTTATGCCTCAATGCACAGTGCAGAATGGGAAGTTGTCGTGGCAATTATAAAGACGCAAATAAAAATCCCAATGATGGGTGTGAATGTGAAGTGACAAATCAGGGAATAGAGTTATGCGATGGAAAAGACAATAATTGTGACGGTCTTATAGATGAAGACTGCTTCTGTGAGGATGGGGCAGAAAAGCAATGCGGCACTGATATTGGGGAATGCCAAAAAGGAACAAGTATATGCAGTGATAACCAGTGGGGCCAATGTCAAAATTCTATCCAACCCCTGGATGAAATCTGTGATGATAAAGATAATGACTGTGATGGTCAAACAGATGAGAATTGCTTTTGTGATAATGGTATGCAAAAATCATGTTTGCCAGGGGATGGGTGTAGCAAAGGACTGCAGCATTGTGTCAACAATAGGTGGGGCGGATGCATGAGTTTGTGCGAAGCTCATTGGGTTGAAATTACTTTGAATAGCCCTGACAAAGAAGTATACAACCAAACAAAAATCCTTGTGGATTTTACAACAAGCATTCCTGTGACATGCTCCTATAAGTTAAATACAAATAATCAATGGCCTATCTCAAGCATACCTTTCTATATTCAGGCGCATCCAGGATTAAATATTCTTACAATAACTTGCCTGAACAATGAGGTTCAAAAAACTATTGTGGTGGATGTTGCTACTAAGCTTCCAAAAAATCAGACTTATCTGGAAGGCATGAAAATCAACATATCAGAGATAATAAACAAGATAAGAAGCTCAAACTTAAGTCAAGAGGAAAAAGAATTTGAGATAAATAAGATACTTCTTTTATTGAACAATAGTATGGATACATTCGACTTTAAGACACTAATCGACTGGTTCCAGGACAAAACCAGGATAACATCAATATTTACACCAAAAAATGAATTGAATGATACCACCCTATATCTTGAGATTCCCAAATGTCTGGCAGACCACCTTGATGAAATAGAATTTAGAGAAGGCAATTATAAAGTGATTCAGGATGACCCACTAATAGCATGGCACTTTATAAACATCAAGGATCAAGTAGACTTAAGTTATGAAGTAAAAGGCTATATTGAGCCAGAGTGCCTTGAACAGATAAATGCACTGCCTATCTCAAAATATATTGGAAATGAGATAAGGGTGAAACCCACATATTCAATATGGGTGCCAATAGCGCTCATATTTATTATAGTCATTCTTTATGTATATTTTAAGAATTATTCCTCAAGCCATGTCCTTGATACTAAAGAAAGTTATGAATCAAGCATAGAAAGATATATAATAAAAAGGGTAAAGAGAATTAAAAAAGAGTATCCAGATTGGTCTAAAGAGAAAATTAAGAAAATGCTTTACACAGAAGGGCTTTCTGATAACGTTGTTGAGGAGATAATGAGAAGATTACCTTAAAGTGCATCCACACAGGAGACAAACATGGCTTTCTATTTTACTGTCATATTTTGTATTGGTTCCATAATCCAGTGTGCAGCCGCATCCAGGACATTTTGGTTCCAGCAACTCCAGTGAATCAAATATATTCATTTTAACCCGCCCCAAAAAGAAATTTATTTATCTTATTTAATGTATCTCAAATAAATATATAAATATTTTGGTTTTTGTATTACCAATGCCATCAGACTTTCAGGAATCTGTATATTCAATTGCGCAAAAAATTCCAGCTGGAAGGGTGTCAACTTACAAGGAAATTGCCCGAGGTGTTCATTGCTGTTCTCCACGAGCAATAGGTCAAGCACTTAAGAGGAATCCTTACCCCATTAAAGTGCCCTGCCATAGAGTAATATGTTCTAATGGAAAGGTAGGCGGTTATAAAGGCAGGACAACAAGAGCTGCAAAAAATGAAAAACTGCGTCTATTACGCAGAGAAGGAATACTAATAGTTAACGGTAATATACAGAACCTTAGTGAAATCCTCTTTAGGTTTTAGGAGCTATTCTTTCTTTTTCTTTTTAAGCTTTTTAATGTCCTTTTCAAGATCTAGTTTCTCTAGTAATTCTTTATACCTGTTCCTTATGGTAACTTCAGTAACTCCTGCCACATCTGCCACTTCCCTTTGTGTTCTTTTCTCTCCATTAATCAGCGCTGCCACATAGAGCCCCGCAGCTGCTATTCCCGTAGGGCCTCTCCCAGATGTAAGTTCTGCTTTTTGTGCTTCTTCTATTATCTCCACAGCTTTGCTCTGCGTCTTTGCAGTAAGCTTTAATGAAGACGCAAACCTGGGGATGTAATCACAGGGGTTGCTTGGAAGGATAGTGATGCTTAATTCTCGTGTAATAAAACGGTAAGTTCTTCCAACCTCTTTCTTTTCAATTCCAGACGCCTCTGACAGCTCGTCCAGTGTTCTGGGAACTTCGTGTCTTCTGCATGCAGCATATAGTGCTCCTGCAACAACAGACTCCATCGAGCGACCTCTAACGAGGCCTCTTTGCACAGCCAATGTATATATTCTTGCCGCTTCTTCCTCAACCGATTTAGGAAGCTTTAGATAAGATGATACTCTCTTCAGCTCAGCTAATGCCAATTTAAGATTTCTCTCGATTGCTGTAGAGATTCTATATTGCCATTTCCTTAACCGGAAAAATTTATTTTTGTTCCGTTTCTCAAGTGAATAAAGATCTGCTTTCCTTCCTACTTCTGTTCCTAGCCCTTGATCATATTGCGTATAGGTAATCGGAGCGCCAGTTCTCCTTCGTTTTTCAGCGGACTCAGCATCAAACTCTCTCCATTCTTGACCAAAGTCAATCATTTTATCTTCAACAACAAGTCCGCAATCTTTGCATATTACTTCTCCTTTCTCCTTGTTCCAGAATAGATTAATACCGCCGCATTCAGGGCATTTTTTAACATATTCTCTCATTCTAAGAACCCCCGCTTTTTTTTGACATGTTAGTAAAAACGATAATTTTATAAATAGATTAAGGTATTCATTTATAAAGTTTTTGGTTTATAGTATTTTCCATTAAATTTTTAAATCCTCCATGCCTTCTGGAACCTATGTTTAAATTTTTGAAAGATAAATTAAAAGAAGCTGTTGGCAAATTTACTAAGAGGGCTGAAAAGGAAGTAATCTCTGGGCCGCAGCCAATCTTAAAGGAAGATGTGGGGAAAATAGAACATAAAATAACTATCAAGAAAAATGATAAAAAACCGGCAGAAGAAAAGGTTAGTAAAAAGAACAAGTCCTGCAAGGCAAAGAAAGAAGCAACAACAATAGCAGAGCCAGTTGAGGAGCAGAAACCTAAACCAGAAGGTTTCTTGAAAAAAGTGTCAGATGCACTTGGCACCATTATTCTAACTGATAAAAAATACAATGAATTATTCTGGGAGCTTGAGCTGGCATTGCTAGAAAACAATGTTGCAGCCCTTGTGATTGAAAAAATAAAATCTGATTTGAGAGCCAGCCTTGTTAGTCGCAGGGTTTCTAGAAAAGAGTTGGATAATATTGTAGAAAAGAATTTAAGAAACTCTATCCAAGGTTTGTTTAAAATTGATGGAATAGACTTGATTGGAGACATTAAAAAGAAAAAACCCTACATTATATTGTTTTTAGGTGTCAATGGTTCTGGAAAGACCACTACAATTGCAAAATTAGTTCATATGCTGCAAAAAAAGGGATTTAGTTGCGTCGTTGCTGCATGTGATACTTTTAGAGCAGCTGCTATTCAGCAATTAGAAGAACACACATTAAAGCTTGGTGTAAAGCTGATAAAACATGATTATGGTAGTGACGCTGCAGCAGTAGCATTTGATGCTATTGAGCATGCAAAATCTAAAAACAAAGATGTTGTACTAATTGACACTGCTGGCAGGCTTCATTCAAATATTAATCTTATGGATGAGCTTAAAAAGATCATAAGAGTCTCAAAACCAGACCTTAAAATTTTTGTCGGAGAAGCCATAACAGGAAATGATTGTATTAACCAAGCAGAGCAATTTAACGATAATGTTGGGATAGATGGAATAATATTGGCCAAAGCTGATATTGATGAAAAGGGGGGCGCAGCTGTTTCTGTTTCATATGTGACAAAAAAACCTATCCTCTATCTTGGAACAGGCCAAGGCTATGATGACCTTGACAAATTCTCAAAAGAAAAAATAATTGCTAACCTTGGATTAGGTTCCTAGTCAACTTTTATATCTACTTGAATCCCTTTTGCAGGATCAAATTTGATCTTTTTCTTAACTATGTCTTTCTTGGCAAATTTTGGTGTACTGTACTTCTTATGCTTTTTGCTATTAACTACATGCACTTTCCTTTTTTGATTTTCCTTTTTTGATTTTCGTCTTCTCTTTGTTTTTCCTTTTTCTTTCTGCTCATAATATTTGTTAAGTTCCTTAAATGATTTAAGTAGCTTATTAAAACCTGAAAGAAGCTTTCTTTTGTTATTCGGTGTTCTTAACAAATTTAGTCTGAATTCCGCTATTGTTACGTTTAGTTCTTTATAACAATCCTCTAATTTAGAATCAATCACACTCTTTTTTTCCGACATTGTAATTATTTCATTCATTTTTCTATATAAATATTTCGGTACTAAGCAATTTTATGATTCCAAAACGTGTCACAGAGGAAAAATTTAAATACCTGCACTAAAATTTTATTTTAAACCCAGATGCTTAGATTCAACGAACCGAAAAGAGGGGACTTTAAAAAGTACCTGAATATAAGATATCTTCTCATTGGCATGCTATTGCTTTTTGGCTATCTTCTGTTCTCTGACTATGTCGTAGCCATAATTCTGACTGGAATTTTCATACCTCTTGGCATTATGTCAATAAGAGTTACAAGATTCTTGCCCAGGGTTGCTACTGAGACAATTACATCCTGTTCAGGCCTCATGGGGTATCTTTTTGGACCATGGATCGGTCTTTTTTTTGGTCTATTTGTTGGAGGTATTGGTTATATAAAAAATAGTATGGGTTCGCAGTTTGTGCTTTTGATGATAATGCTGCAAGGATTTTCCGGCTTTCTTGCAGGTACACTTAATTCATTAAGCTTTACTATGGCCTATCTGATAACCATGTCTGCCAGGAATCTGCTTTCTTTCCTCCTTGGTCCATTGATTGGGGGAAACCCCTTGGAAAATGTTATTCATACCATTACTGATATATTATGGAACAGCTTTTTTATGTATTATATTATGAAATTGATATATGAATTAGTTGCTCATATTATATAATAAATTAGACATATTTTTTCGGTTGTCCTCTAAAACGAAACCAATACATTTATATACTGCTTCCATTTTCTATAGGTTGCTACCAAGAGTTGTATCGCCTCCAAGAATGTAATATTCTATTCATACTCATGTGTACTTGATTGCATAATCTTGTACGAATCAGGCATTTGGTAATGTGCTGTCTACGCGACAATAAGCGACTGTATCAATAACAATACCCGTTGATCCTGCGGGAGGTTGCTGCTATCAGAATTCGATTTAGCTAAGCTAGTTTAGGGGCTCTTCGGAGCACCGGCAAACAGTTCCGTAATACGTCGATAATCTACCCTTAGATCAGGGATAACCTTGGGAAACTGAGGCTAACACCTGATAGAAGCAGGATACTGGAATGTTCTTTCTTTGAAAAGCAATGTCTAAGGATGAGTCGGCGCCCGATTAGGTTGTTGGTGGGGTAATGGCCCACCAAGCCAAAGATCGGTAGGGGCCTTGAGAGAGGTAGCCTCGAGGAGGACACTGAGATAAGGGTCCTGACTCTACGGAGTAT
>JAFGJW010000009.1 GCA_016928835.1 Candidatus Woesearchaeota archaeon | reverse complement strand
ATAGCTTCTGCTCCTTGGAACATTTGCAATATCTGAGAGCTCGCCTGCTGTTGAGACCCCTCTTGAAAGTAAGGCAGCCCAAATCTTTGATTCATATGTGTTCAATCCAAAATCTCTTAATTTGTTTATGAAATTTTTATCCACAATCATTTTGCATCCCTTTAAACCGATTAGTTGATTTTTCTGCCTCCTTTTTTAGACACTAATTTTCAACCGAAAGGTTAAATTAATATATTTGAATCTGTCTAAAATATAAGTTATATTTAAATATTTCTCTTTTTTATTATTGTGTAGTAGCATCAAAATAATTTGGGACTGCCCCCTCTGTTTCGTATGGAAGGGAAGAAAATAATATAGGTAACATTTTGTTATTTTTTATTTTCAATATAGAAAATAAATATAATAAAAATATATCATATTAATATATATTATTTCATGTTACATATATTATTTTATTATTTATTTCCATAGGAAAAATAGGGGTCGGGGGAACCTATGTTTTAGAATACAAATCTTTATAAACCTACTTTTCCTCTGGAAAGTTCAACATGTCCCAAAAAGAATTAAAAAAATATTTTGAGAAATTTCTCTCTAATCAAAGCATTTTTTCAAATAAATCAGTACTTCAATCTTCATATGTACCAGAAACCGTGTTACATAGGGAAGAACAAATGGCACAAATAGCCGAGATTCTAGGACCTATATTACGCACTGAAAAACCCTCCAATCTGTTTATTTATGGAAAAACAGGCACAGGGAAAACAGTTACAATCAAATATCTCTCCTCTATGCTTAAAAATTTAGCCAAAGAAAAAGAGGTCTCCTTAAAAATTATTTATCTCAATTGCAAATTGAAGAAGATTGCAGATACAGAATACCGGTTGGTTGCTCAGCTTATTAGACAATTTGGGAAATCTGTGCCTAGCACCGGACTACCTACAGACGAGATATATAATATATTCTATCGACTTGTAGACCACACAAAAATCCTTTTATTAATTGTGCTTGACGAGGTGGACCAATTAGTTAAAAAAGCTGGCGACGAAATTCTGTATAACCTCACAAGAATAAATACTGAACTAACCAACTCACAGATCTGTTTTGTTGGAATTAGTAATAGCTTGGTTTTTACAGAAAATATGGATCCAAGAGTCAAATCGTCTCTAAATGAAGAAGAAGTTGTTTTTCCTCCATATAATGCTATTCAGATTCAAGATATCTTAAGGAAAAGAGCTAAAGATGCCTTTCATCCAGGAACCATGGGGCAGGGGGTACTTGAGAAATGCGCTGCTTATGCAGCAAGAGAACACGGGGACGCAAGAAGAGCATTAGAACTTCTGAGAGTAGCAGGAGAGATAGTGGAGCGAAGAGGAGAATCAACCCTGGCTCTTACCCACATTGATCTTGCAGAGGAAAAGATAGAATGCGATAGCATCTTGGAGGTTATTAAGACACAACCAAAACAATCACAAGCAGCATTATATGGTTTACTTTTACTGCTAAATAATTCTAATAAAATATTTACAGGAGACGTCTATGAAAAATATAGAGAGACCTGCGCTAAAGTCGATTTAAGACCACTTACCCAGAGGAGAATTTCAGACATTCTAGCCGAGCTTGATATGTTGGGCATTATTAATGCAAACGTAATCTCTAAAGGCAGACATGGCCGCATGAGAGAGATGTCCCTTGGGTTCCCTGCAAACATGATCCCAAAAGTTGAGTCTATCTTGTCCCGTGAACTGGGAGTTTCTTTTAAATAAAATGAATCTTGATGACAAAAAAAAATTAGTTACAACATACTTAGAAAAAGGTATCTTATTAGACCCCACGGTTGTTGAAGGTGATCCGGGGCAGCTAGCCGAAGAGTTATTAGAAGAGGATTTATCAAATCAAGTGCTTTTAACCTTTCCAGTTTTATCTACGCTAAAAACAGAAAGCTATTCAAATATAAATTGGTCAGAGTTTGATAAGGCACTGGCTTTGTATCAGAAAGGAAAAGATAAAAATCTCCTAAGTACCTTTTTAGACTATTTTAAAAATGTCCCAAATACTAACTTAACTGTTGCTCTGGAAGATAGCAAGGAGACAGACATTATTAAAGAGATAAACTTCAAGGACAAAACCCAAAAAATAGATGTAACAACTTTTATATCTCATTTTAATATTAGATATCGTCGGTTTGTTGATATAATGAGATCTAGAACCGAACTTCAAAACCTAATATCTATACGGCGCATCAGTCAAACACAGGGAAGAACCAACATCTCCCTTATCGGGGCGGTAATGGACAAAATAAAAACTAAGAACGGCAATATTCTTCTTGTGCTTGAGGATCCAACAGGAAAGGTTAATGTTTTGGTCAACAAGAATAGTGCCGACTTATTTAATTTAGCAGAAGACATAGGTTACGATGAAACAATCGGAGTTTCTGGTTCAAGTCATGATGGGGCCATGGTCTTTGCTAATAATCTTATTTGGCCCGACATCCCTCTTGATACGGAATTGAGAAAATCTCCTAATGAGGATTATGCTGTTTTTATCTCAGACATACATCTAGGTTCTACGGCTTTTTTAAAAAAGGAATTTTTGGATTTCTTAGAATGGATTAAGGGAAACTTAGGCAGCAGAAAACAAAGAGAACTCGCACAGAGAGTCAAATATCTTTTTATTTTGGGCGATTTAGTTGAGGGGGTAGGCATTTATCCTGGGCAGGAAGAAGAGTTACTGATTAAAGATATTGTTGAACAATATGGTGCTCTTGCACAATTGCTGTCTACTGTGCCCAAAAACATTAAAATTATTGTATGCTCCGGAAATCATGATGCAGTTAGAATAGCAGAGCCTCAGCCGCCGCCATATACAGATTTAGCAAAACCACTATACGATTTGCCTAACCTTGTAATGGTTTCAAATCCCTCTACAATAAATATTGGAAAAACAAAAAATTTCCAGGGTTTTAATATCTTAATTTATCATGGCTATTCTTTTACTTATTATGCTGATACAATCGAATCAATAAGGTTGGCGGGGGGTCTGGAAAGAGTAGATTTAATTGCCAAATATTTATTGAAAAGAAGGCATCTAGCGCCAGCGCACGGTTCAGCACTTTATGTTCCAGGCTATGATGTTGATCCGCTGTTCATTGAAAAGATACCAGATCTTTTTGTTTCTGGTCACGTGCACAGAGCAACACACAGCAACTATAGAAATATTACAATACTTAACTGTTCCTGTTGGATATCGCAAACAAAATATCAAGAGAAAGTGGGACTGAAACCACAGCCAGCAAAGGCAGCAATAGTAAATCTTAATACCAGAAAAACAAATTTTTTATCTTTTTTAAACTAGAATGACAAAAACAGACATAAAACCATATTTCGATGAAATGGATTTACAGATTAAACAAGGTTATCAACTAGCAAACCAAGCAAGAGCATGCGGCATTGACCCAGAAAAGAAAGTGGACATACCGCTGGCAAAAGGGATTTCAGAGCGAGTTGAGGGCCTTGTAAGTGCAGCAGCACCACAAATTCTGCATGGCGGCGTTGCCCAACGGATAAGAAAATTAGAAAAAGAATTTGGTTCATTGGATTGGAGAGTTGCTTTGAAAATCGCAGAAGAGGTAGCTAAACAGAAGTTGTGTAAATTTGAATCAAAATTAAAGGCGATGGAAACAGGGATACGAGTCGGACTAGCGTATATTACCCTTGGTGTAATTGCGGCGCCACTAGAAGGTTTTATCGAATTGAAGATTAAAAAAAGACTAGATACTAAAGAATATTTATCTGCGTGGTTTGCGGGACCAATTCGTGCAGCAGGAGGCACAGCAGAAGCAGTTTCTCTGGTAATCGCAGATTATGTACGTATTAAAATGGGATACGAAAAATACGACCCAGAAGAGAAGGAGATAAAGCGGTCTGTTGTTGAGATTAGAGATTATCATGATAGTGTCACAAACCTTCAATATCTTCCTTCAGAGGAAGAGGTTGTTTTTTTATTAAAACATCTGCCAGTCGAGGTTAACGGAGATCCGACAGAAGAGAAGGAGGTTTCCAATTATAAAGACCTGCCAAGAGTGGAAACAAACAGGATAAGGGGAGGACTTTGTCTTGTTATTGCAGAGGGGCTTGCTCAAAAAGCACCAAAACTATATAAAGAACTTAGAAAATGGGGGCCTGAATTTGGTCTGGAATGGGAATTTTTAAACGAATTTATTAAATTACAGAAAAAGATTAAGGCTCAAGGAAAAGCAACAGAGTCTGATTCAACAATTACACCCAATTATACTTACATCAAAGATTTGGTTGCTGGTAGACCCGTCTTATCTTCGCCCTTAAAACCCGGAGGTTTTAGATTAAGATACGGCAGAACACGCATATCGGGTTTTGCTGCTTCAGCAATACATCCTGCAACAATGCAGATATTAAATAGAATTATTGCAACAGGTACACAGCTTAAGATTGAACGCCCAGGTAAAGCAACTGCTATTGTTGTATGCGATTCTATTGACGGACCTATTGTGAAACTGGCAAACGGCAGTGTTGTTAAGTTGACTTCTGAAAAAGAAGCCAAGCAAATACAACACGAGGTGAAGGAGATATTGTTCTTAGGAGACTTGCTTATTAATTATGGTGATTTTTCAGAAAACGGACACAAATTAGTGCCAGCAGGATATTGTGAAGAATGGTGGATCAAACATTTTGAAAATGCTGTAATTGGCTTATTCGGAACAATTGATATTGAAAAGTGTGCAGAGATAGCCGAGATTAAGAAAGAGCATCTTTCCCTTTTGTTTAGTAATCCAATTAAAACGAAAGTGTCTTTCCAGGTTGCACACAGATTATCCAAAATTTTTAAGATTCCTTTGCATCCAGAGTACACATATTTTTGGAATTTATGCGGCATAGCAGAAGTTATTTTACTTATGGGTTGGATAAAAGAGGGCAACATTGAAGAAGAAGAGAACAAAATACGCAAAATTATATTGCACAACAGAAAGGAATGCAAAGAGATTCTGGAGAGAATCGGCGTACAGCACAACCTTGTAAATAATGAATATGTTATTATTGAAAAAGAGCACGCAGAGGCATTTTTTGCTTTTTCTCATCACAAATACTGCTCGGAACAAGAGATTACAGACACCAATGCTGCATCATTTCTGTCAAATGTCATAGGGATCACAATTATGGATAAAGGCGGAACTTTTATTGGTGCAAGAATGGGGAGACCAGAAAAATCAAAAATGAGGAAGTTGAGCGGTGCACCACACGTTCTGTTTCCGGTGGGAAACGAGGGCGGAAGACTAAGAAGTTTCCAATCAGCAATGGAAAAAGGCAAAGTAACAGCGGACCTTCCTTTATATAGATGTGATTCATGCCAAAATGAAACCCCGTTTTTAATATGTGAAAAATGTAATAAACCAACAAACCAACTTTATTACTGCAATAGTTGTGGCGCCCTGTCAAAAAAATGTGGCCACGATTTCTGCAGGACTTACAAGAACCAGAGCATAAACATTAATTATTACTTTGATACCTTCTTAGAAAAACTTGATACAAAAATCTTTCCGGATTTAATTAAAGGGGTAAGAGGAACGTCAAACAAATCACATATCACAGAACATCTGATTAAAGGAATATTAAGAGCAAAGCATAACGTATATGTAAACAAAGATGGCACAACAAGATATGACATGATTGAATTGCCAATCACACATTTTAAGCCAAGCGAAATCAATGTGTCTGTTGAGAAACTAAAAGAGTTAGGATATAATAAAGATATTCATGGTCGGGAGCTAGTTGATAGGTCCCAGATTCTAGAACTGTATCCGCAAGACGTAATACTCCCAAGTTGTCCAGACTCACCAGACGAAGGCTGTGATAGGGTTTTGTATAGGGTATCTAAATTCATTGACGAGTTACTCATTTACCTTTACGGACTAAAGCCCTACTACAACCTGAAAAGCGAAAAAGATTTGGTGGGCCAATTAATTATTGGCTTAGCACCGCATACTTCTGCAGGAATAGTTGGTAGAATTATTGGGTTCTCCAAAACACAGGCAATGTTTGCCCACCCACTCTTACATGCGGCAATGAGAAGAAACTGCGATGGCGACGAAGCATGCGCAATCTTATTTATGGATGCATTGCTTAATTTTTCAAGGTCTTTCCTCCCAGACAAAAGGGGAAGCAGGACAATGGACGCGCCACTTGTATTAACTTCACTACTCATCCCTTCGGAAGTAGATGATGAGGTCCATGGCATGGATATTGTGTGGAGTTATCCTCTAACCTTATATGATTTGGCTTCCAAATACACCGTGCCGTGGAATATAGATATATTACAAATAGATAATGTGTTGGGGACATACAAGCAATACCTTGGGCAGGGGTATACCCATGAAGTAGAAGACATTAATGCTGGAGTTCTGTGTTCAGCCTATAAATTACTTCCGACAATGGAGGAAAAATTAAAAAGCCAAATGGATTTGGCAGAAAAGATCCATGCAGTTGCTGCAAAGGATGTTGCCACCTTGGTTATCGAGAAACATTTTCTGAAAGACATTAAGGGAAATTTAAGGAAATTTTCAACACAGCAATTTAGGTGTGTGGATTGCAATACAAAATATCGCAGGCCGCCTCTAGCAGGAAAATGTGCTGCGTGCGGGGGTAGGATAATCTTTACGGTGTCCGAGGGAAGCATAGTAAAATATTTAAAACCAACAATAGAACTAGCAGAGAAATATAATGTGGATCCTTATCTAAAACAGAGTATAGAACTTCTAAATAGACGTATTGTTTCTGTTTTGGGAAAAGAGAAAGAAACACAGGTCGGGCTTACTAATTGGATCTAATTAAAACAACCTGCGAATAGGGGACATCTTTTATTTTTTTAATATCTCCCTGTTCGATAATTCCATTATTTACAAGAAAGCGTGTAGCTTCAGTACCCACAAAGTTAAGTATATCCGCTTTCTTAATTAAGCCCAGCAGATTTGCTTCAGATATTCTCTCTCCATTGTAATATCTAGAAGACAAATCAAGCTGATATTTGCCATCAACAATTTTTTGTCCAAGCAGGGACTCATCGCATGCAGCCATAATTATCCTTTCACAAACATGAATTTTTACTATCATTTAGCTCACTGGATACCGTGCACCGCAAGCAGAACACTTAATTGAGAGAATTCTGTCGTGTTTTAACAGCTTTGTATCTGGTCGGTTGCATTCTTTGCAGACAACATACTTGTTAGCATATTCTTCAATTTTCTCATTAACTCTTTTTGCAGAGATTTTACTGCCCACAATTACAAGATTTTTTTTGAACTCGCCCGGAGAAGCAAGTTCCTTTAGTATATATTTAAGAAGGTGGTTCGGGTCTCTCCGTAGCTTTTCAGCGATCTGCATGAAATTTGACAGCACAGTCTTATTCCCTTCTATATGTCCCCTCACTTTTGGAACAACAAAACGTTCAGTTTTCTTTATAGATTCAGGAAGCTCTTTTCTAGCTTTTACTAACAGTTGCTTATATTCGTCTAACTCCATAGCTTTGTGGAATCAGACCTTATTTTTAAAATTATCCACTGTGCCTTACTAGAGATAAAATATGTTTTTTCTAATATCACGGCCTTGCCAACAAAACCAACACCTTTATAATTAACTTATTTGTTGTTTAGGTATGCATGAATGGCTTTGGGGATTATTTTGCAATCGGGAGAGGAGGAGCATTAATCGGTAGCAGAAAATTTCCTTTGTGTGATAGATTGTTTGTGCGTCTCCTTTCTTTTGTGTCTAAGTTTGGCTGTCAGACACACTATTTTGGACTTGAAGAGTTAATAGAAGGAATAAATACACAGCAACGCCTGCTTTTTGCAGTTAACCACATCTCAACTTTTGACCTGTATCTTGGTTTTGTTCCTCTTGGGCTGCATTTTAAAAAATTTATTTCTGCACTTGCAAAAATGGAGTTATTTGAAAAACCAGTTTTTAGATATGTTATGGAAAGGTCAAGAGCAATTCCTGTGGCAAGAGGGAGAAAAGAACAAGAGAACTATCTTGAAACTATTGTGCCCTTGATTGAGGATCAAGTTTGGCTAGGGGCTGCGCCTGCTGGTACACGTGGATATGACGGGAGGATAGGAGATTTTAGTAGAGGCATTGGTATATTATATCAAAATTCTTCGGCAGAGGCTATTGTCCCAATTTTTGTTACCAGAGAATTAATTCCAAAAGGCGGATTAAGAAGATTATTTGTAAACTACGGGCCGCCTCTTAGGTTAGATAAAGGAGATTTGGGAAAGATGACTAAAAGGGAGCAACTCACGAATGCCAAAAGAATAACAGAAGAATTGAAGGAGAAACAAGCAAGACTGGCGGTTCTAATGGTGGATAATGTTTTAAGTGCATACCTGTTGGCAATGGCTCAAAAGGATCATACAAGTCTTGACAGAGAGACACTTACAGAAGACATTCAGTTAATATTAACACAGGCATATGGACTTGGCTATTTTGTTGACGATAGGCTCTTAGAAGGCGGGAGCATATCAAGAAAAGCAATTTCACGGCACATAGGTTTTTATTTTAGGTATATGCGCAGACGGAGATTAATACGCGGCAATAAATTAGAGCCAAGCACAATTCTTTATGATTTTGATAAGTATATGGTAGACCAAACCAACAATACAGAAAAGAAATGGAAACGTGGCCATCGTCTTGGAATGAACACCCCAGAACCGCACAAACTTGCTGCTAGGGGATATGTAAAGGAAAATCCTACGGGATACCTAGCAAACACAATTGAGCATTTAGCTGAGATTAATGAAATTATTGAAACGAGAGTTACATATAGGCTTTCTTGCCCAGTAAAACAGCCAACCACAACATAATAGCATCAATAAAATATTTAAACTACCCGTTCTTGTTAAGTTTTTGTAAAAAGAGGTAAAATGATTACAGATTTTCTAAATAATGTTGCAGACAACAAATATTTCTATCTAAACGGCACGTCAATCAAGAATCTTCAAGAACTTCATTCGGTGCTTGAAAAAATTGGTAGCGCAGCTTTTCAAATTTATGTTAACAATGAGAAAAATGATTTCTATAACTGGATATATCTTTCTGTGGGCGATAAAAAGCTGGCAAGACAGATAAAAAACCTTACCCAGAAAGAGAATTTTACCAAGAGACTAAATCAAAGACTTGTGTTCTTGAAAAGAGTAGGTCTTGGCAAGGAATCTGAATTTACTAAAGTCACTTTGCCTTTTTATGCTGAGAAAATAGAGCTGGCGCTTGACAGAGAGAAATGTGTTTCATGTGAAATATGCAAAGAGATATGTCCGCACGAGGCAATCGATATAACAAAAAATAAAAAGATTATTGATAGTAAGAAATGTTCTTTATGTGGCTTGTGCGTACCTTTCTGCCCTGTTGATGCCATTAAACTATATATTAACGGAAAAGAGCAAACCTTACTTGATAAAACTATTCCCAAATTACCGGATAAGATCAGGATTAGAGATTTTGAAATAAAAAAAATGTTCCTTGGAAATATAAATGTGAGTGGAAAGTGTCCAGATAACTGTGAGGAGTGTATCTCAGCATGCCCTTTGAATTTAATAATAAGAAAAAAAGAGGGCATAAAAATAAATGAAGAGGATTGTGTTTTATGTGGCGCATGCAAAATGAGTTGTCCTGAAAATATTATCGAGATTAAACGAAATGTACTTACACACAAAAGCAAAGAATTTTCAGCAGCATGGATACGAGTGATAGAAAAATTACTTGGTGTGCAAAAAAAGAACCTTGATTTAAGCCAAAGATCAAGGAAAAAAATCGAAGCACTTATGTTAAGTTCAGATTTAAAATCTTATCTTGACAAAAATGACAAAATCAAAAAAGAGCACTAAAAAAACAGGAATTAAAGCGGAAAAAGAAGAACCTAGGATAGGTGTCTTTATTTGTCATTGTGGTAAAAATATTGGCGGAGTCATAGATTGCGAGGAGGTTACTAACTATGCTTCAAAACTCCCAAATGTAGTGTACGCATCTCACAATTTCTATACCTGTGCTGATCCTGGGCAAAACGAGATAAAAAAATCAATAAAGGAGCACAATCTTAACCGGGTGGTGATTGCAGCATGCTCCCCAAAAATGCATGAACCCACCTTTAGGAATTGTGTTTCTGAAGCAGGACTTAACCCATATCTTATGGAAATGGCTAATATAAGGGAGCACGATTCCTGGGTGCATATTAGAGAAAAAGAAGATGCAACTGAAAAAGCTAAAGACCTTGTAGGTATGGCCGTTGCTAAATCACGCTATCTTAAACCCTTAGAAGATTTTGTTGTTCCTGTCAAAAAAGCCACACTTGTAATAGGCGGAGGGGTGGCAGGCTGTCAGGCCGCCCTCGATTTGGCTGATATGGGCTATAAAGTGTATCTCATTGAGAGAGAGCCCTCTATTGGTGGAAGAATGGCTCAGCTTGACAAAACCTTTCCTACAATGGATTGCTCAATCTGCATTTTAGGCCCGAAATTGGTTGAAGTCGGAAGGCATAAAAACATAACCTTAATGACCAACACGACTGTAGAGAAAGTTGACGGATATATTGGTAATTTTAAAGTAATAGTAAAAACAAAGCCAAAATATGTTATTGAAGAGAAATGCACTGGCTGCGGAGAATGTGTTGATGTCTGCCCGGTTTATGTGCCGAGCAAGTTTGAGAGAAATTTAAAGTCATTAAAAGCAATACATGCGCCTTTTCCTCAAGCTGTTCCCCTAAGATACGAAATAGACACAGATAACTGCATAAAGTGTTACAAATGTGCTGAAGCGTGCGGCGACAGAAGAGCAATTGACTTTACACAGAAAGAAAAATTAACAAAATTTGAGATTGGAACAATAATTGTGGCAACTGGCTGCAATTCATTTGATGCTGCCAAAAAACAAGAATATGGTTATGGCATATACGATAATGTTGTGGAAAGCATTGAGTTTGAAAGAATTGTGTGCGCCGGCGGCCCCACGGGAGGCGAATTGCTTAGGAGAGATGGAAAACATGCAAAACGGTTCGCATTTATACAGTGCGTTGGCTCTAGGGATGTTACTTGTGGCAACGAGTATTGTTCTGGTGTGTGCTGCCTTAACTCAATTAAATTGGCGATGCTTATAAAAGAACACGTACCCGACGCAATAGTCTACATCTTCTATATTGATATAAGGGCATTTTCAAAAGGATTTGAAGAACTTTATACCCGGGCTAGAGAAGAGGGCATAATCTTCATAAAAGGCAGGCCGTCTCATATTAAAGAAGGGCGGGATAAAAATCCAATCGTCATTACTGAGAATGTTTTGACAGGAGAACTAATGGAAGTTGAAACTGATATGGCAATTCTAGCTGTGGGAATGACTCCTTCAGAAACTGCAAAAGATGTTGCTGAGAAATTACACATACCCCGCAACACAAATGGTTTCTATCTAGAAGCGCACCCAAAGCTTAGACCAGTTGACAGTCCAGCAGACGGGATATATCTCGCAGGAAGCGGAGAGTTCCCAAAAGACATAAAAGATAGTGTTACAAGTGCCAGCGCAGCAGCTTCCCGCGCAGCAATTCCGATGAACAAAGGGAAGGTTAATATTGAAGGTATTACAATAAGAATTGACATAGAGAAATGCACTGGCTGCGGTTCTTGTGAAAGAGCTTGTCCATATGGTGCAATAAGAGTAAATAAGAATACAAAAAAGGCTGAATACACAGTAGCAAAGTGTCATGGCTGCGGCACATGTGTTGCTGAGTGTCCTTTTGGAGTTTTAACCCAGAACCATTTTACTGATGAACAAATCATGGCACAGATAGATGCAGCTCTTTCCAGTAATCCAAAAGAAAAAGTACTCTGTTTTGCATGCAACTGGTGCAGCTATGCTGGAGCTGATTTGGCAGGGGTGTCAAGATTTCAATATCCTCCTCCAATAAGAATTATTAGAGTAATGTGCTCTGGTCGTGTCTCAGAAAAACTGGTGCTTTATGCCTTTAAGAAAGGGGCGCAGATTGTATGGGTTACGGGCTGCCATATTCCAAGCGATTGCCATTACATCAGCGGAAATGTTTTGGCAAAAAAAAGGATTGAAAGATTGCAAAAAGAGCTGCCAAAAAAAGCTAATTTACCAAGTGAAAGACTAAAATTAAACTGGATAAGTGCAGCAGAAGGAAACATCTTTGCCAATTATGTAAAGGAATTAGTTAATGAACTTAATGCAATAAACAAAAAATGACAAGAATAAATTTTGAGTTCAGAAAAAAAGTGCTTGAAGAGATTCCCGAGTTAAAGAAATGCTTCCAATGCGGCACATGTGTAAGCAGTTGCTATGCTGAAAAATATATTGGCTCATATAGTCCGAGAAAAAAAATACTTGGTGCACTTTACGGGGACAAGGAAGTTTTAAGTAAAGAACTATGGAAATGCGCGACCTGCAATGCCTGTGATGAAAGATGCCCGCAAGGGGTTAACCCCTATGAAGTTTTGACTAAGCTAAAAAATATTGCAGTAAGGGAAAACATCTGTCCCGAATCCTTTCGGGAGAAATCTGATATTATTATTGAAACAGGCTATGCTTTTTTGATTGATGAAAAGGTTAACAACAACAGAAAGGCCCTGGGCTTGAAAGAAATTAAGCCAAAAGAAAGTTTAAGATTTGTTAAAAATGGATGAACAAAAAGCAGGAAATAGAGAAGAGGATAATAACCAGAAAAAATACGCGTTTTTCCCCGGGTGTTTAATCCCCATAAGACTGCCTTTATTTGAAAAACTATCTAGAGATTTTGTAACTAACTTGGGCGTTGAGTTAATTGATATGGATTTTACTTGTTGTCCTAACTACAATATTAGGGACAGAAACAGATTTTTGTGGCTTGTGGCAGCAGCCAGGAATTTGGCAATAGCAGAGAGAGGCAAGCTTGACATATTAACCTTATGCGGTGAATGTACTCAGACATTAAAAGCAGCAAATGAATTACTCAAAGATAAAATACTATTATTAAAAGTCAATAAAGAACTGGAAAAAATAAATGTGCAGTACAACGGCACAGTAAAGATTAAACATATCCTTGAACTATTTTATGAATCGAAAGAGAAGTTGACTGGCTTTGTGAAAAAACCCCTTGAAGCATTAAAAGTATCAACACACACAGGCTGCCACCTTTTAAGACCTTCTGCGATGTTAAAGTTTGATGATGCTGAGAATCCAAAAAAACTGGATGAACTTAGCTCAATTTTGGGCTGCCAGGTTATTGATTATTCAACAAAAACCCTTTGCTGTGGGGTTGCTGTTTTTGCTGATTACAAAGATTCTGTTTTAGAATCAGTAAAAGAAAAGATAAATGATATTAGAGCAGATGCTCTTATAGTCGGGTGTGCAACATGCTTTTTACAGTACAATAAAGCACAGCTAATATTAAAAACAGATTTACCTGTGTTACATTATATTCAGCTGTTGGGATTGGCAAACGGCTTTTCTTTAGAGGAGATAGGCTATAATTCTATTAATAGAATTAAAAATAAGGCATTTGAAGAGAAACTAAATATTACAGTTCCTTAAGAATTCTTCTAAACTTTTTAGAAGTGCCTGCAAACTTGATGAACCTTCTTCGTATGTCTTCTTTGCTCATACCAAATTTTTCAAAAACCTTGACTCTTGCATCCACATTCGCGCTCGGCAAGGGTCCGCGGCAACCCTGACAGGGTATCCCTTGAGAGGTGCAAAGCGCGTCACAACCGCCGTAAGTAATTGCCCCCATACAGGGCAAATGATCAACTGCAAGCAGACACCTATTCCCCTTTTTTCTGCATTCAACGCAAACAGGCAATTCGTAATCAGGAGGTATTTTCATCTGCTCAAAAAAGTCAATAGTTTTAAGCAGTTCGTCCTTTATCACTGGACAACCACGCATATAATAATCCACGTTAATATAATTTCCAATGCCTTGAACTGTATCAGAAATCCTACTTATCTTTGAACCATAAACCTCTTCTGCAAGGGTTTCATTCTCAAAATCTTGAATTGATGCTATACCGCCATAAGTTGCACATGTGCCAAAGGCCACAACAAATCTTGATTTTTTTCTCAGGTGTTTTATAAGCTTAACTTGTTCTTTATTGGTAACAGCCCCTTCTATAAAACAGAAGTCATATTTTTTTAATTCATTTTCTCTTTTTATAAGCGGAAAATACACAAAATCTAATTTTGAGAAGATATTGCCTAATGCTTTTTCAACATTTAATAACATTGATTGGCAGCCGGCACACGAGGTCAAGGAACATATGGCTGCTTTTGGTTTAGACATAGTCAAGTTCGACCTCTAAAAAATGAGCAGAGCAACTAATACAGGGGTCATATGCCCGGATTAATTTCTCTAAATCTAGAATTATTCTCTGCTTATGTTTTTTCAAAATGGTCGGGAGGAATTGCTTTACATCCTCTTCAATAGAAAGCAAATTTTGTGTTGTTGGCGAAATAATGTTTGCTCTCACAACTTCACCTACCCCATTTAACTCGTATTCATGGTAGACTGTGCCCCGCGGAACTTCTAACGCGGCGATTCCAGTACCAGCTTTTACATTATATTTAACTGGATCCTCCGTCACTAACTTAAGATCTTCTAGTAGGGCTATGCAAGTATCTGTCAAATGCATCAATTCAATAGCTTGTGCAACATTGTTCATAAATGGAGAATCGCAGGGGAACGTTAATTTATTTTTTTGTATAATGTTTCTCGCACTTTTAGTCAATTTATCTTTGTTGTTGCTTATCCTTGCTACGGCCCCCACCATGAACGAATTGTTATTCAATGTAACAAATTTTGCACTTGAATACTTGACACTCTGTTCCTGGAGATGTTTATGATATTCTGAAAAAGGAACACTTATGCCATCAATAGAGGCAATGTGGCCTTCCCACAGAGCATATTCCTTGTCTGATTTCAGCGATACCAGGTCTTTTTTTCTGGCAAAAGACGGATTTTTAAATGAAATAAATAACTTGGCAGTTTTAATTACGTCCTGTCTAGACTCTTTGAGTCTTTCTAATAATTTATTTAGTGCCTTTTGTGTTGGCAATTTTGAAAATCCCCCAATAATGGGCGTAATACAGTGAACATCTCTTCCGCCAATTATTGTGCAAATATCATTTGCCAGTTTTTTTAACTTCAATCCCCTTAATACTGTATCTTTATGAGATTTGGTCATTGCCAATGCACTCTCAAATCCAAAATAATCTGGAAGCGCGAGGAAATAAAGGTGCAGCAAATGGCTTTGGAGGATAGAGCCCATTAGTATGAGCTTTCTCAGTCTGGTTGTCTGCTCACTAACCTTGACACCCAGCGCATTTTCAATAGCTTTAAGTGCGCACAACAGATGAGACTGGCTGCAAACACCACATATTCTTGATGCGATGTGATGCACTTCATCATATTTCCTCCCTTTTAAAAAGCCTTCAAAATATCTTGCCCCCTCTACAGCCTCAAGTCTTAGCTCTTTAACCTTGTCGTTTTGTATCTTAACATAGAGGTTTGCGTGGCCTTCTATCTTTGTTATGTGATCAAGTTTTATTATTGACATTTTTTAGCATCTCCTCAAATTTTTCATATCTTTTGTCAGATGGCACATATTTTCTAAACAATGCCTTTATCTTGTCATCCCCAATATTTTTCTTCTTCATGATTCTGATTCCAGCTTCTAAATTTAAATCATCTAATGCTCCACGGCACCCATCGCACGGCAAATTGTTTGTTGGACATATTGCCCCGCAGCCACCATATGTAAATGGGCCAAGACAAGCGCCTAGTTCCATAAACTGGCAGACATTCTCATTGAATCTGCACTCAACGCACACGGGATTTGTATTCTCTTTTGGTATCTTACCAATAAGGAATTGCTTTAGTATATTTAGAAAATCAAACTTGTCTATGGGGCAACCTCTGATATAGTGGTCTACTTTAATATATTGATCAATTCCTTTTGCATCTAATGAGTTTAGTTTTGGAACAATATTACCATAGATCTCTTTGTGAATGTCCTTTTTATTAAGGCGATTTGACAATGCCTGCGGGCCTCCGTGGGTCGCACATGCACCAAGCGCAATAACAGTCTTAGAATTTTCCCTTATCCATTTTATCTTCTTAACTTCCTCTTGTCTTGATATTGAGCCTTCAACTATTGAAATATCATATGGGCCAGGACTTACCTTTTCAGTGCCGAGCCTAAAATTAACAATGTCAACAGCGTTAGCTATATCTACTAAATATTCTTCGAGATTCAATATTGTGGTCTGGCACCCATCACAACTTGTCATGTCAAATATGGCGACTCTTGGCTTCATTTTAGTCTTTTAGGTTAATTGTTTTATCATAACGGAATACTGGGCCGTCCCTACATACATATTTGTCATTAATCATACAATGTCCACATTTTCCTAGGCCGCATTGCATCAGCCTTTCTAGAGAGACGAAAATCTGGTCGTTATTAAAACCCAATTTCTGGAGAGATGCTGCGCATACTTCAATCATAATGGGGGGCCCGCAGATAATGACAATTTTTCTTGTATTATTTAGTCGAGACTTTTCTACAAGTTGGTTAAGAAAGCCCACGTTGCCTTTCCAACCCCTGTGCGGTTTATCTATTGTGATATTGAATTGAAATTTCCTCTTCCAGTTTTCAAGATCTTTTTTATAAAGAAATTCTTCTGGGCTTCTGAAACCAAAAAATAAATGAACTTCGCCAAATTGATTTCTATGCTTTTCTGCGTATATAATGACGCTTCTAACTGGTGCGACACCCGTTCCGCCGCCGATAATGATGAGATCGTTATTAACAAAATCTGTCATCGGAAACCCGTTTCCAAACGGACCCCTTACACCAATCTTGTCCCCTTTTTTTCTGCTCTGCAAAGCACGCGTAAGATTACCTACATTTCTTACTGTAAACTCAATATACCCCTCTCTATAAGAGGCAACTCCAAAAGGCGCTTCGCCTATTCCTAGTAAACTCACTTCTATAAATTGTCCGGGAAGGGCACGCATTGGGTGTCTGAAACCCATTGTAATAATGTCCTTCGTCTCCTTAACAACTTTATCAATTTCAACAAACTCAGGCACATATAGATTTTTCATTTTAATGAATTTATTATGCTGACCATATCTATTCCAGCAGGGCAATTCGTGATGCATCTGCCGCAGCCCACGCACATAAATGTATCAAATTGTTTTTTAAAATAAACTAATTTATGATAGATTCTATGCTTGAATCTCTTATCTCTAGTTTCTCTAAACACGTGGCCGCCAGCAACTTCTGAAAAATTTTTAAGCTGGCACGAAGTATTCACTCGCAATCGCTTACCAGCAGCCATATTAAGATTGGGCACATCAACAACATCAAAACAACCGCACGTGGGGCAGGTTATTGTACAGGCAGCACAGCTTAGGCACGCTTCAGACTCTTTTTTCCAACCTTCGTGTTCGGCAAACTGCTCTAATTGGTTTACCTTTTGCATATCAAGTTTTTTATTGCAATGCAACTCTTTTATACACTCTTCGTCTGTTGATTTGAAAAGCTCATTTATTAATTTCTGGCCCCTTTGTGAACCAATATCAACAACATACGAGCCCCCTTGCTCACAAAACATTAGATCATAACCTCGCTCCAGTTTATCTGTGCCCATGCTTTCACAAAAGCAATTCTCTCCAGCAGAGTTGCATTTCAGAGAGATTAATAAGGTGTTCTCCCTCTTTTTTCTATAATACGTGTCTTCAAAATTTGCTTCTAGAAAAAGTGTATCCATTATAATAAGCGCGTGCACATCACAAGGGCGTATCCCAAAGATAACTCTTGTTATGTCTTCTTTTTTATTGTTTATCTTTGTATTGTTATAATCAAACAATACCTCCTTTTTCGGGAAAAACAGATTTGTTGGGGAATATTCTGTATTAATAAATTCAAAGGCAATCTCTTCCGCAGAGTCTACTTTACCAAAAACAAAATAGGTTTTCTTTTTAACCGGAGCAAATATCTCATACTCTTCTTTTAGGCTCTCAATAAACTTACCAAAGTCCTCTTTTTTAAGAATATAGCCACTCATTTTTCAAGCTTTTACTAAATTAAAGTGCTAATATAAATCTTTTGGATTTGAGATACACGAGAGTTAAGGATTTTTTATAAATTGATGATAAAGAGGCCAAGAAGAATAATTAAAATTCCGATTTTCTGGTTCAGAACTAGTTTCTCTTTATAGAATATTGTCGCAAGTATTACTGTAATCAGCGGATAGAGGGAGCTGACGGGAGTTACTAGCGAAATCTTCTCATGGTTCACACCATAGGTTACAGCTGACCAGGCAAGCGTATAAATTAAAGTATTAAAAAGAAGAATGACTAAAATATTTTTAGTTTTTAAGTCTGTCCACCGAGGCTTTTCCTGTTTTATTAGCGGATAACCTATTTGAAAAGGAGAAGCTATTAATCCTGAGAAAACAAACAGACTGATATAATCCATGGTTTTTGAAACAAGGCCAAGGATAAAGAAGTAAATCCCCCAGCAAACTAGGGCAACAAGAGATTCTTTTACGCCTTTGACTGTGTGGAGATTCTTGAATTTTCTTAGGTTCGTTGAACCCAATATTATTCCAAGGACAATAGTAAAGACAGCTACAAACTGGTGGACAAATAAGCGTTCCCTAAGTATAAGAATTCCAAGCATTATGGTAACAATTGAAAATGAGGCGGAGATTGGCGTTACAATACTAATCTCGCCAACTTCTAATGATCTCAAAAAATTGGAAGAGCCAAACGTAAGCAATAGCGCCCCAAATGTTAATAATAAAACATTGGTAATAGAGATATTAAGCTGTTCTGAAAATATTATGAGCATAACTGCAGCAGGAATAAGACTAAGTATGTTGGACCAAAACAGGGTCTTTAATGAGCCGATTTTTCTTGAGGGGATTGAAGTTAAAAAATCAGCTATCCCCCAGCACAACATTGCGACAAGTGCAGAGAGTATCCCTACAGAGATTTGCATCTATCATTGAGAATTGAGGGCATTTAAATTTTTATCCTTTTCTGCTGTAATAATCAAGAGATTGCTCCAACAAATGAAGGTTGTTGACTAGCTCAAAATAATCCTTATCATTAAATGCTTTTTTGATTTTATCAACATACTTCTTTAATGTTTTATATTCTTCTTCATTCATTTATCATAGTTAGGTTGTCTGTCTTTTATAAACTTTCTTGTTTTCTCTATTAGCTAAATATTGGCGGGGGATAATCTTGAATGTGCCCTATCTGAAAATATTATACCACAACATCCTTTATTAGCTTATCCGGGTCTTTTTTTATTCCCCACTTAGCAAAGAATCTACAGACATTACCAATGTCCCTTTTAAGTAATTCCTCGGCCCAACTATCATTAACAGAAGTGCCTTGTGAAAAATCTATAAAATAAGGTTTTTCATGATAATTCAAAATATTAAATTCAGAGAGATCAGCATGTATTAGTCCTGCCTTATACAGTCTTCTAATGGAGTCAATTGTGAGGTTAAAAAAGAGTTTTGTGTTGCTCGGAACATGGTCTTTAATCATTAATGCAGGCCCACTATCACCAATCATCTCCATAACTAATACATTATTTAGGAAGACATACGGGGTTGGAACATTAATAACCTCTCTTGCTTTCAGTAAATTCCTATACTCTCTTTGAACCCAGGCAAAAATTATTTTTCTCCTTTTTTTTTGCAACCCAATATATCGTGGATCAGATCTAATGTAACTATACATTTTGTTAAAATTACAGGTCTCTAATCTATATATCTTAACAATGACAAATCTTTTATCTTTTTCAGCAAGATAGATATTAGATTCTTTGCCAATTTTATGGGGGCCATGAAGCCCATCAAAATGACCTTGAGAAATTAGCTTAAACAAAGTGTGAATTGTGAATTTATCAAACACATTCTTATATACTTTCCACTCTTCTTTTGATATTCTGGGCATATTATGAAGAATAAAATACTCACTATTTAATCTTTTTCTTATATCTTCTTAAATTAAGCTGACCTTTCCTTCTCCCATCAAGTATTTTTTCAATTTTTTCTCCGACATGTTCTTTTATTTTTAAGGCGGTTTCTTTGCCAACAATCTGGCTCAGCAACGCAATGTCTGCTTTTCTAATATCACCCAGATCTCTTATTTTATTTCTGAATAATCTTCTTGCCCTTACTCTTCCTATGCCCCTTAATTTTGTCAATGGTAGAAGCTCTTCTTTAACACCATGCATTAATCTGTATCTTGTTTTCCTAATGTATTTTATCTGTTCTTTTTGTTCGGAGAGACTTGCTAACTCTTCAGTTGCGTATAAGAGCCAGTCTGCCAGGGCTAATTTCACTCTTAGTTCTCCTGGTGTAACTCCATATTTCTCATACAGGAAATCCTCGCCTTTCTCTTCCATCCATTCTTCAAAAACAATTGCTGTTTTAATTGCACTCATGTAATTGTCATATGCGGGGTCATAGATTGTAGGCTCAAGCACAATCAAATTAGAATCATATTCCGCTAGCTTTTCCTGGATATCTGCAATCTCCTTTGCCCTTGCGCTGAATAGTGGCCTTAACTCTAGGGTGTTTGTAATCATTGACAAAAATGAAAACTCAATAAGTTGTTTTTGCATTGCCCTTTTAAGGGAGGTTATTATATAATCTGCAGTATACGGGTCAAGATAAAGTTGCGAGACCCGGATTCCAATTTGCGTAGGCATTATCTTGAACTCGTTAATCTGATTTGCTGCCACAAAATCATTGTCTATTGTTATGCTTTCCACGAAACCCCATTCTTCCAGCAAACGAATGATCTTAGACAATATCTTGTCAAGCTCATCAATATCTTTGTATTGAAAGCCATAGAATGTCTGCTCAAAAAATTCTAATAACTCCTTTTTTGTGTTTACAAACCCGGATGCAATTAAGCTAAGTACATGCGTTCTTAATATTGGCTCGACTGCGAGTTTAGAATAAATCGGCTCAGGATCTCCCAAAAGAAATTTTTCAACTATCTCCTCTTTTTCTGATTCGGATTTTGCTAAACAGATTGATTCACCATACTTATCGAACTTCGGTCTTCCCGCCCGCCCCGCCTGTTGGTGGTACTCAAGCACTGGAATCCACGACATCCCCCAGCTTCCGCCGTATCTCTTCAAATCGCGGATTATTGTCCTAAAGGCCGGAAGGTCTATTCCCATTGCCAAAGTCGGGGTGGCAGCTATTATCCTTATCTCTCCATTTCTAAAACTGTTTTCAACCAATGATCTCTGTTTTGAGGCAAGACCAGAATGATGAAAGGCAACGCCTCTACTAACACAATAAGATAATCTTTTACATTGTCTTGTTGGGGAGGATAATGCTTTAAGGACCTGTTCTGACAACACTTCCTGAGTTGCAGTTTTCAATTTAAGCGCAATTCTCTCAGCCACAGATTCTGCACTTCTTTTTGTATTTACAAAGATAATTGCCTGTTTTTTTCTTTTAATTGTGTCCAAAACTAAGTCTATTATAGGATCTTCTGTTACTCCATCTATCTTTAGAGGTTTTGACATACTTTACTAAGAATGAGGACTATGTTTAAAAGATTTTTTAGTTATTTAAGAAATTGATATGTTTTGACATTTAAAGTTATGGATAAGTACATCATAATAGCTAGAACTGAAGCAGAATCTTTCTTTCCAGTTATATTCTGTTGCGTATAAGCCATTTATTGGGTCATTAGTAGCTGAATCTGGCAGATCACAACCATCAGAATAATCTGAACTATTTGAAGGCAATTCTTCATTTGAATCCAAGTAAAGAGGATAATATTTATGTTTGGCATATTGGGCCAGAATATCTCTACAATAGTTACCGTCGTATATACCCTTACAATCAGACACCAAGACAAAACACGGAATCTTTTCTTCACAGAACCACCAATTACCATATTGGGCCGCACCCCGAATTATCCCGTCCTTATTCCAATCCACTTTGTAAATCCGGCTACAAAAGTCCATTATTGTAGTAGTATCATTTGCTCTTCTACAAAGCTCTTCGCATTCAGTTAATGCCAATTCTAGAGCAGCAGGTTTAGCATAGTTCTCTAAATCCGGTTTTATTGTAACAATTGGTTTATTTAAGAAGCTAAAAAACATACTTAAGGCAATTAGGGATAATGAATAAACAATGACCATCAAGCAAGAGAGGATAATCGCGGCAATTGCAAGATTTTTTCCTTTAAGATTTTTATTGTTGTTAATTCTAATTAAAGCAATGACACCTAACACAATTCCTAAGACAGGAATTAGAAAAGCTGTTATCAAAGAAATAATTGCCAATACAGATGCTTTTTTATTGGATAAATCTTTTTTACTTAGTTCCAAGAAGGCCTCATCAATTTCCCTTTCTGGCCATCGGCTTTCAATCAATTTCTTTCTAATTGCTGCTTTGGGTTGGGTTTGAATATTTTGTTCAATATACCTTTTTAATTCTTCATCAACCATTACTGTGTTTTAGGTAACACAGCTTTTAAACTTTTCTTATTTGTTAGTTTAGATAAGTTTTTTAGAACTCATCAATAACTTACCCATACTTTCTCCCTGCCAAACAACCTATATAATTCAATCATAATCTCCTTAAACGGTTTCTGCTCTCGCCACAGGGGCCACAATCTTTTTGCCATTTCTCTGTGTTCATCTAGTGCATACATATCCAAGGAAAATTTGATTTCAGGAAACAAATTCCTTAGGTTTGCTTGTGTCAACAAAATAAAATTCACCAACACTTCTGATATGGTTTCGTCGAAATCGTCATATCTGTCTTTAAAGAACCGCGTTATATAATTACGGAACATAATATGAAAAAGTTCGTGCGCTATTACATAATTACTTGCATTATCCCATTTGTGTTGAAGAACGATAAAATTTTTTGAGGAGTTATGAAAACCTCCATTGCAAATTAAACTGAGGTAACATTTATATTCATAACTTTGCCAGTCATACTTAAAGAGTTTTTCCATCTCCCTGAAATATTTATTTGTTATTTTTAGCCAGTTTTCTTCAATCCTTTTTTTTGAATCTTCAAGTACAAGCTGATGTTTTTCAAATGCTTTTTTTATAAGAATAAGCGCGCTCTTTTTTAATTCCGACCTAAGCAAAGAATCCTTTATCTTAAAACCAAGCAGCATGGACCAGTCTTTTGTTAATTTGTTATTCTTTAGCCCCAATTTCAATGCATATAGCTCTTTTTTTGGTTCAATTCTAAATAATACCTTTGGTACTCTAGCAATTTTTTCAGCATCTCTCCTTAAGCCGTATCCTTTCTGGTATATAATTGAGCTCTCCAACTCAAGACCGCATTTTTTGCAGTATGTCCCTCCAGAATCACTAATGGTTTCTTCAGAACCACATTCATGACATCTCATGGAATTTCAATAAAATTTAGAGGGATATATAAAATATCGCATTGCCCTTACTTTATTATTTGATGATATGCATAGACAAAAAACCCGGCTGTCCATGCATAGGGCGCTTCAGATCGGAAGCGGCGGCCTAGATTTAATGGAGTGCCTTTTTCTGTATGAACTTCATGACAAACTTTGTCTCTCACAATAATTCTTGCTACATCCCCCAATATTTCTTTCGCCTTCACCTTCCTGCTAATCTTCTGATTTGCCACGGCATTCATACACCCGACCCAAAGCCAATGCCATCTGTTATGATAGTTACCCATTCCAAGAAACCTATTTAATAGACTTATCTCACTATCTCTGTATGCAGGAAAATGTGCTTTTGATGGCACAGGCGAATTTATGCTGTTTGTGTCTGTGTAATCTAGAATTGCCACTGCCTTTGTCTTATCTGCTATCCCAAAGACTATGGCAAATAGGTTGCCGCCAGATGCAAAATTTGTGTATTCCCTCGTATTAACCCAATCAACATAATGTTCTTTAAACCAGAACTCCTTATTTAATGTTGTATTGACATTTTCAGAAAGCACATCATATCTTTTATATTTTACCTTCATTCCTTTACATATTTCAACAAATGCCTTTAATGAGGCATAATATAAAACATTTGTATAAAGAACACGCCCCTTTTTTCTCATAGTATCTGCCCAGGTTGAATAAACAGCCTCTTGGATTAGGCCATCTTTGCCCGCCAAAGAAATACTCCATTGCATAGCAAGCGTTATGCTTTTGAAATATTTTTTAATAAAAAACCTATCTTGTGTCTTTTCTATATATTTTTGTGCCACAATAATAAATAAGGGGTTAGGATCAGTTGGTTTTGAAAGTGACTTATCCTGTCTGTATCTTGCGCCAAGCGAGTTATTATTTTTAATTCCGAGCATTTTCAAGAAAATTAATCTTGTTCCGACGCGGAAAGGAATTTGTCCGTTTTTGCTCTGTTTATCAGCAAGAAGCACTAAATTTTTTTTAACATGCTCTAAGTCCTTTTTTTCTCCTAACTCTAATGCTCCCAGGCAGGCATACATGCTGTCTCTTGCCCAGTAATCAGTAAAGTGGTCTAATCCTGTTAAGATACCATGTTTAGAGTAACAGCTTCTTAAATCCCTAACCGCAATTTTATATGCTTGCTTAATTACTGTCATTATCCTGCTCTTGCTCCATTGGGGATAGGTTTTTCAGGAACAGCAAGTACCGGAATAATCTTGTCTGCGTAGCCAATATCAAACAACATGCCCTCTGACAGCCCATACCTCATCTTTCTTGGCTCAAGATTAACTACAAACAGCGCCAGCATTCCCTCTATCTCTTTAGGACTATCCCTTTCCTTTTTCATTCCAACAATAATGTTGCTTTTTCTGTCGCCAAAATCTACTATTAACTTTGCTAGTTTTTCTGATTTTTCTATATTATCTACTTTTTCCATTGTTCCCACCCTAATGTCAACTTTGTCTAAATCGCTGTATTTAATTGTTGGCTTTATTGGTGCTGGTTTTAATTGTTTCATAAATTAATAGAATGAGTGAGAATATTTTAAGTTTATGAAAGGAATGGGCCCACTGAGATTTTCGTAAAAACAGGGGTTTTGCGATTTGAAAATCCCCGATTCCTCAAAAACCAAAGGTTTTTGGGAGCTAAAAATCATTTCAGATTTTTATGCTTTCATTTGAACTCAGGACTTCGAGAGAGCTCCTTTCAAACTCTTCACCCGATCTCAAATAGCCTATCTGGCCAATATCAGTCTTGCCTACGTTTTCACGTAACGGGCACTCCACCAGACTAAGCTATGGGCCCAATATCCTCTGGGAAAGATATTTTTTTTATAAAACTTTCCAAAAACATCACCCGCTTTTTCACTGGACATTTCCGCATAAGCTTTTTAAAGTATGGTCAATTCAGCTTTATTATGATATCTGTTACCTTTCTTTCATCTTATGAATACTGCCCAAGAAAACTTTACTTGACACAAGTGATGAAGGTTGTTGTTCCCCCAAAAGAGGTCTTGGTAAAGGGAAAGATAAGACACGAAATTCATGATAATATCAATAAGGCAGAGGAGCCATTGGTAAGAGCAATAACTACAAAAGACTTTAAAAGCATTTTAGATACCTTCAAACAAAAATATGCTGAAATTACCAGGTCCATTATTATCAGGAATAAAGGCGCACTTAATGAAGTAAATCTTGAGTTGAGCGAAACTTTCAAAAGCACATGGCCGCTTATACTATATGAGTCAGAACAACGAGTAAAAAACATATACAGTTTTATCAAAAAAACTGGTCTTTTAGGAGAAGAGTTGTGGTTAAATCTATCACCCAAAATTAAGTCAGAGTACCGCTTAGAATCAGAAAACTTGAGACTGAAAGGCATAGTAGATCAGATTGAGGTATATGAAAACAAAATAGTCCCCTATGAGTTAAAGACAGGAAAAACTCCTAGAAAAGGAGTATGGCCCGGGCACAAATTACAGATGGCGGCCTATCTACTTCTTCTTGGCGAGGTTCTTGGCAACAAGATTGATATAGGATATATTAATTATTTAGACACGAAGGAAATAAGAGAAGTCATACTTAATCCTTTTCTTGAGCACGAGGTGCATACAACTAAAAACAAGGTCATTGAATTATTTAACCGAGATAATGCGCCAGAGCCAATAAAACAAGAAAACAAATGCAAAATATGTGAGTTATACGGGCAGTGTTACTAGTAAAATATTTATTTTTTCCTCAATAGAAATCTTTATATATAACCAAAACAATCTTGAAGTTATAACTTTTAAGGAGTTGATGGTCATGGCTGAAGAAGAAAATAAGAAATTCTCAAGACAATTAATTGGTAAGACAATTGTGAGTAAAAATGGAAAAAGATTTGGTGAGGTCGGCGATTTGGTATTCGAGACGAGATCCGGAGAATTAATTCACATGGTTGTTTCCAATCCAACTTCATATACAGAAAAATTAGAGCTAGAAAAGGATAAGCAAGGACGAATATTAATCCCCTTTAGCGCGGTTATAGCTATGGGAGATTTTATGGTTATTGCAGAAGAAGATATTATTTAGTCTACTGGTTTCTCTTATTACACAGACCCTTTTTTTGAGATAAATTAATTTTTAATGAATAGTTTTTTATATTTTTCATAATTCTTAATCACTATGGAATTAGCACTGTGGACAGAAAAATATAGGCCAAAAAATTTTAATGAACTAATGGGCCAGGAGCATATTGTAAAACGGATTAAAGCATTTGTGAAACAGAAGAATATGCCTCACCTTTTGTTTGCGGGCCCTGCTGGTGTCGGTAAGTCTTCTCTGGCATTAGTTATTGCTAGGGAGTTATTTGGTGAAGGGTGGCAGAAAAATTTTCTAGAGCTCAACGCCTCTGATGAGAGAGGCATAGATGTGGTTAGAATAAAGGTGAAGGATTTTGCCAGAACTAAAGCACTGGGAAACGAGCCCTTCAAGATAATCTTCTTAGATGAATGCGATGCCCTTACTAAAGAGGCGCAGCAAGCACTTAGAAGGACAATGGAAAAGTATACCCGGACCTGTAGGTTTGTGTTAAGCTGCAATTTCTCCTCAAAGATTATTGACCCGATACAGAGCAGATGCGCAGTCTTCAAATTTAAACCACTAAGCAAAGAAGAGGTATATAGAATAGTTGATACAATTTCAGAGAAAGAAAACCTAAAAATTGACAAGGTAGCAAAAGAAGCACTTTACTCAATAAGCGGAGGAGATGCACGAAGAGTTGAAAATGTTTTGCAAAGCGCAGCAGCGATTTCTACACATATTGACAATAAAACAATCTATACTATGGCGTCTCTTGCAGTTCCGCAAGAGATCAAGCAAATACTGGGCTTTGCTGTAGAAGGTAAATTTATTGATGCAAGAGATAAACTTCTTAACACAATGCTTGATAAAGGTTTGTCTGGTCTGGATATCATTAAGCAGATTCAGAAGCAGATATGGGATTTAGAAACAGAAAAGAATAAAAAGCTGGAAATGATAAAACTATGCGGAGAGATTGAATTTAGATTGGTTGAGGGAAGCGATGAATTCATACAGCTTGAGACTCTTCTCTCCGGGTTTGCGTTAATTAACAAATAGGTGTTGATGTTTGGGACAAGAACTTCCTGCAGTAGAGGATATTGAATTTTCAATTTCTACAGACAGAAAGCAACAACACGAAACACTTTCTTTTCATAATGATAAGCTACAAAGAACTGAACAGCTATTAACTACAGTAATTCAGAACCTTACAGATATAAAAAACCAGGCCAAATTGAACATAGCACAGTCGGAAGAGTACCAAGTTGAGCTGCATGAACTTAAGAAAAAGGCACTTAAATTAGGAACTCTTGTCAAACTATATAAAAAAAAATTCAAGCACTATTATGGTGTTGGCAGAAATCTAATGAATTTGAATAAGAAGCTAGAAGCTGACAACAGGAAATTAGCCGGCATCTTAGGTGGAATGAGGGGGGAAATAGTGCAGAATGCAAGGGACTATACTGAAAGACTTGAACAAGAAAAAAGAAACTTCAAGTCACAGATTGCCACACTAACGAGAAGTGCAATGGATAAAGAGCTTGAGCTTAATGCAAAAATAAATAAATTAGAATCAGAGCTGAATGATAAAACAGAGCTATTATTTGAGGAGCAACAAAAAAGAATAAAAGAAAAAGAAGAATTAAGACAAAAACTCCAATCCCTTCTTGATTAATTTATAGTTTTTTTGACTAATAAAAAGGTTTCCGTGTTCTCTTTATAATAATAAGTAAGTGTTATCTTTATTTTATCTACAAAATCAAGCTGGCTTGTTGTCTGTTGGGTGCAGTGAAGCGTTGCTTCACCATTTATCAGCATCACGTCTCCTTCTTTACCAGTTCCATCTTTAAGTCCACTGCACTGCAAGTCCTCTACCTTTGATTCGATTTTAAAGTGCACTCTATTCTCCTTTAATCTTGATGTCTGGAGATTAACAGGGCATTTTGTAGAGTCGTCCGGCAGGTAGAATCTGCCTGAGCCTTTGTGCTGTATCTTGAATATATATCGAATTTTGTCTGAACCGCTTGGTTGTTCACTAAATTCTACAATATGAATTGGCGCACCAGAATTAAAAACAGTCTTTTCTTCCTGTACCTGACAGACTGCATCTTCGTCCCTTGAAAGAACATCTGCTCTTATACAGCCATCAGTGAATGCAATTGTGCTATACCAGTAACAAACATCTGCCCGGAGCGGGAACTGATTGTTGCCTGGCAGAACATCTATGTAGCTCAAATCATTAAAACTGACAAACACCGGAGGAGGCTCAATTGTATTCCCCTCAGAGTCAATTATTGTTGCGATTATGTCCTCACTAATTCCACTTTTTATGAAATCCTGTTCTTGTTTTCCAAAATCAACCGGATTAATACCACTAAGTCTTAACTCAACTTTATCTTTTGGTACATCTGTTTCTCCAATATTCAATAGTTTAACTTCCACTTCAAAGGGGTAGGAATCAGCGTCAAAGACTTCTTCTGGTGGAGCGCCCTCAGAGAACTGGATTGATAGTCCTCTTGTTCCACCGAGGAATGGATTCACATTAGATGCAACTGTATTTTGTTCAGGACAACCAGTTAATAAAAGCATGCTCAAGCATATTAAGATTAAAATAACTTTTTTCATTTTAAAACCTCCATTTAATTTACATGAGAATACATTTATTTAAATCTTTCTTTATATATTCACAATCTTTACTGTTTTAGTCAAAGTTTGACGATAATTATAGCCTACTCTAATCTCTAAGGGGGTGACAAAAGCGGTGTCCCCAAGATTATCTAGCTCGGCACTACATATAAAGAATCCTTGATTGTTCACAAGTCGTATGGGGTTAGGCTTACAACCGCTAGTCAACTGGAAGTTTGAAAAGCCGACCTCTTCAATATTTATCTTGTCTATGTCTGTAATTTGGAGGTTTTTATGACAATCAGTAATGCCTTTGTTTACTTCGAAAGGTGTTCCGCCACCAGAATTCTGGATATAAATTTTAAGAAAGATTTTATTGTCCATTAATTCTTGCTCCACTTTGGTGACAGCAATCGGGGCGCCCTGCCCTCCGCTTAAACTGACGTCTTTTACCTGGCACACGCTTTCACTTGCGTCTGCTGAATATTGCCTTGGATTAATGCATATTTCTGGGCTTGCCACAGTTCGATAATAATAGCAAGCACTTACTTTTATACTTTGAGCAAAAGTATCAATATCATCAGGAATGGCCTCAATACTTGGATCCTTGAATTCTACCAGCTCCGTCATGTCTCCCTCCGGATTGAATGGGGACTTGCCCTCTATGGAGAAAGACATCTCTTTCTGGTGTTCACCAAAGACATATTTTTTATCATATCCCGTAAGATAAATTTTTCCTCCCTCAATATCCTCTGCTCCTCTATTCCACAATTGCACCATTACAATAAAGGGAGAGCTTTTGAATAATTGCTGGGGCGGATTTCCCTGAACAAAGGACATTACCAGGCCCTGGGTTCCTTTTCTATATTCCTCAGATATCTCTCTGTTCCCGGTCTGGACCGGCTGACAACCAATAAGTACAACAAAAACAAGAGCACATATAGCAAACCTTTTCATGAATCAAATTATGGACAGTAGTAATATATAATATTTTTGTTTTGTGAGGTTAGTGGCTCAACACTTTCTCAATTACTACCTCCCTTGTTTGTGTTAATGCATAGCCATACTTTAACTCTATCTTTAATGGTGTTAGAAAAGGGTCTCTGTCTTTAGGTATCCCCTGTACATTTTCTTTTAAGGAACATATCACATAGTCTTGTTTGCTCCGCAATCTTATCATCTCAGGGACACATGACCACAGATTTTCTGTATATCCGGCAACATTAAGTTTTAAATCTGATATGTCAAGCGTATTATAGTCTTCTATGTCCTTTTCTTGATTTGAGCACATCTTATTGGTGTTTCCATAAGTGGTTACAGAACCAGGGCCTTGATTTTCAAGATAGATCTTAAATTGTGGTTTGATGTAATCTCCTTGAAGTAACATTCTCGGTTCAATACTTGTTATTACAAGTGGTCCGCCCTGGCCTTCGGTTAGCGACAAAATACTTTGAGAGCACGTTTTTACAATTGGGCGCAAATTGTGCGGGTCGGTGTCTATACACACATCACTAAATGTTTTTGATATGTAATCATAGCATGCACTTACAATAACTAATCCTGTATGTGTTTCACTAAGAGGATCTATCTGGCCGCCCTTAATGTTAAATACTTCAACTTCAAAATCGTCAATCTGCTGAAAAGGCTCCTTTCCTTCTAACTGAACTTCTCTTTGTTGGAAGTAAGAACCAGTAATAAAAGTAAGATAGGGCTTCTCTGTAGCTACACTTAGTTTAACACTGGTGGATATTGGCCCTTTGTTTGTGGCCCTAACCAATAATTCAAAATTCTCGTTTTCAAAAACATTACTTGGCAGTGCATTATCAATTATTTCAATGGCTACGCCCTCTTTACCTTTGTAGATTTCCGCATCTTGCAGGTTTTTATTGTTGCCAATACCTAAATCGTCGCAGCTCAACAGAAAGCAGCATAATAACAGGACAATTATTAATTTGATATTCATTTTATGATAATGCTTGTAACACATCCACATATACTTTCTTTTCAATTGAATAAGTGTATTCCACTGTTGCTTTGAGGGTCTTTGCAGTAGGTGCTTCAGTTTCTTCCAGTGTCTCTACGCCCCCATAACTTTTTGGGACTTCCATAAAACATGCAAATTCAATCTCGTCCCATTCTATGTCTTGCACTTTCTCTGGTGACCCGGCCCCAACCATACCAAATTTATTAAAACCTTCTTCTCCTTCTCCAGATGAACTAATCTTTTTAAACTGGTCATTTCCACAACTGAATTCTCCTGGCCTGCTCTCTGTGCCACTGCCCCGCAACCACAGAGGTTCTGGGACAAGCATATATAGATCATTAATGCTTTTTATTTGGCCCCGCCACAGATTAGATATCTTAACACTATAATATATAGATTCATCCTGCCCGACATTAATTGGCGGCTCATTTGAACCAAGCTCAAGTTCTATAGGGCCGTTAGTATAAACAGTAAGGGGCTGCTTTAAATTAAAGGAACTTAGTATGCCGGAATTTGAATAATCCTGGCCATTATCCATTAGCTCCTTCCTTTTAGCAAGGAGGCTGTTGCTGTCCATAAAATATGTCCTTACATAGGATAATGTTCTGAAATCAAATTCTACATGCATTATTATATCATATGTGCCCTCAGCTAAATTGTCAAACTCGCATGTTACAAACTTTTCATTAAAATCTCTTAGCTGGAGTTGCGTGCTTGGGGAGACTTCATCAGCAAAATGTTTAATCTTCTCATTATCTTCATAATAGCAACTTATTGTGATAGGTATCTCTTTGTCCTCAAGAGTTCTTGCTTTGATGAATCCCCTTATTGTAACAGAGTCACCTTGGTGATAAACAGGATCCATGGTTTCAACATCATCTAAATATACTCCCAACGGTTCATCTTTGTTTTCTTCTACCTGGCTTGTATAATAGTCATAGCCTGTTGCTTCAGAGATTTGCCTATTGAACCACTGCCCTGTTCCTGTGATTACAGATTTCGGACCCTCCCAAAATAAAAGTTTTATTGCATTCCACCCCATATTTAATACTTGCCTTACTGTGTTTCTGCTAAGCCTTGAAGCATGACCGCTATAAACATTTGGAATATTGTCCCCCACAAGAACAATTATGTATATGGCAAAAATAATTGACAATAATATGGCAAATAAAGGTCTTCCGGTTAATCGACTGCAGCTGTACAGTACCCATAGGGTCCATATGGGAATAAAAGCCCTGCTCCAAAATACTGCCTTTAAGGACCCAGATAAACCAAAGTTCAGGAATGAGGAGAAAAGGCCAAAACCAAAATAATCAAATAAGAGAAGTAAAAGAAAAGCATATCTAAATTCGACCTTGTCTTCAGCGTAGTTCCTTAAAAGTATAAAATAGATGATGATAAAGAACATGTGGCCAAAAGATGCAGGGTCATGAAAGGCACCAAGCAGCATAAGGATGCCCACAGCCACGCCTGTTAAAATATCGCATAACAAGGTTCTCTTATCTCTGTGCAGAACAATTGTGCCTAATGCCACCACCCAAATTAAAATAGGCATGATAAAATTTACCAAGATGAGAAAAAATCCTTTGCTGAAAATTACTCTATAATCAAAGCCGTCGAACATCCACCAGGTAATGTCCAGTATATATTGTGCTATTGCTAACACTGCCAACAACACACCAAGAGAATTGGGCATTCGCTGAGTTAGAGTAGCTGTCTGTGTTGTTTCTGTCATACTCTTATCTCTATTAGTTTATCTCTATATAAATCTTTCTTAGAACAGGTTTTTACTCAACAGCGTATACAATCTCTAGCTGCGTTATCTCAAGTTTATCTTTTTTTGGCCTGATTTCAACAGCATTGTTATCTTTTCTTATAAATGTGTTAATGTTCCTTGAATAATAATCATCGTATGTTTCAATTTCTGTTTGATAGCTGTTAATAAAGATTACGCCTTTTTTATAGTCAATAGAATTCGGGAAAACAAGGCTTATGTTAATATCAGCATCCCCCTCCCTTATTTTTTGGTAGCTCTCTTCGGGCAGATTAAAATAGTAGGTTGGATAAACGGGCTCCTTAAGCTTTAATCTGAATTCTCCTTGATAAACCTGGTAATTCCCATTTTCAGATCTAAACCTTAAATGATTATCTCCTTCAATTATCTTGTCTTCTTCAATCTTTAATGGCGAGAATCTCAGGCTGCAATCTGGAATTCCAACATAAATCTGCCGCTTATTTAAGTATATCTCCATTGGGCTTGATTCTGTTTGGGAACATTCCACAATGAATGTCAGCTCGCCGTAGAGTAGGTTATTCTTTTCTTGTTCAGTCACCACAAAGATTTGTTTGTTCTCCTGGCCGCTGATGTCTTTTGTGTCGCCAGTTATTTTAATATCTATGAGATTATACTCATTGGCTTTCCAGAATTCCATTCCCGGCCCAGATACTTCGAAAACTAATGTATTCTCCTCTTTTAACAGCGCCTTAGGTAGTTCCAATGGCGGCGGACTTGCTGTAGTCAGTTCCTGCTCCATAATAGTATTGCCATTTAGCTTAATTGCTAGGCGGCCGGAGTATTTACTTGCAGTGAATGAGAGCATGATATTCTCAAGAAACTCTATATTTTGTAGGCTAAAAGATATATTCTTGAATTCTTCGTCAAATAAAGATTTTTTTATATACAACGAATTTAAATTGAATAGTATTTCTGCTTCTTTCTTTGTGTAGAGTGTAAATGAGGACAAGTCAATGTCTATCTGGTCACTTGCCAGAAAACTTAATGTGCCTGGTGCTTTGGACATGAGGATACTGATATTTGAATATTCCTCCCCAGAAACCGGAGTAAAGTTTTCTTCAAGAAGTTCAGCCCGGTATTCGGGCGGCAACATTAGGACATATAAGATGATTACGGCGGCAATCATTGCGATGAGCAACGCAGTCCAGTTGTCTCCTCTTTTATTCAATCCCATTAATATACGAAAACAGATAATTATATATATAAATCTTTTTCTTTTTTCCTTATGAGGACAATCTTCCAAAATTTGAAAAAAAACACTATCAAATTAGAGGTAACTTCTCTGGATGATTTGTGGTATTTAAGTTATATTATTGAGAAATCTGATGTTATTAAAGCACGAACCCTGCGCAAGATAAAAATTGGGAAAGAACATGAAAGAGCAACAAAGATACTAAAAAAACCAGTTTTTCTTACAATTAAGGTTGAGAAGGCTGAGTTCCATAAATACAATAATGTCCTGCGTGTTTCTGGCACCATTATTAGCGGACCAGAAGACATTCCGCTAGGAAGTTACCATACAATTAATTTGGAAGAGAACACAATCTTCGAGTTGCAGAAAGAAAAATTTCTTAATTACCAAATAGAAAAAATAAAAGAAGCAACTCAAGGCACAAGATCCAATATTTTAATTTGTGTTCATGACCGTGAAGAAGCGTATTTTGCGTTATTAAAAAGATATGGTTACGAATTATTGACGCACATAAAAGGAGATGTTACAAAAAAAGCTGATGCAAACACCAAATCAGAGGATTTTTATTCTCATGTTAAAAAAATCATCCAAGAATACGACAAAAAGTATAATTTTACTAATATCGTCATAGCTTCTCCTAGTTTTTGGAGAGAGTATTTAATGAAGAAAATTACAGAAAAATCTCTGCAGGAGCGAATTGTAGTGGCAACATGTTCATGTGTTGGAGAAACAGGCATTAACGAACTCATGAAAAGGCCTGAAGTTAAGACTGTGTTGAAAATGGAGAGATTTTCAAAAGAAATTTCACTTGTTGAGAAATTACTAGAAGAGATAGCAAAAGATAACTTGGCAGTCTATGGTTTTAATGAAGTTAGAGTCGCGATAGAAGCTGGCGCGGTTTCTGATCTACTGATTAGTGACGCATTTATACACGGAAAAAGGCAAGAAGCGCAGTTTGAAGAGGTTGATGAATTGATGAAAAAAACTGAGAAGATAAACGCCAGAGTTCATATAATCACTTCTGAGCATGAAGGCGGCAAGAAATTAGATGGTCTAGGAGGAATTGCTGCTTTGCTGAGGTATAAGTTGAACTATTAAAATGAAAAAACAATTCTATTTAGAGAATTTATATTGCGAACTCGAATTAAAAAACAAAAGAAAACCCTTGTTTGTTTCTTTTCACGGTCTTTTTGGTTCAATAAAAGACATTAATATTATCAGGATAAAAAACGCATTGGTAAAACACAAATATAATGTCTTGTCTTTTGATTATTCAGGTCATGGAAGGAGTAAAGGACATATTGACAAAGTTACAATCTCAAAAATCCTTCAAAATAAAAATTTAATTATGAATTATTCTATAAGTCTTTCTAATAAAATTTACCTGGTAGGTTACAGCTTTGGCGCATATCCTGTTCTTTTGGAGGCTTCTAAAAATAAGAATATTTTAGGGATTATACTTTTCAGCCCGGTTTTGGACATTCTCCCTCTCATATTTAGCAAAAAAACTAGTGAAGGGTTGTCTAAATTTACAAAAGAACATAAGAAAAGAAGCTTGGTGAGTAAGTTAAGGTTTTTTTTCGATGCTGTTAGATATAATCTATACAGAGAATCAAGAAAAATTGTTTGTCCTGTTTTCCTTGTTCAGTCTTTAGATGATAAAGTTGTCCCTCATAAACAGGCAATAAAACTTAAAAAAAGTCTAAAGGTAAAGAAAAAATTTTTATTTTTTAAAGGAGAGAATCACAGGTTCTCTAGTACAGATACTGTTGACAAAAAAGTAATTCCCAAGTTAATTGAATGGATTAAAACAGATGTTAGTTAAACTTCTCTCCTCTGTCAATAAGAGATTTCATCACCATTACAGACTTATATGGGTCATTGAAATCAGGGATTCTATGCTTTTCTAATAATTTAATACCTTTTCTGCTGAACTTTCCCCCCATATAGGTACATACAATTGGTTTGTCAGGGAATTTTTTTCTGGCTTTAATAACAATTTTTGCATCTTTTTCAGAACCGGTCATGGTCTGTAGTGTCTGAATAACAATCAACCCATGAACATTTTTTTGTTCCAGAAGTGTGTTTATTGCTACTTCATATCTCTCTGGAAGAGCATCACCGACTATGTCTAGCGGGTTTCTTCTTGAGTATGCAGGATGCATCTTTCCACTCCCCTCTAACTTCTGAATCGTCTTTCTAGTTAATTTCGCAAGTCTAACTCCAAGCATTTCACAATAATCAGCAGCCAAAACTCCGCAGCCACCGCCATTTGTTATTATTGCTATATTATTTTTTTTGCATGGTGGTTGGGTGGCAACTGCTTTTGCCACATCAAATAGCTCTTCAACAGTATCGACAAGAATCACATCCGATTGTTTAAAAGCAGATTTGTATATCTCAAAGGAGCCAGCTAGACTACCAGTATGCGAGCTTACAGCTTTTGTTCCAGCTTCAGTTCTTCCAGATTTTATTGCTATTATCGGTTTAGTCATCTTTTTTGCTATTTTCATAAACTTTCTGCCATCCTTGATACCTTCAATATATAGTGTAATGGCTTTTGTATGTTTATCTTTCTCACACCATTCCATAAAATCACTCAACTCAAGATCTGCTTGGTTACCATAGCTTACTATGAGACTAAAACCATATCTCTCTTCAATTGACCAGTCAATTATGCTGTCAGCAAGAGCACCTGACTGACTTATAAAAGCAATTTCCCCTCTCGGCGGCATGCTTGGGCCGAAACTTGCATTTAAATTAATAGGCGGCCTTATAATGCCGAGACAATTTGGACCAACGAGTCTAATATTAGTTTTTTTAGCAATTTTAATTACCTTATCTTGCAGTTCTTCTCCTGATTTTCCTATCTCTGCGAAACCCGCGGAGATTATTATGGCCCCTTTCACCTGTTTTTTTGCACAATCCTTAATAACAGAAGGAACAATCTTAGCTGGAACGCAGATTACAGCGAGATCAACGTTGCCTCTAACATCAAGAAGGCTTGCATGGCACCTCCTTCCCAAAATTTTTTTTGCATTGGGATTTATTGCATAGACTCGACCAGAAAATGGCTTGCATAGCCGAGTTTTAAAAACACAGCCTGTAAGAAGACTCTTCATTACACCTCTTCCAACAGAGCCTCTGCGACGGGAAGCACCAATTACAGCGACACTTCTCGGATTTAAGATTCCATCCAGAGCATTCATGTTTCATCAACCATGATCCTTATATCTACAACTTTTGCATTTTTTTCATTAACAAACACAGGATTGAGGTCAATCTCCTTAAAGTTCTTGTTTTCCATTGAAATCTTTGAAATCTTGATCAAGATATCAATGAGTGCTTTGAAATTAATTGGCCTGTTTCCACGTATGCCATTGAGTACTTTGTATCCTTTTATCTCCCTTATCATCTCATAAGCATCTTTCTTATTTATGGGAGCAATTCTAAAAGAAACGTCTTTCAATACTTCTACAAAGATACCGCCGACACCAAACATAATTGCCGGACCAAACTGGGGGTCTCGTTTCATGCCAATTATTGTTTCATACCCCCTTATTTGTTCTTGGATAACATAATTTGTGATTTCTGCTTTTGGAAATCTATTTTTCACATTTGCCTCTAGCCTATTAAAAGCATTAAGTAATTCTTGCTTATTACTAATTGCCCTGATTACCATGCCCGCATCGGTTTTATGAACAATGTCCGGAGAATCAATTTTAATAACAACGGGAAAATATTTTTTTTTAATCTTTTTCAATTCGGTTTTATTTTTTATCAAAAATGTCTTGGGTGTTGTAAGTCCGTATTTTCTTACTAAATTTTTGACTTTTTCTTGATCCAGCAATTTCATTTTGTACACCCTTAACTTCGTTTTAGTATGTTTAAATAATTTCCTATTTTTTTAACTTACTGTCCCATAGCAAAAAACCGTAACATATTAATAGTAGTACTTATATTGTATTTCTATAAAAGGGGTGAATTTAGTACAGCCTCTAATAATTACATAACTACAAGGAGGTTTTCAAAATGATTGTTAAAGACGAATTTTTGAGTAAATTAAGAAGATATTTTAACCTGAACTTGTATGAGGTCAAGATTTGGGCTGCCTTACTTTCAAGAGGGGTCTCAACAGCAGGCGAGCTCTCAGATATTGCAAATGTTCCAAGGAGCAGAAGCTAT
>JAFGJW010000001.1 GCA_016928835.1 Candidatus Woesearchaeota archaeon | reverse complement strand
TGTGCTTGACCCCTCCACTCTCGCACGTGCCCTTTGTATAATAATCGTCCTCGTCCGGATCATCGCATGCCGGCGGAACCGGCGTCTGAATTGCACATTCCCCTTCATAATCAACATTAACGCCACTCAATGCCGCAATACAGGCATTACCATAAGTAATGCCATCACACCCGCACACAGGTGATACCTCTTCAGTACATTGGGTAGGTTTAGTTGCGCAGATTCCAATCCCATCACAATCACTCGGTGTTTTTTTGCAGTATGTCCCGGCATTATTGATAGTGTTGCAATCACCGTTGGTTACACAACTAACTGTGGTGTCTGATACACAGACACCGTCTTTGCAATAGAGCCCCTCGCCAAGTTCAGCACAATTCTGTTTTATTGTATAACATTGGCCTTTACAGTCATACTCGATTAAATTACCTGTCTGAAAAAAGAAAAGGAATTTCTCACAATAATCACCTGATGCAGGCGAATCCCCCACAGGGTTGTTTGTACATTCCCCATATTGATAAAAGTTAATACCGCCATCTGAATCATAACAGTTGGAGATAGTTGTTGAAGTAACTGGAATTGTGGTGGTTGTTGTGCATTCTCCATCATGTTTCTTTGCAACTCCTGCACAACCCCTGTAGCAGTCATTTGAATATGTCTTGCCATCAACTCCGCATACAGGGTCATAGATATCAAGACAATAACAGCCGCAGTCAGGAGCCGTATATCCCATTGTATCATCACAATAATCATCTAGGTCATCATCGCAGCCTTCATCTGTATCTCCATCACCATCATTGTCACGGTTGTCACAAATCTCTTCTTCTGGAACAACACCGCACTGTTCAGGTGTACAGTCTCCGTATAAGTCACAGTAGAGACAGTCAAACTCTGTACATACATTGTCCTGGCAGTCTGAAGGATAACAGTAACCCATATTGCACTCAGTATCTGTCGGCTCACAATTGAAAACCTTCCATGTCAGACATTGTTGAGGTAGGGTTTGGTCGCCCCAATAGCCGCATTCCCTATACTGCACTTCTTCGGAATTGGTTGCATCTAGGCATTCTCTTTGGCCTTCATAATCACATTCATCTCTGCAACCCTCGCAATACTCAGGATCACAGTCACCATAATCTTCACAATAGACACAATCATAGTACGTTTTGCATATATTATCAGAACACTCATGGTCCTTGCACACTTCTGCATCATAGCAAGCAGAATCAAAGCAGTTCGCAAACCCATCGCAGTCGTTATCAAAACCACTGCCCTCCTCGTTATAACTATTTACATAATCATTGCATGTCTCTTCGGATTCAGAACCTTCATAGCCGCCGCAGATGCATTCTCCGTTGCAGCAGATTGGGGTGTCATAGCCAACTGCCTCAAGACTATAGTCCTGTATACAGTTCAAATATCCACAGTCACTATCATTATAGCATTCTCCTGGCAGAGTCGTTGTGGTTATTGGAACGGTTGTTGTGATTATTGGGGATGTTGTTGTTGTCCCAATTACACAGTGATCTGAGTCATATTCAATTTCTATAGCTGTCCAGTCACATTCACAGCTTGCAGGCATACATCTCCCCTGCTGGCAGGCTTGATGGCCGTTATCTATGCAAGAAAAAACCCTTTCATGACAGTATCCGTCTGGCCAGCATTCGTATTCTATCAGATACGAGCCCCTGCAAGAGTCAAAATGCTCAGCTTCAACATTAGCTCTTATATCAATACATTTGCTCATCACAAGATAAGGATCACTGAACTCTGCATCAAGGTCAATACATTTGTTATCGCAACATGATGCAACACCAGGGCAGCATTGCATACAGCCTCTGTCATCATAACAGTACTGATCACTGCACACTATGTCAGGACACTCTACAGGCGTGACAGCAGATACAAATGCTGCAAACAGTGTGAAAACTAATAATAACAGTACAAGTTTTTGTTTTGTGTTCTGGTTAGACATAATCTATTTCTCTAGCTCCGCAATTCTTGCCTTTAATTCTTCTATCTGCGCTTGCTGTTCTTTTACAGCCTCAACCAGCAAAGCAGTCAGCGCTGAATCTTTTATTGTGTAATACCCTTCAGTGTCTTTGCTCACAACTTCCGGCACAACCGGCAATACCTCCTGCGCTATAAAGCCGAGGTTCCTGCCTTCATAATTCTCGTTCTTCCACTCAAATGTTACTCCCCTTAACTGCATAACCTTGTCAAGCGCATCTGTTACTGTATCTACATTCTTCTTCAGCCGGGCATCTGAGCTCACAGTCCACTGCTGGTTGCCTCCGCACTGTGCGCCATCGCAACGTAAACCCCATCCTGTATTACTATATCCATAAACACCTGGACCACTTTCACTATGTCCATATACACCAGCACCACTTTCACTCCCTCCACGAACACCAGAACCACTTTCACTCCCCCCATATACACCAGCTGCACTTTTACTAGCACCATTAACCCCCCAGCCAGTTTCACTTACACCCTGGATAGCAGTATTGGCAATATCTGGATTATCAACAATTACAGATAATTTTGCTGTCGGATTATTAGTGCCAATACCAACATTACCACTATCTGTCTTCATCACCAAACCCCATCCTGATCCGCTGCCCCAAAAGCCAATATTGGACTGCTCATTCAAACCGACAAATCCATACTTAGACTGGCCTTCTGTCTGAACAAACATCCCTCCAGAGCTGCTTGTACTGGTTCCTTTGACAAGTATTCTTCCGCCGATGACATCAAGTTTGTTTTGCGGTGTTGTGGTACCAACACCAACATTACCCTCTTTTGTTATAACCATCCTCTCCTGGTTGTTTGTGGCAAATGACAGGGGCATATTCTCTCTTAACCAGAGAACGCCTTTTGAAGCGCCGATGCCGACATCAAGCCCGTCCTGCGAGCCTGTCCCGGAGTTTTTGTTGGTTATATGCACATAGCTCTTTGCAACGCCGGTGTCATGTATATGCAGCAATGCACTGTCTGGGTCAGATGTGCCTATACCTACTTGGCCTGAATTGTAATAAATATTTGAGCCGCTCTGTGACCAGTATCCGCCGCCGCCCCCAGCAGGCCATGATGAGATACAATCATTCTGAAGGCAGATCTCTCCCGGAAAATTATAACTGCCACTCTGGAAGCTTCCTGCCTTGACCTGGTTTGCAGGATGACTTTGCGTTGCAGCTGCCGCATAGCCAATACACAATAGCATACAAACAAGATAAACGATCTTTTTCATTTCCTAGCACCTCGTATTATTTTTTGAATTATTCATAAGCATCAGTTGTATTGGGCACCGCAGCCATTCCCTGCCTCGTAGCAGTTGCCGTCAGGGCAGCAGACACAATAATCAGGGCACCCGAATTCACACATGTCCCCGACAGGGCAGCATCCGCTAAGTGGGTCATTTGCACAATCATAATCATAGCAGTCTATGTCTCCGTCACCATCATCATCAAAACCATTAGTGCATATCTCACCAACTGGGATTGTTGTTGGCGGAGATCCACCAGTGCCGCAGCAAAAGTTATTATTATAATAGCCGCATTCTGCAACGTGCGAATCCATTCCCTGGAACATTGACACAATGCAGAGTTCATTATCTGAGCACATACCATTAACTACTAAGTGGCATGCCATTCCCCCCGGTATTCCACAGCATAATCTATAATCATGAGCCGCATCATCTTCTGCAACATGGCTGTCAGTATTCTGATATAGGAACAGCAATGTGCTATCGTAACCACACTGTGCTTTCGGCTTAAATTGGCAGTCTCCATCAAATATTGAGGGACAACATAGCTTCTTGCCTGTAGCTTCAGAGCACGGAGCTACGTGGGAATCAACGTTATCATACATTGAAAACACACATATTTCATCTGGGTCACATATGTTTTTAACAGTACACATATCCACAGGCTGCTCACACTTGCCTTCTTTTAATTTAGATACTCCTGCTCTTTTTCTGACACAATCATTTGTATAAGACACTCCATCACAGCCGCAGACCCATTCTACCTCTGTTGTGCAATACTGTGGTTTTGCTATGCATCTGCCTACTCCATCACAATCTTCTGTATTCTTTTCACAAAAATCTCCACTATGGCAATCTGAATTAGATCTGCATGAAGTAGTTGTTGCAAGATTGCATCTGGCAGGGGGATAAATCACATAATCATCTTCTAAGCCGTCTAAGTCTATATCCAGGCAAACATTATTTGGAGTTGCACAATCAGAGTGCTCATCGCACGGGTCATCTGGCGTGCACCGAGCTGCAGGCCCGCACATGCATGTATCTGTATTACAGACTTCCCCATCAGAGCAGCCGTAGTTGGCTTCACATTCTGCACCACAATCAATATTGCACTGTCCCTGAGTTGAATATGTGCATAGGCAATCATCATCGCAGCCTTCTCTTAAATAGGTTTTATAAGGCATTCTTCCAATCAAGTCGCCACATTTCTCATTTGGACAATTCCAGTAGGTCGTGTCACATTCCTCTGGAGGAGTTATTATCTCATCTCCGCATATAGCTTCTGCACAGCACTCTTTTATTGCATCATAATCCTGGCCAAACAGGGCTTTACAGAAATCATAATCACTCATATCTATTACACCGTCTTGATTCATGTCATATATTGGGTTATTTGTTCCCTGGACAATATGATTGTATATATCAGTAAGATCAATAAGATCAACCTCTTTATTATTGTTAATATCACATCTGTCAAATGCCAAATCCTGGCAGTTCACAAAAATATTATTGCAGCACTTTAGAGTCTGGGTCTTTCCTGACAGTTTTAGGGTAAATTCTGCGCCTTCACGGACAGGAATTATTCCAAGGTCAAATACTGTTCTGCTTGAATCGCCGCATTGGTATAATTGATATTCTGCTGCACACACCCCGTCATGGGCTTTATCAATGCCAGCACACCCTAAATAACAGTCATTGGAATATGTATTGCCATCAACTCCGCAGACCGGGTCCCAAAGATCTATGCAGTTGCAGGATGGCACATCATCACATTCTCCATCATAGGCTTTTGCTATGCCTGCACAGTCTAAAAAGCATTCATTGGAATATGTATTGCCATCCACTCCACAAACCGGGTCCCAAAGATCTCCACAATCGCAAAAAGCACCACCACTAAACAGTTCCCCACCATCGGTTGTACCTGATGATCTAGTGGCCTCTTCCTCCTGAACACTTGTATGTTTACATATCCATCTCTGCTCATCAGATATCCATTCCTCTGCAGTGTAACCAAGTGCAGGAGTTCCCTCTGGATAACCGCATGCTCTATACACAGTAATTATATCTGTTTTAACTCTTGCTTCCAGATTATCTCCATAAGCGCTGTTATCAGGGCTCTCGCCCTCTGTCCTTGACCATCCCAGGCAACATGCACACTCATAGACCTCTCCTTCTGGATAGGCCCACCCTGTCTGGTCTGTATCAACAGACCTGCCCATGCAGTCCTCCCAATTGTACAAACAATTTGCCAAATCTTCATAATCAAGAGCTAGGTTATCCTCATTGTCAACTCCAGCCCTGAAATCAGCTGAGAAAAGTTCTTTGCCTGGCACATACAGATTATTCTCTAAATCTTCCCCTGTATAAATGGTCTCTCTTGGTGTATCATCTTTATCTTCGGGAACATTAATATCAACAGGCAATTCAAGATTCTGGTTTATTATTGTCCTCAGCACACATGTTTCAAAGGCATCATGCGCAAAAAAATTGCCCCATGAACCATATGGGGTCCAATCATTGTCTGCAACCATATGACTCTGGTGCTGTGCATTTCCATTCAGCTCAAACTCAATTATATATTCCTCTTTAAAGCTTGTCTGCGACGGGAAGTAGATTCCTTTAAGCTTCATATTGGGTATGCTTTCTGTTGCAGCATAAACTCCTACTGTACTGCCTGCCTCCACCGGGTCCCCTTCACTTATCTCGCACATTTGGCGTGAAGCAGGATCGCATGTCAATCTTGCCTCTATCAACTGGGCTTTTGCCCTTGCCAGAGCAAGGCCGTTTCCGCATGCTTCAATCTCTGCAACAAATGTTACATCAGATTCAAACTCGCTCCAGCTTGCATCACCGTAATTATGCGAGACACTTAACTCAACTTTTGCCTTTGTATCTGTCCTTGCCTCTGCAAGACAATTCTCCCTGCATGCTGCCCAATAGTCATCCTCATCTTCAATATTATCAGTAGTACCGTAATAAGCAGATGTCTCAGATGTCCATGCATCGCACATTGGATCTTCATAAACAGGCTCACCGTTTATCTCAGATAATATCTCTTCTCTTGTTAAAGCGCGACTAAATATTTTTATTTGATCAATTGAACCATCAAGCCCTGAACGAATTGAATCTGGGAGACCTCCAATTACTTGATCATAGTTCGTGTTACATAACCAAGAGTTCACTTGGAGTTCATCGGCAAGATTACCATTAATATATAATTTCATTAGTCTTTGATTACCAACCAGCTCCATTACGAGTGCCACATGAACCCATTGCCCAATAGAAGGCAGCTCCCCTGTAACAAGGGATGATTCCCCATCAGAAGAACCGTCGCACGCCCATATATCTGAAGTATAAAGTGAACCTACAATTGTATTTAGTTTGGGAGACACTAAAATGGAATAGGTTTCCATTTTGTCAATAATTGGTAAATAGCGACTATCTTCTGGTATTTCCGCCACATTAAACCATGTCGAGATTGTAACTTCAGCATTCCCCCTCATATCCAATGAATCATCATCAGGAACCCTAACATAATCATCTACCCCATCAAACTGCAAACATTTATTTCCTGATACGCCCCTGCAATCATCCACAAGAGTCGCACCATGAACTTCTCCATTATTTCCTATGCCAGACCCATCTGGTGTTATTCCATTATTGATTTCATCAAATCCAAGGTCCAGAAGCATCAACTTTCTCTGTCCAGAGGCCCAGTCAGATGACCAGCCGCCAGCGCAATCCTCTTGGAATTCAGTAGGTGCTGCCTGTGTGTCCGGGTCACTAGTGTCATAATTTATCCTTTGCAGAATATCTGACCACCAAACTCTTGTCAAAGATTCGTTCCAGGGAATCCTTGCAGTTGTTGCACCTTCTTCTTTATTTTTCCTTCCGATGCAGCCCAAGACCAAAAAGGGAGGTATGCATGCATTCTCAGGCACATCGCATCTGTCAGCTCCACCAGCAGGAATATCTATGCATCCTTCAGGGCATTCAAATACCCTGCTCTCAACAGTTCCATAAGAATCACAGTAATATTCAATCAGATTATCTCCCTGACATGTATCTGTATACCTAACAACATTATTTGCTTCATCCAATACTTCAATCCATCCTCCATAAAAATAATTAAGACCCTCATCTGTCTCACGGCAGTAGCATTTGCCTTGCTTCACTTTATCCTTAGGAGAATTGCAGCAGGCTGAAGAAGTGTCTCCTTCTACTGTGCTTAGGACAAAGTATTCTCCCTTGTCATCTCCGCAGCATTCAGGATTAGTTGTATCTTCATATTCGCCGAATTTTGTAACAGATTCCTCTCCATTTCTAACCCAGCGTGTTGGGTCGCTTGTTTCATCAAACACAAGAGAGCACTGATCACATCTCACATCCCATGTGTCACAGTCGACCCATTGGATTTCCCCAGTATTAGCATTATAGTCACAGAAGGCAACATCATCTTTGCCAGAATAATATACATCAAATGCATTCGCATTATTAACACACACAGGATCAACAGGGTTAATGCATGAAATTGCTTGCTCACAGCAGGCTGTGCTGTCTCCACAGTTCCAGCTGATTGATGCATGATTTATGCAGTCAACTTGGGTACATGACAGAGTTGTTGTAGTAGTAGAAGTGCTGATTGTTGATGAAGTCGTGCTTGAAGTTGAAGAAAACACAACTGTTAAAGTATAAGGAATTAAACTATAGCAGTGTTCATACGGAAATACGCGAACATAGTATGTACCCATAACTTCAGGAGTGTAAGGAAGAGTCTCCCTAGTATTTCCATGATTTGTTGAGGCAGCTACTTCATTAAACGTTTGACCATCAAACCAATAAAGAATAAGATCATAATCCGCATCATCAGGAACATCAAGTGTTATTGTTACTGGAATAAGTGTCTGCAGATTAACAGTATAATAGTCATCTGGATCTCCTTCTAAGATGTATGAAATATAAGCTTGATTGAAAAGCAAAGGACCATATGCCTCCCCAGGGAAATCATTTGGTTCATAAGAGTCTTGAATTAATGTAGTTGAAGTCGTCGAAGATGTCGAACTGGATGATGTTGGAGTTCCACCCTGACAATGGCAGGTAACCTTATTGCATGTCCCGCCAGATGGACAATCTCTATTTGTTACACAATCTGCATTGCACCCTTCATCGCATGACCAGGCAAACTTGCAGTAACAATGCTCTGTACCGAAGGTACTGCAATTACCACTAACTCTTAGCCCAAAAAAAGGATGATCACTATCGCCGGGAGTTATACAACTAGAATTAGACATATCAGCACAGCACAGATGCCACGGCGGACATAACCAGTTAGCTTCACTAACACTTAAATCACACAAGTCCCCTTGCTCAATAACACTGTTATTACATTCAGCATCATCTCTCGCAAATACAGAGGAAGTAAAAAATAGGAAAAACACAAGCAAAAATACTGCAAAAACTGGATTTGGCCTTTTCCTCATTTTTTCTTCTTTTTCTTCCTCTCAAGCGGTTTGACTTTATATATTATATAGATCAATACTGATGCAAGCACAAGCAGGATAATAAAATCAAGTACAGCCTCTTGTTGCTTAAATGCAATTTTCAATGGCCTGCTTGATTTGTCCAAAGGATCTGATTGGGCTTCAAATTCTTCCTTGTCTGTGGCGCCATCACCATCTGTATCCTTATTATTGGGATTTGTGCCAAGTGCCAGTTCCTCCTGCCTTGTCAAGCCATCCCTGTCATCATCACTGTCCGGGTCAAAGCTTTCTGGAGGTTCTTGGACATCTTTGCAGTCAAAGCAATTGCCAAGATAATATTCAAATCTCTCACACACATTATCATCAAAGCATGCATCATCGCATTTCAATTTTCCAAAAACAAAAATGCACTCCGGAGAAGGCAATTCGTAATAAGCTGCAATAAATGTATCCAGCAGTCTTGAATCCTTTTTCAAATCCAATCTTAATACATAATCATCAAGCTCCTCTGGCGCAGTAAACTCAAACATTATTTCCTTACCTTCCGGCATTAATACGCTTATAGTTTTTATCTCACTGTACACAAGATTATTCTTTTTGTAGATAGCCAAATCAAGCTGTGCATCATTGATTATTGTTGTTGAGTCTGCTGAACCTACTACTGATGCAGTAACACGCACAAGATCATTCTTATTATATATGTCCTTTAGATTTTTAACATGCTGGATTGAGCCAGAAAAACCAGAAACCGTAACTCTGTTCTCAGACATCGCCAATAGTTCCCCATTATGTTTCACAGCCACATATAGGGTATATCCTCCAGGAGCTGGCAGGGCAACATCAAAACTTAACTCTTTTTGCTCATTCTTATTAAGATTGACGACCTGGTTTATTGTTTTTGCCACATCAAGTTTGTCAAAGGTTTTGACAAATTTGAGCTCTGCCTCAATATTATCAAGGGCACTGCTCCCAACATTCTTCAATGCAAAATTCACATTAAAAGGCTCATTTTCAGGGACATTCAATAGACCGCTCTGCCCATAATCTTCCAACCCGCCATATGAAAAAGTGACAGCAGACAATTCAACTTCCTTGAAAGACCCGGGATTTGAAATTTCAAGCTCTTCAATAAGCGCTCCAGCAAGTTTGTCTGCAGCATTATATAATCTAGCCACCAGCTTATAATCGCCTGGAGCAAGATAACTTGGCAAGACAAGTGACTCTGATATCCTTTTCACCTCACTTGGTGCAAGATCAAAGTTGAGAGAAGATATCTGCATTACTGCCCTGTTTGATTTTTCCAATGCAAAAACAACTCTATTCTGCATGAGCGGCTCCGCTGAGTTGCTGTATATATCGGCAGTAATTTGCACAGTATCTCCCGCACCATATTTTTCGTTATTTAATTTTAAGCTGTATAAACCAATATCAGAAGCAGCCACAGTATTTATGATAAATAAGACTAATAATAATACAATAGACCCTCTTTTTAACCCTCTCCCGCTCACTTTTGATCTTCTTTACTTAAAACTTGGAATTTATAGTAATAGTCTCCTTTATAATTGTTTCGATTTTAGTAAACTACTGAATAATCAATGTTGCACCGACCTTTGAGTCTGGCAGACCGCCTGTTGTCTCCTTGCCAGTAGAAATATCCAATATCACCAGATTTTCATCAGATCCTGGGTATAGCAGTGGATTAAATTCAGGGTCAAATTCTACAGTAGCCTCGCCTTCATCAGCATCAGGCTTAACCTCAAATTTAAGTATTGCGATATCGCCTGAGCCAGTCTCAAAATCTTCTGCAATAAAACCTCCTGTTATTGTTCCAGCTGTATCCTCAGTAGGATCATCATTAGACCCTGGGTCCCAAAATGAGTGCAGCCGTTTTGGAGGGTTTTGTCTGTATTGCTGTAAATCATAGCCAAATATCCCTCCTTCAAAAATCTCTTCAAAAAAGGCTGCATTAAGTTCCTGCCTGCAGGAATCGCTTGTTTCTGGATTTCTCTGTACAGCAGATATTTTTGCCATATCATCTTCAACACAATATTCTATGAAAGTAAGTTTATCTTCGGGAAATGCCAATGTAAACTGGATGGCCTGTATGTTCTCAACACAGTTCAATCTTACTAATAACTCCACAATATCTTCATTACTCACCTTCAGTTTTCCGTCTTCAATGTCAAGATCCTCACCTTCATTCACTTTGTAGAACTCAATGGAAGCCTGGTTCCTGGCTATTCTTATGCCGTCATGGGAATTCTGTGTAATACAGTAGTCAAGCATCTCGCCCTTAACTTCCTCCATGAAACTTCCTTTAATTTTTACTGGCAATATTGAATTATATCTCTTCATAACCTCATTATTCTCATCAAGCAACTGGATTTCCAGCTCGTCCTTATACATTGAGTTTTTGGGATTAAGTTCTATTTTATAGAGCTTGCTGTTCAGCCTGGGAGGGAGCTCAAACCTCCTAATATAATTGTTCTTGACTTGTGAAGCTAGCACAACTTCTGTTTTAATGATATTGGCAAGGCTCATCATATGCGCATAATCCCGCTTATCAGCCAAATCTGTCACCTGGGCATATGTGATGTACATAAAACCAGCTATTATCATTATGGAAAAGGTGAATATCAAAAGAAATTCAACTGAGACCTGAGATTTTTTCATTTTAGACATTGGTTATAGTGACGCAGGCAGGACTGCAAAGAGTGTTGTCTGCTTTTATTTGTATATTTTTTAATCCTGGAGAATAGAATCTTTTGTCAAAACATTCGCAAGTACTGGGTGGGGAGCACTGATCATCCAGGGTTTCAGCACAGTCAACTGAACCACTACAATCAATAGAAGCATCACTAGTACTAGAATCAACGCACACCTTCAGTGCAACATCAGATTCATAATAGAAGCTTGTTTCTCCTTGCCCAGTATTTACCACAAATATCAGAAGCCATTCATCTCCTGAGCTTAGAACACCTGCATTTGCTATCTGGTCAGGCATATCAACTTCCAGAGTAGTTTTCGAAGGCGCTCCCTGGTAATACATCTCCCTTGCATTGTCGATAATAAAATTAGCCACTTTGTTAACTCTCTGCTCTGTGATGCTGTCACTTGCGCCGACTGCAAATTCTCTAAACAAGTACAATCCTGCAATAACAAATATTGTGACAAAGGAGAATAATATGACATACTCCATAGAAATCTGCCCCAACCTCTTTTCCATAGAATTTATTTTTGGTAACAGATTTTATATAGTTTTCGAAAAGTATCAGGAACTACTTTTTTTTCTTTTTCTGCCAGATTACTAAGAATATTGTTAAGAATATAAAAAACAATGCTGTCCCAAGATACGCAAAAAAATTAGTCTCTGGCTCGGGAAAGAAGAATAAAACTAAAAGGCCAAGAATTATAACAAAGATGGGAAGGTAAGTGTATTTCATTGATCAAATTGAATCTTCTGTATAAATAAATGTTTTAGTGAGTTTTTAGGCAAAAAACAATAATCTTAAATACAAGGTAAACATTTAATGTTTACATTAAGAATGCCAAAACAGAGAGAACAGAGAAGATTCAAGGTATCTTTGTCAGCATACGACATCATTGATGTGATGTTCATTAAAGAAAAAGAGATTATCCATAAATTTGCATTAAATTACAGGGCTTGGATAAAGGATAAATGGGAAGAAATATACAGAGTGGATAATTTTCACGGTTTTTTGCATGAACAGAGATTTTGGATTAGTCATAAGCCTGTTCCGTTAAGCGAAAAAGAACAGATTCCATTAAAAGAGGTAATGACACGCTATTTAAATGAAATTAGGGAAAATTATGAAAGATACAAGTTTTATTTTATTAACTCCAAAAAAGGTGAGAACAAATGAATAATAAAGAATTAAAGTCAATTGAAGTTGAAAAATTAGTGGAGGATATGGTTAGAGATAGGATTCCAAATAATGCCACTATTCTCCTAAATCTTGAGTCTTTGGCAGAAATCTTCACTAGAAAAAGAATGCAGTTGATAAAAACAATTGAGAAAAATAATCCGAAATCAATACAAGAGCTAGCTGAAAAAGTAAACAGGAAAAAGCAGGCAGTACACAGGGACCTGAAATTATTAGAGGGACATGGACTAGTAGAGCTAATTAAAGATGGCAGTAAGGTCATTCCAATTGTTTCAAAAGAAATAATACATATTCCTCTTGCACACAAAAAAATAAATAAGATTTCAGATATGAACAAATTCCTAACCAAGAATAAAGAAGAGATAATTGATGCTGAAATTTATGTTGATAAGGTTAATATTAATGAAATAATGAAAGGGATTGCGTGATAAAAATGCAAAGAAAAGTCAGAAAGGTCATTGACGGATATACTTTCGAAGTCTCGCCAAAAATCGGAAAAAGCAAGTATGTGAGACTGGCTGGAATAAAGACCCATGGAAAAAAAGCATACAACAAACTGAAGGAATTGATTGAGGGAAAAACAGTTACAATAATCCCAAAAGGAAAGAGTTATGACAGAGTGTGTGAGAAATTTGGGGAGGATTGACAGATTAGGTTTTCTTATTAATTAGCTGTAAAATTAAGTTTCGCAAGTAGTTGAACTAGGAGGATAAACTTTATTCAGCATGCATATACTATGAGATCCACCTTGGGTTGGTGGTCCATTTTCCAACCTTTCCAGAAAACTTGCTCCAAGAGTAGAGTGCTCTATCCATCCATCTTGATTAATAATTTCTTTTTCCTCACCCATAGTAAAGTAGTACGGGTTAACAATCCCTTCAATAGGTATATCAACTGTGACTTCTTTTTCACCTTTCCAGCTCGCAACCTTAGTTGAGTCCTGGAAGTAATACTTGAAATTTGCCTTAACAGCAACATGCCACGCATCATTCTGCTCAAGCTCAAGAGATTCTTCTTCAATCTCCAGGCTGATTATTCTCAATCCAAGGATTTTGGTCTGGGCTTCGAGCTCAGAAAAGAGTGCGTACAGACTATATCTGGAGTCATATATTGAATTGGGTAATGCTGATTCAAGTATTTCTCCAAGTGATGCGTATATGTCCTTGTCAACACATGAATGAGTCGGGTCATTCTTGCAGTCATCATCACATACATCTCCTATCCCATCTCCATCTTTATCAAAATCATAGGGATCAAAATTATCATCACCTAAAGGTCCTGAGTCGCAATTATCTTTTGAATCACAGATTCCATCTTTATCAAAATCATCTGGGCAACCATCTCCATCATCATCAATGCAGACATCAAGACACATATCGCCCACTCCACAGCTGTTTGTTTCTTTTTGGTCTGGATTCCTTACTCTAGGACAGTTGTCTTCATGATCGCAAACACCATCCTCATCATAATCATTGCAGAAATATTTGCAGAGCTCTGGGTCTTGTCCTCCTGTTCCATAATTTTTCAGTCCTAAACAATCATCCTTGTAATCAGGAATATGGTCCCCAATTTTAGGAAAGATAAGAGGAGAATCAGCATTATCTAAAATAATTCCTTTCAGCACAACTGTTCTGAAATCATTTTCCAGAGTCCATTCTTCTTCAGGGCATTTATCTGGCGGGCAGGGAGTATTATGGCAGGGCGCACATTCTATGGGCAATTCTCTATCAGGTGAATTATATGCCCTGTACTCTGCTAATCCAATTAACGCATTCCTTCCCGCAACATAAAGCATTCTCTCAAAATATCTGTCTTCAAGGTCATTCACAAGATTGTTTAATACAGCAATTCTTGTCTCTGTTGACGAAATCAGATTCTGGCCTTGTGCCTGCTCTGTTGATATTTCTGAGCTGAGTGCAAATATTATAACTATAAAAACAGATATCAATGACATGAAAAATCCTTTTTTATTCATTTTTGCCATGTTCTTATCTCAATCAAATAAGGCCCCCAATATTCTGTTTTGTAATCATTATCCTTGTCAACATAATAGCCCATCACAAGCTTTTTGGATGAGATTAGGATCCTAGCCTTGTCCTCATCTTGATTAGCGCCTGGATACAATTTATGTTCTCCATTGCCATCATGGATATAAAGACTGAACTCATAGGAATCGCCTGGAAGAAGTTTATTTTCCATTATAATCTCATTAATCAACTGACCAGTATCAGTTCCCAGCGAATATTGCTCTCCGATTAATTCCAACACAGTATTATCTCTGTTTTTTATATCACCACATATACTATTCAATTCTGCTGCACAATTCCCACAATCAGGGCAGATCTCACTAACTTTCACAGCAGCCATCACATTCAGCAAATCTTCTGCCATGTTCCTTGTTGTAACTAATGCAGGCTTGTTTGAGTAAGTGGAAGAAATAACAAGAAAACCGATTGTAAGAATAATCAAAGCCATTATCGCATCAAGTATAAATACATAAGCCTTCTTGTTACTCATTTTATGGCCTCTGCGCATATCAATATATTCATTCTTGCGAATTCTATAGAACTATCTTCATATAATATCGGCTTCTGAACAATAACTGCATGCGTAAAAGGATAAGGACAATCTGGTTCCGGCATTTCTCCATCTGCATTAGAGTAACAACTTTTACCACTACTTACTGTTATTGTGTCATTCCCAAAATTTTCCTTAATAGTCCACTGCCCACTCTCATATTTGTCAATATAAATACAAAAATCCATATCTTTAAAATCCTGCATCTGCTCAAGCCCTGAAAGAACTAGTCTTTCTTTTTCTTCGTCATAATCACTGGCAAATGTATCAAAACCAGAAGCATTAACCCTATAATTTTTAAAAAAACCATTTTCTCCAAGATTATTCTCCAGGTTGTCAAACACCCATTCTGCCTGCACATCTAATGTCTTTTTATGTGTGTCAAGAAGAGTGTACTTGATCGCAGAAAAAAAGACCATGAGAGCAATGATAAAAATAACAACCCCAACAATCAGGCTAAAGCTGATTATCTGTGCTAACCCCTTTTTCATAAAGAGAATGTAATAAAAGAATTATAAATAATTTACTAATTAAAAAGAAAAATTAATTTAATAGCTCAACTGATTGCAGTTTATCTTCTGAGCTGCTCCTAAACAAATTACTAAAGACTCCTGCTATTCCTGAACCTGAATCTCTCTTATAGACTATTTTGAACTTCAAATCACTATTCTCAGGATGCAAGCTTGATATAACTGACAAGTCACAACCCAGTTCTGAGTTGCCATTGCTGTATTTGCATAGCTGCTGCCACCCATTTATCTTTGCATTAAAGTAGTTGACATATACACTATAATCATTAGTCAATGTCTGTCTCATAACCAATGATGCATCTCTGTCTAATGTTACTGCCCCATAGTCTAATACCAATTCTCCTCCTCTGCCGAGACCCATTCCGTTTTTGACTTTTTCCTTAACATTAAGCGAATAGCTTTTTCCCTGCTCATAGTAATATGCTGACTGCAACCCTGTGCTGGTCTGCCCTATACTTAACTCCGGCTCTGGCTCCACTATTGTCTTCATACTGTTAGATTCTTGTATTGGCATAATAGGGCATTTTACTGTTGTAAAAATCTGGCAACTCTCGTGCCATTTCACCCTCGCCTCAATAGAATATTTTACGCCAGACTCCATGTTGAAGTCAGGCTCAAATTCAGCACAATACTCATAACCTGGCCTGCACTGCTCTTCATGCTCTACCTCACCTTCCCATGAATCCCCGCCTCCAGCCATATACACGCTTACTGGAGGGATATTTGGATCATCAACATCCCAGAACACTTCTCCATAGAATGTAAGTCCGCAGTCAGGATCATAGTCTTTTTCTGAGGCATGCTCACTAGAGCAGCTATCTTGGTTGATTTTGCATGTTGCATACACATCAATCTTGCATGGCTCTTCAGTAGTTGTTGTTGTGCTTGTAGTGCTTGTTGTGGAAGTTGGCTCTGTTGTTGTTGAAGTGGTTGTAGTAGTGGTTACTGGGGCTTCACACATCACATATCTTGTATCGCTGCAGCATGTTATAGGAACATTGCCATAGTACACTTGTCCAAAAACTTGATAATTCACATTTGGCTCTATATCAAACTCGGCATCAAATTCACTGCAATAAGGATAACCTGGCTCGCAGCCCATGCCTGTATCATTAAACCATTCATCCCATTTATATGGTGGTTCTTTTGGTATAGATACATGTGTATACGAATCTTCCAAGTAATCCCAAGAGACATTGCCTTTTATCTCAAATTCTGGACAATAGCTCACATTTACAAACGCACATTTGCTCCTGCAAAGTATTTGGTTTCCTCCTTGTGTGCTTCCTCCATGTAATGGCATTTGTCTGCAGATTCCATAGTCTGTATCTGAAGGTGTCTCATTTGCTCCTGAGTAGAATGTCCAATTGCCTCTCCTGTCAACAATCAATATCCTTACTCTTGCAAAGTCCAATTCATCTTCGTCCCAGTAGCTGGTCATATCAAAAGTCTGGTCGCATGATGTTCCATATTGTGAAAATTCATCACACAGATAATGCCAGTCGCCGTCATGATAAACCTCAACAAGGAACTTGCCTACATCTGAATTATAATATTTGTAGTTGAAATCAGTTTGTGTCAAGTACTCATAGCTTGGCACTAGGTCGTACCAGGCCATATACAGCGCCCTTGTAGCATAATCGTCTCCGCAGAACCTGTCATAAACTCTGACAGACACATCTCCTGCTGAGCAATCGCCTAGAGAGTCAACAATATTATTATCATAGTCATCATTGCAATCAAGTACAGTAAAACCATTCCAGCAGTCATACAAGAATCCTGTTTGCGGGAATGTCTGCTCTCCAAAAACCTCATCTGGACAGCTGCACTCTGCATTAAGCTCTACTCTGCATTCAGGCAACGTAGTTGTTGTTGTACTTGTAGAGGTTGTGGTTGATGAAGTAGTAGTGCTTGTTGATGAGGTTGTCGTAGGTATGCAATATGCTGTTGCAACTTCAAAACAACCTGGAACTGGCTGGTCATTAATATCAGCAAAATTAATGCTCTTAAGCTTTGAAACCTGTATTTGCGGAGATGGTTTATAAACCTGACTTATTGCAGAATACCATCCTGGCTCACTAGTGTGGAAACTGAATTTGTAGGGCTCTATATAACCTCCTGCACACAAGTACGGCCCAAAGTTCCAATCTCCAGGCATAGGTGGCAGTGCATTAATATTTTTATTTGTATTTATGTCATCAAATAACCCAGGCGAAACACTTACATTAGTGTAAGACCCAGAGATATAATGACAGGCAGTTGTACCAGTGACTAAGTAAGCGCCTGGCTCAACAGTTTCATCGATCTGACAATCCAATGTGAGAGACACAGTGCATTGCGGTAATGTTGTAGTTGTCGTGCTGGTAGTTGTTGTTGTGGATGATGTTGTGGTTGAAGTTGTACTTGATGTTGTAGAGGATGTTGTACTCGATGTTGTGCTTGATGTCGTAGTTGAAGTTGTTGTTGTTGTAGTCGGACACTCCACTATTTTATCTGCAGTGCATCCAGGGATTAAGTCTCCATTAGCCTTGTGCACCTCTCCTATTAATTGATATCTTCTATATGAGTTTGGATTCTGATCCACAATTGAGCGAGTTATTGGTGAATAAGGTATATCTTGCCATTTTGCTATCTGCTGCCACCAAGGTATTGCGGGTATAAACCTCTTAACCTTTGCTGTAGCAGTTGCACCAGGATACCCTTGCACAGACCAAGTCATAGGATATATGACAACACGAACATTTCCAGCTGCCCAATCTTGGCAATATCCGGTAATATTCGCCTGGCATGTGGGTTGTATTGTGGTTGTTGTTGTGGTTGTGCTTGTAGTTGTTGATGTTGTGGTTGGTGGTAAAGTTGGACAGGTGAAATAATGCACATCATAACATCCTGGAATTGCTGTACCATCCTCCTTATATACTCTTGAAACTGCCTTAAAGCTATTCTGTGAAGAGATAGGGTACACCCATTCATGCTCAGGATAAAAACCATCATATCCATATATATCAAAACCAAGTATGTTCTCCCATATAATATCCCAGTATCCTTTATATTGCTGTAATGTAAACTTAATATAGGGATTTGGCCACTGCGGTGTCTGATCCACGTCCCATGTTGTATTCATGTTGACGCTCCAAGCCAAAGTTGGTGGTATTGGAGATCCAATCTTACATGATGCATCAACATCAACACTGCACTCAGGTATAGTTGTTGTTGTGGTCGAAGTGGTTGTAGTTGAAGAAGGCAATGTACAGTGTACATTTGTATATAAATTACAACTTCCAACGCCTGCACAAGTATCTGCACCGTTAACTACTTTGGCCCAGACTTTGTAATCATAATTCTGAGTTGGATCCTGATCGTCCCAGTGGTAAAGCAAATCATAATTGCTGCTAGTACTAGAATGGTCAAAACCTCCGCCCCATCTAAATACACCATACTCAACACTACAGTCCAGATTAGTATTTACATGATATTCTCCAATAACCCTAAAATCATTATTAACCCAGTCACAATCGCCATCTATTGTCATTGTACAATATGGTTCTGGCTCTGGCGGCTCACAGCAATATACACAGAAGTAAGGATTATGACAAGTGTCACACTCACTGTAATAATAATGTTTCATATCCTCTGGAACGCCTGAACAGGTATTTGGGTTGTCTCCATATTCCACAAGTGTATAACCTTCGCCATGCTGCTGAACACAATGGTAATCTGTTTTTTCATCACAATTACAATCATCACAAACATTAGACTTACACTCAACCCCGTCATCATATTGGCTGGTGAAGCGACAGTTCACCATCTCTCCCAATCCGCATTCCTGGTTTCCTATATTTCTATAGCTACAGCTAACACCACATGAGGGACCACACGTTGGACCGTCCCATGCATTACAACATGTTGACCCTTCTGTACAAAAACATCTGGCATTTGGATTTCTTGGATCATAACCACACGCCGCATCTAGCCCTACAGTAAAAATCGGCTTTTCACTGGAAACCTCTATATCATCTATTTGAGGGGGGGCATTATCTTGCTTAACAGGGGCAATTTTATCAAATGTATTAAAGCTAGTAAAAAGTTCAACAAAAGTAAGACCATAAGCTATTGTAGACAGACCAACTAAAAGTAACACAAACATAGTAAATATTGCATTCTTTTTTTCCATTGAAATCTCCCCCGATTTTTTTGTAAACAGGATTATTTTAAACAGGGTAATAAAGGACTATTTATAAATCTTTCTAAAATGATACTACTATGTAAGTGTAACTAATAGAACATAATTTAAAAACTATCTCCTAAACAGAGAATTGAACCATACTTTAAATAGATTGAAAAACCTATAAAATATCTCACTTACAATATTGAACCTGCTCTCTCGTACATCATGGCACTTAACAGGTATCTCTATGACTTTCTTATTATCTTTCTTTGCATAATAAATCATCTGGTAGACATAGCCGGTTCCATGGTCTATTCTGCCGATATACTTCAACAGATGCTCTCTCTTGTATGCCTTGGCTGCAAGCGAATAATCAGTATAATGTATCCCCAACAATAATTGGGTTAGGAAAATAAAACCTGAGCTTAAAAACAATCTAGCAAAAGACCGCTTCTGCTCCCCTACTTGTTTTGAGCCTATAATGATATCATTACCTTGATTAAACAGTTCCAATGCCTTTTCCACAAAATCAATCTCAACAGATAAATCCATATCCAAAGATATGATCTTATCTGATTTTGCCAACTCAACGCCTTTTTTAAATGCCTTGCCAACTCCCTTTTCTGGAAGAGAAAAAAAGGTTAGTCTATTGTGCTGTTTCTGTAATCTGCTGCCGATTTCATTTGTTTTATCAGTTGAGCCGTTGCTGCCGATTATTATTTCATATTTGCTGTTAAGTTTATTCAGATAATCTATCAATCTAGCTATATTTTTCTCAAGAATAAGCTCTTCGTTGTACACTGGGATAAATATAGTAAAATCAGTCATTGAAACAATTGAGAAACATGAGCTTATAAAAATGTATCTAATTTTAAAATTAAGAGCCCTGATGCATTTTCCTGTCAAAAACTATGTAGTTATTATAACTCACATTAAAGTAGGTAGTGCTAAGATTATTTTCTAAATCCTCAAGATTTTGGTTTTTTTGCATTATTATATAGCTATAGAAGGTATCATTCTGGGAAATAATCATATTATATTCTGAGGATGAAGAGATTTTCTTGAAATTAATCAAGTTTGCATAGAATTTAAACTGGTGATACTGGGGATGCTCATCAAAAGTAACAAGGATATTCTGTCCTTTATTCTTACTGAGAAAGAGAATCTCCCCGGGTACAAGAGTGATTTCTTTTTCAATCATATTTATCTCAGAAAGTGAGTTGTGAACAGAGCTTGCAAAGATGACCAGCAATAAGATTAAGGCAACCACTTTTCTGGCTTTTTGAGAAAACCAAGATATTAATTTAATATAGCCAAGCAAGTCCTGCAAAAAGAATCCAACCAGAAATATTAAGGTTGGAAACAATAGCATAATCAGGTAGTCATGTATCCAAAATAAATTGGAGAAAATAAATAGGAATAGAATCTGAAAAAAAACAGTAAAAAAGAAAATACTTTCCATAAGGACATTCTTCCTAAAAACCAGTTTATATATGAAGTTAATTAACCAAAAAAAAAGTGATATCAAAACAAATTTTGAATAAAACTTCGAAAGAGAATTAAACAGCTTTGCTACCAGCCCTGCAAGAGTAATATTATAAGCTTTGCTGGCCTCTGAAAGGTTCAGCCTGAACTTAAGCATTTCGACCATGTTTCCTCCAAAGTGATTACCTGCGTTAAAGCTACCTCCAACCCAAATTAAATAAAGGACATAAATAAAAAAACAAAAAAACATAACTGGTATGATTAATACGAATTTATTTGAATAATTCTTAGGCATAAGAAATATAAGATAGTGAAGCAGTAAGGCAGGAGCTAAAAAATAGAATTGCCAGTCTGTAAACGTACCTATAATAAGACATAAAAGAGTGATAATCAACCATCTTTCGTTCTTTTTATTTATCCAAGTGATATAACAGGTTAAGGTAACAGTAATCCAGAAACTAGCCAATAACTCTGGCCCCACATAATGTCTAACATAGTATAGAATCGGACTCAATGTTATCATAAAGGCTGTTACTATTGCAGTAGTTGGGTCAAATAGCCTCTTTATTAAATAAAACGCAACAGTTAATATCCCTATACATAAAACAACACTGGCTAAGCGACCACAGACTTCGCTAATACCAAAAATCAGATAAAACAAGGATAAGTAGAGCGAGATTGTTGGCGGGTGATGAACATTGGTTTCATACACTTCTTTTCCTCTCTCTAAAATTCCTGTACTGTATGTTTGTGCAAATTTAGTTTTCCAATATCCAATCTTCAAGTAATTAATAGCAAATTCACTTCTCTCTGTGGTAACAAACCCAGTATGGCCCCATTGCCATGGCAGACTTATATTATGAATTGAGAAACATAAAAAAATAACTAGACATACAATAAAAAAAAACTTTGGATTTTTAATAAGTCCAATAACAAATCGCGCTCTGCGTGTTTTTTTCTTTTTCATCTAACAAACTCTAAAAATAATTTAAACTGTTTCCAAAGTGAATTAATATTAAAGGTAAAGAGTCTAGTTAAAATGTATCTCGGCCTCAGATAAAATTGCACAAATGCCTTCCTCTCCATCTTCTTCAATTTTTCAAGCGAATGCTCTTTTGTGTAGGCTTCATCAAAAGGTAATTTTAATCTCCCACCAACCATAGTAAAAAGTTTTGTATTAGGATATATCGAAGCAGTGTGGAATGAGACATATGTTGGATTAATCTCTTTGGCAAAATCAATTGTCTTCTGCATATCTTCTTCAGTTTCTCCAGGGAACCCGAACATGAAGAATCCAGCTGTTTCCATACCTGATTTATTTGTCATCCTAATTCCCTTCTCAATCTTTTCAAGAGTTGTCTTCTTGTTTATCAATTCCATAATAGCAGGAGAGCCCGTCTCAATACCATAATGTACAAGTGTGCATCCTGCTTTTTTCATTTTTGTCAATAGCTCTTCAGTAACTGTATCAGCCCTTGTCTGGCAGCACCATCTGAAATCATATTTTTTTCCTATAAGGAAATCACATAACTCATTAACTCCATTTTTGTTTACAGTGAGTTCAAGGTCAATAAGGTAACCTGTTCTTACATTGAATTTTTCAACAGCTGTTTGTATCTCTTCTTTTACTTTTTCAAATGGTTTTTTCCTATAGGTATTGTGAAACATTTCCTGGTAGCAGTAGATGCATTTGAATGGGCATCCCCGCGAAGTCTCAAATAACATGAAATTGCCGCCCATAAGCTCATAGTAGTATTTTTTAAAGGGCAGAAGAGAGTAATCTGGAACTGGAAGCTCACTCAGATTTATTGGCTGTCTTCTCTGATTTTGCACCAGCTTTCCATTTTTCAAATAGGCTATGCCTTGAATGTCCTTCATACTTTTTCCAGATATTATCTCCCTTACTGTCTCTTCTGGCTCTGCCATAATCACTGCTTTTATCTTGAACTTTTTTAGGAAGTATTCAGGCATAACTGTTCCATGAACTCCTATTAGATAGACTTTCCCTTGAGGCAGTTTTTCAAGCACACTTTCTACAGGCTTTATGTCTAGATTCGGGCACTGCCATCTGTCAAGTGAAGATGATGTAAGAAAGATAAAATCAAAGGAGTTGGCTATGTTCAACAGCTCCTTTATTTTGTCAGGCTCTGCATTTAGGTCAAAAATTATAACATCATGGCCTTTTTGTTTGGCATCAGTTGCACAATATAATAGTGAAAGAGGTGGCCAAAGCCTATTGTATCTCTTCCCTTTTTTTTCAATATATTCCCAAGAAGGGTTGACAAACAATACTCTCATCCAATCTCCTCAAGACACATATCCCTTAAAACAGAATCCTGGATTTTAACATTGCATAGGTTCTTGTCTTTTAATGCAACTGCTGTCCTGTAATAGCAGATATCTTTCTCAGGATATTTATTTATTTTAACATTGCATAGGTTAAAATCGCCTGTCTTCTCCGCAACCTCGATAAAGCAATCTGTCTCATATTTGTATGCATATTGACATACAGGAAAACTGCCGGTTGCCACTGCAATCTCTTTTGTATAGAAATCTTTTCTGCTGTCATGGAATATAGTTAGTTTCAAAGACAACAGCATAATAAACAGTATAAATCCAATAATCAGGACTTTTATCTTGTTTTTTTCCATTAAATCAAGAAGATTGTCTGTTTTAATAACTAATTGATTAATAATTTTGAATCTGGCGATAATCCTATTTAACATTTTCCTGCTTATGAAAAAAGAACCAATAATTAGAACTAAACCAGATATTGTCAAAATTATTCCAAGCATATCAAAAAAGGTATACCCATAATATAATTCAACATTAGTTTGTGTGGGAAAGACAAGCATAAACCCGGGGCTAACCCAATATACCTTTTCAGCTCCCTTGACTTTCCAATTTGGAAAATGCGAGATTTTGATAATGTGGGGCTCGCCAACACAGTTTGTCGTAAAACTGATTTTGTCATGGGTTACATGCTCGCTTATCCCGCAATTATGCTCCAATTTTTCTCTTTTAAGATCTTGTATTGAATCACTCTTTACATCTGCAAAAAGTGCTTCATTTATCTCACTTCTGCTCTCAACAAAAACCAAAGGTATGTCTATGCTAGTATCATCTATGAACCAAAGATAAGAAAGCTGCTGCCTGTATTTTGAGACAACAGCATTAGGTTTAAAATGAGGCACTTCAACATACTTTCCTGGGTTAGTCTTAAGCTCAAACACCTGATAATCACCATAGGTATCTATTAATTCAAACTCATCTGAATCATTTAGCTGGGACTTGGCCTCTTCACTTACTGCAATATAGTCTTTTACATTGAACATGATGAGTCGAGGGATTGCCCTACTTACATTGGTCCTGCTGCATCCAAAATTTCCAAACGGACAGGACTGCTGCTTTGAAACTAATGATTGGAGATAGAATATCGCAGGGGGCGTCAGCTCAGACTGCATGTAGAGCCCTTCAAGAGTATTCCTTCCAGAAAAATAAGGAAGTGATTCAAACGCCCTGGTAGTACCCATATTGTTGTGCTTGTCAGAGTGCTCATAGACAACGCGTGGCATACCTTCATCTCCCTTAAGGAGTGTATTAATACTATTGTAGTAACTCCACCAAGGCTTCTGCTCAAAGCCATTGTAATTCCATGGTATCCAATGCTGTATATAGGTTGAATTTAACCCGACCCAGAATAGAGTAAAAAATAGTACAATGAAGGGGATTAACCACTTAAATTTCATCTGCTGCACAAGTGCTCCAAAACCTATGACACCAACCAGAACAAGATACAACTGAAGAAATGGAAAAAACCTTATGTCAACCACCCCTAAACGAGAAGCATTAATATAAAATAATACTGAAATGAGCATTGAGAACGCAAAATATCCAACTATGAAATCTAGTTTTTTGTGTTTAATTAGCTTATATGCTGCGAATAACAACGCAATTCCCGTAAAAAAGATATATGGGAAAAATATCTTTGGCAGAATCTCAAGTATCGAGCTTATATACCACACAATATTGAAACTTGTTGTATAGCTGAGTTTTGAAATCAAAGGTACAATCCAAATGCCCAGCAGCAGAAATCCCAAGCTGTACATCCTAAAAAAATACAATAGGTTTTTCTTGAACTCCTTTGTCATGAATAGAAAATATAATGAAGTTACTGATATGAAAAGAAGCGTGTATACATGGCTTATTCCAATCAATGAGATAAGAACAGCATTAAGCACAACATACTTGTTCTCCTTTAATCCTGAGTATAGAGTTCCAACAAGAATAATCATTATTGCAAAGCCTAGGCTGTGTGAGAATTCTCCGGCAAGCGTGCTTGGTATATTGCCCCCCCACATTGAATTTGCTTCCATGAACAGGAAAGAAAGGGTTGAGCATGCGCTTATTATGGGGAGTGGAAATGAAAACTTCATCATCCTGAAACATAAATAGGCAGCTAATGGAAGCAGAAAAATACCCAGCACAGAGATCAGCTTGAATGCAACCTGCATCCCAACCAAATAACTAAGCAAAACCATTAACAAGAAAGGGAGAGGAAAATAGAACTGGAGCATAGGAAATCCCGCATAGTTGCCCTGTGACCATCCCGCAATCCTTCCTTTAATTATTAGATTATTTTTAAGGAAATCAGCAGTATAATAATGAGATGCCATATCTCCGCCGGTTGATGTTGTTTTTGACAGCATATATTCTGGTCTGAAGTAGCTTATTAAGAAGAGATATATCCCGACAAAAACCAATATGTCAATAATAAGAAATAGTCTCTTGTCTTTGACAAGCAAAAATCTAAAGAATGGTTTTTTTAACAGTGCTGGTTTGAATTTTTCCACAACAAAATAGATAGTATTTAGTATGATAAAGATAAAAAACAAGCTGAGGAACAAGAGTCTAGGCATACCTTTTGACACTCCCTGCTCCTTAAAGGACTCTGTAATTTTTACTGTTGATGAGGCAATATTTGTAAAATGCTCATTGTTCTCATCATACTCTGCTACTGCATAGATTCCATAACTGCTTCCCTCTAACGCTTTTTTGTTCTGTATGCTAAGAGTAAGTTCTTTCTCTGAACCGCTGTTCAATTGAATTGACTGTGAAGCTGGACTTATTTCAAGTTGGTTTGGCACATAGATCCTAAGAGTAATGCCCTTACTTGTGGTGTCAAGATTTCTAATATATAGTTTTATGTTGCCCTTGTCAACAAGCTGTATTCCGCTGAGCTGCAGAGCAATTTTTGGAATACTCTCATTTTGAAAGATATAATAACTTGATGTAAGAATCTGAAAAGGAAACGAATTAATGTCAGAATAATCAACTGATACTATGAGTGGATAAGTGCCTGGCAATTTGCTTTTAATATTATGTTTTGTTCGGGTTGTAGAACTCTCCTCTGGATTCAACATATCTTTTGCCTTTCCGGTCTTAAAGTCATCCCCCACAATTGTAGTTACAAGGAGGTTTGTAGCAATATCATTTCCGTAATTAGTATTGGCAACTTCTATATATAGACTTGAATCTGTCACATTGGCATCTATTTTGGTAGAAAGGGAGATGTAACCTGCATTAACACTCAAGCATAGAAGCAGAAAGACTAATGCTGAAACTATTTTTTTCATTTTACTTTTACCAATGCTTTGGTATTTTGCAGCTCTTTAATATTTTTTGCTCCAATACAGAACATTGTAATTTTAAGTTCATGAATAAATTGTTGCAATATTTTAATGACTTCACCTTCTGAAATAGTTGCTGGTCTCAACAAAGGTAAAGCTATACTTACATAATCTGCTCCAAGAGCAATAGCTTTGGCAATATCCAAACCAGAACGGATGCCGCCGCCAGCTATCAATTGCAGGTCAACATCATTACACTGGGAGATTGCTTCGACAGTAGGTATTCCCCATTCTCTAAATGTCTCACCCAATCTATTATTGGCCCTGTGCCCTTCAATCAATGCCCAGTTTGTGCCGCCGTGGCCTGCAACATCTATAATAGAGACACCAATTTGTTTTAGCTTAAAAGCAACATCTTTAGAAATGCCTGAACCAACTTCTTTTACAATGACAGGACAATCCAAATTATCCACAATTTTTTTAATTTTAGACAGTAGATATTTAAAATTAGTCTGGCCCTCTGGTTGAATAGCTTCCTGCAACGGATTCAAATGCAACACTAGTGCATCTGCTTTTACATTTTGAATGATTTTATTGCATTCATTTGCGGAAAAGCCATAGTTCAATTGTATTGCTCCAAGATTCGCAAGCAGAGGAATGGTTGGGCAGTGTTTTCTAATGTCTTCATCCATAGCCATTTGAGGTTGCTCTATTAGGATTCTCTGAGAACCAAGGCTCATAACCAACTTCAACTTTTCTGCAGCCTTAGCAAGATTTGTGGTTAGCTCCTGATGTTCTCTGTCATAAGTAACTGCAGATATAATGATTGGAGCATTAATATTTTTGCCTAAGAAATCGACAGAAGTATCAATCTCTTGCATATTAACTTCCGGTAATGCATTGTGCGTAAATCTATAATATTCAAAACCTGTATCTCCATATTCAACATTCTTATTAAGGCAAATGTCAATATGTTCTTTTTTTCTGTTGGTCATCTTAATGTGCTCTTTTGGACATATAATCTGCAAATTGCATAAAAAATTCTTTGCTTTCTTGATTTAGATCTAATTTTGTTAACATATCTTTTCCATTTTGAATCTTATCCTCTGCAAGATTTTGGCAATATTCCTTTGCCCCTGTTTCACTAAAAATTTTAACTACCTGCAGCACTTCGCTTGAAGTGGCATTGCCTCTACCTAATATATCAAGTAATATCCTCTTTTGATGTTCATCAGCCCTTTCAAATGCCTTAATGACAAGTAAGGTCCTTTTTCCTTTTTTTATATCACTGCCTAGGTCATGTCCTTTTTTCAGCTCAGAAGAGATATCAAGTATATCATCTTGAATCTGAAACGCAGTGGATATATTAAGAGCATAATCTTTCAATCTATTAATTTGTTCTGGGTCTGCGTTTCCAAATAGCGCTCCTATTTCAATAGCTGAAATAAAAAGAGATGCTGTTTTCTTTTGAATCATTTCTAAGTAGTCTTCTTCCTTAATCTCCTTCAACGATTCCATTTGTATATCCATTAATTGACCTTCTGCGACTATCCTAGATAAATCATTTAAAACAGCTAGTGCTTTTATTTTGTTATTATCTGGAAATTGATTTTCAACAATCACCCTTCTGCTTAAGGTATCGCAAATTAATCCCAGCAGCATTGAGATAGAGGCTGCGTATCTTTTTGATGCAAAAGAGAAGATTGCACCGTCATATCTTTTTTCATTATTATTGCTTAAAAAAATGTTTTTTAGTTTTTTCTGCACGCCTTCTCTTCCCCTTCTATAATCATCTTCATCCATCAAATCATCAAAAATCAGAGTATAGTTATGGAAGAACTCGATAAATAAGGCAGGGCGTATCATTAGTTTCTCATTACTAGAAAAGGCCTTATACGCCATCATCGCGGCAATTGGCCTTAAGCGCTTACCTCCAGGTAGGATATATTCTTTTAATAAAGATATATTTTGTTTGACTGTTTTATTTTCATATCTGCTTAATTCTTCTTCAAGCAGAGTATTTAGTTCCTTATCAAAAAGTTCCTTATACCCAGTTAAAGTTGCTTTAAAATTCATTACTTTCACTGAAAAACGATTGTATTTTTATTATTTACCTAAATCTCAAAATAACGAATTTATCCAAAAAATATAAAATTTACCAGAAAAGATATAAAAATGACTTTAGAGCATACTATTTTTAAAAAAAATTCATATTTTCTACAAATAAGTGGCAAACAAAATTTATAAAGTAAAAGTTATAAAAAATATTGGGTTGTGGATTATATTTTACTTAAAGAAAAAGAACATATAGGGAAAGGAGATATAAAATGGCAAAGATAATGATAGTTGATGACAACAAAGATATCATCCAAACATTGCAGATTAGTGTTAAGAAGGCTGGATATAAAACAGCAATGGCATATGACGGAGAGGAGTTCCTAAGAAGTGTGAGAAAACATAAACCGAATCTTGTTCTACTGGATGTAGTGATGCCAGGTTTGAATACAAGCCAAATTTTAAATGAATTAAAGAAGATGGGATTGGGTAACCTAAAAATAATTCTCGTCACTGCTGTCAGGTTTTCAGAGGAGGAGAAAGCGGTTTTATTCAGAGAGCCTAACATTATTGATTATATAACAAAACCATTTGATATTAATGATTTAATGGAACGATTAAAGAAAAACGTCCCGTAATTTTATTGTGTTTTTCCAATATCTGTAGTTATGCAATTGACTGCTTGTGCTTTCAGCAAGTTCTCAATCAATTTTTTTCTGTTATTTTCCGCAAGTGCTATGATGTTCCCTCCCCTGCCGCCGCCGACCATTTTTGCTCCGAGGGCGCCGTTTTCTAATGCCACTCCAACCAAAAAATCAAGTTCTCCGCATGAGACATTTATTTTTTGTAATAGACCATGGTTCTCATTCATTAAGTTTCCAATCAGATTAATTTCTCCAGTTTCAATTGCCTTTTTAGCTTGTACAGCGATACCAGCCATTTCATTGAAATATCTGTCATAAAGCTGTCTGTTTTTTTCATACATTCTCCCAACATCTGCAACAATATCCTTAGTTGAAGATTTTATTCCAGTGTCTGCTATTATTATTGTGAATGGTCTTTTTACTCTAACAAATTCTAGTTTCTTATTTTTAATAAAATAAATTGGTTTTTCATAGGTTACCACATTATTGTCAATCCCGCTTGGAGTTCCATGAAACTGTTTCTCGCATTCAAATGCTATTTCAGAAATTTGGTTATTGTTCAGATTATTACCAAAAAATGCTGAAATTTCTCTGATAATCGAAACAGATAATGCAGCGCTGCTCCCCATTCCAGAGGAGACTGGGATTGTTGAATTTATTTTCAATTTAAAGTTTTTATTTCTAATCTTTAATTTTTTCAGGACTATTCCAATTATCTTTTTAAGATTGTTTTTTTCAGAATCGGTTAACTTATAAGTTGTTGAACATTTGAATGATTCGCTCTTTTCAATATTAACTTCAGTGAAAACACTTTTGACAGGAACAGCAATTGCAGGTTTTCCATAAACAACAGAATGCTCTCCAAAAAGGATTATCTTGCCGCATGCTCTTGCCATGAAAAAAGAGAAAAGAGAAGAATATAAAAAATTAATTAAGGCAAAGAAGGTGTCCAGTCAATGCTAGCTAGGTATACTTCAGCTGTTATTTCATCATGAGCATGGTTAACCACAAGGCTGCCTTGCTCTTCTAAATCATAGACAAGATGTGTTCCCTTTTTTGTCACTGCTTCTACTGTGTCGCTGTCTTCATAAGATTCATACCATGCAAAAGAACCAGGTACAAGTGCTGGCTGCTCAATTATTATCTTTGAATCAGCTAAATCATAGCTTAGTCCCGCTACAATGCTTGATTCTCCTGCCTCTGAAGCGTTTAACTCATCAAAGCGGAGCACTGTATCATTAAATTGAAGCCACATTGACTCACCAGATATGATGGGTCCTGAGCCATATGTTGGATAAAATGACAAATAAGTTGAATTCAACAAGAGTTTAAGCGGCCCGAGTGATCCCAATACAATTGTTGTTATTTGACCTGGTACAAAGGATTTGTCCTCATAAGTCACTCCATAAGTAAGATCTGTAATATCCACAAGGTTGTTTGCTGTGTCAATGTCTGAAATCTCAAGCACGTGACTTTCTCCTTGTTCTATTGTGTAAAGCATCATCGTGCCTTCAATTCCTGTGCCTTGAGATAGACATTCCCCTGGCAACAACAGCTGCTCATCATTATCCCTGCCAAGCTTTACACTATTAGACTGCAAGTCATAGAAATAAGGTATTTCAACGCTGTGACCAGTATCTTTGAAAGATAGTAATGCTCTGTTAGCTGTTTCTCTGCTAAATTCAATAATTTGATCATTTTCATTATGGCCTTGATACACTAACTTCCACGCGCCAAAAATTGGATCAACGAAGCTGCTTCCTGTTGGTAAGTAAATATCATCCTGTGGTTCATAAGTCAGAAATAATTTTGACCAACGCCCTGTCTGAAGCATGCTAAAAGTGACAAGTGAGCCGTCAACTTCATATTGGTTTATCTCAACTTCTTGGTTATTTCTGAGCCTAATTTCTCTTCCTCCCAAAGCGAGGTAGCACCTCTTCTGTTTCCCATCTTCTACATCAAGGAGCGTCACCAAATAGCCATTGAAATCCCGCGTCTCATAGTTTGTAATCCATTGAAGATTCCCATCCACGTTTACTGCACATTGTCCATTTGCCACACTGGCAACCATAATATCATGGCCTTGGTATGTAAAGTCCTGCATTTGGGAAAGCCATATATCCAGTCCATCCACAAGAGTGACTGAGTCAAGATTTTGCGCGGGAGTAACATATGCACCGGTTATAATAAATTTTGTGTGCTGAAATGCAAGTGGTGCTCCCAAGAGCGGCGTACCATCCTTATAATCAACAGGTGTCGCAAATGAAAAACTATAATTGTATAATTTATAATCTCCATCAAGATTTAGATAAAAACCAGTATTTTCACCATCATCCTGTTCAAAAGTGAACATACCTGTTGTCTGAGGGAAAAGAAGGCTTTGTGTGATAGCCACCTTAGGTATTCCAGGGCTAATATCTGTAGGAGAAACTGGCAAGACAATGTGCTCATCTGCAAGCAAGACAGCCAGTTCATTTTTAGTAATCTGCTCAGGCCAGACATCTTTTAAAGTATCAAACAAGTTATATTTATTTTGAGGTTTTTCCAGTTTCAGGGATTCACTCGTCTGACAACTTCCATCAAATAATTTCGGCATCTTTTGCATTTTTCGATAGCAGTCATTCAGATAAGTGTATTTGTCACAGCCGCATACAGGCTCTTCCTCACCTGAACATTCTATTGGGACTCTCACGCATTCCCCTTTGCCACCGCAAAGTCCTGGCGGGAATTCACAAAAAGTTCCTAGCTTGCATTGGTCATTGCTTGTACATTTTCTTGCTTCAGGAGCTGCGGCAATTGAAAATGCTTCTCCAGCAGTGTCCTTATTATTATTGCACGAAGCAACAAAAAGCAACATTATCAAAAACAAACCATAACACAATTTCCTTTTCATATTATCACCTAATTTTTTTCTTTGTCTTAAAGTATATATATCTTTCTAAAAATAAGAAATGTTATCTGTTAAGTCTCTTATGCGCTTTTGCCAGGTGCCCAGCTGCCTGCGCTCCAAGTAATGAAAGCTCACCAGCAAGAACCGCCGCAGCAATTATTTCTGCCAGTTTTTTTGAATTAGAGCCATTTTCTGTAGCTTGATCAACACCTAATATTTTCAAGCATTCTTTCTGTGTTTCTATTCTAGTTCCGCCTCCGATTACACCAACTTGCAAGCATGGGAGAGTAATTGAAAAATACAATTTGTCCTCTTGTATCTCTGCTGTTGTTAAACCAAGAGAGCCTTCAACAACATGAGCCATGTCCTGGCCAGCAGCAAGATACATTGCAGCAACAGTATTTGCAAAATGAGCGTTATAGCCAAGACTGCCTGCAAGAGCGCTTCCAAGATAGTTTTTTCTGTAATTCAAATCAACAATATTCTCAGGACTAGTCTTTAGATATTTTTCAACAATATCCTTTTCTATCAAAACTTCTGCAAGAACTGACTTGCCTCTTCCTTCAAACAAATTAATTGCTGCTGGTTTTTTATCAACGCATAGATTCCCTGATTCAGAGACAAATTCAATAAAATCAACTTCTTTTTCAATATAATCACCAACTTCTTTTCCAGCAATAGTAAGCATATTCATACCCATTGCTTCTCCAGTATCTGCCTCCAGCCTCAGCCAAATATTTGTGCTTACAACATATGGTTTGATTCTAATCAAAGCAAGATGATTGCTTGTCGACTCTGCAATCTCTTTAAGCTTATTATAATTTTTTTCAACCCACAAGACAAATCTTTTTGTATATTTTACAGACTTAGCTTTGAATAACAATGAACGAGTCTGAGCTGATTTCAAGATACAGGCAGTCGCGCCACCGGATTTACTTATCAGAGAACAACCTCTGTTAATAGACGCAACTAATGCTCCTTCTGTCGTTGCTAAAGGCAAGAAAAATTCTCCTTTTGCAAACTCGCCATTTATTTTGATAGGGCCGGCTATTCCAATAGGCACTTGCGCAGCACCAATCATGTTCTCAATATTTGATTTGCAGTTTTCAGGAGAAATTGAATAAGAACTAATAGTAGGTAAATTGATATTTAATATTTTTTGAATTGCACACAACCTTATCTTTGAAGCTCTTGTCTCTCCAACTAGATCATCAATCTCATAGAATTTAATTTCTTTATTAACTAATTTACCAATTATCTCTTTATCTGACAAGCTTGAATTTGTAGCCATATTGAATAACTCCGTGTGGACCTTTTTCAACTATTTTCCTAAAGACAGCCCCAACCTCTTTTCCGATTTTCACTTCATCAATTTCACAGTCAACAATCTCTGCCGTCAGTTTAGGGCCCTCTTCCAATTTAACAATTGCCAGAATATATGGGATGGTCTGTGCGTGAATATCAATCACCTCTCCCTCAGGATCCATAAGGGGAGTCCGGATTATTGTGAAAGTTACAATCTCTCCCCTGCCATCAAATTTGTGTTCCTCTAATTTGTGATTGCCACATTGTGAGCAGACATCTCTCGGAGGAAAATAGTAGCTATTGCATTCAGGACATTTCTTCCCAATTAGATTATAATACTGTGGTATATTGCGCCAAAACTTTGAAACTGTCATTTTCTTTGCTATCTCCGGAATATATGTACCACTGCAGTTCCTCCTGATCCGCCGATATTGTGCATCATGGCAATCTCAGCATTAGTATTTCTACCATTAGCTTCCCCTCTTAATTGCAGTACTGCCTCGATTGTCTGTGCAACTCCAGTAGCACCTACAGGATGGCCCTTTGCTTTAAGCCCGCCAGAAGTATTTACTGGAATCCTTCCGCCTATCTCTGTATTACCCTGCTCAGTAAACCTGCCCCCCTCTCCTTTTTTACAGAAACCAAGGTCTTCAATAGCACATATCTCAGCTATTGTAAAGCAGTCATGTACTTCCACACAACCAATGTCTTTTGGTCCAATTTTTGCCTGGACATAAGCTTGTTTTGCAGCTTCTACGGTTGCTTTCAAGGTGGTAATATCTTCTCTGTCATGCAAAGACAAAGCATCTGTGGCATGACCTGATCCGGAAATCCACACAGGGGCATCGCACAACTCCTTTGCTTTTTGCTTACTGGCCAGCACAACAGCTGCAGCCCCATCTGAAACAGGCGAGCAATCAAACAATTTTAATGGATCTGCAACCATTGTTGAATTCAAGACATCCTCAACCTGAATTTTCTTATGAAACTGCGCAAAAGGATTATTCAGCGCATTCTTATGGTTTTTAACAGCGCACATTGCCAGCTGCTCCTCTGTTGTTTTATATTTATGCATATGTAGCTTTGCAATCATTGCATACAATCCTGGAAAAGTTGCTCCGAAAAATGCTTCCCACTCCTGAGATGCTGCAGTTGCCAGGGCTTTTGTCACAGAATGACCTCCAATGTCTGTCATCTTCTCAACACCACCGACAACTGCAATATCATGCAGTCCGCTGGCAATGTCTATATAAGCCTGCCTCAGTGCAAGGCCGCCTGAAGCGCAAGCAGCCTCTACTCTTATGCTTGGAATATTCTTAAAACCGGAAAAATCTGACAGCAAAGAGGCAATATGCTCCTGATTAACAAAAAGACCGCCTGACATAGTGCCGCCATAAATGACCTCTACATCTTTCTGGTCAATATTAGCATCCAAACATGCCTTTACTCCTGCCTCTACTGCTAAATTTGTCAAGCTCTTGTCCCATAATTGTCCAAACTTTGTCTGGCCAACCCCGATAATTGCCACATCTCTCATTTTATTTTTTTGTGTATTTCAGGTATGTTGCGTAGTCAATATATTTTATATTATCAATATAATCCTGTACTGATTGTGATTTATTCCTTATTCTCAATATCTGATCAGTGACTTCAATATCAAAGCTGTCAGAACCTGCTCCGCTCCCATATGAAGTGACAAGAATGGTGTCGCCTGGTTTGGCAATATCAAGCACTGCCGCCAACCCAAGAATTGAGCTTCCTGAATAGGTATTGCCAATCTTTGGGACAAGCAGGCCCGGCAATATCTGCTCATTGTTAAACCCAAGTTTCTTTGCAACTCTTACAGGAAACTTGCCGTTTGGCTGGTGAAATATTGCATAAGTGTAATCAGTTGGTTTTTTATTGACCTTTTTCAATAAGAGTTCTGTTGCATTTATTATGTGTTTAAAATAAGCCGGCTCTCCAGTGAATGCACCACCATGCGAAGGGTATTTCTGATAAGCTCTTCTCCAAAAATCAGGTGTGTCAGAGGTAAATGAAACTGTGTCCTTAATTTCTGCTACAATATTTTCTCTGCCAAGAATAAAAACAGCTCCGCCTGCTGCTGCAGTATATTCCAAAGGATCGCCAGGTGCTGCCTGCGCAGTATCAATGCCTCCCGCAAGGCCATATCTTATCATATCTGATTTGACCATTGCATATATTATCTGCAGTGCTGCTGTTCCTGCTTTGCATGCAAATTCCAAGTCTGCTGTAGTGTAATTGTTTGACATGCCTATTGCCTGAGCAACAATTGTGCCTGTCGGCTTGACAGCATAAGGATGGCTCTCTGAGCCGAGATAGATAGCACCTATCTCTGTTGGAAGTATGTTCGCTCGTTTGAGTGCATTCTTTGCAGCCTCAACTGCAATAGTCGCCGAATCTTCATCAATTCCAGGCACTGATTTTTCCTCTATTCTTAAGCCTGATTTAATTGTATCTGCGTCCTGACCTTGTGCTTTGGCAATCTCCTCTGCCTTAATTCTATAATGAGGAATGTAAGCGCCCCAACCAATAATTCCTGTCATTAAACCCCCAATCAGAGTGATTTAAGGAGTGTATTTAAATCTTGTGATGAATCTTACAATAGTTTTATATATTGAATATACTAAAAAAGATAAAATGGCTCATGGGGAGATAAAATGGGAAAAAATCTTAATTGAGGACATGAACAATATCCTACAAGTGCTAAGCGAGTTAGAGACGCCCCACATTACAGAAGCAAAGAAAATCCTAGGAGAACTTATTACTTATCGAAGAGCAGGACAGAGAAATAAGGAATTCGAAGCAAAATTCAACATACTATGGACACAGCAAGTGGAAAGAGATGTAAAAGCTTTATTGATGTTGATCGAAAAGCTTAGTGCAGATGAATTGAAAATAGAAATAGATGAGAAGAGAGTAGCAGCCCAAGTCTCAGAGATTACAAACAACCCTTATTTCGAACAACTAAGGAAGAAAGCTGAACAACTGCGCCGGAGATAGCAACGAAATATTATTTGTATCAATAATCAAAAACATTATAAACCTCATATATTCTTGAATTAGTAATGCTGAGAAAACATAAAAGAGAGGGAATCACTTTAAGACGTGACTTGGGGTTATTTGATGCTACAATTGCTGGTGTTGGCATAATAGTTGGTGCAGGCATTTATGTGTTAATTGGGGCTGCTGCCGGTCATGCTGGAAATGGTTTATGGATTTCTTTTCTAATATCTGCTTTTGTTGCTTATCTTACAGGATTAAGCTATGCTGAGCTTTCTTCCATATATTCCGAAGACTCTGGAGAGTACAGCTATGTTGAGCATACCTATGGGAAAAAGGTAGCATTTGTTGTAGGGTACTTAGTTATTTTGTCTCTGATTATTGGGGCTGCTGCAGTTGCCCTTGGTTTCTCTGGTTATTTAAATGCGTTTTTTGGTTTGAGCTCAATCGTGCCTATTGCGATTGTCTCCATAATTTTATTCTCTTTAATAAATTTCATTGGTATAAGGCAGTCAATAAAAATTAATATCATATGTACAATACTAAGTCTGCTTGGGCTAATTATCATAATAGTCTCTTCAGTACCAAAATTAGGGAAGATTGATTATTTTGACATACCGAGTTTTGTTGGTGTTTTGAAAGCAAGCTCGCTGATATTTTTTGCATTTATTGGCTTTGAGAGCGTAGTTAAACTTTCTGAAGAAACAAAAAATCCTCGAAAAAATATACCCATAGCACTATTGCTCTCTCTTGGAATCAGCTCTTTGATTTATATCCTTGTTGGCATATCTTCAATAAGTACTCTTAGCTGGTCCAGTCTTGCCACATCAAGAGCACCTCTTGCAGAAGTAGCTCAGTCTGCAATTGGAGAATATGCCTGGTACATAGTAAGTGTGATTGCCATAGTGTCTACAGCTAACACAGTTTTAATGTTATTAATCGCGATGTCAAGAATGCTCTACAGTATGAGCCACGACTATTCTAAACTAAACTTCCTTTCAAAGATTAATAAGAGGACAAGTACGCCCCACTTAGCAATAATGGTTTCTGCTCTTGCGACAATAGCTTTTGTTCTAGTAGGGAATATTGAAGTTGTTGCAGAAATAACCAATTTTTCTGTGTTTATTGTGTTTACACTAATAAATCTAGCGTTGATTAAATCGCGTTATATTAAACACCGGCATGAAATGTTTCGCGAGCCTTTTAATATTGGGAAGTTCCCATTGCTTGCATTAGTAGGTTTTGCCACTACCCTATTGATGATTTTTAATTTAGAACTCATTGTTATTATTTCCGGGGTAATTATGACACTATTTGGTTTCTTATTTTATAGATTGTTAAAGACCTAAATCTTGGTTGACAATAATTACACTAATCCTGTCTTCTGGTCTTGATTTGTGGATAATCGTTGTATAGTTACAGATTCTATCCACACTATCGCAGCTCATACACCTTCCAGTTCTAACACATGGTGTTTTTTTATTTAATCTTTTGGCATTTAATGGCGCTGCAATTCTCTTTATTCTTTTAATAGCTTGTTCATAATTCTTAACAACCTTATTTTTTCCAGCGATAATTACTACTTTTTTTGGCCCGCATATCTGTGCAGCAACCCTGTTGCCAAAACCATCGATATTAACCAGTTCGCCTTTTTCTGTAATTGCATTTGTTCCTGTAATGAAAACATCAGCCTGCATTCCTTTGTATCTTATTGCCAGATTTTTTTCTCTGCTGATCCCTGGTTTGTATTGATCATATAATTTGTATTTTCCTTGTTTTTCTCCTTTGACCAATGCTTCTTTCAAACCAATCTGCTCAACACTCATAGAGCCGCCAAAGCCAATTGTTGAATTAAGAGGAATTAGAGAAAGTGCTTTTTCAACTGCTTCTTGTTTTGTTTGTGTAAAGAAAACGCTGAAGTTATTTTTTTCTAAGTTGGAAAGTATTTTGTTCATTTTAATTTAAGAAATGGAAGGTAGTTATTAAGGTTAATCACTCTTCCCTTCAACAATATTCCCGTTCGGCTCTTCTTCTGCAAATATCTGTGCCTGAAACGTGTAAATTTTATTGTCTAAATCTTTCCAAGCATCTCTGCCTAATCCTGCTTTCTGGCATGTCATTTCAAGTGCTTGTTTTGGAGTTGCATCATATTGTGGAAAAACTTGTGGCAAAAGGAGTCCAGATGCAAAGCCAGCTCTGATTATCAAGCCATCTTCACCAATCTTTATTTTATCCAAATACTCTTTTGGTTCCTTCACTTCAATTAGCTTAGGTACTGTTAATACACTGATTTCAACATCAACTTCGTCCAACTCATTTTCTTGCAGAGGTGCAAATCTTGGGTCCTGGAATGCAGCTGCTCTTGCTGCTTGCACAATTGCCTTATACAATTGCAGAGCAGGTTCTGGGTAACCGATACAACCTCTCAGATTTCCATACTTGTGTAAAGTAACAAAAACTCCTTGCTTATTGGAAAATTCTCTTACATTTTCCAAATTAAGGTTTTTTCCAGAAAAATATGTTTTAATAGAGTGCCTGGCAAGTTCAACAAGAAGTTTTCCCTCGTTAAGTGAGAGCATTTTATTTAAGTTTCTTAGCCTGTTTTTTAAGGTCCGCATTTTTGTCTTTTATTCTCTTAATAGCAGCTTTTAATGCAGCCTTAGGATTTTTTTTACTGTCTGTTTCAATAATAAATTTTGGGATCATAACAAGCGGATGACTTATATTATAAGCAGAGACCTTAACAGATTTATCATTCCATAACTCCTCTCTTAAAAGATTGCATAGGGTATGGTTCTCGTCTTTTATTTCAAATACTAGGCGGTTCTTTTTGTCTTCGAGAATGGTTATCTCCATAAAGTGTAGGGAAACTCAAATAATTTAAAAAGCTTTGTTTTTTAATGCAACAGAAAAAAATAAAAAAGAATAAATATTATCTAAAAAATCAATCAATAAATGGCAAAAAACAGATCATTATTATTGGAACTCTGGGAATTTTTAAAAATAAGGAAAGTATGGTGGCTTACACCAATCATTATCATGCTTGTCCTTGTAGGAATATTAATTATCGTGGGCTCAAGTTCTTCGGTAAGCCCATTTATTTATGCGCTCTTCTGAGGCTGTACCCATAGTTTAATAAACAAAAGTTTTTTTTATAGATTGGACAAGATGAAGGGAGATTGTACTGAGGCAATTGGTTGCATCACAGGATATATTACCAGTTTCCTTGTTTTTACTATTATACTATATTTTATTTTAATTCTAACACATAGAATTAATCCAAGCATTAGCAAATATCTTGTGCCAGGAATTTCATGCGGCATTGTAGTTATTGGCACAGGTCTCAAAAAGGTGTTAGGATGATAACACAATTTACTAAAGGTTTTAAGAAAGGCAGCAAGGCTTTCGGAGAGAACATTAGTATTATTGTTAATTCACTCTTGCTTTTTATTGTTTATTTAATTGGTGTAGGGATTGTATCAGTAATTGCCAAACTATCAAATAAAAGGTTTCTTGATTACCAAGAAAAAAAGAGCAGGGACACCTATTGGTCAGGGTTGAATTTGACACAAAAGCCTATTGAAGAATATTACAGGCAATTTTAATGTGATAAAATATGTACATTTTAGGAATAAGCTGTTACTATCATGATTCCTCAGCTGCATTGTTGAAAGACGGAAAAATTGTGGCAGCTGCAGAAGAAGAACGTTTCACTAGAAAAAAACATGATACTTCTTTTCCTGTAAATGCAATCAAATATTGTCTGCAAAGCCAGGGCATTTCTGCCAACAAGCTAAGTTATATTGGTTTCTATGAGAAACCCCTTCTGAAATTCGAGAGAGTGCTGTCTCAGCACCTGCAGTTTTTTCCACATAGTCTTAAGACATTTCTGAGTTCAATGCCTTCATGGGTGAATGATAAGCTAAGAGTCACTAAAAAGATTAAAAAGGAATTGAAATATAAAGGGGATGTACTTTTTATTCAGCATCATCTTGCTCACGCCGCAAGCTGTTTTTTGGTTAGCCCTTTTAAAAAAGCGGCAATATTAACAGTAGATGGTGTTGGAGAATGGACCACCACATCATATGGTGCCGGGGATGCAAATGAAATAAATTTAATGAAAGAAATCAGGTTTCCTCATTCTCTTGGCTTGCTTTACTCTGCGATAACTGCCTATCTCGGCTTTAAGGTTAACAACTCAGAGTATAAGGTCATGGGGCTCTCGGCCTATGGCAATAAGAACTCAAGAACCAACACTTATTATAGGAGATTGAAAAAAGTAATTGACATAAAAGACGACGGGAGTTATTATTTGGATATGAGTTATTTTGTATATCAATACGCAGACAGAATGCCTTCTAGGAAATTATGTAAATTACTTGGCGGGGGTGTAAGGCAGTATTCTGAAAAACTAACACAAAGACACAAGGATATTGCTGCTGCTCTTCAACTAATCTATGAAGAAGTGTTTACAAAAATGCTGAATTATGTGCATAAAGAAACAGAATGTGAGAATATTACAATAGCAGGAGGGTGCGGATTAAACAGTGTTGCAAACGGCAAGATTCTGCAGCAAACTGCATTTAAAAATGTCTGGATACAACCAGCTGCAGGAGATGCTGGTACAAGCATTGGTGTTGTGTCTTACATTTACTACACGCTCCTTAGGAATAAGAGAACATACATCCAGGATAATGCCTTTCTAGGACCTTCTTATTCTAAAACAGAGATTAAGAGGTTTCTAGAAAACAACAAAATTAAATATAATATATTCAAAAACAGGCAGGAGTTAATTCAGAAAACCGCAAAACTAATTCTTCAAAACAATGTTATTGGCTGGTTCCAAGGGAGGATGGAATGGGGACCAAGGGCACTTGGCTCAAGGAGCATACTTGCCAATCCATGCAACCCTGAGGCCCAGGATCTGCTCAACCTGAAAGTAAAGCACAGGGAAAAGTTCCGTCCTTTTGCCCCAGTGGTATGCGAAGATGACGCTCTAGAATATTTTGAATGTGACAAACCAGTACCTGCACCAACAGACTTTATGCTTATGGTATATCCCGTCAAAAAAAAGTGGCATAAGAAAATTCCATCTGTAACGCATATAGACGGTTCAGGAAGACTCCAAACAATAAGAAGAAGCCAGAATCCTTTGTATTATGATTTAATAAAAGAGTTTGGCAAATTAGGCAAGATACCAATATTGATCAATACCTCATTCAATATCAGAGGAGAGCCGATTGTATGCACGCCTTATGATGCTTACAGGTGCATGATGGGCACAGGGATAGATTACCTTGTTATTGACAAATTTCTTGTAAAGAGAGAAGATAACCAAAAGCATATTTGGGATAGCGAGAAATCAGCCAGAGACTAATAATCTATATTTTTCGTCAAAAGATTTTTATATTTGTTATCATTTATTAGTTGTATGGGGGATAGCATTGTTTTTCTTGGCACTGCTGGAGACTCTATTGTCTGCGGAAAACAATACAGGGCTTCTGGAGGCATAATATTTAATCTGGAAAGCAAGCAATTTCACATTGACCCGGGCCCTGGTGCCCTGGTAATGGCCAAGATGCAGGGGATAAATCTACGGGAAAATACAGCAGTATTTGTTTCCCACAACCACATTATACATGCTAATGATGTCAATGCTGTGATAAGTGCCATGACCCATAACGGCCTTGATAAAAAAGGAGTTTTATGCGCAAGCAAGAGCGTTTTGTTTGGAAGTGAAAATGATGAGCCTTTTCTCAAGGATTTTTACAGGCACTGCGTTGAAAAGTACATAACCCTTGAAAAGGGCACGTTAGCTGGAATAGAGAATATAGATATTAGAGCAACTGAAACAAAACATCTTGACAAAAAAGGTGTCGGTTTTAGGTTTAACACTCCGAGAGTTAGCATTGGATACACTTCTGACACAGAATATTTTTCAAATTTGGTGAACGAGTTTAAAGATATTGATATTCTCATTCTGAATGTTGTAAACCCAACAAATAACGAATCAAAAGATAATCTAAACACAGATGATGCTGTGAAGCTTATTGAGAAGATAAAACCACAATTAGCAATTATCACACACTTTGGTATCAAAATGCTGAAGGCTGATCCATTATACGAAGCAAGAGAGATACAGAAACAAACTGGAGTGCACACTATTGCTGCAAAAGATGGGATGGCTATAAGCCCATCTTCATCTAAAGGCAAGCAAAGGAAATTAGAAGGGTATTAGTTATTTAAAATAATACTTCTCTAAAAAATATTCCAACTAGAATTTAAATATAACCTCTGTTCACTCTATTGGAAAATGCGAGGAAGCCAGTATCTGGTACCGGAACCACTTCAATATCTTGACGCTCCAGAACTAGCTAGGACAATAGAAGATGTAAGAAGAAGGTCGGGACTTCAACCTTATCTAGAACTATTTCTTCAAGAAGTGCGAAGATATGAACAAAGAAGTAAAATTATTGGACGACCAACACAGGTTAAACTATATGAATTCGGAGGTACTATTAGGGATGCACTTATTTTCCATTGGTACAGAAGACCTTACACACCAAGAGACCTTGATTTAATCCTTGATGATTCTGGAACTGAAATTGACCTATTCGCACTTTGTTCCAATTTACCAGGAGAGATAAAAACCAATTTTTTTGGTAATGTAAAATGGGAAATAGATGGAGTAGAAATAGATATAACGAAGTTTTCAAGTTTTGTTGGTCCAGACGGCAGAAGAGATCTCTCTCATGCATTACAGGGATGTGATATAAACGTATCTTCAATAGCATATGATTTACGAACTGGAAGAGTATACTCCTATTGTGCATTTGAAGGAACAAGAGAGCGACGAATATGGCTTATGAATCCTGAGGAAGATCGGCCTGAAGCATCCATTGTGCGAGTTATAAATCTTGTTTCAAGACTCAACCTCCCTACAGATCTAGGATTTAGGCTGGATCCTAGAACAAGAAGTTATATTACAGAAACATATAACATAAGTCTAAACCCAAGGATTGCCCGATATATAGACTATAAAAATCTGCCTGAGGATGTACTAAGATTTGTGATTGAGGAACTCTTTTCGGGAGAAATAATCAGCCCAATGCAACAACTAGTTAACGAATGGACACTGTATTTAAGTGAAGATCCCGAAGTCTGGGTTCCTGGTTCAGGAGAACAATTAGTTGAAATCGAGCAGGAATTAAGAAAAGCAGCATTCAAATGTGGAATGGGATTATAAAACACGCCTCGGGCCAGGATCGAACTGGCGACCGCACGATGTCAGCACCTTTTTTTAACAGTCGTGTGCTCTACCGCTAAGCTACCGAGGCACAATGCAAAGGACTTTTCATAAATTTATAAAAGTTTCTGAATAGAACTTTTAAATAAATACAACACCTATAATAAGATTAAATTTTAATAAGCGAGAACTGGCGTTCTCGCGCTCTCCCAGCGACGTAGGGGGGTTCAAGGGGGCTATGTCGTGAATTCAAAGAATTCACGTATTACGAACAAAGTGAGTATACCCCATTGTAAAAGAGTATTAGAATTGTTATTTTGAAACTAGTTCTATAATTTACTCTTAACAGCCCTCTCGCTTATAATAGCAGAATTGCCTGATTTATCTTCAATGATTATCTTTAGTTTTTCTCTGCCCCAAAGCACTCTCTGCAGTTTCTTCAGCATATTCTTGGCCTTTTTCTGTACAGCAGGGTCTTCATCATCTCTCTGTTCCTCAACTACTTTCTTTACTCTATTGATTATGCCTTCAATATTTGTGATGTACCCCTGGGATATCGGACCAGGCGTGATAGTAATAATGTGCGGTATCTTAAGAACAGCTTGACTTGATTTAATCACCCTTACGTTTAAATCAGTTTCTGATTCAACATCAAAAGTATATTTTGCAGGCTCCTGCTCCTCTTCCGCTTCAATATCACTCATGTGGTAATTGCAGTTAGTGCAGTCCATTGAGAAGATATAGCAGACTCCAAAATAGGGTATTTCCTTCCTAGCCTCCATTAAAGTAAGGTTATTGGTATGGCACATTGGACAGGGTTGTTTTTCAAGAACATCTGGCGCTTCTTCAGTCATAATCCAATATAAATTATAACTTGGTTTTTAAAGTTTTTGGAGAATAAAATCTGGGCCCAAATAAAGAATCAACAGGATGAAAACTCTATTTGACTAGATGCTCAGCTTTCTTCAGGTCAGGCAGTGAATGGATTTTAACAACCTTGCTGGTGCTTAGATACCCATTCAAAAGTCCTTTTTGCGCAAGTATGGGAAACACTTGTTCCTCAAGACTGTTTCCCTGGTACTCAAGAAGTTCTGGCTGTGTAACAAAAATAGAAGAAAAACCAAGATAAACATCACTATCTTTGGGTTTCTGAACAAAGTCCAGTATCTTGGTGCCCTCAATCTTCACAACACCCTTTTTGCTCGGAGTGGGGGTGGTTGTCAATAACAAAGTAGTCATACCTTTTCGCTTGATATGCTCATTCCAGAGTTCATCCATATTAACCTCTGTGAAAATAGTGTCACCATACACAACCAAGAAGTTAGTTTTTACCTTCCCACGCAGCAACCGAAGGGAATCAGCTGTCCCAAGTGACTCTTTCTCCTCAATATATTGGATATTTACCCCGTATTTTGAGCCATTTTGCACGAGCTTGAAGAGCTCTGTAATTATATTATGTCTTGATATAGCATATATTGTCTTGAAACCGTCCTCCTTCAATTTTTTTATAGCTAGCTCAAATACTGTTGAGGAGTCTATTTTTCCAGTTATTCTGTACTGGTTTTCTGAGATCTTAAGCGATGTTTCTTCCCCTCCAAACAAAATTACTGCAACTCTATTCTCGCCCAAAGCATTATTGACAAGAAGTTCTATTGCCTGGCTTCTGTTTCTCACATAAATATTATCTATTATACTATCTATATCACTCAAGGTTTTCTCGCTTATTGTGATAGATATTTTCTTCTTAATTTTTAGCCCCCCAAAAATGAAAAAACCTAATCATATTTATAAACATATCGCATAAAGTATGATAAGAGTAAGATATATATATTTCCTCTATTTCAAGCTTTAGTCTATATGAGGTGACAGCTGATGAAGATTTCAGTTATTGGCTTAGGATATGTTGGTCTAACTCAGGCAGTGTGTTTGGCTGATCTTGGATACGAGGTTATTGGAGTAGATATAAATAAAGAGAGAATTGAAAGTATCATTAACAAAAAACCGCCTATCTACGAAAAAGGCTTGAAAAAGATTCTGGATAGGGTTGTGTCGAGGAATTTGTCTATCACCAGCAATCTAAAAAAGGCAATACTTGATTCAGATATATCTTTTATCTGTGTTGGGACTCCATCAAAGAAGCAAGGCAGCATGTCATTGCATCAGCTGGAACATGTAAGCAAAGAAATTGGTATGTACTTGAAGCTGAAGAAGTACCATACTGTGGTAATCAAATCTACAGTAGTTGCGGGAACCTGCGAAGAAAACGTTATCCCTATTCTTGAGAAAGAGAGTAAGAAAAAGTTCCCAAAAGACTTTGGTGTTTTGATGAACCCAGAGTTTCTAAGGGAGGGAGAGGCAATAGAGGATTTTTTTAATCCTGATAGAATTGTTATTGGCTCGAGTGATAAAAGATCTCTCCAAACACTTAGAAAACTATATTCAAATTTCAAGTGTCCTATACTATCCACCAGTTTTAAAGAGGCAGAAATGATTAAATATGCCTCAAACGCCTTCCTCGCAACCAAGATCTCATTTATTAATGAGATAGGCAATATATGCAAGAGATTCAATATTGACACTAATGTTGTCGCAGAAGGCATTGGTCTGGATCATAGAATATGCCCCTATTTCCTAAGGTCAGGTATTGGTTTTGGAGGGTCATGCTTCCCGAAAGACGTTAACGCAATAATCTACAAGGCTACTGAGCTAGGTTATAACCCCAGGTTATTAAGAGCTGTACTGGATGTCAACAGAGACCAGCCATTGAAATTGTTGGAGATTTTAGAAAAAAAAGGACTGCGCCATAGGAAGATTGGGGTGCTGGGCCTTACTTTTAAAGCAGGCACAGATGATATTAGGGAGAGTCCTGCACTAAATACTATTAAGGAATTACTGATGGAAGAAGCAGAACTCTATATATATGACCCAAAAGCCATGGACAAAGTTAAGAGAATTTTCCCGCATCTGAACTATTTAGGCAGTGGCCAGGAAGTTGTTAATAACAGTGAGATTGTACTTATATTGACTGAATGGCCTGAATTCAAAGACCTGGATTACGGAGATAAGCTAGTCATTGACGGAAAAAACGTATTTAATTCTAAGATACCAAAAAATTATGAAGGGATTTGCTGGTAATTGCTGGCCATATTCTCTTTTATTATGATATAAAACTAGAAAAATTAATATAATACAAAACAATGGCAAGTCTATGTTTGAGACATTCAAGTTGCTAAATAAATTTTATGCAACAGAAGCAAAGAAAGGCCAATACTTGCATAAATTGCTTACCTATGGATATTATTTTTTTTATGAAGCAGGCTCGAAAATAATCGGAAGAAACAGAATGAAATTTTTCCTGCGCCATGTGTCAAACCTGGCCTCAATCAAGATGAAGATTGTGTTGAAGGACGGGATAGTCATACACCACTTCATTGAACTATATGGCATAATAATCGATGTAATTGTCCTTGATGAATACTTAATGAAGAATATTCCAGAGAACAAGGTTATAATAGACGCAGGAGCTAATATCGGACTGATGAGTCTGATATTGGCTAAAAGGAAAAAAGCAAAAAAGATCTATGCATTCGAGCCCTCCAGCAAAAATTTTTCTCTCTTAAAAAAGAATATCAAAGAAAACGGCTGCGATAATGTTCTTGCCCACAGAGAAGCATTATATACTAAAAAGGGAAAAATGAAATTATACCTTAGAGGAAGCGGGAACAATTCTCTTATTCTCAAAGAAGATGGAATGTATAGTAGAAAGCACTACAAAAAATATGAACTTGTGGAGACAACAACATTGGATATCTGCTGCGATAAAGAGGATAGTATTTATTTGCTGAAGATAGATGTTGAGGGTCCTGAAGTAGAAATCCTGGAAGGCGCTGATAGAATCTTAAGAAAAACAGAGAATATCATTGTGGAAAAATCAGCAAGACATACTAAAGAGGCTGACTTAGTTAAGATTCTAAAAAAACATGGATTTAAAATCAAACAAGAGACTCGTGTAAATAATTTATATTTTGGTCATAAGCAATAATCAATAAATTTTATATAAGCTGACATAATTTAACCAATAGTGGCCAATTACGGGAAAAAACTTGTGCAGGGGACAATAATAATTATGCTTTTTGTTATATTTTCCTCTATGCTGGGATATGCGCAAAAATTATTATTTGCCAAAACTATTAATGTCGCTGATATTGGCTTGTTTTTTTCTGTTCTAAGCTTTGTAACATTTTTCTCTTTTCTCCGTGATCTTGGCTTGTCTGAATCACTTGTTTATTTTATTCCGCGCTTCATTATTAAAAAATCAAAAAATAAGATAAAGTCATCTATACTTTTTACAGTGCGGATGCAAGTGATATGTGGTATCCTAATCTCTGTCTTTTTTGTCTTCTCTTCAGGTTTGCTGGCTAAATTATATTTTAAGGATCCCAGGGCGCAGATACTGCTCATAGCCCTCGCTGTATACTTTGTCATTGAAGGCTTTCTTGAAGCGCTGTATTCAACATTCCATGCTTACCAGAACATGGTTTTATACCAGGGAGTTGAATTCTGTTTCCAACTGCTTGCATTTCTATTCTTCCTAGTTGTAATCCTGAATAATTACTCCATTTATTATTTTGGATTAGTTTATGTAATAGGCGCAATAATCACTTCAATTATTTTTTTAATCATATTCCTAAAAAAAATTTTTCCAGGGTTCTTTTCTACACCATGCTATCCCATTAACAAAATTAAGAAAAGGATGATAAGCTATTCGATTCCAACAATGACTGCCTCATTTGCCTTTCAGATTTTTGGGCAACAGACCATCTTCTTCCTTACGTATTTTGTTGGGCTTGATAGTGTAGGATATTATGTTATGGCCATGTCTTTGGCAAAAGCAACGATATTCTTCCTAAAAGCAATGATTCAGGTGTTCTTCCCTATGATGTCCGAGCTCTGGGAAAAAAAGGACATCAAAGGTCTAAATTACTATTTTTCCGAGCTTATTACATACTCATATCTTATTGCGATACCTGCCTCCCTTACACTGTTTTTATTTTCAGAAGAGATTTTAAGAATACTCTATGCAGAGACTTTTGTTAAGGCGGCTTTTCTGCTAAGAATCTTCGCTGTGTATTTCCTATTTTACAGCTTCAATGGGATTATGAAAAGGGTTTTTTTAAGCAAAGGACTGCCAAAAGAAGCAAGAAACATTACATACATTACTGTTATTGCCAATATCATACTTAACATAGTTTTAATACCCAGTATGGGGCTTCTAGGTGCTGGGTTATCTGATTTAATGTGTGTAATCATAGGCGCGATGTACACAGTATACCTAAAGAACAAATATCTCGAAGTCAGGCTTCCAATAAAGAGAATGTTAAAAATTTTGATGTCTTCATTATTTTTCGTTGTTGTTATAATTTTTCTAAAAAGAATAATAAATGTGGACATCTATCTTAAACTTCTAATAACTCTTTTCGTGTCAGGTTGCATTTATCTTGTCTCACTATTGGTATTACGGATAGTTTCATTTACGAAGATTAATAGGATTATCGGAATTGCCAGCAATAATAGACTAAGATTGCCTTTTTTCAAGTTTGAACCTGAAGAGACGAGATGATTTCCATAAGACCAATTTCTATAGTCTTGCCCTTAATGATTGCTTTAATAATTTGTTCCGAAAACTATATAAGTTTTCCTTGCTTTTGGCTTTTCCATTTAAGAGCAATTAAATTTAATTAGGCAATATAAATAAAATGACTTTAAAGAATCTCTATTTTGATCCGCTAATGGAAAAAGATTTGGGTCTTTTCTTAAACAATCTGAAATACATCAGAAACAAAATTTTCGGCTATCCCAGTGATGTGATGATTGAGCCGACCAATGCCTGTAATCTTAGCTGCGTTCTTTGTCCTTGCTCACATAAGTTTATGAAAAGAAAAAGCGGATTTATGCAACTCAAGGATTACAAAAGGATAATAGATAAGATTTCAGGGATGTTCCCAAAAGTAACATTGTTTTTTGCAGGAGAATCTTTCTTACATCCAGATATAATCAAGATGATCGAGGTCACTGCTAAGAAAAATATTGAAGTAACTATATCGACAAATGCAACAAAAATGGATGATATTGATGGCCTTTTGAAGAGTGGCCTATCAAGATTGATAATTTCGCTCGACGGACTTTCGGAAAAAACATATAAAAAATACAGGGTCGGCTCTGATTATACAAAAGTCATAGGTAATATTAAAAAATTATGTAAAAGAAAAAAAGAACTTGGGCTTAAAAAGCCAAAAATTGAAATACAATTCATCTGTATGAAACATAACCAGCATGAGGTGAAAAAACTAGAAAAGTTCATGGAGAATGTTGGCCCAGATAAGATATTTATCAAAACAGTAGCAATTCCGAGCTGGTTCTATAAGGGTAAAGACTTTGACAGACTAGCTGATGAATTCCTTCCTACAAATAAGTACCGCAGATACTCAAAAAAAGGCAAGAAATGGAAGCTAATTAAAGCTACAGGGAAATGCGGTTTTACCAGAAAAACAGTGATAACATGGGAAGGGGAAGTATGTCTTTGCTGTTATGACCTTAATGCAGAGTATAGTTTTGGTAATATATTAGAGAAATCTTTCCTGGAGATATGGAACAGCCCTAAATACAAAAAGACCAGGGAATTAGTAAAAACCAGGTCTCTTAAATTATGTAAGGAGTGCGGTGCATCCATGGTTATGGGAAAGCCCCTAGAGTAGGATAATATGAATAATAATATGAATAGTAGACTATACCTTATTTGCCGTCATTTCACACCAAATAGCGGCTCATATGCCGGAATGTTTGAGCAATTGTCAAGGTATGCAAATAGCCAAGGTTACAAAGTAGTAATTCTATGTGGACAAATTGATAAGAAACTGCCTCTCAGACAAAAATTCCCGTATGCCAGTCTTAAGAGATTTCCAATCCCCTTGTTCAAGTTGCCTATAATGAACATGAATAAGGAATATATTTTTCTGAGCAGGAAAATTAGAAAATATTTTAGGGAGAATCCTCCTGGTGAAAGAGACCTAATTATAGTTAACAGCAGGGCTGCTTTTTTTCTTAAAGGATATAAATATGTCTTAAGAATAGGGCAGCCTGCACTCGTTTTTTTAAAAAACATGGAAATTGCTAAGCATCATGTATCAATGCTAACAAGATTGGCCAGATTTATTCATTTTTATTTGCAGCATCTAATGGAACTTAGATGCGCAAAAAATGCAATTGGTTATATATCATCATCTTTGGAAAGCAGAAACCACGTGGTTAGGTCTTATGGGGGCAAGAACAAACCTTATTTTATACCACATTCAGGTTTAAGATATAGAGAATTCAGTGCTGGTAAGAAAATAGATGTTCCAGGAATAAAACTTCTTTTTGTTTCTGCAGGCACAGAAAAAATCAGGAAAGGTATAATCCACCTTGAAAAGGCGCTTCCAGAGATAATGAAGAGAAATCCAAATGTCCGGCTTTTGCATGTTGGGGATAGGTTTAAGTGGGATGTACCTGGCTGGTGTTCTAAACGTATAACATCAGTCGGCAGAATTCCTTGGGACAAGATGGCTGACTATTATGCCTCCTCGGATGTATTAGTCGTATGCTCGCTTAATGAAATGATTCCAAATATTATATTTGAGGCAATGGCAGCAGGAACCCCAGTAGTTACAAGTGACATGGATGGAATGCGTGAAGTGATTACTCATCTTAAAGAAGGTTATATTTATAGAAGGGGAGATGTTAAGGGGCTTATAACTGGAATCCAATATTTATTAGACAATCCACAAGCAAGAAAGAATATTGCAGAGACTGCCAGAAAAAAGGTAAAGCCGCTGGATTATAGTAATTTTGCTAAAAAATTGTTGAGGTTTAGTGAAGAAATCAAAATGAAGAGTTATACTGAATCAATCAACTTGCTTAAATAATATGGGGTAATCAATTAGTTCTCAGTTACTTAAATCCACCTTATAGACATACCATCTCTCAGTATTATATAGCAATTTCATACTATCATAAGGTCTGGTGCTCAGTTCAGTGATGAAGTAACCCACACCATATTGTTTCAGAATCTTCTCTTTTTCTTTTTGGGAGACATTAGGATCATTAATCTCCTGGTACTCTGTCATTAACTTATTACAGCCTTTTATATCAATTATATTCTCTTCCCATAGAGTCCTCTTTATTCCAAGTACAGGAATTGCATGAGCAATATCAATTGGACCGAAAGCTACCCCCATTGGATACTCCCTAAGAGCAATAAGTGCATTAGATACATCCTCATCAAAAAGATTTACTTTATCATCAGTCACAACATAAATATAATAGAGCGAAGGAATACTAAAGATTATAAGAATAATTAGAATGATTTGTGCAGGTATAAATAAATTTTCTTCGATGATCCTAATTCCTTGTGCTGCTCTGAGTGAGAGAGGGATAGTAAGTAAGAGATAAAAGTATACGTCTTTCATTATGGCATACTTAGTTTCTGGAGACAGGCTGAAAAGTAGAAAAACTATGATCCATAGGTTTATGAAATCAAGTTTTATTGTTCCTTTTTCACTCTTAGTATACACTCTCCAAAAAGGTATGAGAGAAAGAAGAAATAAATGTCCAAAATTGAGTATCCATCCTCCAATATGGAGGACTAGATTCGATACTGAAACATAGTCGCAAATGCCAAAAGAAAATCCATTGTATTTTCTCGTGAAGATCATCCATGGAATGGCTGCTAATAACGCTATCATAATGGTAAATTGACTGAGTTTTCTCTTTTCAATTATTAGGTATACTAAACTTAGTCCCAACAAAATCAGACCTGTTGTAGGATGAATTAATACTGACAGAGATAACATTAAGGTAGCAATTAACGTCGACTTTATCGTTTGGTTTTTTACTAAAAAGGATATTACCAGCAACCCAAAACCAATGGCAAGACTTTCATGCGGAGAATACGCTGTGCCAATATTAACCCATACTGCATGATTTTTGGAGAATAAGGCTCTAGCAATACCACCAATTCCCGGAGTTAAAATCAGCAGTAGGAAAGCATACAATGCATTTTCAACGTCAAATGCATCGATCAATTTTTTTGCTCCGTACAAAAAAAGGAAGGTACCGGTAATCTGTGCAAGGAAAACCAGAATAACAACATCAATTCCAGTTAAGATGCTGATGAATCCAATAAACAAATTCAGAGGTGTTGAACCCAGATTCGGATCTCCAATCAGACCTTTATCCTGTGTAGCCCAGGGATGAATAAACCTATACCTAATGAATTCTGCTTGCGCCATATATCTAGGATGGTCTATAAAACCTAAAAAAGTTTTATTCTTAAGATAGATCTGAGGAAGCTGTATTAGAAAAGGAAGCGCAGCTAGGATCAGCATTAGTGTAATTAATAAATAATTAGAATATTTTTTTCCCATTTTTAATCAATAACCTGATAATTGTAAAATTTCTGACGAACTTTTTTCCAGGAATTTTGGGATTTACTGGAATTAATAAAATTTGCGGTAGTCAAACCCATATCAACACAATCTACCATACCAGAATAACTAAATGCACCTTGTCTTCCAACAGAATAAAAATTTTTAATGGAATCAAGAAAAGAAAAGACTTCTTCAATATTTCTCCTGTAATTAACATCATAAATTGGATACACTTCCTTCATTCTTCTGATAAATGTCTCCTGCACATCTCTTTTCTTTAATATATGAGCATTATGCAGATCTCTCAACACTCTATTTATTATCTCCTGGTTTGGTTTTCTAAGTATATCACTTCTAGTCACTTCAACCATAAGTACTGTTTTATCCTTGGGACCCATATGTGAACTGAACCCCTTTTGCTCAGAAATCCTGTTAAAGCTAAATTCCTGCTCTGGAAAGAATATCCAGTTATCAGAAAAAAGCCTTGGTTTATTAACAATAATAAATACTATTGACAGGTCGGAGAATTTAAGATGTTTTACAGCTCTGCGTACAGAATAAGGCGTGGTCTTAATGTACCTAGTAAAAGATTTTAACGGGATAGTCGAGATAAGAATATCAGGTGAAAGATTAAAACTCTTGTTTTTCTTTTTGTATTTAATTGTTGATATCTTATTGTTTTCTAACTGGATTTCTGTGATTTCTGCATTAAATATTATTTGCCCAGACCTTTTCTTCACAGCCCGTGCAAAGCTTTTTGAGAGCTCTATAATCCCTTTTTTTGGGTATAAAAAGCTTTTAGCATCAATTACCTCTTTTCCTTCATCCCCAAAAAAAAGGCGCTTTATTATCTCAAACAATGAAGGTATGGCTACTCTAGAAGCTGCTAAGTCTGCTGATAATTTTTCAGGAGTCCCCCATACCTTTTCGGCATAAGGTCTAAACAAGAGAAGATAGCCTGTCTTTCCAAATCTGCTTTCAAGATAGGTTTCATAATTGCTGTTCTTTTTTCCCTGAATAAATGCCATGCAATAGCTCATCATAAGTCTAAGACTTATTATAGGATTAAGTCCAAATAGTATCTGCTGAAAACTAACAGGAAAATCATAGAACTTTCCCCTTAATCTAATTCTGCTTTTTTTGGGTATTTCATGTAATTTACCTGACATTAATCGTTTTATCTCATCTATTACTTCAAGTTGAGAAAATAGTTTATGAGGACCCAGGTCAAGCAAGAACTCCTTATAGCGGAATGTAGTAGATAATCCTCCTAAATAATTCTCTTTTTCGAGGATAATAACTCTGTAGCCTAGTTTAGCTAGGAAATACCCTGTGCTTAATCCCGATAGTCCTGCCCCCAAAATTACTATTTTTGTCATTATATCTGTTTTCTTTTTGTTTTTCTAGCGACAATGTCCATCTGACCTGCATAATAAGGTATCATAAAATTATTGAGTTTGACTCTGTTTAGAACTTTTTCAAATAAATCAAATACTGAACCCAAAAAGAATCCTTTATTTAGATTCTTCATCATTCTAATCATATATCCTATCTCCATGTACTGCCAATGCTTTTTGATCTTTATCACTCTAAACCCTGATTTAAACAGCATCTTTTTAATTGTTAAAGGAGTGAAATAAAAGAGGTGATGCGACAATAGGAACCACCACCGCCTTCTGAACATCTTTGAAAAAATGCTGTCAAAATCTGGAGTACTTAGTACAATATGTCCCTTTGGTTTAAGAACCCTATGAACATTCTTAAGAGTAACTATTGGATCGGGCACATGCTCAATTACATCCCACAAAGTAACTACATCAAATCTTTCTATTTTGAATTTGGCCTTTTCTAGAGTAATAGCCTTATTGCTAAGTCCGAATTTCTTATTTCCATAATTACATAACCACTTGTTGGGCTCAATGCCTTCTACTTCCCAGCCATGGGATTGCGCTATTTTCACAAAATAACCAGCAGCACAACCTATATCTAAGAGCTTTCCTTTTTGAGCATTATTATGTATTAAAGCAAGTTCTTTTGAAAAAGTCTTTAGCCTAGCTTTTTCCTGAGATACATATGTCTCGTCCTTTCCTTTTTTACACGCACTCACAATTAGGTCTGCAGTTGGCCTAGGATTTATATAGACAAGAGAGCATTTATTGCACTGCACTATCTGATCTGTACAAAGAACTCCTTTTGAAGCAGAATATTTCTCATGCAGTGGAGTATCAGATGCATCTCTCAGCTTTGGATACACAACGCGATAATCATTTGCACCGCAAAGGTTGCAAACTACGTTTTCTTCTTTACTGAGTGGCATTGTCAATCAATGAATTTGTATTTCAAGAGTGTCCAGAGTGCATGGACGCCATCCTTCCACCCTACTTTCTTACCCTCTGCAAGAGTCCTAGGAGAAAAAGAAATCGGCACTTCATGAATTGTGTGTCCCTGTTTAGCCAATTTTGCCGTTACTTCAGGACAAAACTCAAATCTCTCGCACTTGAGATTCATATTTCTTAGTATCTCCCCCCTAAACGCCTTATAACCAGCTGCTTCATCACCTATATTAACTCCGTAGAGTGAATTGGCTGCAAATGTTACTGCAAAATTCGCAAATCTGCTAGTTATAGGAATCTCAGGAGCATCTCCTAAAAACCTGTTTCCATATACTACCTTTGTTTTTTGATCCATGATTGGTGCTACAATATCATAAATATTTGATGGATCCAGCTCAAGATCTGCGTCCTGGATAAGGATTATATCACCGGTAGTATAAGGAATAGCTGTTCTAATAGCTCTTCCCTTCCCCTGATTTTTTTTATGAAAAAGTATCTTCAGATTATCTCTGGCACTATCCTGGTATCTCCTTAAAAATTCTCTTGTTCCGTCATTAGACCCATCATCTACGACAATAATCTCTTTATTTATCTTAAGATTCTGAACTTTCCTTAAAATAACAGGTAAGGTTTTATATTCATTGTATACAGGGATAATTATTGATACTTTCATTGTTCAATCATGCTTAAAAGTAAACAAAGCAATATTAAACTCCATATTCGCATGAATTGAATGGATAAAAATTCCTATGTTTATATAATTTGCCATGGTCGACCGAAAGATTTTTTAAGAAACTTTTTTTATCTAAAAAAATGAAATCAGAGCAGACTGATCTTTTGTTGATTTTTCCTTCTTTAAGTGAAAAGGAACGATTTGCAGGTAAAAAAGTAAGGAGAAATGCAGGCGGATTTCTCCCCCCCCTTGGTGTACTGTCTTTGGCAGCATTCCTTATTGAGGAAAGATATAATGTTGAAGTAATTGAGCCAATCCTAATGGATATTAACATGACACAGATTTTAAACTACATCAGAAAAAGAGATCCCAAGGTTATCGGCATTTCTGTTTTGACTTCTATGTATTCAAAAGGTATTAGATACGCCAGAAAAATTAAGAGACAATTTCCCAACAAAATTCTGCTCATGGGCGGCCACCACATTACACTATTTCGTAAAAATACTTTCAAAGATTGTCCCAGCATTGATTTTCTTATTTTTGGAGAGGGTGAGCTCACACTACTTAATCTTATGAACTTTTTCCGCAAAAAGAGCTATAGTTATGAAAAGGTTGTTAAAGATTATAAGTCACTAAATAAGATTAAGGGAATCGGCTTTAAAGAGAAAAAAAAGATTGTAATTACAGAACCAAGAGAACTTATACCTAATCTGGACATCCTACCGTTTCCCGCAAGACACCTCATACCTATTGACAAATGTATCCCCTTGCCTATAGAATACAAGAGGCTTCCTGTAATACATATGATGGTAAGCAGGGGATGCCCTTTTAACTGTACTTATTGTTCAACTCATGCAGCCTTTGGTCATAAAGCAAGATTCCGTTCCCCTAAAAAGGTAATAGAGGAAATAAAATTTGTTATCAAAAAGTATGGGGCCAGGCAGATATCCTTCTGGGATGACACGCTCACCATTAATAAAAAGTGGATGACAAACCTATGCAATTTGATTATTAATGAGAAACTGGACATTATTTGGAATTGCTATAGCCATATTAACACAGTAGATGATTCGCTCTTAAGAAAAATGAAGGAAGCTGGCTGTTTCTGTATATGGTATGGTATTGAGTCAGGAAATGAAGACCTACTTAAAATAATTAACAAGGGAACAACATTAGATAGCATTAGAAGAACTGTCCGCCTTACACAAAAAAATGGGATTGAGATAAGAGGATTATTTATGCTTGCACTGCCAGGAGAGACACCAGAGCACGCAAAGAGAACAATAAATTTTGCCAAGGAATTAGATCTAGACTATGCCCAGTTCACAGCTACAACACCTCACATTGGAACAAAGCTCTTTGAAGACGCAAAAAGATATGGAACATTAAAAGTGAGATATGACGAATTCACTCAACAGTCCGCGGTTTTTGTGCCATTTGGTTATAAGAACAGCAAAGAAGTAGAGAAGATGATTAAACGGGCAAATAGAGAATTCTACTTTCGACCAAAATATATTTTTAAACATCTCCGAAAGATTAGGTCTATGGAAGATATGAAAAGATACCTAACTGGCCTTAGACTTGCGTTTGCATTTAGCTAATTTTATACCCGAAGACATATCACAGATTATTAAGAAACGTGCTGGAAGATGAAACAAAGATTCATAAAAGACAGGGAAATTCGTCTACTACTTATTAATGCTCCACATAGAGATTTATATGGGCCAATAAAACTTGCGGCGGGGAAGTATTTTCCCATGGGCATCGGATATATTGCATCATACTGTATTAGTAAAGGTCACAAAGTAAAGTTACTAGATCCAGAACCCCAACATATGCAGCATAAAGATATCAAAAAAGCAATCCGGCTTATTAAACCAGACATAATTGGAATAACTAGTGCAACACCAAACTTTAATAACGCTGTAGAAGTCGCCAAAATTGCAAAGAGAGTTTCGGATGCAATTATTGTTATGGGTGGGGTTCACGTGTCTTCTTTCCCAGAACAATCTCTCATGGTTGCAAAGGAGATAGATATTGTTGCTATCGGTGAAGGAGAGGAAATAATGAATGACATATGCCAGTATGTCAAAGGCCAAATTAGAAAACTCAAAGAAATAAGGGGCATTGTATACAGAGGGAAGGAAGGAAAAATATTCAATACTGGGTTTAGACCTCCCATTGAAAACATGGACAAGCTTCCTTTCCCTGCATATCATCTCACTGATTTTAATCTGTACAAACCCAATGTTTATAAATCAAAAGGTACAAGAACAGCAACTATTATCAGCTCAAGAGGATGTCCATCTTTCTGCATATACTGTGCCTCTCATAAAGTCCATGGAAGGAGATATAGGGCTCACTCAGCAGAATACATAATTAAACTGGTTGAATATTTAATAAAAAAATACAATATAAACCATATTGGATTTGAGGATGATACTTTTACCTTCGATGTTAAAAGAGCAAAGAAAATCTGCGAACTCATGATTGAAAAAGGACTAAATAGGAAACTTAAATGGTCATGCTACTCAAAGGTTACAAGTATCACTGAAGATTTGCTGAGGATAATGAAAAAAGCTGGATGCTATACAGTCAATTTTGGTATTGAATCTGGAGATCAGAAAATTCTGAAAATTATGAAGAAAGGCACTACAGTAAAGTTAAATAAGCAAGCGATTGAACTCTCCAATAAATTGGGATTAAGAACTCAAGCTAACTTTTTATTTGGTGCACCTGGAGAGACAAAGGAGACTATTGAGAACACAATCAAATTTGCATTAGACACCAATCCCACAATGGCATTTTTCAATGTGATATGCCCTTATCCTGGAACTGAGCTGTTTGATCAATGTTTTTCAGGTGATGCAGTTGATAAGATAAAAGATTGGCAAAATTTTGTTGGTATTGGTGTTAATCCTCCTTTACCTCACTCTAATCTCACACAAGGAGAGCTAAAAAAAGCAATTGCCAGCGCTTATCGAAGATTCTATTTTAGACCAAAAGCAATATGGAATATTCTACGATCACTATCCTCGTTCCATGAGTTCAAAGAATTGACTCTAGGCGCTTTTGGACTAATTTTACAAATCGAAGCATGGACGAAATAACCTTGCTCAAGTTCTGTGAATTCTTGAAAGCAGATACCTTGTTCTAATTTTAATCAACCTAAAAAAAGTCATCTCCATTTTTGTCACGAAGTTCCTAGTAATTAATGCGTATACTTGTCTGAAAATTTTCAGCGGATGATGCATAAGTTTCCAAATAAAAAAAGAAAAATACGTCTTGGTCCTGAAACTATTTAGTTGCTTAAAATCCTTCCTCCATATGGGAGAAAAGGTAAGTGAGTTTATTTTAATAAATCGTTTTTTAATATGAGTATAAAAATATGAACCAGGAACCGGGCTGAAGATAAAAAGAGCGATCTCATCAATGCCTGATTTAGTAAGTTTTTTGATATATCCTTTTGTCATTGCCAAGTCTTCTGCCTTTTCTCCAGGAAACCCAAGTACAAAGCATGCTTGTGTTATAATACCTAATCGATTCATATGTCTAACTAATCTAAGGGCCCTATTATAGTTAAAGGGTTTGCCTATCTTTGACAGAAGCTCCTTTGATCCCGACTCTGGAGAAAAGGAAATGTATTTACATCCACTCCTAGCCATTAAAGATATAGTCTCTTTTGTAAAATGGGCGTCAAGCTTAGTACCTGATCCAATTTTCCATATGACGTCCAGCTTACGCTTAATAATCTCGCAGCACATATTTACTATACGTTCCTGATCGACAGTGGGATTTAGATCCTCAAGATGAAATTCTTTCACCTGCATCTTGTCATGAAAATATTGTATCTCAGTAACTACATTAGTAGGGCTCCGAGGTCTCCATCTATTCTGGTTTGTTGTAGGGATGACACAAAATCTGCAATTATAAGGACATCCCCTAGAAGTGAGTATAGGTAAATATTTTTCAGAGGAAAGGGGAGCATGAGCATATCCAAGAGACCAGTAATTTTTCATTGGCAACAAATGCCATGCTGGAAAAGGCAGCTCATCAAGATCTTCAATAAATGATTTGACTTTGTTTACCGCCATCTTGTTTCCTTTTTTGAATATTAAACCATCAATATGAGTTGGATCTTTTGATCTTTTAATGCAATCAATAAGCTCTTTAGTACGATATTCTGGTTCACCGGCTATAATAAATTTCGCCCCTAAATCAAGAAGTATCTTAGCTAATTCTTGCACAGAATACGCACTTACTGCCTGTGAATTTTCAACAACAATTATTGGAAGCTCAAATCGCTTAAATAACTTAAGAAGTTGCATTATGGATTGATGGGCAACCACCCTTTCTGCGGAGATAACAATTATATCTGTATCAGAAGGAATTTTGTTTTTTATCTCCTTAGGGGAAAGTCCCTGGTAGAAAAACATACCAGAATTTCTTATATTCATAGGCGCCTCACCAAAAGAGTCAATAATTATGGCATCATGCCCATTTTGTATGAGGTATGCGGCAAGATAAGTTGCTGTAAAAGGGATATATGGAATTCCTGTGCCAAAAAAATCTCCTTTCTGAGTCACAATGTTTGGAGTAATAATTGTTATTTTCATTCTTTATTAATACTCTTGATTAAGAGTATTTAAAAATATATAAAATCTTCTATCTTCTCTCTAAAAATAATTTGAGTATATAATTCAACCAAAAAATTTAAAACATCCAGACTATTTTCAGAGAGCACATGAAAAAAATTCTTCTATTTGGGGGGGCTGGCTTTATTGGAAGCTATATTGCCAGAGCACTCGTACAGAAGAATGTGACTCCAATAATTTTTGACTCATTTTTCCAGTATCTGCCAACAGTTCAACCAGATAAAAATAAAATAAAAGCTCTAACACAGCGGTTTAAGGGCATTACAGAGAAAGTTGTGGAGATAAGGGGAAATGCAGCCAATTATGGTGAAGTTCGAAAGGCATTAGAAGAGCATAGGCCAGATGCTGTTATTCATCTAGCAGGTCTACCTTTGGCAAAAGCTTCAAATATCTATGTGGAAGAGGCATTGGAAGGTGTTAAAGCCACTGGCAATATAATACAGGCAATACATGATCTCAATCTTGATATAAGATTTATTTATACCTCTTCAAGCACAGTCTATGGGGACTTTGAGTGTGACCCGGCAGATGAAAACCATCCAAAAAATCCGAGGGGAGTATACGCAGGCGTTAAATTAGCAGGAGAGTATCTCACTTGCTCTTTTTGTAGACAGTTCAAATTACCTTATGTAATCATCAGACCAAGCGGAGTATATGGACCGACTGACATTAATAGAAGGGTTGTCCAGATCTTCATTGAAAATGCCCTGCAGGGCAAAGAGATTATTGTGAATGACCCGACAAGTGCGATTGATTTTACTTATGCAGAGGATACTGCCCAGGGATTTGTGCTAGCTGCCTTGCACCCTGATGCAGAAAATCAAATTTTTAATATTACATACGGTCAGGGCAGGACATTAGGAGAGTTAGCAAAGATAATAAAGCAACATTTTCCCAAGCTCAAGATGCAGATTGGTGAAGCAGACCCCTCATTGCCAAGAAGAGGCGGATTGGATATAAGTAAAGCCAAAGAAAGAATAGGTTATAAACCTGAATATCCTCTTGAAAAGGGTGTAAAAGAATATCTTAATTATTATAAGAAAAATGAGTGAAAGAGTTCCGCTTTGCAAGCCCGGATTTGGAAAGGAAGAGCTAAAAAGAATTGGAGAAGTTCTTGAGTCAGGATGGCTTGCTCATGGTCCAAGGGTAAAGGAATTTGAGGAAAAATTTGCAGGATATATCGGAGCAAAATATGCTGTCTCACTTAATTCCTGCGCATCAGCACTTCAAGCAGCGATAATGGCAAAGAGTCTAAAAGGTGAGATTATCCTTCCAAGTTTTACATTCCCAGCTTCTGCCAATGCAATAGTCAATGCAGGCTGTGTCCCTGTATTTGCAGATATAGAAAAAGATACAATGAATATCAGTCCTGAAGACATAATGAAAAAAATCAATCATAATACTGTTGGAATTATGCCAGTTCATTTTGCTGGCCTAAGCTGCAAAATGGACAAGATTATGGAGATAGCTACAAATCATGACTTAACAGTTATTGAAGATTCTGCTGAAGCAATTGGCAGTACATACCAATCTAAAAAGACAGGTTCTTTTGATATTGGATGCTTTAGTTTTTACCCAACCAAGAATATTACAACAGGAGAAGGAGGCATGATTACCACCAATGATGAGAAGATAGCAGAAAATGCAAGAACCATAAGGGGTCATGGTGTTAAAAAAGGAGCATTTGAGAGAGAAAAATTAGATAAGCCGTGGATTAGAGTTTCAGTAATGCCAGGATACAATTTTAGGATGAATGAGATATCTGCAGTACTTGGATTGACACAACTTAAAAAACTAGACCGATTTAATGAAAAAAGACGAGAGAATGCTAAATACTTGAGCAAAGGTTTATCTAGGTATAAACAGATTACTGTTCCTTCTGAGCCAGAGGATGCATATCACGTCTATCAGATGTATGTTATACAAGTAAGTGAATCTGTGGACAGAGACAACTTTGTTATATTCCTAAGAAACAATAATGTTGAAGCCAGTGTTCATTTTGAGCCTCCAGTTCATCTGCATCCTTATTATATGAATGAATATAAATGCAGGGAGGGAGACTTGCCAATAACAGAAAATGTAGCCAAGCGGGTTGTTACTTTACCAATGTTTCCCTCAATGACAAAGAAACAGATGGATAAGATTATTGTAACTATCTGCAAAGCACTGGAAAAATGCAAACAATAGAAAATGACTAAGCTCAGCATTAGGAAAATAGAATCACCACCAGATAAGAGGGTGTATGAAAGAATCAGAGTCTTGCTAAGCGAATTATATCCAAAAAACGCCCCAATTGCATTTGACAGATACAAGGAAGTCATCCAATTGGACCAGTCTCAGGTTTATACTGCATTTATTGATGATAAAATAGTTGGCATGGCTTCGATAGTCTGTTATGACAAATTAGGTGGCAAGGTATGTGTGATAGAGGATGTTATCGTTGATAAAGCAAGCAGAGGCCAGGGCGTAGGTAAAGCACTTACACTAAAGTTGCTTGAGGTGGCACAGGATTTTGGCGCAGCTTTTATTGATGTCAACACACGAAGGGCAGAAGCAAAGGAGTTCTATAAAAGAATCGGATTTCAGGAGAAAGACAAAGAAAGACCATTTTTCTCACTAAGATATTATCTCTAAGGAAAAAATAATTTAAATAGGATAATATTCATAAGCCTAAATGAATAAGTTATACATTGTCTCGCAGGGCTTTGAAGAGAACAAAGGATCTTACTATGGATTTGTTGAAGGACTTGCCAAAAGTGCTTCTAAGAAATATAACGTGACTATACTGTGCGGATTAACAAAGAAAACCTTGAGAAAGTACGAGAAACTTGACTATGCCGAGGTGCACAGGTTCCCTGTCGCAGGATTTTCTTTGTTCAAACATATCTCATACATACTTATTCTTGCCCTACATGTCAGCAACTATTTCAAAAAGAATAAACTAAGAGAAGGGGACATAATAATTGCAAACGGAGATGCGGCAGTAGGAGTTGTTAATAGAAGATATATTTTAAGGGCGCCTGATCAGCCTGTACGCACTTTTTTAAGGAATATGGATATTGCAAAAAAGGAAACTTCCCTTTTATCAAGAATAGCTAGAAGGCTGCACTTCACAATGTTTCTTCCTATAGATTCACTGATAACAAAAAAAGCCGCTGGTATAATATATTCATCAATGGAAAATAGGAGAGAATGCATAAAATATTATGGGGTAAAAAAGATTCCACATTTTGTTCCGAACAAAGACATCAAATTTGAGTATCTAAATAAAGGCAGGAAGCATAAGATTAAGGGAACCAAGATATTATTTGTCTCTTCTGGCAAAGAAAAAGTTAGAAAGGGAATCATCTACTTAGAGAGAGTTATTCCAGTAATATTTAAGAAATTTATCAATGTTAAATTAATCCATGTGGGAGAAAAATTCTCTTGGGATATACCAAAATGGTGCAAGGGGCGGATTATATCTGTAGGCAAAGTTCCCTGGAGCCGTATAAGGGAATATTATAAAAGCAGTGATATCTTTGTATTCTGCTCATTAAATGAAGGCATACCAACAGTGCTTATGGAAGCAATGGCTACAGGTCTGGCAATTGTTTCAAGTGACATCGAGGGCGTGGAGGAATATGTTAGGCATATGAAGGAGGGATATATATGTAAAAGGGGGGATAGTAAAGGTCTTGAAAATGGGCTTGTCTATATGCTCACAAATCTTAGAAAGGGGAAGGAAATGGGAAGGAGAGCACAGAAAAGGATTAAATCAGTTGACCAGCAAATTTTCTGGAAAGAATTAATAAGATTTAGTGAGCAGGTTTATAAGGGAAACAGAGGCCCTATTAATCTCTTAACTAGTAAATCTTAAGAAGTTTTCTGAGTGCCATGCTGAATACCAGAGAAAAGATGATATATGTTCCGAGCCAACCCGGTCTCCAGCCAAAGAAGCTAAGATCCCCAAAAGGGTATATCCTCTCATTACCAACAATGATTTCTTTCACTGAGTTCCCCCTAACTTTCTGAATAGGATTAATATATTCTCTTTTTTCAGTAATTAAAAGATCTTTACTAAAATCTTTGTTGTTATGGATAATTGTAAGGTTATGCCTTCCTTCTGTTCCTTTCAAATGCCAAACCAATTTCTCACTTATTATCTCTTTGCTTTTTTCATCTAGGGCTGTTAGTCCCTCTGACACCTGCATGACTGCAGTCCCTGTCGCTTCCTTGTCAAACATCACAATTACATCAAATGGATTGTCTGGCTGCAGGGGATAATAACCAAGGTGCGTGTTAAACCAACTAAATATAAGAATAACTGGCAGAAAAGTAAATAATGTTGGCCTCATCGAATGCATCATATACTTGCTGTTAGTCTCCATCATCTGAGATTGCACTTTCATTGCTTTTTTAGGATTGTTCTTTAATGTCTTCAGCTCTTTCTGCAGGTCATTTATCTCATTTCTCAAATCCTTCATAAGGTTTTGATCTGTTAGTAGTTTGTATACGACAGTTATGAGCGCAGACATTGCTAACGATATAGTAAGTATAGCTACAAGAGAAGGCAATTTAAGCAAAGGGCCTAATATTGGATCAAAGATTGCATTAAGCATATAAATCTAGATTTGGCATGATTTTATAAATGTTATTGATTATAAAAAGATAAGTGAGCTCAAGTAGATAAGTTAATTTTAAATATAAACTAATTCTTCAAGCAAAAAATGTCAGAGAAAGTAGTTGTATATTATACAGACCAACCTGAATCACAATATATTGTTGCTGCTTTAAATAGGGATTCCTTCTTTCGCCAAAATGTAGAGTTTAGAGAGTTGCCTCTTGATCAGGTTGTTATCAAGGGACTTTCAATTACACATCCATTAGAGGAAGAATTTCCAGAATATTGTGGTTTGATATGGGGAACTGGATTTTGGCACCATCTCTCACTATTAATAACTCCTAAAATGGACTTTTATAAAGCTGCTTTTGACGCCCATACTGATTTTTGTCTTTCTGCTGCAAGAGAGCAACGAATTGTTGATTGCACTAATCACGCTTCTGCTTTACTGCTGCAAAATAAAAACATTCAGCTTATTGAAACAATATTTGGCACCCAATTAGTTGCTGTTGCTACTAGAGATCCATCATGCACCGAGGGTATTAGCGAAGAAGCACATATAGGTCGAGGTAGTATTGTTGGGTTGGCAAGATCGACCTTGCAAATTAGTGTTGATCTCGATGTTATTAAGAATTTTCCTGCATCAGCTGGTCTTAATCGGGGGGATTTAACACTCAGCGAACTCGATGCGTCAATTGAACAAATTTGTCAAAAACATAATGTTATAGGATTTGATATTGGCGGTCTGGACTTGTCTGTGTTGGACAGGATAAGAACTGAGGAGAATAATAGTGTTTTTCGTGATGCTGAAAGATTAAGTGTTAAATGCTATGGGCAATGTCTAGGTAGATGGGTTTATGAGACCCTAATGAGAAGAAAAGTGATAGAATTACACCAATTGTCACAAGGAAATGGCCCAGGAAGTATACTTTACTTGGAGAAATCGGCTATTGAAAGATGGGCGAAAGAACCAGAATACACACCAACATTAAGAGTCTTAAGTCTTGGAGCCTATGCTGATATGTTAATCAGGAGAGGTGATGCCAAGCTACCTCTAGGAAGGAATCCACAAGAATGTGAATTTTTTCTTTGGGATACTGGTGATAAGACTACTATCCCTATAAGGACCGCTATAACCCAAAATCGCCTATATGAAACCAGAAGAAGCGAAAATAAACAATTAGGATTCCCACAAAGGCCGTTTTTTGTTATGAGGGGCAATCAATTAACAAGATATGAATAATATAATCTACTTTAATCTACTTTCCCATAACTTTCCTAAGCATTGGATTCATATCATACATGTGCTCTCTTGCTATGTCTTCATAAAGTTTATAGACTATCATCACTGTCAACAAAATTCCTGTTCCTCTAGATAATGCCCCAAACAAATCAGCCACTGCTGCTAATAATCCTACCACAATTGCGCCCATAACTGTCAATGGACCTATATACCTGTTCAATAACCTCTCCAATATTCTCGGATCTCTCCTAAAACCAGGTATCTGCAATCCAGAGCTTAATATCTGGTCTGCCTGGCTTTGGGCGTCCATACCTGATGTCTGTACCCAAAACAAGGAGAATATAACAGATCCTATAACCATTAATAGGATATATACTAATGAATTTAGTAAGATCGGACCAATAACACTGAAATCTCTGCTTACAATAAGGGTTTGCACTAGATTCGGACCATTCAATACTTCCATCAGACCCACAGGCGAGCCATTGGCTGTAAAGCCTCCAATGATTGGTAAAGGATTTCCTCCGCCAATCCAATTCTGCATAAGTCTCACCCAAAGCTGCATTGTGGCAAATAACGAAGCAACAAGTATAACAGGGATATTACTTGTATAGATAAAATGCAAAGGCCACCTTATGCCATGTCCTCTGACTCTTCCAAATGAGAGAGGTATCTCTATTTTCATTGACTGAGCATAGACTGCCATTGAAAAAACAATTCCTGTAGCAAGGATTGCAGCTAGAGCAAGTAATGCTCCCTGAAGATCCTGTCTTGTGAGTGATATTATTAATCCCCAGACCCTGCCTACTATTTGTTCAGCCTGAAAGTTTGGATTAAAAAGGAGATTACCTGAACTATCTGAGATTGAGAAAGCTTTTAGCACTATCTCCATGCTTATGCCTGCCGCGATAAAAAGCGAAACACCAGAGCCAAAACCCCATTTGCTCACTATTTCATCCATAAATATTATTATCATACCTCCTAAGAAAAGCTGCAAAACAAGTAACAGCTGCATCTGCACTCGCGCAGCACCAACATATTGGGCCGGAGGAGTTAAGCCCCCCATAAAAACATAAATTAATGCCATGAACACTGCAAAAAATATTGCCATTAATTTCTGGACGCCTTCAAACCGTTGTCTTCCTTCGGGTGTTGTCAGATTAAATTTAAGGATTCCTGACCCATTAAGCAATTGAAGAATAATGGATGCATTAACAATGGGAGAAATTCCAAGGGAGATTAGACTACCAAATTTGGCACCGAGTATGATTGAAAGATATTCAAATTGTGCCAGTGCATTATCTCCAAGCGGCCATATTGTTATTAAACCTAAAATATAAAAAGCAACTAGAACAATCAAAGTCCATTTCAATTTTTCTTTGAATGGAAGCTTTTTTTGTTTAGGTCCTGCCACCTCTGGCAGATTAAAGATTATCTTGTCAAAAAACGACATTTTTACTCTTTTTCCTGTTTAGCTTCTTTTACAGCAGGTAGTATTACCTCTCCGCCCGCCTTTTTCACCTGCTCAATTACACCTTTTGAAGCATATTTAGTTGTAATAATAAATTTATGATCTACCGGGCCTTTTGAGAGTAATTTATTAAATCCGAGATCGTTAAGATTGATAATAAAGCTTTCTTTTTCCTTTTTAATCTTCCCCTCTGATACTAATGAAGCTAGTTTACTTTGAAGATAGAATATGTTAACTGATTTAATAAGACGAGCAGATTTACTTGTAAATCCATGTTTACCAAGATATCTCTTGCCCTTAGTAATTTTCATTATCTTTGCATCTCCTCTTTTTCCTGAGCCGCTTCTACCTCTGCCTCCTCTGCTTCCCGCTCCCCGATGCTTCTTGTGAGAGCCATAACCATGGGTCCTTGAGCCCCTCATCTTTGTAACTTTTTTTCTTCTGTGTTGCATTTTAGAGCATCCGTTCTATTAATTTGTTTATTTCTTTTCCCCTATAACCAAGAGCACCGCCCTGGGCATAACTCTTTTTAACACCTTTACGCTCATATCCCCCTTTTGGAGGATTTAGACGAAAATATTTTTTATATTTAATCTTGTTGTATATGATGAATCTATTATATTTCACCTTTCCCTTTTTATCCTCAAGCAAACCTTTATACCTCTCTCCTCGTTTTTTTATTAATTCTATATATAACTCAGGTTCTAGCTCTCCCCAGGTGATATAATCTTTCACCTTATTGAGCATACCATTATTTGAAGAGTTATTATCTACAACAACACAATGGTTTTGTGCAAAGAGGTTCAATAGCCTCATCGTTTCCTTAATATCTCTTCTAGCTTTGATATCTCCTCTAACACGAACAGCAGCTAATCTTTCTTTTTCCTTTTGCTTTGTTTGCTTTTGCTCAGTCATTTTTTCTTCTTCTTTCCTTTTACTTCTTTTTTGCTTTTAGAACTTTTATTTTCAACAATTTCCTCTGATGGCTGTTCAGGCTCTGTTTTCTGAACACGGCCCTCAACGACACTCAGCACTTTTATATGTTTCTCATGTATTTTCGTTTTAAGCAGTTTCCTCAAGGCTTTTTCTGTCGCTTTAATCAGGTTCATCTTAGTACGTGTCTGACCAAGAGTCTTTGACCACACGTCCTGTACTCCCGCCATCTCAAGGATTTTTGCTATTTCTCTTTCAGTGCATAATCCTGTGCCTTTGGGAGCAGGGATCAATTTGACCTTGACTGAGCTTGATTTGCCTTCCACACAGAAAGGTAATGAATGTGGTTCGCCACATCCGCATTCCCACGAACCGCATCCTCTTCTGATTTTAAAAAGATTGAGTTTTGCGTTTCTGAACGCTTTTTCTCTTGCAGGGACAGTCTCTTTAGCCTTTCCATAACCTAAACCAATGTACCCATTTTTATTACCTACAACTGCCATTGTGGCAAATCTTGGCTTATTGCCCTCTCTTGTCTTTTTCTGGGTCTGTTTAAAAACTCTTCTCTTGCCCCCACCAAATTTCCCCTTAGATTGTCCAATCAAAAGAAGATCTGTCTCAAGATTAGGAACCAGAGCATCAACTATCCAGGCTTCTTGTATCCTGTATCCTTTATCTAATATCTCATCAATATCCTTAACCTCTCCCCGGTTAACCTTTTCTCCCAAGTCTGTTCTGACTTTAGTGTCTTCAGGCACAATCCCAGTAAAAGCTTCCTCTTCATCAGAACTTATGTCCTCGATAGCTAGTTCTTCACTTTCCTTTTGTTGTTGTTCTTCCTCTTGATTTTTCTTTTTCATCTTTTATTATTCTCTCCCTGGTTTTAATAAAAAGATCATTGATTGATTTATCAGTTATCTTCTCTTTAATATATGTTGAAAATATTCCCTCTTTTTTATTGCTCTTTGATTCCTCTAACCACTTTCCTATATGTGCACCACTTATTCTTTCTTCATCAGAAAATTTCCCTTCGGTATAATGAATATTAAGACCTCCGTCTGCAGCACCTTTTAATACAGCAAATATTTTGGCTCCCTTAGTAGGTGTATGAAGACCAATGTCAAGCACTGCTTCTTTAACAGGACTTTTCTTAGATGCCAAAAGTCCAAGAAGATATGCTGCTGGAATATTTTTCTTGCTAAGTTTCCATCCATACTCTTCTAATTTTGAAGAGTTCAAAGTCACTAAGACTTTATCTCCCTTAGTATAAAAATCAATAAACTGCACAACTAAGTTTCTATTGCTTTTTCTGACCACAAACCTAGTCTTGTTTGATTTAAGGAGAGCAATTCTTTTTCTATAATTAGTTTTTCCTGATCTCTTCCTCCTGTGGTAGACTGTATAAATTCTTTTTTTAGCCATTTTATTTATGCTCTGTTAAATATAATTTTAGATGCCTCTTGCTTCTGAAAAAACCTCCTTTTATCTTCAAGCTCAGTTCAGTGAAAAATTCATTTGAGATTTTTTTCTTATCTCTCAGTTCTTTTATAAAACTCCTCTGCAATCTCACACTATTAATCCATCTTCTTTTGCTACTAAGCCTTGCGTTGTGTGAACCTTTTCTTGTCCCATGCCCTCTGCGTCTCCCGCTTCTTTTCTGGACTTGTCTTTTTCTCGCACGTACTCTTGAAACTCCTCTTTTAGGGAGTATCTCAATTGCACCTTCTTCAATCAGGTCTCTGATATCTTTTTTTGTTATAGCTTCCCTAATGTCTTCTAATCTATTCGGATCAAATTTAACTCTCTTACTAGACACATTTGACACATCAGACGCCAATCTTTTTTGCATGCTTAGTTTCATTTTCAACCATTAAAACTTTTTTGTGAGCAATCTGTCCACTTCTTTTTTCTCGAGCTCTTTCTTTTCTTCTTCACTTAATTTGTCTTCTATCGACTCTTTTCCAGGTTTTGTAACCTCTTTCTTTACCTTTGCTTTTTCTTTTTCTTCTTTTTCCTTTGATTTTTTATTTTTCAGTTCTTTAATTTTGTTCAAATAAGCTTGAGCATCTTTTATATTTAATATCATTATTTTGTTTTCAACCGCTTTTTGGATTAGTTTACATCTCTTCTTAGCGCCAATTTTACCAGAGATTACAATTCCTTGGTCACTTTTTATGCCTGAGAGCTGAGACAGATTACTTATTCTAACAGGTTCCTTACCTTTTATCTGGTTTTTTTCTCTTTTAGGTGAACCATAGCCAATTGACACAATTTTTTCCTTCCCTTTTTTAAGCCTTCTTTTTGAATTTACTCCACGCGGCTTTCTCCAACTAGTAGATAATCTTTTTTTCTTGTACCAATCGTCTCTAATAAAACCTTTTCCCATCTATATCTCCTTTCCTGCTTTTTGGACAACATATATCCCATCTTGAAAAATCCTTTTATCAAAACCAGGTCTTCTTGTGCGCTGCTCTATGTCTGCTGCTGCCTGGGCAACCATTTCTTTGTCGCTTCCCTCCAAGGTGATTTCTCTGCCGTCAATTTTCACTTTGACTTCTGGATTTATCTTGACTGTCCTAGGCACCTTCTCTCCAAGGAAATTGCTAATTGAAAGTAGGTTATTATTAAAAGACACATTCATTGGAAAGTGACCCGAGCATATCCTAAGCTTGTATGTATATCCATGTTGCACTCCTTTGAAAGCATTATTAAAATGTGCCCTAAAAGTATGAATAATTGTCTTCTCGCGTTTGGATACCTTTTTTGAGGTTATAATAAGTTTGTTTTCATGGAGCTCGATAATTATGCCAGGAACATAAAATTTTCTCCTAACCACTCCATATTCACCTTTAATGGTGAACTGGTTACCCTCCCTATTAAGTGTAACCCCTTCTGGAATTTCAATCTCAACAACAATTCTCTTTCTCATATTTAATAAACAAATGCGATAATTTTGCCCCCAACATTATTTTTTATTGCCTCTTCATGTGTCATAAGACCCTTAGAGGTACTAACAAGTAATATGCCAAAACCAAACGCTGGAAGATAGCGTTTTTCGAATTTCTTATAATTTACCAGAGAGACATTGTACCTAGGCTTAACTGTGCCACATTTATTAATCGCGCCTATTAGGTTAATCTCGAGTATTCCTCCTTTATTATTATTTATTTCCTTGAAATCTCCTATATAATGATTTGACTGCATAATCTTCAAGACATTCTTGATAAGTTTAGAGCTAGGACTGGCTAACACTTGCTGTTTCCCGCTCTTCTCAGCAAGCTCTATACTTGACAAGATATTAGCCAATGGATCGTTTAGACTCATACGCTTCACCTTAACTATATTTCTTAAATCCTAATTCTGTGGCAATGTCTCTAAAACAGCACCTGCATAGGTTCAAACCATATTTATTAATAAAACCGCCTACACCTGTTCTGCCACATCTTCTGCATTTCGTATTTTTTCTGCCGCAGCTCCTGTCTTTAGGAGTATTGTATTTATTGAATCTTTTTAGTTTAGCAGGCTTTCCTTTTATCTGCTTAAGCACTTTTGTATGGTCGCTAGTTGTCATTATGATTCCTCCACACCAACACCAAAATTTTCCTTAAAAAAATCAACACTTTCTTGCTTTGTTATTAAATGACTCTTTGATATTTTACGTTTTGAGTTTTTTCTTCTCTTTACTCTATATCCTGGTCTTTCAAGAGTAACACAAACCTGCAGCCCCATAATCCCAATTTCTGGATCATAATTCAACTCTGGGATGTCAATATATTCTGGAATGCCAAACGAAACATTACCCTCTTCTCCAAAGGAATTTTCAGAAAGCAAATTCTCTTTTGCCATAAGTAGCCTTTTCAACAATCCGATTGCTTTTTCTCCCCGTAGCGTAGTTTTACATCCAATTGGCAACCCCGGCCTCAAGTTCCATGAGGGAATCCTTTTTTTACTATGTGTTTTAACAGGAACCACACCAGTAAGGTTTTGGACAAGTTTCATTGCCTTTTTCAGTTTCTCTTGGTCTGTACCTGTTCCTAGATTAATTGTTACTTTTTCTATTCGAATCTGTTTCATTTTATTCATTTTGAATCTTTAGTAAAGGTTTCTCCTTTCCAATAACAAAGGCAAATTTCTTATTTGTAATTATTGTATCTCCCGAAATAGTCTTAAAATAGATCTCCTTCCCCTTAATATTCTCGACAACTCCTGTCTTACCAGTATGCTTCCCTCCAGTGAGCATAATAACATGCTTTGGGCTTAGGCTTAAGTGCTCAATAATTTTTTGGGACGGAAGTTCTAATATTATACTGTCTCCTTTTTTGTAATCATCTTTTTTAACCAGGATGTTTCTGCTGTCATTAAGGTTGAGCTGGACTATGCCTTTTTTTAACACTTTTTTCCCTATTATCTTACAGGGTTTCTGATTGGCCTCTTTCTTATCAATCTCTGTTAAGTTGAGTCTACCTTTATTGCTCATAGTCAGCCTGAAAAACTTATTGGATATTGGGACAGAAAGAACATCTCCAAATCCGACAAGGGCGCGCGGGTCTAATACTCTTTTCGCATCAATTAGAATCTCCTTGTCATTCAAGATATTTTTTACTTCCTTTGTTGTTTTGCAGTATTTTAATATATTTTTAAATATAACATTAATAGGAATACTTAGTGTGAATGATTTGCCTGGGACAGGTCTTGTTATGAATTTTGAGCCTTTCCTCTGAATAGGCCATGTTTTTGGTACTGTCTGTCTCTTCATATGTTTCTTTACCATCTTACTTCCTCTTTAAGATATCTGTTCTTCTTTTATCCTGCAGATTCAACTCAGTAATCATAAGATTGGATGCATGTATAGGATACGCGACTTTTGTTCCGTCCCTCTTTTCAATTGCAATATTTGAGATAAATACCTTCTCTGTTTTTACATTTACTTTCTCAACTTTTCCTGTTTTTCCCCTGAATTGTCCTCTCATTATTTTTACTTTGTCTCCTGTTCTTATTCTCACACTTCTTTTGCCATATTTTTTCCGTAAATCTTGGGTGAGATGTGAACCTAAATTTTTTCCCTTAATATGCTTAGGAGCATTGTACCTATACTTACGTTGTTTCCTCGGTTGCGTACTGCTTTTCCAGTTTGTTGAAAATTTTGTTTTCATTTTATATAATAATACTAGCTACTTTTGCCACCGCTGGCCATCTTTCGGTTGCCTCCTTTGCTATTGGCCCTTTGAAAATTGTGCCTTTAGGGTTTCCTTTATCATCTTTTAGTATGACTGCTGCATTATCTTCGAATTTAATTCGTGTTCCATTTGGTCTCCGATATTCCTTCTTTTGTCTCACAATAATTGCTGGTACTACTTGTTTCATCATATCTGGCCTGCCTTTTTTCACAGCAGCATTAATAAAATCGCCTACTCCCCCCGCAGGTTTTCTTCTTTTAACTCCTTTATAACCTCTTATAGAGATTATCTCAATTTCCTTAGCACCTGAATTATCACATACATTTAGTGTGGCGCCAACTGGCAATGCTCTTGTTACGGTTGATCTAAGTGCTTTCATTTTTTCTTGACTATCTCAATTATGGAAAATTTCTTTGTTTTACTTAAAGGTCTTGACTCAATTATCTTAACAATATCGCCCTCTTTTGCATTAATGCAATCTGGATTATGTACCTTGACTTTAGTTCTCTTTGTCTCATATCTCTCATATTTCTTAACAAAGCTCTTTCTTTCCCATTTAATGATTGCTGTTCTCTGCATCTTGGCTGAGAGCACGGTTCCTAGAAAGGACCTTCCTCTCAATTTTAGATGACCATGGACCGGACAATGGTTATCTTGGCAATCAACTGTTGCATCTTTTGCTTTTGTCATATAAATCACATCTTGATTCTATCTTCAGGCCTCTTCATAAGGTTTTTGCCATGAATTTGAATTCTGTCAATCTCGATGATTGCATTGTTTTTTATGATCTTTTTCACTCCATTCAATGTTTTTAGGGCAAATGTATTTTTTGTTTCATCAATTATAATTCCTTCAAATTCTTTTTTATTGTATTGTATTCTTACTTTTCTACCAATGAACTCCCCTATCGGGATTTTTTCGTTCATTATTTCACTTTTATTGTTTCAGGTGGGAAACCTTTTTCCACCAATAAGTCTTTGACTTTGTGTTTGTGATCTCCCTGCAGCTCAATAATTCCTTCTTTTGTAGTTCCACCGCAGGCAAGCTGATTCTTAAGCTTTTTTGTCAATTCTTTAATATCTATCTGTTTTTGGTCGATTCCTTCTATCAACGTGTTCTTTTTCCCAAATTTTTTCTTGACGATTTTGATCTCGATATTCTGGGTCTCTTTTGCTATGCTTTCACAAACACACAAATCTTTGGGTAACCCACATGTAACGCATATTTCACTCATTTTTATTTAATACGGTCAATATTCTAGCTATTGTTTTTTTAATTTTTTTTACTTGTCCAGGGCTTTTTAAGGTCGTCCCTGTAGCAATTTGAGTGTTAAGTTTAATCAACTCTCTCCTTAACTCTCCCAATCTTTCCTTTAACTCCTCAGGCTTTTTTGCCCTTATCTCCTTTATCTTCATTTTCTAATTTTTGTACCTTCTCTTCCTTTTCTTTGTCTTTATTCTCATCTTCTTTAACTTCAACTTCTTCCAAACCTGGTGTCTCTTGAAATTCCAAAATTTTTATATCATCAGGCAATCTTGTATCTGGTGGCATTATGCTTACCTTGATTCCTACAACTCCTGATTTTAATTTTGCTGCTTTATACGCAACATCAACCTGTGTAAGTGCAGGATCCCCGCATTTCTTAAGATATCCTTGGTAAAATCTCCATGTTCTAGCCCTAGCACTTGGAATTTTACCTGAAATCAAAATTTCAATGCCGAGTGCACCTGAATTCATGACATCCCCCATAATTCTATGTCCTATGCTTTTAAATCGAACTGAACCATATTTTTCAAGGGATATGGAAATACGCTCTGCAACAACCTGGGCCACAAGATTTTGGTCTTGTACTTCATTGATCTCTATTTGAGGGTTTTCTAGATTAAACTCTCTTTTAAGGTTCTTTGTGAGTTTCTTGATATTTGAGCCACCGCCACCAATAATTAATCCTGGTCTTGATGCTGATATAATGATTTTCTCACCAAGTGGTGTCCTCTGAATCTTAATATCACTAAGACCAACGCCTCTTAATGATGCTTTGACATATTCTTGAATCTCAAATTCTTTCAGATTACGTGTAATAAATTCTCTTTCCATCATTTTTTTTCTTTTTCCTTTTCTTCTGAAACCACTATCTCTATATGGCTTCTTTTCATTTTTCTTCTTGTATGTCTCCCATAATGCCAAGGAGCTGATGCTTTATGTGCAAGTATATGTGAAATTACTAGGTGATGTGTGCTGAGTCCCTTGTTTTGCGCATTTGACTCTGCATTCTGAATGACTGCTAATATCCCTTTCGCAGCCTTTATTGGATATTTGCCAGCTCCAATTCCTGGCTTGTGAGCTGTGCTGTCACCGAATCTTCTTATTGGGACTGCATGTTTTTTCTGAATCACTTGTTCAAGTATATTTTTGGCCTGACTCACCTTTTTTCCTCTAAGATAGTTGCATATCTCAACTGACATTCTGGTCGATATGCTAAGGTTCCTGCCAACTGCTTTGGCTGAATTCTCCGTTATTTGTTTTACAGCATAATTGTATCTCATTTTATCTTACTGAAATTGCCGCACTGCTTCGAGTAGCTCCAACGCCAGGAGCATTATGTGCAACTCTCTTTCTTGTTAGGGCAAATTCCCCAAGGTAATGGCCAAGCATTTCTGCGGTGATTGATATTGGGACAAACTCCCTGCCATCATATACTTTTATAATAGTTCCTACCATTGCTGGCACAATAATAATATCTCTACAGTGGGTTTTTATATTCTTATCCTGCTTTGATATCTTATTCAAAAGTTTTTTATGCTCTTCTGATAATCCTCTCTTTACACTTCTCCTTTTTCTGCTAGAGAGGTACTTTGAAAACTCTGTAAGTGACATCTCTTGAAGCTCTTCTGGTGTTTTCCCATAATATGTAAATTCTTTTTTTGCCATGGTTACTTCTTCCTCCTACCTGTCCTTCTGGGTCTTAATTTTCCGACTTTTGCACCAGGTGGTGCATTTTTTCTTGCTATTGTAGGATGGCCTTTTTTAGAGGATCTTGAGGTACCATAAGGATGGTCAACTGCATTCATAGCAAGTCCCCCTACTTTTGGATACAATTTGTTTCTTGCTTTCATATAGTGATATTTCCTGCCTGCCTTTAAAAACGGTTTTTCTTTTCTTCCACTCCCTGCTATCACACCTATTGTGGCTCTACATTTCGGGTCAAAACTTCTCTCCTTTTTTGAAGGCAACTGAACAATAACCTTGTTTCTCATTTTAGCTAAAACTTTTCCGAATGTTCCACTGCTTCTAATAAATTTACCTCCATCTCCTGGAACGCTCTCTATATTAAATATATTTGTACCTATAGGAATCTCCTCTAATCTCATTGTATTTCCAACAATTGAAGAGGCACTGCTCTCAAAAGTCAAGATATCTCCAACCCGAAGACCTTCTGCCGCAATCAAATAGCCTGTTTCACCTGAATCATATTTTACATAGGCAAGAGGTGCTGAATGGCCTCTGCATTTCACAAAGTTGACAATCTCTGCACTCTTAGCACTAAATATGTACTCAACCTTAGCCTTATACTTAAAGCTAGGTGCCCTGTAGGTTGGGCCACCTTTGCCACGCGCCTGCTGAATTAAGTTCTTACCCATTTTTTCTGAGGCTACATAATGCCAAGTTGTGTTGCTATATCAATTGCTGGAGTCTCATCGTCAAATTTTACATATGCTCTTTTTTTGGTATCTGGTCCAATTGTTGTATTAACACGCTTTACTTTGGCTTTGTAGAGCTTCTCTATTTCTTCTTTAATCTGTTTCTTGTTTGATTTATTGTCTACAATAAATATCAGGGTATTATCTGATTCCATCAATCTTATTGATTTTTCTGTTGATAGAGGATACTTGATTATTTTAATACTCATTTTTTAGCCTTAGTGGATTTTTTTGTTGTCTTTTTGAATTTAGTAAGTTTCTTTGATGCTTTTGTAGTTGACTCACCCTTTTTCTCTACTTTGTCTAGTTTTTCCCTAATTTCCTTTTTTTGGATTACTTTTTCCTGTTTCTTGATAGACATCTTAAGAGGCTTATCTGTAAAAAGCCTTTCGTCCTTTATCCTTTGGATTGCATCCTCAGTATAAATTGTAAGCCTTCCAGGCCTTGTTCCGGGAGCTAGTAATTGCACATTAAGTTTATGGACTATTTCAGCTTCGACCCCTGGAATATTTCTGGCTGCATTTAATATATCGCATTCTTTTGAAACAACTATTAGCGGGCCAGTCTTTTTTATATATTTCCTTCCTCTTCGTTTCCCTTTTCCTGAACGAACTTTTCTTGTGTTTGTTCTTGATAATTCCTTTTTAATGCCAAGTTTATTTAGTATATTTTTGAGCTCGCTTGTCTTTCCAGTTTCTTCAATTTTTGTCTCTACAACCAGCGGATAATCATCAACGATATGGCCTCTCTCCTGAACCAAATCCTTAATAACTGAAGCGGATAATGCAACCCTGATTGCTTTTCTCCTCTCTTTCTTATTAATTTTCTTGTACCATTTTTTTTCTGCTTTTGGTGGATGTGCTCTTCTTCCCCCAACAGTTTGTGGCGCAAAAGCTCCAACCCAGTTAAATCTTGTCCCTCTGTTGCTAAGCACTTTTCTTGGCGTTCTGGAGATTCCATAACCGTATGAAGTCTTATAATCCCTTCTCCTTTTTGAGATATCCACTGAGGCCCTTTTTCCAGCATCTGGCATAGCTCCGTAAGGCTGTCTACTGTGGCTCTGGGCAGCGAGGACTGCTCTTTTTATTAAATCAGGCCTGATTTTCTCATTAAACTGAATAGGTAAATCAATATCCTTTTTTTTCTCTCCTTGAACTGATTTGACTACGGTTTTCATCTATCTGCCTTGTTTTGATTTAATCCCTATATATTCAATAGCAGGAATTTTGGTGGGTGCTTTTTTATTAGACCTTCCAGCAAAAGTCATAAGCACAAGTCGTTTTCTATGCCCTGGAACAGACCCTCTAATCAAGACATATGTGTTCTTAAGATTACCATAATTCAAAAACCCGCCAGCAGGTGTAATCTCCTCAATCTGATCTGAAATTTTGTATATTTGTTTATTATAATGTGTTCTTTGGTGATAACCCATCTTTCCAGCGTGCGCAACTCTCCACATAACATGCCCCTGCCCGCACCATGGGCCAAGTGAACCAGGGTTCCTTATTGCCTTTTCTGATTTAGCTTGCCTCAATGAGATACCAAATCTTCTAACTGGGCCTTGATATCCTTTACCTTTGGTCACTGCATGAACATCAACCATATCTGCTTCATTAAAGACATCCCTAATATTAATTTCCTTGTCAAAATTTTCTTTAACATAATTATATTGCTCTTCCTTTGATCCACCAATATTAACTTCAAATATCTCCGGCTTTTTTTTACCCAAGGAGGTTGTTTTTGGCTGTGTATATACTAGTGCTCTCACTTCATCATAACTAATATCCAATTTATCAAGTGATTTTTTTTCCTTTTTCTTTGGTAGGCATAGTCTTCTTGACAATTCTTTATCTTGTCTTTCCTTGAAAATTTCTGTAATTAGTTTCAAGCCATATACGGTTTTTTTATAAAATCTCGCAGACAGTATCTTGAGTGAGGGACATTCAATAATTGTAACTGGAACCATTACTTCGTTACCTTTGTTCGGTGAATTTTTTCTATTCTCAACAACAATAATGTGTGTCATGCCAACTTTATATCCTGCATAACCGCCTAATGTTGGCTTAGTATGTTTTGGAAAAGTCCTTATTCTAGCAGTAGCCCTTCTTGCTCTTTTCCTGGGCCAAAATTGTAGTGAACCTGAGCGTGGTTGTCTTGTAGTCGGCATTTTATCTGTTGTATCTTTTTTAGTATTAATGACCTATTATTGGACCCTTTTAGCAGAAATCTATAAAAGCAGCCCTTTTCAGGTCAGGAACATAATCAACATTATGTTTGTAGCATGAGGGAAATTCCAGTCATTTATAAAAGTTTCTAATTTATTTAGACGATACTTTACTTAATAAATCTCCACATTTCATTAATCATGTCACTCGCGATGAAGCTATATCCTCTCTGCTTAAGCAGATGATCCCCTGTTCTTCCATTGACGTAGGCTGCATGTTTTGCTGATTCAAAGAGATTTTTAGTCTGTGCTAAAAATCCAGCACATAGGCCTGCCAGGATATCTCCTGTTCCTCCCACAGTCATACCGTCATTTCCAGTCTTATTAATATGCATTCTATGTTTAGTAAAAATGTGGTCTTCCTTTCCTTTGAGCAAGATTACATTGTCTCCAGTAACTGGTTTGAAGTTTTTAATATTTGTATCCAAATCCTCTTCATAGAACTTTTTTTTCTTGACGCTATTTGTGAATAGAATCTCAAATTCTTTAAGGTGGGGTGTCAAAATAGAGTTAGTAACTGCAGACAGATTAATTACTTTAAGTGCATCTGCATCCAAAACCAAAGGTTTTTTAATGTATCTTAATAATTTAAGCACAAAATCTTTCTTTATCCCAAGACCATTACCTATTAGGACAACATCATAGTTCTGACTCATATTTATGATCTCCCGGCAGTGTGTCAAGTCAAATTCGTTGCCAAGAAATTTTTTTGTTATAAGGTCTGGAGCACAGCAATTAATTGCCCATGCCACTTTTTCTGGGGCACATACTGTTACAATATCAACACCTGTTCTTAGAGCAGCCATGCCAGCTAGTGCTGGAGCACCCACATAATCTGGACAGCCACCTACAACTAACACAGTCCCATTTTCCCGTTTTTTCTGCTTCCTTTTTATTTTCATAAGAGTAATTCAATTATTTATTATTTTTTAATTTTTCTCTATATTTTCTGCGCATCTCTTTTTGATCTTTAGTTAATTTCCTTTTTCCTCCTTTTTTTTTAAAAGAACCTGCTTTTATTCTAGAATAATTAATTGGATTCTTGATTTTATCACATAGTGCATCAGGAACACAGACACCAAGATCTTGATAATAACTGCGGCAGTTTGGAGGGGGTATTTTATCTTTTTTTTTTAGGTGGTAATTAATATGGGTTTTCATATATGTCTCTCTTAATGGTTCTGTGTTTTTTTTATTCCAGTCATGGATTAATTCTGCCACTTGATTATCATACCAACCCACACTCTGCAGAAAATTCAGCAATGAAAATAAAGCTCTCTTCCTTCCGTCATCTAGTCCTTTAAGTATGTTGAGCATGCAAGGTGGAAATAGTTCCATTGGAATTTGTATGGAGTCAATCAGCTCATATTTTGTGTTTCTTAATATTTTCTTATGCGGAAGGATTTTGTCTGCTGCAGCGAAGTCAAATGCCTGGATCAGGAGCACCTTACCTTCCTCTGATGTTGTGTTTCTCGTATCCAGAAAGGTAGGATTTCTTGCCACATTAATGTTCCCAGGTTTTGCCTGTTCTTTTGCGAAGCTTATAATGTTGTCAAGGTGGATCGGTAAAGACACCAATCCAGATTTTTCATGTAAACTGTAGGGCGAGCGGTACATATGTCTCGAGGATATTAATAATGTATCAACATTCATAATAACCAAAGCATCAAATTCAACAGAGTATTCATAAGAACCACACTTGCATACAGGTTTCTGCGAAAAACTTTTTGTCATGATTATTTTACATTTGGGACACTGCTTGAATTTGCTATCATCAAACAATCTTAGCTCGCATCTTGGACACACGAATTCTGTTTTTGGAGTAACTAGATTAGATATTTCCTTGCCGCAGTCTTTACATTTTATCTTTGTTATTTCTTCCATTTCTTTTCCTGTTGTTCTAATCAGGTTTGATATAGGCACTTTTACTTTGTTATCAAAAATGATGTCTTCATTCTCAACACGTACCAATCTCTCTCCGATATATGCAAGGAGATAAAGTGCTATCCGTTTAGGACCCTCTGGAAACCAATCCTTAAAGGCTATTTCACCAATATGCTCTGGAAATGCTTCAAAAGGCACACCAATATGAAAACCCTTGTTACCAGAAAACTTGCAGGTTACTGAATGTATTCCATGTGCTTTTAATGCCTTTACAAACAAATGCGCAGTTAATTTACTAAAATTCCAGTAAGGACAATCAATATCCAAAACAAGGTCCCATCCCGTTCTCAGCATGTCAAGTGTACTTTTTTTCATCATTGGCTCCAAATGCAACGGATTTGACCATCTCTCCTCTGAAACATGGAAACTTGTAGCCCCTTTTTTAGCCAATTCTAAAGCATCACCGGGGTATTCCAAAGTATCAGGTCTTTTTCCAAATCCCTTGTCCCCGTATCTTACACCAACTTCTCGGTTCCTGCAACTCTGGACAATTGCCTCTTGAATCTCTTTTCTCTTATAATACATCAGTCTATTGCTGAGCTCTATAACCCCCATACTTTTGCTAGAAACAAAGAAAATTTATAAGTTTGTCTAAAAGGAAAAATGATGCACAAGATTTAAAAGCAATATTTCTATTTCATATGCCATGCAACACAAACAACCCAAAATAACTGTTGATATAATAATTAGATATCAAGGAGGGATTGTTCTTATTAAAAGGAAAAATCCTCCATATGGTTGGGCACTGCCCGGCGGGTTTGTTGACTATGGTGAAACATTAGAGCAAGCTGCAGTAAGAGAAGCAAAAGAAGAGACCCATCTTGATGTTGAGTTAGAGAAACAATTTCATACTTACTCTGATCCAAAAAGAGACCCAAGATTTCATACTGTCACTACTGTATTTATTGCCCATGGTACAGGAGAGCTAAAAGCACAAGATGATGCAGCGGATGCAAAAGTCTTTCCTCTAAACAAAATGCCAGAGCTTGCATTTGACCATGGTAAGATACTAGCTGATTATACAGAATCAAATGAATAACATAGAAGAACTTCTTGAACAATTGACTAAACTAAGAAATTCAAACAGATTAGTTATAGTCGAAGGCAAAAAAGATAAAGCCTGTTTGGAAAAATTTGATATTATTAAGGTACAAACACTTAAGGAACCGATTTATAAAGTAGTGGAAGAAATAAGTAAAGAAAGCAAAGAAGTAGTTATCCTCACAGATCTGGATAGTGAAGGAAAGAAGTTGTTTTCAAAACTAAGAAGACATCTCCAGGAACATGGAGTGACAATTGATAATCAGTTCAGAGAATTTTTATTTAAGAAAACGAAGTTAAGGCAGATAGAGGGCTTGGCAAGGTATATCAATAATAGCAGTTAATTTTTTAAATTAGCAAAACAATATATTCTAATTATATAGGACCGCGGGGTGGTTATTATGTCGAAGACTGCTTATGACATAGCTAGGAAAAATATATTCTTTTGTTCTGAGGAAGATTTCCTGCCTGCTGTTGCAGACAGAATGCAGAAGTACAACATTGGCTCGATAATAGTTAAAAGCAAGCATGGAAAGACCACAGGAATTGTCACAACAGGAGATATACTTAGATTCATATCAAGGAATCGTGATATCCATGAAGTCACAGCAAGACAGATTATGTCCTCACCAGTAATCACAGTGCACAAAGATATCAGTATACCTGAACTTATAAAGTGCTTCAAAGAATTACAGACAACAAGACTTGTGCTCACAAAGGATAATGGAGACTATGTGGGCGTTGTAAGAGATATTGCAGCATATAAGTATATATCATTTGTTAAGTTTGACAAGGAAGCCAAGGAGAGATTTGGAACCAGTTATTTTAATAGGCTTTATTAATTATCATACATAGAATCTGTCACTTCTTTTATTTTCTGCGCCTTTTTATCTCCGATTAGCTCTACCTCTTTCAATTCTTTTTCACTTGCATTAACAATATTCTTTACACTCCCGAATTTTTTCAGCAATGGTTTTGCTATTACTGCTCCAACGCCAGGCAAAGCAGAAACAATATACTCTTGTTGCTCTCTAAGTGTCAATGGTTTCATGCTGTGTGTAGTAAATTTTTTATCCTCACCAAGCTGCTCCCGTTTAGCTATAGTCTCTAAAAGTAATTGTGTTTCCTCCCAATTTTTGGTACTGATTATAGGTATAGAATAATCAACTGTAATAGCAGCAATCATACCCATTATTGCATTTGGATGGATGTTTCTTTGTGCAAAAATGTTTTCTTCTCCCTCAAGAACAATAACAGGGCAATCATATTTTTTTAATTCTCTTAGCTGCATAAACAACCTTTTGTCAATAATAGAATCAACAAAATCAGGGATTGTCTTATATTCAACGCATACCCTTGAGCTTAATAAATAATCACCAATGTCAAGCTTCTCAAGTTGTATCTTAACTCCTTTCTCAATTAAACCTTTTATTATGCCCGAGGATTTTTCGCGATAATCTGCAATTATCATAATATCTTGTTTATCATGGGTCTCCAATTTTGGCACTTCTTTTATCTGGAACTTTTCTCTTATCCTATCTAGTACCGAGTACATCCTTTTTTCCTTATGATACGCAACCCACCTATACGCTTCATCTCTAGTGTCCTTTGTCACAAGCACAATGACTCTGCCCTCCTCATGTCTTCCGGTCCTCCCTCTTCTTTGGATTGTCCTGATAGCGCTTGGAATAGGCTCATAGAATATTACTAAGTCCACAGAGGGTATATCAAGACCTTCCTCTCCAACACTGGACATTGCCACTACATTAAACTGCCCTTCCTCAAATTCTTTTAATATTTGCAGTTGCTGTTTTTGACTTAGTCCAATACCTTTTTTCTTTTGTTGGCCAACAAACATCTTGACCTTGGCAAACCTGCGCAACTCTTCTTCGATTTTTGTAAGAGAGTCCCTATATTGACTGAATACAATGATTTTTACTGCCTCATCTTTCAAAATCTCCTGCTTAACAATCTTTTTTAATTCAGACAATTTTGGATGTTCCAAATTAAGCTCTTCAAGTGTTCTTGCCTTGATTAGTGCCGACCTAAAGTGCAAGTCTTTAACAAGGTTTTTGACTGCTTTCACTTTGGTTGTTCTTGACTGGCTATTTATGTCTTCCATGAATTCAATTAACGCATGGATTCCCTGTGTTTCAAGCAGTTCCAGGGCATGCTGAACTTTAATTGCTTCAGCGAGTACTGATACTGCTCTCAATATCTCAAACTGCCTGTTTCCTGAGATTATTTCAGCTCTTAACTGCGACTGTAGTTCAAGAAGGTCCCGTTTGCTAAAATCTTTTTTTATATCTATATCAAGATTTTTAATTTGATTTATTTTTGATTTAAAACAGTTCTCTAAAAAAACCTTTATTTCATTAAAGGGTTTTGGCAATTCTACATAGATCCATTTTATTTTAATCTCTTGTATATATGGTTTAACATCGGGGTCGTTCTCTGTCCTGACTTCAACTGCTTCAATAAATAGATTCTTGCACACCTCCTCTATTGTTTCCAGCTTGCTGCCAGGACTTGCTGTAAGGGCGAGAATTTTTGCCATGTTGCTCATCTTTTTATATTGCTGTGCAATCCATACATACGAATAATTTCCGACTGCTCTGTGAGCTTCATCAAATCCAAGCAAGGAGACTTCTTGAAGATTGATTCTATTGGTAATGATATCATTTTCCAAACCTTGTGGAGTTGAAAAAATTATTTTTTTGCTTTTCCATAACTCTTCTCTTTTTTCTGGTTTAACATAACCTGTAAATATAGTCATTTGCTTTTCATCAATATCAAAATGCTTCTTAAACATATTATAATACTGAGAGATTAATGGTCTGGTTGGTCCGAGAAATAAAACCTTTGAGTCAGGATATTGTTTCAAGCGGTGTGCTGCCAACATTAAGAAAATATTTGTTTTTCCCAGCCCAGTAGGCAGCACAACTAAAGTGTTTTTTTCAGTGCATGTGGCAAGAATAGTCTGCTGGTATAGGCGTGGAGTGAAATTCTTTATCATACACATAAGAAATCAAGATTCAATTAAAAAACTATTTTTTTAGATAAATATATATAATTTAGATAATCAAGTTTGTTATATATTAAGAGAAGGTGATAAAAAATGAAAAGAATAAAAAAAATAGGAGTTATCTCAGCAGGGAAGGTATTAGGTATTCTATATGCTATAATGGGACTGCTTATTGGGATATTATACTCCACACTTGCCATTATTTTTTCTGCTTTTTCAGAATCAGTGTATCCAGGCATATTTGGTTTTATATTTGGTATAGGCGCTATTATTACAATGCCAATAATCTATGGAGTAATGGGTTTTATCGGCGGATTGATAACAGCCTTGCTATATAATTTGATAGCTAGGTGGATAGGTGGAATTGAAGTAGAAACCGAATAAGCTAGTAATCATGTCCTGGACAAAGTATCTTAAAATTATAATTCACAAGTTTCATCAGCGATTCTCTCATCTTATCTGACTGAGAAGTGGGGAGATCTGTCCTGCCAGTAATTTTTCTATCAAATAAGGTATCTCCTGAAAAAAGTATTTTTTCCTCATCATACCAAACGCAAATACTGCCAGAAGTGTGTCCTGGCGTCTCAATTATTTCTAGCTTTGAAATCTTTTTGGGAATCTCTTCAACCTTTGCATTTTTAAATTTCTTCGCCATATCTTCATTTAGAACAGTATCAATTGCATTCTTTGAGAGGTTATTTATCTCCTTCTTGGAAGCATACAGAGTTGCATTTGAAAAAAGATCAAAATTTCCAATATGATCATAGTGCAAGTGTGTAAAGATCACAATACCCACTTTGTCAAAATCAACAAGCTTGCTGAGAAATTGCTTAAGTATATGTCGTTTAGCCCTATTGCCCGTGTCTATGATTATCTTATCTTCAAAATCAAGGAGGTATACATTAGAATCTGCATTTATTTTCCATATATTTTTTGCTATTTTGCTAATCATGATACTTCTGGCAGGCTATCAACTTTAATAAAATACCAGGTTATTGCTGCTGTACCAAGCAAAAGTGCACCGATTAGGCCTATTAGGGGCTTTGTAAATAAAACTAGAAGGCACCCGCCAACAGTAAAGCCAACTGCAAAAGCCCAGAACCACCTCATGCCAAAAAACATGTAGATTCCTGGATTATTGGGCAGCGGGAGAAGAGAGAATACAGCGAACCACAGGTTGGTCATTAATAGTTTTCTAAGCAGGATTATCTCCCTGAAAGGCAGGAATCCCAGTATCACAATAAAAAGGAAATTAAAGAGAGGGGCTCCAAAGCTTGATTTTGCCCATTCCCACTGATTTGTGTAATAACGAAATTCTCCCAAACGTGAGGCAGCCAGGTGATTAATAGCTATATAACCCGGAACAAAGAGTATAATGCTTCCCCTTGATGCAAATGCAATAACAATTGATATCATTAAACCGATAGTATTACCATAGTACTCTGGATCATAACCATAGTACACCGCAATAATTCTCTGGCCAAACTGATTTACAGCCATAGCAATAATGCTGAATAAGATTGCTAGTGCAAAATTGGTTATCCCGGTAACAAAATTAAAAGTCTGGTCACCCCATTCTTTAAATGAAAGAATAAAGGCAATAATAAGAATTGAAATAATGCTCTCTTTTATCTCTCTTGAAGAGAGTTTTAATCCATAGTTAAATAGATTATAATAAAAAGACCTAGCATAATGCATATAGGATTTGCCCATAGAACATAATCTAAGCAGAGAAGTATTTAAGTTTTTTCTTTTAAGATATTGAGAAGCTATAACTAATATTGCTGAACTTGTCTTTGATAATACTAAAGCTATCTGCTACATGACCTGCACCCATAATAGCTAGAATGCTGTCATTTGGGTAGAGGTTCATGAGGTTCAATAAATTCGATGCCATTATTACATTTCTCTCCTTAATTAAAACAGTATATATAACCGGATACCTATGTTTCAGTTGATGCACTAGCTTTTGGATAATTTCCTCTGAAGGAACCTCGTTCAAATTAAAATTAACCTTTTCTTTGCTAAATATCCACCCAAATGATAGGTCATAGATAAACCTCAATCTTTCAATTAGAGTCATTTTCTCTGACAGTTTTTTTAAGGTGACTTCAATCGGCTGGTCAATAAATACAATTTTTGACTTATTTTTTTTTGCCAGTTTGATTGCTGTTTTCATCTCTGCCCCGGGAGATATCCCCACAATATCACCCAGCTTATTCTGAACAAATTCTCCAAGTATTGCAAAAACAAATGCTGTAATACCGAAGTTAATCATGATTGAGAATTTACTTGCCCTTTTCTTTTTATTCATAAGAGCCATGTATCTGTTTGCATCTAGCTCAAGGCACACAATACTTGGTTTAATCTCTTCAAATGCCCGTTCCACTTCATTAATACTCTGTTTTGCAATATGAGAGCTACCTAAGATAGTTAAATTGTTAAATTGGAGCATAATATCCTAGAAATAAATCTTTTTAATAAAGTTAATCAAAGAATTATATTTATAACTTAATATCACTTCCTCCTTCTTATGAAATTTTGTCCTGGATGCGGAAAAGATATAAAGGAAGGTGTCTTTTGTCGAGACTGCAGGCCCATGCCAAACTTGAATTTAAGAGACACAAAAATAATGGTCTGCACAAAATGTTACAAGTACAACTACCGCAATAAATGGAAAAAATTCAAAAGTGTAGAGCTCATTATTGAAGAGATATTCGAGAAGAGACTATCAGGAAAGATAGACCAATTTTCTGTGAAACCCCATATTCCCAAGTTCAAATTCAACCCAGGAGTAAATGCAAAAATTGAGGTTGAAATAATTAGGGGCAACAATTCTTATTTAGTGCCAGCAGATATATGTCTTACAATCTGTGACAAATGCTCAAAACAGCAGGGAGATTATTTTGAAGGCATACTGCAGATAAAAAATATTAATGATCTGATACGCAGTTTCGCTGAGAATTATTTCAAAAAAAAGGAGGTATATTGTTGTGAAAAAAAGGAGAAGAAGGATATTTACCAGATAAAGGTCAACAACAAGAAAGAGCTTCAAAACCTGGGGAAAAAGTTGGTGGAGAGATTTGGTGGCAAACTAAAGATTAGCCCGCATTTGCATTCCTACGACAGCCAAAAAAGCAAAAAGATATACAGAGTAAATGTTTTTTATGAAGCTTTTCCTTTTGATGTTGGAGAAGTCATTGAAACAGATAGTAAAGTCATCAAAATAACAAAATTAGGAAGGTTAGTCCACGGCAAGAATCTTAAGAATGACAAGAGCACTTCAATAGATTTAAAAAACAAAGATTATAGAAAACTGCAAAAATACCAGACTACTGTTTCTAAAACCTATCCAAATATTGAAGTACTGCATCCAGAAACGTATCAAAGTGTAAAACCGCAGAATAAAACAAAAGTAAAGTCAGGAGAAAAAGTTAAAGTCGTAATTAATGAAGAGAGGATTTATTTGGTTTGAACAGCGTTATATAAACTAAAAAGAGGCAGTATTACCCTCTTTCTCTCTTATATTCATCCAGAATATCTTTTAAGATTGATGCATTAAATTTATTTTTTTGAATTTCTTTTATTGCATCTCTTAATGATTTTTCATCAACCAACGCAAACTCTTCAATCTCAATAATTTTCAATGCATTTTGTGGAATAAGTATAAAATCATTTGCAAGTGCTTTATTCCTATTTTTCTTATAGATTAGAATTTCAATTTTATTTTTTAACTCCGCAATGATCTTACTGCTGGTAATTCCAATATTGTCCACTAACAATATATCTCTTTTCATGATGTTTCTGGTATTAATTCTAGAACCGAAATTAGGTAACTTTTTAACTAAAATATTCCCTGTTAGTTTGTTGATGAAATTATTTAATCTGGATAGTTTTTCTTCATAGGTTGTTATTCTATCTAATAAATTCTCAATAGTTTTTTCAAGAAAAAGTATCCTCTGCTCTTTAAAAGAAAGCAATCTTTTTGTTTTTGCATCAATATCTACTGTTTTATTTGTCTCTCTTTTCAATTCTTTTTTCAATCTTGTTGTCTCTGATTTTAATTTCTGGTTTTGTTTTTCAAGTAGCTTAATTTGTTTTTGTTCTCTTGATATATCTTTTCTAATAGTAACAGCCTTTTCCTTCTTTTTGACAACCTTCTTCTCTGGTTTCTTCTCTAGAAACTCAAGTGCTTTATTTATACTTCTCTCATTCAGTATTACCTGCTCCAGAACTTGGTCTTCAACATAAAGCTTATTTTCTTTTTTAAGATACTTTTTTATTTTACTAATCAAAGTTTTATAAGTATCATATGCATATATTGCACTTGCCAGCGAATCTATCTCGTGAATATTTTTTACTTTTTTTAAAAGCCTGTTAAATGAAACAATCCTTTTTTTCTCTCCTTTTTTCATATCCTGCTTTGGAGTTACCATTTTAGCTCCAGTTTTTTGTGAAAACTGCTTAATGAAGCTTGGGATTTCCTTCTTGTCAGTGCCAATAATTAAAGGGGTTCCAAACTTGTATATATCAAAGATAATATTTGAGAGAGGATAATTCTTTTTTGAGTCAGCTGCCAGAAATTTCCCATCTGTATCTAGAACTGCATAACCTGTTGTTGTGCCTGGGTCAAGACCAATAATAAGTAGTGTCATTAATCATATTAAATAGATAGGATTAATATATAGTTTGTTACAGTAGCTTCTCATATTTCTCTTCAAGAAGAAGATATTTCCCTTCTATCTCTATTTTTAACCGGTTATATATGAAAAAGGTTAGTGCAAGCAGGGCAATGCCAATTATAAGAAAAAGACCTTTATCAGAGATATTGGAAGCTGTTAACCCAAAGAACATAACAAAGATTATTATTGGTATAGTCAATGATAAAAGGAAATTACGGTCAGAATTCAGATTTTGTATATCAAACTTCAATCTGTCTATTTCCTGTTTAATTACCTCTTTTTTTAGATTATCTGCTCTAAGCATTAAATAAATAAAATATGTTCTAATATTTATTTTTTATTGATTTAATATTAAAAAGAGTGTGGGGCAGCTATAAGCCACCTTTTGTCAGTCTTCTCGCAGTTAAGCAAGAGCAGGCTGTTTCAACATTCAACTTAGCGTCATTTGACTTGCACAAGCCAGGGCTCACCGTTTCATCCATGCCGCTCAAAAACACGGAGTGTTTTTGGCGTCTCAGAAATCTGGGATTTCTAAGACTTTGGAAACGTTAGATTGTTAGCTCGCTTCTGTCACCAAAAGCTTCATTATCTTCATCCTTAACCAAGGCGGTCTCGTTTCTGAGTGGTTGCCATCCTTTTCAGGATCTTACTTCCGTAAGTGGCTACGATAGTGGGTGGACTTTCCTCAGCATCTTTTCAGATACCGACAGTTGAACACTGCCCAACATAACAAAGTAAAATGAGCTTATTTTAATATTTTTACATAAATCTCCCTATTTCTAGGTCCATCGAATTCTCCAAATAGAATACCTTGCCACCTGCCTAATTTCAATTTCCCATTCTCAATCAGAATATTCAGAGAACAACCCAATAAGCTTGATTTGATGTGTGCATGAGAATTACCTTCCATGTGAGCATAATTGAGATTATCTGGAACAATCTTGCCAAGAGCCATTAGAATATCCTTTTTAACACAAAGGTCTGAATTCTCATTTATAGTTAAGCCAGCGGTTGTATGCGGACAATATACAGTACATAACCCTTCTTTGACATCTTTAACAGCTTTCTCTACTTGATGTGTTATATCGACCAATTCTTCTCTTTTGTTTGTTCTAATAGCGATAACTTTAACTGTCATTGAAACCATACTAATGTTTATATATATAAAAATTCTACCAAGAAGTATGTCAGAAGAATCGTTTTTGCTGGTTTCATTAGAAGAGGAAAAGGCAAAGAAATTGGCGCAAGTCTTAAGTAATGATACATCTAGAAAGATATTAGATTATCTGTCAAAAAAGAATGACTCAACTGAATCTGAATTGGCAAAAGCACTTAAATTGCCATTATCAACAGCACATTATAATATGCAGCAGCTTGTCAGTGCAAATCTTGTTAATGCTGATAAGTACCATTATTCTGAGAAAGGAAAAGAAGTCATCCATTATGAATTATCTAATAAATATGTGATCATTGCACCAAAAACCACAGACAAACTAAAAAAGAAATTGAAAGAGATATTGCCCGTATTTTTTGGAGTTGCCCTTGTCTCAGGAATGATACATTTTATTACGCGCAGCACAATAAAGGTCTCTAGAGCTTTGCCAATGCTGGCAGGAGAGAAAGCATTTGTCGAGGACTCGATTGAGTCGGGTGCAAGAGGCATCTTCCAGAGTCCCTCTGAACCTTCTTTTGCACTATGGTTCCTATATGGTTCTGTGTTTGCAATCGTGCTCTATACAGCATGGGGCTGGTATCTAAATAACAAGAAGTAACTTCTCGAGAGTGAAAAAATAATTTTATATACAAAGGAACTTGTCCTATTTCTATGGATGACCAGATAATTAGATTTGAGAACATTGTAAAGAAGTTTGGTCACCATATGGTGCTGAATAAGATTGACCTCTCTATTTATGACGGAGAGATATTTGGTATTATTGGACCTTCTGGCTCTGGCAAGACCACTTTTTTAAAGACTTTAATAGGGTACTATCTGCCAGAAGAAGGAGATGTCCTTTTTAGACCAAACACAAGATTTTTGTCTGTTTACAAAAATATTAAGAAGGTCAAGCAGACATTTGGCTATGGAGCACAACAGCCATCTTTTTATCCCGAGCTCACCGTAAGTGAGAATCTGGACTATTTCGGTTCTTTATATGACATGCCAAGCGAGCCTAGGAAAACAAATATAAAAACATTACTGAAACTAATGGAGCTGGATGGTAGCGCAAACGAACTAGCCAAAAACCTTTCGGGGGGCATGCAGCGAAGATTAGACATAGCCTGTGCATTAATTCATGCACCAAAAATCCTAATCCTTGATGAGCCCACATCTGACCTTGACCCGGCCCTGGCAAAACATATATGGTCACTGATAAGAAAAATCAATAACAAAGGAACTACAATAATTATTGCCAGCCACCATATTTCAGATATGGAAAACACATGCACAAGAGTCGGTATACTGGCAAAAGGAAAGATTCTCCATGTCGGGCGCGTACAGGAATTAATCAAGAAATTTTCCAAAGGTTATGAGATACACATTGAAACTTATCCCGGAGATTATAGTCGGATAATTAAATCATTCAAGGAAAAACTTGTCATAAGTACAGAAGACAGAGGCCATGAGGCAGTATTTTATACAACAAAGCCAGAAGCTGTTCTGCATAAGCTACTTCACCTTGTTGGTGATGTAAATGAGACATTGATTGATGTAAGAATCTCTAAATTAAATCTTGACAACATATTTTTATCACTAATACAAAAATGAAATTGCTACAGATAATATTAAAAAATTTTAAGCTTTTAATCCGCTCAAAGCTATCTGCTTTAGTAATAATCCTTGGACCCTTGCTTGTTATTTTCCTTGTTGGTCTATCTTTTAGCACCACATCAACATTTAACCTTAATATTGGTATAATTGCACCAGAATCTGATTTGGCAAATTCTTATATTGGAAAACTAAACTCAGCTGATTATTCAATAACACGTTTTGATGAGCACGAGATGTGCGTTGAAAATATTAAGCAAGGCCAAGTCCATACATGCATTGTTTTTCCGCCAGAATTTGCCATTGAGAATGAGAAGACAAATCTTGTTACGTTCTATGTGGACAAATCGCGCATTAATCTTGCCTATCTAATTATTAGTACACTCACAGAAAGCTTTGAAAACAGAAGCACTGAAATCAGCCTGGATCTTGTCAGTCAGATTACATCAGTATTATTCAGTACAAGAAAAGATATTTATGATACAAATCTAGTTATGAAAGAGGTAATAGGGCTGAATAAGGATATTGCTCCCAATGCAGAAGCCATGCACACACAGATATCTGCTCTTGATTTGAGCACAGAGGCAGACACAGGAGAGTTCATAGGCGCGCTAACAGGTATAGAGGCGGATATCAATGAAGTTAAAACAGACATTGTCGAGTTAACAGATGACGGGTTTGAACTTATCGAGGATTTAAATGATTATGGACTTGATGCAAACCAGTCTGATTATGTCGAGGATATTGAATCAGATCTTAACCAAATAAATTCTACTATTAAATCCTTCCACAATGCAACCATATTAGAAATTCAAAGCATTGTAAGCGGAGTGGGGGACATTATTGGTGAATTAACTCAAAAATTGGAGAATGTCAAGAGCGTTAATACCAATGTCCTGCCCAAGATAGCAGATATAAAAGAGAAATCTGAACAGATTAAGGAAAAATCAGATAGTATTGAAAGTTCATTGAGCAGCGTAATAAGTAAGATAGATGAGATTGAGGTCACAAGTGCAGAGAGCATAACAAGCCCAATTCTAACAACAATAATGCCTGTCACGAGAGAAAGGACTAACCTAAGCTATATGTTTCCAAGCCTGCTCATTATGCTGATAATGTTTATTGGGCTCATTCTGCCTGCAATTCTAATCATAATTGAAAAGAGTTCAAAAGCATATTTCAGAATATTTACAACGCCAACAAACAGGGTTATTTTTGATTTTTCATATTATCTCACAAGCCTTATCCTGCTGTTTGTTCAGATTGCCATTATACTTCTCGTTTCTGAGTACTATTTTGAATTACAGCTATTTGCCCAATGGCAACTCTCCATGATTATCTTGTTATTGATATCAACCTTTTTCATAATCATGGGTATGTTTATTGGCTACATATTTAATACAGAGGAGATGGCAACCTTGGCAGCTGTGAGTATAGCAGCATTGTTCCTTCTAACATCTGGCCTAATATTCCCTCTTGAGAGTATGCCCAAATATATAATAGAGAAAGCAATGTATAACCCATTCCTCGTTGGTTCAGAGCTTTTTAAAAGGTCTATACTTTTTGGCACTAGTTTTTCTGGAATGCAAAGAAATATCTTGCTATTGTTCGGATATACCGCAGTATTGCTAACCACAATAGTTGCTATTCACAAGCTGAAAACAATCAGATTTGATAAAATAAAGTTTAGTAAAATAAAAAGTATTTTTAAAAAGAAGTAATTCTATTAACATATGGAAGTAATTATTGTAACAGGAGTGCCCGGCACTGGAAAGACTACAATAGCCAAGGAGATTAGTAAAGAGAAGAATTATCTTTACATTGATGTTAATAAACTAATTAAGAAAGAAAAACTCTATGTTGGCTATGATAAAAAAAGAGCGTGCCAAATTGTTGATGTAAATAAGTTATGCAAAAGACTGGATGAAGTGATTGAAAAGCATTCTAAAGAGAAAGGCATTATCATTGACTCGCATCTTTCACATTATTTATCCAATAAAAAAGTTGATTTATGTATTGTCACAAAATGCAGTTTAAAAGAGCTAAAAAGGAGACTAAAAGAAAGGAAGTACTCTGGGCAAAAGATAAGAGAGAATTTGGACGCAGAGATATTTGACACATGCAGGATAGAAGCACTGGAGGCAGGCCATAAGGTAAAGGTTGTGTGGACTGACAGGGATTATGGTTTGGAAAAAATTTATAAGTGAGCTCACTAATTATCATGTTATGCAAAAACAAGATTTTTTCTTCATTGTCTCTTTTTTCCTCACCTTATCTCTATTATTATTTTTTTTAGGTAGCTCAATTACCGGTTTTGCCATGCAGTCAATGCATTGTAAAGATGGTATCTGCAGAGAGATATGCAGAACAAATGCAGAATGTGACAAAGGCATATGTTGTGATCAAGGCGGATTTGGTGTCTGCAAACAAGAGTGTGATTCCCAATTTATGTATCAACCAGCTACAATAGTAAGTCCTGAGATTAGTTACCAGGGGCCGTATCTTGAAAAACCACAGTCTGTATCAAATATATTTATTTACATAGGACTAATTATTCTTGCTCTGTCAATAGGAGCAGTCTACTTCTTTGAGAGAAAAAAACACTAGTAGCAGGTATTACATTTGCTTCCTGAGCAGCTGCTGCAGTCATCCTCATTAAAATGCTCTTCAGGAATCTCTCTTTCTTTGCTTGAAACCAGCACTTTAGTGAAAACAGGGTTTAACTTAACACTATTACATTTGCTACATTCCAAGATTTTCTCTTTTTCCTTTCTCTGGTTGTAACTACAGAACAATTCTTCTATGTTTCCGCATTTGGCACATTTATACTTATAGATAGGCATTTTTGACAGAGAATTGTTTCAGATATTTATTGTTATTTATGTTATTTCTTAGGTTAATGTGCTTGTAGACCTGATAGTATCACTACTCCCAAATTAGAAATATTTAAATTAAAGACAATTTTTCCACTTAGAATGAAGAATCTATGCGAGCATAAGATTGATTATTATAATGCAAAAATTCAATATTACAATGCACAAGCACTTTCCTGGTTAAGGCTAGTTGTTATTATTGTTCTAAGTCTCATTTTTATAATATTGTTCATTAAAACAACAATCCTTCTTTTTAAGATAGCTGTTTATGTATTAATAATGCTATTCATCTTATTTATAATAATCAGCCTTCTTGTTCTTAATAATTATATGCTCCAAGTAAAAAGCTGCCAGAGAAAGATCGACAACAATTATGCTGAGATTATTACTTATGCAAGGTTTAAATAAATAAGGGCGTGACTAAGGCAGAGGTTGCCCACCAGGACTTAAGCTTATGTCTAATGCACTAAACACTCTTCCTATTGGATTTATAATTGTCACTTCATCACTTCCAGCAAACAGTAAACCTACTAGTTCATCATTCAGAGTAAGCACAGCACTTCCTGAGTCTCCTCCTTGACTAATTGGCCCTGCAACTATCTGGTCCTCAAAAAGTGCTTCCTTGCCCAAACCATACTGCACTTTTACACTTGCATCAGTGTACTCGATATAACCCTGTGTGAGGCCTGTAGTACGTCCGCTCTTTTGGACAGGCATACCAACAGTAGCTAAAGCAACACCCAAAGGTTGACCAATCTCAAGTATTGTGGCTTCCACTAGTCCTTGCTCAAGAGGTTTTGCCAGTGCCGCATCAACATAATTAACACCTCCTGTTTGCTTCTCCAGCTTCCATGTATAATCTTCCTTAAAAAGGTGTGTCAACCAGTTTAATAACCATAGAATGAAGTTGGCTATCTTGCAGATAGGTGACTCAACACCAAAACTTATGGGAACAAATTCAGACAATATGGCTATTTGATCCTGGACTGTGCCTCCGTCATAAGGGCCTGGCTGCAGTATTGGATCGCCAATAGCTGCCTCATTAGAATTGGCCAAGACATGGTTATTGCTTAAAATATGCTTCTCATTATTTTTATATACTACACAACCAAATGTTCCTGCTGTTATATCTTCGTGTCCAATACTTATGCCCCCAATAGCCGGCCTCCTTTTGCTAGTATGTTCTTCGCTTGTTTTTGGCACAAATGTTTTTTTAGGGGCAAGTGGCCTAATTACCCCCACTTCTACAACATCGGTTTCCATACTGTTAATTTTTTTGGGGACAAGATTTTTGGGAGAGAGCTGGGATGCAGGCAATTTTTTTGTCACAAGCACTGCAACACAATGTCTATTTGTCTTTTTTCCTTCTGTGATTTTTTTACCAAACCCAACTCCAACAACATTACTCATAAGAAACAATGTCTTTCGTTGCTTTATAGAAATCTTCATTATTTCACCCTAAATGTACCTGTTTCAACAATTTTTACTCTGTAGCCGGAGATACTTTTTGGTATTTCTGCACCTTTTTCCTTAATTTTATCAGAAACCATAATACTAATAAACTGGCCTTTGTCGTCTTGGCCTAAAGCAACGCCAATAACATTATCCTTTTTTAATAGTTCCTTTTTATTTTTACTAAGGACTGTTTCAATATCCATGTTACCGATTCCAAAAATATGACGCAAGATAGAGACATACAAGAGCAAAACCAAAAAAGATGAAAGTCCCGGCAGTATTGAAAAACATAAGCAGCATACCTATAACAAAACATATTCCCGCACATATAAGGAAGAATAATGCTATTAACCTATTAAGTATCATGCCAATCCCCCTAGGCAAAAATAATCCACAATATAAAAAGGTTTCTAATTTATTGCATATAGAATTAAAAAACTATTTAAATTTTCAGGAATTTTCCATATGAATATGAAACGCAAAAGGCGAGATGAACAAAAAATCAAGATTGTAATTGCAGTTGTCACAATTATTTTTCTGCTTTCCAGCTCTATTATCTTGTTTAATACCTCCACAGATGACGAAATCACTATTAACGGCACAAAATTCAGAGGCGAAAATGATTATTATGTTGCCAAAATAAACGGCAATAATGTAAGGTTCTATTCTTTACCCTATGAAGCGAGCTATCTAAACATATCAAAGGCAATTCTAGAAAAGATTAGTAACAGCAAGATGGTTATACTCACATTTGACCCGGACCAGGAAGATCTAATGTATATTGATTTTATAAGATTCGAGCTTGCTGAAGAATTGGCAAAAAAGAATATCTATCCAATAACAGGGATTACAAAAGAATCAAGCATCTACCAGCTGCCTGTTTTTACTTGTAAAAACGCAAGTTCTTATACTCCTGTAATAGAATTTTTCAGTTCAAACAAAACTAACATATTCATGAATCAAAGCTGTATTCATATCGAAGGTAAGGGCCCGGAGCTAGTATTAATAAGAGATAAACTGATATATGGCATATATGGGTTGATTTAAATGGCAAAAAAGAAGAAAAAGAAAAAAGTTATAAAAGAGATGAAGAAAGCTAAGGAAGAAATCAAGAAAATAGAGAAAGAGTTGAAGAGAGACTATATACTTATTATTAGTGCACTTATTATTCTTGCTGTCCTTGCTGTATTTATTATTAGTATTAAATACTTTCAGAAAGATAGTAATCCTCTTCCTGCAACTGATAAGAGAACATACAATGGATTCGTATTTGTGGAGAAAGCGGGTTTCTGGCATACAGAGATTAATTTCAATAACATACCTTATGAATTAATGTTCTACTATCCGCCTGATGAAACTTTAAATATAACCACAAGAAGAGGTCTGCCAAACGTGTTTATGAACGCTAAAAGGATATACATATCACTGGACCCAAAATTGAGTAATGAGGCAGTAGTTGCTGGCGTGGAAATGGCAAAGATAATGGGAAATCTATTTAGTAAAGAAGTCAAAACAGCACTGACAGAAGAGATTGAAGGCTCATTATACCCAAAGATTACATGCCAAAATATGAGTAATAGTGTCAGCGTCATTATGTTACAAGCAGGGAATACAACTAGTATCACGCATGAGGCTGGCTGTGTTATTATTGAAGGAACCAGTGAGAGAGAACTTATAAGGGCTGCAGACAGACTTACTTTTGAAATACTAAAAATCATTAGTTAATATGGAACATTATTTTTCAGAGAAACAGAGCTCAAAACTGAGTCCCAGCAAAATCCAGGAAAAAATAAAGAACATTAAGCTTGAATTTTGTACAGCAAAGGGTGTGTTTTCTAAGAGAAGAATCGACCTCGGAACTAGAATACTAATTGAGAACTGCATAATAAAACCAAATTGGAAAATTTTAGATTTAGGCTGCGGCATTGGTGCAATAGGAATTTCCATAAAAAAATTATATCCAGAAACAAAAGTTACAATGGCTGATATAAATGAAAGAGCAGTAACACTAGCTAAAAGAAACATCAAATTAAATGATGTAGAAGCAATAAAAATAATTAAGAGTGATTTATACAAAAATATTAATCAGACATTTGATTGCATTCTGTCTAATCCCCCTCTTGCTGCTGGTAGGGCTATATGCTATGGAATCATTGAACTGGCTCCTAAGTTTTTAAATCGAAATGGATGTCTGCAGATAGTAGCACGCCATAAGAAAGGAGGAGCAGAACTTGAAAAGAAAATGATAGCTGTCTTCGGAAATGCAAAACAGATTGCCAAAAAATCCGGTTATAGAGTATATTTATCAATTATCAAATAGCCCTGTAAACTGTACGCACTTTCTTATGTATCTCTTTAACTTTCTTGTCTTTAATAAGACCTTTTAAGATAGTATACATCATCATTGTTTTTGTAGTAAAAAAGAATTCTTTGGGAAAAGGGGACAAAACCTTTTTCTTTAGCTGTCGAAGAGACTGGTCCTTATTACCTAAATAATTTAAAGTCGTCCTTTTTAATTCGAGACATTTATCTATATTCTTCTGGAGTTCACCATGAATCCTTTCTTTTCCAAAGATAATCCCGTTATGTCCAGGACAAAGAAGTTCAACATCAAGGGTTTTTAAGTTTTCTAATGTATAGATATATTTATTGATGTCCGAGTCAGGACAATTCAAAGTTGGATAGCCTCTGGTTAATGTATTAATAGTGTCCCCGCAAAATAAGGCTTTGTGTTTCTCATAATAGAAAGCAACACTATTAAGAGTATGGCCTGGAGTATAGAGAACAAGCAGTTTATTTTTTAACAGCGTGTTCTCATTTATAATTTCCTCAATCTTTAGAGTGCCCTCTTCGCCATAGAGTCTGATGAAAAAATATTTTAGGATATTCCGTATTGTCTTGCGTTTAGCAAATGAAGAATAAGGTCCACTTTTTATATTTTTTATATAGTTCAGATATACTTCTTCTGGCTTTTCAAGTTCATCCTTTTGCAGTCTGGAGCACACAAATTTATTAGATTTGTCATTAAATATAGTGGCCCCCGTTACATGATCCGGGTGGGTATGGGTAAAAGTAACAACATTGTTTTTAAGGCTAATGCTATTCTTCAATAATTTCTTTTTGAGAGATGCTGCATAAGAATAAAGGCCACAATCAATGATTATATTGGTCTGCTTATCTCCTATTACATACACATTGCTTGATGACCCGCGATGGGAATTGAATCTTGTGCCCTTAAAATAATAAATATCTTCTGCAAGTTTCATATTGTCTTATACAGTGATAAGTTCTTGAGGTTGTTTTTAAAGTTTGTCCTTTTAAAAAAATTTTTATAAACTATTGAAATACTTGAATTTTATGAAAACATCTGCAATTGCTGATGCAAATATTGCTTTAGTTAAATATTGGGGAAAAAGAGATCAAACATTAGTCCTGCCGCAAAACAGCAGTATCTCTATGGTTACTGATGGACTCTATGCCCATACAACAGTTGAGTTTGACAGCAAGTATAATCGTGATATATTCTCTCTTAATGGGAAAAACATAGATACAAAGTCAAAAGGATATGAAGAATATGTCGGAAAATTTCTAAAAATTGTCAGAAAGTTATCTGCTAATAAAAAGCATGTAAGGATTCAAAGCAGTAATAATTTTCCAACAGCAGCTGGGCTTGCATCATCAGCTGCAGGATTTGCAGCATTGACTGCTGCAACAAATAAAGCCTTTGCTCTTGGTTTAAATAAGAGGGAGCTAAGCATTCTTGCCAGGCAGGGCTCTGGTTCTGCTTGCCGCTCAATCCATTCCGGCTTTGTTGAATGGAGGAGAGGAGGTAAAATGGACGGCAGTGACTCATACGCAGAGCAGATTGCTGATGCAAAATACTGGCCTGAATTCAGAATGATTTTTTGCATTACAACAAAAAAAGAAAAAAAGATCAAATCAAGAGCAGGGATGGCGCAAACAGTTGCCACTTCTGCAATGTACAAATGCTGGTTGGATGCAATTGTAGAAGATCTAAAAAATGTAAGACAAGGGATTATACAAAAATCATTTTCCCTGGTTGGTAAAACAGCTGAGCACAACTGCTTAAAGATGCATTCGCTAATGCTTACCACAAAACCGCCAATCATTTATTGGAATGAATTTACAATAAGAATAATTAATAAGATAATTGAATTAAGAGAAAATGGATTGGAATGCTATTTTACAATAGATGCTGGGCCACAAGTTAAGATAATCTGCTTGGAGAGCAATATTCCCAAAATTGTTAGGAAAGTGCAGGAGATTACTGGAATTGAGGACATAATAATAACAAAACCAGGACAGGGCGCGAGAATTGTAAACAAACACTTATTTTAGCTTCTTTTTAATCTTTATATCATATTCCCAGACGATTTTTTGGGTACTATATACAACCCATATTAGCCCGATAAGTGCAAGCCCTAAAGCATACGGAACAATAGCTGCAAGATTTGTCCTACCAAAAACACTAAGCAAAATGTTGATTATTATAAAAGAAAGCCTTACCTCGGTTGGACCAATTTTAAGGTATTCATACTTAACCTTATCAAGAGCAGAATATAAGAGAAATGAATTTACCATATAAGCGCCGCCGATAGCCAGAACAAAAAACAGCCAGTAGGTTTGTTTTTCATGCAGGATAAATGAATAGCCTATGAGTATGCAGCACAGAAATACATAATCCAAAAAATGGTCCATATAATACCCCCACCGGATTAATCCTGTGTTTCTGTATCTTCCAACTGCACCATCGAATAGGTCTGTTACATACTGGAGAATAATCATGAGAGATGCTAGCCAAAGCCATCTGAGGTCTTGCCTTGCGAGATAATAGAAAATTAAAATTAACGGGCACCAAAGAACTGTCATCAATGTCAAATGATATGTTTCTATAGATTTTGGAATCTTTCCAACAAATTTATGTACAATTTTTTGTTCAATTGGGCATAATAATGCAGACGTCTTTGCCTTGCTCCCAGGAAATTCTCTGCTCATTGATTGTATTAAGAATATTTCAATAATAAAAATTTTTTGAAAAATATTATATAATTGGAAATAATTGCTTAAAATATGATTAAAGTCTCAGCACCTGGAAAGTTAATAATGGCAGGAGAGTGGGCTGTCCTCGAGAAAGGGAATCCAGCTATTGTTGCTGCAATTAATAGAAGTGTGTTTGTTGAGATTTATGAATCTAAAGAAACGGTTATTGATATTTGCATAGAAGATTTCAAGATTAAGAATTTTAAAGCGGCATTTAAAAATAATCAATTAACATTTTTAAAGAGATTATGTCAAGAAGAGATAAAACAACTTTCTATAGTCAAATCAACCATTGAAACAGTATTGAATTATATAAATAATTATAAGCCATTCAAGATAAAAACATATAGCCAAGAAACAATAATTAATGGGGATAAGATTGGTTTTGGCAGTTCTGCAGCAGCCAGTGTTGCCATAGTCTCTGCATTATTGCGGTTTTATGGAATAGGAACTTCAAAAGAGAGAATATTCAAGTTAGCAGCCATATCACATTATCTTGCTCAAAGTAAGATTGGCTCTGGAGTTGATGTAGCCGCTTCAACCTACGGAAGCATTATTATTTACAAAAGGTTTGATGACAAGTGGCTTTTAAAACAGATCGATGGCAAAAAGTCATTAAACGAGATTGTTGAGGTAAAATGGCCAGAGTTATGTGTTGAACAACTAAAGATCCCGAAAGATTTTAATTTATTAGTTGGATGGACTGGTGAGAGTGCTTCCACTTCTGATATGGTCAAAAGGATGTATGGATGGAAGAAACGTAATAGAGAAGGATATTTTAGGATTATTAATAATATTTCTGGTTTAGTTAAAGAATTATTAAAAAATTTTAAAGAAGATAATAAGGAAAAGATTATTGAATTATTAAGAAAAAATGAGAGCTATTTAAGAGAATTAGGGCAGAAATCTGGAGTTAATATCGAGACTGAAAAATTAAGAGAATTGAGTGAAATAGCTGATAATAATGGCGGGGCTGGAAAGTTATCTGGAGCAGGCGGCGGAGATTGTGGCATCGCAATAGTATTTAATAAAGAAAAGGCAGAAAAGATAAAAAAAGAGTGGATAGAAAAGGGGATAAAACTAATTAATGTTGAACTTGCTTGATTTAGTTTTTAAGATTATGAACTACAGCCTATTTGCAGCTTCTATTGCATTAGCCAGTGCACCTAAAAGCACTATCTGATCAAAGGGTACTTTCTCAATTTTGGGAACAGGATTTATTGTGTATTTTCTACAATAGCCCCCAGGCCTACCAAATTCTTCAATCACTGGAGCAACTGTGATTGGCCATTGCCCTAATGCAACACCGCCATAAACAAAAATTGCTTGAGGATTATAAGCATTATTTATTGTGCCAAAGCCCCTCTTATTTACTTCAATCGCTTCCCCAACAAGTCTTTTAGCAAGCGGATCTCCATCATGATAAGCATGATAAACCATCCATCCTTGGATAAGATTGTCACCACTTGGAACGAAAAGTGACTCGCTCTCACCATCAAATAATTCTTGTAAACTGAGAGGGGAACGTTCAGCAACTGAAACTGGGGAACTGCTAACATAGGACAAGATATAAGATCTCTTCGAAGGGTATTCCATGAGGAATGATGCTGCTTTTCCAGCTATCCCTGAACCAGAACTATGTGCTTCCCAGCAATTTAAAGCGCCGCAACCACAACTTGCTTCTTGGCCTCTAATCCCCCACCCAACTTGAAAGTGGCCTATTTCACCAGAACTATAATTAGCACCTCTTCTTACCCCACCATCTTGATATACTCCTCCACCAATACCTGTGCTAATGCACATTGTAACTTGATCCCGTATGTCAGGTCTTGCTAAGCCCATACCATTTGCTGCGGTATTTGCGTCATTATCATGTAAAATTGGAACATTAAATTCTTCCATAAGAGGCCCAACAATAGGAATATAATCACAACCTAGATTGGGGCTTCCAATAATCACTCCATCTTGAATTGGACCCGGAGTGGCTATTCCTATAGCAGTTATATCCTCTTTTGAAAGGCTTTCCCTATTCAATACAAGATGCACCAAATCAATAATTTGTCCGGGAATCCACAAGCGATCTGGCCTCTTAGTCGTGTTCTCTTTCATCCAGTTGACCAATCTCCTTTCCAAAGGGATAATTGGATTATCTGTTCCTATTCCTACTCTAAAGAATGATCCTCCAAGGTCAATAACCAGATAATATGCCATTTTATGCCATGAGCAAGAAACTAGGTTATATAAAAATATTTAGTCTTTAAACCAACTTAACCTCATTCTCATCAGAAACAACTAATCTGATGCCAAGACCAAGGCCTAGCAAAGCAGATAATATTGCCATATGTTCTTTTCCTGTGCCTGAGATAAAGTTAAGAGCGACTTCTGTTCCTGTTATCTTATCTTTTAACTGTGATTTTATGTCTGCAATTATTTTTTCAATTTCATCATATATGTTTATTACAACGAACTCTATTTTTTCGCTTTTCTGGAATTTTTCTTTGCCAAAATCATTTGTTATTAAGAAAACCTTTTTCCATTCCTCATTTTTTATTAAGTTTGCCACATGGGCCCATGTCCCTTTCCCAGTAAGCAAGCATGCAACCAATTCTGTCATAAAATAGAAAAAAGAAAGAGATTATAAAAAGATTACTGCTAAATTTAAATATAACCTTAACTTAAAAGTAGTTATGATTCCAAGGGATAGCAAATTACTTGCAATGGACAAGGAAGTAGATTTACAAAGAATAGTTAATGAGCCCACACAAGGCGTGTCAATACGATGGAGATTATTCACAAAAAATGCCCCTGAAGGAAGCATATTAGAGTATCTTGGTGTTGTTGTTGAAATCGCGGAAAGAGAGTATTTCCTACCGCATGAAAGCCTAGTGCTTTTGACCAAACTTAACCCTAACCATGAATATAGTCTTGAACAACTAGCTGAACTAATGGGCTATGACCCTTCACATAAGGCCTTATGGTCGCCTTTATTTCCAGCAATTGCATATCTTGGCCCATTGTCAGGGTTCGCTTTTTTAGATGCAAAAAAAGCCTCTGAGGAAGACACAACCTTAATTTATTCATTAAATTCTAGGACAAGTTTAAGAGGCGCCATTATGAAAGGAATTGTATACAGAGAAGTAGAAGACAAAGAATATGAAGACAGGCAAGTAAGTACAGAAACAGTAAATTAACTATTTTAATTCTAAAACCATATCAATATGCTCTACACCGCAGTCGTCATAAACATCTGAAATCCTTTTGAATCCGAAACTTTCGTAGAATTTCTGCAAGTAATCCTGGGCGCTGATCTCTGTTTTTTCAGCTTTGAAATTATTTTTTATATAATTAAGTCCATGTTTTACTATTTCCTTTCCTATGCCTTTTTTTCTATGCTCTTTATCAACAGCAGCCCTTCCTAAACAAGCTGTTTTATCGGATTTTTTATACACTCTCAGGTATGCGACAATCTTCTTTTTTTCTTCTAAGAAGATGTGAATTGCATTATAATCCATTTCATCAAATTCATCATAGATGCTCTGCTGCTCCCTGACAAAAACACCATACCTTAATTTAAGAATTTTGTATAATTGCTCTAAGGTTAGCTCACTGAATTTTTTTGTTGTGAAGTTCATCAACTAAACTCTAAGTTGAATAATATTTAAAAAAGTTACTTTTATAAATAAAAAGTCTTTCCAGGCAGATATAGCCCAGACACACGGTTGGCTGTAATGGACGTGTGTCAGACTGCCAAGGCGATAAAGGGGCAGCACAAGACTGCTTCTTAAGGTGATTAATATGGCAAAGGAAGAAGAACTGCTTGTACCTAACGATGTGTATTTAAAAGCTGGTATACACATTGGCACGAAATTTAAGACAAAGTATATGGAGAAATTTATTTACAAGACCAGGCCCGATGGTTTATCGGTATTAAATGTTCAGGAGATTAACGACAGGATTAAAGTCATGGCAAACTTTCTTGCCCAGTACAAACCAGAGGAAATCCTTGTTGTTAGCAGAAGAGAGAATGGCTGGCTGCCTGTTAAAATGTTTGGTATGATAACCGGAGCCAAATTCTTTGCCGGAAGATACCCTCCTGGCGTACTTACTAATCCGCGTCTTAAAAACTATACTGAGCCAAAGGTATTAATTGTGACTGATGCCTGGCCAGACAGGAATGCTGTTAATGATGCTCTTAGGATGGGCATACCTATCATAGCACTTTGCGACACAAACAACCAAGCAAACAACATTGATCTGGTTGTGCCTTGTAACAATAAGGGAAAAAAGAGTCTTGGACTGTTGTTTTATATATTAACTAAAGAGTATCTAAAGACAAGAGGAGAGTTCAACGAAAAGGATTTTAAGTATAGTATTGATGATTTTACACCAGAATAATATTTTTAGCATCGGTGTTTTTGGGATAACTCATCATGTGTTTTGATAATGCTCTTATCCTATATTCAAGCCAAACAACTGCTCCAGGCAAAAAATGCAGGACTTAGTTCTGTAGAAATTTCTCTAGATTTAGGCAGAAGCATAAGTAAAATCGAGATAAGATACAATAAGTTCTTCTTTCCAGATAAACAAGAGTTAACAGAATATAACATTAAAAATGTGCTGAAAAAAGATACCAACTGTTTTCTTATTAGGAACAACGATATAGAAAAAATACAATTCTTTTCTGAAAAGACAAATAGATACTACAAACTATTTCCGACAAAATCTTGGCCAACAATCGAGATTTCTGGGATAAGGATGCATGTTGTTAAAGACATGACACCAAAACAAGATACAGAAAAAAAGATAGAATTAATTAGTCCATGCATAGGCTATGTTCTTGACACATGCACAGGCCTCGGGTATACTGCAATAATCGCCTCTGAAACAGCTGATTCTGTTTTTACATTTGAAATTGACGAAGCTGTAATCGAATTACAGAAGATAAATCCCTGGTCAAAAGAATTGTTTGAAAATGAGAAAATACATAGATATGAAGGGGACACATTCAAAGAGATAAAAATGTTAAAAAGTGATTTCTTTGACAGGATAATTCATGATCCTCCAAGATTGAGTTTAGCCACACTACTGTATTCTCAGGAATTCTACAATGAATTGTTTAGAGTTGCAAAACAACAAGGCAAAATATACCATTACACCGGAAGACCAGGTGCAAAGAATAGGAACATAAATCTGGCAAAAAACGTTATTAAAAGATTGTCAATAGCTGGTTTTTCTGGATTAGAGGAGGTTTATAATGGTGTAACAGGTGAGAAAAAATAGTCAAATTAAAAACATCCCCTTTTCTCTTATCTCAAACAGATACCTTTCTTCCTGCTCTGGCTTGATTCTCTGGATATATCTGTTATTATGGTGAGTCTTATCTAAGAGTATCATCACATCACTAAATCTTTTTATTAAATCTCCGCTCACTGGCACAATCTTTTTGTCCATCCTCTCATATACCTGGTTTGTTAACAACACAATTTTATCATGTTCGCGAGCAATATGGGTTAGTATTCTGAACTGCTCAACTAAAATACTGTTAATTTTAACAGGATCCTTGTTTAATTCAGTTCTATAGAGGGAACCTATAGTATCAACAATAAATAACTTGAGTTTATCATTTTTTGCCAGCTCAGCACACTGCCTTATTTTAGCTAATTGATCATGGAAAGAAGTGACCTTAACTAAAAGGAGGTTATCTAGGATATTACTACTTGTCAGCTGCCTTAAGCGCTTCAAATTAAACCCATTTTCTGTATCAAGATACACTGTCTTGAATTTGTTTTTTGTACAGAGAATTGAAGCAAGCAGGCAACAGGTTGTCTTGCCTGAGGCAGCAGGGCCATATATAGTAGTTATCTGCCTCGAAGAATATCCCTCTCCCAAACATTTACTGGTGATATCTGTGCCAGGATTTAGAAATTGCATGAAGAACAAAATAAAAAAGTGTTTTATAAAACTTTATTTTTTTGTGACCTTTTCTTCTTTGAGAACCTTTTTGGCAATCAGGAAAACCACAAGGGCAATTATAATAAAATTAATGAGCTCCCCAATAAAAGGACCAATACCAAAAACAACTGGTCCGAGCTCAATTGTTGCAGTTTTCCAAGCTCCTCCTGGTATAAAAGGTGTAATAACCGGCATAATTATATTGTCAACCAATGACTTAACCAGTCCTGTTGCGGCAACACCCATTACGAATGCTATAGCTAAGCCTACTACCTTATACTCCTTTAAAAAGTCCATAAACTCTTTTAATATTTTTCCCATTAAAATCACCCCAACGAATATTATATTATGTTCCTATTTATATTTTTTCTGTAAATGCAAGAGACATATTCAAAGAGGGAAAATTTAAAAACACTTGCCCCCTATAATAGGACATGGTTTTAGCTGACAACACGCTCCTCATTCTGGCAGTAATATTGTTTTTTGGACTAGTTATACCAGAATTTTTTAAAAAGGTCCAGCTACCTTTTGTGACTTCACTAATCTTTCTTGGATCAATACTTGGGCCCTATGGGTTCAGGTATGTAAAATCAAATGAAGCCATTGAGTTATTTGGTTTCCTGGGAGCTGCATTTTTAATGCTGCTTGCTGGATTAGAGGTAAGAAAGATACAATTTAAGGGTTTTAAACAGAGGATACTCATGATGGCAAGCATAAATGCAATGATCCCTTTTATGGTTGGTACAGCCATTGTCCTCTTATTTGGGTATGATTTAAAAGCAGCCATGGTGGTAGGCGTCATATTTATGTCAACCTCAATTTTTATAGTGAGGTCCTCAGTCAGACTGATGAAGATGGAGCATACAAATATAGGCCAGGCAATCATCGGCTGTGCTGAATTGCAGGACAGTGCAAGTCTTCTTATCTTAGCATTGATTATGCAGTGGATTACTCCTACAACAAGATATTCTTTACCCATATACTTTGGTATACTGATCTCGTCGATAATTCTTCTAAGAATGTTTCTTCCTGAAATCACAGTTTATTTTTTTAAGAGGCATACAAGGAAGTATGATGAGTACGAAGTCCAGCTCAGGGCAGTGATTGCATTATTACTTTTTGTTCTCATTATTTTCTCAAGTCTAGGTGTCCATTCAATTGTTGCTGCATTTTTAGTAGGCATTACTCTTTCCGACGTCCTGAAATCAGAAGCACTAAAACACAAACTACACACAATGGGGTATGGAATCTTTGTCCCGATCTTTTTCTTTATAATCGGGATGGAGATGGACCTTAATGCCCTTATTTTATTTGACTTGGGAAACCTGCTTATGGTTTCATTGATAATTGGGTTGTTTATATCAAAGATTGTTAGTGGATTTATCTCTGCAAAAATTGAAGAATTTTCAAATAGGGAGTCAGCTATCTTTGGCATTATGTCAACATCTAAATTAACTACTACACTTTCTGCAACTTATGCTGCATTATCGATAAATATAATTGATAAGAATATTGTGAGTTCAATTGTCCTGTTATCTATTATCAGCACAATAATAACTCCTTTGCTAACAAGCATATTCAACAAGAAAAGAGGGACCAAAAATTATGTATAAAAGCATATTCATGTTTGTATTAGGTTTGGGATTTTTGCTAAAAGGCGCTGACACTTTTGTTGAAGCTGCTTCAAGAATAGCAAAAAAAATGGGCGTATCTGATTTTATTATAGGCTTAACACTGACAGCATTAGGGACTTCAATACCTGAATTAGCTTCATCAATTTCTGCCTCTATTGAAGAATATCATGGACTTGTAATAGGGAATATTGTAGGAAGTAACATTGCCAATATCGGGCTTGTGTTGGGTATATGCGCCTTTATTGGGACTTTCAGAACTGGGAAAAGGATGTACCAAAGAGATGGCTATGTCATGATGTTATGCGTTATTTTATTATTTATTCTGACACAGGATAAGGTGCTGGGAAGAGTGGAAGCGGTTATCTTTCTATTCATCTACTTTGTCTACATAATGTTTCTTGTAAAGACCAATAGCCCCAGAGCCAAGAAATACAAATTCCACGATTTCATTGAATATATGTTCAATTTTAGATATGTTACATCAATAAGAAGTGCTGTTGTTAGAAGGGCTATGAATAAACAGCCCAGCCAAAGAACTACGACTGATCACAAGATTCTCCAAATGTTCAAAGAGGGATTAATAAAAGATATTCTTATTTCACTACTATCCATTGTTGCTATAGTTTTTGGCTCTAAGTATCTAGTTGATGGCGCAATTGAAGTGGCAGTGTTGTTATCTGTCCAGGAGAATATAATCGGACTGAGTCTTATCGCTGTTGGAACATCAATGCCAGAATTGCTTATTTCAATAAACGCAGTTAGAAAAGGATACGGTACTATGGTAGTGGGCAATGTATTGGGCAGCAACATAGCAAACATCCTTCTGATATCAAGTGTCTCTTCATTAATTTCTCCATTAAGGTTAACTCAAATGAGCTTTCTATATACCATACCTATATTGGGTTTTTTCAGTTTGGTTCTATTATACTTCATCAAATCAAACTGGAAGATAGGGAAAAAAGAGGGAGTCATTGCTTTATCCAGCTATATCATTTTCATCATCTACGCCTTTTACTCTGGATGGAGTTGAGATTGGTTAGAGTATGGAAAAAAATAAAAACTCAAGATACTATTCCATATAAGAATATAGAATGATTGACGTACTTTATTGGGATAAAGGAGTAAAAAAAGCTAAGTTTAGTGAATTTAAGAGACCTCCCAGGAAACCCTTATGGATAGACATTACAGACATCAAAGATGATGAAGCTGAAGCACTTAAAAAGTTGTTTAATCTTCACCCATTAACTGTGGAAGATATTGTGGTGTCAAATTCTCGAATTAAAGTTGAAGAATTCAACAATTATCTCTACTGCGTCTTCTACGGGGTTGATGTGTCAAAAAATATTGAAATGATTGAACTTGATTTTATTATTGGAAAAAATTTCATAATAAGTCATCATAAAAAGGAGATGGGCTTATTTACCGAGTTAAAAAATGACAAAATAAGGTTAGAGCGTTTGTTCACAAAAGGCCCCGAGTTCATATTTCACCGGCTTTTGGACAGAACCATTGAGAATTTTTTTCCTGTTCTGGAGAAGTTAGACGACCAGATTGAGCGTATAGAGGAAGAAGTCATTAAATATCCAACCTCTTATCAACTAACAAAGATACTAAAACTAAAACGATCTTTAGTTGTCGTGAAAAGAATTGGTTACCAGCAGAGGGAAAAGATATCTTTTCTGGCAAAAGGAGCCTATAAATATATCTCAAGGAAGGTTTTGCCTTACCTAAGAGACATATACGACAACGCAATCCGAGTATCAGATTCCCTTGATAACCATAGAGAGGCAGTTGGAGAGACTTTTGACGCATATATGTCAGCAGTAAACAATAGCATGAACGAGGTCATGAAGTTGTTAAGTGTTATAGCAACCATTGCGCTTCCCATGACAGTCATATCTGGCATTTATGGTATGAATTTCCGGAATCTGCCTGGTTCTGCATTTTACTATGGGTTTTGGGTTGTGCTGCTAGTTATGTTTGTCTTTGTCCTCATCATGCTCTATTTTTTCAGAAAGAGAGGCTGGTTTTGAATTAGTACCAAATACTAGATTCTGTTCAATGGATCTCTAGACTCCAATAAAAAGGTTTAAATAAGTTGTGTTTATTCTAAAAAACAAAATGCAAAACCCTGACAGAGAGTTGCCTAAGTTAACAAAGAATGACCAAGAAGTATTAAAGAACATAATTTTACAGGCTAAGATACCTGACACAGAAATCGCGAAGAAAATGGGTCTGTCTCCTCAGGCCGTATTTAAAATTAGACACAAGCTGGAGCAAACAGGCATCATTAAAGGCTATGTCCCAATAATTGACATGAAAAAGATAGGCATCAACATAATGGTCATGTTGATCATCAAACTGACACCTGAAGTTTGGGAGGAGTATTCTGATGAACAGATATCTGAGCGGATTAAGCAGATTCCTTATGTTATTAATGCGTATCGTATTCCCCAATCAAATGTGTCCCATATACTATTAATGGGATTTAGGGACATTCAACAAATGGACCGGTATCTTGTGCGGATGCAGACAAAATTCGCTCGAGAGATTGAGATTCAAAGAGTCTATCCGTTTTCTATAGATAAAGTAATTACCCAGAGTCCCATCGGGCTCTTATACGAGATACTGGATAAAAAGGAGTATCCAATGAAAGAATTTTTCCTTAAAAGGAAAAAGGAATAAATCTCTTTGCACACAATGGTTAGTCTATAATAAGCCGGCATTATTTTAATTTAGTAACTCTGGTGAAAAAAACAGTTGATTTTTTCTACTTTATATTTATATATATAATCAGTTTAAGTCTGTAGAATGGGCATTAGCAACTCTGTTTCAAAGAGTAATGCTGTGGAGATCATTATCTGCAAACACTGCAGGAGAAAGATTGAAGAGAAAGCGATTATAGAGGGGTTTTCAATAATATGCCCGCATTGCGGTAAACCACTATAAAACAAGGAGGTTGAATAGAATGGCATATGAAGAAGAATACGAAGAATATGAAGATGAAGAAGAGTATGACTCAGGCGATGATGACGACGAAGACGATTGGTAATACAATAAAAAATATTTAATTACTCAACCAAAACTTTTTTATTTTTTAAAAATAATCTTATATTTACATAAAAAATCTGATAGCGATGGTTCATTTCCATCATAACCCATGGGATGTCCGGTAAAGGAAAGATGAAGAGAAGACTGCTGGACGTTCCGAAAAGCTACTGGAAGTTCCTCTGGGGCGGATGTGGCTTTTTATTTCTAGTTTGTATTGGACACTTAAGAGTTATAGTTAGATTCTTTCTTAATCCTAATCAATACCTGAATTATATAATAACAAAGGAGGCATTTAGCAATGAAGCAGCTGTATAGCAGATTTAATTTGTCAAATAAAGAAATAAAAGATATTGAAAGGGTAAAAAGAAGATACCCAATGAAGGTTAATAGCTATTATCTTAGCTTGATAAAAGAGAAGAATGATCCTATATGGAAACAGTGCATTCCTAGCATTGAGGAACTAAATGACACTGTCAATGAAGAAGATCCCCTGCATGAAGAGAGCCACACGCCTGTCCCGTTTCTAGTTCACAGGTATCCAGACAGGGCATTGTTTTTAGTTAGCAATAAGTGCGCTATGTACTGCAGGTTCTGCACCCGTAAAAGAAAAGTCGGAAGACAGGTTGACATAACAAAAGAGCACTTGTTGAATGCAATGAATTATATAAAGGATCATAAAGAAATCAGAGATGTTATTGTTTCAGGTGGAGATCCTTTAATGCTTAAAGATTCTCTGTTGGAATTTATCCTTAAAAAACTAAGGGCAATTGAACATGTTGAGATAATTAGGATTGGAACAAGAGTGCCATGCTCCTTGCCAACAAGAGTCACAAAGCATCTCTGCAATATTCTGAAAAGATATCATCCGCTTTATATGAACCTACATTTTGAGCATCCGTTAGAAATAACTCCTGAGAGCAGCCGTGCATGCAAGATGCTCGCAGAAGCTGGTATCCCCCTTGGAAACCAGTGTATAGTTTTAAAAGGGGTTAATGACAGTCCAGAAGTCATGAAGGAATTGTTCCATAGGCTACTGAAAATCCGGGTAAAGCCATACTACATGTACCAAGCAGATCAGGTGAAGGGAACTGATCATTTCAGAACATCTGTCCAGGAAGGGATGGACATTATTGAGAACCTAACCGGTTTTACTTCAGGGCTTTGCATCCCTCAGTACATAATCGATTCTTATGGGGGAGGAAAAATCCCAGTTCTTCCAGATTATGTCCAGTATAAAAATAGGGAAAAAATAATCCTAAAGAACTTTGAGGGAAAAATAATTGAATACACTAATCCAAGAATAAAAACAGAAAAAACAGAAAAAGATGCACTGAAAATTGCTGTTGTGTTTAATTTAAAGAAATTTCCTGAAAAAGACATCCCTGATGATTTTTATGCTGAGTTTGACGAAATTACAGTCCCACAGGCAATTAAACAAGCATTAGAAAAACAGGGACACTATGCAGAACTTGTTGAGGCAGATGAAGACTTTTATGAAAAGATGAAAGCAGGTAATTACGACTTTGTTTTCAATATTGCAGAAGGCCTACATGGCGAGTCAAGAGAAAGCCAAATCCCTGCAATCCTTGAAATGCTAAAAATCCCGTACACTGGTTCAGGAATTTTGACACAGGCAGTTACATTGGACAAGAAAAGAACTAAGGAGATTTTGTTGTATCATGGAATTGCCACACCAAAGTATCAGCTGTTTGCACATTGGAACCAGAAGATCGACAGCAATTTAAGTTTCCCATTAATTGTAAAACCAAATGCAGAAGGGTCATCAAAAGGGATAAAAAACAATTCTCTTGTTTTTAACGAAGAGGAACTAAAGGAGAGAGTGAGAACTGTAATTAAGGATTATAAACAACCTGCTCTTGCTGAAGAGTTTTTGGAAGGAAGAGAGTTTACTGTTGGTATTATCGGCAACAACCCACCAAGAGTCCTTCCTATCGTGGAGATTACATTTGACTACCTGCCGGAAGGCATACAAAAATTTGATTCGTATGAAGTAAAGTGGTATTGGGACAACCCAAATAATCCAATAGACCCCATTGTGTGCCCTGCAAAAATCACAAGAGACCTTGAAAGAAAAATTAAAAATACTGCACTAAAAGCCTATGCTGCCCTGGGTTGTGTCGACCTATGCAGGATGGACCTCAGGCTTGACAATAGGGGGACCCCAAATGTAATTGATGTCAACGCGCTTCCAGGACTTATGCCCGATCCAAAAGAAAACTCAAGGTTTCCAAAATCATGTTTTACTGCCGGAATGTCATATGACGAAATTATAAATACTGTGTTCAACGAAGCAGTTAAAAGAAATGGTTTGGCAACAGCGGTTAAAAAGGTACAACTCAATGCAAATAGCAGTAATATATAACCTAGTCGAAGACACAAAAGCAAGGAAAGAAGAAGAAAAAATCGCTGATAATGAGATTCTGGTTACTGCTGAAGCAGTAAAGCATGTATTTATCAGTAGGGGCCATGATTGTGACTTAGTAAGAGTAGATAGTTGTTTATCCGAACTTTTAAAGGGAAAGTATGATTGTATATTTAATTTAGCAGAGGGCATTGATGATAGGCCAAGTGGAGAGGCAGAGATTGCTGAACTTCTTGAGAAGATATGCATTCCTTTTACTGGAAATAATAGCAATTGTCTTTCAACGTGCCTTGATAAAAAGAAAACAAAAGAAATCCTGGTCAATAACAAGATAACAACACCAAATTTCCAGATTTTCCAGTCCGAAAATCAAGAAGCAAAAGGCCTTATGTACCCGCTAATTGTCAAGCCAGTCAATGAGGATGCTAGCATTGGGATAACACTTAATTCTTATGTTGTTGATGCAAAACAACTTAAAAGAAAGGTCAAGGAAGTTCTGAATTTATATAAACAGCCGGCTTTGGTTGAAGAGTTTATTGATGGCAGAGAAATAAATGCTGCATTGATCGGAACAGCTTCAGATGTAGTTGTGCTGCCTCTATCTGAAATAATATTTGATTTTCCTAAAAACATTCCAAAATTCCTGCCGTTTGAGGCAAAGTGGATTGAGAGCTCTGTACTTTATAAAATGTCAACTGGAAAATGCCCTGCTGAAGTTAACTCAGAGTTGAGAAAGAAGATTGAAGAACTGGCAATTAAATGCTTTAAGATAATGAAATGCAAAGGATACGCAAGGGTTGACTTTAGAGTAAAAGATAATGAACCATATGTCCTTGAAGTAAATCCAAACCCAGGCATTAATCCACATGACAGCGGGTTTGTTAGATCAGCAAAAGCATTTGGATACTCTTTTGAGGATTTGATATTAAAAATTTTTAGTCTAGCATTAGATGGCGGCTCCAAAAAACAAAAATACTAAACAGGAGAACAAAATCTTGCGCAGAAACGTGATACAGATCTATTGAGCTTTACTCTGTCAGAAGAACTCGGACCAAATCCAGTATTAGTATATATTGAAGAACTGGAGATTGAATACTGCAATACGAGAGAGGAAAGAAAACAAAGATTTATAAACGTAAGCATAACAAACCTGATGAACCAGACAAAAATGGGGAAAAACAATTGCGGGACGAATTCTTTTGCATACATAGTTCAAAAACTATACTGCTCCGTCTAAAAGAAAAGGTAAATTTTTTATATGCAAATCATTTGAAAAAAATTTAATGCATCTTAAAGCTAGTCATTCTATTCAAAATAACAAAATTAAACTTAAACTTAATCAAGTAAGCTCATATGTACATTACAATATACCAATAGAAGAACTCGGACACACAAATTGCCAAAGAATAACTGAAAACATCCTTTATCTTTACACACTAGCAAACTCAATTGAGAAAAGGAGCATCCATTATATGACCAAACCCTGGTTTGAAGGTATTGTGAATCTTGGTATTGAAAAGGATATACCTAAAATTGCAGATGAATTAAATATATCAACTGGAAGGATACTTGAAGATTTTAGGAGCAGAGAGATATTTTTTAATAATGAGCAAAAGGAGTTCTTTAATACAAACAAAGAAGGACTAGATGATAGAAGGGTCTCATTAGGACTAAGTTTTGGCAAGGACAGTTTACTTAGCTTTGAACTTGCTAAAGAATTGGGCTTTCGAGTCCATCCAGTGTACTTTCACGATGCTTCCCGAACAGAAGCTGATATGATTGAGGAGAAATACAAACTGGGACTTTTAAACAATTTTGCCAAAGAACATGGAGAAGTTGAGATTATTAGAGAAGATATTGACAACATGTATTCACAAGCAGGGAACATTACAAGTCAGTTTGTAACTACAAACGCAATGCTTTCATTTGCACTTGAGATGCTCCCTGTAGTTCATTATAATCAGTCAAAATATTTAGCCTTTGGCTGCGAGCAAAATTTAAATGACAAATATATAAATGATGATGGCTATGAAGCATATCCCTCTTATGATCAAAGCAGTGAATATATATCTAAAGTGAATGAGCAATTTAAAGATTTAGGAATATCAATTATGAGTTTTATTGAGCCTTTATATAATATTGCTGAATACAAGATACTTAAAAAAAGATATTCAAGTATTTTAAAATACATGATGTCATGCTCGGGTAATTCTGAAGATAGATGGTGCTACAAATGCCCTATGTGCGCAAAGGCTTTTCTTTACTCCAAGGCAGTTGGTATAAAACCTAGCGAAATTAATTTTAAAAAAGACATGTTCAGTAAAAAATCAATGAAGTTATATCCTCTGTTTTCCAAACCAAGAAGACCTTACGAAAAACCAAAAGAGGTTAGGGATGAGGAATTGCTAGCGATGTACATCTGTTATAAGAATGGAGAAAGAGGTTACTTAATTAATAAGTTTAAAGAAGAGCTTCTTGAAGAAGCAAAAGAAAGAGAAGATGAATTACGCAATAAATTCTTCAGAATTCATGATGCAGAGACAATTCCTCGGAAGATAATGAAGCCAATAAGAAGCATATATAAAGAAGAACTTAATAATAATTAATTAAATAGATTTTTATATTTAAATAAGTTGCCAAATTTTAATGGGGGGATATAAATGAAATTTTTCATAGATACAGCTGAAATTATTGAAATAAAAAAGTATGTTGAACAAGGACTGTGTGATGGTGTAACAACTAACCCAACATTGATAATGAAATCTGGTCGGAATTTTGAGGAAGTAACAAAAGAGATTCTAAAAATCGTACCGGGCCCGGTTAGCGTTGAGGCAATTTCTGAAGATGCAAAGGGCATGGTAAAAGAGGCTGAGAGATTTGCGGGATGGGGCAAGAATGTTGTTGTTAAAATACCGATGACTGCTGAAGGATTAAAGGCAGTTCGAGTATTGACAAAAAAAGGCATAAAAACAAATGTTACTTTGGTGTTTTCAGCAAACCAGGCATTGCTTGCGGCAAAAGCAGGAGCAACTTATGTCAGCCCCTTTATCGGCAGACTGGATGACCAGGGTGAAGAAGGCATCAACTTAGTAGCTGAGATACTTGACATTTTTGAAAATTATGGTTTTAAGACAGAAGTGATTGTCGCATCTGTAAGACATGCCAGGCATGTTACAGACGCTGCTTTATTGGGAGCACATATAGCAACAATTCCTCCAAATGTTATGGAGAAATTGTATAGGCATGCAAAAACAGACGAGGGTATTGACAGATTCTTGTCAGACTGGAAGAAAGCCAAGAAATAACCTACCCATTAGTCAAGTGAAATAATATTGTTAAGGGTAAGATATTTATACAACTCTTCAGCCACAAGCTCATTCCCTTTGTCATTGAAATGAACCTGGTCAATGAAATATTCTTGTGAATGAGGAACTCTGCTTGCTAAATCAAAACATTCTACATTTGTCTCTTGGCAAATTTCCAATAAATTGTCATTGTATATATTAAGCATCTTTGCATAAGTTCTCCCTGATAAATAATACTTCTCATTAACTATCCATGCTGTTCTTCCTTCTATATTCCCCCACTCTTGCGTATCATCAAAAAGCAAAGGCTGAGTTAGAAAAACCATGCTTATATTATGCTGTTTGCCAAGTCCAATAATCTTCTTTAGATTTTCTCTGAATTCGGGCAAAGAAATCAGATCTTTTGAGAAATTTTTAGAAAAATTGCTTTCTTCTCTTGTAAGATTTTTTAACACTAAATCTCCAACCTCGGGAGAGAGAGTAACTTCGCCTTTTAAAACTTTTACCCAAGACCAGAGCACTTGAAGCAGACGACTGTTTGAGAATATGCGATAAGAAAGCGAACTTTTTTCACGGGGACTCCCTTCATAGTACCGCTCGCTCTGAAGCGAAAGTCCAAGATCATTGATTCCAACTAAGAAGATAATAATATTTGGCTGGACTTTTGGCACAATATGCTGCATCATAATAAGATGCGCTCTTGTAGTGTGACCATCTTTACCAGCATTCTGCACAATAATCATATCATTATACTTAGCCCTGAGCTTATCCTGCAAAACATAGGACCAAGTCTTTTTGTCATCAATAATAAAACATTGTGTTGTACTGCCGCCGATTGTCAAGATTGTATAGTAATCGTTAATATTATCTGGAATAGGGTCCCCTCTAAATCCCCATTTGTTTGTTGTATGATGAGCAATAGGCGAGATGCCGGTAACATTAAGCCGAATCCTCATATTAATATGTGGTGCAAGCATTAAATCAGGATGAAATATGGTGGGAGAGATTATTCTTATTGTAATCTCCAGTATCAATAAGCAAATAAATGACACAAATAGCAGTATTGAGAGGTTTATTGCATACTGTCTAAACTTTTTCTTTCTAAGTCTCATATTCTCTTGCAAAGCCAGGACACATTATTAAATTTATTGTTCTATTGCTAAGATTTTATCTCTTCTAATACAATCATGGTTTCTGTCTTGTCAATGCCTTCAATATTTCTTAAATAATTGGTAATGAGTTTATTTAACTGGGAGATAGAAGCAACTCTTACTTTAATTATTATGTCTTTTTCTCCAGTTATAACACTGACTGACTCAACTTCTTTTCTATTTTTTACTTTATTACCTATTTCACTTTGTGAGACCCTATTATCTTCCAGATATTTAACTGTGATTAAGATATAGGCTGATATGGCTCTGCCTAATTTTTCATAATTCAGTTTTATTGTGTATTGAGTAATTATTCCTTGTAACTCAAGTTTTTTTATTCGATTATGTATTGTTGTTATCGGTTTTTTGACCATTTTAGAAATTTGTTTTATAGATAGTTTTGAATCCTTTTCCAATATTTCTAAAACTTGCATGTCTAGTGCATCGAGTTTCATTTTAGAATCTGTAAACAGTTTTTATTTTAATATTTTTCTATTTTTATTGAATTTTTTTCCATTTTTTATTATAATATAATATTTGTAGGCATATTCTACAATATTTTATGAAAAAAATTTAAATATTAGCTTTCCATATTTCACCCTATGAGTTATCATATAAGATATAAGACGCTGGTATTCTGTTTTGTTAATTCTAACTCTAATAATTGCTAATTTATTCAGTGTTTTATTACTCTTAATAATGAAGGAGCATATAAAATGGAAAAACAAAAACTGGTACCAAAAAATAATGGATTAATCATCCCAGAAGATTATTGTCCAATTTTGGATAGAAGAGAGACCCAGGTTGCCGTTACGGAAATAAAAGATTTCTATGATAAGCAATTGGCCAGAGAGCTCAATTTGAAAAAAATACGGGGGCCTCTTTTTTTGGCGGCAGAGACAGGCATAAATGATGATTTAACAGGCGCAGAAAAGCCCGTCTCCTTCATCACCCCTGACATTAATTCTGATATTGAGATAGTGCAAGCTGTGACAAAGTGGAAGAGAATGGCTTTGGCTGATTATGGATTTAAACATGGAGAAGGGTTATTTGTAGATATGCATGCAATAAGGTCCCACGAGAAATTAACCAGTTTGCATTCAATATTTGTTGACCAGTGGGATTGGGAGAGAGTAATAAGTAGAGAGGAAAGAACTCTTGCATACCTAAAAGAGATTGTGAGAAGAATATACAAAGTAATTAAAAAAACTGAACTATACACTTATATGAACTACAGAGATATTACTCCCATACTACCAGAAAAAATCAAATTTATTCACAGTGAAGAATTGCTTGAAAAATATCCAGGGACAAGCGCGAAACAGAGAGAGGATTCTGCGTGCAGAGAATATGGTGCTGTTTTCATTATTGGCATCGGTGCAGAGTTAAAGGATGGCAAACCACATGATGTAAGAGCGCCGGATTATGATGACTGGACAACTCCAACTATAAGAGATTATAAAGGATTAAATGGGGATATTTTAGTCTGGCATCCAATTTTGAAGACAGCTCTTGAACTTACTTCAATGGGGATAAGAGTAGATAAAGGCATTTTAGAAAAGCAATTAATTATAACCAGTGCAGAGCATAAAAAAGACTTACTCTGGCATAAAAGACTATTAAAAGGAGAGTTTCCACTAACAATAGGCGGAGGCATAGGACAATCCAGACATTTTATGTTTTATCTAAGAAAGGCTCATATTGGAGAAGTGCATTGCGGAATATGGCCTGACTGGATGAGAAAGGTATGTGAAGAGAAGCGAATTCAGCTATTATAACAAAAAAGTTTTTAATATTTTGCTTATTTACTATTGAAATCAAGGTGTAACCAATGAAATATACATCTATTCAAGAAGCAATAAGCAAAGGGAAAGGTCAAGTTTTTCTCAGGGGCTGGGTTTATAGAATAAGAAGCTCTAACCAGTTTTTATTCATTGTTTTGAGAGATTCTTCAAATATAATCCAATGCATAATTGAAAAGGATAAAGTAGCTAGTAGCTTATGGAAAACTGCAAATAAGCTTACTATTGAAAGTTCCTTGAGATTATCTGGTACAATAAGAAAAGAATCAAGGGCCCCGACAGGTTACGAGATTGATGTAAAAGAATTGGATATTGTACAGGTGGCTGAACCGTTTCCTATTACCAAAGATTTCTCCACCGAATTCCTAGCAGACAACAAACATCTTTGGTTGAGAAGCAGGAAGATTGCTGCTGTGATGAAAATCAGGAGCACTATCGTAGGGGCGATTCATGAATTTTTCAGAAGCAGGGGCTATTTTGAGTTTGATCCCCCTATCTTCCAGCCCATACAATGCGAAGGAGGCTCTACATTATTTGAGGTCAAATATTTTAAGGAAAGGATGTATATGTCGCAAAGCTGGCAGCTCTATGCCGAAGCTGCGATATTCGCACTTGAGAAGGTATATGACATGTCCCCTACATTTAGAGCAGAAAAATCAAAGACATCTAGACATCTTTCAGAATTCTGGATGGCAGAGATGGAAGCTGCCTGGATGCAGCTTGATGAAGTTACAGAAGTGGCAAAAGATGAAATAAGATTCATTATCAAGGAAGTATTGGCACGCAACAGGGAAGAGTTAAAGATACTAAAAAGAGATATCAAGCTACTGGAGCACTATGCAAAAACAGATTATCCAACCATTAAATACTCTGAGGCATTAGAGCTTCTCAATAAGAAATTCAAGATGAAAATCAAATGGCCGAAAGATTTAAGGACAATTGAGGAAACTAAGATTGCCAATCATTATGGTGTGCCGGTAGTTGTAACACACTATCCTACAGAGATAATGGGTTTCTACAAGCCGCCAAACAAAGAGAATCCAAAGGAGGCACTATGTTTTGACATGCTCGCCCCAGAAGGCTACTGTGAGATTATCGGGGGCTCAGAGAGAAGCCTTGATATTGAGAATATGACAAAAAGGTTAATAGAACAAGGGGAAGATCCAAAGAGATATGAATGGTATTTTGAATTGAGGAAATACGGCTCAGTACCCCATTCTGGATATGGTGTTGGTGTCGAGAGAGTAGTTGCATGGCTATGTGGTTTGGATAATATAAAAGATGCTATAGCCTTTCCCAGAACAATGACAAGAATGATACCCTAGAGGCTTTTAAAAAAGAGACCGCATTCTTCACACATAGAACAAAAGAAGTTATTCACCTCAGTAATATTTTTACTTGAGCATCGCGGACATTCTTCCACAGCAACATATCTAGCAATCACTGCTTCCATAGATACTAAAATATTTTTAAGGTTTAAATATCTTACCTTCATCCTACTTTATCACACGAACAGAAGAAAAACTAATCCAAAAACATTTCCGGCTCAATTCTACTATTAATTTCCCCTCTAAGATTTTTCCCTATCAACATTTTCACTTTTTCTTTCGGATAATTAGACAAGAGCCAGGCAAGTTTAATGAAGGTTGTTTCAGTAGTCATATCAGAATAATTACCAAGAACACCAACATTGAGCAATTCTCTGCCTGAAGCATACACATTCATCTGGATTCTTCCAAAGATTGTCTGCGGAGCCATTACAACAATAGTTCCTGTATCTATCAGTTTTTTAATGGCGCTAAGTATTTCAGTGTGTTCCTTAGTATATTTATCAATCTCTGAAACAGGAAACTGACCAAGACCTGTTCCCTCCAATACCAATCCGTCAAAACCAGAATAGAACTTAACTTCTTCAGCAGACATGTTCGGATGTGCTCTAAGTATTCCCACCTTCAAATCCGGATTTACCAATTTCAATTTAAGCTTTTTACTGTTTCTTTTATTATATTTATTATTAATAAAAGATATTTGTCTGTCATCATAATATACCTTTGCCCAGGGTTTGTCATTAATTGGTTGAAACGCATCTCTCCTAGATGTATGCAATTTTCGTGATTTTGTTGCTGGCAAGATATAGCAAAAATCATCACTCATACTTGAGTGCATACAAATCGCAACTTCTGCAAAATCAGTATTTGCAATGAACTTTGCTGCGCAAACTAGATTCATGCCTGCATCTGAACTTCCCCGGTCAGAAGATCTCTGTGCGCCAACAAGGACAATAGGAATGCTCAATCCTTCTAGTATAAAGGCAAGTGCTGCTGAAGAATAATGAAGAGTGTCTGTGCCATGTGTTATTATAATCCCTTTTGTGCCTCCCCCTATCTCTTTTTTTATCTCCTCTGCAATCAGGTTGTAGTGTGCAAATCTCATATCTTCTGAGAACATATTCCTCACTAACCTGCTTTTGATATTGGCTATTGATACCAATTCTGGAAATTGCCCAAGAATCTCCTTTGGAGTGAACCTGGCAATAACACCTCCCGTCTGATAATCTACCTTGGATGCAATTGTTCCGCCGGTATGCAGAATTGAGATGGTGGGGAGACCTTTTTTTGTACTGGCCTTCTCTTTATTAGACTTTTTTACTTTGTATTTTTTGATTAGTTCAATCTTCTTAATCTTATTATTTGCAATACCGATATTATAACCATTATTAAGCTTTATTATAACAACCTTCTTCTCCTGAAGCTCAGGAGTAGGCATTAAAGTTCCTTCCAAAGTTTCTTTTTCAGTTGTTATCCTTATCCTATCTCCTGCAGAATATTCCATATTTAACCGGAAGACTTCTTGTTTAATAAATTTTTTTAAAAAAATTTAAATATGTTCACAATTTTGATTTATATCTGGGTTGATGCAAATGATCAGTGATATTTTCCTAAACACACTTTATTTTGGAAACGAGGCTTACCGCTATTTATTGTTTTTTGGAATCCTTATTCTTTCAATTATTCTCAGCAGAATCATTGTTTGGGTATCTGAAAATATTGTAAAAAAGATCATTGGAAAGACAAAAACGAAACTGGATGACCTCATAATAGGTGCACTTGATAAGCCGGCATTTGTGGCAATTATATTAGCAGGATTCTATTTTGCTTCATTCTCCCTGCAAATGCCTGAGTGGCTCTATAAGACTTATCACACAATTGTTAAGATTGCTGTAATCTTCGTGCTGGTGTGGGCACTCATTGGCCTGCTTGATGTTATTATTGTACACTACCTTACACCGCTAACAAAAAAGACAGAATCTGATCTGGATGATCATTTGATACCTTTGCTGAGAAAACTGTCAAAAATAAGTCTAATTGTTATCGCAATTATAATGATATTAAGTGATCTTGGCTTTAATGTAACTTCAATTCTTGCGGGGCTGGGACTTGGCGGTTTGGCTTTTGCATTGGCTGCACAAGACTTATTAAAAAATTTATTTGGCGGTCTTGCCCTTATCACAGATAGACCATTTAAACTTAGAGAGAGAATCAAGATAGGTGATACAGAAGGTTATGTTGAGCAAATTGGCATAAGAACAATGCAGATGAAAACATTTGATGACACACTAATTTCAATACCCAATTCTAAAGTAGCTGACAGCACGATAGAAAATGTATCAAAAAGAAAAACAATAAGAGTTAAGTTCACATTGGGCATAGCATGTAATACACCAAATGATAAACTGCAAAAAGCCATTAAGGCAATTGAAGATATTCTCAATAAGAATAAATATACAGATGGAAAAGCAACTGTATATTTCACTGACTTTGGAGCATATACCCTTGACCTCATGATTATATATTATATTAAAGATTTGGATAGGTTCTTACCTACTAAACATGAGATTAATTTGGCAATTAAGGAAAAATTAGAAAGCCTAGGTGTTGAGCTGCCTTATCCAACACAAAGCGTCGAGTTAAAAAAATAGATTTTTATTTTATGACTTTTTCTATTTATTTTAATAATACTTAAAGATTATATTTACAAGAGGGGACTCCCCCTTCTAAAATATTAAAAATTAGAAGTAGTATGCCCCTGTAGCATAGCAGCTATTGCGGTTGCCTCGTAAGCAACAGGTCGAGGGTGCAATTCCCTTCAGGGGCTGTCATCCATTGGTGCACTAAATGAGTACTTGTTTACACTCATTTAAAAGGTTCATTTGCATTGGTGCACTCATGGGCAAAATAGACATACACAACTTTGACAAGCAGCTCAAGGAAGAGATTAGAAGGCTCAAGGAAAGCAGTATTTCTGATAAGAACAAAGAGATCATACTTAAGTTTGTCAAGGAGGTATCTATCTCAGAAAGCCCCTCTAAGTCCACTAAATTAAAGTATTATCAAGTGCCCCGAACCATTGTTAAAAGGTATCTTGACAATAAAGACCTGGACTCACTCAGCCAGGAAGATTTAAGGGAGCTGAAATTTAAGATATACAACTCTTCAAATTTTAAAGGCTGGACTAAACAGAAGTTTGGCGGCATAATAAAAAAACTGTTTACCTGGCTTAAGTATGATCTATCCTGGCTTAAAACAACTGTCAAAAGGAATGAGAAGAGCAAGGTTAAGGCAGCAGATATATTGACAGAGGAAGAAGTCAAGGCATTAATACAAAATGCAGATACTCCAAGAGACAAGGCTTTTATTTCTATGCTCTATGAATTGGGCAGCCGTATTTCTGAAATAGGCAATATGAAAATTAAGGATATCACTAAATCAAAGCATGGCTATATTTTAGATATTGAAGGAAAAACAGGGCATAGAACACCCATCCTTATTATGAGCATTCCTTATCTTACTTCCTGGTTAAATGAGCACCCATTAAAAGATAATCCTGAAGCTCCTCTTTGGGTTTACAGGGATTATGAAGAAGATTCTAATGCAAATAAGAAACTGCCTAAAAAAGATAGAAAGAAGATCATAGTTTACAAGCATTTGACTTATAATGCTCTCAAGAAAATAGTAAAATCAACAGCCCGCAAGAGTGGAATCAAGAAAAGGATCTACTGCCATCTGTTTCGACATAGCAGACCTACGCACCTACTGAAAGAAGGCAAGATAACAGAAGCCCAAGCTAAGGTTTATTTTGGTTGGAGTCCTGATTCAAATATGCTCAGCACATACTCACATCTGATAAGCTCTGATGTAAACAAGGCACTGCTCCAGGCTAACGGCATTATTGAAAAGGAAGAATCTGAAAAGCAAGGGTTAAGCCCTAAGAAGTGCCCCAGATGCCAGGAGCTTAATAAGTTTGATGCCAAGTATTGCGAGAAGTGTTTTTCATTCCTGGATCTTAAGACAGCCTTAGAGATTGATGACAAGGTGCGGTTTTATGAGCGGTTTGTTGAGGTATTGGCAAAAGAGATTAACTTAGAGATTGAGAAAGATGCAGAGTTCAGAAACCTGATATTTGAAAAGGTTTTCAATAAGCCAGTTATTGAAAATATGTTAAGCAAGCTAAAAGATAAACAATGATTGTTTACAATCCATTAATAAGATTAGGAAGTTCTACATTGTAAAGTCTACGGTGTCTCTTTTTGTTAAAATTTATATAAGTGAATAAATTACTTTATTTTATGACCAATATTCCTGTTCCTGAAAAAAACATTTATGTCTTTGAAATAATTGTTTATATCTTATTAATGGGGGCAACAAGTTATTTTGGATTTAAAATAATAGAGGAACAAACTGACAAAAATTTTCAGGGATTATTCCTTCTTGGCTTAATGATTCTTGAGCTTAAATTATTAGAAAAGCCTATTGAAAGATTTAAGGCGTGGAAAAATCGAGAATATACAAAAGAGGAGATTGAGTATTATCAGTATCACAAAGTGAAAGCAGAATTTGAAAATATTAAATTAGATAATGAAATAAAAAAAGAACAATTAAAGCAATTGAGAGAAAAAACTAACAAGTAACAGCTTTCTCTAAATAATCATACCTGTCTGACATTTGTTTTCTTATGTGATTTAGGATTGTGATTTCAACGACATTTAGAGGTCAAATCTTTCAGAAGGTATATGATAAGCCTGTTATTGAGACTATGCTTAACAGGCTTAAGGACAAATAAAGCAGTTACAATTACAAAAACCAAACATATCTAATGAATATATGACCAACCTATCCGTATTCGTTGATTACAGATTGGGTATTAACTTAAGACAGTAGTCAGCAATCCGATAATACTAATTCCAAACAAGGAGAATAGTAAAAAATATAGAAGAACTAACATGATGGTTGATCCGAGGAAGAATCCCATTCCCCACATAAAACCATCCCAAAAAGGGCCACGCATTCTAATACTAATATAAGGGTCATCGATTATTACAGGTATTGCTTCTCGTAATTCTGAGAGAGCATTACCCATTTTATAGAGATTTCCTTTTTCTGTCTTCCTATGATCATCCGCTCGTTGTTGTTCCAAGTGAGCTTTCTTTTTTTCTTCCCTCATTGTACCTAATAGTTGCAGCCTCTCCTTCTTTCTTTGTTGATTTTGTTGCTGCTTTTGTTCCAGATAGTCTCCTAGTTTTTTTATATTATGTTGAATGTACCCAAGTTTTAAACCAAAAATTACAAGGACTAATATGCTCAGTAAAGTTATTTTAAGAGGCATAGAAAGAACCCGTTTTAATGAAGTTACGTTTACGACTATTATATACATAATCAGCATAAAAAACAAGTTGAAATAAAATGCGAAATCTTTTTTGTCCAAATATACCCCCACCAATTGTTATGGATATTTACTATATAAACTTGTCTTTTTTACTTCTTTATTTTCCTCTTTCTTAACCTTGAAGATATAATAAATACACTTATCAGCGTTTATTCGGTGCATTGTAGCACTTCCTTGTTGTATTCCATCTCTATAGTCTTTATTGATTAGAAAATAAACACTAGTGTGTTCTATTCCACGCTTAGATACTCTTGACTTTACTTTTATATTATCATCAGAAAACATATAGACATTTTCTATTCTACCCTTCAGGTTTTGAATCATTTCTGATTTTGGCATTTTAACTGTTACAAAACAATCATTACCCATAACTTCAACATGTGAAATATTACCCAAAATTAATCACCCCTGTTTCATGGGGAGAATTCATAGTTTTTAAACTTTTTGAAGAATACACAAAGCAACATCTAAATCCCAATGTTACAGTTATAAAAAAAGGTGGAAAAAGGAAAAATGATTAAATAATTAATAGGGGGTACAACAAGATAAAATCAATTTATTTGCTTGACCTTAGAACTGCAAAAAAATAATTTTAAAAAGTATCATTTAGGCAAAAAATTTTTATACATAATAATCTCGAAAATAGTTGGTGTCTCGAGAATGGTACTTGGTAAACAAAGCACTTAAAAAACTGTCACAATGAAGAATACTAAACTGATAGTGATTTTTTCCAAATAATAAGAATAAGGAAGATGAAAAAGAAAACTTATGTTGATAATAATGGTTACTTAAGGTTTACAGGTTCTAAAAAGCTAGTTCACCGTTGGGTGGCATATTCTCGGATTTACAAGCCTAATCGTTACAAGTACTTTGGAGGTTTTAGTCGGTATCAAGTGCACCATATCGATGGAAACAAATTAAATAATAATGTCTCAAATCTTAGAATAGTCACAAAAAGAGAGCATGAAGATACTCATAGAATCGAAATGGATGGCTCAAGACTAAACAAAGGACGTTCGCCTTGGGTTGCTATCCTCGCTACAATATACGTACTCTCCCCCATTGATCTCCTACCTCTATTTCCACTTGATGACCTTATAGTAATTGGGTTAGCTATCTGGTATTATGTAAGAAAGAAGTAAAATAATTTATCCCCTTCTTGAAGTAAAATTTATATATTGAGGATATTAAAGACTATTACATGAGATATTTTTGTTCTGTATGCAAAAAGACAATATCTCAAAATGTTTATAGCTATTCTGTTGATAAATTTAATAAACCATTATGCAGGACTCACCAATTGAGTTATAATAAACGTCTAAAATCTGATATCAAAGAAAAAAAAGTATTTTTTAATGGAAAGAAATCTAATATAACCCCTGAAGCTAGACAACTAGCAAGTGCACTTATGGAAAGAGGAGTTCCTGTTCAATTGGAAAAATGGGATGGTTTTAAACACATTGATATTGCCATAACTGAATCGAAAGTTAATATTGAAGTAGATGGTCAACAACACAATTTTAATACTAAACAAGCCCTCTCAGATTTGAAAAGAACTTACTTTTCCTTTAAGAAAGGTTATTTAACTTTAAGGATTCCAAATTCTCTAGTAAAAAACAGAAAGATACTTGAAGAGACTGCTGATTTTATAACAAGATTCTTAAATGAGAGCCTAGATCAACTTGAAGATGAGTATTGATTATTTCTGATTTGTTCAGATTTTCTCTTTATAGTTGATGTCGGTTTATAATATTTGTCATGGTTCTTCCTATTGGAATATTCGCCATCATTTTTTCTGATTTTATATATAATCTCATTTCCTTAGTCCTGGCAATGTCTTAATCTTCCATTTGTTCTGTGATTTTAGATTGATACCATAATTCAGCCTTATTATCTTCAAGAACCGCACAAGCATAGTAATCGGTAGCCGAATATTATATTGTCCCATTCTCTGATATTTACCATCTTCATCCTTAAACGATGGAGTAAATATTATATTTATGAATGAACAATTATTTATCTTTGACAATTTAAGAAATGCAAGTCCAGCCCTACAGTCCTTTTCCATATCAAAAGCATACAATGGATATGCAACTATTGGCATTTTTTCTGATGGCTCAATCCCTTTTCCCAAATTAAAAACCTATACCCCTATATTTATATTATATAAATAATATTAATATTAATTATCTTGCGGACAAAAATCAACCAGTGTATTCGGAAACCTTTTGAATACTTTGCTTATTATATAAGTCATTTTATTGTCTCCTAATATACCTATGGTATATATTTCAGTATAGAGCTGACCTCTTTTTTCATTATTCCTTATATATCTATGATATATATTAATAATATGGAGCGAACCCCCGATTAAAAGTTTTAATCATTTTATACCTGCTCTAAAAATCTTGAGATGTTCTCAAGTATGCTGTTAAATGTTTGCTCTCTTGCTTCCCTCAACGCTGGAGCGTATCTCTCCCTGTACCAGCCTTTGTAATACTTCAACCTTCCCTTCCTAAACTCTGGATTGTTACGATACTTATTTCTTTCATAGATCCTTCTTGCTTCTGGATTACACTCTTCCATGAGCTCAAGCTCTGCCTTGGTGTAATGGCAAGTAACCTCTCCTTTTATTGCTTTAAGCAGCTTTTCCTTCTCTTCTTGGCTTAACTCCAGCTTATCAATATCCCATGACTCAGGCTTAACCTCTTGAGGTATTGCCTGTTCTTTTGCTTGCTGACCTCTGTTTCTTAATGCTTCTGGCAACTTGTCTATTTTGCCAGGCAAAAAATAAAGGTTTTTGCTTCCGTCACTTGTGCAACAGATTAACCCCTGATATACTAGCCTGTTCAATGGGAAATTATCTCTTAAACTGTGGTATATCTGCTTTGTACTGAGGAAATCGTGCTGCTCCAATAAATGAATAACCTGATCTCTTGATGCCATTACTCGACCTCTTTCAAGAATCCTGAGAAAGTATTTTTCAAGAGTTCCCCTTCTGTTTTCCATGTTCGATAACTATCGAGATACTGATATACTACTTTTGGGCTTCGATATCGCATGATGTGGCTAATCTGTTCTGGATTATTGCCAGATTCCCAGAGCCTAGTTTCAAACCATCTTCTCAATGAATGCCAGCCTAACCTATGCCTTTTATATCCGTTGCCGTATGCTGATTTATCAGCGAATTGAGGATATTTTTTTATCAGTCGCTTTCTGAAATTGTAAAACATAATATTAACTGTGTTGCTTGCTAAATATGGATAAGGGCTGCTGTCAAACTGCCTGTAATGAGGGAAAAAATATCCCCTGTCAAATGTGTGAAGATTCTTCTTGACAAATGCCCTGACTACTTCTGCAAATTCTTGGATCAAGGGCAGCGTATCTTTAATATTTGATTTCTGGATTATTACTGTTACCTTGTTAAAATTATCTTCAAAATCTGTGATGTTCAATGCCCTGATCTCTCCGATTCGCAAACCTCTGAACAGTGCAAAACCAATCATTAAATGCAGCTTCTCATAGTATTTGCTTTCATTCCAGATTATGCCAGCTTCCTGATCTGTAATAAAGAAGTTATGCCTTTTTTGTTTTACTTCCAAAACCTGCCTCATTCTTCACCAACTCCAAACCTTTTTTTCTGATCCTTCAGTATCGCTGTGATGTATTCCTCTCTTGTTGCATTTCTGCCTAGCGAATCTTCCAGCTGTGTTTTAACCTTATCATGGCTTCTGGCATCTAAAACAGCGTCTTTTGTTGATTCTAAATAGCTCTCCAGTGCAAGCTTCATAATATCTGCTTTTGTCCTTGCTGGAATCTCAGGATCATAAAGCCTAAGCTCTAGTTCCTCTTTCTGGCATTGATACAACAGTATGTTTATTTTGTTCATTTACGCCACCTACTCTTTTATTACGGGCTGCTCAAGTTCTCTTAAACAGTTTCCCTGTCCTGCCTCTTCTCGGCTGGGCTTTAGGAGGCTGCCCAGCCTTTAATGGTGGAGATAAAAATCGGGTAAGTATGACTAGAAAAATAAGCATGACAAAATACAACAAGCAAATTATGAGACTTAGTTCAATCATTTGAAAAATTAAGTTCAGCATTTTTCTTTTATGAATTTAATAAGTTTAATTGCCTCCCAATTTTCCCTTCCTACAAAGTTTTTGGGGTTTAGGTATGGGTTTTTTTTATTTTCTTTGTAGTTTGGATTCCTACCTAGCCGATATCTCCATAAAGAACAATCTATACAAGGACACGCTTTTATTTCTAAGGATTGCCCAGCACAACAATCAACACATTTCAATCTTATTGCCTTCATTGGTGTTGTCGGTTTCATTATAGCCACCTGTTCAGTTTGTTCTCAAAGTATTCATGCTTGGCCAGTATGAAAGGGATCTGCTTCTGGACTGAAAGCTGCCTTATTTCTTCTTCCTGCTCCTGGCTCAGTGGCCTGCTCAAGTGTTTGTCTGGAAGTTGTTTCTTTTGCATTTTGTTTATTTTCTCGGGTATTTCGGGCATTTCGGGTATTGTTTTATAAGCCCCTATTAGTGTTTTTTGCCATTTTTTCGCTATTTTCTGAAATAGAAGTATACCCGAAATACCCGATTTGCCCCCACTGTAAGTATTGATTAAAAAGTTCAGTATCCTTGATCTTAAACAAGATTGAGCTGCCTGATTGTTCAATATCAACTCCAAAAGCATTAATAAGGCTCACTCTCAAGTTGTTGTTAATGCCCTTTTCATTGGCTCTATGAAAATCTTTAATTAAGTCTGAAAAATAATTATCCTTATTTTCTTTGTAAGGGAGATAGTCCTTATATTTTTCATAAACAGGTTTTAGCTCTTCTAAAACTATTTTATGCAGGCCAACCTTATTTTCAATAATAAACAGTATTAGGGTTTTTATCAATGTCCTGGCATATTTTGGAGAGTAAAATTCCAAAGTTGATTTAATCAGATCATCTGTGAGTTTTTCCTTAACCGCAGTTGATACTCTTCTGATTGATTTTAAGTTCTCATTGAAAAGCTCAGAATAACATTTATTTGCATCTTCAAGCAATAGATTAAAGTCAAGTTCTCCTCTATTAATTAAGTCGATCTGCAATAATAAAGCCTGCTTCAATGCCCCCCCTCTAACCCTTGCATAGTTAGATCTAAACGACTCAAAAAACCTTTTAACTGGCAGGTATCCAATAGTATCAATTAAGAGATTAAACTGCTTAAGCTCTTCAATTGAATAAGGCTCTTCCAACCAATCTAAAACTTGAGTATTTTCGTATGCCTTGATTAATGCCTGGCTTAGTTTGGATCTTAGATGCTCAAATAGTGCCCTTATCTTTTGTGATTTCCTGGAATCAATAGGCTTCCCTGAATATTTGCTATAACCTGGCATAAACCTTACTGTGCCAATTCTTGAGCCAAAACCAATCGGATTATTTGTAAGTGTCTTAATCAAGTCTGAAAACTGGAAGATTGCTCCTGCTTCAGTATCTTCCGATTGCGCTGGATTAGAGGTAAAATTGTATTCATTTGCATACTTGGAAACAACCTTTTGTTTGCCTTTTATGATTGTTGCGATTCCCTTTTCCATTAAGTTTAAAGCACCTGATAAAATCTCTGTGCGTTTGTTATCGCTCATCTCATCAAATAAACAGGCTCTTTTTTCATTTGTTAAAACCCCCTCCGCCGTAGTGTCTGATGTTGAGTAACCTGTTAACCCTGCTTTTGAGAAATCCTCAGTCACTAAACAAAAATTGCTATATATGGAGGTCTTTGCTGTCTTTGTGTCCTCGACAATGATTTTATTATCTTGGTATTTTGCATATTTGTAATTATCCGATTGATGCTGGTCTATCAGAAAAATACTTCTCTTAGCATCTTCTATCAATCTTGGATCATTACTAAACCCTTGAGTCAGATGCAGCTCAATAATTGAGATAAGCTCCTCTCTGGAGAGTCCCCTAAATTCATCTTCAGAAAAGGGCATTATTGGGCTTGCCTCTTTAAATAAAAAAGGGTTTATTATATGCAACTGTCTCAAATCAGTTAGGGGATCAAGTGAGCTAGTTTTGCAGTAGTCATTAAAATAATAAATGACTTCATGTATAGCCTCCAATTTTTGTTTTAATGAGATTTGTTTTTTATTTTCCTTAGTCTCTAGGTCTTTTAAAAAATCAACAATAAAAAACTTAAAATTCTTGATCCGCAACTTTGTTTCAACACCTTTGTAATGCTTATAAATAGCATTTACCACCACTTTAGAAAAAATAATCTCGGCCTCAGACATGGGCTCAAGAAAGATGTTTGTTTCTCCCAATGAAAAAACATGATCAGAAAAAAGTATTAGTTCATCAAGCCCTTTTCCAAAAGAAAATTTATATAAATTTCCCTTATGATTTTGCTCTCCACTTTGATAATCAGTTTCTAAGGCCTCGCATATAAGGTTTTGAATTATTATCTTCTGAGGAAATCTTAGATATATGATTTTATCATTTAACTCGATTAGATCAGATTTTTTTCTTAACTCTTCAATAGCTATTCTTTCAAAATCATACTCAAGTTTAGCTACCTCTTCTTCAGTCAGTTTTTTTGTTGCTTCGTCATCAGTCATTTTTCACCTTCAATTTTATTTAAATCAAACTCTACTAAAATTGGACCAAAAGTTACTTTCCCACCTAAAGATTCCATGAAATCCTTTTCATTAAACCCAAGATGCAACATCATTATAATATCATTGTCTGATTTTTTATCTAGATCCTTTATTACTTTTGATAAATATTTATCATGTCTGAAATTGTCAATAAGTTCTGCATTTGTGTCGGTTATTTCAATAGTCTTCATAATTTTTCACCTCTATATACCCTTTAATTTTTTGTTTCAATGCCTGAGCCTGCCAGACTCTCTTAAATTCATGTTCCGTTTTTAGTTGATGCTGCGCTTTGCCAATTAAATAAATCAGAAATGCAAAATCCTCTGGGCTTAGTCTAAGTGTCATTTTTTCTCGAACTTGACCTCTAAGTCATCATAGATCAGCTGCCTCAAATAATCTGAAACCTGATCCTTTTTCTCCTCTTTTAATCTGTCAATAATAAGGCTTTCAATCCGTATAGAAATAGGAACTCTCCGCAACTTGCTGCTTTTTGTAAAATTGGAAAAGATTATCATTTTTCTGTTTACATAATTATAAAAACAGAGAAGGATAAACCAGTCATAGAGGTTAGGTTTATCCCAAGCTGTTTTTTGGTTGTGGGGGAGTCATTCGCAGACTCTTCCACTCCTGATATTTTTTGAATAGCTCCTCGAGTTCTGACATTCTGTTCATAATATAAATATAATTACTATATAAATGTTATGATTTCCTTACATTTAAATCATAAAATCATAAATACCAAAATTTATAAATCCAAAATGAAATTAAAAACAAGTATGGGAAAAGAAATAGATCTTCACACAGTAACTAGTGCATTTAACAGTAAAACTAGAGAAAAAATATATTATATGTGTTTGGAGAAAGAGAGGAGTATTACTGAGATTGCAGAAACACTGGATCTTAATTATGCTGGAGTCTGGAGACATATAGAAAAACTTGAGCAACTTGGATTAATAGCAGTAAGACAAGTTAAGAAAACAAGGGGGCAAACTAAATATATTAAATCGTTTCAAGTTCCAATAGATCCTTTTGAGGCTTTTGTAGAAAAAACACTTAAATTTTCTAAGTCAATTCCAGAGCAGCAATTAAAGGCAGTTGGAAAAACAGGAATTAAAGGAGTTATTAGAGCAAACGAATTTTTTGATAAGGCATTAAAAGAATACATCAAAACTCAACCGAAAGAGATACATATTCCGACACTTGCAAAATTTTGTTTATTCAAATTAAAAACTAGAGAATATCAAAAATATAATAAACTATTCCCAAAAGAATTGGAAAAGGTCGGAATGAACAGACAGGAAGGTATTGAATTTAATTTAAGAGAATACTTTTCAAAATTAGAAGAATTAAAACTAGGAGAATATATTTTTAAAATAACTGGGAATCTGGATCAAGATTTAAACAAATTAAGAAAAAGCCTTAATCCTTCTCAATGACTATGCTGCCTTTCTGATCCTTGAAAGTCAGGCTGTCTCCAGGCTGCCAGCCTTTGAGCTGTACCAGCTGCTTTGGCACTGTCAAAATATAGTTGCCTTGCTTTGTCAATACCAATTTTCTTTTCAATGCAAACATTTTTAATATTAAAGATAATACTATTCTTAATAAATTTAGGTATTCGAGCTTAAACCTATATACTCACTTTTTGCACTAAAGGGCTTTAGTCCTTCAGGGGCTTAGATTTAATTAGCAGCTCCTCACTCAGTCCATTCAACCATTTTGTTTAATATTAATAAACCTAAGATTTATATAGAATAGTTAATATATTAATCAGCTATGAGTATCCATAATACTATTATTACTCCTATCCTTATTATTTAATTAAGCTTTTCTATGTTTTCTGGAAAAGCCCAATATAAATGCATTAGACAGGAATATAAAATGGCAATAAAAAAACAAGATGAAAAGATAAGAATAAGTTGCCATTCTCCTTTACTCATGCTCCTCATTCTGCTTATTATTATTTTGATTTAAACTTGGGCTCTCTCTAACTATTTTATGTAGAGCCCCACAACATGGCAGAAAGGAGAGTATAAGGAAAAGGTGACAGAAAATGAATTTAGAAACAGGTCTTAAACAATACACACATCACGCAGAAGAAAGAGATTATAGACAAGGAGTAGGACGTGGGGTCCAGAATAATGGAGAAGCAAATGTGGCGCTAATGGATTCTGTGCCAGATTACATCCCAGTTTTGGACGACATGCTGAATATGATGAACAGATTAGCATCTAGAATTGAAGAGATGGCACAAAGTGTTCAGATACCAAGATGGATGGAAAGAATGTTAGATGCTCCGTGGAATGTATACTGCCACGCAAGGGGTCAATTGAAAGAGTACATTGGAACATATTTATCAAAGAAGACAGAATCAGAAGAAAAAAAAGAGGAATCCGGCGGGAGGAAGCCTAAAAAAGAGTATCCAGATCTTTTAGACTCAGGTGCGGCGTGGTGGGATGAGAGAAAAGAGAAAAACACACTCCCCAGATAACAATCATTTTGACAGGCATAGGTGTTACACAAATAACAAAAAACCAGTAACTATCACAAGTATAAATAGACCTATTTTTAGAAAAACTAGCATCTTTTTCCTCTCTCAATAAAATCAAAAAATTTATATAGCAACATCTATCTTATACTACAATATGGCAGATGAAACTCCATTCAGAGGAGCGATTCAGTTTTTGGAGAAGATTGGCGTTTACGAAGTTGTGCTTCCCTTCTTATTAATATTTACAATCATCTTTGCAATTCTGGAGAAATCAAAGATATTTGGAACTGAGACTATTGACAACATAGAATACACAAAAAAGAATCTTAATAGTATGTTTGCATTTGTTACTGCTTTTCTAGCTGTTGCCAGTACAAGACTTGTAGCTGCTATTAACGAGGCTGCAGCCAATATAACCATTCTCCTGCTGTTGGCTGTCTGTTTCCTGCTTTTAGTGGGTACTTTCCACAGCGGCAAGGAAGAGTTCGACCTATTAAGCCAGTATAAAGCAATATTCTATGTGATTATGTTTGTCAGTATCTTGCTTATTTTCCTTCACGCAATTAAAACCGAAGATGGCACACCATGGCTGACGTTTGTATGGGATTATATTGTCAACAATATCAGCTCTGCTGCATTCGGTGCTCTTATCTTAACCCTTGTATTGATTGGATTGATGTCTTGGATAACATCTTCACCGTCAAAAGAAAAGAGCTTTCTAGGATTTAAAACAGGTAAGAAGGAGGATGAAGAAAAATGAATTTTGCTGATATAATTAAAGTATTGGAGAGTTATGGAATGCTAGATGTTTTGCTGCCCTTTCTCCTGGTTTTTACAATAACTTTTGCAGTCTTACAAAAATCAAATATTCTTGGAGACAATAAGAGGCCGTTCAACAAGGTTGTAGCACTGGTAATTGGCCTGGCAGTCATTATACCGCACGTCATGAACACTTATCCGCCTGGAGCAGATGTGGTTGTTATTATTAATTCAGCCCTGCCAAATGTATCCCTGCTAATGGTAGTTTTTATGATGACTTTGTTGTTAATTGGTGTTTTTGGAAAAGATGTAAATATAGGCGGCTCAAGCTTGGTAGGAATTGTAGTTATGATTTCAGTTATTGCTGTTGCGTTAATATTCATAGGTTCAGCAGGCTGGCTAGGAAATACGCCTTCATGGCTTGCATGGCTCTTTGATGATGAGACCATTACGCTTGTTATTATTCTCTTGGTGTTCGGGTTGATTGTAGCTTTCATAACACGTGAAGAAGATGAAGAGAAAAAGAGAAAGCCCTTCAATGAATGGTTTAAAGGTGTGATGAAATAAAAGATGGCAACTTTCCTCGATATTGTTTTTCTGGAGCACTTCTCTAATATATTTATTATCCTGTTTATTTTTGTTGCAGTCTATGCCGTGCTCCAATTTAAAAAACCTTTGGGCGGGAATAAAGGCATTGACGCATTATTTGCTTTTGTTGTGGCAATTCTGTTTATCTTCTCAAGCGATGCAATAGAAATTGTAAGATATGCTATTCCCTGGTTCATCATCTTAGTTGTTATTTATGTTTTTCTTAATATTGCCAAAGAAGCATTTGGCGCTGTCTGGGTTGAGACAATACCCCAGACATTTGGCACATGGACACTAATCTTCACCATTATCATTGCATTATTAGCAATTTCCCATGTTATTGGGCAGAAGGCTGGCCCATATCTTAATGATCAAAATACAAGTTCTCTTACCCAAGCAACAAGCTATGCAAGAGGCGATGGAAATGTCGCGAGCGGCAGTTTTCAGGAAAACCTTGGAGCAACTTTGTTTCACCCGAAGGTATTAGGGATATTGGCAATACTATTTATAATGCTTTTCGCTGCCCTGTGGATAGGTAAGGGCCCTTAAACGTATTAGAATTATTCACTCTCTCCTGATTTAAGTCTATCTGTTATTCTAGAGAGCTCATGCACATTTTCTGTGAATGCAGGCAAAACTTTAGCAAATACCTTTTCCATTGCTTTAATTTCTGTACCGACATCCAGGATATTTTTGTCATATTCCCCTATTTTGCCCAATACTGCTCTATGCAGCTGATCAAAGTTTTCTTTAAGATTATCAACTTTCATCTCCATAGCAGCTATTCTAGACTCAGCTCTATTTTTCCATTCAATAATCTTATTAACGTTCTTCAGCAAGTCAGACCATTTCTCATCTATAATAGCTTCTATCAATTCCTCTGTTTTTGCAGTATCTTCCTGATGGTAATCATCATCTGTTTGAGCAGACATTTGTTGTGACATAGGTGGCTGACCAGAAGGTATTGGATATTCGGGCTGTTGAGAGATGAATTCGGGCGGCACCTTTTCAACAGCATTTTTAACCTCTGCCTGGTTCATAGCATCAAATATTTGTGTGTTTGAATAACCCTGTCTTTGCAGATTTTGAATTATTTGATTATTGGACAAACCCTGCTGTCTCATCTGTAGTATAAGGTTAATAGGCGAACCCTGTGCAGTTGGCTGTACCATAGTAATAAAAATTATTTTTTAGACTTTAAATAAGTTTTGGTATTTCTCATAAACTCCTGTACAATTTTTTCTGATTCTTCTCTGCTAAGAAAATTCATTGGCTCCCAGAAATCTAAATATCTGCTGACCATATCGAAATCCCGTTTTGGAACACATGACTGAATCTCTTCTGCAAGCACAGTAATTTTTGAATTCATATCCTGCAGTTCACGTTTTAGCTCAGTTATTGTACTCTGAGATATCTTTAACTCTTCCATAATTTTTTTAGATGTGTCCAACATATTCTGATCAGTGAGCTGATTTTTTTTTCTGAGGTTAGTGTATCTCTCTTCAAGAATTCTAAGTCTTCTCATTATTTCATTAATCTCTCTACTCAGCTTAATATTAATATCTGGAGCTGTCTTGGGTTGCTGTCTTTGAGGAGATTTTTGTTCTGTCATAATATCTGTCATAATAAATTATATAAACGATTACATCATTAAAATATTAGCTGGATAATAAATGTTACTGAAACATGGCATTTGAAAATACACCTGGGGAACCTGTTTTTAGCGTGGACAGAGAAGGAGAGGATAATGTGTTAAGGGGTGATTTTTCTAAAACAACACTTATCCCATCAGTAGAAGATAATGCTCTATGTATGGCAAAAACTTGTGAAAAATTAGCCCAGACAAAAGGAATCACAAAGATAGTTTTTTTCCAGAAGAGAGAATATGAATATGACTATGAACAGACCCAATTACTGAATGAAATTGCCAAACTATACCTCCATCTGACAAAAGAAAAAAATATGTTCAGCTATCATGCCCTGAATTTTGATAATTGCAAGAGATATACAGATGTTTGGTATAATCAGCTTCAAGATATACTATTTAATCTATTATTAAAAGATCCTCTTGGAGCCTTTGTTGAGTTAAGAAGAATAAGAAGACAAGAGAAGATAATCCAGGAAAAAACAGTTGACAGAGAGAGTGTCGAATGCCTGTCCAAATATATCTCCCTTCTTGATTACCTAATGAATCTGTTAGAAAGAACAAAATTGGTAGTAATAGCTCAACCACATTTAGCTGGCTATGAGATAGGGGACAGATCAGTGTACCGGCGCATTTTCAACCCGGTTATCAAACCAGATTTTATGTATACAAAACTAATGGCCTCCTATCCAAAAGAGGGTATTGAGATTGACAACTACTCAATTGCAGAAGACACAGAAGTCACCATATTTAAGCTGCCAGATTCAGTGAAACTCTTATTTCATATGCTGCCTCCTGAATTCAAGTTAAGTGAAGAAAAATATGAGTTGCTTGACGCAGCAAGGAAGATAATGGCTGAACACAAGCCGAAAAAATCTGAGTTTGTTGATCCAAAAAGAATGAGAGAGGTCTTTTTCAATGTCGGCATGGATCTAATTGAAGAATTAGCATCATACAGGAATATAAAACTTAGAGAGAAAGATGTTGTCGAATTGACTGCTATCCTTGTGAGATACACGGTCGGGTTTGGTTTAATAGAAGTCTTGTTGCAGGATGAAAATATCCAAGATATTTCAATTAATAGTCCGATGGGACATGTTCCAATATTTATTGTACATGGCAAATATGATGATTGTGAAACAAATATTATTACAACAACCACAGAAGCAGAATCCTGGGCTTCAAAGTTGAGGATGATATCTGGCAGGCCTCTTGATGAAGCCAACCCAGTGCTTGATACTGAGCTTGAGCTCCCTGGAGCTAGGACAAGAGTTGCTGCCATTACTCTCCCGCTGAATCCAACTGGGCTTGCTTTCTCATTCCGAAGGCATAGAGATGACCCATGGACACTTCCATTATTTATTAAATACAAAATGATTAATCCCCTAGCAGCTGGACTCTTAAGTTTCCTTGTAGATGGTACTAGAACAATGTTAATTTGCGGTACAAGAAGCTCTGGGAAAACATCGTTTCTCTCAGCCTTGATGATTGAGATAATGAGGCGATATAGGGTGATAACTATTGAGGACACACTGGAACTACCTGTATCCTCTCTTAGAAGTCTCGGTTTTAATATCCAATCAATGAAAGTTGCATCAGCATTGTCCCAGGGAACAAGCGAGGTTAGTGCATCTGATGGAATTAGAACAACTCTAAGACTAGGAGATTCCTCGCTTATAGTTGGAGAGGTAAGAAGCAAAGAAGCTATTGCACTCTATGAAGCTATGCGTGTAGGAGCAGCTGCAAATGTGGTTGCAGGAACAATCCACGGAGATTCTCCATATGGTATATATGACAGGGTTGTAAATGACATTGGGATACCAAAAACAAGTTTTAAGGCAACTGATATATGTATAATATCCACCCCAATAAAATCTGCTGATGGGTTGCATAGATACAGGAGAATAACCCAGATAACAGAGGTAAGGAAAACATGGGAAGAGGATCCCTTAATTGAGGGCGCTTTTCTTGATCTTATGAAATACGACGCAAAAACAGATGAACTCGTACCAACAGATGAACTCATTAATGGGGAGTCAGAAATCTTGAAAACAATAGCTGGTAATATTCCTGATTTTGCTGGCAATTGGGATGCAGTTTGGAATAATATTCTTTTGAGGGCCAAGTATAGACAAACATTGGTGCAAAAAGCAGAAGAGCTCAAGGATGATGACATGCTTGAAGCAGGTTTTGTCATTCTCTGTAATGATATGTTCCATAATTTTGTTGAGAAAGTAAAGGAGGAAAAGGGAGTTTTAGACCATGAAATTGTGTGGTTTGAATGGAACAATTGGTTTGAAAAAGAGATTAAGAAAAGAAAGATAAATAATAAACCCTAGGTAACTTTTATTTTTCCATTAACATATTCTATTAGTATCTTTTGGTTCTCAGTAAACTCGTCATCTACAGCCCAGTCAAAATTGTCTGTTGAGAAGACATTAGTAACACCGTTTTCTACTAGAATACCATTGATCTGGGTCTCAGTTACAGACACAGGGGTCTTAACACTTGGTCCGATGACTAATTCATAGCACAGCTGGTTCTTGTTATATTTTCCCCGCTCTGCGTACTCCCAACATGCCAGCATGTGTGCCAAGATACTTGTATTGAGTTCTGTCTCATTTGTAAGGGTAATAGGCGGCTTGAGTAATTTTGTGTCTAAGCAATAGCTCTGCTCAGCTCTGAAATTTTTTGGGATAAATACAGAAGAATGGATATAGAAAAAAGTTTTGCAGTACATCTCTTTGGCAAAAGTTGGCAGTTTAGTTGAAAAGAGCCCCAATAACAATAGTATGCTGGCTAAAGTAATAAAGATAATAAAAACTGTTGTAATGCTTATATCTCCTTTTTTCATTCCAGCTTATCTACCATGCATAAATTATTGATGTTTTTAATTTTAACTACACTCTTTCCAGAAGTAATATCTGTCCCTAAGACAATGTTCTCAAATTCCAAAAAATCCTGGATTGTTAAATCTCCTCCTATTAGATTAACATTAATAATAAAGCAATCCTGGCTCACTTGAGGCTTGAGACAATAATCACAATATCGAATAAGAGCGAGTTTAAGCTCTGTTGCGCTCCCGGAAAAATCCTGTTGCATTTCTTGATTGCCAACTGCTGTCTCGTGCAATGCATTAAAAGAAAAACTGATTAAGAGTGCTATTACTGCTGCACCAACAATGATTATCCCATATTTAAAAAATATATTCTCCATTTTATTAAGTCATAGCGGTTCCTCTTCCAACCAAAGAGGTGAGGGCTAATGTTGATACAACAGATATAAGGACATAAACAATGATTGCCATTGTCATATTTCTCGCTATAGTCATATCCCTGGATACAGCATCAAAGCCGTTTTCAACACCATTTGCTAAAAATGACAACAAAAAGACTGTTTCGACCATATATATACCAACCAATACCTGGAACATGGTTGGGGGGATAATCTGTGAAAATTCTATAAATCCTGAAAAAAAGTTGGAATCTCTCACACCACTTGTTCCAATCCGCAGGAGCCCCATTATTGAGCTTAATTTCTTTGCCATTTCAACAAGGGCCCGGATAATAACTGTGGTTAGTGAGCCCACAATACCAGCAATAAACGGTGCCAGGAATCTTGCCTGCATATTAATTGAGCTTACAACCTCTGCTAGTAAGTCATAGATTAACTCTTTAATTTTCTTTAGATTATCTAAATAAATCGAGATTTTGTTCACAATATTAAAAACAATTTGAGCTCCTTTTCTCTCTCCCTCAGAGATAATCCAGGCGATTTCTCGAAGTAATACAGAAGGGTATCTAATAATAACGCCCTTCTTATCAAAAATTGCCTGAGCAAATGTTACCCCTTCATCCTGTATTCTATCAAGGATAGCCGAGAAGAACAAGAAGATACTTCTCTTTTTAAGATTTAAAAGCACATATTCATTGACAAAATTCTCAACTGCCTGCTCAATGGGTATCTTTTCTGTGAATTGGTTTGAGAATTGGAACAGCGCTCCTGGCAAATCTTCTTCAATCTCCACCACATCTTCTCTTACTTTCATCCTCTGAACACTTCTTCCGTAGAAAAAAAGTGCAACACCAACCGCAAGACCCAAGGGGATAGTTAAAGTAAGCAAAATACTTTGAATTGTTAATTCATTCTCCATGCCTTCTGGTATAATAACCTCTTCGGGAAAATCCTTTTCTCTCATTTTTAAATATGTGGGCAAGGTCGAGAAAAAGATATGATTAACTCCAGGCAACACAATCAGCAGGGCGATTGCCAGCGCCACACTTAATACAGGCACAAGATAGGTTTTATCTCTTAGCTTTAATTTGTACATCCCTTGTGGAGGAACATATGGATTATTTGAGATATCTGGATACGAAAACGCACCCGGTCTTTTTGAAATTACTCTTCTAATAAAGAAAAATAACAACATTGGCAATACAATTATATAACCAAAAAAGAGGTATGATATTCTTATGCTGTCTGCCATAAATATGCTAAGCATCGGAAAAGCAATCAATCCAACAAGAGGGAGCATCAGGCCAAAAGTGTGGAGTACTGTTACAGGTATCTGCAGGTCATGAGAATAGTGTTTCATTCTTTCATATGTTGACTGCAATATAGTATCAAGGGCTTTGTCTAAAATTTTTATTTGGTTTTCCTTACTGGTCTGTTCCAGGACACTGTAAAGGATAAGCAATGACTTGACAAAATCTACATTTCTTTTAACCCATAAGGGGATAAAATATTGAATTGCTTCTTCAAGCGACCCTACCTTCTCATTATCAACAAGCCACAAACACTGTTTGAGATCTTTTCCAATTGGACCTTTTAGATGCTGTGAAGCAAAGTACATAGCATTTTCTAGAATCGGATTAACACGCATATATATTGTCATGTATAATATGGCAAGCAAAGACTCCTGTTGTGCATTTATCTTTGTCAATTCAGACCTAAATCCAGGATATGTATAGGAAACTGCACCGAGAAAGGCGCCTGTGCATACAATGAAAAAAGCAAAATTCAAGAACCCTAAAAATAAAAAAGGGAATCCTATAAGTAGAGAAATCAGCTGAGTCATAAAAGCTGAGGCAATCACCCCGCGCGGTGTCACATTTATTCCAGCAATTTCAATCTCATCATGCAAAGATTCCTCTGTTTTTTTTCCAAAGCTAATAAACCCGAGGAATTTTGCAGAGAATGCACAGTACTTTTCGTAGGTGGTGTTCAATGAAAACTCTTCTTTCTGTTCTTGTTTAAACGTTCTAAATGAAAGAGAAGTGGTGTCCTGATTTGGGGGAATCTCGGCTTGGGAGAATTTATGTTCAATATCCTTCCTTAATCTACCCAGCACCTCTTTGTACTCCCTCATAGATTTTTACTAGTCATAGAGGGTATATAAATTTAACTATAGAACTCCCTTTGTTATAGTCAATCTAATAAAATAAATTTTACCTTCCAATACCCTTGTATAAGATGCCTAATTTTTCGATCGACTCTTTATCAAGGCAATTCCTACCATCAAGAACCAATTTTATATTATTTTGTTTCAATAGCTGATAATCCATATTTTTGAATTCGTTGTGGTTTGTAATCAATAATATATAATCGACCTTTTCAAATAATTCGGTTAGGACTTTTACATCTGATTTGTCCGGAAGATATGGTTCATAAACAAATAATTCTGCCCCTTGTTTTTTCAGTAGGTCAATTACCTCAAATGCCGGGCTTTCTCTTGTATCATCGACATTCCCTTTGTAGGCGAGACCAAGAATACCTACTTTAGCGCCCCTAACTGGCCTACCAAGCTTGTTAAGTTCCTCCCTGAATAAATCAACAGTATACTGGGGCATGGAACTATTTATCTTTCTCGCCAAACTCAAGAATTGGTGGTCAAAGCCATATGTTTTCGCTCCGTCTATTAGATAATAGGGATCAATTGCGATACAGTTATGAGCTATAATCCCACACGAAGTAATCAAGGTATTTGTATCAGCAACCTCAAAAGAATACACATAATCAGTTTCAATTTTTTTGATATTTTCAACGCTAATTGTAATAAATTCTCTGAAGATTTTTGTCTTTTTATAATTAATTACTTTTCTTAGGTTTTTTAAATAGGTGTTGATTTTTTCTTCTTTTTCTCCCAAGAACCAATTTTTTACTTTAGAAACATTCTTATATCCAGTTAGTGTCATGTATCCTATTCTTTTTGATAATTTCGGAACAATATCAAAATTCAATAATAACAAACAGATCTGTTGAAAAAGAACAGGGCTTGAAGTAAAATAACTAACTGTAATGCTGTTGCAATAATGTTCGTAAGATTTTCCGTTTTTAATATACCTTCTTTTTTTGGAAAAGCCAGATACTCCGCCATCCCCCCTAAATAAACCCTTTAACAATTCTTCTTTATACTCTTTAGCCAAATCAAAGAATTGCTCGGGAATCTCCATGTTATAACAATTTACGCCACATTTTAAGATGTCTCTTAATAAAAATCCAAATATTGCGGAAGAGACTTTTATATGATAAGATTCAAACCTTGTTGATAGATATACAGAATAATCTAATTCATATTTTCTCAGTAGACTCTTCAAGTCATTTATGTACTCTGTTTCATTTTTATTGAACGTAAAGCGAGTTCTTAATGTCTTTTTCTCCGTTGTTAAACAACCCTCACTTAAATAATAACCGATTAATCTTAAGAAATCCTTATCAAGAGCAAGTACTGCGGGAATTTTTTTGAAACTTGGACCGCCGCCTGTGCAAAGGTAAATCTCTTGTCTATCTATTCCAAGCAGATTTTCTAATGCTAAATATTTTTTCAAGGGGAGGGAATTATTTTTATAATAATCTCTCTTATTCCCCTTCAGGTTTTTATCTATTCCCTTTTTATAATTAATAAAAGCACCATTTTTTGGTTTAACCCGAATTTTTTTGATTAAATCGTTATTTAAATGATTAATCAAGTCAATCTTGAGCATAGATTTATCAGAAGGCAATAGTTTATTCAGAACAAGCCTGTCTCCTCTCTTGATATCTTTTGCAAATTTCACTTTTAAACCATTATCATAGCAAATTACAGGATGCAAGTCAGTAACTTCAAGTTTATAGTTATACGCGCAGTTAATACACAAGATTTGGTCAGTTTTTCTTTTGGATGCAATCTTTACAGGTTTGAAGGAGGTTGATTTTTTTATCATATCATAACTTAATATTTTGACATCTTCTGGGGAAAAAATCTCAACATCATTTACCTGTTGCCTGTTGCAATCAAGAGAATTAATATATTGGCCTATTTGTTTCACTTTCTGATGTCCACTATTTTTTAAGAAAACAAAAGTAGCTTTGTCAAAACAATGTCCACCAACACCAACACCTGGATAGTGAGGCATAAAGGCAAAAGGTTTTGTAGAAGCACCTTTGATAACCTCCATCACATCTATACCTGCCTTGTCAAAGCTCTTTGCCATCTCATTTACGAAAGCAATGTTAACATCCCTGAACGTATTCTCCATAATCTTTGCAGCCTCAGCCTCTTTGGCCGATTTCAATGGAGTAATCTTGGCCTCAATTATTGTCTCATAAAATTCTTTTGCTTTCAGTGTTGCCTCTTCAGTAACGCCACCAACAACCCTTGGAATCTTGTCAATAGTCCATTTTTTATTGCCTGGATCAATTCTCTCTGGGCAATGAGCAAGGTAATAATCATTCTTCATAGCATCAAGGCCGTTATTGAGGATTGACATCATAACTCCATCAACTGTGCCGGGGGAAACTGTACTCTCAAGAATAATAATCTGTCCTCTCTTCAAGTACTGCGAGATACTTTTAGTGGCTGACTCCACATAAGACAAATCAGGGACATGTTTCTTATTTACAGGAGTAGGAACACATATCAATATTACGTCACTTTCTGACACCGGTTCAAAACTGGTTGTAGCATCTATCCTCACATCTTTAATATTCTCTTTAAGATATGGGTCATCAATATGTGAAATATTTTTATTGGTTTTTCCCACTATCTTTTCATTAACATCAATCCCATAAACCTTATACCCTTTCTTGGAGCAGATTATTGCTAATGGTAATCCAACATAGCCAAGACCAATAATAGATACTGATCTCATTTTTAATCAAAAAAAGAAGTCCATTTATTAAAAGGTTTGGGTTTTGAAGATCATTAATAAACTTTAAAAGTAATTGAAGATTCCACAAAAGTATGACAGAGTTCGCTTATCAGATAAAAATACCAAAGGAAAGAATTGCCGTGTTAATAGGCAGAAAAGGAGAGATAAAAAAATATATAGAAGAACAAACTAAGACCACAATCAAAGTTGATTCAAAAGAAGGCGATATCTCAGTCAAGGGAGAAGATGCTATAGCTTTATATTGCACAAGAGACATTATAAGGGCAATTGGCCGGGGCTTTAACCCAGAGATAGCACAGCTGCTTCTAAAACAGGACTATACCTTTGAAGTTCTTAATCTTATTGATTATGTAAAGGACAATCAAATAAAACGAATAAAAGGAAGGATAATTGGGAGAGAAGGCAAAGCAAGAACCCAGATTGAGAGGCACACAGAGACATTTATATCTGTTTTTGGAAAAACAGTATGCATTATAGGCAGAACAGAAGCAGTCCTTACAGCAAAAAGAGCTCTTGAACAATTGATAAAGGGAAGCCGGCATGCTAATGTATATAAGTGGCTTGAGAAGATGAGGAGTGAACAAAAAATCAAGGAATTAGAAGAAAGGGACATATCTGAATACAGAAGGGAAAACCATGAAAATTAACACATCTAAAGGAACGCATCTTACTATTGATGGGCAAAACTGTGACAGAGACAGGTTAAGTGATGAAGCTATTATCAAAGAAGCCCTTATACAATTTCCTATAGATATAGGTATGAAAAGACTGTCAGACCCATTAATAAAATCGATTAACGAAGATGAATTTAATTCGGGTATCTCTGGTTTTATCCTAATTTACACAAGCCATGTTAGTATACATACTTTCCCGAAAAGAGGATATGTAGCAATTGATGTGTTCTCATGCACAAATTTTGATGTGCTTAAAGCCATTAAATATTTCAAAGCCCTGTTCCAAATCCAAGAGATTGAATGGAATGTCCTGAGTAGAGGCCTAAATATAAGATGAAGAGATTAAAGAAAGTCAAACAGATTGACATTAGAGATAAGATTACTGTAAATGAACTAGTCAATCAGATGAAACAAAGCGGAGTGATGGGTGGGGGGAGAATAGCAAAAGCAGTTGATATATATGAGAAGATGATTAAGGATAAAGACTGCAAAATCTTTCTAGGCCTTGCTGGGGCAATGGTGCCGGGAGGGATGAAAAATATTATCATTGACATGTTAAAAAGAGGCTATATTCATGTATTAGTTACAACTGGCGCTAATCTTACACATGATCTTGTGGAAAGCCTGGGATTCAGCCATTATCAGGGCAATCCATATGCAAGCGATGCTGAACTCCATGCAAAAGGTATTGACAGGATATATGATGCTTTTATGCCTAACCAAGTTTATGAGAAGATGGAAGAATTTTTTTCAAAGAATTTTAATGCATTATCATCAGAGCCTATGAATATAACTCAGCTCCTCCACAAAATCGGTTCATTAATAGAACAAGAAGATTCAATCCTGAATATATGCTATAAGAATAAAATCCCAATATTTTGTCCTGCAATTGCTGATTCTGGCATTGGATTGATGATTTGGGGAAACCTGGCAAAAGGAAAAAAGATTCAAGTTAATGCATTTGAAGATTTAAAAGAGATTATTAATATTGCGTGGGGCTGCAAGAACCCCGGTGTTTTTTATATTGGCGGAGGCGTTCCAAAAAATTATGTTCAGCAGGCAATGCAGTTCTCACCTAGCTCTGCTAGATATGGCATACAAATCACAATGGACAGACCTGAGCCTGGAGGCAGCAGCGGAGCAGTTCTAAGGGAGGGAATCTCATGGGGCAAAATGAGTGCAGACGCAGATTTTGTTGATGTTGTTTGTGATGCAACTATTGCTTTGCCTATGATCTACGCTTCTGTCAAAGAACGGTTTTCTCCTTAGTATATTTATTTTTAATTCCAGCCAAGTAATAGAAGATAGTCCAGTGTCTGATCCACTTTAGATTCTTATAATACATTATATATCCTATGGAGTCAAGCACAAGGTGACTAACATAGCCCACTATAAAGTATGATATGTTCAGATAATACCTATTAATAAATAACAATAATAAAAGGAATTCAATAGTGTGAAATAAGTAAAATCTTGGGATATTAAATTTATGCAGGTAAGTATGGATCTTTCTAAATTCTTTTTTGGATAGATTTTTTTCAGTAATGAGATGATACAAAACATGATCAATATCAATCAGCCATCCGCCTAGGAACAAAAGGAAAAAATCAAAGTTAGTTGGATTGAAAAAGTTTGAAGATATGATAACTAACATAAAAATCATTAAAAGATGACTAATCATATTGATTTGAATCAGCCTCGCTACACTAAACATTATCTAAAGTAGTATTAAAAAGTTTCTTTTCTTATTGATAGTGGAAAGCCACATGAAGAATATTAGCACCCAATAAAAAGATTTAAATAGAATAAATTATCAAGAAAAGAGAGAGGTGAATGATTATGAAAAAAGGAGCAAAAAAGTTTTTTCTCTTGGGTCTTGCTGCTGCAGCAGGTTCTGCTGCTGGTGTTGCCGCATATAAGCACAAAGGAAAAATTAAGAAAGCTGTGGCAGACCTTGTAAAAAAGGGAAAACTAAAATCACACGAAGGAAAAGAATTGTTTAATGAACTGTTGGAAGAGCTGAAAAAATGGGAACATAGATTGGCTGGTAAAGCCAGGAAAGGTTTTAAAAAAACAGTGAGGAAGGCAAAATCAGCTGTCAAGAAGACCAGTGCTAAAAAAACTCAGCCAAAAAAGAAAAGATCAAAGATAGGCAAAAAGCCGCTCAAAAAGTAGTGCTCTAATTAAGAACATAATTTTTTTATTTTTTCCCAATCCTTATTAACTCTTTCCTGGATTTTTTCTATAATTGCTTCATTACCTGGTTTTAAAAGATGGCTATATCTGCCCTGGGACTTGATCCACTCTTTAATTGGCAGTGGTTTTGTAATATCCTTGTTCAAAGTCCATTTACCGTTTTCAATTTCAATAAGCGGCCAGAATCTCGTTTTTATGGCTAATTTGGATATCTCAATAGTTAAGTTTTCTGGGAATCTCCATCCTCTAGGGCATGGTGACAACACATTTAGAAAAGCAGGACCATCTGCATTTAGAGCTTTTTCTGCTTTAGTAATTAAATCATTCCATTCCGACGGCGCTGCTTGAGCAACATAAGGCACATGGTGGGCCGCAGCAATGCTTGTCAAATCTTTCCTGAACTGCTCCTTGCCTTGCTTAACTTTGCCTGCAGGAGCTGTTGTAGTGCTCGCACCATAAGGGGTAGCACCGCTTCTCTGAATGCCAGTATTCATATAGGCTTCGTTATCATAACAGACATAGACAAATTTATGCCCCCTCTCAAAAGCACCTGACATGCTCTGCAAACCAATATCATATGTGCCACCATCTCCACCGAATGCAATGAACTTTATTTCTTTTTTTATTTTCCCTTTCTTCTTAAGGGCTCTAAAGGCTGTCTCAATACCTGAAATAGTCGCTGCAGCGTTCTCAAAGGCATTGTGCATCCAGGGAACTTTCCATGCAGTATAAGGGTAGATGGTTGTGGCAACCTCTAAGCATCCAGTTGCATTCACAATAACCACAGGGTCCTTGGTTGCTTTAGTGACCATCCTAGCAATAATCGGTGCTCCACACCCTCCGCAGAGCCTGTGTCCGCTGCTCAATCTTTCTTCCCTGCTGGAAAATTCCTTAATATTTACCATTTTAATCTCTTAACCCAATAAACCTAATATCATGACAGGTATTATCGAGTTTCTGTATTTCACTAAATACTTTTTTAATATCTTCTAAGTTTATGTCTCTCCCCCCTAAGCCAAAAACATAACTACATATTTTTTTATTTTGATTGTAAAGAGCAGACTTGATCTCAGAATAAAGCGGCGCATCTGCTCCAAATGAAAGTGATCTGTCAAGTACTGCGATATGCTTAGCGTTCTTAAGTGCTTCGCTGACTTCTTCATAAGGGAAGGGCCTAAACAATTTTATTTTAAGTAGACCTGCTTTCTGGCCTTTTTTCCTTAATTCATCTACTTCCGCCTTTGCGGTTCCAGCAGTGCTGCTCATAGTAACTATAACCTGATCAGCATCATCTACAAAATACTTTTCAATAATATCATAAGCCCTGCCAGAAATCTTCGAGAAATCTGCAAATATTTGTCTAAGTGTTGGTTTAACATACCACATAGCATCAACCTGCTGTCTTTTATGTTCAAAGTAATAATCATAAAGATCAAGTGGACCATATGTAACAGGATTTTCCACATCAAGTAAGGGATAAATGGCTTTGTGCTCTCCAATAAAGTTCTTTACAGTCTCAGGTTCAAGAGGCTCAACAACATCAATTGAATGGCTTGTAATAAATCCGTCTTGACAGACCATTACCGGAAGCCTTATCTTCATATCCTCTGCTAATTTCATTCCAATAATGATATTATCATATACTTCTTGTGCATTTTCAGAATATATTTGTATCCAGCCTGAGTCACGACAGCCCATAGAGTCAGAATGGTCACAATGGATGTTGATAGGACCAGATAATGCCCTGTTAACAACTGTCATAACAATTGGCAACCTTGTTGATGCTGCGATATATACTATCTCAAACATTAATGCAAGTCCATTTGCAGAGGTGGCAGTCATTACTCTTGCACCTGCAGATGCAGCACCAACAGCTGCAGACATTGCACTATGCTCGGATTCTACAAGAATCATTTCTGTATCTACCTCCCCATCTGCAACAAATCCGGCAAAGTTATGCATAATCTCTGTTTGCGGAGTTATTGGAAAAGCCGGAACAACATCTGGATTAATATGTTTCATCGCATAAGCAGCAGCTTCGTTACCTGATAATGCCAGTTTCATTTTTATTCTTTTATTTCTGTTTCTGATTTATGAGATATAGCTTTTACAGGACACTCTTTTTCACATATTAAGCAACCCTTGCAATGATCATAGTCAATATGACTAATCTTTCCATCTTTCACTTTTATTGCAGAATCTGGGCAGTATATAAAACAGAGGAGACAGTTTGTGCACTTATTTGGATCTCTAATTGGCCTGTATGTTCTCCACCCCCCAGTCTTATAGTTATCTGCATTGCCAGGCTTCACTATAAGGCCTCCTGTTGGTATTTCTTTCCAGCTTGGCTCAGGCATTTTTTACCTCTTTGTGTCCTTCTTCTATAGCTAGTATATTTTTATCTGTCAAATCCTTACCAATCTTTTTTTCAAATTTATGACGGACCATTTCGCGGAGTATATCTAGAGGCACAATGTCAGTTGCTTTTAATATAGCACCTAGGATAGGCATGTTTGGTAAATTTTTTCCAACTGTATCAATAGATATCCTGGTTGCATCTAGCGTAAATACTTTACCATTAAAATTAAGTTTTTTTTTAATAGCCTCCGGAGAATCCTCAGTATTAACTACAAGTATGCCGCTCTGTTTAAGACCTTCTGTTACATTAACTGCTTTTAATAATGTTGGGTCTGTTACACCAACAATATCCGGGTTATTAACAGCACAGTGAACCCTAACAAGCGAATCATCAATCCTTGTAAAAGCCTTGACAGGTGCCCCCGCTCTCTCAGGCCCGTACTCTGGAAAAGATTGTACATATTTACCTGTCTCCATTGCAGCTTCTGCTAGTAGCTGGGCAGCAGTTTTAGCTCCTTGTCCTCCTCTGCCAATAATTGTCAGTTCAATCATACTGACATTTTTTAAAGGACAAATCTTTATAAAATTATCGAAAGAAATAGGTATAAAGAAAGCGTGTGTGTTAATTTAAAAAAAATAAAAAGAGATTATATGTCTCTTAGCCCGTTTGCATCCACAAAAAAGGCAGCTTCTTTTTCAGGCAGAGAAGGACTATCAACAAGTTTAGCAACTCTGCTACCTTTCTTACCTTTTCTAAGGTAAACTCTGTATGTAGAGTTATGTGCCACAATATGGCCACCAATTGCTACAGTTGGATCGCCAAAGAAGACATCGGGCCTAGACATTACCTGGTTTGTCACATACACACAAGTATTATAACTGTCTGCCAGTTTTAAGAGGTCGTGCATATGTCTATTCAATTTTTGCTGCCGCTCAGCAAGCGTACCTCTACCAACAAACTCAGCCCTAAAATGAGAGGTAAGTGAGTCAACAATCACAACCTTTACATTAAGCTTTTGCTTGTTTATTAAGTCAGATATTTTCTCCACCAGCAACATCTGGTGATCACTGTTGTATGCTCTTGCAACCCTAACATTTTTCAAGACCTTATCAGGATTAAGTCCTTTAGCCTTTGCTAATTGCGCAATTCTTTCTGGTCTAAAAGTATTTTCAGTGTCAATGAAAACAACCACTGAGCTTGGGTCGTGCTTCTGTGACATGACAGCCAGAGCAAAAGCTATCTGGGTCTTGCCAGAACCAAATTCACCAAAACACTCAGTAATTGCACTTGTCTCAATTCCGCCGCCAAGCAATTCATCCAGATTATTTGAACCCGTTTTAATCTTCAAGATATTTTCTCTTCTCTTTAAAATCTCATCACCTGATTCAAAACCCATCTCTAATGAAGCTCTTGCAGCTTGGATTATCCTCTTAGCAATGCTCTCTCCAACACCAGTTGTCTCTACTAATTCTCCTGGTGAAGCTACCGCGATTGACATAAGATCATTATATCCTGCCAATTCTAGCTTCTCTGCAGTCGCAGCTCCAACTCCTGGCAAATCCATGATTGCAAATTCCTTTTTTTCATCAGCTGAATTCTCATTTGTCCTTGTCATAATAACCACCAAAAAGTCAGATATCCTCTAACGCATTCTCTTGCTCAGTTAAGGCCAGATACTCATAAGCTTTATTTAATACGAGTACTGCTTTAGGCAGATCATTTGATCTCAAAGAATTAGTGCTCTGCCACTCGCCTTTGTTGTCTCTATATCTCCTTTCAAAACTAACGGTCCTAAACTCGTATATTGAACCGCTCTTTTCTTTTGTATTTTTCCAGACTGTAGCTGTAACAGCTCCAGCTCTAAATTTTTTTTCAGGTAGATTTCTACCGTCCTGAACTCCGTTCTTCATTCCGATTCACCTCCATTCCTGTTCGGTTTTTATTTCAGCACCACATTGGTGGTGGGAGTTGGCTGAACTTTAATTCAGCTAGTACCATAGATATTGTAACTCATTTATTAATCCTACGCGAGAATGTCCAGTGTGTCCAGTGCTATCTCTTCACTCTAATGATTCCAAATCTTCAAGGGAGAGGATTTCTTCATCTAGATTGTCCTGTGCCTCCTCTGCTTCATCCTCATCGGTATTAGTAGAACTCTCTTCTTCATCATCGCTGGCCTGCTGTGGCTCAATCTTATCTGTTTTCTCTGCTCTAGGAACATTATTCTCCTCTGTTGATGATACTACTTGCTCTTCATCAACTTCCTCTCTATAATCTTCTTTTTCTTCTTCAACAGATCCTTCCATTGGCTTCTCCTGAATCACTTTTTTCACTTCCTCATCTAACCGTCTTATTTCTTCTTCTGGGTCTGGGTTCACAATAACTATTTGTGGAATAAACTCTATTCTTCCAAACATCTCATTTTTAGAAGTCCTGCCGACAAACTTAACAATCTTCCCAAGAAGTTCATTCTTAATCTCTTCAAAAGACTTGTCTTTATAATCAACAATTTCTTCATCTGTTTTTTGTAAAAGTCTTTGGGCTTGATTTCGCCACAAAACAACTCGGATGTTATCTGTGCCATCATCAAGAAATAAATTCAGTACATAAGCATAACTTGGCACTATCTCTTTGTGTGTGTCACAAACCCATTTCCCTTCTTTTTCTCGAACTCTTTTTCCGCATTCTGGACATATCTCAAAATACCTGGGATCAAAAACCTGGACTATTGTTCCCAGCAACTCAACATTATCCTCATTTTCCTGCAACCCAGAAATATTTTTTCTTCTTCCTCCTGTTTGTATATCTTTAGCTCCAGCAGGATTAACCAACACCTTGCTTCTGTCTCCAAGATGTACCTCGGTCTTCCCCCGGTTGTTTTCTCTGGCATAACCATTCTCAATTTTAACAATCTGTTCTGGTTTAAGTTTTTCAAGTATCTGGGATTTGTCATTCCATGCCAAAATCCTAATAACTCCAGTTTCATCACCAATAACAAAAGATCCGAGCTTGCCTTTTCTATTCTCTGTCTCAAACTCTCTTATATCATATATGCGAAGGACTTTGCCAAGAACCTCTACATTTCTCATGCCTGGCAGAATATTTTTAATTTGAAGTTGTCCAATGTCCTCAAACAATTTCACTCCGAGTTCATTGGCAACAATATGTGCAGCACCTTCCTCGCTAATTAAACCTGAAAGCTGGTCAAGTTTTTTCTTGATTTTAACCTTAATATCAGCATCAGACAGATTAGTCTTCTGCTTAATTTTATCGAAGATTATTTCAACTGGTACCTTAATCATAAAACACCCCCTATTGGTTCAAGAAAGTTTTCTTATATTAAAGTTTTTCTTTTATTTGAAAACGCAATATATATTGGTAAAATGATCAATAGGTCTGGGCAAGATTAGGGAAATATATGGCAAATTTCAGAGTCACTGGTTTTTCTGTATATTGGTTTGTTGCCTGCTCATAAGCATAAATAGTTGAGCCCAGATTAACGCAGAATCTTACTGTGTAAGAGTCGAGAGCGACTGAGGATTTCGAAACACATTGCTGAGTATTCCATACACAATCCAAATTACATGGATCACGATTGCACAAATCTTCTTTTCTATATTCAGCACAGGTAGTAGGGCAAGGGCGACAATTCATGGCAAAAAAGCCAGACTCAAGAAAACCTATTTTTCCCTCATCAAAACATTGCTCATCATTTTCTGAAAACACATCACAGTATCCAATAGCCCAATCATCATAATTATTTGAATCGAGATAATCCTGGATATCTTCTTCAGTCAAGCTTAATTGAGACTCTGCCCATTCAACTAATTGCCTTGCCTCTGCGGTTACTTCATCTATTTTATTGATATCAATATCCAACCCAACTCTGAATGACGGATTAAGATAATAATAGCCGAGCTGTTCTCCCCTTACAATTTCATCTGGCACAGTCATTTCAGGAGGTGCTGCATCTGGAGGAGAAGTGTCAGGCAATGATGGTGTAGGTGAATCGTCGCCAGCATCATCGATAGGTCTTGGCTCTACTCCGCCACATCCAAGGTAGACATTTGCATAATCTGGAAGAGGATGCCTTTGAAGGGCTTGTTCACCCACACCAACATATACATCAAAGTGATATTGCCCTGGAATTAACCCATCTGAACCATCGGATATTTTTATTGCTCCGCCCCTATCTTCACATATAAAACATCCAGTCCAGTCATGCTCACCAAAATCAATATAAATTTCAGTTCCAAAATCTAACTCTGGAGGACAAGCTACGGTTATTCTTGGTGTCGGATTAGTGCCGCTGGCTGTCCTACCCCTATTAAATTCAGGGTCATGATAACAATCAGCTTCACTTGCTTCTTTTGAAGTTTTAATGGAATAATATCTGCAGACTTTTAAAACACCATTGAAATCAGCAACACCACTTCCCTGGCATCTGACATTTGCATAAAAGCTTCCGAGATCTCTGTAAATCCTACAATATTCTATTGATGGAAGATCTATGCTCTCTCCTGCATACCAATTTGGCCAGTCGGTATCTATAGGTGTATAATAAGGTGTTGTACGTGAAAGCATGTTTCCAACTGGATTCCCTGCTGGAACGTATCCCGTAATCTTACTTTGATTAGTTTGGGAGAAAATTAAAACCAAGCCTGAGGATAAAACAACAACTGCAAACAAAGAAACCACAATTAAGTTTTTCTTTTTAATGAAATATATCGATACAGTTAGAACAATTATTGACGCAAGAACAACAAAAATCCAAGTGTAACTTTTTTTCTCTTCTTGTAACAGAGTATTATCCTCTTTTGCTGCTATTTTTTGGGTGTTCTCACAAACTCCATTTACGCAACACATTTCTTTGGAGTTGGATATATATATGACGCCTCCAGTACATTTTTGTTGTGAAGTGCATATTGTGCCATTATAGTCATCACAATTAGTTAAGAAAAATTGACTTTCAATACAATCATTTCCACAATCTGGGCCACACTCATATTGGCTAATACAATCTGGGTCACATATACCATCATCAACAACATTACAAAAATTGTCCTTACCACTAACAGCACAATCAGTGCAAATGAGAGCATTTTCAATACTTGTACAATTGGTTGAGTCACAATACTCGCAAATGTTATTATAATTACAGAAGGAAAGATTCCTCAGGTGGATTATTTGGTTATCTTCTGCAATAGCCATTTGTGCAATGTTTTGATCGTATCTAATTATAGTATTAAATGAAAAATCTGGATTTTTTGTTAGCAAGGCATTTCCCCCCCCGTCATAAAAATAAAATTTGTACTCGAGTTTATCTTTTATCAGATTTTCAGCATAGAAGGAGTTGTAATAGGCATTCTTTGTTATTATTTGAAGAGAGGTTATTTCAAAGGTGTTATTATTATAATATGTCGATATTAAGATAGATTCTTCAGCAGAGACAATTGCTACCATATAAAGGAAAAATAGGAGACATATTTTATATTTCATTGGTTAACCCTCCGCAGGAACACAGTCCCTGTGTCTACAAAAGCTTACAAGACTTAAGGAAGCACTCGGGTTAAATTCCCTAAATAGTTCTGTATGAGAGCTATAAGCAACACCTGCAGTTCCTGTTGAATGAATGAAGATGTAATCCGCATTAGAATCATCTGGTGCAGGATTATATGAACTATGGCATACCCAATAAACTAAAGTATCAGGTGTTACATACCCTCTGCCCACATATAAAAGAGCATGACCTAAAGGATGACGAGATATTGCAGCAGCCGCATCACCTGGTTGCAGTTCAGATAATGTGCTAAATCTATAAACAAATGAATCATCATTGCATATAAATTTGCCATCGCCCCAGGTCCTTTGAGTTGTTGTAAAATACATTGAATTATGTACAAGCATAGCACAAGTTAGCCCGTAACTTGGACAATTTTCTGGATCCACAATGTATGGTGTCTCTGAGTATCGACAACCAGCATACCTTTTGGCAAATTCAGCTATATGCTGACAATCTCCTGGCGTAGGTGAGGGTTGCACTTCCCCTGCTTCGCTTGGTTCAAAATCAAAGACAAAGTCATCACTAACATCTATCCTCAGCTCTTCCTGCGCTCTTCCGATTAGCTCAAGCCGGTTTTCTGTTTCCAAGGAGAGATCATACTGGATATGAGGTAAAGGCTCCGGATAAGTATCAAAATAGTTATAAAGTTCTCTTTGAAAATTAGCTGCAATTGCATTTTCCGCACTACTTTGAGATGGATAACAATCACTAGTGCTTGAATGCCATATTCTGTAACCCAGAACAGAGCCGCACGAAGAGCCAGCGCCCCACCCATTATCCAGCAACATAGTAATCCGTTGGTTTAATATTTGTCTAGCTGCCTCGTCAATATAAAACAAAGGGCTCTCACCTTTTTCGTATGTTCTAAGCAATATGAGTTGTGTTTCTCCAATCTCCTTCTCAAAATTGTTCTTCTTTGTACTTAATGCAAAGTTCAAGATAAAAAGTACTGGAAAGACAAAGATGAATGCAAGTACAATAACCAGGAACATTTTCGCTTTTTTCTGCTTGATAAATACCATTTTATAGCCGCTCAATAAAACCTGGCACCTCCAGCCTAACCTTAACAACTTGTCTGTTTGGCAGAGGAAGATATGTTTCAGCATCAAAAAATGCCCTTTCAACAGTCTCTCCGCAGTTTTCATTAATAAATCTCCTGTCATCAATGTAGATATTCCAACACACAGACCTCATGCTTCCAAAAAAAGATTCATCTAAAAGATACTGGGTATAAGCTCTAACTGCATCTGTTTCTCCTGTAAGATATGCTTCTGATAATATATCACTATAGGTTATGTCTTGTCTTACTGGTGTCCTTAGGATATTTATCAAAATTTCTTTATTACTCAGGTAATCTATTCTTTCTGTGACCCTGTATTCTGTTCTTTCATTGTTAAACACAAGGATAATCATCCAGATGAATATTCCTAAGAGTAGCAGCAACCACCCCATAAGATCTGTAAATGCTGCAAATATCAACCCTTTCTTCATGCTTCCTCCATCTCGCTAACATAACTGGGTATATTTGAAACAACAACGTCCATTTTCAGAGCGCCTTTGTACAAGTTATCCCCGTCTTTTATTAATACAAACCTCCTGAGCTCCATGCCCTCGTACTGCTCAAATTGCGTATAGTGTCTCCATCGATTATACCATCTTCCATTAACATAAATCCCAATTATCTCATCAGTATCAAGGTTTTCCAGTTCGAATTTTGCTGCAATATAGTTTTTTTCATATGAAAATGCCTCTTCCATTGTCTCATTATTAAATTTTTCAAAGTCAATTATCCCAGGATATACCCTTGCAGTTTCTGGATCTCTATAGGCCAATGCATTGCCTGAATAGAGAAAACGCTTTGTAAAGACAAGATTGCCAACCTCATGCGATTCAAGGCCCATACTGAACTGAGAGGAAAAAAAGATGTAGAATGTTACAAACAGCACAAGAATAAATGGCACTCTGGAAATTATCCACTCCAATATATGAAATGCCTGGGCTTTTTTTTGCATATTAGGTAGCCTCGACAGCAATCTTTATTTGCGGTTCAATATAGCTGTTGCGCCTGCTTATTACAAGCGGAACAAACAAGTCTTGGATTTGTCCCTCGCCACCCTGAATAATAACGCTGGGAAACTCATCTTGCACCATAGCAATTGGGTCCAATTGCTTATATACAAAATTAATACTTGTGTCTTCGGTGAAATAGTATGATGCACTCAACGGCAAATCTTCTTTCCTTTTATCTGTTACACTAACTTTGCTATTCTCAAATAAAAGAGAGAACCAAAGCGTGTTCTGCGGGTATCTGATATCAAGATTATTAGGTGAGGCATAAACTGTATCAATTAAAAGGGCCATATCTCTGGCTAGAAATCTTCTCTCAAATAAGGTGCTTTGTGAGATTAACCATATTTGAAATAAAAATGCTAAAACGATAACAGCCAACATAAACAAGTCTACCAAGGTCCATAATGTCATGCTACCTCTTTTAGATGCTCTCATCTTTTTATCCAGATTCAATTGGGGAATATCTGTGAATAGAAACTGTATACCTGGGTTTTGTCTGGCCCGCCGGAGGATCTTCTCTAACAAGAGTTAGCACGTAACTCTGAATCTCGCCTGTGGGCGGTATAGTGAAACCAGGGCTTATAAAATAGTCTTTGTCCAAGGATTTGCAATCGAAAGTTTTCTGCTCACAAGGCGTATCATGCCAGCATAGGCAAATACAGCTCTTTTCAGGATCATTTCCCTGCTGCAAGCAGGCTTGCGGCTTTGTGTCAGCTTTGTTAAAGCCGAAAATAGCATGCCTTTCATCAATATACACAGGAATTACTTTCTCGCCCAGAGAGAGATGATTTACTGACAGAAGGATGTTTTGAAAAGCTCTTGTTGTGCCTGATTCTGGTTTACCAGTAAAAAAGTTAATGATTTTGGTGCATGCGGGAGCGATTATGACCAAAAAAAAAACTACAAACAGAAGTACTTCTGCCAAGGTTTTGTAGCTCAAGTCTGCCTTTTTATTCCTCATACTCTCCCCTTGGAACACACGTGCCGTCCATGCACATCTCGGTCTCTCTGTCGCATGGCGGTTGAGGTATCCAATCTCCTTCTGAATCGCATCTCAAAACACGGGTTCTCTGGAAATTACACTTAGTTTCTCCTTCCTCACATCCACCAAATAGGTCATCTAAAAAACCAGTGGATTCTTCAGCATCATGCTCTGTTTGTTGCTGAATGCCATCTATAGTCCTTGTTCCTCCACTAAAGAATCTAACCCAAATCCAGACCATACATACTAAGACAATTAGTGCTATTATAAACCAGACTAAGTAACTAGGAACCATTATACCCTTTTTTTTAATAGCCATGATTTGCTCACCTTATATAGACAAAAGTAACATTCATCCAATAACCAGTTGACAACTGTTCAAGTATATTTGTACCAATCTCTCCAACCATCAGCCCGCCCTTAATAATATCTGATAAGAACCAATCTGTATCATAATCAACTTTATCTATGTAGATTCCACTGCTTTGCTGTGAGAAGTCAAATTGCCTGGTATGCAACGATTCTCTGTCTTTAAAATCATCTCCCCACATTATGTTTGTATATCCTAGCTGCTGTTTCCAATCTTCATCAACAAAGATATAAAATACAAAGGTATCGTTCTCTTCTTTTCCCAATATCAGCGCATCAATTATCCCATCACTAGGGTTAAGCCTTTTACTTATCTGTATCTTGGTGTAATTTTTAAGTAAGAGCCTTTTCTGCTCGATGCTAAGATTTATAGAGGCATTGTCATATGCTGGATCTACATAGCTAACATCAAATCGCTTACCCTGGTAATAACCATGATAAAAAAAAGAGACTAGTTTATTATCATAAATATAATTATGCTGAGTTACCTCCACTGTGCCCTTTGCTCTTGTCGCTTTCATTACATCAATTTTTACATCATCCTCTTCTGTCACTGGATCGCTTTCTATCCAAGTTGCTGGCTCGGTTGTAAAATATTTGTGGCCCTCGACCTTTTTCCTAGGCAGAGATATCAATAGTACGATGAAGATTATTAATATAAGTGCGCCTGTTCCGATGTATATTATGTTCTTAGGAATTTTTTTTGACATTATAATCACCTAGCTATGGTGCGGCCACCTGTGTTGTGTGTCTACATAAGCTTTTAGAGATTCCCCTGCCAGTCCGACTGCAAAACCAATTGGAATGGCACACGGCTGGCAGAATATGCCTACTACAACAGGAACTGCGAATTCAACAACAGTTGTTAAAAATTTCATGGTTTCATGGCCTGGGTTGCTTCCATGATAACAATAATTTGGGTCAAGCGTCTGATCCATAACAGGATTTATTTGAATGCATTTCACATTCACCTTGTAATCATCCAGAGGGAACCAATCCGGGTGGAAACACTCTTTGTAAGGCTGATTCTCTTCATCCAATCTATATGTAAACGGGGGTTCATTTGGGTCTGGATTCGGATCATAGAATATCTCTGTGCCATCATTCAAAACATAGTGTTTTCCTGTAAGGTATATGTTATTTTGCGGTTCGTCTCTCTGAACACATTCGCATCTCGAAACCTTCATTAAAATATCTGCCTTGCATGGACTGACTAAATGAAATCTCTGCGGGAGCTGGTCAAATGGCCTCCAGCCAGTGCCAAGTATGTCGTCATGCATATCCTTTATCAGAGCAATATAATATTTATCTACGAGCGGCAGAAGCCCGTAATAATATTGGTATTCTCTTGGGGGAGCACTTACTTCCTGGGATTCTTCCCCGCCTTCTTCCTCTTCTTCAGTTAGGCCTTCTTCAGCCCTTGCTCTTTCCCAGTAATAATAATCTGCATAGTGCCTGAAGAAATTCAGATAGTCCTCTTGTGTCTCCAAGTCTAATTCTCTTGTATAAGTATCATCATAGATAACTGTAGCGTCATAAGGTGTCCTAAACCCTATTGCATTCGGTCCTACTGGCACGAACTTGGCATGCATGCTCTCGACTCTTGACACAAGATAATATGCCGTAGTCCATAGTGCAAGTCTTCTGACAGCCCTAGGATTCGTAGGAAGGATTCTTGGAGTTGCAAAACCATATATGCCTTTTGATATTCTCAACATCCTCTCCCCCGTAATCACTCTTGTGTATCTGGCTGGTAAGTCAATAAAGGTATCCACAGACTGCTCTCTCAATGCATTGCGGATACCGTCGTCAAATGCTCTTGAGAAGTCATCAACATTATCAATTAATATCCCTTCTGTAGCATCTCTGATAAATTCTCCAGAACCTCGATCCATAAATAAGTCTATCGCCGGCTGCTGGTTGGCCATAAACCTAATTAGGTCCTGGTCATGCATATATCTCAGATGATCCAACCCATCATCCATGAATCCCCTGACTGCCCTCTCCAGCTGGTCTTGTGGCAGTTCAGGATCAAATACCTGTGCTAAAGTAAGCATGCCTCTTCTAGCTCTCCTAAAGAACATCTGAATCCTGGAGAGTCTGCCGATTCTGCTTAGGAAGCCGTCTGTGATTTCCCTCTGCAGATTTACAATAACTCTGTCAAAATTCTGGCCAAGTGCGTCTTGAAGTGTTCCACGAAGAACTGGATCATGTACAAGTGCATCATCAAAATAATCTGTCATACGTGTCAATGCCCGCTCTCTTCCTTCTCTTGTCAAGCGCCCAGAGGCATCCACAAAGCCTTCCCGAATCGGGTCTTCTACTTCATCTAGAAAATCAAGTGAAGCATGTGCTGCATCCCTATACAGCCCTCTAGCAGCATCAACAACCTCATCCACATTTTCAACACCTGTCTCCACACAGGCTCTTCTCACTATTCTTTGAACTCCTTCTTCAGCTGCCTCGCCTGCAGCATCATGGAGCCCTGCTCTAGTTACGCTTTTCGTAAACAGCCTCCTGCCTGTTCTGGACCATATCCTTTCAAAGAATTCGCCTATGGTTTCCTTAAAACTTTGTTTGATCACTTGCTCTGTTCCTTCCTGCACAGTTTCAGTAATCACTCTCTGTCCAGTTTCTTCCACTGCCTGTTGCGCCACTGCTGTTGCCGCTCTTCCCGCCCCTCTGCTAAAAAACCTACCAAAACCAAAAGTCAGCAGATCAATTCCAAGGCCAATGCCTTCTCCAATCAAAATAGATGCCCAGGCAATTTGGTATCCGGCCAATCCCCAGTATTCTTCTTCCCCTTCTGGAAAGACACCGTAGTAAATAACATATTTTGGGTCACCAAATCCCCGCAGCCATGAATCAATAGTGTATGCAATTTGGGAAACAACTGGCAAATGCCCCCCCTCATAAATTACTTCTTGTGGAAGATTGAAATTCTCTATTTTAAATCCAAGCACAAGCTGCTCATAGGGCGTGTGGCATAATTGGGAGTTGTCTGTTATCATAATCTCATCCAAACCATGGGTATCGGCGCACAACCTCAAAGGAGTCACTTCAGAAGAGACAGTGTCCCTATAATCGCCGCCATTTATCTCAATCCTGAGATTCTTTGCGTTGAATATGTTCCACAAAAACCAACCTTCTCCAGTCAATTCATCGCAGGTCCATTCACAATTCCCCTCGCACTCTGCGCTGTCTTTATACGCATGTATGCCGTCTATTAACTCTGTCTCGGTAATATGCCCTTGCAATCCGTTTGTGTCAACTGTGAAACATCTAGTATTAGAATAACCGAGATCTTCATATATATAGCGGCATTCAACAATTAATTTTGCAAGTTCGTAGGCAACCTGGGTAGTGGAGCCTCTTAAACCTACTGTCTCACTATCTATTGCTGTCGCCTTAACAATCTTATCCCCAAAAGTTCTCTCTAACTCACTATACTGCCCAATATACTCTCTTTCGTCAGTTGTTCCAGGCACAGTTTCTGAGTATCCAGATTCATCAGCCCAAGCCAATACATTTATCGCATAAAGCAAAGCATTAATAGAATCCATTGCCTCTGCATGCTCAGCACCCATCTCTGAATAACGCTCAATAGACGAATCAAAAACACTTGGGTCTGAAACACCCATAAAAGCCTTAAATGAGGGCCAGAGGGTCTGTCCCATAAAATATACTGAACCAAATATTACTGCGATTGCCAAAATTAGATTAACTAGCTTTGTAGTGACCAATATTCCCTGTTTTAATTTTTTATTCATTTTAAAATACCTTACCAGATAGTGAAAATATTCTCTGTGCTGCCAAAGCTGCGATTACTATGACCACAAGCAGTCCGATAAGGAAAACTACTATTGTCACAATTGATTTAGATACCTGTGCTTTTATATTTTTCATATTAACTTGTCACACATATTCTGGACATCTTCCTGGGGAACAAAATGCAGGGCATTCACAAACAATATTTCTGGTTCGTCGCTTGATCTGCCTAGAAGCCACGGAACCTTGTCTTGGAACCAGCTCCACGCATCTCCCAGCATATCTTGAACATGGGCCTGGTTGACAGCAACAAATAAGACCGCATAACTGCCTTGCATATCATAGTCATAAATCTGTGGCTGGAACACGTCCAATGCGTCTACTGTTAATTCATAATAGCTGGCGGTATAAGCTGCTGATGGTTTAGTAGTTCTCATATACTCGTCAAGGCTATATTGAGGATATCTCGCACCAATATACTCTCCACCGTATGCTGCTCTTGCCTCTTCTGAAAATTCAATTATCTCGCAAACAATGCATTGCCTATCAACCTCATATTCGCTGAATACCTTCAGATTTCCTGCCCCAAACTGCTCCCAGCAATTAAATATCCTGCTGGCAATTAACTCATTTGTCTTGTTGAAAAAGCATTTATTGAACTGTGATGTTCCTGCCTGGTTTGGTTTGCCGCATTCTTTGAAATATTTGTCATCTCCTCCTTTACATTCTGTTGTCTCCTCTTCATATCCCTCCAGTCCGATTGTAAGATATTTGGTAGGGCAGTTCACAGCATAGATCTCATCATTAACAACAGGAACCCTTGCTTTTGAATTTGCCAGAACACTCGCCATGCACAGTTCTTTGCTTGCTGCCATACACTTGCCCTGGCTCAAATTCCATTTCCATATCAGGAATATTACTATAATTATCCCAATGATTACCATAATCAATGTTCCAAGATGAAATGTTGTGAACTCCATCCCTTTTTTTGAGGTTATCAATTTCATTTCAGCCGAGAGTCATTGCTCTTGAATGATAGGCGGTTTGAACAACAAAATAGATGAGAAATGCAAGTAAAAATCCCACGATGAGTAATGTCGCCATATGATTTACTGTAAAAGCAAAACCCCTTTTTTTCATAAGTTACCCTATCTGTATAAGAGTATATATATTTTTCGGAGAATAAGTTTATGTGGCCTGCGGACCTTCAAGCATAGGCACGCAACAATTTGGCTCATCTGGATTTAAATCTGCGCAGTTGGTGCCAGAGTACTCAACTTCATAGCTGCTGTCGCATCCATTCTTACATTCTCCGCCTTGGCCTATGCAATTTCTTGTCCCCCAAACAAAATCCCTGCTTCTGGTAGTAAATATATATACAAGAACCACTAGAACGATTAATGCAATTGCCGCTATTACAATCGCATTAAGTGACAGCGAGACGCCTTTTTTTTTCATGTTCTATAACAGCAATACCCGTCATCTCTAGGATCTTCCTTGTCTTCTCCAGGACATGAACCCTCAATTATCTTAGCATATTCTCCGGTGCAGTCTGTTGCTCTCTCTACACAGACACCGCCCAGACTGGCACATGCCTGTGATGACTCCCTCCAGTTCCTGATGTTAGTAGTAAAAATTAACACCAATATTATCATTACAACAAGAGCAATCGCAGCTACAATTATTACATTAATTGAGATACCTTGAGCCTTCTTCATAATGAACACCTCATTATTGTACAAGAATAAATTAGGTTTATAAAATTTTCGAATTGGATTTTTTTAAATAACCAGGACCCTATTGATAACCATTACTCAACTAATTCTTCTATTTCTCTTATTTTCTTTGGATTTAAACTGACTTCTAACCCGTAATGGGTCGGTTTTGACAGAAGGAGATTCTCTTCGAGAAGCTCTTCTATAGCTTGGTTAACCTGTTTCGAAACCCTTAGTTTATTTGATAGCCCCTTACGAAGATTATGTATGTTTGTATGTTTATGCAACCACATTTTCTGTCTGTATAATTTCCTAATAATAAATCTTTTAATAATCAGTTTTTCATTCATACTAATCTCCAAAAGGGAGCACTCATATTTATAACTTTCGTTTTGTGAACTATCCTTTTTATTATGGAAATATTTAAATATGCATAAAATTTCTTTAGCTGGTGTAATGGAAGAAAAAAGTGTTTTTGTGGAGTACTTTGGGGATTACCCCCTCATCAGGGTGCTGGACTTTCTAATTTTAGGGAGAGATATAGACTACAGCATGACAGAAATAGCTAAAAATTCATGCGTTGGCTGGACAGCTTTTTCTGAGATATGGCCGAGATTGGTGAATAAGAGAATCGTGGCATTTACCAGGAAGATAGGGAACGCCAAATTGTATAAATTAAACATTAAAAATCCCTGGGTCAAAGAATTGATAAAGATGGATAAGGTTATTACAAAGCTGGAAACAGAGAAGATGCTGTCAAAGGAGATGAAACTCTAATTCTAAATAAGGATCAAGGCTGTTAAAGCCCGCTTCTTAAAAATAAAAACAATTATAAATCTAAATTGTTGAAGATATACTAATGAAAAAGGGGCAGACAAATATTCTTATCCCTATAATGATTGCCATTGTGATAGTAATTACTTTAACAGTGATCATTAAGGCTATTACAATGCTGAATAAGGAGAATATAGATTCCTCTTTCTTTGATTTTGAGATAGAACTTAGGAACGCAGTCAACAATGTCAAAAACAGCAGGGAGAAGACAACTGACATAAGCGCTTTTTTCCCACCAGACATTACTGCGCTCTATATCTTTGACCAAAGCAAGAGTTATGAGGCATTATCTTTCCAGGAATCACCTTTTCTTAATGATGAGTTTCGTGATGTAAAAGAGAATGTATTTTTAATGAAGGGCATTGAGATAATCCATAGCTTTAAATTAAATGAACTTGACATAAATTCCCCGCATTATGTTTGTGTAAAGAACATGAACAATAAAGCTGAGCTCAGGTTTATTGGGACAGACAATGGTGCAGATATAAATGTCAAAGAGCTGGATATGGATTGCACAGTGCCTGCTTTTGTAAGAGAGATAGTGACAGAGCTGAACGGCAGCCTAGATCAAGATAAATTTGATGAAGAGCTGCGAGAGTATAGCGAAGCTCTGCGCAAGATAGCACCAACAGAGATTGAAAGGGAATTTTCTTATAACCCCTATGAGGATAAGACAACAATAAAGCTTAGGTTCAGGACAGAAGCCAGCCTGAACAGCTTCCGCTATTTTGAATATATCCCCAAGTGCCTAAGTCTGGAGTTTTCAAGTTTTAGGCAAGAGCCTCATGGGAATGAGAGGAGGGTAAAAGTTGACCCGATAATCATGTGGCATTTCAGTCACCTTAATGCAGGTGACGAGATAAGCACTAATTACAGCAATGAGAGAAAGTTGAGCGAGATATGCCAGAAAATGACGTCTAGTTTCGGCATAGGAAGAGGAGAAGTTTTTACACCTTTGGGGCATGTTACTGGCATACCTTTCCTGATTTCAACCGGCCTTGAGGGCGGAGAGATTTCTCCGTACGTTGATTATGATAAAGACGGCAGGATAAATGCTTTGGATGAATACCCGGATGACAGGGATGATGATAGTTTTCCAGATTCATGGGAAAGAGAGCATAATTTCGATTTAGAAGATGCTGATTCACCTGGTGCAAATCAAGATAATGATGGGGATGGTTTGCCAAATAATAGAGAGTATGATTTTGGCACAGATCCAAAAGATGAGGACAGTGATGATGACGGCGCTTCTGATTATGTTGAGGTGCAGTGGTACACCAATGCACTGAATCCAGACACAGATGGCGATGGAATGCCTGACGGCTGGGAGATATTATTTGGCCTAGATCCTTTAAATGATGATTCAGCACAGGATGGTGATAATGACTATCTTAGCAATATCGATGAATATGGCTATGGCACCGACCCGACAGATGAAGATAGTGATGATGATTATTTATTGGATGGCATTGAAGTTGTGCTAGGCCTGAGTCCTGTTGAGCCAGACAGTGATGGAGACACAGTAATTGATGGATTAGATGCCTTCCCATTGAACGAGAATGAACAAGAAGACACAGATAACGATGGTGCAGGCAATAATATTGACCCAGATGATGACAACGATGGAATACCAGATGAAGACGATCTTGAGCCAACATGCAATCAATATACGTGCATTGGATGTGATCCAGGGAATTGTCCTGAAGGATGTGAAAGACATTCAATAACTCCAACTAGTTCTCAATTATTCAGACAGTTCAGGGTTGATGAAGCTATATGCGCTCCGAGAGGAATAATTCGGGAGTTGGGAGAAGGTGATCCCACTGAATTAATAACCTGCAGCCAGCATAATATTCCAGCACAATCAATAACCGCAGAAGTAGATCCATATACCTATAAAATTCAACAATGCGAGAATGATCAAACATGTCAATGGTGCTTTGATTATTGGGGCGGCTCTTGTGTTCCTGCCAGCTATGGTTGTGGATATGGCTCCTGTCGAACATACGGGCTGACAGACGGTAGTGAAAGAACAGAATGTTATGATAGATCTCAACACAAACCGAGTGAATGTATCAATACTGCAAATAAAGTAAAAATTTTTGAATGCAGACAAGACAGTTGCACTCAAACAGAGAGTATTGATTGTCCTGGTGGCTGTAATAATGGCGCTTGTGTTGAACAAGACTGTAACTCCCTATCAAGAGAAGGATGTATAGAGAACATTAATTGTTATTATTATTATCAAGAAGAGGAAAATGGTGGAGCCTGTTATGACATAACCCAAGAACCACCTTGTATGCTGGATGCTGCTTCCCCCAGCAAAAATAGTTGTTGTACCACAATTGATTCTCAGAATAACAAGGACTATTGTCCATATACTTGGGGATGTTACAGAGATTCAGAGGATGAAAATCAATGTAAATATTGCCCTGGTGATAATTGTGATAGTTGTTTTATTGAAATTTCGTGTACTGCGATAGAAGGATGTCTATGGGGCGAGTGGAGCAATGAATGTACCACAGGTGGATAGGTCTAAATCCGAATAAAGTCATTTTTAGAATTCCATATTCTCAACAAACAAAGACTAAGTTTAGAGATACTGCTTCAGCAGTGGTCATAAATTAGCAAAAAGCTCTCTTCGTGTTACTCTCTGTCCAATATTTTCTTCTTGATTTGCGAACTCCAAAAACTGTGGTAAGTGATGCTCTCCATAGACCATTATTGAAAAAAATTGGTCATATGTGCCTTTTAGCCTTTCCGCTGCTTCCCCACCAATATTTGGCACTATTATAAATGCATAGCAACTGCGAATATTGTTATCTAAAGTATATGTACAAAAATCATTCCCTGCTCCCACAGCAAGTTGTCCTTCAAGTGACAGAGTGTCCTGGATAGATTGTCCTGTTGCTTGAATATGTTCTCTAAAAGGACCTGCAAAATAATTTTCTGCTGCAACTAACATACCAAGATATTCATTTCTTGACAAGCCAAGACTGTCAGCAATTCTTCTTACTAAATCATCTGTGTTATTTCCTGAATAAAAATCATATAAACTTTGATTTCCAATATATACTGCTACTCCAACCAATCCGTCATACGCACATCTATAACCTCTAGGGATAGTAGTAGGAGAAGGTGCGGGTGTCGGAGGAACTTGTGTAGGTTCTGGTCTGGTTGTTGCGGTTGGTCCGGCCCTAACTGTTGCTGCAGGAACTCTTTCAGGGGTTGGTGTAGGGCTAGTTCTTCTACGTGTACATCCTCCAAATAGAAGTGCAGCAATTGCTGCCCCTAAACCTACTACAAAACGTCTCCGACTTGGGTCGTAATCATCCATTTTATTAATCCATACCTCTACAATACCATTATATTTCTAAATATATAAATTTTTCGTTACTGGGCGGTGGTCTTTAACTGGAATGTTGAGAAATGTTAAAGCGAGTGGTTTAAAATCCTAAATCATTGCTAAGAGAAATATCCAATTATCTTATTCTTTACTTTTTCAAAACTAGGATAATTCTTGACTAAATGCCTCAATTCTTTGTCCCAGACTGGTTTCTTTTCAGTAACAGCTTTCCTTAATTTATTTAAACTGAATTTCAACTTATAATACTTAAGCTTCTTATTAATCAGCTCAACTTCTGCAACACTGTCGTCTAGATAGTAAAGGTCATACAAATCTCTTGCCTGGTTTCTTGTGAAGACAGTCCTTATTTTTTCTGCAAATATCTCCTTTTTACTCATTACTGCAACATCAAAAAAAGGTATTATGTTCAGACAAGGCCGTATTTTTACAAGAGCAGTATCTAATAAAACCTCTTCTCTTAAACTCAAATCCAGTTTTAAAGAACAAAATGTTCTTTTGTTATTTTGAACATAAAGCGGCCCCTGAACCAATAATCTGAAATTAATTGAATCATATGTTTGTTTAGAATTTAAATCAAAAGTAATATTGAAATTCTTTAACCCTGCGGAAAGATCTCTGGCAAAGAATTCTAATTTATTTGTTTGCGTAAAATCCAGGTCTTCTGAAAAGCGGTCAAAACCATAGCATTTTGATAATGCAGTTCCGCCTTTAAAAACAAGGTCTTTTGAGTATTTTTTGTACAATATAAATAAAACTAAATCCTGAAAAAAATACTTTTCTGCTTGTCCTAGATTTAGACTATGAAAATCTGCAATTTGTTTTAAATCTTGATTAGTTATCATGCTTGACCCTCCACTTTGTGTTTGCCTTATTTTGTTTTCTTGTGAGAACGTCTAAAAACACATAATTATTATCTAATTCAAAATCATTGGACAAATCAACCTTTTTGTGCTTTTCAAGCAAAAAACCGACTCTTTTTATAAGAGATTGTTTTGAAATTTTTTTAAGATAATTCAATATTTTTTCTTTACTGAACTCCAGATTTTCAACTACTTTTATGATTTCACTAAAATTTCCTGAGTAATTTCTGTAATTTAGCATGTCTATCAACAATTTCTCATTGCCTGCAATAAAAACACCGTCTTGGTTCTCATACCCAAAGATAAAGTCTTTATCTATTTTAATGAGCTCAATAGTGTAATCCTGAAAATCTATCTTCTTATTATAATTAGATGCCACTTGCACTGTATGAAATATTTGCTCAGTTGCTTTTTTAAGCATTGATGCAGTCAAGAAACTGATGTAGCTTGGATAATATAGATTAGCAGCAATTTTATAGATATCGCCAATTGCTGTGTATTTTGATTTGATAATCTTTTTTAATATTCCTCTTTTCTCAAGCCTTTGCAGAATAAGATATGCATAATCTCTCTTACAATTTAATAGTTTCATAACCGTGTTTCTATCCACAACAGGGTATCCTTTTAATTTTTCAATTAACTCAATATTCATAATAAGACAGAATATCCCAAGGTTTTTAAATCTTATTATTTTAATATACAAAACATATCAATAATGATATTATCCAGATAATAAAACAATTAAGAGGCAAGAATTATCTAAAAAATCAAGACTTTATTGGGTTAAAGGCATTTTATAAGAGCCTATCCAGAAACATGAAAATTATCAGTTATTTTTCACTAGAATGTTGAGAAATGTTAAAGCGAGGGGTTCAATATTTTAAAAAAGAAACAACTGTTATCAGAGCGAGAAAAAGAATTGTTTATGTTTAATAGTGTCGAATAATAATATCATCAGTCCAATCTCCACATTCAGTGCAACGTGTGTTACTTCTTACAGCAGTTACACCAGCAGGACATCCGCAGTTACAAGAAAGCTCATTTGCGCGTGCGCTTGTGCCATCTGATACACATTGGTAAATCACGTCACTATACAAATCTCAATCCACAGATTTTACATTTGTAAAGCTGTTTCCCTTGAGAATTTTTTCCGTCTCTGAAAAAATTCCTCTTGTCGCATCTTTTGCACTAAGGAACAAGCGAACCCTTTTTATAGCTAAATCTATATAAATCTATTTTAAATATTTTTCTCCTCATAACAGTAGCATTAGCTACTAATATGTTAGCTACCGTTCGATATTCCTTAAGAAAGACTATTAGAAAAATTTTATCTCACTTAACTGCATCAAATCTTAGAAAATTTTATAGTTTATTAAGATATTATGTGCCCTTCCCATTGAGCACATTCTTGACCACTTAAACATGGAATATTGGTGTCAACAATATTGTAACTATCACTTGGACACTGACAGTGACACACTGCATCCTCAATTAAGTCGCCATTAATACAATGATATATCGTATCAGGTATACCTGGAGGGAATTGTGAGGCATCTTTGCATATCCATTGATTATGATACAATGGTATGCTATCAAGATAACAAGTTGCGTCTGGACACTTTGTATAAGTAGGATCCTCTATCCATGTACCCTGTTGTGAACAATAATAACATTTCTGATCTTGATCAACCCAAATGCCAGGACTTGTGTCAGATAATCTTGCATCAGAATAACTAGGATCTGGAAAAAAAGTCGCCACGATTTCCGGATCAATATTCAACTGTTCTGCCGCTTCACTTGGGTGACATCCACATCTTGCATTAGGAGTCTCAACATAAATTATATTTTTATGAATACCACACGTAACACAATAAAATTCATTACCACCACCACCATTAGTCCAAGTATAATCATCAAATCCGATTGGAATAGACCCTCCAGGCAAGGATACTGTACACTCACACGTTTCACCCCACTCAGAGTCTGCCCATTGCCAAGTTAAAACATCATATGCATTTTTTTTACATATTAGACACCTATTTGAAGGGACAAAAAAGAAAGCACTTCTTTCAGTACCTTCATAAGGCACAATGAAACCTTGTGAAGGTTCATTATAAAGTTCCTCTCCTAAAAATCCATTACATCTTTCCTGTGCTGGTCTGCAGTGACCTTGATTAACAGAACAACCTAATCCACAGGGATCGTCGTTGCAACATGTAACAGCATCGTTATATCCAAGAGATTCATATACATCCGTGATTTGATAATTAACACAACTTAGAATTCCTTCTTGCGTCTCTGTAAAT
>JAFGJW010000008.1 GCA_016928835.1 Candidatus Woesearchaeota archaeon | reverse complement strand
GAGATTAGAACAATTATTCTTGATTAGTTATATAAACAGTGAAAAATTCTAAGCAGTAATGAAGAAGAAGCTGCTGCTGATATATCCTCCGTTCTGCACTCCGACTAATCCTCCTTACAGTTTGTTCTATCTTCCTGCTGTTATTAAAGCAAATTCTGGGTTTGCTGTTAAGGTTTTGGACTTTAATGTCATTTTTCACAGAAAGCTTGTTGGAGATTATTTTTCCACCTTGAACAACTATGAAAACCAGGCAGAGGAGTTTTTCAAGAAGTCTGGGAAAATATATAGAAAAGCTAACAGACTGGTAAGAGAGAATAAAGAGCTGCCTTTATTGAGGGACTTTGTTGAATTGGTTGAAAAAGAAAAACCAGATTTCATTGCATTCAGCTGCATATACAACCAGCAGATTTTTTATGCATCGAAGATCGCAGAATATTTCAAGGGCAGAATAAAGACGGTTATCGGCGGTCCCGCTGCTTCTAATCATGCAAAAAGCTGTTTTGATCTAGTGACTGATGATTTAGGAAGTTTTGCCAGGTTTCTAGGGATCCAGTTAGCTAAATGGGATTTTGGTGTGGATTATAACTGTCTTGATATCAGCCAATACTACACACCTAAAATAGTCTATCCTATAAGAAGCTCAATCGGCTGCTGCTATGCACAATGCGCCTTTTGCAACCAGCATGGTTTCAAGAATTATTTTGAATTTGATATAGAGCAAGTTGCAGAGCAAATTAATACTTCCAACAAAATGTTCTTTGATTTTATAGATGATGCTGTACCTGTTGACAGGCTGGTCAAGCTTAAGAATTATCTGAATCCTGGTGTCAGATACCTTTGTTATTCAAGGATTGATAATAATCCAAGTTTGGATAAATTTCGGAAAATCCATGATTCTGGCTGCAGGCTGATTCTATGGGGCGTGGAATCAGGTTCTGAGAAGATGCTTAAGCTGATGAATAAGGGAATAAATTTGGAGGGGATTGAAAAAACACTTTACTGCAGTGCAAAAGCAGGCATTAAGAACTCAATCTATATTATTGTTGGTTTTCCAGGAGAGACAGAAGAAACCTTAAAAGAGACTATTTCATTTTTGAAAAAGAATAAAGAGAATATCCATTTACTATGTCCAAATATTTTCAATGTTCAGCCAAACTCAGATGTCTGCAAAAATCCTGGGAGATATGGGATAAATAGGATTATTGAGAAGAAGAGACTATACCTTCCTCCTTCATATAACTATAAATCAGACAAATATAGTCATAAAGAATATATTAAGCTAAAGGCAAAATATAAAAAAGAGCTAGAAAGTATAAATAAATATTCAACATGGTTCGGTGTTTTCAAAGACCATTTTCTGATTAAAGCTGGATCTTGATGCAGTGGAGAAAGCCGATTTGCTCGAATTGTATGAAGTTTGCAGTAAATTGTTCTTTTATTTTGTCTTGTGTTTTGAAGCCTTGTGAGTAAAATTGTATAAAGCCCATTAAAACACCATGTGACACACATATAATATTTTTAAATTCTGATTTCTCCAAGAAGTTTAGTAATGCTTGTATTCTGCTTAATGTATCATTAATATCCTCAATATTATTTCCGTCAAGCCAGTCAATGATCAGCTTCTTCATTGTCTTATCTGTATCAATGTATTTGTCTTTTGGATTTATGAAGTTCTTAAAATCAAACCTAACTTCAGCTAATGAAGCAAGTTCTGCCACTGAGTGGATTTTTAATAATTCCGCAATTATGATAGAGGTTTGTTTTGCCCTGCTCACAGGGCTTGAATAAAGAATATCTACCTTTGTATTCTTAATTTCCCTGAACAATTTATCTTTGTTAAATTTGTTCTGGAGTATATTTCTCGTACCAGGATGTATTCCAGGGTCAAGTGTGCCTTTGGCATATGCCTCTATTTTATCTCTTGGTATTTTATGATAGTTGTCAAAGGGTGGCTCTGGTCTGGCATGCCTTATAAAGTAGATTGTTTTCATAGAAGGTTGTTGAAAGCAGATAATTTTAAAAATGTTTTGTTAAGTTGTTTTTATGAAAAATAGAAATATATTCAGTTTTTAGCAAGCATATTATGCTCTTCTTCTTGTGAAGTATGTATGGATTGATTTTATATCAAATGGAGGCAAATATGGAACTACACCAGATTCTTCAGCCCAATTTTCTTAGCATAAGAAACAACATCACTGTATTCTTTCATAGTAAGTCTTCTGTTGATTTCCGGGTATTTATTTGCTCTGTATGCTGGATGATACTGCTCCAATATATTAACTCTTGTATTCTCCCCTAAATTGTCTTTTATCCATCTTAGAATTGGCTTTGCACAGCAGTCTGTGTGGTTAGGCATCACTAAGACACGGATTATTAAATCTCCATTTCTACATGCTATCAGGTGATTTCTTTTGGCTGCTTCAGCATAATTAGGAGCTGAGCTCAGTTTGGTCGCGCATTTATTGTCAAAGTATCTGAAATCTAGCAGGTAGAGGTCAACTATTTCCTTGATTAGTTCAGCTGTTTTTTCTGAATAGTATGAAGAAGAGTTCCACACAACAGGTATGTTTGCTTTGACATTTTTTAAGGCTCCAACAATGTTCAATAAATAGCAGTCCGGAGTAACAAAATTAATGTTTTTACATTTGCATTTGTCTATCCATTCAGCAATCTGTCTGTCAGACCATTCATCCCCCAGTTCTGGTGTAACGCTGTGGGGAGCATTCTGGCAGTAGACGCATTGTAAATTGCATCCGGCAAAGAATAATGTGCCAGAGGGAATTAATTCTGGTTCCTCGCCATAATGTGCATGCGCACCAAATATTTTTGCTTTTGCGGTTGCTCTGCAGAAGCCTTTTTCAATAAAACGGTTTACTTTGCATTTGCGTTCGCATAGTTCACAGGATTTGTAGAGTTTTTCAATATCATAAATGAATTGTTTGAAATCAGCATTTTTGAATTTAGGTGTACCTTTTCCTTTCAGAATAGAGAAGCACTGTGAGTGCATGAAACATAATAATCATTCATAATATAAAAAGAGAGTGTTTTGGGAAGTATATAAGTAATACACAATTTGGATCTACTAAATGATTAATTGAGATTTAGGCTGCATCCTGGTAAGGAACTTTTTCGGTTTCTCTCTTTTCAAACGTTTGAGCAAAATTAGGTGGACCCTGAAGGTAACGACCGGCCGCTATTGCAGGATGTGTTTGAGCATATTTACCTTCATCAATCTTTTTATTAGAAGCTTCAAGATAAGACTGAACTTCTGGATCTTTCAACAAATATTCTCTTAACTGCTGTGCCTCATGGAGATCTCCATTCCCAGTTATTTCTTCAAGTATCTCATTAAGAGTCCGAGTTGCATGTCCTGTAATTATAAAATGCTTCATTAAGTTCCAAACATTGGCAGTAGGATTATATGCAGAACCTTCATCCAATTGGCCTGTCTTAACTAATTCTCTCAGCTGGTCCATTAGTTGCTTAGGTTCAGCTTTGGCTATGGCTGCTGCAGGTGTTATATAAACCTCCTTTAAGACTGCAAGTGCTTCTCTTGCTTTGGTATTCTCTCCGCTTGATAATTCTTGAGCTGCACTATTATACCATTCAACACCAAATCGCAATAAGCCAAATATAAGTCCGATATAATCGTCTGCTTGATAACCTTTTAATCTCTTATCACTACCTTTAAATATCCCATTTTTTTGAAACCTCTCTACAATCTTTCCCAAAGTTTCAAGTTTATTCTCTTTTCCTTCATTTAGATTATTATACATCTTTGCTTCGAGAGTTGCTCCAAGAGTTTCTTGATATTCTTCATGGGCTTTAATAAATACAACTCTCTCCTTCTCTTTATCATCACCTTCTAATTTATTGATTTCTTCAATCTTTCCTTTTATTTTACCAAGATTAAACTCATCCTTAGGCTGTTTAAATATGTCCTGATGTTTTGTAGCTTCTTGTGCGATTTTCTCAAGATTCATAAATTTCACTTCCTAATCTTTATTAAATACAACTACTTCCCTCTATTTTAAACTTTTCTATTTTTATATTTATTCTAGTATTTAAATGTTTCGTTTTTAATCATTTAAAAGTGGTGAATATTAAATTTTCCCATTCTGCTTAATGTACTCTTCAACAAACCAATTAACAAATGGCTCTTCAAGATGGTTAATATTGCACTCCTCTAGTATCTGAAAATATATCTTTTTGTGTCTGTGTTTGAAGACAAACAGAGGATATTTGTGCTGCCACAGGATATAATTTGTCAATAGCCTAGCTATCCTGCCGTTCGCGTCAAAGAAAGGGTGTATTGCAGCGAATCTCCTATGAAAAATGGCAGCCAACTCAAAAGGATGCTTCCCATTTTTGACCTCATCATACCATTCTAATAATTTGTCAAGCTCGTTCTCAACCAACAGATAATCACAGGGCAGGTGCTTGGAGCCATATATTTCAACATCATGGTCCCGAAAAGAGCCGGCATGTCCATCAATGTCTTTTAATATTATTTCATGCATCTGTTTTAAAATACTTTTAGTGGGATTGTCCTGTCTTAGTGTAAAGAAAAAGCAGTCACGCATATTCTCTGCCTCAAGTATCTCACTATGTTTCTTGCTTTTTGGTATTTTTCTATTAATAATATTAAAGGTATCTTTTGCAGATAGGCTATTGCCGTCTATCGCATTTGTATTATAGATAAAATCAGGCAGGAACTTGTTCAAATAGAATTTCTGTTTAACATTTGTAGGATAATGTTTATTGAAAGCCTCTTTTATATTTTCAAGCCTCTCGGTTATCTTAAGGGTAAGGTAGTCATAATTATACATAAAAAGAATAAGAGTTGAAGGAGTTTTTAAATTTTACCTTACCGTGCCGTATTTAATCCTTTTTGTCTTGATTAGTTTCTTGCCTGCCTGCAAAGGCTTGTCCCTATAATATACTTGGTTGTTCTCAACCCTGAGCCTGATTTTTGAGAATTCATCAATTGTTATTATTTTCCTACCTGGTGTACTATCTTTAATTAGAACCTGCGTTCCTGTCTTGGAATCTGGAGCTTCTAATACCTCAACAATTTTGCCGTCTTTTGTCTCTGCTGCCAAGAGCATCCCCTCGCTTTTTTCTCCTCTTAAATCAGCATGCTCAAGATTTGTTACTATGATTATTTTCTTACCAATTAGTTCCTTTTTATTTGGATAATAGGGCTTTAGTCCGGCCACTAATTGCCTTTGTTCTTTCCCTACTTTTGCATTAATTAAATATAATTTATCTGCCTGGAAGTGATCAGATACATCATAGATTTCTCCTACTTTAAGATCCAATATAGAAAAGTCAATTTTTCTTGCAGCTGTTCCTTTTTTCTCAACCTCTATTTTTATCTCTTCAACTTTCCTCAAGACAATTTCCGCTTTTCCTATTTTATGGTTCTCCAAGTATTTATAGGCATCATCCCAATTCAAATTAAGGTTGAGCTGTTTTTCTATTTTTTCAGCAAAACAAGGCATTATTGGTTTTAACGCAACAACAAGATTTTTTACAACATTAACACAATCTGTAACCACTTTTTGACATTCTTCTCGATTTTCTTTTATTAGAAACCAAGGCTCTCTGTCCTGGAAATACTTATTGCCCATGCTGCTTATCTCCAGTAGTTCCTTAACTGCATTCCTGTATTCAAAATTTTCATAATAGATCCTAATCTCATGCATCTTGTTGATAATTTCATCTAGTAGACGCTTATTCTCAGTATTCTTAATCTCTGATTTATAGTGCTTATTAGTAAAACTAAGCACTCTGTAAATAAAATTGGCTATATTAGCAACCAATTCATTGTTTATCCTCTCTGTTAAATTTTTTAAGTCCAAATCAATATCAGTCATTGTATGAGTCAAATTGGCTGCATAATAATACCGTAAGAACTCTGGATCACAATACTTCAAAAGGTCTTTTGCAGTTATAAAGGTTCCCCTGCTCTTGCTCATCTTCTCCCTATTAACTGTGAGGAAGCCGTGAACAACAATATTATCTGGAACATTAAAATCAGCTCCCATTAAGACAGCTGGCCAGAACAATAAATGAAAGTAAATAATATCCTTGCCAATAAAATGTATTATTTTATTGCCCGGCTTTTGCCAGATATCATCAGCTGAGCATTTTTTATTCCTGCAGTAATTTGCAGTGCTGGCAATATAACCAATAGGAGCATCTAACCACACGTAAAAATATTTATTTTTCTCCCCAGGAATCTTGAAACCAAAATAGGGCCCGTCTCTGCTAATACACCAGTCTTCCAACCCATCTTTTATCCAGTTCAATATTTGGTTCTTGATCTCAGGCTGCAGGTTCTTATTGCCTTTAAGCCATTTCTCAAGCTTTTTCGAGAAAGAGCTGAGCTTAAAAAAATAGTGCTCGGATTTTTTTCTAATGGGTGCATTTTTGCATAAGACACAATATGGCTTAATCAAATCAATTGTCTTATATGCAGCATTGCATTTCTCGCAAACATCACCGTACTGGTCTTCAGCACCGCATTTTGGACACACGCCCTTTACATATCTATCTGGCAAAAATCTTTTGTCATGCTCACAATAAGTCAGTTCAATTTCTTTTTTGTAGATATGACCCTTTTTCTTTAGTCTGTTAAATATTAGTTCAGTGTAATGCTTGTTTTCAGAGGTGTCTGTAGAGTAATAAGAATCAAAATCAACATGGTATGATTTGAAGGTTTGTGTGTGCTTCTTATACCATTCCTTAATGAATTGCTTAGGGGTTTTGCCAGCTTTTTGCGCATTAATCTCAATAGGCGTGCCATGTGTGTCGTCAGCACAGCAGTAGATTGCATCTTCCCCAGTTAGTTTAAGGAATCTTGAGTAGATATCTGTCTGGATGTACTCCACCATATGCCCAATATGCACAGGTCCGTTAGCGTAGATTAAGGCACTTGTAATAAGGGTTTTATTCTTCATGCTAGAGAGTTAATAATATATTGTTTATATAATTTGTTGTGGAAGAATCTTAGAAGGGGCAGGGAGATTATTTTGAGAAAAGGTTACGTTTCTGCAACATATACGCAATACCTCCTGCCAGCATATGAGAGGGAGACATTGCACATTCATGTGTAATTACTCGCCTGTTATCAGGAAATATCTGTTCCAGTTCTCTTACATATCTATAACTTAATTGCATCTGAGATGAAATCAGTCCAGACAATAATGATCCGTATGCTGATCTGCCATGGGTAGTCAGATAAAATATTTCATCAACATTCCATAAAAAGATTTCATTGGAACTAACGGTTTTTGCATGTGCTACGAATAATTTGGTAGTAATTGTAAGCGGCTTTGTTTCTGAATGTTCAACAAAATACTGCCTCTCAGCCTCACGAATACAGCTTACTACTTCAGCTAATGCTTTGTTGCCTGTACCGCCAGTATTAACAAAATCATCTGTCACAACAAGAACAATTGTATCACCTGGCTGAATATTGCGAGATCTGAAATAATTAATAAAATCGAATTTTATCTCATCACCATCTTTAATCTTTATCTTGCCTTCATCATATCTCACTTTATCCAAATCAATTATGGGAAACCCATATCTTCCTAATGTAAGGGCGGTCCTGTCTCTTTGCCCACCATCGGGAGTAATAATAAGGGTATGATATCCAGATAAATTTTCTACAATAGGTGCAAACAGAAAAACTTCTTGCCTTATTTGATCAAGAATAGGAGCCTCAAAATCCGCTTCTCCGTTGTAGATAATTGCTCCAAATGGATCAATATCCACCACATCCAGTCTGAAACCCCCAAACTCTCGTTTTCCATATCTATAAACATGACTCCTACAAGCAGGAACAAGTTGATTGGGACAATGAGACATAATCGTCACAATACCATCTATCCCAAGATTTCTCAAATTTGGAACAACCATATTTTCAAGTACTCCTGCTTGATGGTGCCCCTCCTTGAGATGCTTTAATTGACTATGAGACATTGCATATGGAAAATCCGGTGCTACAAAAAATATTGGTGAATCAGGTGATTGAAAGACTATCTTTTCAACACAAGCTTCAAAAAAGGCAAGGTTCTGGTCAACTGTTAGACTATCCTGTCCATGTGTATATACCGGATGAACAATAAAAATAGGCTTCCCTTTAGGCATTTTCATTGTATTAGTTCCTTGATCATCTCGGAGCTCAGTATTGGTAAATACACCTACTGCAAGAGGTCTGTCAGCATCACTAAACTCTGGATCTTCTTCTCTCAACTCAGCCGCAACCCTATGATCAATATTTGAGTGAATTGCATATTCTTCCCATATTGAAAGCCCATAGGTTTGTTCTAGAATGTCTTTAATCTGCTGGGCAAAGGTTATCCCAATATTATTTACCGCATAAAGAACTACATCGTAATTCTGTGAAACAGGTTCCCCCATAATAAACAAATCCAAGCCCTATTATAAAAAAATTACTATTCTAGAATAGATATTTTGATTAATAATTTCATTTCGTAAAATTTATATATGAGTTAGCATTTAAGAATACTAACAAATATTTGCTACTATAAAATGGAGGGGTTGATAATGAGAAAGATAATAGTTCTGCTGCTAGCAGCAATATTTTTGGTAAGCGCATGTATGAGATATGAGTATCCTACAGAACAGACAACGCTCGTGTGTCCAGATGGTACAATTCTTACATGCCCAGAACCAGGAGAGACTATCACTGAAGAAGAGATGGTACCAATAGAAGAAGAGGAAGAAGAGACTGGAGAAGAAGGGATTTCTGAGAAATTTGAAGAAGCTGCTGACATTGTTGTTTATGAAGGAGAGCTTGTTAAGCTAGAGCCGAAGGTAAGTGATGCAGACGGGGATGCTATTGTACTTGTTTATTCTGAGCCTCTTGATGCAAGTGGAGAATGGCAGACTGAGGAAGGGGATGCTGGTTTGTATAGTGTGACGGTAACTGCAAGCGATGGCAAAACAGAGGTAAAGAAAACTGTTGTAATTCTTGTTAAGAGTTCTAATGAGCCCCCAGCAATTGAGATTGATGATGAAATTACTGTAAAAGAAGGCAAGCCATTTGTACTGCAGCCTGAAGTAAGCGATCCTGATGGCGATGCTGTAACAGTCGCCTATTCAGGATGGATCGATACAGACAGGTATATCACAACATATGATGATGCTGGGGAATATGAAGTTATTGTAACAGCAAGTGACGGCAAGACTGAAGTAAGCAAGACTGTAAAAATAATTGTTCAAGATGTTAATAGAAAACCGGTCCTAAAATTACCCAATGTGGAGCAGGCAAGCATTACTGTAACTGAGGGTGAATTAGTTAACATTAACACACGAACAAGTGATGAAGACGGGGATGAAGTTACCGTGACTTTCACAGAGCCTCTTGATGAGCTAGGCGAATGGCAGACTCAACAAGGGGATGCTGGCGAATATTTGGTCACAGTAAGTGCAACTGACGGCAAAGACACAGTAAGTGAGGAGGTTCTTGTAACTGTTCTGAGCATGAATATGCCTCCTGAATTTACAGAGATACAGCCAATCACAGTTAATGTTGGAGAAAACCTCAAGGATTTCATAAAACCAGAAGCTACTGATCCTGATGAAGACCCTGTTGAGATTACTTATTCAGGATGGCTGGACGATATTGATTATGAGGTCACAGCAGAAGATGCTGGCGGGCACACTATAACCGTGCATTACAGTGACGGTGTAAATGAAGTAACCCAGGATGTCGGTGTTACTGTGAATAGACCTCCAATATTTGAGATTTAATTTTTTATTTTTTTTATTGACAATAAAATGTCTTCTTCTATCCAAAAAGATAGCCTGGAAGAAAGAACATATAGAGCACTAAGAGCATTACAAATTCCACCAATTCCTGACTTGGATTTTATTCCAGATACTTACTATAGAGTTGTTCATCAAAATAGATTTCTAAATAGGCTAATTGAAGATAATGATGTTGTTGTGATTGTCGGCGCCCATTATGGAGATGAGGGAAAAGGAAAACTGGTTGATGCGGTTGCTCATGATCCAAGAATTAGAAGAATTGCAAGGGCGAACTCAGGTGAAAATGCCGGCCATACTGTTGTTCACAATGGGAAAAAATATGTTTTCCATCTTGCTCCCTCAGGACTATTGCTGGAGGATAAACTGAATTATATTGGACCAAGATGTGTAATGGACCCTATTTCATTCTGGCAGGACGAAATCCAGCCACTATTGAAAGAGGGGAGAGAAGACATATTAGATAGACTATTTATCGGAAATGTCCAGATTGTCCTTCCCACGTATAAGTTAATTGATTTGGTGGGCAAGCCTCCAAATACCTCTACACTTAGAGGAATGTCCGAAGCACATGCCGCAATGGTTTCCAAATCAGGAATAAAGCTCGAGGAATTGTTAAATTGGAGCGAACAAGAGCAAAAAAAAGTCTTCACAAGAGCAGTACAAAGGTATTATGATGTGTTAAGGGCAAGGGGATTGAGTAATGAAGATGTACTCCAAAGGTGTTTAGATGAAAATCAGTCAGTGCCGGGAAGAGTTCCGCAGCATGTAATTAGATTTGTCCAGGCAGAAGACAAAGTTGATTTTCTATTTAGATTGTATCAGGAGCATGTTGCCCGATTTGGCATAATGCACAGAGGGAAAAGGCAGTATAACCTTTTCAGACAGAACTTGGTAGATGTTAAAGAAGAGATTAGAGAAGCCTTAGCCAATGGTGAAAAAATTTTAGTTGAAGGCGCACAATCCTATTTTTTATCAAATTCTGTTGATCAGACAGCAAAGTATGGTACTTCTGCTGATACTACAGCGATGGGAACTCTTGCAGCTCTTGGAATTAATGTCCAAAAACACAGGACCAAAATTATAAATATTGGGAAAGTGCCAAGTTCGAGGGTCGGAGCAGGCCCTAACCCTGGAGCGTATGTACCTCAAACTCATTTCTCGCGTGCTGGTATTGACTCGCTGGCTAAATTAGGAGTCGCTTGTGATGAGCATGACAGGATAAGAAAGCTGTTCTTTGCTTCAATAAATCCCCAAGGTTTATTGGAGCCCGGAGTGTTTGAAGATGATACAGGCAGATATTATATTGGGCCTGCCATGGCAATATCAGAGGCAAAACAATTTGGGGAAAAGGGAGCAACAACTGGCAAGCCTCGTGTACTCGGACCTATTGACTGTGTTGCTCTGGCAGAAGTTATGAGAAAGCAGGGGCCATTATTATCAATCTCTGCTGTTGACAGATATGATGGTTATGAACAGGTTCCACTAGTCATTGCATATATCTATTATCATCCAGAGAGAAGAGAACTTATTACAGGCAGCCGTACCTATAGAAACGGGGATATAATAATGCCAGGCGATAGATATCCGAACTCAGATGTCTTATACCATTGTCATCCAATAATAAAGCTAATACCTGGTTGGCGAGGGTCCCCGATTGCAGCCTCTGCCCATGATAAGCAAATTACACGCCTTCCTCTAGCTGCACAAAGATTCATTGCTGAGATAGAACACTATACCGGCGCAAGAGTGTTTTCAATTGGCAACGGACCTGAACCAGACAATTTAATATATTTGGAAAGAAGAAGTCCATTGCATACACTACTTCGACACATGATTACTCCAAGGTTGACATATGTGCGAGAACAAATCAGAAGAAGTCATTTAGATCAGATTGCCGCTTAGTTATTTTTGTTTCCTTATTCTCTTTTATCTTTTTGCTGTTAAGAACTGGTTTTCCATAGACACCATCATAGCCTGGGATTATCTCAATATCCTGATTTCTGTTTTTTATAATGAGTCTGCTCAATTTTTCATCAACTACTTTATTTAATTCTTCTACATCAGCTTCTAATAAGACTTTCATTTCATTTCCAAACTTGTTAATCAGATCATAATAGGTTTTCCACATGTTGTTAGTGGCAATACCAACATCCTGCACAGTACTTATTATTTCTGCCAGGGGTATAAGCTTTGTAAAGGGTTTTGCATTTTCTGGCTTATATCCAAGAGGCCTGTTAGCAAGTTCCTCAACTCTATGATCTACACCTATTGTAAGCGGTCTTTTGCACACTGGACAGATTTTATTCAATCTTGCAGATTCTTCTGGGGGGAGAGAGACATTGCAGCTTCTATGGCCGTCATAATGATACTTGCCATATGCTGGATCAACTTCAATAGTGCCCTCTAACCCGTTCTTTGTTTTTAATGCATTAATAATGTTGTTATAAGTGAGGTTATCTAAATCAAAAACAGTCATCTCTCTGCCAAGACGCCATGGCCAGCAACTGTGTGAGTCAGAGAAACTGACTAATGAATACTTGTCTAATTGTGAGAGTCTCCAATTCATTTCTGGATCACTTGAAAGTCCTGTTTCCACTGCATGAATGTGCTTTATCTGATCCTGAAAGCCTTCTTTGATAGTATCAAAACCGCTTTTCGAGCCTAGCAATCCAAACCATGGGGTCCAGATGTGCGCCGGAAAAACTTCAACTGAGTCATCAACCTCTTTCATCATCTCAACAAACTCGGGGCAGGGGATCCCAAATATGGGCCTGCCGTCATAATCAACCCTGCCTCTTCTTTTCAAAACTTCTGTTATCTGGGTCACAATATCGAAATTTTTTGCTAAAATTACATTATGGACTTTTCTTCCTTTTCCGCCTTGCGAGTACATCAAAGAAATTTCTGATGATAGTAAAAATGGAAATTCGTCTTTAGTTTTTAGTATCCCGGAATCATCTTCTTCAAGATTTTCTTTCAATTCCTGTATCCATTTAGGGTGGGTAAAGTCGCCTGTTCCAAGCAGATTTATCCCTTTTATTGTGGCATACTTAGTAAGTTCCTTAATATTCATCCTGTTGCTTGTAGCCCTGCTGTATTTAGAATGAATGTGCAAATCTGCGTAGATTTTCATATGAGAATAGATAGACCGTTTGTTTATATATGTTGTCTTTGAAAGGGAGGCAGCATTTGTATCTGCTGTTCATGCTCACTAATGGCGTGCTGCCTCTGCTCTTCTGAAAAGCGTATGAGACTTGGCTCAATGCCTCTCTCCCTCAATATGCGTTCCAATATCTGGCGCCCCGCAATTAAGCCAGAAGCGCTTGCCTGTAAAATCCCCCTTGTACCAACTAATCCGTCACCAGCTCCGACCACGTTACTAAATACATCCTCAACTCGATATCTTAAAGCTGTCTTTTTAGCCTCTGGCCCATATAATAAAACTTGGTTCGGATCTAGAGTTATACCATACTCCTGCTGCAAAAACCCTATCAACTTTACCATGAAAAATGCTGCACTCTCAATTAATGGAATTGGCATTTCCAATCTAAAGTCTCCTTCATGGTAGGCATTAATTGTCGGTCTGATAGAGGGTGAAGATGTTAAAGATCCTGTTTCTGTTGGTCTGCCATTTAAGATGTCTTCAAGGGTCTGCACTGTTAATTGCCCAGGATGCCCAACTTGTGCTCTTTGTGCAAGATTGTCCATCCATTCATGGGGATTTTGCCATGATTCTCCTTTCCATTCAATTCTGCCTGGATTGTCTGGAAAATAAAAATCAAAAACAATGGCAAAATTGGTATTGTCTGTTCCAATTCTGTTTGAATTCATTCCTTCAGAAGCACCATAGTAAGAATAACCATTTGCATACAAAATGTTGGCACCATAATTCTCAATAGCTATTCTTCCATGTGGACACATGCAGAAAGTCCTTCCTCTAATTTCAGGCATATTATCAAATAGCTCAATCATTTCAATCTGCATCTGGACTGCTGGATGATTTACCCCCAGCAATTCTATAAGTTCATCTAACTTAGCATAACTTCTTTCAATTACGGCGCCTTTTTCTGCAGGGGTTAAAGTGTCATAAGCTTTAAGCTCATATAGCAGATCAGTCAAAGGCGCCATTTTCTCATGGGGCACCTCTACCCTAAAGCCAACTGACATTCTACCAATATCGATAGGCACCCCGTATCTTTCTGCCAGTCCAGTCAAATTTCCTGATCTGCCTGTCGCCAGCACTATATAATCAGTCTCATGAATATTGCCCTTATCGTCCACTATATGTGTAACTCTTCTCGAATCATTTGGGCTCACAATAAAATCCACTATGCGGGTATTGTAGCTAAATAAGGCTCCCCTATGATATTTGTTCAGCTCTCGTAGAATCCTTCCATAAATACCGACTAATCCAGGCAGTCTCGCAAGTTCACTCAACCTTCTGGGCCTACCAAAACCATCAAATGGAGTGGACCCCATGTGGGTAATTGGATCTGCAATGACTTGGAATCCATGGGTGGCAGCTGCTTCTATCACTCTCTCAACAGATGAATGGTCTCTGGGTATTGCATCATGCATGCCTGCTGTTCGATAAATATCCCATGCAGCCTGCAGATAATCTTCCAGAAGCCCCTGATCTGCTATTGTCGGATAAGCATCACTCAGACCGCCGATATACAAAGAGTGGATTACTTTACCATCTGAGCCGCCCCCCCCTCCAGAAGGCCCGAAAAGAATTGCACAGGTTGGACAATTTGAACATCTTTTAGAGTCTAACAGCTCAACACGACATTGTCTCCGGTGCAGTGGTGGACCAGCATCATAGAAAGCAAGGTCAACATCTAATGAATCTCTATCAAAATCATACCTAAATGGCAAACAGAAGTCTGGGTCCGCTATTCTCAAGACTAAGTTATTGTCCTCACCTTGCAGAATCCGATATTCATTATTCCCCTCTGTCAATGCAAGACCTGCAAAAAGGCCGGCAGGACCTGTCCCGATAATGGCTACTTTCGGTGAGTTATACAATATATTAACACCCCGAAAGAGTATATATAGCCTTTTTATAACTGTTTCTATTCAAAGAGCAAGCCTCCAAAGAGCGCAAACAACAAGATTTATAAAATACTTATTTTTCCAATATAGGATATGAAGAGAAGCTCTCGCAGATGGAAAAAGAAGCGCCAGATGAGATGGAAATGGCAGCGAAAGAGAATGAAGAAGGAAAGGCGCAGAAGAGCACAGCAGAAATAATTCTGTCCAACTTCTCAATAAAATATTTAAATCCTAAGCAATTAAAGAATTTAATATGTTAGATATCAAACTGGTTAGAGAAGATCCCGAACTCATTAGAAGGGACTTGCAGAAGAGAGATATGCCAGGCATGCTCAATATATTAGATGAACTAATTGAATTGGATGTCAGATGGCGTGAAACTAAGCAGAAGGAAGAAGAGCTGAGGCATATCAGGAATGTATTAAGTAAGGAAATAGCCGTATTAAAGCAGCAGGGAAAAGATGCTAAAGATAAACTGCTGCAGGTCAAAAAGATTCCTGAAAAAATCGAAAATATACAGAAAAGAAGAGAGAAATTAAGAGAAAAAATTGACCATATTCTGCTGATTCTTCCAAATATCCTACATTCATCAGTGCCTGTTGGGGCTGATGACACCCAGAATAAGATAGTCAGGGTGTGGGGTAAAAAGATAAAAAAGCAGAAGAGCCATGTGGATATTTTACTTGAGAAAGACCTGGCAGAAATAGAGAGAGCAGCAAAGATTGCAGGCAGCAGGTTCTATTATCTTAAAAATGAACTTGTTTTAATGGACTATGCATTAATGCAGCTGTCTATGGACTTTCTAGTTAAAAAGAATTTCTTGCTTATAGAGCCTCCGTTTATGATGAAGAAAAAGCCTTATGAGGGCGTTACTTCACTTGGAGATTTTGAAGAGGTAATGTACAAGATAGAGGGTGAAGATTTATATCTAATAGCTACATCAGAACACCCAATAGCAGCAATGTATATGGACGAAGTTATTGAGGCAAACAAGCTGCCATTGAAGTTTGCTGGCATAAGCCCTTGTTTCAGAAAAGAAGCAGGCAGCCATGGAAAGGATACAAAAGGCATCTTCAGAGTGCACCACTTTAACAAAGTTGAGCAGTTTGTTTTTTGCAGGCCAGATGAGTCATGGAAGTTATTTGAAAAGTTGATTAAAAATGCTGAAGAGCTGATTCGGCTGCTTAGGATTCCGTATAGGGTCGTAAATGTGTGCACAGGCGATATTGGGTTATTGGCAGCAAAAAAGTATGATTTGGAAGTATGGATGCCGGCGCAGCAGAAATACAGAGAGGTCATATCATGCAGCAACTGCACTGATTACCAGGCACGAAGACTAAATATAAAGTATACTGACGGCAAGATAAGGGACTATGTGCATACAATAAACAGCACTGCTCTGGCAACAGGCAGGATAATTGTTGCTATTCTTGAGAACTTCCAGAATAAAGACGGAAGCATTTCCATACCCAAGGCCTTGAGGAAGTATATGGGAAAGGAGAAGATATAGGGCAAAACGGTGAATTTGACGCAGAAGAATTGAAGAGATTAAAAATAAGTAGCTGCTGTCTTATTCTATAACTTCAACTCAAATTGGAGTCTAGGAAATAAATTTATAAAGGCTCCACATTCTACTATGTTGGTGATGTTAAAATGGAGAATAAAATATTACTCAGTTTTATTGCATTATTAGTATTTGTCACTGCATGCACACAGGTAGCTCAGCCGCCAACTGGGCTGCAGACAAGCCAGGAACTTAAAAAATTTTCTTCTACTCAGGAGTTGAGGGATTACCTGGCAGAGCGTGCCTCAGAGAGCAATTACGGATACTCTTTAGGTGGAAGAGTAATGGTGGATATGGTTGCTGAATCTGCACCAATGGCAAAGGCTCTGGAGGCTACTGATTCAGGAGCAGCAGGGGGGGCTGATGAATATTCACAGACCAACATCCAAGTGGAGGGAGTTGATGAAGCAGACTTTGTTAAAAATGATGGCAGATATATTTATGTGTTAGCTCAGGATAACTTGGTCATTGTTGACGCGTATCCTGCTGATGATGCAGAGATATTATCCAAAACAGAGATTGACGGCTGGCCGAGAGATCTTTTTGTCAATGATGACAGGTTGATTGTTTTTACCCAGGACAATGATGAGGTGTATACATTTCCAGAATACAGCTATATGCCTGTCCCGCGCTATACAGCTGTGACACATGCTCTTGTGTATGACATCTCTGACAGGGAGAAACCTGAACTTGTGAATGATTATAGCATCAATGGGAATTACTATCAGTCCAGGATGATCGGCGATTATATCTATTTTATTGTCAATGAGAATGTCTACTATACACCTTATCTTGATGCCCCGGTAATAAGGGAATCATCCAGTATAGTAGTCAAGCCTGAGGTATATTATTTTGACAATCTTGAGGACAATTACAATTTCCATACTATAGCTGCCTTCAATGTCGAAGAGGATGAGATTAGTGCAAAGACATTCATGCTGGGATACTCTAACAATCTCTATGTTTCGCAGGACAATATTTACATAACTTACCAGAAGAGCTACTATCAGGATTATAGAGCAGCAAATGCCGCCAAATTCTATGATGCGGTTGTTCCATTGCTGCCAAGCGGGGCAAGGAATGAGATTAAAAGCATAAGAGATGATGACAGCTTAAATTCATATGAAAAATGGGACAAAATATCTGCTGTCATGGAAGAGACCTATAATAAGATGGACGAAGATGAAAAAGAAGAGTTAATGGAAGATATCTATGAAGCAGTTGCGGAATATGATAGAAAACAAGAGCATGAGAGGAGAAAAACAGTTATCCACAAGATTAGTATTGATAAAGGAGATATTGAGTATAAAACAAGAGGCGAAGTTAGCGGATATCTGCTTAACCAGTTCTCTATGGATGAAAACAGCGGGTATTTCAGGGTTGCAACAACCACTTATATTTATGCTGGCAGAGAGTCAACAATGTATAATAATGTTTATGTTCTGGATAATGACTTGGCTGTGGTGGGTAAGATTGAGGAGATCGCGCCAGACGAAAGGATCTATTCAACAAGGTTCATAGGCGAGAAGCTCTATATGGTTACGTTCGAAAGGATTGATCCGCTGTTTGTTATAGACTTGTCTGACCCAAAAAATCCAGAAGTACTTGGAGAGCTTAAAATACCAGGTTACAGCGATTATCTGCATCCATATGATGAAACCCACATTATTGGTATTGGAAAGGAGACAGCTGAAAATGAATGGGGCGGAGTATCTATTAAAGGTGTCAAATTAGCATTATTTGATGTCTCAGATGTCGAGAATCCAAAAATGGTTGACAAGTATGAGATAGGAACTTCAGGAAGTGACTCAGAAGCACTTCATGACCACAAAGCATTCCTTTTTGACAAAAAGAAGGGGCTGCTTGTCATACCTGTAAGAGAGATAAAGGGAGACAGAGTATATGACAAGGGATATTACAGGAGACGGGTCTGGCAGGGAGCTTATGTTTTCAGCATAAGTGAAGATGGTTTCGAGAAAAAAGGTAAGATAAGCCATTATGAAGGAGATGAAGAGGATAGATGGTACTGGTCGTCTCCAAGGGCAGTAACAAGAGCATTGTATATGGATGATGTGCTATATACAGTAAGCGCAGTCAAGCTCAAGATGAATGACTTGAATGATTTAGAGGAGATAAATGAGGTAGAACTTCCCTATAAAGAATCAAGGTATTATCCGCCCTATTATTATGGCTAAATTTTATTTGTTTTCTTTATAAATTATTTTTTCATTATCTATTCCTATTATCTTTTTGCTCTCAAGGAATTTCAGCATTCTGTTGAATTCTTCATCATTAATATTCATTAATTTTTGCAGATGGGCCTTTGACATAATCTTATTTGTCTCTACAAGATTCAGCATAGTTACTAATCCGTGTTTTTTCTGCGGCTCAAGCATCTTGATCTTGGGTATGTTCCTCAGCACAGGCACATTGGTTAGCTGGCCCTGGCTTGAAAGGTAGAGCAGTACAATAAGGCTTACCCAGGTAATGACAATAAAGGCTATGATCCCCTGCATTCTTGCAGTGATTATTTTTATTGAGTCTACCAACTGCTTCCTTGCTTTTTCATCATTATACTCTGTTGCATCCGGCTGCTCAAGATATTGCTCTTGCTGCTGCTTTAATTCTTCTGTTATTACTCCATGTTCTACACTTTCTTCTTGCTCACCCACTGTATCATTTTCTATCTTGGTTAAGAATCCGCTTAGTCCTGAGCCGCCTCCGCTGCTTCCGCCGCCTCCTGAACTCTCTTCTCCAATGTTCTGGCACACACTGTCAATGCATGCCTGGCCAGCCAGGCAGATAGTGTTGTAGTCTCCACAGTGAGATTTCGTATTGCAGTCCGCTGGACAAAAGTCATCCTCTGGCTCGCAAATATCATCGCCGCAGGTATCTTCTTCTTCTAGGTCGTGTATTACAACAGTATCAGTAGCATTCAATGAGTCAAAATCAGCAGAAGTGCATACAACCCTCCATGTATATGTGCCGTCATCATCAAAAATTAAGTCCAGCTCGTATTCTGAATGCAGTGCCATGTCATAGGTATTGCTGTCAACTGTCAGATTGCAGTCCGCATTGCTTATCAAATTGCCGTTGCTTATATTGTAGTAGTCGGCGTAGAATGTTACAGACTCATTAATGTATTTTGTCTCAGAATCAGTATCATCCTCAATCTCCAGTCTTGCACTTGTTCCTATGCTGTAGTTGGTGAAATGCGGCACGCCTGTTTTCAAGGTATTTGATGAATACTCCAGGATAGCACAATCGGTGCAGATCTGGGAGTTCCGATACACAAGAGGCGAGCGATAGTTAATATTATAGAAATAAAGGTTTGCGGATTTATTCAAAGCGGGCAGGCTCCTTAAAGCTATGGATTTATGGTTTATGAATACATTTGAATCAATATTTAGGTATGTAAGGTCAACAGGCTCAAGCCACTCTATTTTTCCGTACTGCGTTTTTTCCAGGACGAAGTTTTCATAGCTACTAAGCTGATCAGCATCAGCAAGCTCAGAAGTGCTGCCGTCAAAATTATCCATCTTAGGAAACCTGGGGTCCGGCGGGCTAACTTCGCTGCCAGACAGAACCATCACCTCCTGAACATCAGCCTTGTCAAACGTGACAGACCAATTCTTATCTTGTGCATAGATGTAAACGGTAATTGATACAGGAGATTCTTCATAAGTGAAGAGGTAGGGCACTGGTTCTGAATCCAGATAGGGAATAATGGCGTGAATGATAGTAAGGTTATATGTATTGTTTATTCTTACAGAGTTAGAGGTTATGTACTCATACTTAAATGAGCCATCACGATATTGCTTGCCATATTTCCTGTACTTGAGCCTGTGGTAGTAGTCTGAGGTTGTGTAGATTGTTTTTATTAGCAGATTGGCGTTGTTATTTTGCACTAAAAGTGTGTCTGTGTCCTGCTCTGTTATATCTTCATATGGTATAACAAAATTAATATCATAGTCATGCTCTGAAGCAGAGGTTATCTGGTCCTTCATTATTATTACTGGCGGACTTGTATTTAGCAAAACAACATATCTTGTGTAATCCTGCAATGTGTAGTATGGTTTTCTTCCTTGCACTGCTCTGTATTCATCAGTTATATCATATTGGGCAAAATAGCCTCTAAAGGTTATTGGCTGGTAGTAGCAGTTTGGCCATGCGCAGTCTCCTGGCAATAGGTCTCCAGTATAGCCAAATAACTGTCTTGTGCCGACTGGAGCGGAGCTGCCAAGGTCAGACCATCTCATCTCGCCCTTTTCATCCACGACTAAGGTGTTGTGATAGTTCTCTCCTGCAGGTATTTCATTAGTCCCGTTTCTATATCCATTATCTGTTAATAATTCTTCTTTATAGAAAATTAATAATGAGTTGTCATCTGCATGGGGATGTCCTCCGTTTTCGTCATCTGACTTGAAGGTTACAACAAGGTCATTAGTCAGTGTCCAGCCGTCTCTCCAGATTGTCAGATCATTATGCCCGTCTCTCCATGATAATCCATAATAGTTGGATGGGTGGACAGGTGTGAGGCCTTTGTCAAAATAGACAAGATCCTCTGCTGTCTGTATTGAATTATATGCTGAACTCCACGCTGAGTTGTTGTTCTGGAACAAAAGCAGCCACTGCATCGCAGGATTGTTGCATTTATTGGCTAGAAATGACATGATCTCTGGCTCAATGGGGTAATAAGCGTGCTGAATATCGCTTATGTCCATCCTCCTTATATATTCATTGTTATATGGAGAGTCAGTGTCCCAGATTGAGAAGGTATAGTATTCTGGAATGCCGCACAGTGTTGTGCTGTATCTATTTAGAAAGGAATCTTCAGGGAATCTCCTGTCATATGCCTGTATAAAGCTTAGTGTATGCCTCAATCCATAGTCCTGGTATGATATGCCGTCCAAGGCGTATGCAGAGTTAAAAAAGCCACCGAGATAGTTGTTGGTGGCATTGTATATCCTGCTGAAATAGTCTGTTGTAAGGTTGAAGAAAGGGTCAGCGGGATGCTCTCCATATATGGCTAGGGCGCAGATGCCTATGCCCTGGTTCATGCCTGCCCCGTTATGCGAGCCGTATTCAGTATAATAGTTTTCTAATAGGTCATTTGCCACGCAGCTGTCATATAAGAAATTAACTACTGTCTGCCTTTCCTGCTCTGTCATTGTCTCATAAAGGAAGTCGTATGCCAGTGATAACTGCCAGAATGTGTCTGATACAGCATGTACATCCTGGGAGGCGTATTGTGCCGGAGTGAAGCCTGCAAAGCCTAATAAGTAATTTTTCCCTTTTGCTGCGTAAGCTGCATTATTTGTCAATTGGTATGCTAAGCCAAGCTCCATTGCATAGAAACCTTTTGACCATATCACGCTTCCTATAGTAGAAGAGGGGTTCCAGTCGCTCATTGAATTTACCCTGCTTATCAATGCATTGTACTTATTTGAGTAAGGGCCTGTCTGGACGTTATTTTTTATTGAGGGGAGGTCCTCTTTGGAGAAGAGTAGGTTAGGATGGGTGATTTCAATGTCCACCGGTTCGTATGTGAAAGTGACGCTTGTTTCTTTTGTCTCTTGGCCGTTTGTTGCTGTGACTCTGATTGTATGAGTTCCTT
>JAFGJW010000007.1 GCA_016928835.1 Candidatus Woesearchaeota archaeon | reverse complement strand
CTAAATTCTCTTTATCAAGCAACAGATGCGAATATTTGGCATTTAGCTCTTCCTGCTTAAGTTTCCTGTCTTCTTTCCTATTTGTTAAAATAATCCTGTTGTTTAGCAAAGCCTGTACTCTTATTCTATGAATCTCCTCAAGAGATTTTCTCTGTTTTATAACCAGTTTGGGTTTATAGTAAGCAAGGTCGTTGTCTATCTTTGGATTAACATGTTTCAGCAGCCACTGATAGAATATGTTTATCCGCCTTCTATACCCTGTTAGGGTTGTAGTTTTAATCTTTAGAACCCTGTTGTTTGTTACAGTTTTATTGGCTTCTTTCTTGAACTTGCTATACTCTTCAAGGTCTTTGCCTGTCGCTTGCTCGAATGGTTTTTTTATAAAGCACCCGAATTCCCTTACGATATAAGCTACCTCTAAGATAGCTGAATCCTCCTTGTAGGTTTTGGCATGTTTCACCCACTTTTTCAATACTTCCCTGTTTTGGAGGTCTAATAAGTCCTCTGATAACAACTTCTCCAATTTTTGGGCATCTGTTCGTCTCATTTTCTTTCTTATAGAACATAGATTGACACCTTTTTCATTCTTGCTTAAGTTTTGTATAAAACTGACTTTTAGCAACCTAAAATATTAAAAACCACCCCAAACCTATAAAAAAACCCCAATAATGACACAGAACACCTCGTGGAAGAATGTTGTTAAAGCTCTTGAAAACTTGAATAATAGTAATTTAATTGAGATAGAAAAAATATTGACTATTGAGATTAACAAACTAGCTCAATTAATTAAAAGCAGTGGTTATTATAATGAAAAATCAAAGAAACTGAAGAATTTGTGCGGTTTTTTAGAAATGAACCCTATAAATGAATTACAAAAACTTGAAATTGAAGAAGTTAGAGATAAACTATTGTCAGTTAAAGGCATTGGCAATGAGACAGCTGATTCCATTATTTTATATGCATTTAATAAACCAATATTTGTAATAGATGCTTATACAAAAAGACTGTTTTCCAGAATCGGAATTTGTGATAAAAATGTTTCATATGAATCATTGCAGAGGATATTCCATAATAACCTTGAAGGAGATTTCAGATTGTTTAATGAATACCATGCGTTAATAGTTGAGCATGTTAAGAATGTCTGTAAAAAGAAGGCGATATGCGAAAGGTGTATTTTGACATCTCTTTGTAATACTGTTTTTTGATTAGGTAGCTGTTTTATAATTTGGAAACATTTGTCTCTTCACATATTTATAGAATCCCATATAGGGCCATTCTGTTTGAATATCTCTTCTAGGTTTTCCCTCCACATGGAGTGGTCGAATCCTTTCTATTAATTCGTTTAAAGGTAATTGTATTACTAATTCCTGGCTTGGAAGACGTATCTGGGTTCTCATTTGACTTTGGCCATAGAGTGTTTCCAGAGTTGCTAAATCTTGAATTATTCTATCCATCTCATGTGAAGCGCCCCTTCTGTATTCTTTTGCTTCCTCTAAAACAAGTGATAGATCACCACTTATCTCTTCCCGCAACTGACCAAGTTGTCTTAATGCAGCTCTCATGGTGTTTATTACAATTGAGTCAAGAGCGTAGCCAGATAGCCTTTGTTGCCGAATTCTCACTGCTTCTTCTTGCGGGACTGAGTTCTCAGGGACATAAGGAATTTCAGTATCCCATCTGAAGCCCTCTTTCCCTTCACAATATGTTAGAACTTCATTAATCACATAGCTTAACTCAATCTTTTTTTGTTGCTCTCTGTCCTGGAACCTTTCTTCATCTAAGCGTTCGGCAATATTTGTATATCCGCTATAGGATGCAACATCGCCTCCATATTTGTAAGTGATTAAAGCCAATCTTTGTTCGAATCTATTAAACCAAGAAGGTATCGCTATTTGTCCTCTTTCTAAACTTTGTCGAAATCTTACGGTTCTGCTAAATATTAGTTCGAGTTTTCGACGTAAGTGATCCCCTTCTTCCATCATGATAGTTAGTTCTATTTGTCCTAACCTCTGACCAATGTCTCTTACAGTGAGACTGCGAGAAACTGAATCTTGATGCCCCATCCTATGGTTGTTGTTGATTATTTATATTTAAAATTAACTCAATTTATTCAAAAAGTTTTATATAACAATTCTTATTAATTATTATTACTATGAGAATAACTCTTGAACTAAATAAATCAGTGGAACAGAACGCTGCTATCTACTTTGAGAAGGCAAAGAAAGCAAAGAAGAAGCTTGAGGGAGCAAAGATAGCACTAGGGCATTCAGAATCAAAACTGAGAAAACTAAGAGAAAAACAAGAACTGGAAATAGAAAAGATGAAGCAGGAAGCAGAGAAAAAACCAAGGAAAATAGAGTGGTATGAGAAGTTCAGGTGGTTTATCTCTTCAAATAATTTTTTAATCATAGCAGGCAGGGATGCCACAACCAACGAGATTGTAATAAAAAAACATACTGAGAAGAATGATCTAGTGTTTCATACATCCATGGCTGGAAGCCCTTTTGCTGTGATAAAGTCAGAGAATAAGAAAATCGATGATACTACTGTAAAAGAAACTGCTGATTTTGTTGCTGCATATTCAAGAGCATGGAAAACAGGATTAACAACACTGGATGTCTTTTATGTTGACCCTGAGCAGGTTTCAAAACAAGCTCCATCAGGCGAGTATATACAAAAAGGAAGTTTCATGATTTACGGGAAAAAAAATGAATTAAATGGCGATGTTAAACTATTCATCGGTTCGCTCGAAGATAGCAAGATAATGGCAGGCCCAGAGTCAGCTGTAAAGAAACATTGCAGAAAGTGTTTACAAGTCTTCCAAGGCAAAGAAAAAACTTCTGCAATAGCAAAAAAAATTAAGGCTAAACTGGGCGGAGACTTAGATGAGATAATACGGCTGCTGCCAGCAGGGGGCTGCAAACTATGAATTTGAAGCAAGAAGCAAAATTGCTTGAGCCTGTGCTAAGAATAGGTAAATTTGGTCTTACAACTTCAGTACTGAGCGAGATTGAAAAATTACTTAAGAAGAAGAAGTTAATTAAAGTAAAAATCTTGAAGAATTGTATCCAAGACAAGGAAGAGATTATTGATAAAGTAATTAGTAGGACTAATTCTGAGCTAATTTCCAAAATAGGGAACGTGTTTGTTGTTTACAGGAGATAATAGAAATATTTTTAAAGGAAGAGCTCCAGGAAATTCATATGAAGTTAAATGCTTGCCTCATTCTGACTTTTTTACTACTGCTTGCTTCATGCACTATTGATTTTGATGCAGCAGAGTTTATTAAAGGAAATTCATATGCTCAGGAGTTCCTTTTGCAATATCCTAATGCAGGAATTAAGCTTGTTAGGCTTTCCATTCAACAAACATCAGACATGATTGATGAGATATCAGAGGACTGCGGGCTTGAGATGGAGGTAAAAGAGTATTACAGGATTACTATAAATGATTCCGAATCCGGGCTTAGATTGGTAATCTACATAGATGCTGTGACCCAGGAGACTTCCTGCCTTGTCAAAAAGCAGAGTATTATCCCAGGAGAGTTAGTTCCAGAAGAAATATCTGTCTCTGATCTGCCTGAGCCATCTGGCAAACCAAGAATTGACCTATATATCATGTCCCTTTGCCCTTATGCTAGGGAAATGATGAAGTCAATATCTTCTGTTGTTACTCTTCTTGACCAGTATGTTGAATTTAGTATTAACTATATTGCTGAGGTTAGGGAAGATGATATGATCTGGAGCCTGAATGGCCAGAATGAAATCGACCAGGATATGATCCAGCTGTGTGCAAAGAAGTATGACCCGGCTAATTTTTTTGGTTTATTCTATTGTCAGTTCCGTAGTGTTTCCACAATACCTACCAACTGGATATCCTGTGCTGAACAGGAGGGAATTGATGTTCATACAATAGAGGCATGTTATGAAGATGGAGAGGGCGAGCAGCTACTGAGAGCATCTATAAGAGAAACAGAAAATAGAGGAGTAAAATCAAGCCCTACTCTCTACATTAATGGTGTGCTTTATAATGATGAAGTCACATATTTTCACTTATTGGATGCAGTCTGCGATGTGATTGAAGAAGAGCCTGAAGGGTGCCAGGGCGGCTTCAGGACATGCCTTGACTCAGAAACCCAGAGAGTTGGTAAGGTGAAAGGCAAAGTCACTTATCTTGATGAAGTGTATTATGATACATGCCTAAATGATGACAAGGTTAAAGAGGTTTACTGCAAGGATGGAAAACCGCTCTATGTCTATATTAGCTGCGGAGATTATTATAAATGCGTGGATGGTGCATGTGTTGCTGACTGGTTCTGCAGAGATAGTGATCCGGATATGGACAAATATAATAAAGGCACCTGTAAAATATATTATGGTGGTGAAGTTAAAGAGATACTTGAAGATGAGTGTCAAGATTCTCTATTTTTAAGGGAAAGGTATTGCGAGGAGGACAGCAGTTCAGTTCAGACCTCTGTTATCAGATGCTTTGCTGGCTGCGATGATGGAGTATGCTTGCCAGAAGAATGTATTGATTCAGATAATGGGTTTGATTATCATAAAAAAGGCAGAGTAACGTACCTTGGTCAGGCATCTGAAGACTACTGCCGTACTGATATAGGCCTTGTCGAGTATTACTGCAGTGGGGATAGAATTGGAGGCGGGCAATATTATCTCTGTTCAAATGAAGGCAAAGTCTGCCGGAACGGTGCATGTGTTGATGCAGCAAGCACAACTACAACTCAAAGCAGCACAACAAGCAGTATCACTCCTACTACTAGTACTACTACAACGACTGGTGCTGGTTTTGCTATCTCCTCTTGCGGCAGGGTGCTTCGTGAATCAGGTACTTATACCCTAACCAAGGATGTTTCTTTTAGTACAAGAATATGTATTGAAACAACTGGAAAAGATATTACTATTGACTGCCAGCATCATACCATTTCAGGAATATTCAATCAAAATCCAGATCCGATTCAACAGGGAATATATATCAATGGAACTTATTATTATGATGGGGATAACATCGAGATAAAAAACTGCCACATCAATAATGTTATGTATGGGATTTATTCTAGGCATGCTAGGAACTCAATATTTAATGATAATACGATTACCAATGGACTGGAGGGGATATTCCTTGATGTATTTTCAGATTCAGTTGATGTCACGAATAATGTGATTTCAGACAACACTCGCTGGGGCATAAATTGTTTCGGTGCAGACAATGTTGATATTGAAAACAACCAGGTTTCAAATAATGACGGGGGAATCTATGCTGGTGAAGATTCTGTTTTCATTGGAAATAATATTATTGATAATAATGATGAAGGCATTTTAGCAATCAACTCAAATCCCACAATAACTTCTAACACCATAACTAATAATAATGTTGGAATAAAGTGTTTTGCTGGCGAGCAGCCCCAAAGAAGCGGGAATGCTTGTTCTGGAAATACCAAAGCATGTGAGGGATGCACAGGGGAACCTGCTTGTGATGTGGATAACTGCTAAGCAGTGCAAACTTTTAAAAACACTTGTTGCCTATTAAAATATTAATGAAACTAGCTCTCTTTAACCTCAATCTTGTTGGTTCTCAGATTGTGAAAGCTGAAGATACATTATCCATTTCTGTTATGAAAAAATATATCGGGCGTGACTTATTATTATTATTACCAGAAAAAAATGTTGAGAAAAAAGAGTTTAAAAGATATATTGAAAAGATTCTGCCAACGTTAAAAGATGTTCAGCTGGTTGCATTATCAGTCTCTACGTTTTCATACCAGCTGGCAAGGCAGTTCTCTAAAATGGTGAGGGAAGAGTATTCTTTCCTGCCGATAATAATCGGAGGAAGCCATATTGTAGATGAGCAGCAAGCCAAAAAAACAATCAATGAGGGCGTAGCTGATATCGCTGTATTGGGAGATGTGAAAGGCTTGGTTGAGCTGCTCGATTTAGTAGAAAAGGAGGAGATTCTCTTTAATAAGAAATCTAGGATAAATGTTAAGTTTAATACAGAAACAATCCCAAAAGGGATATATTATCTCAACAATGGAAAGGTTTGGGGATCTGGCAGAGCATATTTAAAAGAGCAGAAATTTCCTCTTATGCTTGAGAGAAAGTTTTTAGAAGAGGATGAGCTTGACCTGCTCTTGAATAATGTCTGCCCGAATAACTGCGGCTACTGCAACAGCCCTAAAACAATAATTTCTATCCCTGTTAAAGATTACATTAGTGATATCAAGAGTAAAGAAATAAAGCGCATCTACCTGTACGACAACAATCCTTTATGGAGGGAAAATAAAAAAAGGACACTGGAATTTTTTGAGTCATACAAAGAAAAGTTCAAGAAAATCCCAGATGTTGTTCTTTACTCTGATCCTTCTTTTTTCATTGAGAAAAAGGAGTTTGATGAAGCTGTTTCAATAGTAAAGGAACTTGGTAATAGGAACAATAACCTTTTTTTTGGCAGGGAGGTTGTTGATGAAGCTATTTCTGAAAAAGTAAGGAGAAAGTATCTCGGAGATATTCGAAAACAGTGGAGATTGGATAAAGAGAGAGAAGTAATTGAAAAATTTGCCAAACTGGCGAACAAGATGAACTTTACACTGGCAATCAGCTATATACTCAGCCCATTTGAAACTAAAGAGAGTGTTGAGAAGATGCTTGATGAAGTAAAGCGATTCTCAAAATATTCAAAAATAGAGATCAAATCAAATTTCCTCTGGCCACTGCCAGGGACTGAGATTTATAATATGCATAAAGGCAGCTTCTTCCCTGTTGAAGATTTGGATTTGGAGTTAGAGTGCTTTGATTTTGGTAGTATAAATTACTGGCACAAAGCCCATTTCTTAGATGTGTGCTTTGCGTTAAGAGCAAGAATATTTTTTGACTACAGAGATTTATTTTATTCATATTACAACTTGAGCGCAATAGAACTTGCAAAGGAGATTGCATTTGATAATTATGATAAAGAAACATGCACTTCAATAATCAAGAATTTACCAAAAGACCTGAAAAAGCCCTTAGGTGATAAATTAAGGGCATTGTGCAACCTTATAGATAAAGATGAATTGTTTAAGATTAATAATGAAAATTTAATCAGACTGTTAGAGTCTTATTTCAAGGTATTTTTCAATGCCGATAGAGTAATATTGAATAGATTGAAAAAAGAATATGAAATGATATTAAGGGCTAAATCTCCTTCATCTTCTTAGTTACGGGAACTTTAGCCTTGCATTTCTCACATTGGAATACCAAAGCATCCACTCCCTGGAACTTTTTTCTTCTAAAAGGAATCTGTGTTTCCCCCTTGTTGCCGCATTCAGGACAGGTGTACACAATATTGGCAGTCAATGAATCTTCATATTCCTGTTTATCGACCTTATATCCGCACTCCGGGCATTCATAATACTTTGCCCTTACCTTTACCTTGCCTTTTTCAACAGGTTTGCCCATAATGCCTTTTCCGCATTTTGGACATTCTCCTCTATAAACCCATGCTTTCACATTTCCTTTGCCCATACTTCGGCTGGTCCAATAAACCAATTCATCCATTGAATCTGGTAGTTTCAAAATTTTACATCACCTCATAGAATAAAAACAAAAAGAAGAAGGGGTTTTTAAGGTTTTTGATAATAAATAATCTACAATCGCTTCACTTCAATAGAAACAGCATCTTCTTTAATCCTGTTGTATCGCGGACAGAGTCTGTACTCGAAATTGTTTTTCTTACAATATCCTATCAGCTCCTCTTTTTCCTTTTCATTACTGAACCTGATTACCACATTTATTCCGGGTATGGCTCTATGTACTATATTATACTCTTTTAAGTCTTCTTTTATTTTTTTATTCAGGCTAGAGAAGAATTCCCTTCTTTTTCCTAAATTAATTAATTTTTCATATAATTCCTGGTAAAACTCTTTTAATTTTTTATTGAGCTTTCCAGAAAAAAAATCATAGAACTCTTTATTATCTGTGGCTATAAACCCTCCATATTCGACATTTATTGGCTTTCCCTCCCCAAAGCTTCCAAGGACAATGTCTCCGTCTTTTGCTAGTTCGCTTCCTATTGAGCCCGAGACATCATTAATTAAAACAGCATCTTTTTTTCTGCACAATTCCTGTATCTCGCTTATATTCTGTATCTCGACGAAATAGCCTGCTAACGAGTTTACAAATATGGCAGAATTAGCATCAAGACTTAAGTTCTCTATTTTCACAAGCCCGTAATCTGTTTTATATGTTATTATGTTTAGCTTAAGCCTTTTTGAGAAATCCCTGTAAGTGAACCACCCACCCTGGTCCGGCATCAAAATATTACTTTTGCCTAGTTTTTTCATCAATTTTAAAGCTAGCCATATAGAAGAGTTGCCGCGGTCTGTGAACAAGATATGTTTTTTATTTGTTAGATTCTGTAAAATGCTGTCACACTTTTTTTTCATGCCCTCCAAATACTTCACCAAAAATTGCTCGACATTAGGAGATAATCTGAATTGTTTATGATCTCTAATTGGGAGCCATAGCATTTCGCTAAAAAATTCCGGCTCAAGGATTCTTGGTTCTTGGTTTGAGTCTATCTCTGCGAGGAAAATATGGCTTCTAAACATACGTTCATTTAAAGAAAAATCAAAGCTCCCAAAATAGTCAAGGCGGGCTGCTTTTATCCCGAGCTCTTCTTTCAGCTCTCTGGCCGCAGTATCTTTTATTTTTTCTCTGCCAATAACTTTTCCACCTGGCAGCTCGTAATGATTTTCTTTTTTCTTTTTTACAAGCAGAATTCTTCCCTTCTCTATTATTGAACACCCGCTGAGTTCAATCATGTAATGCAGAGAATAAAGGAAATATTTTAATGTTTGTAAAATATACTTATTTAAATTGTTAGTTTAATATTTACAAAGGGTAGAACACTCTCCCCTTTGGAGCCCCTCTCAGTAAGCGTTGGGGTGTCGAAGAGGGGCGTCCCCTCTTCTAATTTTTGTACTTAAGTAAATTAATACAAACAAATGAACTACAACAATCTCGCCAAATCATACAACGAACTTCACAAAGAAGAGCAACTCAATAAACTAAGAATAATCAAAAACCATATTGACATTAAAAAATCAGATAGACTACTTGATGTCGGATGTGGCACTGGTATAAGCTTTGGATTATTTAACTGCAATTGCTATGGTATAGATCCAAGCAAAGAACTGGTGAAACAATACAACGGTGAAGCCAAAATCACAATTGCTGAAGCAGAGTCAATCCCTTACCCAGATAATTTCTTTGACATTATTATCAGTGTAACAGCAATGCATAATTTTGAGGATATCAAAAAAGCAATTGAAGAGATAAGAAGAGTTGGTAAAGATAAATTTGCTTTTTCTGTGTTAAAGAATTCAAAAAATTATTTTGAAATAAGGGAGCTATTGGAGAATAACTTTAAAATAAAAAAGATTATAGAAGAAAGAAAGGACCTTGTATTCATTATATAAAAAACTTTTTAAACTCTCTGTGTTTAGTGATTGCTATGAAAATTAAAGAATTTTTTATTGTTATCATCAAATCATTTAATCCAGATTCGTATAAAGAGCTTACTAAAAAAAAACTTGGTGATGCGTTCCACTATCTCTTTTTCATATTGATATTATCTATGTTGCTCTCGGGGTTTATCTTTTTAATGAAGTTCAATACAATAACTGAAAGACTTGATAAGATCTATTCCCAGTTTGACTCATTTAAAGTAAGTTTTGATGTGGTTCAGAAACAGCCTGTTCTCCTTATCAATGATCCAAAAATAGTCCTTGACTTAACCAAAAACCAAGCCAATATGACTGATGAAGACTATATTATCACAAAAGAGCATCTATATAGGAAAAAGTTTGATCCAGATATTATGAATTTTAAGTTATATAGCATAGAAACAATCTCTTTGGAGCAATATGAAGACCTGGTTACGTACAAGGATAAGGTGAAAAAATTTATTGTTTTTATTTTAATCATACTAGTGCCTTCTGCATTCCTGTTCCTATTCACCATCCTCTCCTTCAAGTACCTTGTTGAGATCTTAATAGTGACACTTCTTGGTGTAGGTTACAGTACAATAAAAAGATATAATGTTAAATCTGTTGATATACTGAAGCTGGCAATTTACACTAGTACACTGATGATTTTACTTGAGCTGGTGTCAAAACCATTGTTCAATCTTGGTATTCTTCCTCTTGTTGTCTACCTGATATTGTTCTTTGTGGGTTTGTTCATGATTCAGGATAGAAAGTTCAAGGTCAGGAAGGAGAAAGAAGAATAATGCTCAATACTGTTAACCCAAGGCAGACAGTACTTGTAACATGCAGGGCAAAATATAACAACTTTGGCAAGGACGAAATCAAAGATAATATTATTGCCTTGGACTGGCATATCCCCCTTTCATTCAAGCCTTTAATGTACGGCATTTCTGCTGGAAAAACTAGATTCTCTTGTGAATTAATTAGCAGAAGTAAGTGTTTTGCTGTTAATTTTATGTCAATTGATTTTCAGAAAGAGGTTCTATTCTGCGGTAGGCATACTGGCAGGCATATGGATAAATTTACAGAGGCAGGGTTGACAAAGAAAGATTGCGATAAAATTGACTGCGCAAGAATAAAAGAGGCACTGGCTTATATTGAGTGCGAAGTGGTTGATGAGATTGACACAGGGGATCATGTTCTGTTTATTGGAAAAGTCGCAGCTAGCGCCTTGCTTAATCAAGGCAAAAGAATTTTTCATATTGTTGGCGATGATTTTACGACTACAGTTGATTAGGCCAGAAAAGCTTATATTTCCTTGATTATTATTAATACAAATAATGGAAAAAGGCAAAAAGCATTCTCCATCTAAGATAGGCAGGAAATCTCCTAAAATAATTATTGAAACCCTCTATAAGGAATTAGAGAGAAAGGATAAACGCATTGATGAGCTTGAGGAAAGGAATGCGGTACTTATTAGAACAGCTTTAAAGGCCGAGGAAAGAGTGATAGAATGGCAGGATCTTGTGAAAAAGTATAAGGGATCTATTTCTTCCCAAAATAAAAATATTTCTCAATAGAGACCTCAGAAGGAGCCACTTTATTTCTGTCTATGGGCTTTGTGGGATCTTTTTTAGCTGAAATCTTTTCTTTTGGTCTAATATTTAGCTTTGAATTATGAAGTTGTTCTAAGACTTCATTCAGTGTTTTTACTATGTCAGAGATTTTTTGCTGTTGCTCTCTTACTTCAAACCCAATCTTTCGAATTTCCTTCTCAATTTCACGCATTCTGTCAGGTTCTTTTGTACTAAAGTCATCATGCTTGGCTCCAACAACATTTTCAGCTTGTTTAATGGCTTCTTCCTTAGAATCAACAATATTATGCTTTTTTAAGTCAACAGCTAATTTGTTAAGTTTCTGAATTTTGTTAATGTCCATGACACTTATTAGTTTGAAAATTAGTATATTAATGTTTTGATAAATATAATTAGAGTAACTAATGTCTATTCTTCAGGTTCTTCCTTGGCTTTTTCTCTGTAAATCTCTGCAAAACTGGGTACAATGACCAAATAATCATCGCCGAATCCCGCAATATCTCCATCAACAGCTTCGCAGGTCTTTTTTAGCTTGTTAATTGCTCTCTTGAGTTCCACTAAGTCCTTATCCTTAAGAGGACGAATGTTTACTAGCCCCACTGTGTACCCTCCTCTCATAGAATCAAGTATGGCTTTGATATCAGAAAAATCCTCAATAACAAACGGTCTCACAACCACTTTTGAAGCCTTGTCATGCTGTCTTGTAGTATCAAGCTCCAAATATTCACCGTGACCATTAGAAATCTCATCATCAAAACTGAATTTTTTAATCCTGTCTTTTACTTTGTCAAAAAATTTTTTCATTTTAACCTCCACGAAAAAATAGTAACTGGCTAGTATTTTGATTATTATTCATATATTTAAATCTTACGTTTTACCTCGCTAACTCCTTTTTTAAGTCCTCTATTATCTCGACAGGGGTAGGATCTACATTGTACTCAAGAGCAAGGTGATAGGAAACCCATAGACCCATATATATGCCTGATAATAGTCTAATTAAATAACTGTTTCCAGTAATTGCTATCTCTGTAACCTCAACACCTTTGGAGAGTATTAGTTTTTTGATTATGCCGATTCTTTTCTTGACCCTCTCATGGTCGTCTAAGTCCCTGATAAGAATAGCAAAATAAGTTCCAACCAGATTGACATATCCGTTTATTTCGTTGTGGTTAAATTCTGGGAACAGATTGTAGAAAGCAGGTGTTTTTGCATTTTCATTAATATCGCATTTCCATTTTTCTGCAATACAATAGATTCTGTCTGAGGAGTAAATGATCGGAATCTTGTTTTTGATTTTTGATGCTAACTCCTGGGCCCTGTCCTTGATAATTGGATTTTCTAACGCGTCAATGGAATCCAGCAGCAGCTTTTTCTGATTAGGAATCAATTTGATATTCTGCAAGACCGTTAGCATAGGAACAAATAAAAATGGTGTTGACAGCCTGGGCTGGATGCCCTTAGGGACCAGGACGTGGGGGTTCTTGTTCATTGCGGCCAGTTCTTTGAGCTTGCCCCCTGAGGATATAGAGACAATCTTTGCCTTTCTTCTGATTCCCTCCCTATATTGGGAGATTGTCTCTTCTGTATTGCCTGAATATGAGACTGCAAATAACAGTGTTTTGCTATTAACATATTTCGGCAAGGAATAATTCTTGTTGATAAAGACAGGTATTTTGAAATTCTGTAAGTAACACTTTAGTAAATCACCTGAGAAAGCGCTGCCTCCCATGCCGCAGATAAATATGTTCTCAATATCATCCTCAATGTTAATATCTCTTGCGAGCTCCATGGCATCCCTTATCATTTCAGGAAACTCTGCCAGAACTTTGCCCATATCAGATTTATCAATTTGAGGATCCATGTTTTACCACCAGCTAATGTAAATCTCTCAAACTATATAAAACTATTTTTCTATTCGCAGAATAACAGGATAAATTACTTTGCAGAGAAATTAGGTAGCTAAGTACTATTCTATATAAATAATGCCTATTCTCTTTTTCTCTTTGGCCTTAGTTTCTCCAGGCCAAGGACACCGCCGACACCAGCCATTGGCATATCTGTTGGTACGAGTATTACTGTGCCGACTCCATGCAAGCCAATATCATGGATTTGGTTCATCCATCTAAGTTCCATTGCCCTTGGAGATTTGTCATAATTTGATGCAGCTTCAAGCATTTTCCCTGCAGCTTCTACCTCTGCCTGTGCTAAAGTGACTCTAGATTGCCTCTCCCTTTCTGCTTCAGCTACTCGCGCAATCGCATCCTGTAGTTGTGATGGAATCTCCACTTCTCTGATTTCAACTGAATGAACCTTCACACCCCATGCCTCTGTTTTTTCATCTATAATCTTCTGCAATTCTTCAGCGACCTTTTCTCTGTCTGAAAGCAATTCTTGGAGAGTGTGTTTTCCGATTGTCTCTCTGAGTGTTGTCTGTGTAGCTAGAATGGTTGCGTTCTCATAATCATCAATATTAAGTATTAATTTTTCTAAATGTTGTTTTACCGGCTGTACGTATAATATGCTGCCTACATTCACCGGAACATTGTCCTTGGTTAAAGTTCTTTCCTCTGTTCTAATCTCCCTAACCTTTATTCTCAAATCAATCCTAAATGGTATCTGCTCAATAATTGGCCATTTCCAAAATAAACCCGGGCCCCGCATTCCAACATATCTTCCCAACCTTAGTATAGGGATACGCTCCCATTCATTTGCCTGTTTAATAGAGCTTAATACAACCAGGCCAGCTACTATCATTCCTGTAACAAATAAAAATACAATAGGGAATATTATCATCTTGTATCACCCAATTCAGAGGAGAAATTGTTGTATATTTAAATTTTATCTATTCTCTGTACTCTGCTTTAACTAGGCCAAATTGCGTTTTTAAAATGTATCCCTTGCTCAGCGCATCTGCTATTGCCCGATGGAGAGCATCTTCATCTCCGTGGTTGTTTTCAAACTCTTTTCTCAGGTCCTCAATCTTTTTCCATGCTCTGTCTCTTTCTGCTTCCCATTCTTGTTTATCCATTGTAAGATACTTTGAATAATGGGAGTATATAAATTTTGTTAAAAATGCTTTTATATAACTAATCTCTACAGAGCCGTATGTATGTGCACAGAAATTATGATGAACTGCCGCGGCTAGTGGTGATGTGTGGATATCCTTGCTCAGGGAAATCTGAAGTTGCCAGTCATCTTGCCAGATTAGGATTTAGATGGGTGAGTACGGATCAGTTGCGTTATGAACTTTACGGGGTTCTAGACTTTAGTGATTATAGCAAGAGACCTGATTATGAAAGACTTGAAAATGACATGTTATGGTTGCTGCACTCAATGAAGTTATCGAATCTTGGCAAAGGACTTGATGTTGTGGTTGATTCCTGTGCTGAGACAAATGAGATGAGGGAATGGCTGCTTGATACTGGTGGTTGTGTAGCAGAGAAGTATTTGATTTGTCTTGATGTCGAGAAGGATATATTAAGAAAAAGAAATTATAGAAAAAGAAGGATAAACGATGTGGTTGGTGAAGTGGATTCAAGATGGGAGCGGATGGAGACTTTTGATAGAGAAGATAGCGAAGTATATGTCTATACAAACAATAGGCCTGAAGAGCTGGTAAGAATTCTTAGAGATATGGACAGCTTGTTTAGGTTAAGAAGAGGTCTTTGGTTGCCTGTATAAAAATAGTATATAGAGAAATATAGCTGATTGGGCATAAAGTTATTATTAACTAATCATTTCTTACTTTGTTTATGGATAATTTTAGACGTAAAAGAGGCAAAAGAGAGCCTGCATTTTTCAGGCCAATTAGACAATTCCTTAACACACCAATAAAATATGTAATAATTGCTTCTGGCTTGATAATTTTTTTATTAAAATTTAAGGACATATTTATACTCCTTTTTCTTGGGGCACTTATCATGCTTGTGGATTACTTTTTGCATAGATTCAGATTTCCTGTGCATATTGACTTGCTATTTTTTGTTAGTATTCTCATCGTGAGAGCTTATGGATTCAAGACTTCATTGATTTTTTGTCTCGTTGCAGGAAATCTTGCAGAATTATTAACTGGAGGATTTGAAGTGTCAGACATGATATCCATCATTCCCATAATCTTTCTTGGTTACCTCTCATTATTTTTTAGTAACTATAGTATTGTGGTAGTAGGCATACTCTTTTCTTTTTTGTTTGCGATTCTAGAATTCTTTATCGCCAGCATGCTTAATTTGCTGCCCCATAAGAGATATATTGAGCCAATGGTGGTGCTGTTTTTTAATATTATCCTTTTTATTAATCTTGGAGAATTTTTTGTCAGGATTATGAGCTTGTGAAGTGATACTGGCAAATAATAAATTATTTAAAACAGATTGAGTTCTTCCACTACTGTTTGTGGGGATGCCGGAGAACTAACCGGAGTTCGTGCTCCTACGAACTTCGTTTGTCCGGAGTGGCCAAAGAAGTGTGAGATTAAAAATTTTGGTTTTTTCCTGTAATTATTAATTAAATTCAAATCATATTTACAATTTTTTCAACTATTAATTATAATTTTCGGTACTGGGCCTTGGAAATATTCAATCTCCTAGTCTAGCTCGACTTCATCTCACTGGACATTTGTGCGCGCGAAATATTTAAATTAAAATTATTTACATAGTTTGGACTACATCATCCCGCTGTGATTTGAATGAATAATCAAAAAAAAGCTCAAAAAATCTATCTTAATGTCAAAACTGCTTATTTAACTGGTGTAATTATTGGAGATGGCAATTTGTCAAATTCTCCAAAATCACATAAGACCGATTTGTCAAAGGATTATAGAATAAGTATAGATCTTAGTGATAAAAAATTTTTATTATATATCTATAAAATAATAAAGACAATTATTAAAACAAGGACCAAACCAAAAAGTATAATTCAAAAGGGGGATAGAACACCTCGATTGAGAATTTATATAAGAAATAAAGCGTTGTATAATTTCCTAAATAAAACTATGGAAGTCCCTGAAGGATCAAAGAGTTCGGCTGTTATTATCCCCTCTTTAATCAGACATAACTCATCAAAAATTAAGAGATATTTTATTGCAGGTTATTTTGATACAGATGGTGGTTTTAGAGGTAACTCATTAGGTTTTACGACAGCAAGTAAGCAGCTACAGATTGGCCTTAGCAGTTTGCTTAATGAGTTGGATGTTTCACATGGAACTGAAATCTGGTTTAATAAAAAATATGGTCGGGAGTTTTATGGAATACGCTTAAGACGGAAAGAGATAGATAACTTTTTAAATAGTTTCCCGTTACAAAATAAAGAGAAACTCAAGAGAATTAACTCCCGATTCAAATGTGGGGATGCCGGAGTGGCCAAACGGGATAGATTTTCTGGAGTAAATGTCCAAGCTTAGGTCGCTTCGTAGGTGTGATGAGCTTCACGCTATGAATGAAAGACACCTATTGGCTTAGACTGAAGTGAAATCAAGTTTCATTCAGGAGAAATGCCTGCGGGGGTTCAAAAGAACTGCCATCTGTCAGTTCACACCAGAAAGGCGGCGTGCGCAAACTGCGTTTGCTTAGCCCCCTGGTCTTGGATGGCGTTTGTGAAAATCCTCCTCCCCACATTCTTTTAGAATTACCACGACTTGCCAAATATCTTCTTAAAAAAGCTTTCACTTGGTTCAGAGTCTTCGCCGCTTGCCTCTGCAAACTGCTCTAATATCTCTTTCTGTTTTTTAGATAATCTGTCAGGCACCTTAACTATCACCCTAACGTTCTCATCCCCTCTGCCGCCCCTATTAAGGTAGGGGACGCCTTTATCCTTTAATCGAAATATGGTATTTGTCTGCGTGCCTGGAGGTATTTTTAGCTTAGCCTTGCCTTCTAATGTAGGTATTTCTATTGTTGTGCCCAGTGAAGCCTGGACAAATGAAATCGGTGTTTCGAGATAGATGTCTGCTGCTTCTCTCCTAAAAATTTCATGTTCTTTTATTTGTACCACAACATACAAATCTCCTGGAGGCCCTCCTCTTATTCCTGCGTCACCTTTGCCAGAAAGTCTTAGATGTGTGCCCTCTTCAACACCTGCTGGAATCTTAATCTTTATTTTAGAACTTTGTTTAACAATACCTTCTCCATTGCATTTGCTGCATGGTTTTTCTATTATCTTGCCTTGACCATTACATTTTCCACAGGTGGTTGTTGTTTGGAAAACGCCGAACACAGTCCTCTTGGTAGTGGTCTGTCTTCCGGTTCCTCTGCATATGTCGCAGGTTACAATATCATCACTATCTTTTGCTCCTTTTCCATTACATGCAGGGCATTGGATGAGCTGTGGGAGCATGATTGTCTTTTCCACTCCTGCTGCAACCTCCTCAAGACTTAAAGAAATATCAAACCTTAGATTAGAGCCTCGGTATGCTCTTTTTGCTCCTCTGGAAGAAAATCCAAAACTTCCTCCACCAAAAAACATATCAAATATATCACCAAAATCAAAATCACCTCCAAAATCCCTGAATCCAAAGTCGCTGAAATCAAAACCAGAGAAATCCATTGGCTGTGCAGTGCCAAAGCGATCATATTGTGCTCTTTTCTCATCATCTCCCAGCACAGAAGCAGCCTCGTTTATTTCTTTAAACTTTTCTTCAGCCTCTTTCTTCTTGTCAGTGTCCATGTGCCTGTCAGGGTGATACTTCAATGCCAGTTTTTTGTAGGCTTTTTTAATCTCATCTTTGGAAGCATCTCTACTAACGCCTAGAATTTCATAATAGTCTTTTTTTGCCATTGGAATAAAAGAAAAAAAAGGGATTTTAAAAAGGTTATTGAAAATCAACAATAAATTTTATATTAAAGAAATTAATCTCCATTATGGTTTTGGGGATTTAGCTTACTGATAAAATGAAAGGCAAAAAACAGGAATCAATACAATTTGCCCCGATTCCCCTTTATACAGGACTCTTGGTCCATCATCCTGTTCTTTTTAAAATGATTAGGTGGATTGGAAGAGAATATCCTTTTCAGCATCCAATATCTCATCCTTTTTATGCACTTAAACAAGTCTTATTATTAGACCCACAAGATATTGGTTTGAGTAATGACTACCGTTCATACGAAGTAATATGCAGCGGTGTTTGCGGCAGCGACCGTAACTTAATTACACTGCAAATGGGGACAGCTATGTTTGATTTTCTCCCTAATATTGCACCAAATACTCTAAATGCACTTCAGCGCTTTATTTTATGGACTCAAAAACAGTATTGTGAACGTATCAGAAGATGGGAGCCTGGAAGAGTTGTTGCCCCTTACACTATCGGGCATGAGATAGTAGTCAAGGATTCCCGAGATAGGTTGGGGGTTTTATATCCCATTCTCTCATGTGCAGCAAAATCAGTTGAGGAACAATGCAGACAATGTTCTGAGGGGATAGAAAACCTTTGTGAAAATATTATGAGCGGAGATGTTAGAGGCATTCATGGTTTTGGAGCAATAACTGAGAACAGAGACCAACTTGGTGGAGGTTTATCAGAGAGAGTGATTGCTCATAGGCAACAATTCATACCCTTGCCAGATGGATTTACGAATCTTCAACCAAATGAGCGATTGGAGAGGGCTGTGATGACAGATACTTATGCTTGTGCCATTAATGGTGTTAATATGGTTCTTACTAGAGCTGAATTTGATAATGAAGTGCCAATACTCATAATTGGAATGGGTGCACTAGGCTTTTGTGTTATGGATTATTTATCACAACTAGGTTACGAGAATGTGACTGTAGTGACTAGGCGAGACAGACAAAGCGGAATTGTTGGACAATACAGTCCATATAAAACAGTCCAACTGGGAAAAACAAATTATGAGGAGCCACAGCATCAAGATGACAATGCTCCTTTTAAAATTGTTTTTGACTGTGTTGGCAATGACCGTAGCTTTCAACTTGCTGTAGGTTTTGTTGCTGACAGCGGACATTTGGTAGATTTAGGATTGGCTGTTCTTGAAGGTTATTTAGATGGGTATGATCTTTCACTTGTAGGGCCCCAAGACAGTGTAAGTATTAACCGATTTGGAAAGAAAATCACTTTTTATGAGCCATTTTGGGCCACTAAAGCTCAATACCAAGAAGCATTGAGAAGATTAATCAAAGTGCATTATTGGCAGAGCATAGTCCAATTAAGAGACAGAAGAGAATTGAAAAGAGCTTTTTTCCCTACTGGTGATGACAAAAGATATTTGAAACAAGCGTTATGTTTCAGATCTTTAACTATATGATTGAGACTTTTCTCTAAGCAAATTCCAGTGCCTGCTTCCAAGTTCAACAACTGGCCACCTGCCCCTTCTTCCTGCTTGCAGTCGCTCAATTATATAATCTAGATCATGTAAATCCACCAAGATATTTGTGCCATGTCCAGGCTCTATTAGGTGTGCTACTCGCAGATCGGGATTGGCATCATATAATGACAGGCTTTCAAAGAAATTCAGTAATCCTGCTTGCGGAGTGCCACACGGTGCGCCGATATTATTAATGCCTGCAACATAATCAGTGCCTTGAACAAGCCAATCCGGATGTGGATAACCATGGTAATGGATTTGCACTTTTTCAATTGGCTCATCTATTCTGCTAGGGTCTCTGCCAAAAGCTGAGCCGTATATCATCGCCACCTGAGCCATGAGGTCAAAAGAAGCTCTGGGTTTTTCCATTTCCCAGTCCACTCCCTCTGCTACTTTAAAGTGTAACTCGCCATTCTTTACACTTATAATGCCAACATCTCTGCGGGTAAGTGCCGATTTATCTCTCCCTGAGAGCGAGCTGGCAATATGGACAACAGGAACTTCATAATACCTAGTCCTACCTTCTCTATCTAATCTTATATACCAAATATCACCATCACACCTAATGTTTTCTAAACCTTCAGCTGGAACTAATGATTCCCAGACTTCTTCATTGATTATTTTTTGACTTCGATATTCAGCCCAACCAACAGCCAGGAAGCCAAATGAATATCCGCTCCTGCCTCCTACTATGCCGTCAAGAATACGCCTGTCCAATCTATCTTCCACCAAATTGACAAGTGTTTGTCCTGGGGGGAAAAGGCCTGTACTAGATAAACCTCTACTTAATTTTATAAGAGCTTCAACATAAGTTCTATATCTGCTGTCTTCTGGGTTAAAATATCCTTTTTGAAACCGCTTAATGTCTGCTGGAATAATTGGTGAAGCTTTTGGAACTAACATGTTTCTTACCCAATCTAACAAGGCATCTTCCCTGCCTAAATCAACAGGTGTCACATCAAGGTTCATATTCAGAATCTGCGCCAAATTAGGTTTATCAGAATAAGTGCCGATAACGATTACTGATCTATGATTGAGCAGCGTTTCTATTCCAGCTCTGGTTCGGTTGAGATAACTATGTGTCGGGTCCCGGATTATTCTAGGGACTTCAGCTACTGTAATAACTTGAGTATTTTGTTTGTCTTCAAGTCTATAAATAGCATGAGCTCGTCTAGTACCATCATCTCTAGGAACATCAACTACAGCATGAATCCCTGGAGGAACTGGCTCTTGGCCTGATTCCCAGGTATTTAACCATGGCTCTATTCTGCACCCAAGTGCAGCAAGTGCATCATGCAAACCACTACGCAATCCAAGAACAAGTCTGTTTGAATATCCTTCTGGCAGATCTCTAAATGTGAAGACAGCATGTGCCGCCATAATATCAGGGTCAAGTGTTGTTACTAATGGGTCCGTTTTTACTCTTTCGCTATCAACCCCGATCAGATATGCCACAGTTGCTAAGCTTAATCCATAATCATGTATCATTCTTCAGTCCCCCTATGAGTTGATAGGATTCCAATAGTTACCTTATTAATATCTTTTTTGTTATCCTATATTAGAGACTAAAAATAGGTATCTTGCCTATTCACTGTTCCGTGGGGCTGCTAATATTCTTACTTTGTAACCTTGTTCAGAATCTGGCCAGAGAGTGCTGTATACAACTTTAGTAATAGGACTATTAAAAAGGTAAAGTTCGCCATCAAGCTCAAGAGCTCTTCCAACAGCACCTAGATTAGGTAGCTGGGTTATTTGATGAGCAGGCGTATACATAATTTGGGGATCTTGAAATAGTTTTATATCATGATTCTTAGCTAATCCTAATAATGCAGCCACCTTCAATAGTCCTCCAAGCGAATATTTAATGCCGTGAAGCATAGTAAAATGCAAATATCCGTCTGAATTGTCAGCATCTTCTGCTAATAGTAAATTCCCTGCAGCTACTTTTCCATTCATACAGATTGGCAGGAATGCACCATGATGCCTCTGATATGCTCTACTATCTATGGAGATAGAAAAATCTGGGACTCTATAAGATAGGAATGCAGGTAGAACACAAATTTCATACCATTTTTCAAGCAAATTGATTCCCTTTATTCCAAATTTATGCATCAAATCCTGCAAAGTGCTAAGTGCTCCTCTTATGATTCTTCCTGTACGCTTATTGCCAAAGTCAATCAAGTGAGCACCAAATCCGGCATCTGCGCTGTTAATAAAAGCCCGCTCATAATCATTCTGCGGAATAGCGCATCTTAAAACATCTGCTGCTTTGTACCTATCTTCATTAAATAGGTCGCTTGCTATTAGCTCTAATGCTTGTTGCACACTATGAATACCTAAATTGTGGCATAGATCATCACCAGATCCTGTGGGCACTAACGCCAAGCGGACACTGCTCATATAGTCTTCATGATTTCTTAATGAGTTCACGACACCATGGACAGTGCCATCGCCGCCCACAACAATTATGTAGTTATATCCTTTATCTTTAGCATCACCTATAAGACTGTCAATATTTGTTGGTGGACTTAATGTATGCCATTCCCTCTGAGGAACTTGCTCAACTGGACTAGACAATCTTTGTGTGTTTGTTATTTCAGCTATTGCAGTCTGTCTTAGTATCTCTTCCAACCTTTCTACCGTATCGCTGCTGTATTCTCCAGAAACCGGATTTACTATTACATAGACTCTTCTTTGTTGTTCACTCATCTCAACCCCGGCTAAGAATATTTACCTTATTTATTATATTTACTTTTTTATCTGACAGCTTTTATAATTTCACTTGGACTATTGACAATGATATCGGCGCCTTTTAGTCTTCTTAGTGTATGAAAACCATAAGTAACTGCGATTATCTTTTTGACTTTTGCAGCTTTCCCAGCTATGATATCTCCATCCATATCACCGATAAACACAGTGTCTTGGGGTTCATAATTCAATTTACCCATGCATTTGATAAGCAAATCAGGGCTTGGCTTAAAGTCGCCGTCTTCAATACCTAGAATTAAATCAAAAAACTTTTCCAGTTTAAATTCCATAAGTTTAGCTAATATTACCTTCCTGTATGTGTTTGAGACAATTGCCGTGCAATACTCTTCTGATACTTTTTTGATGACCTCAGTGATCCCATCATAGGGTGTGATAGTGTTGTTGAGTTTGTCATAGGTGTCATAATAAATCTTAACAACTCTATCAATCTCATTTTTATCAGCAATACCCCACTTTTTTAGAGTATTCCTCCAGTCCAATTCAAAGAAATCCAGGTAATACTCTTGGTTATTTGGTTTGTCAATCTGGTATTCCTCTGCAATGTTGTCATAGGCTTTTTTGATGAAATCAAAGGAATTCATAATAACACCGTCATAATCAAATATTATTAGTTTTGGCTTCATATCTGCACTGGAATTAAGCTTCCATTATTAATTTATTGATAAATTATTTAAACTATGGTGTAATCAATAATTAAGAGGTGATTGGTATGCTGTTTGTTTATATTACTGCAGGCAATGTAAAGGATGCAAAAAATATTTCCAAGCATTTGCTTCAGAAAAAATTGGTTGCATGTGTTAATATCTTTCCAATTGAAAGCATGTACTGGTTCAATAATGAGCTCCAAGAGAATACAGAATTTAGTATTATTGCAAAGACACGGGATGAGAATTTCGAAAAGATAGATAGTGAGATTAAGAAGATACATACTTATGATGTGCCCTGTGTTGTTGCATGGAAGATAGATAAGGCGCATAAACCATTTGAAAAATGGGTCAGCAAAGAAACAAAGATTTAAAATATTCACTTATTTCTTTATTTAAATGAACAAGTTCAAAAAATCAATTATCGCTTCTTTAGACAAGGTTCTTGCTGGGAAGACTGGTATACCAGTGTTAGAAAAACCTCCAGACCCAACTATGGGAGATTATGCTTTTCCATGCTTTAGTCTGGCTAAACATTTAAAAAAAAATCCTGCTCAAATTGCCAAAGATTTAGCGGGACAAATTAAGCCTGACCAATATATATCAAATATAAAAGCGATAGGACCTTATGTGAATTTTTTCGTTAATAAGGAGGAGCTGGCAAAGGATATACTAAGTGAGATTTATCAGAAAAAGGGGAAATATGGTTCTGGGAAGAGAAAGAAAGGTATTGTTATGATTGAATCCCCTGGTCCCAATACAAATAAGCCACTGCATCTGGGTCATGTAAGAAATATGGTTTTGGGCAATTCTCTGGTAAATATCTACAAGTTCCTAGGAAATAAAAGTATACGTGTTGATATATTAAATAACCGCGGAGTGCATATCTGCAAGTCTATGCTTGCCTATGAAAAATTCGGGAATAGCAAAAGGCCGGATAAGAAAACAGATCATTTCGTTGGAGAGTTTTATGTTAAATATGCCAAAGAGCTGCCGGACCATCCTGAGTTTGAGGATAAAATACAAGAGATGCTTAGAAAATGGGAGAGCGGAGACCTAGAGGTTAGGCAACTATGGAGCAAGATGAATGACTGGGCTGTTAAAGGGATTATGCAGACTTATGACAGATATGGTGTGGCAATGGACAAACCATATTTTGAGAGCGACCATTATATGAAAGGAAAAGAGATTGTAAAAAATGGTCTAGAGAGAGGCATATTTGAGAAGGATGAAAATGATAATATTGTTGCTAATCTAAGTAAGCACGGGCTTGGAAAAAAGGTGGTGTTAAGGGCTGACGGCACATCCATTTATATTACACAAGACCTTGTACTGGCAAAAATAAGGTATGGGGACTATAAGATGGATAAGATGATATATATAGTGGGAAATGAGCATATCCACCACTTTAAGGTTTTATTTAAAATTTTTGAGATTTTAAAGTATCCTTTTGCTAAAGACTGTTATCATCTTGCCTATGGCATGATATACCTTCCTGAAGGGAAGATGAAATCTCGCGAGGGAAAAGTTGTTGATGCGGATAATCTGGCAGACAATATACATGAAATGGCTAAGAAAGAGATTAAGAAAAGATATAAGGAATTATCTACGAGCGAGATAGACAAAAGAGCAGAAGAAATTGGCATGGGGGCAATCAAGTTTTTTATATTGAAATATGACCCAATGAAAGACTTCATCTTTAATCCAAAAGAGTCTTTGAGTTTTGAGGGAGAGACAGGGCCTTATGTGCAGTATACACATGCGCGTGCTTCAAGTATACTGCGAAAGCACAAAAAACAAGTTGTTAAGAATGTTGATTTTTCTTTGTTAAGAACAGAAGAGGAGAGAGCTATACTAGGACTGCTTGAACAATTTCCAAGTTTAATAGAAAAATCAGCAGAAAATTACAAGCCAAGTTTAATAGCAAATTATTTAATTGATTTAAGCCAGAAATTCAATGAGTATTATCATAAGCATCAGGTAATACAAGAAGACAAAGAGTTGGAGAAGGCAAGGATCCTATTAGTCTGCTGTGTGAAACAGGTTCTTAAAATAGGGTTGGAATTGCTAGGGATTGAAGCATTGGAAGTGATGTAGTTACTTTTAAGTAATAAAAATAGAAAGATTTATATATGTGTGGTGTTTCACTCCTACAATGCCAACAGTAAATTTCCTTGATGAATTGGTTACAAAGGCTTTGCAGCCTGGAGCTAAACGTATTGTTCTGGAAAATGGTATTGGGGAAGAAATACTTCTAGGTGTTGAGACCGATGGAGAAATGTATTATCTTGAGCAGATGACTATTGGCCGAAGTCCTAGAAAAAGTCTTTACTGCATACCTAATACTCTTTTAGATGATGTTCATGCTGTTGTTGAATATGATGAACAAGGTGCACAATGGATAGTAACTGATAATAGAACCCAGAATGGAACATTCCATAACAGTGATAGAACTAATCAGTTCTCGGCAGAAATAGGAGACACTGTCGGATTCGGAGGTGCTCAGCTTAGATACTCTTTAATGGCTCAAGAAGATCCTTTTTTTGGTGTTCCCGGAATAACAAGTGAAAATGGGCGTATTTATTATATTGAAGAAGTTGGTGACAAGATTTTAAGGAACCAAATACAACAAATGAAGTATCTAGATAATGCATTGTTCAGTCTTCCAAGACTTGATACCGTTCTTAGCAACCCTCAGGTCCAGGCGCTGCTTTTAAGGGCTAGCCGCAATGGAAGTGTTTATGTTTCTTTATCTGGAGGAGCTAGGGAAGCAGAAATAGCTGGATTTCATGGAGAAAAGGTATTGCTTAAGTTTGGATTTGGAACACCAAATTCAGCAGGTTACTACTCAACACAATTATTTATGGGTGCACAAGCACTTGGGAGGTTTATGAAGCAGTATATGACATTGTCAGATGGTCTTAATATACCTGATACAAGTGCAAAAGCACATGAATTACAAGAACGCGAGGAAAATGCTGCAACTGATGCACTAAATGCTCTGTTTTCGCTCTACCAGGCACACTTTAACTTAGTTGAGCAATTTGGACAATCAGCTCAAGCCAGTATTGATTCTGATACTTTCAGGGCAGATGCACCCAAATATCATGCTAGGTTAGTTGAATTTGCGGATAAGAAGCAGGAGATTCAGGCTAGAGTGAATTTCTTTGCTACTTTGTGGAATAATTATCTCCTATTTGATCTCGAAGAAGAAGGGGATAGCCAAATAAATCTTGTTGAAATACTTGGAATACAAAAGGCATATAATGAGCTATATAATGAATTTTCTTCTTCAAGAGGGGACATGCTAACTCCTGATCAATACGTTTCCGCAGTTGCTCACGCACTTGATGGACGATATTGTACAACTGCCTATGAATCTGGAGCCAACAATGGACAGATGGTTGCTGATATTCTAATATGTGCAAACGAATTATTACCAGGACTTTCTGTAAATCAATATCCTATAGCAAAAACAGCTCATATAAGATAAAAAAGAGTTACTAAACATCAATAATCTTCCCTTCCCTGCCGACATTAATGACTTTTGTCTTCCCTATCTTCTCTTCTATGCCCTCTGCTTCATGCACATGGCTGCATAATACAAAATCCGGCTTAAGAGAATCAATAGCCTTTCTCACACCTTGGCTTCCTGGAAATACAGAAGTTAGCTTTTCCATTTTTGTGCCTGATGGATGGACATGAGTTACCATTATTCTTCTCTTGCTGTCCTTGATATTGTCATGACCTTTTTTCAAGAGCTCATAGATCTCAGGCTCGCTCAGCTGGAATCTACCAATATTAGCGCCACCGCACCCAAACAAGCCTACTTCGCCTGCTCTTATTGAGTATCCGTGGAGATTGGTCACACCATACAGCTCAGCTAGAAAATCTGCTGTAGCTAATGTTTCATGGTTACCAGGGATAAGAAGAACCTTTTTTTTCCGTTTTACAAACGGACCAATTATATTCTTTGTGCTCTGCTCAGCATAGGTCAAATCACCGCATAAAACAACCAGGTCAACATTCTTCTCTTTGGATTTTTTGGCCAGTCTCTCTGCCAGGTTACTATCTCCGTGTATGTCTCCTGCCGCAAGAATTCTCATCTTTTATCTATCTGTGCTATGTATTCATCTAATCGGACTATTGTTGAAGGCTTTCCTCTCTTTACTCCTTCATATATAATAAAATCAACACTACGTTTTATCCCAGGATCCAAGTCCTCCAGTGAAGTCATAAATTCCTCGCCTGATTTATTTACAGATGTTGTTACTATAGGGATTTTAAGTTGTGCAACAATGTTTGAGAACCAGTGCTTGGGTATTCTAACACCTAGAGTATCTCTTTTCGCGTTTATACTTTTTGAGATACAGTTCTTTTTCTTGAGCTTTAGAACAAGTGTATAGGGTCCCGGCAGTTTGCGCAGATATTGCTTTCCATGCTTGTCAACTATACAATTATCAAGAATCCATGCTTTTGAAGGAGCTATTACAGAGAAAGGCTGATCCACCCTGTTTTTAATATCTCGTATCTTATTGACCAGAAGACCCTCTTTTGCATTGCATCCAATGCCATAGATCGTATCAGTAGGATATATAAATATGCTTTTTTTGAATAGTCTTAAAAATTTTGTTTTTTCCTGCTTTAATTCATCTTTTGTTATTACTCTCATATTATCTTAGAATTTTTTGCGCCTTTTTATGTTTTACTAGTTGGCTTTATTTAGAAAATTATAAAAACTAATCCTGCATTCTTAGCTCCTGCAGGGCTCGTGGTCTAGTGGCTATGACATCGCCCTTACAAGGCGGAGGTCCCCGGTTCGAGTTGAGGGAAAAATTTGCGAAAATCCGGGCGGGCCCATTCTTCTTAAGGCAAATCAATAAATTTATATAGTATAAACCATGATTTTTTTTTATGATCGGTGATGACTATTACAAGTATGGCACAACTATGCTAATAATCGGGCTGCTTGTCTTAAGTTATCTCATTGTTAAACCCTATCTGATAGCGATCATTAGTTCAATGCTGCTTACTTATATCTTTTATCCTATCTTCAAGTTAGTCAATGAGATAGTTAAAAATAAAAATATTTCTTCAATTATACTCTGTATCCTAATTCTTGCCATAATTGTCTTACCCTCTCTTTTAATATTAAATACTCTTATAAGAGAGATTCCGGGCATATCAAGCAGGGTAGTCAATATTGTTTCGGGATCTCATTTTAAGGCCAATGAGTATTTGCAGACTTTCTACGAGAAAACAGGTGTTCATTTAGATCTTTCATCTATACTGCAGTCGGTCTTTAATTTCCTAATGAATTCAATAAAAAATTTTCTTGCAGGTATACCTAATAGACTTGTCAATATCTTTGTAGTCTTTTTTTTGATGTTCTTTTTCTTTAGAGACGCTCCTGCCATAACTGAGAAATTGTTTCAATACTTCCCTATGCACAGCAAACATAAACAAATCTTTTTTAGGCATATGGAAAATCTTGTTCAGGCTGTTGTTTACGGGCATATTGTAACAGCTCTTGCGCAAAGCATATTAGCTTTTTTCGGGTACTTAATTTTTGGCGTTAAGACCCCCTTATTTTTTGCACTGCTAACGTTCTTTCTAGCATTGATTCCTTATATGGGTGCGCCGTTTGTTTATGCACCACTCTCACTTTTCATGTTCCTAAACGGTTTGTCTAGCGGTGATGTCGGCCAGATCTTTAGGGCAATAGGATTGCTTCTTTATGGTGTGATGCTGGTTAGCACTATTGATAATTTTATCAAGCCGCGCATTATCGGAGAAAAGGTTAAGATTCACCAAGGTGTAATTTTTATAGGTATTTTGGGAGGATTAAGTTTCTTTGGTATTATTGGGATTGTACTTGGGCCGTTGGTACTTGTTACTGTTGAGACCCTGTTTGAGATGTATGAAGTCAAGGAAAGATTAAGAGATAAGATTGACCATACTAAGTAGTCACTATTGCATAAATAATAACGGATTTGTTCTTGTGTATAATTGTATGAACAGATAAAAACAGTATAGGAGGATCAAGGATATCCCTTCTTTCCAGCTTAATTCTCTGCCGCTCTCAGCAAATGTGAAAAATATGAAGCAAATTACTAGCATAAACATACTGCTAATAAACAATGCCTTGATATTCTCACCAATGGGTGAAATTACGGCAATGGCACCGATAACAAGTGTGGAGTTGGTTATTGCACTTCCTATCAAATCTCCAAGAGCCATATCCTGGTGTCTGGTGAGCACTGCTCTTGTAGAAAACACAAGTTCAGGAAGACTAGTCCCAATAGCTAGTATAAATAAGCCCATATATAGATTGGCAATACCAAGTTCACCAGAAAGCAGTTCAGCATATTCAACACTTAGTTTTGCGCTTAATAAAAGCAAAGACAAATTAAACAAAAGAATTGTAGTCTCTTTCATTATATTACAAGAGCGTTCGTGGTGGTGCACAGTATTAAATTTTTTATGTTGTGAGAATATCTTCCACAAATATAAGCAGAAAATGGCAATGAGAATAAAACCATTCCATCTTGATATTCCCGGTGCAATATATATTCCTAAGAGTTGCCAAAAATAATGGTCATTCATCAAGATTACTGGAGTAAAGACAATAAAGAGCATATATAGGAGTTCTTTGCGCAACAAGTTATTCCTCATCTTTATTCCACGTGCCATGAGCGTGATAATTCCCATTATCATAGTGAGATTGAATATTATTGTCCCAATTGATGTGCCGAGGCCAAGTATTGGCTGATGATCAAATGCTGACATAATGCCTACAGACAATTCTGGGAAAGATGTGGAGATAGCCATTATTACAGACCCAGTAATAACATCGCTTATATTAAAGAAGAAGGAAATTTTGATGAGGCTTTTCAAGAGCCATGAACTGCTTTTAACTAACACGGAACATGCAGCAATGAAGATTAAAATGTCAACTATAAGCATAACATCTATTCTTTCTTAGGTAAGTTTATATTCTTTTCGAATTTAAAAGGGATTACACATAGAAGTTCTTAATAATTAATTAGAACTATTTACATAGCAGGATTAGGAAGTAGGCGCCAAGGCCTTGACTGAAAAAAATAATTGAATAATTCTTGGGAAATATTTTGCTAACCTTTTTCCTTCATAATATGTTCTATTTTGATATTATTATTTTTATATTTTTCTGTAACTCTAAACAATTCTCTCAATTCCAAAAGATTTATATAATAATCTTACTTTTCATACTTATACAGAATAATTTCTTTATTCTGGATATTCGAAAATGTTTTCATTTTCGTATTATTGAGGTAAAAAACATGGAAATTGGAATAACGAAACTAAGCACTCGCGGCCAGATTGTTATACCTAACAACATACGGGATCATTTGGGCTTGACAGAAAATGACCAGTTGGTAATAATGTCTGATGATAATGAGATAGTCATTAAACCTGTTAAGGACATTCTGAATATTGACAGAAAGAAGAGCAGATTTGCAAGAGATTTTGTTAGGGCAATGAGGCACGACAAAATATTGCAGGATATGGAAGAAGGCAAGGAACTTGATGCTGAAGAAGTCCTAAAATGAGCTCAATTGAAGAGATTAGAATCCTTATTTTAGCCACAGCAAAGGAAAAAAACATCTCGTTACGTTTCTCAGAAGAATTTAATAAACTTATAAAAAAAACTAAGGATACCAATACAAAGATTAGACTATTCAAACAAATATTAAAAATTGTTCAGAATCCCAGCATTGGGAAGCACATGAGGTATTCAAGGAAAGGTGAACAAGAGGTTTATCTTGATTCTTTTAGACTTTACTATGTTTACTATGAACAAGAGAGAATAATTAGATTTGTTGAGTATTCACATAAGGATGAGCAATAGAAATGCATTGATATTGAAAGGCGCCAAGGCCCGGACTTTCAAAACCTAAGATTTTTTCTTAAAAGGTTCTTTGAACCGGGAGTTCCCGAAGGAAACGGTTTGCCCGAAAGCCTTTTAGCCGCGAAGGCCTCCAGGCACAGCAGGGCTGTTCGAGACCGTCGGAGTAGCCGAATTGTCCCACCTTGGCGTAATGCATGTAGAAATAGTAAGAGTTAATATTTTTATTTAAAAACTAGAATTCATATTCAAGACCATCTTCAATCTTTTTCCATCTCTTTCCATTCTCCTCGTCTTTAGGTATGTCCATGAAAAAGGTAGTATTTGTTTTTGATCGTCTGATCCTAGCCATAATATCACCTATGATAAAAATAATTCGTCAAGCTCATCAGCACTAAGCTCTTTGCTGTTAATAGCCTCATTAAAACTCCTTTTTTTAGAGTTTTTTCTCAACGTTCTTAGGATTTCGATGTCTTTTTCGTATTCCATTTTCAATGTTTATGCGGCGTAAGAGTTTTGAGTGGGGTGATAATGAGAATTGGCTCTTACGCCTCATTGTAGTTACTAGATAGTAGTTAGAACTCCTATTTAAATGTTTCGGTTTTGTAAGTACTTTCGAGTGGTTAAAACAGAAAAGTTTAAGAATAACATGCTAAGAAAAGCAAACATGCTAGCTTATGTGTTAAGAAGATTACATGTGCCAAGGGGAATTTATTTTTATTGGATAGACCGGTCAGAAACTCAAGACTTAACTGATGTTAATCTAGCAATAACTTTTGTACCGCAAGGATTATGGTTTCCTGGGAATGAAGATTTTAATTTTATATTCGATAAGACTTTTTTTAATTATTCAATAAGACGCAAAATTCGAGAACAAATATCCGCAAAAACCAGACCCGAAGAGACTCTTGTGAGGATTGCCGACAGTTGTGCGGATTCACTTACCTCTATTGTTGAACATGAAGCAGGAAAAATAGATACTTCTTTTGTTGAACCATTGTTCTTTTTCCCTCCATTCCCAAAACCATTGATGTATCCTATTGAGCAGGCCTTGAGGCATGAGCTAATTACAAGGCTTCCTACAGAGCAAGGTTTGCACATTCTTGTATGGGAAGGAAAACCTTATCTAAATATTCCTCTAGTGCCTACATACCAAACTGAAAGCGAAGTAAGAGAAGCAAGTTCACCAAAATTAGTAGTTGTTACAAAAAATGGAGACAAAGTGCATCTGCCTCGTAATAGGTGTGGAGATATGACTCATCCTCGAGTAATACTCTTGCCTAGAGCTCTGTTTCTTGAACTATATCATAAACGCGACATTAAAATTCCTTATTCTGCTTTAGATCCGGATGGGGAACATGAGGCTTTTAGTCCTTCACAACCCGCAACCTATAAAATATATTCTCGCTGTGGAACTTGTAGGTTTAATTTAGGTTAACTCTTTCCCCACTCTTCACTCATAACAAACCTTTATAAAACTTATCTATCTCTGTACAATTCTAAATGGTTATTTTTAGTATAAGAGGTGTTTATCTTGGATAAAAAAAACGCATTTATTCTTTGGTTTGACCAGCTTGGCATAGAAGATGTGCCTTTAGTAGGTGGAAAAAATGCATCTCTGGGAGAGATGTATCGCGAATTAACATCAAAAGGCGTTAGAGTGCCTAATGGTTTTGCCATTACTGCATACTCTTATTTTTATTTATTAGAGAAAGAACAAGCAAAAGAAAAGATAAAGGAGATATTAAAAGACTTGGACACCCATAATATTAAGAATCTTCAAGAGAGAGGCGAAAAAGTAAGAAAGCTTATTAAAAATATTGAGCTGCCTAAAGAATTGGCAGAGCAAATAACTAGAGAGTATCAAAATCTGTGCAAGGCCTATAAGCAGCAGAATGTTGATGTGGCTGTAAGGTCCAGTGCAACTGCAGAAGATCTTCCAGATGCTAGCTTTGCGGGACAGCAGGAGACTTATCTTAATATAAGAGGAGAAAAACAATTATTAGATGCCTGCAAAAAATGTTTTGCATCACTTTTTACAAATAGAGCGATTTCATATAGGGAAGACAAAGGCTTTGACCATTTCTCAATCGGACTGAGTATTGCTGTCCAGAAAATGGTCAGGAGCGACAAGGCATGCTCTGGTGTCATGTTCTCAATTGACACTGAGTCAGGATTCAAAGATGTTGTTTTTGTCACAGGCTCATGGGGCCTAGGAGAAAATATCGTGCAGGGTGCAGTCAATCCAGATGAGTTCTATGTCTTCAAGCCTACAATGAAGAAGGGTTTCAAACCTATCCTAAGCAAAAAAGTAGGTTCAAAAGAGAAAAAAATGGTTTATTCCACTGACAGGAATAAACCAACAAAAAACATAAATACTACAGAAGGCGAGAGAAAAAAATTCTGTCTGACAGATGATGAGATCTTGACACTGGCTAAATGGGGTTGTATAATAGAGGATCATTATTCAGCAAAGGCAGGCCATTTCAAGCCCATGGACATGGAATGGGCTAAGGATGGTGTTGACAAACATCTATATATTGTACAGGCAAGGCCTGAGACAGTCCATTCCCAAAAAGATGTGGATGTCTTGAAAAAATATGTGCTGAAAGAAAAAGGCCAGGTGCTTGTTGAAGGTAATGCAGTTGGTGAGATGATCGGGCAGGGAGACGCAAATGTGATTGCCGAGGTAAAGCAGATTGGGAATTTTAAGAAAGGCCAGGTTTTGGTTACTGATATGACCGACCCGGATTGGGAGCCCATAATGAAGATTGCCTCTGCTATTGTGACTAATAGAGGAGGGAGAACATGCTTTACTGGTGATACCGTCTTGCTTACAAATCAAGGGTTCAGGACCTTTAAAGAGGTATTTAATGATTATGATGGTCTATATGTCCCCTCTTTAAACAAAGAAACCTTGAAAATTGAGTGGAAACCAGTAATAGCTTCAATGAAGAGAGAATCAGAAGTGATTGAAGTAGGTGTTTCCCAAACAGGAAGAATGAAAGGAAATACCTTGAACTTAACACCAGACCATAAAATGCTTACTTTTAAAGACAGAGAACTAGTGGGTAGACAGGTATCCACATTGCTTGAAGGTGAACAGATGCTTCTATTAGCCCAAAAGATTCCGCAGCTAAACACTTCCACAGATAAGGAGCACAAATTAGCATATCTTTTAGGAGCACTTATCACTGATGGAAGCATATATCTTTCATCAACCCATGGTGAAGTGCAATTCATCCAAAAGCCGACGGAGGAAAAAGAAGAGTTCATTTACCAAGTAAACCAATGCATGGAAAAGCTGTTCAACAAATCATTTAAAGCAGTCAAGAAAAAAACGTCTTCTGGTCTCATAAGGGGAGAACTTGTTGAAGGCAACGCAACCGCATACAGGTGTTATAGTAAACAGATAGCTACTCAATTGAACCAAGAGAAGCAGCTGATAGTCCAGACGCTTCTGCAAGCGGATACAACTTTAGTCTTAAATTATCTTGCAGGAGTTATTGATGGAGACGGAAGCTATAGCCACCAGAGTAGCAGAATAAATATATATTGCTCAAGCAGGTTATTACTGGAGTCCATTGTTGTAAGTTGCTTGAGACTTGGAGTTGTGCCCCAGATAACAACAAATAGAACAATATGGAATGTGCAGATAGTTGAGCGCATTGATGAGATATTAGCATACACAAAAAGAGTCAAGGGAAAGGATAATAGAACAGTAAATGGTGTCAGATTCTTTTCTGCTAAACAAGTTATGGGAGATATTGTTGATAAGGTGAATTATAAAGGAAGAATAAAAACATATGTAGTAAATAATTTAATGATTGACGCTGACAAAATTATTAAGAATGTTCTCCCTATGTGCAGTGAAAGAGAAAAGTATGAACTGAATAAACTTATTGAATCAGACACACGAATGCAGAGAGTCTCTTTTGTGGAAGAGAAGGGGATTAAGGAAGTATATAATATTACAGTGGCTGATAACCACAACTACATTGTTTTTACCAGTAGATTAACACCGGTTCTAGTAAATAATTGCCATGCAGCGATTGTGTCAAGAGAGTTAGGGATACCGTGCATTGTCGGTACACTCAAAGCAACAACCAAAATAAAGTCAGGCCAGAAAGTAACAGTTGATTGCTCCCAAGGCACAAATGGCTATGTATATGAAGGACTCTTGAAATTTGAAGTTGAAGAGACTGACCTAAAGGGATTGAAAAGGCCCAAGACAAAAATTATGATGAATATTGGCAATCCAGAACAGGCATTTGACCTAAGTTTTATTCCAAATGACGGGGTTGGTCTTGCCAGAGAGGAGTTCATTATTAATTCATATATCCGGGTGCATCCATTGGCATTGCTGAAGTATGATAAATTAAAGGATAATAAAGCGAAGAAGATTATCTCAGAGCTTACCTATGGGTATAAGAAAAAGGGAGATTATTTTGTTGATAAGTTGGCCCAGGGTATTGCTATGTTAGGAGCCGCCTTCTATCCTCATGATGTTATTGTAAGATTAAGTGATTTTAAGAGCAATGAATATGCAAATCTTATAGGGGGGAAGCAGTTTGAGCCAGAGGAAGATAACCCAATGATTGGATGGAGAGGAGCCTCCCGCTATTATGACAAGAACTATAAAGAAGCTTTTAATTTGGAATGTAAAGCATTAAAGAGAGTCAGAGATGAGATGGGATTAACTAATATAGTTGTTATGATACCTTTTTGCAGGACAGCTGATGAAGGCAAGAAAGTAGTTGAGACAATGGAAGAATTTGGTTTGAAACAAGGTGAAAATGAACTGAGGATAGTATGTATGTGCGAGATTCCAAGTAATGTTATTATGGCAGAAGAGTTTTTAGACATTTTTGATGGTTTCTCTATAGGGAGCAATGACCTTACACAATTAACACTTGGCTTAGATAGAGATTCAGAATTAGTGAGCCACATCTATGATGAGAGAAATGATGCAGTAAAGAAATTAGTAAAGCAGGTTATCGAGATTGCGAACAGGAAAGGGAAGTACATCGGGATATGTGGACAAGCACCGAGTGATTTTCCGGAGTTTGCTGAATTCTTGGTTAAATGTGGAATCAAGTCAATGTCTTTGAATCCTGACACCGTGATGAAAACAACTTTGCTTGTTAAGAAAAAAGAAGAGGAACTGGGAATAAAATAAGTTCTTTATCTTCTATTTTTTCACTCGACACATTCACGAGTGAGATATATAAATGACTTTTTCTTTACTTTTTAAAATCAATAAATTTAAATATAAATACACATTTATACACACGAATACATACTAAAAATGAGATTCATGTTAACAAAAAAGGACATTATTGCACTTAATCAGGAATTTGATACTGGAACTGTTATTAATGAAGCAAGCCTGGATTTTGCTATAAGCTATGCAAAAAGAACTACAAACTGGCCAAAAGCACTAGCGTTTTTAGTGAGAGCAATACTACTGGATCATGTTTTTGAAGAAGGCAATAAAAGAACAGCTGCTTTGTTAGTGAAGTATTATGCAGAATTAAAAAATTGTAGTACAAATGATGGTGACGTTGCTAAACTAGTCCAAAAGATTGTTTTGAAAAATATTGTAGATATAATAAAAATTGAGGAAATGATCAAAGATGCCATCCGAAAATGTCCGTGAAAGAGCTCATAGGATCGCAAAAGAACACAAAGAATTATTTGACACTCTTTTAGAATTTGAAAAAACCCATGAGATAAGAACAAAAACAAGACTTAACTTTACAATAGACAAATCTACTGCATCTAAATTCAGGAAGCTTTGCAAAAATAAAGGGTACAACATGAGTGCGAAGATAGAGCAGGCAATGGAGCAGATAATTGTTAAGGAAGGATAAAATCACAACCTTTTTTAATTTGACATGACTTCTTCTTTTGTATGAGATTAACAAAGACGCAGGTTGCAGTTATCCTTTCTGGTGTTTATATATTCCTGCAAATGGCAGCAGATATTGCCGCAACCAAAGTAATTGTACTTGGCAGGCTTGTAATGGATGCCGGCATCATTTATGCTTTTACCTTTACATGGAGGGATGTTATCCATAAGCAACTGGGAAAAAAAGCAGCACAAACGGCGATTATATTGGCTGGTATTATTAACATAATAATGGCTCTCTATTTCCAATTCGCAGTAATGCTGCCCCCTGAACCTGTATGGGGCGCTTCTTTTTGGAATGCAACGAGTTTGATGGTGGGGACTAATGAAGCTTCAAGAGGAGCCCAGGCAGCATGGGAATTTATCTTTGGTCTTATACCAAGAATAGTAATTGCCTCTATAATTGCGGAAGTTGTTTCAGAGTTGATCGATACTGAAGTCTACCAATGGTGGACTACTGGCTTTGGAAAGAAAAAACCGCAGTGGCTAAGGGTTATTATTTCCAATAGTATTTCAATTCCTATAGATAGTATAATTTTTCCGGCAATAGCTTTTTCAGGTGTATTAAGCATAGATGTTCTCTGGATTATGGTTTTAAGCAATATTTTGGTTAAGGCAATAGTCACAATCTTATCCTTCTGGATGATTTATCTTGTGCCGGAGAAGAAGATGTATGTTGGAGAATAGAAAACTTTAAATATAATTATATTATATTATACATAATGACTGAAATAGAGGTTATAGCAAGGGCGTGGGGAAACTCATTAGGTGTTACTATACCCAAAAAAATAATTGAGGAAGAACAGATAAAAGAGAATGAGGAGATAATAGTTGAAATAAAGAAAAAGGTGAAAAAACCAGACCCAAAAGTATTCGGCATAGCAAAAGATTGGAAGATTAACGCACAGAATATAAAAGATAGATTAAGGGAAGAGTGGGAGTAATGAGTTTTGTTTTTGATACCTACGCACTAATTGAAATAATAGAGGGAAAGCCAGCATATAAGAAATATGTAGATTTACCTGTTTTTATTAATAATTTAACCTATTATGAATTTTACTATCTTATTTTAAGAGATAGAGAAAACCAGGTTACAAAAATATTAAATCTTTTTAATTTCAATTTTTTGGAGATTAAAAAAGAACATATTCACGATGCTGCTAAATTCAGACTTAAGAATAAAGAGAAAAAACTATCCTTTCCTGATTGCTTAGGCTACATAATGGCAGAAGAAAATAAAATGAAGTTTCTTACGGGCGATAAAGAATTCGAGAATTTTGATAATGTTGAATTTGTGAAATAGAGGCAGTATTTGTAAGAATACGGACCGTAAATCGAGATACGATCTGAGGCGCAGTATCTGGTAGATCTAGGTGTTGTTCAAGAAGGTCCAGAAATATTTTAGTCAAAGAAGTAATAATAGCAATTTAACCAATCCAGTCTCTCTTCAAATCTATAAACCTATCTTCCTCAATTGCCTCCCTTATCCTTTCCATCAGCCTAAGAACAAACCTTAAATTATGCAAAGAAGCCAATCTGAAATACAATAATTCATTGTTGACAAATAAATGCCTTAGATATGCTCTTGAGTAATTTTTACAGGTGTAGCAATCGCAGTTCTTGTCTATTGGCTCCTTACTTGTCCTATTACTCGAGTTTTTTATGCTGTTCCTGAATTTGTTTTTTCTGTTGCCTCCCTGTTCTGGAGATATGAATAAGTAGCCTGCCCTTGCCAGTCTTGTTGGAGCTACACAGTCAAATGTGTCTATTCCGCGTTCTACACATTCAAATAAATCATCTATGCCTCCAATTCCCAACAAATGAACTGGTTTTTCTTCTGGTAAATTGGGGATGCACCAGTCAATGATCTGATGCATGTCTTTTTTTGACTTGCCTAAAGAGCCGCCAAGGGCAATGCCTGGAAAATCTAAAGATGAAATAAATCTGCAGCTTTCATACCTTAAATCTTCAAAAAAGCCGCCCTGCACTATCCCATACAACACTGATTTTCTGCTCCAGGCTTTGATGCAGCGTTCTGCCCAGGCATGAGTCCTTTCCATTGCTTTCTTAGTATATTTATAGTCATGCAGAGGAGAGGTGCACTCATCAAACGCTAGTATTATATCAGCGGCCAAGTCCTCTTGTATCTGAATGGATTTCTCTGGAGTTAGTCTGTCAATCTTGCCATCTATGGGTGATTTGAAAGTTACGCCATCTTCATCAATCTTTGCAAACTTTTCTAGGTTCTGTTCTCTAATCTTTTTCTGGTCTGCTTCATCTGGGAAGATATTCCCTATTTTGCTTACCTGGTGCTCAATTCCAAAACCCAATGAAAAGACCTGGAAACCGCCGCTGTCTGTAAACATCGGTCCATTCCAATTCATGAATTTGTGCAAACCATTGAATTTTTTGATTAATTTTTCGCCTGGTCTTAAATAGAGATGATACGTGTTGGCAAGCAGAACCTGTGCACCGATTTCTTTTAAATCCCTGGGGTCAAGAGCTTTTACAGTAGCTTTGGTAGCAACAGGTATAAAAGCAGGTGTTTTTATTTCTCCGTGCGGGGTTTTAATAATGCCAAATCTTGCCCTGTTTTCTTTGGATTTTTTTATTATTTCAAATTTCATTTTATTTTAATATGAATCTTCATATAAGTTAGAAGGGGACTCCGCCCCCTTCGACCCCCAGAAGCGCTTCTGGGGGAGGTCAGGAGGGGGCTTGCCCCCTCTTGTAAATTATAATTGTTATGATAAAATAGACTTAAAGAATTTAAAGCTCTTTTTTAATGTTTTCTTAGGTAAATCCTAAAACCTTTTCTGTATAGCGAAAAGTTATTATATAACCTTTATGTACCCTGCCCTAAAATGACTGTAAATTATGCAGTTCCTTACTTCCAAAGTTTTCAAGATTACGGTTTCGTTGTTCTTATAGATCGGCGGAGAGGATGGACAAAGAAAATAGGCGAAGATTCATTGAATCCAAAAACCACCCTGGTCTCATTACCTGGTGATTTGGCTTCGAAAGTATATTTAGAAGGGGGGAGATTAGCCACCTTGATAGGAACATACGGAATACATGCTGAGGAAACTTCGGCAGTTCCTCCAGATGTTGCAAGTCAAATAATTCGGGCAATACTTCATTATCAAATAGATCAGTTACCTTTTACATTAGCTAAAGAAACCGATCTTGGTATATTTGTGTTTACTCTCAGACCAGGAAATAAAGATGTCTTGTTAGAACACGTTCGCTATTCTGAAGAATTATCAATACGGAGCACACTGAGTGCAGTTACACCTGAAAGATTAGCGAGATCTGTCTTCTTTCAAAATGGAGATTCACCCTATGTTGTGATCGGTAGCGAATCATACCCAAATATAAAAGAAGCTGTTGATTTACTTACAGAGGTGGAACGAATGATGGGTTGTGATGCAACTGATACAGAGGTGTATGAAATATATGTAGTTTCAATTGAGGGTATACATCAAATATACGCATCAAACTTACAAGATCAAAACCCTGGGTACCTATGGCTAAGAATGCAACATGAAAAGCCTTGGAGAAAAGGACGTAATCTCCAGGGAACTCCTTGTACACTAGATGTCATTACCAAAAGGGAATTTGACCGAGTAAGGCGACTTAAGGATGATGCAGTCGGAGCTTTACCTCTTGGAGTACATCCCTGCGAAGCTGTTTATTTCTATTGCGAAAATCTAGATAGGCTTATGACTCCTGACGATGTTGCTGAGATTCTAGGCACAGCCCATGTTTTAATTGATGAATATGGGAAACCAATTATCACCTTACTGGCAAGTCATGCTGAACTTGGAACAAGAACTGTTGATAGAACAAGAGAGGGACTACCTCCTTTTATCCGAGTTAAAGATGGATCGCTTCGTTACCCAATAAACGGTAAGGTCAAGCCAAGAAAAATAAAACAAAGAAAATCTCAGGCAAAGTCATGAAAAATCCAATGACGGTTTAAAGCTCTTTTTTAATCTTTTCTAGAAGGAACTCAAATTTAGCATATCCTGCTTTTATATTGAAATGGCCTGCATTTTTTACTATTATAACCTTTGTATTCAACTCTTGAGCTAATCTTTCAGCTTTGTCTAACGGAATGTATGGGTCATTGTCTGAGTTGATAATATAGAACTTTTTACAGTTCTGTCTGATTTTTTTGGTATTAAACTCTTTCTCTATAAACGTCCTGTTTATGTTGTCAAATTCCTCTATGTTAAGGTAAGATAATACTCCAGCAACAAGAAAACTTGCTTTGATTTGCTTTTTTATTTTTTCCAGAACTCTAAGAACAAATGTGGCGCCGATGCTATGGCCGATTAAAATGGTGTCCTCATCCAGTTCTTCCAAATATCTCTCGAAAACACTCATCCAGTTTTTTAAGGATTGGCCCTCTGGTGTTGGAAACGCCGGAATGATCACTTCAGACTTTATTTTTTTTAACTCAAATTTAAGCCAGGGTATCCAATTTTCCTGTGGGGAGCCATAAGCTCCGTGAATAATGAAAACTTTCATGCTATATATAAAATCAGCAAACTTTATAAATAAATCGTGTTTCCATGGGACTATGATTATCCCTGTCAGATGCTATTCATGTGGAAAGCCCATTGCACACCTGTGGGAAGATTTCTTGGCAAAAACAGATAATAAGAAAAAGAATGTTAAAGAGACGTTGGATGAGCTTGGGTTAGAGAGATACTGCTGCAGGGCAATGTTCATGGGCCATGTTGATTTAATCGATACAGTGGCACAGTTTAAGAAGTTCTAGGGTTTTTTTACAAATTCTACTTTATCCATATTTTCCTGATATTATTAATGGCAAGGAATCATTTATATATAACTTATTTTTCATAGTGAAAAATGCCTTTAAGACCAGATATAACAATAGAAGATGTACTTATAGCACTGCTCAAGGAATATGAAGTTAACGGTCGTTTCAAAGATCTTGAAGATCCCATGGTTCCTATTCCTGATCAGTTTTCTGGAGACCCTTGGAATTATGTCTCAAGCCAGGTGCATGATTTTTCATTTAGAGCTTACTTAAGACTTGGCAAAATTCTTGAATTTGTTGAGAGAGATATTAAACCTTTTGGTGAAGATGATGTTTTTGGATTTGATAGTATCAAGTCACTATACAAACGGCTTTTTGAAGACTATGAAATGCCAGTATCAGATATCAGTTGCTTTGCTGGACTAAGTGAAAGCACGATATACAGACACCTAAGAAAAATGTTCGAAGATTTGTATTTCCGGTTGAAAGGTAGGAGAAAGATACAACCACCAGTTCAGTGCCTTATTCATAGGGAGTCTACACTTTCACAGGAGGAAAGGGAAAAAATATTAGAAGCTTTTCTATATGATCTAGTACTAATTGAAGATGCCAATACTAGTGGAAAGTTTCATGATTATGACGATCGAGTAATGCGAAACCTTAACGAACTGGACATTGAAGATAAGTGGAAAATGGCAAATCAAATAAAAAGCGGTAATTATAGAACAAGTTTGTTAGTATTGGCAAAGGCACTGCAAAATGCCCAACAACAGCTTGAAGAAGAATTTAGAAAAATTGGATTATATGATTATTGCATGGAAAGGGGATGCTGTCATGGATCTGTAATGGAGATGGCCTTGCCAGGTAGATATGGTCTTCTTAATGCGGCATTAATATGGTATGATGCGAAACATGGTTCTAGACCTGCAGTTTACATAACAGAAACTGGAAGCTTACATTGTCAGTTTTTGGGGTCAGAACAACAGAATTATCAGTGTCAACTCCCTATAAAACCAAATCTATGTATAAAGATGATTGATTGCATTATTGATCCAGAACTAAAGCAACGTATACAAGAATTTGTTGGTATCTATTCATTAATCGAAGAGGAAATTGAGAGCCTAGCTAGGCAAATTGGTGGGCTTGCCGATTTTACAAGTAACTGGGTAGGCCTCAGAAGACTACGTCAACCTATTCCAGACCGCAAAACTTACTTTAATGTTGTCTAGATTTGTCTTGTCTTCAATATATAGTTATCAAAACCACTAACATTTAAATATTACACCTGATTTACAATCTGCATGAAGCTCAATGGGTTAGACCTTTTGTTGTTGCTCGTTCTGTGAGCTCATTGTCTTGTTTCTTTGCATAAACTTTATATACAATTAGCAAATAACTAAGGTGCATACAAATGAACTGGAAAAAAATCGAAGAAAAATGGGTTAAAAAATGGCAGGAAGCCAAAATATTTGAGTACAGGCCAGACAAAAGGAAAAAATCCTTTGTTACTTTCCCTTATCCCTATATAAATCTTTTTCCGCATATAGGCCACTTTTATTCTCTGATGAGAGTTGAGACTTATGCGAGATACAGGAGAATGACAGACCATAATGTGCTGTTTGCGCAGGCTTGGCACTGCACTGGCTCACCTATAATAAATGCAGCCAGAAGAGTCAGCGATGGGGAAGAGAAGCAAATCTCTACACTAAGGCAGATGGGTTTTAATGAGGAACAAATTGAAAAATTTAAAGAGCCAAAACAATGGATCAAGATCTTTTCAAAGGGCTGGCAAGATGATTTAACAGACGCTGGTCTATCCATAGATTGGAGGAGGAATTTTATCACCACTTCTCTAAATCCTCATTACAGCAAATTCATTGAGTGGCAGTTTAGGACATTAAAGAAAAAGGGTTATGTAATAAAAGGCAAGAAACCAGTAATCTGGTGCCCAAGAGAAAATATGCCTATCGGCGACCATTCAAGAGTTGCAGGAGAAGGAGAAACACCTCAGGAATACACACTATTGAAGTTTAAGTTTGAAGATGCTTATATCGTCTGCGCGTCTCTGAGGCCTGAGACTATATACGGACAGACTAATTTATGGGTTGATCCAAAGGTTGAGTATGTTAAGATAAGGGTGGATGATAAAGAAAATTGGATCTGCAGCAAAGAGTGTGCTGACAAACTCAAGCTGCAGGATAAAAAAGTCGAGGAGATCGGCAAAGTAAATGGAGGAGAAATAATCGGAAAATATGCATATGCTCCTGGTATTGACAAAGAATTGATTATCTTGCCCTCAAGCTTCTGCAACCCTGACATTGGTTCTGGAATTGTTACATCAGTGCCAAGTGATGCTCCTGATGACTACATGGGATTAACAGATCTGCAGAATTCAAAAGAAGAATGCGAAAAATACGGATTAAATTGGGAGGATATCAAAAAGATTGAGGTTATCCCAATTATAAAGACTAAGGAATGGGGTGACATGGCAGGCGTAAAAATCTGCCTTGACAGAAAAATAAAAAACCAAAAGGAAAGGGCAAAATTGGAGGAAGCGAGAAAAATTATCTATAAGGCCGGCTATCATACAGGCATTATGACCAAGAATAGTGGGGGTTATGCAGGCATGAAAGTAGAGGTAGCCAAAGAAAAAATCAAGAGTAAATTAATAAAAGAGGGCAGGGCAGATGTTATGTACGAGCCAACCGGAAAAGTAATATGCAGATGCCTGACAGAAGCTAAAGTAAAGATTGTCTCAGACCAATGGTTCTTGGCATATGGCAATAATGAGTGGAAGAAGCTGGCTCATAAATGCCTCAATAGAATGAATCTATACCCAGAAAAAGTACGCCCGCAATTTGACTATGTATTGGACTGGCTTGATGACTGGGCCTGCACGCACGAATCAGAAACTGACCTGGGAACGCCACTGCCGTGGGACAAGAAATGGGTTATTGAATCATTGTCAGACAGTACAATATATATGGCATATTACACAATCTCACACAAAATTAAGGATATTGATATAGAGAAAATTGATGATAATTTTTTTGATTATGTTTTTTTGGGAAAAAATAAAGATAAATCAAAAGTTGGCAAGAAATTATTAGAAGAACTAAGGGAGGAGTTCTTGTACTGGTACCCGATGGATTTCAGGAATACTGGAAAAGATCTTATCCAGAATCATATGAGTTTCTGCATTTTCAACCACACAGCCATATTCCCGGAAAAACACTGGCCAGAGAGCTATGGTTTAAATGGGTGGGTTACTGTCGACGGCCAGAAGATGTCAAAGTCACTGGGAAATGTTATCCCTGTGAGAGTTATGGTATCAGAGTTTGGTGCAGATGCTTCCAGATTCACCGTACTTTCTGGGGGAGAAGGCCTTGATGATGCAAATTGGGATACTGAGTTGGCTAGGGCAATGAAGGACAAACTGACACAATTGATCAATTTTGCTGGACAATATTACAACAGAGGTATATATGAGAAGAGGACTATTGACAGATGGATGCTGTCCCAGATTAATCTTAGCATCAAAGATACAACTAAGTGTATGGAGCAGACTATGTTCAGAAGCGCACTTCAGAGGGCCTATTTTGATATGCAGAGAATAATGAGATGGTACCTAAGGAGAACAGCTGAAAAACCAAACAAAGAGATAATGAATAAAGCCATTGAAACTCAGGTACTGCTGCTGGCGCCTTTTATACCTTTTACTGGAGAAGAGGTCTGGAGTACTATAGGTAAAAAAGGATTTATTTGTGGAGCATCATGGCCCAAATATGATAAAAATGCTGTTGACAAGGAGCTTGATGTGCTGGAGAAGACAATTGAAAATGTTGTATATGATATAAATGAGGTTTTGAAGTTAATCAAAATAAAAAAACCAAAACAGGTCAAGCTTATAGTTTCTGAGAATTGGAAGTATGAGCTGTATAAAATGCTTCAAAAACAGCCCTCCAGGGAGTTCAAGGATTTGATGCAGGCAGCAATGAGGAGAGATGAATTTAAAAAGCATTCAAAAGAAATTGCACAGATATTACAGAAGATTATGAAAGCAGGCAAGAGTGTAGAAGATGTAGCGTCACAGGAAAAAGAATATACTGCACTGGTTGAAGCACGGGATTTTATAAGCAGTAATTTTAGTAGAGTTGATGTGGTAGTGGAGAAGGGGGAAAAAAGCAAAGAAAGGAAAAGGGGTATGCCCGGAAAGCCGGGGATTGTTGTTATTTAGTCTTTTTCTTGAAAAAATCGTCTATCTCTTGTGATGTTCTTTTAACGAAAAGGGCAGCAATTCCCCAGAGGATAGGAAGCCAGTATGGAATAATGCCGAGCTGGGGCAGCGAGTAATTCCATGCACCGAAAAATATGCCGATGATTTCTGCAATCGCTCCCGAAGCGCCGCAGACAACAAACAGCACCAAATCCTCTTTTTTTTTGGAAATTAATAACATTAACGCACTTAAACTAAGCAGTCCGAGAGTGAGCTCAAGTGGCTTTTCCCAGAATTGTGAGACAGAATATAAAGCTATGAACCCCAGCAGCAGGCTATAGATGAATGCCTTGAGTATCTGCTTCATATTTCTATTCTACAATAGTTTCTTTATATATCTTGTGTCAATATAGATGAGGTTCAGCTGATACATGCTCCATTTACACAGTCATTGGGACATTCATACCTCTTATACTGAACTTTGTTATCAACACAATACCATTCCATTAATAATTTAGAGTCTTGCCAATTCGGATTCGGATAAGACTCCCGATAGCATTTGTCAACCCTAGTGTCTTCCCCATTAGCATACTTGATGATTATCTCACCTTTCTCTGCATAATCAAGTCCTTCATCGCTATCTGAACATTGGATAGGCATCCAACATACAGCGTCTTTGCAGAAATTTGATGAGCATGTATTGCCCAAGCTTCTGCAATCTTGTTCATTGTCACAGAACCAGTAAAAAATGTCAGTGTCTCCTGAGCACCCAGTGAAGGAATAGTTGCCTTTTTCATCTTCACAATACCTCGTTTGAATAGGCAGAATTTTTCCATATTCATCAGCACATGCATTTTGTGGCTGTATACATGAACCTTCTTCACACCCATAGTAACATAGAGCCGTTTCTTCACGCCTTACATATATCTGACCGTCAATAAAACTGCATTGATATGACTCTACTAGTTCGTCATATGGTCCATATAAATGGCAGAAGGGTTCGTGAATTACAAGATTGACCTTTTCACGGTCACACTTTGGATCAACAGTGAGACATTCGTTTACTCCAGAACACTCAAGATATGCAATGCCGTCTCCTTTAGTACAATCTGATCTGCAATTACCTTCTGTTGGTGTGTCAGCAACAATATTCTGTGGATTTTGTGCCTGCTTAATGCGAATCGCCAGATCATTTTCAAAATCAAACCCGTTTACTGTTCTTGTGAGTTCTTTCACAACCATCTCGTTTACAAGATCGGGCTTATTAATTTTATAGTAAACAGGAACCCCATGTAGTTCATGACACAGTTCGAATGTTTCACTGCTGTAATCATTATTTTGCTGGAATTCATAACAACCACCTGGTACACCTAAAAAATTTTTTGTTCTTGAGCTGAGAATATGGTACTGAGAGATATTGTTGTTGAATTTATCTGCTAATTCAAGTAGCATAAGTAAGAAAATATTTTTATTAGAAGATCTAAAACACTCTGTTTCATTTCCTGTCTGGCACAGGTAGTAGTCTTCACCTACCAAATATTCTATTCTTATAGTCTCTGAATCCTTGTTATTGGTTATGATTGTGTAGTTATTATTCTTGTGGTAGATTGTAATGCTATTTTTATTTTCATAGTAGTAGTCGATAAGATTGGCAATTTCTTCATCAGTTCCAGTGTACTTAATATGATGTTCATAGGTTGCGGCATATTCTGGAATTGTAAAGCTTCCTCTCTTATTGAGCTCTTCTTCAGATAGAAGCCTAAAATTAAATGAGCCCGCTTTTGAATAATCCTTTAAAAATAAAAAATAACACAGTACTAATACTAACACAACAAAGCTTGTAATTATTACTAAAACTGCTAGAATTCTTTTGGGTTTTGCATTCTTGTCTTTGACAAGATGACTTATTACTTCCTGGATATCTTGCTCTGGAACATTATTCTGTAAATAAAACGCTCTTAGTCCCTCAATAGTGTTTCCTTGAGAAATACCTTTTTTAAAATATTCAAGCAATTGTTGATTAACCACATTATTTTATTAGCTCAGAGATTTATAAATATTTCCAACTGTTTATTCACCCTATTTCTATTGATCGTTGCTCTTAACTAATGTGCCAGCGGGGCAATTTCATTTTTCCTTATTCTTTTTCTGAAAAGTTTTTTAAACTGGAATTTATTTTACTATTTAGAATGATGCGAACCCATACATGCGGCGAATTAAGGAAAAAGCATATTGGTAAAAAAGTTAGCTTATGCGGCTGGGTGCATAAGGTGAGGGACTTTGGAAATCTTTTGTTCTTTGATGTGAGAGACCGATACGGGAGAACACAGATAGTTGTTGATGATTCTGACAAGAAACTGTATAGTCATGCAAAACAACTGCACAGAGAAGATGTTGTGAGAGTTAAGGGAAGAGTAAAAGAGAGAAAGGATAAGAACCAGGCCCTTGGCACAGGAGACATAGAAATTTTGTGCGGAAAACTGGAGATTTTGAATAATGCAGACACTCTGCCGATAGAAGTATATGATGAGAATACAACAGACGAATCAAGGCTGAAATATAGGTATCTTGATCTCAGAAGACCAGAGTTGCAGAGTGTTTTTATTACAAGGCATAAGGTAACAAAAGTAATAAGAGATTTTTTCAATGAGCATAATTTTATTGATATAGAGACACCTTTCCTTGCTAAGAGCACGCCAGAAGGTGCTAGGGATTTTCTTGTTCCCAGCAGAATCCATCCAGGCAAGTTCTATGCACTGCCGCAAAGCCCTCAGCTGTATAAACAGATTCTTATGATTAGCGGATTTGACAGGTATTATCAGATTGTGAAATGCCTTAGAGATGAGGATTTCAGGGCTGACAGGCAGCCGGAGTTTACACAGCTGGATATAGAGATGTCTTTTGTCGAGGAGGATGATGTGCAGAATTTGATGGAAGAATTATTAAGGCAGATATGGAAAGATGTTTTGAAACTTGATGTTAGCGTGCCATTCCCGAGATTAACCTATAGAGAGGCAATGGACACTTATGGCACTGACAGGCCTGATACAAGATTCGGATTACAGCTAATGGATGTTACCAGTATTGTTCAAGATTGCGATTTTCAGGTATTCAGCGAGACTGTAAAAAATAATGGTTCAGTTAAATGTATCAGTGCTGAAAACAAATTCTCAAGAAAGGATATAGATGAGCTCACTGATTTGGCAAAAAGGTATGGCGCTAGAGGACTAGTTGCCATGAGGATGACAAAAAATGGATTTGAGTCAAATATCCTAAAGTTTTTTAGCAAAAAGATACAAGAAGAACTTGCTAAACATACTAAAGTTAAGGAAGGCGGTATACTATTCTTTGTTGCAGATCATAAGCATCATGTTGTGAATACTGCTCTCGGAGCACTAAGATTAGAGCTGGGAAAAAGACTGGAGTTAATTGATGACACTAAATACAATTTCTTATGGATAACTGATTTTCCCTTGGTTGAGTTTGATGAGAATGAACAAAGGCACGTTGCGGTCCATCATCCATTCACAAGCCCTAAACAGGAAGATATAAATTTTTTAGATAAAAGTCCTGAGAAAGCTAGAGCTAGAGCATATGATGTTGTACTGAACGGCTATGAGGTTGGGGGCGGCTCTATAAGGATACATGATCCGAAACTGCAGGAGAGAATATTTAAAGTGCTTAAAATACCAAAAAAAGAAGCAAGAGAGAATTTTGGATTTTTGCTGGATGCTTTCAAGTATGGTGCGCCACCGCACGGCGGGATTGCCTTTGGCTTAGATCGGCTGGTTACTATTATTACCGGTCAAGCTGCCATACGGGATGTTATTGCCTTTCCTAAGACAAAAAATGCAGAGTCATTAATGGTTGGTTCTCCCTCTCAAGTCAACCAGGCTCAGCTGGATGAGTTGCATATCCAAATTAAAACTGCATATAAGGATGTTTTCAATGAGATAAGGAATTTACTTATTAAGGACAATATCAAGTATAAAGAATACCACCACAAGCCTGTTTATACCTCTGAGCAAGCTGCAAAAATAAGAGGAACAAAATTAGAGCAGGGTGCTAAAGCGCTGATATTTAAAACAAGCAAAGGGTATATTATGGTGGTAATATCTGCTGCTAAGAAAATTGATAGTGATAAGCTTAAGAAGATTTTGAAAGTTGAAAAACTCCAATTGGCCAATGCAAAAGAAGTAAAAAAAATAACTGGTTTGAGTATAGGAGCAATGCCCCCTTTTGGCAATCTGTTTGATATGAAAGCGTATGTTGATGAATCCTTAGAAAAACAAAAAGAAATCGTGTTCAATGCTGGTTCTCATACAAATTCAATAAAGATGAAGTATAAGGACTGGGAGAAGGTTGTGAAGCCTCTTGTGAGAGATTTTTATGGATAATGCTCTCTGTCTCTGCATAGCTAATATCTGTTGGGTTACTATTCTTCCACTAGCGGATGGATTCTCTCTACAATAAGTCTTCCTATACCAGCAAGGTTTTGCTCATCATCTTTCACAGCATATACATGTCCAGGTTTGCCTCCTAGATACTCTCTGTAGTGTTGCAAGGCATGCTCCAATGTATTACGATATCTATCCCGTCCGATCCAATAATCCAGAATAACATCTTTTAGTAGGTCTGGATCTAGAGAATTTCTAATCCAAATTGGTCCAGAAGCCAAAAAGAGATTGACAATTAATCGATTATCCCCTCCCCAGTCTACTGGTGTGATTTTCCAGACCACGGGCTCTGTTTCATTCTTCCAGGCGCCATACATTCCTATAAGTGTCCTAGTGTCAGGAAGGGCAAGGTCATACTTGCTCCTGCTTCCATCAAATGAATAGATAAAACCCTGACCAAATTCTTCCAAATATATCAATGCTCTCCACTCCACCTGCAAAGCAGCCCATCTTAAAAAGTCAATGTCCTCTCCACTAAATTCAGTTGGTCCGGGAAGACCAGTACCACTTCTACAATGCCCGCATATCCTATAATCCCTTCCTGGATTTGCTGCTAGGAAATGCAAAATATCATAACCTTCAACGCGGCAGCTTGGTTCTGGAAGATGATTGCACCCAGTTGGTGCGCCTTGAGTGTCATGAATCTCATTACTTTCACAATTTAAAACTAGGTTTAGAAGCATTCTTTTCAAACGCTCAGGGACAGTGTCCAAAACTTCATCCAAATTAATTATATCTCTATTAATAGTGGGTCTTGGTAAATGCCTTGAACGGATGTCTCTAATGAGGTAGTCTGCTATCAGGTTTAATGACTCTACAGAATTATGCCGTCGTCTTATGGTAATCCAGTGGTCCGCTTCATAGAATCTTCGCATGGCTTTCCATCTTGTATGAAATTTCCCGTCCACCACGATAAGTTTGGCAGGCTCTGTACCAGAACCTAACAGTTCCTTTATTTCCGCTGTTCTCTTCTTGCCTTCATCTAGCGCGAGTTCTGAGACGTCAACAACCACATAATCATAATCTCCACCTTTTCCAAGGATGTGACAAATTTCCTCAATTCTTGAGGCATGCTCAGCAGTAAATCGTGTCTCCTTGATTGTATCAACTAAGCTCTTCCTAGCTTCAGCAGAAAGCCCCATCGCGTTCCTGAGAGAGAGATCTCTACACCCCCAGTACATCTGTGACTGTAGTCCATTTGAATAGTCATCTGTCGCCTCATGTTTCCATCGACGAAGTGCTTTCGTCCCTCTTGTCTGAACACTTTCAGGAGGAAGCTCATAAAAAAGTACTCTTATAGTATCGCTGGCCATCTTGTTCCCACCCCTAAGTGAGTTCTATGATTTAAATCTTATATTTAAATATATCTAAACAAATTTGCCATGGTAAATCTTTATATATTATCTTAGTTTTGATTTCTTAATGGTTAATGCACTTTCTTTAATATCTTCAGGAATAGACAGCCCTGTTGCCACTTATGTTATGCTAAAACAGGGGCTCAAGGTGGACTGCGTGCATTTTAACACTGATGAAAGGTCTTTGGAAAAAGTACAAAAATTGATTAAACAAATTTCTGAGAGAACAAACAAAAAAATTCAATTGTTTGATGTCCCTTTCAAAGAAATTCAGAAGGCAATCGCAGAAAAGGTCTATCCGAGGTATAGGTGTGTTGTCTGCAAAAGAATGATGTACAGGATAGCAGAGGCAATAGCGAATAAGAAAGAGTATCAGTATTTGATTACAGGCGAGAGCCTTGGACAGGTTGCTTCGCAGACTTTGCATAATATGTATGTTCTTGACAGGAGCATAAAAATTACAATTTTAAGACCGGTATTATGCAATGATAAACAGGAAACAATAAATAAGGCTATAGATATTGGAACATATGATATCTCAATACTAAGGTCACCCTCTTGCGCCCTGCTCCCAAAAAATCCTGCAACAAAGGCTAATTTAGATAAGGTTGAAGAAGAGGAAGAAAAACTTAATCTTGTAGAAATTATATGTAAAGCAGTTGAAAATATAAAATGAATGCAAGACAAGAAGCTGAGATAGAGAGAATAGATTTACTTCCAGGCTCACATGAAGTGCCTGACTTTGAGAGCCTTGAAACATTACTTAGTGCTAGCCAATCTAAATTACCAAGAGAATTAATAATGCTAGTCTCAGGCGGTCGCTATAGTCTTGGTAGGAAAGTCTTAATATGCGGCTCTGCAGGACCAGGAGATAAATCTGGTATTGTACTTCTTAGGAATTGCCGAGTTTATGTAGAAAACCCGTGCGGGTTTTATGAATTTGGGGGAAGCATTTATGATTTTATGCCACCTTCCACACCTGTTTCATTCAGGAATCTCACATTACCCCTGGGTGGATATTCAGACGAAGATGATAGTCAAGTTCACTTTATTATTACACCAGATTCATTTAATGCACGCAGGATATATATTTAAGATAAATTATATAAATTCCGTTTTTTTTAGTGTCTAAATGGCTTTTACCAATGAACAAATACAAGAGCTAAGAGAAGAGCTAGAGTCAAGCTTCCGCCCTTTAATCTTTTTTGATGATGATGCGGACGGGCTTTCATCATTTTTGCTTTTCTACAGATTTATTAAAGAAGGCAAAGGAGTTATCCTTAAAACATACCCCATGTTAGATGATAAATTTATAAGAAAAGTTGAGGAATATCATCCTGACAAGATATTTATTCTTGACATCCCGAAAGTCAGCCAGGATTTCATTGACAATGCCAAGACCAAAGTAGTTTGGTTGGACCATCATCAGCCTGCTGCCAGGAAAAATGTTAAATATTATAATCCTCTTATCAAAAGTACAAATAACAATACTTCTCCGACAAGCTACTGGGCCTATAAAGTGGTTGAGCAGGATATTTGGATTGCCATGGCTGGATGCATTGGAGACTGGTTCATACCTGATTTCAAGAATGAATTTATTAAAGAATATCCAGATTTATTGTCCAGTAGAATTAAGAAACCAGAAGATGCTTTGTTTAATTCTAAGATAGGGCTCTTAGCAAAAATATTTAACTTTATTGTCAAGGGTAAAACAAGTGAAGCGATGACATGTGTTAAAATATTGACCAGAATAAATGATCCATATGAAATACTTGAGCAGACATCACCGCAAGGAAGGTTTATTTATAAAAGATTCCAAAAAATAAATACTGAATATGATGAATTGTTGAAGCAGGTCAAAGTGACAAATGACAAGATTATACTATTTATTTATTCTGGAAACAAGATGTCGTTCACATCTGATTTGAGTAATGAATTGCTGTACAGGCATCAGGATAAGTTTGTTATTACAGGCAGGACTAGGTCTGGAGAAGTTAAATTATCCTTGCGCTGCGGCAATAGGAAAGTACTTCCAATTGTACAAAAAGCCTTAAAAGATGTAGACGGTTACGGCGGCGGGCATGAGCATGCATGCGGGGCATGCATTAAGGAAAAAGATTTTAACAAATTTATTGATAATATAGAAAAACAGATATAATCTTATCTGCCCCTATAATGATCCAAATTGAAGATATATCATAGCACTAAAATACAATGTGGAGATTATCATATGCAGCAAGGATAAAAACAAACCAGCCTTCATAAAGTAACCGAAGCTAATTCTCTTTTTGTTTTTTTCAGCCAATCCAACAGCGATTACATTTGCAGGAGAGGCAATTGGTGTGATATTTCCTCCTATTGCTACACCAGCAATCAGTGGATAGAAAAGAAAGTTGCCGCTTATGTTCAGGATGCTGTTGAGATTCTTGAGAATAGGTAGCAAAACTGCTGTCACAGGAATGTTATCAACAATAGATGAGCTAATTGCAGAGCCAGACAAGATTAAAAACATTGCAGAGAGCAATGAGGAGATATGTTCAGCAAGTAAGTAAGATATCTTATCCAGTAGGCCTACCTTCTCTATGCCACCAATCACAATGAAAAGTCCTATGAAAAATGCGATTGTTGACCATTGGACTTGTGAAAGCATTTCCTCTGGATCTGCGCTGCTTAGAAGCAACATAATTATAGCACCTGCGATTGCAATTGCCTCATTGCCAATATGGGTCACGTCCTGAATCAAAAAGAAGAAAACAATAAGTCCAAGGATAATGCAAGACCTGGTAAAAAGTTTTTTATTTTTTATTTCTTTGTTTTCGTCTAGTTGCTTCAGCCTATCAATTTCTTCTCTACTAATGCGTTTTGTTAATGTTTTCCTAAAAAAGAACATAAAGAAAATAATGGTTGATGCCAGCAGCAGAATTCCAAGCAATAATAAATTTAAACCGAAATCGCCAAAGCTCAATCCGGCGGCTGCAGACACCATAATGTTTGGGAGAGAGCTTATCGGAGTCAATAATCCAGCGATATTAACACTTATGGCAATTATAACGAGGTAAGGCACAAAATCAAGGTCTAACATATGGCATAATGAAATTACTAAAGTTCCTAATATTAAGGTTGAGGTTATGTTGCTGAAAAATGTTGATATTAGTGTGCTCAGCAAGACTATTACCACCATCAATTTTGTGGGATTGCCCTTTGTAATTTTCACTGCCTTTATTGAGAGATACTCAAATAGTCCACTTTTTTTTACAACATTAATTGTAATCATCATACCAATTGCCACTGTCAGTGTCTTATAATCAATAGTTGAGCCAATCTCATTATAACTCAGAATGCCGTAGGCTACCATAAGCATGGCGCCGATTAATGCTGCCACTGTTTTATGTACCAGTTCACTTATGAACAAAAGATATGTGAGTGTAAAAATTAGGAGCGCAATTATCTCAGGCGTCATTTTTTCTTGTTTAATTTATCCATTATCTTTAGAAAATGTGCAGCTGCTTCTTTAAGATGCCCATGAGTGAGCTGAAAAATGTTTTTTGACAGATCATATAGAAAAACAACGAGCAGTGCCAATAATAATAAAGAGACTATATGTGTAACATGATAGCCAAATACCATATACTGGCTGAAAAGAGGAATTGCAGGAACAGAAACAAGGAACAAGATAATGATATAGACAATATCCCTAAAAATCCTGATAAGCGGATGGACTTCCTGCGTCATTCCAGGAAATCTCTTAATTATAAAACTTGATAATAATGCAATTAGGATCCGAGTATCTGCAACCAGCCTGCCTACAAGCGGAAGCGATAATAGTCCGAACAGAATCAATAAGATTATTTCAAGGCTAATTATCTCCTCAAATAATAAAATGGTCTTTCCTCTAAAAAAAGTTGACAGTATATTAAATAGTATTATGATTACGATAAACTGCACAAGATGTTTTATCAACCGTTTGACATCAATATCAAACTCATCAAGAAACTCCTTGTCATTATTATCTCCCATATATCTTAAAGATATGACTCGTTTTATAAATTTAACGGATACAAATAAAGAATATAGAAAATCTTATATAGTCTATATAAAAATATTCTTGACATGAAAAAATTATTTGTGCTAGTTATTTTTATCTTATTGCTTGTTACTGTTTGGGCTGAAGATGATGCTGTGCTTTATGTAAATGATGTAGTTATGGAGCTTAGGCTGTATTCAACTATCAATCTGGTGAAAACATCTTCTCGAAGCAGAGTTGACTATGTTAGTGCGAAACTGGCTTTTCTGCCAATTGACGATTACAGGCAGGAAGTAATAAGCCTTGAGTCTGTTCCTGGTGTAAGAGAAGATGATTCAGTCATTTTTACATGGGACGAACCAGCTGAGACCAAGCTTGATTACTATTTGCTCTCAAAGATAAGAACATATGATGACTTTCTTCCAGTCACAGAAAAGATTAGATTTCCGTTGCTCAGCATTGAGGAGGAGGAATACCTAGAAGAAACTGAGCTCATTGACATTAACAAAGAGATTATTGAACTGGGTTCTTCTCTGGCAGAGGGAGAGGATGATTTATTTGTTGTGGTGTTTAAGCTTGCTGAGTGGGTGAACAGGAATATTATTTATGATGATTCTCTCTCAGCAGTTACAGCAGAGGCAACTCAGAAATCAACCTGGGTGCTTGAACATAAAGAGGGTGTGTGCGATGAACTGACAAACCTTTTCATCTCTCTCTGCAGATCAATGGGTATTCCAGCAAGATTTGTTTCCGGCATTGCATACACTAATATTGAGACATTTCAAAATTCCTGGGGATTGCATGGGTGGGCAGAGGTATATTTTCCAGGCCATGGCTGGGTGCCTTTTGATGTGACATATGGCCAGCTTGGCTATGTGGATGCAGGGCATATTAAGCTAAAGCATTCAATAGACTCCCAGAAAGCAAGCACAACATTTGAGTGGAAATCAATTGATACTGAGCTCAACGCACAAAGCCTTGGTACAGAAGTTAGCATAAGTGAGTATGGGAAAGCTGCTTCAGAACTGTTTGATGTTACATTAGATGTTTTGTCAGATAGAATAGACATAGGCTCATATAATCTGATTGAAGTGACACTAACTAATAAGAAAGACTATTATGTCACAACTGAACTTATCCTATCAAAGCCAAAGGAAATAGTTGTTAAAGACCAGAGAAAATTTGTTCTGCTAAAACCCGGAGAAAAGAAAATGGTTTTTTGGATTGCAGAAGTAGATTCTGATTTAAGAGAGAATTACATTTATACTTTCCCTTTTTCTATAAGGACGAGCTCAAATAAGGAGCATGAGTCTGAATTTAAGGCAGAGAATAATGCAATCAAATTTACTTATACGCACATCCTTGGTCTATTGAGTGAATATGAGGAGGACAAAGTTTATAGGGGAGATGTTACACTTGACTGTGCCCACCAGGAAAAAGCGGATGTGAATAAGTCTTTTTCTGTGAATTGTAGTGTAAGGAATGTTGGGAATGTCATCCTAAATAATCTTAGGATATGCCTGGATAGTGATTGCAAGACAATAGATTTGGGCATATCACAAGCAGAGGCTGTAACCTTTGGATTAAGCTACGGCGAGCTTGGGCAAAAGGCGCTGACAGCAACAGCAAAGAATAAAGATGTTAGCAAAGCAGAGTTTCTTACCATCACTGTAATTGACAGGCCCTTAATTGAGGTAACTGATTTAATTTATCCTGATAAAGTCACTTACAGAGATAATTTTGATATTGTTTTTGAGCTCTGGAAAAGGTCTTTTTCTGAGCCACAAAATATAAAAGTTGTGTTTGTTGTCAATGGTGAGGAAGAGACTGCAGAGTTGGATGAATTAAGCTCATATAAACCCTTTAAGTACACACTCTCAGGTGACCTGCTTAAACTAATGGATAATAGGTTCTCTATCTTAATTCACTATGAAGATGAAGAAGGCAGGGCTTATCTAACAGAAGAACATTTTTCTATTGATCTTAATGAGCCCACCTTTTGGGAGAAGATACAGATATGGCTGAATCAGGCAGGGAAATGGCTGGAGGGTTTGCTTAAATAATTCTTAATATTCTTTCACCAGCATCTTCCATTGTTTCCCCTAAAGAAATAAAACCATGGTTCTTCAATACAATAATATTATTCTTTCTGAGGACTTTTTCTACTTCTTCAACCAATTTAAGCGAGCCATAAGCTTGCTCTTTTTCTGTTTCAACAAGCTTCAGTTTTTTGGCGTTCCTAACAATATTATCGCAGTGCCCATGGAAGACCGCGTTTATATCTTCTCTTAATTCATATATTTTAGCATGAAGGAAAGTTTCAGAGGAGGGTTCCCTTATGCCATGGACAAATACCTGCTTTGCTTTAAGATCTAGGGCCAATACTGTCACAAGGTCTTTTTCAGTGATTTTGTCAAAAAAGCAAGAACTTGGGGTTATAATCATTGCTTTTTCTGTTCTATAGCTCAAGTTTCCACATGACCCCTTATCATAACAAGGGGCAAAACCTTTTTCATGAAAAACTCTGCACCATTTTAGTAGCTTCTTAGTATCTGCAGTTGTTTTGAGAATATTATTGCTGAGAAATACTGTTTTGAATTTTACACCAGAATATTTTTCCATGTGCTTTCAATTGCTACATGATGTTATAAATTTTTTTATTTTACTTATTTACTACCTATTTATATTCTAAAAAATACATTTTATAATATTAATATACAAAAATCCACACTAATAGTAAAATTTATATATTAGTTCATTTATTATAAATAATACTTTTTTTGAAATGTTATAAAAAAAGGAGGGAAAAATGACAGAACAAGTATATGAAGGTTTGGATGTAGGTCAGGTAAGAATAAAGGTCATTGGTGTCGGAGGAGCCGGCAATAATATGGTCAACTGGCTATACCAAAAAGGAGTTAAGGGTGCAGAAGTTATTGCATGCAATACAGATCAACAGCATCTTAGTGTTATTGATGCAGATAAGAAATTCTTGATAGGCAAGGATGTTACTAGAGGCCTTGGATGCGGAGGCTTTCCAAAGCTGGGAGCACAGGCTGCTGAAGAGAGCAGTGCAAATATAAAGAATACGTTAAAAGATACGGACATGGTTTTTATATGCGCAGGAATGGGCGGCGGAACAGGAACAGGCGCTGCGCCGGTTGTGGCAAAATTATGCAAGGAGATGGGTAATATTGTGATAGGCACTGTTACAATGCCATTCAATATTGAGAGGGCCAGAATCGATAAGGCAGAGTTTGGATTACAGCAGCTAAGAAGCTATTGTGATACTGTTGTGGTTATAGATAATAATAGGCTTGTGCAGATTGCTGGTAATCTGCCAGTTAGACAGGCTTTTGCAGTTGCAAATGAATTAATAAGTACAATGATCAGAGGCATTGTTGAGATTATAGCTGTACCTTCTTTAGTGAATCTTGATTATGCAGATGTGAAGGCAATAATGACTAATGGAGGAGTTGCATGCATAGGTATAGGTGTTTCAGACACAGAAAACAGAGTGGAGGAGGCAGTAAAAGGTGCTTTGAGCAATCCGCTGCTGAATATTGATTATGAGGGAGCTACAGGAGCGCTTATCCATGTTGAAGGCGGGCCAGATATGACACTTGAGGATGTTTCTAAAGTTGGAGAATTAGTGACTGCTTCCATGGATCTTGATGCAAATGTTATCTGGGGAGCAAGAGTAAATGATCAGATGACAGGCAAATTGTGCGTCATGACAATTATAACTGGGGTAAAAAGCCCATGGATCCTTGGAAAAGAGTGTGTCAAAGAAAGAGCGGCAGAAAAGCAAAGATTGTTTAATGACGAGCTCAAGATTGAGATATTGAGCTGAAATTTTATCTTTTATTTTTACAGGTGATTGTTATGCTGACATGTTCAAAATGCAAAAATGAGTATCCAAGTTCTGAGATCAAGTTCTCTATGACAAATGCTAAATTGTTATGTGTGTACTGTCTAGGAGAGAAAACCAGGAAAATTGAGATACCCTTCGAAGCTGAGGAGAATCAACAAGAAGAAGTTCAAGAAGTCCTTAGATATCACTGCAAGGCATGCCAGTACAATTTCTCAAAGCGGAAATCAGCTGAAGTTAACAGATGTCCTTATTGCAGCAGGGAAGGCACTGTTGAACTTCGCAAAAGTGCAAATGAACTTTTAATAGAAGCGCTAGAGCCTCTCTACGCAGAATAGTTTTCTTATTCCTTGTTTATTTGCATTAATTATCCCTTTAGGCGTAATAATCCCTGTAATATATCTAGCTGGTGTGATGTCAAATGCAGGATTCTTTGCTTTGCTGTTTTCAGGTGATATTCTTACCTTATTAAAATCACCATTATCGTTCCAGCCTATACTGAACAATACTTCGCTTTGATCTCTTTCTTCAATAGGTATTTTATTCCCTGAGCTGCAATTTAGGTCAAATGTTGATAAGGGTGCGGCAACATAAAATGGGATGTCATTCTCTTTAGCCAGGACAGCCTTTTCATAAGTACCAATTTTATTTGCAACATCACCATTCGCAGCTATTCTGTCGGCACCCACTATGCATATATCTATCTCTTTTTGTCTCATATAATACCCTGCGGCATTGTCTGCAATAATTGCATGCGGAATATTTTCTTCACCTAATTCAAAAGAAGTCAATCTTGCACCTTGCAGCCTTGGTCTTGTTTCATCAACATATATAAATATTTTTTTACTATTGTAATGAGCAATCCTTATTGGCGCCAGAGCAGTCCCATAATCAACAGTAGCTAAAGCACCTGCGTTGCAGTGTGTCAGTATTTTAAAATTATTCTTGATTAACTTACTGCCATGCTCACCAATTTTCTTACATTCTTCTACACTGTTATTAGCATATTCTTCTGCTGCTTCTACTGCTTTTTTCTTTGCTTCTTTTACTGTTTTTGAATTTATTGTTGAGTTAGTTACATTAGCTATTCCATGAAACAGGTCCTGTGCAGTAGGCCTTGAAGATGCGATTCTCTTATTAACTTTAGCTAGGTGGTGTTTTAATGCCTTAAGCGGACCCTGGAAATCATATACTGCCTGTGCAACACCATAAGCTGCTGTAGCACCGATTGCTGGAGCGCCCCTTACAACCATGGTCTTTATTGCCAGATATACTTCCTCATAATTGTGGACTTCGGTAATCTCAAATCTATGTGGGAGCAGCGGCTGGTTGATTAATTTAATTATATTGCCCTCCATCCAGACTGTTTTGTAGTTTTGACCTTGTATTAACATTCTAATATCTCTTTTAAAAAACTTGTTCCATTATTAATTTTTAAGTTGAAATTATCTGCTATGGTTTTGCCGACATCAGCAAAACTTTTTCTTGTTCCGAGATTAACATTTGGCCTGCATTTTTTTCCATAAACAAGCAGAGGAACATATTCCCGTGTGTGATCTGTACCCTTGAACGTTGGGTCATTTCCGTGGTCTGCAGTAATAACCAAGAGGTCATCCTGATCGAGCCTGGCCATTATATCACTGAGCCTGCTATCAAAGTATTCAAGCGCTTTTTTAAACCCAGCAGGATTGCGCCTATGACCATAGAGCATATCAAAATCAACAAGGTTTCCAAATAATATACCCGTAAAGTCTTTTTGTGTTTTTTGGATAATAAAGTTTATGGATTGCTGATTATCTTTTGTATGGAGATACTTTGTAATGCCTTTCATATTGAACAGTTCCCCTACCTCGCCAAATGTGATTGTATCATAGCCATTTTCTTTTAGTTTGTCTAAAATAGTATCCTCTTTAAATGGCAAAGGATAGTCTCTCCTCCTTTCATTTATCCTTTGAAATTTATCTGCTTTACCTTGAAATGGCCTTGCTATAATCCTGCCAACTTCCCATTTTCCAACACACAATTTTCTTGCTTTCTTACAAATACCATATAATTCTTCAATGGAGATAATATCAACATGGGCTGCAATTTGAAATACACTGTCCGCAGAAGTATATACTATCAGTTTTCCCGTTTTAAGATGCTCTTCTCCCAATCGCTTGATTATCTCGGTTCCAGATGCACGGATATTACCAAGTACTTTTCTGCCTGTTAGAATCTCAAACCTTTTCAGCAATTGCTTTGGAAATCCATTTGGATAGAGAGGAAAGCCGGGATCTTTGATATATCCCATCAATTCCCAATGGCCAGCATCAGAATTTTTAGCTGGATTCTTCTCAGCCATTTTTCCAAAGGAGCCTATTCCGGCTGTTTTCTGTATCCCCTTAATCTCTATTATATTACCCAGGCCCAGCCTTTGAAGATTTGGCAGACTTAGTCCATTTGATGCAAGAGCAATATTTTTCATTGTATTAGCTCCTTTATCTCCAACTCTTTCTGCATCAGGCAGATATCCAATACCTACGCCGTCCAGAACTATGACAAATATCCGTTTGAACATGATAAAGTAGAATAAATGATTAAATAAAAATTTTTAGAAAAAAAATTATTGGGTAGTCTGTCTCTGAGCGATTCTTGGCAAGGGAATCGGAGGAGGCAGCTGAACTTCCCTGCTCAATAACAATGCTTCAACATAACTCCTTGAAATTATGTGATTGTAGACCTGGTCAATAATCTCTTTTGGGATTTTCTTATCTTTTTTCCATGAAGAGAGCGCTTCTTTTACCTTTTCTTCTTTGTCCATAAATATAAGGAAACCGAAAAGTTCGATTGAACCAATATCATCCTGATACTTGGAACTAAATTCAAAGTTGAATTCCAGGCCTCTTTGTGAGCTCTTGCCTAAGTTTAGTTTTGCTTCTCGAACTTCCTTAATGCTGAAATTATTTGCAATATTAATCTTTCCAATTGCCTGTTTCTTCTTCTCAACCACGATCTTTGTAAAATTGAATCCCACAATACTCATATAAATCACCTAATTCCTTGGTTTGTTAGCGTATATTTAAAGCTTTCTAATAAAATTGTAAGAGGAGACTTAGGACAACACAAACCACTCCGGCGAGCGCCATTTTTAATCCACTCTTAATAATATTTTCCCTTGAAATCGTACCCAGGAAGATACCTAAAGAGATTAGAAGAATGAAAGCAATCATTATTGAGATTAGGTAGATTAACTTAATAGGTAGGAAGGATAGCACTATGAAGGGAAGAATCACTACTAGTGCAGCAAAGAAGGGAGACAGTCCATCAATCAAAGCAACGCTGATTATGGCAAATTTTGCAGCCTTTTGAATTTTGGTATTTTTCATTCTTGTCAGAGTTGCTCTTTCCAAGTCCCTTAATGCCTTATTTCTTTCTGCTTCTTCAGCCAGGTAAGTTCCCCATATCCCAGAAACACCCATCGCAATGCAGGCGCCAAAACCAGTAGTTATGATTATTCTCGCATTGCTTATCCCTGCGAAATAGCTTCCCAGCAGTATTCCAAGAATTGTTAGGATGCCGTCGAAGGAATTCATGGCGAAATATCTTCTGCCTATTTCGCCTATCTTGGCTATTCTGTCGTATTCTCTTACTCTGTCTAGAAATCTGGAGAGAGCTGATCTCATGGTTAATGGTTGTCCTGGTGGGTGTCAACTTCTTTGACAATCTCGTGACCGCATGCAACCTTATCTATACTATGGATTGTGCCTCCCATTTGGTCAACTACCTTTCTAACTTTTGGGTATTCAATATGAGCGCCCTTGATTGTGGCTTTAACATTTTCCACTTTGCTGTCTATCTCGTATACTGTAATATCAACTCCGTCAACTCCTTTCAAGTCACTTAATTGAGAAGCCAGCTCTAAGATACTTGGCTGGTGCGGCTTTAAAATGTCTAAGACAATAAGTCTTATTTTTCCCATTAATTATATCCCCCGCACATATTATAGGCAATTGATATTTATATTTTGTGGTTTATTTTATGACTACTTGTCAATAGTAAATTAGTAGAAAGATTTATAAAATTATTCAGAAATAATATATATCTATCCCTTTATCACACCCATTGGTCTTAATCTTGCAACTGCCTTGCTTAGTCCTGATTTTGTTGTTGCTCTAATAACTTCATCTATATCCTTGTATACTTGAGGGGCTTCTTCTGCTATTCCCTTCCATGATGCCGCCTTGACATAAATCTTGTTTTTCTCAAGCTCGCTCTTCACATGCTCGCCTCTGAATTGCCGCAATGCAGCATGCCTGCTCATAACTCTGCCAGCGCCATGCGCTGAGCTCCCAAATGTCTGTTCCATTCCCTCTTTTGTGCCTACCAAGAGATAAGAAGCAGTTCCCATGCTGCCAGGAATTATCACTGGTTGCCCTGCTTCCCTGTAAGCATCAGGTATCTCTGGGTGGCCTGGTGGAAATGCTCTAGTGGCTCCTTTCCTATGCAAAATCAGCTTCACTTTTCTGCCATCCACTTCATGCTCTTCTATTTTAGCTATATTGTGTGCCACATCATAAATAGTTTTAAGCTCTGCATCTGGAAATATTGGCTTAAACGACTCTCTTACAAAATGTGCAATAATATGCCTGTTAGCCCATGCATAATTGGCAGCAGCACTCATCCCTTTAAAGTAATCCTGTCCCAGCTGGCTGTTAAACGGGGCATAGATTAGGTCTTTTTCAGGCAGTCTTTTCATGATATCTGGATAGGTATCCTCCATTTTGCGCAGGTAATCAGAACACACCTGATGACCTAAACCGCGAGAGCCACAATGTATCATTACAGTTATTTGGTTCTTCTCATTAATACCAAATCTTTTAGCTATCTCTGGCTGGTAAATCTCGTCCACATACTGTATTTCAAGGAAATGATTTCCAGCACCTAAAGTGCCGAGCTGGTCTCTGCCCCTGGCTTTTGCCTTGTTACTTACCTTCGAAGCATCTGCAGGTGCTAAACTTCCATAAGATTCGCAGTGCTCATAATCTTCTTCTATTCCATAGCCGTGAGCAACTGCCCATTTAGAGCCCTTTTCTAAAACTGCATTTAATTCAGAATCACTTAATCTTATTTTTGAGGATGAGCCAACACCTGAGGGAACATTTCTGAAAATAATCTCAATTAGTTCCTTAATTTTGGAAGACAGCTGTTCTTTTTTTAGACTAGTTGATAATAGACGGATACCACAATTTATGTCAAAACCAATTCCACCAGGAGTAATAATACCTTCCTCAAGTTTGAAGCCAGCTACACCACCAATGCTGAAACCATAGCCCTGATGGGCATCTGGCAGCATGATTGACGCATTTACTATCCCAGGGAGAGCAGCAACATTAACACCCTGCTGTATTGCATTGTCCTCTTTCATCTTCTGGATCAATTTTTCAGAGGCAAAAATTCTAAGTGGCACTTGCATTGCTCCTTGTTTAGGAACTTCAAAAAGGAAATCATTGATCTTTTTTAAATCATACTCCATGGTAATCACCTAGAAAAAAAGAAAGTACCATCGTTTAAAAAGATATTGTCAATTATTTAATATAATATTTATATATAAAGATGTAATTCTGCTCAGCGATGACTCAACTTACGAGTGTTGAAGATATCGGTAGAGAGACTATCAGGAGTGTGAATGAACTAGAAAATCCCTATGTAAGAGGAACAATGGAAAAAGTCCAATTGTCTCTTGCACCCTATATATTTGCTGAATTTCGCACAGAAAAGATAGACTTGCCCCCCACTTTACCTTTTTATCTTGCATATTTATATCATGTAGAGCGCATGAGTTTAGAGGAAGTGGCAATGCGCGTTACCACTGAGTCAAGCTATCATAGAGATCTAAGGGACCAGGATATTGGACTATGGATGAGGCACCTTGAAATACCTATCCGCTCTCAGCAGGAAGCCATGTGTATCAGAGGAGAACCAGCAGAACCATCTTCTCAGTTAAGAATCGGATTTAACTATCTTGAGGGAAGAGTATTGTTAGATGCAATTTTAGGCTATACTACTGAGGAAACAGCTGAGAGGTTGGGCTATTGTCCTGGCCGTATAAGCAATTATCGACGGAGAATCTGTCTTGCTTTAAGGACGTTTAACACGAGAAAGGGAACACTGAGAACCAGCATCAGCAAGGCTGCAATTTTAATACTGGAGAAAGCACAGTTGACCAAATCTTTAATGGATAAGATATGCATAAAATATAATATTGGCTTTGCCGCGGGTTTGGAAAATGCAATAAGCCAACTAGAAGATATGTATTTGCCTGCAGAGTTACTCGGACAACAGAGTGTCTTTTCTCCAGGAGAAGCTGTTACACTGCTCTATGGAGCAAGAGGCTATTCTATTGAAGAAACAGCAGCGGAACTTGGAGTCACTGAGATCTATGTGGCCCAGCAAAGAAGTGGCATGATTCAGATGACAGGAGCTCGCAGTTTTATGCAGCTTATTGTGGCAGGTTATTTAGTCGGGTTGTACAATCGTGACTTATATAAGAAACAATGCCAGGAGTATTTAGATAAAAAAAGAATTTCACTTGAAGATGTGCTCCACGAAAGATTATCAATAGCATTGAGAAGACTGCCCCATGAATTCAATCCTTTTGATGCTCATACACCTTCTTATACATATGACTAGCTTTGTAAGAAGATCTAACTAGGGGTCCGCATTTTATCTCTTGAATTCCAATAGAGACAGCATATTCTCTCAATTTATTGAAATCTTCTGGGAGGTAATATTTCTCCACAGGAACATTCTTTAAACTTGGTCTTAAATATTGCCCAATGGTTAGAATATCAACATCAGCTTTTCTTAAGTTTTCTATTGTTGATTTAATATCCTTTTCTATCTCTCCAAAGCCGATTATAAAACCAGATTTTGTTACTTGATTTTTATTAATCTTTTTAATATCTTTTAGAGTCTGTAATGATTTTCTGTAGTCTCCCTGGGGTCTTAGTCTTTTGAACAAAGGTTCAACAACCTCAATATTATGGTTAAGTACATCAGGATTTGCATCTACTAACTTTTTTAGGGAATCTCCACTATAATCCGGTATCAAAAGTTCTACTTTTATGTTCCTATTTAACTTTCTTATCTCTTTTATGCAAGCAGCAAAGGCAGAGGCGCCTCCATCTTCTAAATCATCTCTTGTAACAGAAGTAATCACAACATAATTTAATCCTAACTTACTAACCACCTCTGCTATTCTCTTTGGCTCTTTTTTGTCTGGTCTCATTGGTTTCCCGCTCTTAACATTGCAATAGAGACAATTCCTAGTGCAAATATCCCCAAGAATCATGAATGTGGCAGTGCCAGAGTCCCAGCATTCTCCCAGATTAGGGCATGAAGCTTCCTCGCAGACTGTATGGAGATTATGCTTTTTAAGAATAGAATTAATTCTTCCGTAATTTTGGGAACAAGGTAGCTTAACCTTAGGCTTTAATGAACTCCTCATATTTAGCTTTATCCATCAATCCATTTAATTCATCTTTATTAGTGAGCTTAATTTTCACAACCCATCCTCTGCCATAAGGCTCTTTGTTTAATAAGTCTGGCGAGTTTTCCAGTTCCTTATTCAGTTCAACAATCTCTCCTGAAACAGGGGCATAGAAATCGCTCACAGATTTTACTGACTCAACTGAACCGATAGGCTGGTCTTTTGCAACAGGTCCTGGTGAAGGTAATTCAACAAAAACAATGTCCTTCAGCAACTGCTGACCCTTGTCTGTAACACCGCATAAAGCAGTATCTCCCTCTACCTTGACCCATTCGTGTTTTTTTGTATATTTCAGGTTGTCTGGATTTTCCATTTTTAACCACCTTTCTTTGGCAGATCAATCGCCCTGTTAAGAGCATCCTCAACTGCCCCTTTTAATATTTCGCATAATGTTGGATGAGCATGAATCGTATTAAGTACCTGCTCAACACCAATATTATTTTTTATTGCGAGTGCTGCCTCTTCAATTAGTGAAGATGCATTCTCCCCTATTATATGGACGCCTAATAATTTATTGTCTTTTACAATGACCTTACAAAATCCTTCAATTGCTGAGTCAGCTCTTGCTTTTCCATTAGCAGCAAAAGGGAATTTCCCGGTTAAGCAGCCTTCTTTATATTGTTTGCCGACACTGGCAATTTCAGGGATTGTGAAGATGGCGCTTGGCACAGCATCATAATTCATTTCCTTATCTTGTCCCATAATATTTTCACCAGCAACTTCACCTTGCTTCATAGCAACATGTGCCAGAATGTACTTTCCGTTTACATCTCCAATTGCATAAACATTTGGAATATTTGTTCTCAAATGTGAGTCAACAATAATTGCCTTTTCATATTTAACCCCAGTCTTATCTAATTCTTCTGTATTGAAATTGGCTCTTCTTCCAACTGCAAAAAGTATTTTCTCAGCACTCACTTCAAACTCTTGTTTGTTTTCCTGGTTAAGTACTTTCACTCTATTATCATTTATCTCTAAAAATTTGTGGTTAGTTAGAATAGTTACATTTTGTTTTTCTAATGATTTTGAAAGTTCTGCTCCAATCTCTTCATCTTCTGTTGCTATGATTCTTGGAAGCATCTCAATAATTGTAACTCTTGTTCCCAATTCAGAGAATATCGTGGCAAACTCAATGCCGATAATGCCTCCGCCTATGATTATTAATTCTTTTGGGACATGGTCTATAGACAACAGCTCTCTGCTTGTTAAGACAGTGTGACCGTCAACCTTCACATTAGGAAAAATAATTGGATTGGAGCCGGTGGCAATTACAATGTTCTTTGCCTTTATAGTTGCTTCATTCACTTTTACTTCATTTTTTGACAACACGTGAGCTTCTCCCTGTATCACATTGACATTATAGCTGTCTAATAAATTCTTTATTCCTAGAACAGCTGTTTTTACAATTGTATTTTTCCTCTGCATTACTTTTTGGAAATCTGCATTATACTCCTTAATATCAATTCCAAATCTAGATGCTCTCTTAACACTTTTTAATAATTGAATAGAGGCAATTAGCGACTTTGTGGGTATGCATCCCCAGTTTGTGCAAGTTCCCCCTAATTCATCTTTTTCTACAATACAGGCTTTTCCCCCAAGCTGAGAAATTCTGATTGCGCATGTATAGCCTCCGGGGCCTGCGCCTATGATTACTGCGTCGTATTCTATTTTATTCACCCCAATAAAAAACTAAAGGGTAGTGATTAATAAAATTTACCTTTTAAAATTCCACTCTTTTGTCTCATACTTCTCTTTTACTAATCTTTCTGCTAGCCCAATCTCAGAACTAGACAATTTTCCTTCAACCAATTCAAGGTTTAGAGCCGATGAAAAACCTTTAATTAAACATTCCCCAATTTTTTCAAAACTAACTTCTTTCCCTAAAATGTTATTCACAGAAGTAACCCTTTCCTCCACGCTTTTAATTAATTTATCCTTGATCTTTTCATCAGGCACTTTAAGTATAGAGAACATCCTTTTGACATCCACTGACTGTATGATTGTGCCGTGCTGTAATATGCATCCTAGTCTTCTTGTCTGCGCATTGCCTGAGATTTTTTTACCATAAGCAATAATATCATTTAATGGTTTGAACTCTGATTTTATCCCAAATAGCTGTAAACCAGAAATTATGCCCCCACATATCTGCTTATATGATTCAAGAATGTCATTTGATACAAACGAATTTTCTGGAATAATAAGACTATATGTAACTTCTTTGTCATGGAATACAGCACCACCTCCTGTAACTCTCCTGGTGCAGTCAATGCCTTTCTCTTTGCATAACTCAACATCAACCTCATCCTCCATACTCTGGAAATAGCCAATAGAAACAGCAGCAGGCTTCCATCCATAGAATCTCAGTGTTGGAATACTTAAACCCTTGCTCACATGCGCTAACACAGACTCGTCAATAGCCATATTCATGAAAGCGGTATTGGAACCTGTTTTTAACAATCTCACTTGCATTTTAATATAGCCTCTGTAATTGCTTCTGTTGTAATACCAAAGAATCTGATATTATTCTTTTTTACAAAGTTATTTATTCTTTTTTTAATTGTCCATTCATCAATTTCAATGCTTGTCAATTCTGTTTCTAGTTTGTCTATTGATTCTTCTGGATAGATAAAGAAATCACCTGTTATCTTAATACTCTTTATCTTATTGTCTGAGCTCTCCAAAAATATCTTCAATAATTTCAATCCCGGTTTTTTTAAAATAATTTTCATTGTCAAGAATCATAACCCTTCGTTTCAAATATATGAACAATACTAAAAAATAACCAAGTTCCGAGGTAAATTGTGATAAAAGATATTAAAGCTGCTAAGGTTAATTCCTGCTCTGTATATACCAGGACTTGTGCAAAATAGGCTGTTAAATTGGTTGGAATTACTGAGTTTAGAGTGAAAGCCAGTTTTTTTGGAAGCTTATGATAAAAATTCATGTATAGGAAAGCGAAACCAACTGTAGTGACCCCGAGAGCTACCAGTATCTTAGAGCAGAAAACTAGCTTATTGCCTGAGATGGTAAATAATTTCCTAAACAGGTCCAATCCCACAAATGATAAGAGCATGCTATTGGAGAGTGCTGAGTTCCATCCTAGTTCTTCTTTTGAATACTTCCCAAAATATAGTTCGATAAGGACAAGAGAAATTAAGAGAGGTAATGAAATCCATATCATTTCCGGGTGTGTTATGGGTGCTAAGATAATATCCTTAATCTTTATCAATATTTGTTCTATCATTTTAATAGGTGATGTCTGGATACAATGGAAACTGCTTACATAACTCATTAACCTTTTTTCTGATTTCTATTATAATTTTGTTATTTTCAACTTCATTAATTATTTGTGCTATCCATTTGCCAATCTGTGCCATCTCCGGCTCTTTCATGCTTCTGGATGTAAGTGCTGGGGTCCCTAAACGAATGCCAGAAGGTCTGAAGGGTGAAGCAGGGTCATAAGGAATGGTATTGCAATTTGTTACTATTCCAGCTTCTTCAAGTGCAATTGCATAGTCCTTTCCAAGACCAGGCTTTCCAACTGATTTTGTATTAATTAAGTCTATTAGTATCAAATGAGTATCTGTTCCGTTTGAGACTAGTTTTATACCCTTTTGCATCAATGTTTCTGCTAAGGTCTTGGAATTTTTTACTATTTGTTTACCATATTCTATAAATTCTGGTTTCATAGCTTCCTCGAAGCATACAGCTTTTGCAGCTATTGTTTGCTCATGGGGCCCTCCCTGCAAGCCAGGAAAAACTGCTTTATCAAGCTGTTTTGCATATTTTTCCTTGCACAAAATAACTGCTCCTCTCGGCCCTCTTAATGTTTTGTGCGTGGTTGTCATCACAAAATCAGTAAATGGAAATGGTGTTGGATGGACTCGTGCAGCAATCAAACCAGCAATATGCGATATGTCTGCCATACTATAGGCATTTATCTCCTGCGCTATTTCATGAAATTTTTTAAAATCAATCAGCCTTGGATATGCAGTATAACCAGAAACAATCATCTTTGGCTTTTCTTTTAGAGCTAATTTCCAAATTTTTTCCATATCAAGAAGTTCTGTGTCTCTTTCAACAGTATAATGAACAAAATTAAACAGCTTGCCTGAAAAATTTACAGGATTGCCATGAGTTAAGTGGCCGCCATGCGCCAAATTTAGTGCCATGATCTTATCTCCAGGTTCTAAAACAGAGACATAGACTGCCATATTTGCCGGGCTGCCTGAATAAGGCTGCACATTTGCATGCTCTGCATTAAATAATCTTTTAGCTCTTTCAATAGCGAGCAGCTCAATATCATCAATATATTTATTTCCTTGATAGTATCTCTTTTTTGGATATCCTTCAGAATATTTGTTGGCAAGAACAGAAGCCGAGGCTTCTAGAACAGCTTTGCTGCAGAAATTCTCACTAGGGATCATCTCAAGAGTCTGTTGCTGTCTTCTTAATTCATTAACTATGGCACTGTAGGCTTCTGGATCCTGTTCTTTTAAAGATTCTAGCATTAAAGTCACCCCATAAAGAAATATTCACAGAGTATTTTTATAGTTTACTGAATTTAGCTTAGCCATAGAAAAATATATAAGCACAATATACTGAGAAAAAATAAGGTGATGAAAAATGCCTCAGGATATTAAAGACCATTTAGGATTCAATAAAGAAGGTTTGCTCTATTTTTCAGGAATTATTTTATGTGCACTTGGTTTGGTTTTAACTGCATTTATTGGTTTTATTGGTGTAATATTTAATATATTTGGCCTAGTTTTAATCATTATTACCATCTTTATGAACTTTAAAGAACAGTCAAATATTGGGGTCAAAATTGGAGGGCTGATAATGAAGTTCATTGTCTTTTTTATTTTTTTGGCATTAACCATAGTTACTTTTGTTTATTTTTCATAATTCGATAATTATATAAAACCACAAATAAATAATTCTTAGAAGAGGTGAGTATCATAAGAAAACACTGCCCTTTGATTCTGGTAGTCAGAGACGGCTATGGTATTAATAGAAGGAAAGAAGGTAATGCAGTTAAGCTGGCTAAGACACCGAATACTGATTTTCTAATGAAGAATTATCCTTTTACTGAGATATGTCCAGTTGGCGAGTGTGTCGGCTTGCCAAAAGGCTTCCAGGGCAGCTCAGAAGTCGGCCATCTCAATATGGGGGCAGGCAGGATTGTTCTTCAGAATTTAGTCAGAATTAACAAAGACATTGGGTCTGGAAGATTTTTCAAAAATGCCACACTGAACAATGCCTTTGATTTTGCCAACAAAAACAATTCTTATGTACATTTAATGGGGCTTGTTCAAGACGAAGGGGTTCATGCGCATCAGGCACATCTCTACGCTTTATTGAAACTAGCTAAATTAAGAAAGCATATGAAAATCTATATTCATTTTTTTGCTGATGGCAGAGATACACCGCCTCAGTCTGCTGAAAGATATCTAAAATCTTTGGAAACTCAGATTAAGAGATACAAAACAGGCAAGATAGTGACATTAATGGGCAGATATTATTCTATGGACAGAGATAACCGATGGGATAGAACAAGGTTAGCGTTTGATGCAATTGCTTTTGGTAAAGGAAGAAAAGTCAAAAGCCCGAAACAAGCGATTTCAACAGCCTATAAACTAAACCAGAGTGATGAATTCATAAAGCCCTGTATTATAGAAGATTATCCTGGGGTAAGGGAGAATGAGGTTCTAATCTTCTTCAATTATAGAACAGACAGGCCCAGACAATTAACAAAAGCATTAGTTGAAACAAATTTCAGTAAATTTGACACAAGGCATCCAAAAATTAGGATGGTCTGTCTGACTGAGTATTATAAAGGTATGCCAGCTGATGCCGTTTACAAAGAGAGAAAAATAAAAAATAATCTTGTGCAGGTATTAAGCAGCCATAATATAAAGCAGCTGAGGATTTCAGAGACAGAGAAATATGCTCATGTCACTTTCTTCTTTAATAGTGAAATCGAACAGCCTTATCCAGGTGAAGACAGAATATTAATTCCAAGTCCAAATGTAGCTACCTACGATTTACAGCCAGAGATGAGTGCCTATAAAATTACTGAAAGACTATTGGATCAGATTGAGAAAGACAAGTATGATTTTATCCTTCTTAACTTAGTCAATGGAGACATGGTTGGTCATACTGGTGTGCTTAATGCTGCAATTAAAGGTGTGGAAGCAGTTGATAATTGTATTGGTAAGATACATAATGCAATTATGGTTAAAAATGGAACAATGCTGGTAACAGCTGACCATGGTAATTGCGAGTGTATGATTGACTATAAAACTGGCAAACCACTAACTGCCCATACCACGAATAATGTATATTTTATTATGGTTTCAGAGGATAAAAAATTAAAAAAATCTAAGCTAAGAAAAGGAGTTCTTGGAGATATTGCACCCACTGTATTAGAAATCATGAATATTAAAAAACCGAAAGAGATGGCTGGTAAGAGTCTGCTTACTTGATTCTTATTGACTCTAGGTTCCTTGGTGCCTGGGTTTCAATTTTAAACATCTTATGGAGCGTGCTCGCCAAATCAAGGCATCGTGAGTTTTCACCATGGGTTACAATTATCTTCTTCGGCCTTGGCTGGCACCTGTATACGAAATTAACCAATTCTTTTCTATCTGAATGATCAGAGAGCTCAACTTTGTAAACTTCCATTTTTATTGGTAATATCTCATGTTTAAGGCCATGCTTAAATGTAATTTCCCTTTCTCCCCTCTGGATTCTCCTTCCAAGAGATCCTTCACCTTGGTAACAGGTAAATACTAATGAGTTCTTTGGATTATCTGCTAGAGCTTTCAAGTATTCAACAGAAGGTCCGCCGACAAGCATTCCAGATGTGGCAAGAATCACACAAGCGCCTTCTTCTTCCAATACCTGCTTTCTTTCCCTGGGACTTCCTATTCTGTTAAAGGATTCTGATAAGAACGGGTTATTGTCTTTATGGAATATCTGCTTCCTTATGCTACTGTTTAGAAACTCAGGATAAGCAGTATGTATTGCAGTAACATCCCATACCAGTCCATCTATGTAAATCTTAATATTTGGTATATCTTTGTTCCTCATGAACTCTTCAAGCAAAACCATGATGTCCTGAGCTCTTCCAGAACCGAGCACAGGCATTAAAACTTTCCCGCCTTTATTGATTGTATCACTTATTATTGTTTTTAGGTAGTCATTTACCTCCCTCTTGCTTGGGAGAATATTATCTCTGCCCCCATAGGTTGCCTCTATCATCATTGTTTCAAGTCTGGGAAATATTGTGTATGCCGGACTTAAAAGAATTGATTTACTAAATTTCATATCACCTGTGTAAAGAAGATTATGAAGCCCGTTCCCAATATGCAGATGCACCATTGAACTCCCTAGAATATGTCCTGCGTTATAGAGGGTAATTCTTACATCAGGAGTTATATCGGTTACTTCCTCAAAGTCCAGAGTTATTGTGTGCTTGACCATTTCCTTAATCTCTTCGCTAGTATAGATTGGTTCTTTACCTTCAGACCTCATTATCTTGACATAATCAAGTAGAAGAAGAGACATTACATCACGTGTTGGTGCAGTGCAATATACAGGACCCCTATACCCAAATTTGAAAAGATAAGGTACTAGGCCGGAGTGATCAAGATGACTATGAGAGACAATAACAGCGTCCAGTTCTTTTATATTAAATTCAGGAACTTCAAGGAACGGGTATGCATGCTCATCTGAAGCTACGTCCACGCCACAGTCTAAAAGTACTCTTGATTCTGGTGTCTGAAGCAGCAGAGAGCTTCTTCCGACTTGCCTTGCCCCCCCAAGGAAACTCACTCGCACCCATTCTTCCTTTTTTGCCCTTAACCATCCGCTATACACCCTTTCCCCAACTTTGTTTAAGAATTTTCTCCTCTCATCAGAGTTATTATAAAGTACAGAGCGTATATTTTCAATGAGCTGGGACCTTATTGGGGGAGTTCTCTTAATAATTGGGACCCATAATGTCTTGCTTCTAATCTCTCTAAGGTTCTCTCCTTGTTTACCAATAGCTAATCCTGGCTTTTCTGCCTCAATTATTACAATAGATCGCTGGGGATCAAATATTATGTTGTCTATCTGAGCCTCTTCTGGTATTATCTCTTTGATCTCTTTTTCAGCTGTTTCTATTTCATGGCAAATTGAGGGATCTGGCCGCAATTCTATTCTTTTTTTAATCTTATCTACAATATCTCTAATCTTACCCTCATTATTAAGAAAAAACTTCTTGTCTTTTGTATATAGGACAATATTTGCCCCTTCAAATCCTGCATCGCTTATTTTTCCTTCAGGTAAATCTTTTAAAATTTCATTCAATATTTCAATCATAGAATATCCCCTTTATCATATTATTAAAAAGTAAAAAATTACTCAGCAAACTTTAGTTCTTTTGATAAAATCTTTCTAACTCCTTTACCGTCGACAATAACCACATCAATTCCTTCTCCGCTTGCGCTGTCCCTTCTTATTGCTGAATTAATGGCCTTCAATGCCAGTTCAACTGCCTGGTCTTGAGTTAGGTTTTTTTTGTAAAGTGATTCAAAAACACCATATGCCATTGGGCTTCCAGAGCCAGAAGATACAAATTCTTCTATTTCTGTTATTGCTCCATCAGGGTATATATCATATAAGTGTATACCTGAATTGTCATAGCCAGCAAACAAAAAGTGTATGACTCCTGGGATCATGCTCAGCTTCCTTATGTTGCTGTATACAAGGCCGGCTGCCAGATTAGCAGCTTCCTTAACTTTACTTTGCTTAGCTGTTCTGACTTCTTTCAATGCCAGTTCTGCTTTGATAATCTTTACAACAAGTTGTATATCAGATACAAGACCTGCAGTAGTTAGTGCCATAAAGTCATTGACCTGAATTATCTTATCAACTTTTCTGTCGGCAATGAAATTGCCTGCTGTTGAACGCTTATCTGCTGCAAGCACAATACAGTCTTTTGCAATAATACCTACAGTTGTCGTACCAGTTTTCATAACATCATTTTCCATTTAAATTCCCTCAAGAAATCTTAATAGTCATATTGAAAACATGTTTCATTTATAAATTTTATGGAATTACTCAATATAAATGGAGTTTTGTAGTATTATTACTACAAATTATATAAACTCACTCTCTTTTCCAATTGCTATGAACTTTCAAGACCTTAAGAAAATAGAGAAACCAGACTTTTACTTGGACGTAGCATTCAGGAAAGCTAATGAAGCTGCAAGCAAAGTAAAATTGAAACAGACTAAGGATAAAGAACGCAAAATTAAAGAGATTGAGCTGCAGAAAATTGATACTGCTAAACAGGTCTTGGTTAATTATCTGGAAGGTATCTTGAAAGCTTATCCCAGCTTTAGGCACTTAGATGAATTTTACCTTGAGCTGGTAAAATGCACGCTGGATTACCCAAAGCTCAAGAAATCCTTGGGTGCTGTTAACTGGTGTAGCAAAAAGACTACTCTATTTTTCAGAAAATACAACCGCCTTCTGAGAAAGTCAACTAAAATAAAGGAAATCCATGATATCAAGAAAGCATATTATGGAAGGGTATCCAGCCTCTTCAAACAAATTGAGGATAACTTGTCCTATCTTGAAGAAGCAAGAAGGGTTATGAGGAATTATCCTACTTTGAAAACAAGTATGTTTACTGTTTGCATAACAGGTTTTCCAAATGTTGGAAAAACAACTCTTTTGTCAAAATTGACTTCCTCACAGCCTGAAATTGATTCGTATCCGTTTACTACTAAGACTCTTAATGTTGGTTATCTAAAGGAAGGATATAAAAAAATCCAGTTGGTTGATACGCCAGGTACTCTTAATAGGTTTAATAAAATGAATAATATCGAGAAACAGGCTTACTTGGCAATAGAGCACCTTGCAGATGCCATTATTTATGTCTTCGACCTGACTGAAGCCTATCCTATTGCTGATCAAACAAGATTATTTGAGAAATTGAAAGATTTCAATAAGAATACAATTGTCTTTGTAAGCAAGAAAGATATTACAGATAAAAAAATGTTGGACAAGTTTAAACAGTCCTATAAAATGTTAACAGATATTGAAGAATTGAAGCAGCAGCTGTTTGGACTTATCCAGGAATAGTTCTTTTAGTAATCCTACATTGGCATGGAAGTTTATTTTTTGCTCTTATCAAGGCTTTTCTTGCCGTATCTGTCTGGTCACTATTTACAAGCAGCGTGGCTATCTGTTGCTCTTTTTTAACCCTAGCAGCGATTCCAACTGGTTTTCCAAAAGAGTGTGCCATTCCGGAGCTAAATCTGTCTGCTCCTGCTCCAGCAGCAAGTGCGTGCTCTCTCAATACTTGATGTGGGTATACCCTTATTGTTAGTCTGAAGCCGCTTTTTCCCAGCTTTTTTTCAAGGAACCTTACAGCAGTCTGGCGTGCTGCCTCAAGTGCATTATCTCGTATCTGGATTTTATCCTTTGAAACCAGATCAAATCTAGTGTTGAATGAGCCTGTTTTATTGCCTAGTACAAATTTTACAATCTTACAATTAGGACTTGCCCTGACATAGTCCTTTTTCCTGTATTTTGACTTCCTAGTGTAGGGCCGGTCATGCTCTCTGTAGCACACGAATTTCCGCAATTTTGCCATGTTTTCTGAAGAAAAAATAGGTATTTAAATAGGTTTTGGTAATGATATAGCCTAATTTCTGAATTATTGAAAAACGCAAATTTTATATACCTCTCTTGTCTATTTTTCCCTTATAAGGTGGTGATGATGGTCGATTTATTGCCGAATAATGATATTGATAAAATAACTGACGGTCTAGCAAAACTTAAGAAGGGTTCTGGGAATGAGCATGAAACTCTAGTTAGGTCGATGAATAGTCTTACTGGCTCAATTAACTCCCTGCTTGGGATATTCAAAGAGGCTGCAGAGGATATGAAGATGGATGAGCATGATTCAGTGCTCTTGGGAGACCGGATAGATCCGATAATGGAAAAATTAGATAAGCTTCTTGAGCAAAATGAGAAGATTGCGAAAGGCATTGTGGCTCTAGCAGATATGATAGATGAGATGAAGGGAGGTAAAATTGTGCCGGCGCCACCCACAACAAGACAAATGCCAATGCAGCAGTCCAGCTACCCGCAACCTAGAACCCTTCCAAAGATGCCAGAGCTACCTCAGGATGAGAAAAATAAACTGTTCAACATAAATTTCAAGTAAAATGTACAATATTTCTTCATATGATAGACCCAGACTCAAAAAACTATTTAGATACCTTTGTGCTGTTACAATGAAGTATTCAAAACAAACAGAGGACCATATTATTAATCAAAAAGAAGAGTTTGGTGATCTACATAACAAGATTAGGGAATTGGAGCTGAAAAATTATGGATTAAGAAGAGAAATGTTTAGGTTATCGCAAAGGTTCCATAATTTCCACACTCAAGTTACAAAAACAGATTTTTTGAAGCAGCAGCCTCTGCCTATAATCCCTGAATCTTCGATTGATAGGTTTAAAGAGCATGTGCTGAAACACAGACCTCATACTCTATTGTCAAATGATAGGATACAGGAACTTGAAGATAAGATCCAAAATAAATTGGGGGGGAAGCCTGATAATAGAAACCTGCTTCAAAGGAGACTTGGCTACTTGGAAAAAAAATACAGTGAGTTAATAAAAACAAGGAAATTTGATAAAGAAGATTTAGAGAGGATAAAGCTCCTTGTCGAGAAGAATAAAAGATTGTTAAAGGCAGGTTAAATATCCCTTGCCATAAGAGTCCTTCTCTTATTTTCCTTAGCTCTCATTACTGCTTTTGTGATGATATTTTCCACTTCTCTGTCTAGCGCAGGAAAAAAGTCTGAGCCAATATTAAAATCGCCTACAATCTCCTTAATTCTGCTTCTTGCAACTAGTGACATTCTACCTCCTCAGGGTACAGTACTTTTCATGGGTTTATAATCTTTTCTAGAAAAATTTATATAGCCTGCTGTCTATGAATTTAATTAAAATGGCAAACAAAAAAAGGAAACCGGCAATCCATAAAAAAAGTAAAAAAAATCAAAATGACAAGAAGAAAGATGATCAGAAAGTATCGGCCTTTGCAATTGTCCTGGCTACAATAGGTATTCTGTTAATTACGGCTGGCGTAATCTCCGCCTATTATAAGCTGACATCAGGAGAGAAAGTGGAAGTTACGACAACAACTACAATCGGGGCTGAGCCAGAAGGAAGCTCTGAATCAAGTGCTGAAGAACCACTGATAAGCGCCGCAGAGCCAGAACCAGAGCTAGAGGAACATGAGGTGTACGCACTTGAGAAAAAGCTGTCAGATGGTTATACTATGGCAGTCACAGAGCTTAATCTCGAAATAGATCGTGGTGAATCTGAAGTGATTGGTGCTGCCTTCAAAAACTCAATCGGGAAATTAAGATATTTTAATGCAAAAGTCTATTTTGTGCTTCTTGATTATGAAGGAGATGGGGGCATAAGCAGAGCCTCTCTTATCATGGACGACTGGGTAAATCCAGATAGTCAGTTTTTCCAGATGCAGCCTGGTGAGCAAAAGCTTTTCCCAATTGTCTTTTCTGTTCCGAGCTATGCTGAGAAAGGCACTTATCATTTTTATTTCCAGGTATGCTATTTTGACCCAGACTATAAGCTTAAGGACCAGATTGATCCTGGATGTGATTCAGAGCAAAACAGGAAGCTCGGCCAGGAACAGAGAATAAGATTGGTAGTTGAATAGAGCAGTTCCTCTGCAGTGAAATCAAAAAAATTATAAAGGGCAAACATAGGTTTTAGTATTATGTTTATGCTGAACCTTGGGATTTTTGTCGTCGCTTGCATTGTCTTAGTTAAAAGCAGCGGATCTCTTGTTAGGTCTCTTATAAAAATATCCTCTTTCTTAAGATTGAATGAATTCACTATCGGGTTCATTATTATGGCAATATCTACTTCTCTCCCAGAAATGTTTGTTGGTATAATGTCCGCAATTAACAATGTTTCTTCATTTTCCTTGGGAAATGTTATCGGTTCAAATATTTTGGACCTTACAATTGTAGTGGGGATTGTTGCAGTGCTGGCAAAGGGGATCAGAATTAAGAGTAAGATAATTAAAAAAGACTTGGCATATATGATGTTTTTCATATTCCTTCCGATTCTGCTTATGGTAGATGCAAAATTATGGAGGTTATTTGGATTCACTAATGCAACCATTGGATTGACCCGGCCTGACGGAGTAATTCTCCTCTTGGCCTTTATTATTTATTTATGGAGCCTTGTGAAGCAGGAGAAACTATTTAGAAAAAGTATTGATCATACTCCAAAACGAGAGATTTTCAAATATATCTTTTTCTTTATTTTGAGCATCTCACTCCTTTTTGTTAGTTCAGATTATGTTGTAAAGTATGCCGAATTGCTATCGCTAGACTTAAATGTTCCTCCCATTCTGATTGGCCTATTTCTAATATCTTTTGGTACAAGCCTTCCAGAATTGATGTTTGAGACAAAGGCTGTCTTATCAAGGCATGAAGAGATGGCTGTTGGGGATTTAATTGGCAGCGTAATTACAAACTCTACACTTGTCCTTGGAGTTACCGCAATAATCACACCAATAACAGGAAATCTACTTGTCTTCTTCAGCAGCACTATCTTCTTAGTACTCATTGCCTTTATTTTCATCACATTTGCTGAAAGTGACCACGGATTGAGCTGGAAAGAAGGAATGTCATTGATACTACTATATATCTTTTTTATTGTGATTGAAACATATATCAAAGCAACTGTATGAAAATGTTATGTTTTAAGGATCCTGTTAAATCATGTATACTACAACTGGTTTTTGCTAGGTCCACTGATGATATTGATGTGCTTCATGTAGCTCATAAAATAAAGGTTGGAGAAGAGGCACTTTTCAAAGCATTAAAGGAGCTCGAAAAAGAGGAGGTTATACTTATCCATAGAAAAGAGGGCAAAGTAATATTCAGAGCTAATCTATATGCTCCTGTTTTTTTGCGATGGAAGAGGCTGTATAACATGAATATGATCTATGATTCGGGCTTGGTGGATTATCTAATAAAGGAGTATGATAATCCAGATGCAATTGTACTGATTGGGAGCATGAGTACAGGAAAAGATAAGAAGGAGAGCGATATTGATATTGTTATAGTTACTGACAAACAGAGAGATTTGAATCTTGGCCCATATCAAAAGCATTTAGCAAGGTCTATTCAGCTGTTTCATGTTAACCTAAAAACAGCTAGACCTGAAATTATTAACACTCTGGCCAATGGTTTTGTATTGTATGGATATCTAAATATTGCCTCATTATTACAGTAACCGGTTTTTTCTTGCTTTGTAAAAATCATTAAGAAGAGTTAAATTTATATATAAAAGCTATAGAACGGCATTCAGTCTGAAAAAGAGATAAAAAATGGATAATGCAACTGTTCATTTAAAACAATTCGGCGCAGGTATTCAAAAGAGCATAGTTGTGTCATTTTCTCTTATTGCCAATATGAATATAATAAAACTCAGGTTTGAGGCTCCTGACCTGATATTAGAGACCATTTTTACAGACACGATTGATGTCGAGGAGATGGAGCAATTGTTGGAAAAAGAAAAGAAGAAAGCTATTTTCTTATGTTATTTAAAGATTAATGAAAAAGAGTATAGGGGGAAAAGGAAATTATTATGGAGAGGAGATAATCTTGCTTTGTCAATCGGCGGTATAAGATTGGAAACTGGACCAGAGGATGCTGTTAAATTGTTGAATGCTATTAGGCTTATCCGGATTAAGCATTAAATTTATAAACATTTCAGGTTTCTTTTTGCTTTGATGCGATGGTAGTCTAGTCGTAGGATAGATCCCTGCCACGGATCTGGCCCGGGTTCAAATGAAAATCAGGTCAAAATATTAAATACCTCTTTTCAAGAAAGTCCCGGCCGTCGCATTTGTTCTTGTATAACAAACCAAGTAATAATTAGAAACTTACCTATCAAATTCCACTTCTCTTTTCCTTATCCTTCTCCTCAGAATTATCTCTTCTTCTATTTCTATCTGCTCTACTCTCTTTATGTTTTCTATTGCATTCTCTATCTCGTTCCTTGGCAGCAAAGCCTTTAATTCAGGCTTTCTCCTAAATTCAGAATCTGGAATTTCCTCCAGTTTAGGAGTAATGCTGTCTCTCGGTGGGATAATCTGGAGGTCTTCGGGCTGAACAATTATAATAGCAGACCCATCATCTGCAGCTGTTTGTACAGACTCAGGATTATGTATGTTGACACTTGGAGAACCATAGTAGCCAATAGTTGCATCACCTGATGCACTATAAGCTGCAGGTATCGCACTTACCATTATATCATAGCTTGCAGTATTAGGTCCAGCAGAATATCTTATGCTGGGTAATGAAACGTCATACCTGCATCCATTAGAACATGAAGAACAATAATAGGTCATTTTGTATTGAATAATATTTCAGTTTATAAAT
>JAFGJW010000006.1 GCA_016928835.1 Candidatus Woesearchaeota archaeon | reverse complement strand
TTTTTGTCTGCCAATTTATCCTACCTCTCACAGTAATTGACAGAATTAGATAGGATAAATAGTTAGTTCGCTTAATTAGCCTTATTTATATCCCATTTCGATATGTATTTAAACATCAGGGATTCTTAACGCTTAAAGCCTTGAATAAGACTAAGTTACATTTTTGATTTCTTTTTTTATGAATAAATTTTTAAATTTAAGTTTTTCAACTTGATTTATGAAAAGGATTTTAATTCTGATTCAGGTTATTCTACTTGTTTCTTGCGTCCCTACAAAAAAATCCGCAAACCTTGATCTAAGCAAGAATATCCTAGTTATTGCAGCACACGAAGACGATGAAGTCATTGGCCCCGGCATCTTGATTAACAGAGCAATTAATTCTGGTGTGAATGTTACAGTTGTAGTAACAACAGACGGCGCGCCAAAAGAATTCGGCCACGGGGCATTTGAGGCAAGCGTCAGAAAAAATGAGACAATAGAAGCGCTTGGTGTTTTAGGAGTCAAAGAAGAGGACATACTCTTTTTAGAGTACGATGATCTTGGGTTTATATTTGAAGTAGATGTACAGAACGAGACAAACAGGATAAAGAGAATAATAGAGGACGTGAATCCTGATGCTGTATATGTACACGCATACGAGGGCGGCCATGTTGATCACGATGCAACGCACAGATTAGTTGTCAATGCAATAGCTGATTTGAATTATACTGGAAAAACATATGAATTCATTGAATACAATGCATACAAATGGGGCGGAGCAATTCCAGAAGAAGAAGACCAAGTAGATAATATAGAATGTCCTGTTGAGATATTGGCACCTGTTGAAACTGAAGAACAAGCAAAAAAAGATGCGTTGAAAAAGTATATCTCCCAGCATCCTGTAAAGAAAAACTTAATCGCAAAAAATGACACAGGATTTAAGATTATTCACTTAAGCGCTACAATAAATGGTGAAGAAGTTAAGGGAATTCAGAATGGAACACACTATCTTAAGTTAGGTGAAGCGGCATTCTTTTATCCAATTGAATTAACCCCTTACGGACAAAGTTTAATAAAAAACCCAAACCCTACAGAAAGAGAGAAACTACAATTATTAATGACTTTTGATAAATTTATCCATTACCCATATGACACTTGTGCTCCCAAACCAGAAAATACATTAATTGAAATTGATGGTTCCATGCTTAATTACGAATCCAGAGCCAAATGCTATCCAACTGCTTATTTTGAAGCCCCATGTACTGAAGAGGAAAAGAATCATTGGAGTCCTCATGATCACGATGGAATCCAAACCTGTGAAGAATATAAAAGGAAAGTCTTGGATGAGTATTCAACGATGAACATCGAAATAAAAAAAGACATACAAAAATATGAATTAATGTTTCCAGATGGCATACCCGAAAGTGTCAGGAAAAACTTTAGGAGAGGCCAATACTATGTGGTGGCAGAGAATCCAAATTTCTTGGGCACATTTAGAGTAAAACCGTCTTCAAATATAGTTTTGACCTTAGAGTTTGGAAATTTGTTAAACAAAGCAATTGAAAATGTTACACTAGCAGTTGATTTCCAAGGATATTTGAGACAGGGCCTTAATCTAAAAGACCAAGTAATTGATTTGGGCAAGTTTGACCCAAAGACAATAAAACTACAGGAGATTGAAATAAACATTCCCCTGCACGTTGATTTTGAACATAATATCTATAATCTTCATCTAACATTAAATGGGAGCAGTGAAGGGGCGCATGTTCAAAAAGACCATTATTTGGGTGTTGAAGTTACAATGAAAAATCACGAAATAGTAATTTACCAAATAGGGAGCAGAGACTACCACAGAAAATTTGGTGACGGCATCTCCTGTTTTTACTTATTTCTCACTAACCTTGGGAAAGAACCTGCAGAATATACTGTTAACGTTCATTCTAAAGAGCTAGGAATTGATATAAATCATACACATAATGATGTAAGGTACTGTACTGAATTTTTCACTTATGATTTAAACGGGAACCTAATTCCAAATAAGTATTGCCCAGACCCACTTATTCCTTCCAACGAATACATAGGTAAGGACATTTATATTCCAGTTAGTTTAACAGGATTACCAACAGGAGAATATAAGTTTTTAATTTCATTATTCAATAAATATGATGACTTAAAAGATCAAAAAACAGTTACAGTTTTTCTTGATGAGAACGGAAGCTATGAAGTAATTGAGTATATTGCTGAATACGGTTCTGACCTACTTGTTAGCCCACCAATAATCAAACCAGAAATCAAATACAGCAAGGAGTGTGAAGAAAACTATCTGGTATGCCTATTTTATTGGCCAGACATGATAAGAGGACTTCCAAAGTACGATTATACAAAACCACCAGCAGAAAAGATTGCATATGAAGAGCAGATACAAACATACTGCAATAAAACCTTTGAAGATTTTTTAAATGTATTCCCAAACTGATTTTCTAAACATTTAAATATCCCTTTTACTTTATTCTTATGGGGGTGAGATAATGGAAGAAGTAGTCCAAGAAGTTCAAGGCAAAGAAATTGGTGAAGTGACACATTTCTTCAGTAGGATAGGCGTTGCTGTAATTAAATTGACAAAAGACAAACTTAATGTTGGAGATACAATAAGAATAAAAGGCCACACAACCGACTTTGAACAAAAAGTAGATTCTATGCAGATTGATCATAAGAACATTAATGAAGCCAAAAAAGGGGCCGAAATTGGTATGAGGGTTCAGGAAGCAGTAAGAGAAAACGATACTGTTTACAGGTTGTAAAAATGGCACTTGTTGGTCCTCTTGAGATACTGCTTATTTTGTTAATAATACTTCTATTATTTGGCCCGAAAAGACTCCCCGAGTTGGCAAAAGCATTAGGTGAATCAGTAAAAGAATTTAAAAAAGCCTTGCAGCCAGAGGAAAAGAAACCAAGAAGGAAGGCCAAGAAAAAGCAGCTTTCTGGCTAATGAAAACCATTTTTGGACATATCGAAGAAATCAGAAATAGACTTATCTTCTTGGTACTCTGCTTTTTTTTAGCTTTTGTCTTCTTCTTTACCATAAGTGATTCTTTCATTATCTTATTTATATCAAGGCTTCCCCAAACTGTTGTATTGATAACCTCATCTCCTTTGGAGATCTTTTTTACTAAGCTGTCTATTTCATTATTTCTTTCACTTTTTCTCTGTCTTCCCCTTCTCTTGCTGCAATTTGCATCTTTCATAGAACCGGGCCTTAGAAAAGAAGAAAAAAAATACCTAAGAACCATTCCTTTAATAGTATTTACTTTTTATATTGGCTTCGCCATATGTGCAGCAGCAACACTTTCTCTCGGAATACCCTTTGCAGCCAATTATAACATAAAATTAGGTATAAAAAATTTCTGGAGTGTCTCGGACACAATTACTCTCATATTTGTATTCTCTTCAATTCTTGGCGTATGTTTTGAACTTCCTTTACTTATACTCTTCTTATCTAATCTAAATTTACTTACCAGAGAGCAGCTGACAAAACACAGAAAAGCAGCATATGTAATAATCTTCATTATAAGCGCAGTGATAACCCCTACAGTCGATCCTATAACTCAGCTGATTGTTGCTCTGCCTTTAATTATTCTATTTGAGCTTTCTGTTCTTCTATTGGGCTTCACTTAGTCTCTTTCCAGACATTTGCAGTATAAGTATAAATTTTTGTTGATTGCTCTTCCCAGCAGTCAGAGGAAGCACCGCCCTTAATGCAAAGCTGAGACAAAAACAGTTCCTTTTCTGGCAACTGCTCCCAGACCTGCGGCAGATATGTTGATTGGTGTAAGCCGGATAATAAAATAACCCCGTGTTTTAGGGGAACCAGCTTGTTTAATAGCTCTTCAGAAGAACTAAATTCAAGCTCTTCTGGAACAGACAAAGCAGAAATCTCAATTTCAATATCATTTAATTCTTCTAGTTCAACCGGAGAAAATCTTCTGTCATTAACAGCAGCATTAATCGCATTCTCTATTACACATTCATAAAGCGATTCCTGGGGGATAATGTGTCCTATACAGCCCCTTAATTGGTTTTCTTTTTCGAGCGTAACAAAACACCCCTGTTTTTCTTTCAATCTCCCAGGAACATCATCTGCCCTTGGTTTGCTCTTATCTTTCAAATAAAGTTCTAAAGTCTCTCGTGCTAATTTTAATAAAAATTCTTTGTCTTCTGGCGATATGTCTTCTTGGTAAAATGCAATTGCACTGTAACCAACAACTCTTGTTTTCTCCCCAGAGACATCTCCCGAGTTTTTATAATCAATTATCTTGGCTTTCCAATCTTTTTCTTTTGATATCTCTAATAATATTAATATTGCTGACAAACCGCATGCCTCGCACTTTGCAGTATTTTGAAAATCCTGTTTTTCCACACTTTTAATACATTCATTATCAAGATTAACTGCCTCCTCATAGGTGTGGTAGTGGGATAAATCAGAGCTTATCACAATCAAGGTGTCTTCATCTAAGTACTTGGAAATTAGCTGTGCTGCTTGTATTATATCTCCTAATTCCACATAACCAGTTACTATTGGAATTATCTCAAACTTTGATAATCTCTTTTGCAGGAAGGGGAGTTCAATTTCAATAATATGGGACAGGTGTGCCTCTGGCACATATTTGAATAAATCATTTTTTAATAGCTCTTTGGTAATTGAAGAGACCATTACTTCTCCCAAAGGGGTTTTGTAATGGGTGGCTTCTGGCACAGAGAATTTAAAATACGGCGCATCTGCGTTATGGTTCGCTCCTATAATAAAAACCTTTGTATAGTCTTTTTGCAGCTGGTTAAATGCCTGAGCAGCAACTTGTCCAGAATAAACATAACCTGCATGGGGGACTATTAAAGCTTTAATACCTTCTAACTCCTCTTGTTTTGCTTTACTAAAATATTCTTCAATCGTGCTGCTCAAGCCGCTCTCTGTTCCGGGATACCAGGTGCCAGCAACAACAGGCTCTCTGATAACTTTATTTTCTTCAGACTCTTCATTATTTCTGTGAGTCATATATGCTAGTAGAAGAAGTATTACACAAAAGGCTATGGCAAAGAAGAGCTTCTTTCTCAATTTTTGTTTTTTTCTTCTCTTTTTTACCATAAGATAAAGTATATAAAATAAATTTATAAAATTGTTGAAAAAGAAAGCTATATAAAATTAACTTAGTTATGGCACAATATGAAGAAAAAACCACTTTCTTTCCTTTTGTTGCTTTTAATATTGTCTTTGTTCAGCTACTTGATCTTAAATAATAGTACTTTCTCTTTAATCTATGCTGTTTCTTTTAATCAAGTATATCTAATTCTAGTCTACTTTTTAACAATTTTCCTTTTTGTAGAGATATTTTTCAGAACTAAGATTAGTCCAAAGATCAAAAGTATTCTGTATTATGTCTTCTTTTTGCCAATAGCTATTTTCCCCTTACTTAAATGCTATTTTAAAATACCTTATTTATTTTGTAATAACTGTCCTCGCAAATGTGTTTGGGGCAACATGAGAAGCATTATTATTCCCTCATTTTTTTTAATTAATTTAGACAAGAGGCAATGGTGTTTTAACTACTGTCCGTTTGGTTGTTTACAGGACGCACAGAAAAAAATAGTTAAGAAAAATGTAAAATTGCCAAAATATTTTTCCTTTGTAAGGTATCTTATTTTGTTGTTGGTCCTCTATTTTTTAACAATTAATGCTAATCATGGAAATAAATCAGTTTATTCAGTTAACTTGATTGTTATGATAATTGCACTAATTATTTTTTTACTAGGTTTCTTTGTACACAGAGCATTTTGTAATTATGTCTGTCCTATTGGCACTGTTGGAGATATTGGGTTGGAGATAGAGAAAAAATAGAATAGTACACCATGAGAAAGAAAAAAAGCATCTTTAATAAAAAGATTTCTAGGAGAGAATTTATAAAAAAATCAGTCATAGCTCTCGGCGGACTTTATATCGGATATCAAGGGTTTAATAAATTACTATTAACAAATCTTTTTTCTAATAATGATAATGGGTTAGGGAAATGGTCAAAAGAAGCTTATCATTACAATAAGTTGGGCGTAGCAGTACAATGCACCCTTTGTCCGCACGAATGTGTTTTGAGTCGAGGAGAAAGAGGCTTTTGTGGTGTAAGAAAAAATTATAATAATAAACTCTATACCTTGGTTTACGGCAATCCTTGTGCTGTTCATGTTGATCCGATAGAAAAAAAACCATTGTTTCATTTTTTACCTGCCACCAAGGCATTTTCTATAGCAACAGCAGGCTGCAATTTCAGATGCTTGAATTGCCAGAATTGGGAAATCTCGCAGTCAAAGCCAGAAGAAACAGATAATATTGATTTAATGCCAGAAGCAGTTGTAGCAAACGCAATACTGCAGGATTGCAAAACAATTGCATATACTTATTCTGAGCCTTCTGTTTTTTATGAATATATGTATGACACTTCGAAATATGCTCATTCAAAAGGACTTAAGAATTTGTTTATTACAAATGGTTATATGAATGAGAAACCTTTACGTGAATTTTGCCAGCACCTAGATGCTGCAAATGTTGATTTAAAAGGTTTTGACAAAAAAGTTTTGTTAAAATTAACTGGCGGAGATTTTGATAATGTTCTAAAAACTTTGAAAATACTAAAAGAAGAAAATGTGTGGTTTGAGATCACGAATCTAATTGTGCCCACTTATACTGATGACCTAGATAAGATAAAAGAGATGTGTGTGTGGATTGTTGATAATCTTGGCAGGGATGTTCCATTGCATTTCTCAAGATTTATGCCGCAGTATAAACTATTATATTTGCCGCCGACACCGGTTTCAACTTTAGAAAAGGCAAAAAAGATTGCCCTAGGTGCAGGGATAAAATACGTTTACATCGGCAATGTTCCTGGTCATGAGGCAAACAACACTTATTGTGTAAACGGTCATCTTTGCATTGAAAGACAAGGTTATGTTATTACTCAAAATAATGTTGTTGATGGCAAATGCAGAGAGTGTGGTGAGAGTATTGCTGGTGTGTGGAAATAGTTATTTCTTTTTATGAACAATTAATTCAACAGAACTAATCACTAGGAGTATTATTACCAGTAACCAAAGGAATGTATTTCCCTTAGGAGTTATATTTAGATCTCCTAGTATCAACCAAAAGGCCAAAACCAAACCGCCGCAAAGATTGATTGCAACAGCACCGCCCAAACCTAAGCCGACTAAACCGTCTGCTTTTCTTCTGTATTCTATGACAAGCGCGATAGCTATTCCAACCAAAACCGCACCGAGGATATTTGGATAAAAATAAACATCTGAATAAGGCATACCCAAAAAACCAGCCAAGGGTTTTGAAAACAATAATAAAAGAACACCAAGCAGAAAATTAATCAAAGCATCTATTAACAACACTTTTTTCTTCATTAACTCTTTTTAAAGAATGCGGATTAATAAAAGTTATTGTGTTTGACAATGATATCTATTTCTTCTTACAAACATAGATGCTGAATGCAGGGAATTTAGAATATAAGTCATAATCTTCTGGGTTATATTTCCTAAACTCTTTCTTTGGTTTGCAATCAACAAAATCAACTAACTCAAAGCCGTTTTCTACAATGGCATGCAGATGGTCTGCAAAAGGTCTTTTAAAATTCTTAATTATCATTCCTGGAACCATTTCAAAATCTTCAACGCCCTTAACCCAGTGGCTCCCCAAGGTAATTTTTTTCCCGGTTTTTTTGTTTTTTATATATCCAATTCCATAATAAATGTGTTCATTGTCTTCTTTGAATTCTTTTGCTAAATTAATTGGACTTATATCAGAATAATAAAACAATCCTCCTTTCTTCATTATCCGATTAACTTCAGAAAAGGCTTTGTTTAAATCAGGAACATAATTCATTGTCAGGCTCGCAGTTACTATGTCAAATTCATCTTCTTTATAGGGAAGTTTAGAAATTGAACCTATCTTAAAATTAACCTTAGGTAGTTTTTGTCTGGCCAGTTCAACCATTGTTTCGCTAATATCAATGCCTTCAACTTCTGCACCTTTTTTCACATATTCTTTAATGTGGGTGCCAGAGCCGCAGCCAATATCTAACAATCTTTTATTTTTAATATTAGAAACAGTTTTAACCATGCACGGCAGTTCTAAAAACTCATTAAACGCTCTCTCAGGTTGCCTATTGATTCTTGTCTTCTCATACTCTCTTCCAAATTTGTTATAGGCTTTTTTAGTGTATTCTTCTATATCCATGTTTGCTCTTAGTTAAAATAAGTAAATAAATGTATCGATGGAGCCAGTTATATAAATGAAAATCAAATTTAAATTCTTTTCTTTTATTAAGTTGCTACTAGATGTTTTTATAAACGTTTTTCCTGTGTCCAATTAAGGTTATATAAATAACTTCAGAATTATCATCTATGTCTGCAATTACTCTATAATTTCCTACCCTAAGTTTATAATCCTTTCTTCCAGTTAATCTCTCCCAAAAATGATGCGGATTAGATTTTGTGGAACTTATTTTATCATAGATTCTTTTAGCTACTGTTTTCTCTGTTTTTTCTAAAAATTCAATTGTTTTTGAATCAAATACGACCCTATGCATCTAAAACCCTAACCTTTTTTTAGCCTCTTCTTCAGTTAGAAAGTTGCCTTTTTTAATTCTTTCTCTTGCTTTTTCTATAGCTTCAATGGTTTCTTGGCTAAGTTTAGGTTCGGATTTAGCTTTTTTAGCTATGTAGACTAGTTTCTTTAAAACTTCATCATAACTCTCATTTTTATACTCTCTAAATTGATCTATTTGCATTTTTGTATCTTCATGAATCTTTATTGTGGTTGCAGACATTTGTTTTTGCCTGTATACTTCAGTATACTTCAGTATATTTAAATCTTTTGTTTATGTTTGGGCAAAACTATATAAAGAAAAAATAAATAATTTAGTTTATGAAAAAAATATATCTATTTATACTGATTATACTTATTTTAATTATGGCAGTTTTTGTCATACAAGTTGCTAAGCATAGGAAACCAGATGAACCAAATTGTGGAAGTGCTCCCAATATTACAGAACTTGCATCAACACTCCAAACTTCAGAAGAGGCAGTTGAAGTAATTCTGACTTTGGTTGGTAATGTAACTAATATAACAAAAGAAGATTTTATTGTTCGTGGAACAGCTAGTTTAGGTTATGATGTCGAACTGAATAGGTCTTCATATACTAAATTAAAATCTGAAGATTTATGTAGACTAGACAAAAAGGTTTTTGTAAACTGTATTTGTCCAGGATATATGATTGAAAATAATGTGGTCTATGCTAATTATCTCATACCTTGCTAGGTGGCTGAATAAACTAAGTTCTTTAATGGGGCAAAACTATATAAAAAAACTTATCTTTCAAAAATTATTTTTTCTATCTCAGCTAATTTTTTAATATTAAGTTGAAACGCATCTCCATATTTTGTTTTTCCATAGAATAAAACCAGCTCTTTTCTTATTAAATCAGAAAGTACTGGTTTTGTAAATCCTTTTAGGTGTCCAGGAATACCAGATTGCAATCTCTCAAATAATAAATGGCCTTTGCCAAATGCCTGCTTTGAATATAATTTTTTGAGAATATTTTTCATTATTCTCCAATAATCTGATCTTGATAGTCTCTTTCCCATTATCTCTTTACGGATATATTTAGTATAAATTATTTACTAATTTAATTAAAAATAATAGCTTATATTGGCTATAAATAGAAATATTTATATACTGTTTAATATTTTACAGTTTAAAATGGAAAACAAAACAGTATTTTTACAGGTCTTTGGGGAATCCCCAGTTTTAAAAGTTTTGGATTTTCTTGTAGTTAATGAGGACTTTGATTACAGTATGACTGATATAGCTAATCTCTCTCAAGTCGGTTATTCTACACTTAAACTCTTTTTTAAAAGGTTAGAAAAACAGGGAATAATTACAAAAACAAGAACTGTTGGAAAGGCAAAAATGTACAGGCTTAATTTCTCTAACCCGGTTGTTAGAAAATTCAGAGATTTCTACTGGGAAACTACAAAACAAAGAGTTCATGAGAAGATTAAGGAAGAGAAGGTTGTTGTTTGACTATCATAGCAAAACTATATAAACAAAAATCAAATAACTTAGCTTATGGAAATAGTTGAGCTTCAGAGAAAACATATAAAACAAATCCTGGACTTAGATGCCAATCATACACCAGAAAGACCATTATATTCTAGATATACTGAAAAAGATATTAATTATTTGTTTGACAATCCCTCTAAATGTAAATGTTTCGGAATCTTTGATAAGGGTAAACTAATTGCATACAGCGGTTATAGAGCAGACTGGAGTTCTTATGGCTCTAGTGAAGAAGGAAAAATATGAAATATGCGCATTAGTTGTCCATAAATCCTATAGAAGAAAAGGAATAGGCAAAAGATTATTAATGCATACAATTCAAAAACTAAAAGAGCTAAACCCAAAGGAAATCTTTTTATCAGTCTCACAATACAATATACCTGCGCTAATTCTTTATTTAAAGAACGGATTTGTAATAGTTGATTTTAAGAAGAAAGTATTTGATGGCTTGGATAGGGTTTATATGAGGGAGGAGGATAACCTCCTATTTTAGACAATATTCTTGATCTAAAAAGACACCGATTTTTGATCTATTGCTATTAGTAATAGGATAGACTTCAAAAGTTTGCGTGGTAGTAGAAACAATAACCCTGTCTAAATCTTTTTCAGAAAGAATTCTATCAATATCTGCGGCACTAACTATTTGTTTATTGTCTATTTTTATTATTACATCTCCTATTGATAATCCAGCTTCTTTGGCTGGAGAAGTGTCTGCAAATTGAATAATTCTTACCCCGCAAGGTTTATAGTTACTGCTCAACATAATATGGTTTATGGTGGTTGATGAGACAATTTCTACAGCATAAGTTGTAAAAGGATTAATAATCAACAGAAGTATGATGCTAAGAATTCCGAATTTTTTATTCTTATAACAATTGAAGGCTAAGACTGAAAAAGGATACACAAAAATAAACATAAGTATAAAAATAGCAAAATATCCCAAAAAGTAAAATATGCCCAGATCTATGCCCGAACTTAGAGACTTAAAATTAAAAACTAGAAAAGACATTAAAGTTACTACAAAATTTACCAATATGCTCTCCTTTGTGAGTATAAACAATTTGTAATACTTATTCTCTTTAATTCTACTAACATAACCAAATCCAAACCCAATCAAGAGAATAATAATACTAAGAATTATAATAAAAATATCAATGTTTAAAGAAGCAGGACGAAAGATTAGTACATAAATTAAAGTAAGTAAGGTCACAACAAAATTTTTTATTGAAACTAACACTAGAAGCCCTATTAAACCATATATACTTCCTGATAAAATAGTTTTTATTTTCATAACCTGATTTGAGAAATTGAAATATATAAATCTTATTAAACATCATAGACTTCAAGAAAAAAGTATTTGACGGATTGGATAGGGTTTATATGAGGGGGGAATGAAAGGGGAAACGTAGTTTATCTTGTTAAAAATAAAATTTTATACTTAATTTGTTTATATTTTAAACATAATGAGAAAAAACGAAGAAACAGAAGGTGAAGATTTAATAGCCGATTTTCTTGAAGATCTGGGGATAGAATTCAAAAGATATTACAAATTAAAAAAACTTGATAAAGATGATAAATCTTTTAGGGAAGCTGATTTTTATCTCCCAGACATTAAGGTTTGCATAGAATTTCTTGGATTGTGGAATAATCCTAAAAACAGGGCGAAATATAAACAAAAAATGGCGGTTTATCACAAGAACAAGATTCCCTGTGTTTATCTTTGGCCTAATAATCTTGGTAACTTAGACTGGATGTTACGCAGAAGGATTAGGGTAGCTTTGTTAAAATACAAGAAATATTTTCACTTAATCAAATACGAATTCCAAAATTTTCTTGGAGAGTTTGGTTCTGCGATTATTGTGGTTGGAATTCTAATTCATTTTGTCAAAGACGAAAGCTGGAAAATTGGACTATCTTTGTTTCTTATATATTACATAGTTGCTTCATTGTGGAAATATGTTAAAAGACTAATAAAACTTAGTAAAACAAGATATGTAACGAGGGATTAGTTAGAAAATAATGTCAAATCTTCCTCATCACTAATATTAATGCACTCACCACATTCAACCCTGCAACCAATCCTTTTTGTTGATTCAGAAAAATATTTATCTTCGTTTAACATACAAGGAACAAGAGCCAATATAATTATGCGAAAGAAGAGTAAGATAAATGGAAGAAAAAAAGATTCCAAGACATGTACATACTGCGAGTCAAACACCTGAAAAATGTTTAATTTGTCAAGGAAAAGGGCATCTTGTCAGAAAAAGACAAGAAAGACGTAAAAATTTTATTCCAGATTTTAGGAATGGAAAACGTCTTAATTGTCCTGAATGTGGAAAAAAGAAATGGAGATTTGATAAGAAAAATTTAGCTGTGTGTACAGAATGTGGATTTGTTGTTGTGTTCTAATTTTTTATATGTTTCTCTTTATAACAAGCACCACTAAACTAATTATATTAACAGTACCCACCAGCACACAAACCCAAACCACACCAATCAAAGGTATTAACAATGCACTCACTACAAATGCTCCTATACAAGCACCAATCAAATCAGCATTATAAAGAGAAGATGCTGTTTCATGTACTTTTTTCTTAAAAAACTTGCTTGCTAAAGGGAATTCCATTCCAACTAATATTGCTAATATCAACGTCAATATCGGGATTAAATAAGCGCTGAAACTCTTCATTAAAATCAATGGCAGCAATAGACTAAAGACTATTATCAATAATTCTATGTTAATCAAATCATTAAACTTTCTTTTCTTTATTGTCTTATTAATATAATAAGAACCAATTGCCAGCCCGAGCATAAATGCAGTTATTATTACGCCAATAAAAGAATACACATAACCATATAATATCTGAAAGCCGATAATCAAAACAACCTCTAAAGAACTGGCGGCAAACCCAGTTGTGAATATTGCAAATGATATTGCTCTCAATCTAAGAATAAAATACAACAAAACAATGGTTAAAAACACAACCAACACACCGATAGAAGTTTTGAACTGGCTCAGCCACCTTAATAAATTGTTATAGTAACTTATTGGAAAGAAGTCTTTATTGATATTAGCAGAATAATCAAGGTTACCCCTTAAGTAATCTATTCTTTCTTTACCTAACTTACTTTCTAAATAATATTCATTTACATATTTATTAGAGATATTCTTTTGCTTTAACAAACCAATAACATCATAACTCAATTCATTATTTGAGGCAATAAAAAATGTCCTGTCGCCTGGAATGACAATGACCCTCTTAAAATTCGCCTTAAGTGTTTCATACAAAACAGAGTATATCTTCTTAGTTTCCTTATCTATATAATTTTCATAACCGCTTAAACTTAATGAAATAACTCCTTTCTCACTTAACTTGCATCTAATCTCTTTAAAGAACTCGTCTGTGTAAAACCTGTTTAATTGAACATTGCTTGGGTCCGGCAAATCAACAATAACAACATCATACTTCTTATCAGTTTTCCTGACAAATAATCTACCATCGCCATTAATCAAATTAACTTTAGTAGAATCTAAATTATTTGTGAACTCCTTGCCCAAAGCAAAAAGCAAGGGGTCTAATTCAATATAATCTATGCTAGCAACATCATACCTTAATATCTCATCAACAGTTCCAGAAATACCCCCAGAAATTAATAACACATTGGAAGCACTAGTCTGCAGCATCGCATAATGCACTGCTTCTTCATTTGCCGCAGCATTTTCAGTTGAAAATAAAACAACGCCATTCTCATAGAAGTTCAATTGCTCATTGCCCTGCGTAACAACAATATGGCCATAAGCTGTGTTTTTTTCAAAAATAATCTCTTCATTATACATCCATCTCAAGCTATACAAATTAAAACCAAGAACAAAAAAACTTAATAGGGATATTAAAATAGATAAAATCATCAAGGCCTTTCTCTTAAACAAATAAGCAAGCATTAAAGCAGCTAAGCCATTAATTAAAAAAATAATAAAGCTTATTTGGAATGAATTTAAAAAATAAACCAGAATAAAACTAAAAAGCAATCCTCCTAAAATGTCCCCAATAGTGTCTATAAAATAAACCTCTCCTACTGTAAAATATTTCGAGAAAACAACACAGGCGAATGTTAATAATCCTCCAGAAATAGCACAATATGGTATCATCAATAAAAAAGAAAAAACATACACATCTCTAATGCCAAACATTATCCCAGGAAATAAACTTCTCAAATATCTGATAAGCAAAACATGAACAAAAGGCAGCACTGCTATTAATAACTGGCAAATTATCAAAACACCCTTTTTATTACGCAATTTATGCAAATACTTGCCTAAGAAGCTTCCTACTCCAGTTAATAACAACCAATTGCCAAGAATAATGCCATAAATCAATTCATTTCCAGAGAATAAATTAGCAAACTCCCTCATCACAATTAACTGGGCAATAATGGATGAAATACCAAGGGCAGTTAAAGATATAAATAATGCTTTTTTCATTATTTATTAAATAAGCAAGCTGATTCAAAAATGTTACTAAAACGAATCTTTGGAAAATTCAAATTTAAGGAAACTAAGTGGATTGAGGCATCTTTATACGGATTTATTTATTCTATTCTTGCATTAATAATATTCGTTTCAGCAGCTTTTACATTAAAAAAATACTATTGGAAAAGAGACCTCCTTATATCCCTCTTTATAGGGATTATGATGTTTGTCCTCTATGTAATTAAACTTGAAGTGTTTAAATTTAGGGTAAAAGGACAATAATATTTTTAAATTAAGTTTGATTTCTTACAGATATGGGAAGACAAGACAAGATAAGAATGCCAAGCGGGGGCGCGGGGCTAACAAGATATTTTGATGAGTACAAATCAAAGTTTGAATTCCAGCCGGGCCATGTAATTGTCCTTATTGTGATCCTTATTATATTTGTGACACTTCTTCATTTGTATGGTTACTCATTATTAGGGCTGTAAAATGTTTCCAGGAATGAATCCCCGCCAGATGCGGCAGGCAATGAAAAAACTTGGCATTAAACAGCAGGAAATCTCTGCTACAGAGGTTATTATAAGGGCCTCTGGTAAGAATATTGTTCTTAGAAATCCACAGATTTTAAAAATTAATATGGGTGGCCAGGAAACATACCAGATTTCTGGTGATGAGGAGATAGAGCAGGACATTAAACAAGAGGATATAGAGACTGTCATGGAGCAAACATCTTGCACAAAAGAACAGGCTATTAAAGCCCTGAAAAAATCCAACGGAGACTTGGCCGGAGCAATTCTATATTTAAAATAATCTGTTTAGAATGGAAAAATACCAAGAGGCAAGGGAAAAATCTCTTAAATGTCTGAATATTGCAGACCACATGTTAACAATGACTTATCCCCTTGTACGGGATTCAAAGTTATTGGTTGCAGTTATGGAAAATCTTTTTTTAGCCCAGGCAAATGCACTTGCCGCAATTCTGTACTGGGAAAGACTCTATAAGAGAATACCACCGTTTCATGACAATTTTGAATCAAAGCTTAATCTGTTCAGGTCTTATATAATAAAAAAATACAATGTTAGTGCCGGGTACATAGGCTTGCTGCAGGAGGTAAAGGAACTAATATACGAACACAAGCAGTCTGCTATAGAGTTCTCCAGAAAAAACAGATTTGTGATTGCGTCAGACGACTACAGGCTCAAGACCTTGTCTATGAAACAAATGAAAGACATTTTACAAAAAACAAAGTTATTTATAGAGCAAATATTAACCCTACTAGAAGAAAATGAGAGAAGCGTTAGAAAGGTCCATTGAAGAATTAAAAAGAATAGACCACCTAATTTACGTTACATTAAAGTATACCCGCACTGTAGATGTTCTGATTAGTGTAATTGATAGGATGATTAATGCCTATGAATTTGCAGTAGATGCACTGTTTAAATATGCGCTTGAAACAAATATGATTGACAAAATTCCCGAGGTTCCGGTCACAAAAGCGCAGAAGATAACAGACATTTTCGATAATCCCGTTGTGATTAAAAACACAGAACTTTACCAATTATTCAGGAAACTTAAAAAAGTATCATACGAGAGAGAAAACGAATATAGGCGCCATGTTACAATGAGGGCAACTATAGAAGGTAAACCAGTAGAGATCAATATTGATAATATAACAGAATACTATCACTTTATTAAGAAACTGGTGGATTTTGTATATAAAAAGGTTATAGAAAAATGACAAAGTTCATTGTTGTTGCCTCTGCAAAAGGCGGCGTTGGCAAAACCACTACAGCTATTAATCTTGGTACCGCCCTATTAAGTTTCGGAAGAGATGTTATTCTTGTTGACGGCAACTTGTCAACACCAAATGTGGGCGTATATCTTGGGGCGCCCCACACAGAGACAAATATCCACCAGGTAATTGGTGGGGAGAAAAGTATTAGAGACTCAATATATCTGCATTCGCATGGGCTAAAGATAGTGCCGGGCAGTGTCTCTGTCCATTATATGGATAAAACTAGAACTGACCAAAATAAATTAGCAGATGCAATACTTAATCTTGCCGGGACATCAGAAATTGTTATAATAGATTCTGCAGCAGGCACTAGTAAAGAGGCTGTTGCGGCGATTAAAGCAGCAGAAGAAATCATCATAGTTACTACACCCGAACTTGCAGCTGTTACAGATGCCTATAAGACAGTCAAACTTGCTAAAAAATATAACAAGAAAATACTCGGTGTTGTTGTGACAAGGGTTAGAGACGATGGACTTGATATGGCCAAAGAGGATATTGAGGCCCTTCTTGAAGCACCGGTCATTGCACTTATACCAGAAGATGACAATGTTAGACTCTCCCATAAAATGAGAAATCCTGTAACTTACACACACCCAGATTCCTCTGCTTCTGTTGGTTATAAAAAGTTGGCAGCAAAATTGCTCGGAGAAAACTATGTTGAGTCTATTGAAAAACAAGACACAATGTTTGATTATGTGATGAAACGCCTGGGCTTAAAATGAAACTGAAGCACAGACTGATTCAGAAAATGCAAAAAAAGGTTTGGAAGAAAAGCATTATAGACAGAACTGTTAAAATCCTTGAAAAGGCAGAGCAGAATAAGAATCAACTAATAATCTTTCTTGACAAATCTCTTTACTGGATAGGTCTTCTTACTGCAGTGCTGACAAATTTTATCGTTACCATTGCGATGGTTCCTGTATTGCTTATTGCTCCAACAACCATAGTCATCTTAATAGTTCTCCTCTATGGCTTAAGCTTTGGTTTTCTCCTCGATTTTTTTATTAAGGACATTGATTACTTGTCAAAAAAACACTATGTTATAGCAGGAATATTTCTGCCATGCGTGGCAATTATTAATATCTTTGTGGCTAAATTTTTCCTTGATATGTTCCCTGAACTGCAGGTAGCCGAGCATACAAATCTTTTTCTTGTGGGTTCTATTTATTTAGTTAGTTTCCTAAAACCGCACATCATCAGGAATATGATTGAGAAAAAGTTTTCCGCGCGAAGATGATGCAGGACCTGGTCTCATGGACACTTCTCTATGTTAAAAATAAAGACATACTACAAAAAAAACTCCTTGACTACTCTGTCCAGGATAACGCCCTTATATGTAATTATACTTATGGGAAGCACACATATTATATACACAAAACACTTAATGAGTCACTAATAAATAACTTAAATAATGAATACATAACCTTAGTGTGCCTAAATACGAAAAAGAACCTTTTGTTTGTTGTTAAGCATTGGAGCAAATTAATAAAGTACTGTAAATTAAGTATTGTTTATGCTAATCCAGAGATGAATGAAAAATGGGTTCTGCATCCATATACACATAACCGCATTGCTGATGCTAACTCATTAAAAATTGGCTTGCAGACAATGTTTGAATCTGTTCAGGAAGTAAATGAATAAAACAAAAAAGTATACAGAAATATTAATTTTTATTTTAATGGCACTTATAGCAATAGAATTCTTCGGCATTCTTCCAGAGGACTTGAAGTTTATTATTAATCTTCTGTCATGGATAACCTTCGGCTACATCTTCTATAAACTTAGCCCAACTAAGATAATCTTAGGAAATAAATGCAGACTATATGACTTTTTAATTGTAATCAGCTATTCTTTTATGATCTCAAGCGATATAATCGGGCTTATACTCACTCTAGACTATGGGCAAAGCCTTTTATTCAGCAAAATTATCTATTTTTTATCTCTTGAATATGTCTATACGGCCTTGGAACTCTGGCTGTTTAGGTTAGGGGGGCTTATTCTTATTACAAGTGCTTACCTTCTCAGCAAGATGAAACATGAAGAAAAATCCCTGCTTAATCTTTTGTTTGGAACTGCTATAAAGACAAAGACCAAAATATTTTTGGCTCACTTTTTCATATTGACTGGGTTGTTTGTAACCTATTTCTCATTTATTGCAGAATGGTTCTCACTGGCTATGGACAGCGCATTGACCTTGCTCTGTTTAATTATCGGGATATATGTTGTCTGGAATAAGAAATATGGCTTGTTTAGAAAAATCGAGATAGTGTCTAAGATAGGAGAATCAGTGAAAAGATTTTTTGAAGAAGATCTATGCAGTTTTTTCCATGAAAAGAATAAGGTAGGTTACGTGTTCTCAGGAATCATTGTTTTGCATATGTTTAGTGAATTTTTCAGTTATATAATCCCGTTTATCTCGGGCGAGACGCACTCCTTATATGGTCATCAAAATGCAAACTTAGCTTCTTTCTTAATAATAGATATCTCTGTCCACAACAATTACCTGGCTATTGCGTGGACGTATCTTTCTATATTATGCATTATTCTCCTATTTCTGTTACTGCCCTCTGCAATATGGTACGCAAATTTAAAAAAAAGAGGGATCTCTATAAATAGAGTGCTCCTGAGTTTTTATTACTCTATGTTGCTTGTATATCTAGCAAAATCCTTTATCAGCATGATGTCCATCAAAGCAGGAGATGTCGCAGGAGTAGTCTTTCTATTTGAAAAGCCAGCCTCGTTTTATTTCGGATTGGATTACATAATGATATTGTCATTAGCAGCTTTTTTGTTTGTGCTTATATTCTCGGAGCATAGAAGAATAAGGTGGTACTATACTCTGCTTGGAGTAATGCCTGTTTTATTATTCTGTGTAAAATATGTGTGGTATTTTGCTGCGAGCATTATTAGTTATTATTTAAGGAACATAGGTCTCCTATTTAATTATAACTACTATTTCATTCTGCTATTTATGCTTGCCTTTTTAATAGTAAGTTTGCTTTTCTACATTTACGGCTTTTTTTTCTTTTTCCTAAATGTTTTTGAGGAGATGAAACGTGAACATAATTATATTATTGAACAGAAAGACTAATCTGGGTTTAAAAACAATAAGCTTTTTATTATAATGATTTTCTTCTTATCATGGTGAAGCATATGGGAAAGATATATGTGGTGGGTCACAAAAATCCAGATACAGACACAATTGTATGTGCAATCACAATGGCAGATTTCCTGAATAAGAGGGACAAAACAGATATTTATGAAGCAAGAATGTCAGGCAAGCCTAACTCGGAATCAGAATTCATATTCAACAAATTCGGCATCAAGTTCCCTGCAATTTTAGAGGATGCTAAAGGAAAACAGCTTTATCTGGTTGACCACAATGAGACATCTCAATATGTGGCTGGTGCAGAAGTTGAGAATGTAGTTGGTATACTTGATCACCACAAGATAAATTTTGAGAATACAAAACCAATTGAAATTACTACTCGGCCTTTGGGCTCAAGCAACAGTATTGTTTACTGCCTGTTCGAGAGACATGGACTGAAATTATCTAATGAATTAAAACCGCTGGTATTATGCGCCATATTATCTGATACAGTAATATTAAAATCTCCTACGACAGCTGCTAAAGATAGAGAGATAGTTGGAACGCTGTCAAAAGAGCTTAATATTGATTATCAACAACTGGGAATGGAGATGTTTAAAGCTAAATCTCAAATAAGTGAAAAATCCGCAGAACATATAATCTACAATGATTTTAAAAAATTTGATTTTCATGGTAAGAAAGTTGGCATAGGTCAAGTAGAGACACCAGACTTAAGAGAAATTGAGAAAAGGGTTATTGAGATTAAGAAAAAGATGGAAGAGATAAAAGAAAAAGACAAATATCACTCGCTTGTCTTGATGCTGACAGACATAATTGAAGAAGGGACAAAGTTAATTATAGTAAGTAAGAATCCAGCCGCCTTTGCAAAAATATTCAACACAAGAATAAAAAACAATCTAACAGATTTCATACCAGGAATGATGTCAAGGAAAAAACAGGTTGTTCCTATGCTTATAGAGAAGCTTTAAGGACAACCCTTTAATATAACTCTTATTTCTTCTTCCAAAATATGGTTAGCTATACTCCAAGTGGTTATAATGCGGATAGTTTTCTCGGGATACATAATGTGGATGTAGAATCCAGGCCGAGTTATAATGGGCCCATTGCATATAGATTCTTTCAGAGAGGGCAGGCATATAATAAAAAAGAGGAAGAAGTTGTGAGACAATTACGCCATCTACTGACTCAAACAAAAAGGCGTGGTTTTTTATCTCAGTTCATTGAAGCACGCTATCTTCTCGGTATTTGGCCTTTTAATCACGCTAAGTCCTGGCCACTTGAGCTCTGTGTTGAGTTTGGAATGTCTTTTTACTTAGACAGGCTTTACAAACCACAAGCAGGATTTAGAGAGCTCCATCATTATGCGCCTACAGAAGCTGAACTTCTTAATTGGGGTTTATCTTGCGATGATGTTGATACATTGCGAAAAACAAAACCCACCTTGGCTGCAGTAATGGTGCCTGCATTTTTTAGTATTGTTTACAGTACAGGATGGTTTACTAATCCTCCCAAACTCTACCTTAGGAAAAGACAGGGTAAATTCGCTCCAGGATCTTGGAATTTTCCTGGTGGCCATTTTGATGATATCACAGAACCTACAGCATGGTTAGAATTTATCGAAGAAACCGGATGGGAAGATATTGGTTTTATTTACAAGATTCAGCCGCTTGCAGCAGTTGACCAATTTTTGATAACTACTGATGGAGAATTAGAGAGATACCTCTGTTTTGCTTTTTTAATGAAAGGAGGGAACATACCTAAGAATTCAAGAACAACATTAACTTATACTGCAGGATTCCCGACCCATCTTCCTGGTGATCAGCAGAGAGAATGGACCGGATATCCCCTTAATGAATTAAAGGACTTGTGTCTTTCACCAATGGCTTCTGTTATTCTAAAAATACTTGAACAGTCACCAGAGTTACTGACTTTGACTAGTGAAGAGTTCTTTTCCTAAATTACTTTTTCTCTAATTTTTTCAATATCAAATTATACAACCAGGCAAAAATCGCCCCCCCAATTGCACCGTCAATAAATCCCCAGATGCCGCCGATTAATCCTCCGGCAACACCAGGCACAAATCCAACATACATTGATGCTAGTACTTCGACAACCTTATTTCCCCACCCAAAGCCTGCAGCTATCCCAAGCAAGAACATATAGGCGCCAAAAGTAGCTCCACAAGCCAATGCAAATGCTTTTATGTTTAGTTTCATGTTATTCACCCCATTATCTCTAATAGAATAACCTTTTATATACTTTTTCACTGGACATTTCTGCCCAATATCTTTTTAATTACAATTTCTTTTGTTGTTGATATGAACCTTCGATGCATCCACTGTGCTGGCAGAGGCATGTGCGGCAGAAGCTTCTGCCCCATACAGCAAAAAATTGATGCCCAGGCTAAACTGAATTTGGAATTCAAAAAAAAACTACTTCGGAGCCTCACCAAATATATTTATTGGGAGAGTTGGTTATCCAAGAGTGAATGTTGGCATACTGTCAAGTGAGAATATTACAGAGCAGCATGATAACCCCAGGCAATGGGCAGAGCAAAATTGTCAAATACCGGAGTTAATTGATATAAGAAGCTCTCTAATAAATTCCAGATTTAGATCAAATGTAAAATCATTTGATGAAAAATTCATAGAGATAACAAAAGAAGTATCTCAAGCAGAAAAGCCTGTTGAAATCAACCTTAATAAAAAACCCAGTTTTCGATTGACATATGACCAGCAGGTAACTCCTTTCGGTCCGTCTGTCAAGTTAGAAAAAGCAAAGATAACTGAAAATCCTGCAATACCTAGAGCAGTTGATAAAGTTGTTTCTGAGACAGACTTAAAAACAGTTGATGCAATGTCTTATCTCTATAAAAAGGGATATGATGAACATTATCTCACAAAATTAGTCTCAGTTGGAAATCTTGGGGTAGGAATAAATAGAAAAATAACACCTACAAGATGGTCAATAACAGCAACAGATGACATTCTAGGGAAGCAGATAATTTCAGAAATTAAAAATTATCAAGAATTTAAATATATTGCACATTTTGGTGGCTATCTTGGTAATTATTATTTAATCTTATTTTTTCCAGAAGTCTGGTCTTATGAATTGTTTGAGACAATGATAGCAACAAAAGAATCTTCAACAGATTTTGAAAATTATAATGGAAGAAAAGATTATGCTTCAAATACTGTTGGGGGGTATTATGCCGCAAGACTTGCTATACTGGAATATCTAAAAAATACAAAAAGACAGGCATCTGTTCTGGCATTAAGGTTTATAAGCGAAGAGTATTGGGCACCTTTAGGTGTTTGGGTGGTGCGCGAGAGTGTTAGACATACTTTGAAAAATAAACCTTTGCAGTTTGACTCAAAAGAGCTAATGCTAAAATATGCTAAGGTGTTAGCACAGAAGAAGTTTAATTTTGACCTAAACAAAATCCTTGAGACAAGTGTGCTTTTAAAAAATATAAAACTGCAGAGAAAATTAACTTCATTTATCAAGAATTAAATAAGTCTTTTTTGCAGCTTTTATACCTGATAAATTCCTAGTATTGTCCTGGTTTTTTGAACCAAGGGGCTTAAAAACACCCTCGCCCTATAGGGAACAACAATATGATAAAGGTCTCTTAAAAATTTGACAACAAGATCAAAGGGATATCTTTTTTTTCTTTCTTCATCTAGGACCATAAATGGTTTGTATTGTTCTTCTTCTGAGGTTAATTGTCTAAATCCTTTGCCTATAAGCTTTTCTAATTGTCTAATCTGTTTTCTATCTTTAGGTCTTCTCCCGTACAAATAAGGTATACAAAGAAGCGTCTCGGGTCTTAAGGTATTTATTGTTACTCCGAAATATTCAACAGGGTATGCTTCAAATACTTCTGGAGATATTTCTACAGTAATATCTCTATATCTCAGCAACATTTTGCCTTGTTCAACTGAAATAATCTCTTTAAGGGGGCCATGTACCTCTATGTTGGGATACATAAGGTCCCACTTTTCTGGCTTTATTGGTACTTGATTGGGATTTGAAAAAACCATAACATCAATATCAATATGTCCAAGACTTGAATGCGGATCCTGTTCCAAACCCAATACAGCATTTCTCCCATGGGCGCCATAAATTATATAGTCTATCCCTGTCTCCTCGTAATATCTTACTAATTCATCTAGTCTTTGTGCAAATAATTGGTTTATGAGTTCACTCATATCACGCACGAGAATTTTACTTATTTATAAAAACAACGGACTTTTTAAAAATATATTAAGCCACTGGACATCTGCAGTAAAAACCTTTTTAAACAAAATTTTCTTTTTATACATATTATGTCTATTTTTGATGAAATGTTAAAAAGCGATGAAACTCTGTTTAGGGATGCTGTTGCTCTTGATTACGATTTTATCCCAAAGCTTATCCCATACAGAGAAAAGGAGCAGAAACACATTGCCCTATGTATTAAACCTTTGTTCCAAAGACGCACAGGAAAAAACATTATGGTCTATGGTGCACCGGGCATAGGAAAGACTGTTGCTGTAAAACATATTTTTAAAGAGCTTGAAGAAAAAACCGATGAGATCATCCCTATATATGTTAACTGCTGGCAGAAAAACACCTCTTTTAAAATAGCTATGGAGATATGTGAAATACTAGACTATAGGTTCACGCATAATAAAAAAACAGACGAACTCTTTAAAGTAATTTCGACAATACTGAATAAAAAATCCGCAGTATTCTGCTTTGACGAAATTGATAAGGCAGAGGAGCAGGATTTTCTTTACACCTTATTAGAGGAAATTTACAGAAAAACAATAATCTTAATCACAAATTACAAGACCTGGGTGCTTGAACTCGAGGATAGGTTAAAATCAAGACTTATGCTGGAGTTCCTGGAATTCAAAGAATATTCGCCAGAGGAGACAAAAGGGATCCTTAGAGAGAGGCTAAGATACGCTTTTGTTGATGGTGTATGGGAAGATGATGGATTTAACTTGGCAGCAAGAAAGACCGCAGAACTTAAGGATATTAGGGCGGGCTTGTATTTATTAAGAGAAGCAGGGAATGCAGCAGAGGACAAGGCATCAAAAAAAATTACATTAGAGCATGTAAAAACAGCCCTTAATAAGCTCTCTGACTTCAATATTAAAAAAAGTACAGAGCTTAAAGAAGATGAAAGGTTTATTTTAAGCATAGTTAAAAAAAATTCCGGAAAAAAAAGTGGTGAACTGTACGAGATATTTAAAAAAAACGGGGGGCAGGGAGTTTATAGGACTTTCCAAAGGAAAATCGATTTCCTGGCAAAGAGCAAGTTTATCTCTGTAACAAAAACGCTTGGCGGACCAGAAGGCACCACCTCAATAATAAAATATGAAAGAGATGCTAAATTGAGTGACTATTAGGCTATTTTTTCCTGGAAAAACGCAAGGATATGGTCCCATGCGACATCTGGTCTGAATAATACCCAATCGTGATTAGCCAGTAGGGGGGTTATCAATTTGGTGTATTGTGCTTTTTGAATGATTTTTTCTGTTTCCTCACTTAAACCAAAGAATTCATCATCCCTTCCATATAGAAACAATACGGGGACAGGAGTCTCTCTTGACTCTTTTCCTATTATCTTGAGAGAAGCGACAGATGAAAGAAACTTTGTAAAAAAAGCAGTTAATTGGGCTTTGAGACAAATAGGCAAAAGGAATGTGGCCCTGAATAAAGAAGCAATAAAAACAGCAGAAAAAATAAAAAAAATTCAATCAAAATCAGCCAGATGGATTGCTGCTGACGCAATAAGAGAACTTAGAAGCCAGAAAATACAGGAGCGATTGCAAAACTTTAAATAAATTGCTTTTTAACTAATACTAATGAAAGTTCTATTAGTGTATCCCAAGTATCCAAATACCTTTTGGAGTTTTGACTATGCGCTGAAATTTGTTTCTAAAAAAGCATCTATGCCCCCGCTTGGTTTGCTTACGGTTGCTTCTTTGCTCCCCCACGATTGGAACAAAAAATTGGTTGACTGCAATGTTCGCGCCTTAGAAGACCGGGAGATCTTGTGGGCAGATTTGGTTTTTATTAGTGCAATGATTGTGCAAAAGACTCACGCACAGGAGATAATTAAAAGGTGCAAGTACTTCAATAAGACAGTTGTCGCCGGCGGCCCTGTTTTTACAACACAGAGCGAGAATTTTTCAGGAGCTGATCACTTTGTATTGAATGAGGCAGAAGCTACGCTTCCTAAATTTCTGGATGACTTTATTAATGGGAAAGCAAAGCGTATTTACAGATCAAAACAAAGGCCGGATATAACCAAAACGCCTTTGCCGGACTGGTCTTTAATCAACTTGAAGAATTACGCTACAATGGCAGTCCAGTATTCTAGAGGCTGTCCTCACAACTGTGAATTTTGTGATATTGTTATTATGAATGGTCGCATCCCAAGAATAAAAACACCCGGCCAGATAATAAAAGAGCTTGAAGCATTGTACAAAGCAGGATGGAGAGAATCTATCTTTTTTGTTGATGATAACTTTATTGGTAATAAGCTTCATGTTAAGAAGATGCTTGCCCATCTTATACTATGGCAGAAACGGCATAAGTTTCCTTTTAGGTTCTTAACAGAGGCAACCGCAGATTTGGCTAAAGATGAGAGATTAATGCGCATGATGAGTGCGGCTAATTTCTGTAAAGTCTTTCTTGGGATAGAAACACCAGATATTGATTCGTTGAAGGAGTGCGGTAAGTACCATAACACAAATCTTAACTTAGCAGAAGCAGTTAAAACAATACAGGCGCACGGCATGCAGGTTATGGGCGGATTTATAGTTGGTTTTGACAATGACAAGACAACAATTTTTGATAGACAAATAAGATTTATCCAGCAAGTTGGTATAGTTACTGCAATGGTGGGGCTGCTTAATGCAACACCGCAAACTCGGCTTTGGCATAGGCTGAAAGCAGAGGGACGCCTTCTAAAAGAGACAACTGGTGAGAATACAGACGGAAGTCTGAATTTTATACCCAAGATGGACACAGAGAAACTAATTGAGGGATATAAAAAAATACTGAGGACTATTTATTCATCAACAGATTACTACAAACGGATTAATATTTTTATTAGAAACTATAAGCCAACAGCAATAAGTAAAATAAATAGAGCCGATTTTTTTGCTTTCATAAAGAGTCTGTGGAAAATTGGAGTTTTATCTAAATCAAGATTTAGATATTGGTGGCTTTTATTTAAGACAGCAGCAACAAAAGCAAAGGCCTTGCCTATTGCGATTGAACTAGCAATATACGGCCAACACTTTGAAAAGGTCACAAAAAGAATTCTGAGTGTATAGAATGGATGACAAACTTAAAGGGTATCTTTTTGTTACTATCGCAATATTTTTTATTGCACTCAGTGCAGTTGCCATAAAAATTGTGCAACAGAACAATGGTCCAGAAACATCCAGTTTTTTCTGGACGCTCTCTTCTCTTCTAACTTGTTCCGTCTTATTATTTGTTAGAAAAGAGCAGAAAAAAGTAATCCCAGCATTAAAACATTCCGGAAGAATTATCCTGCCAATTGGCATACTTGTGGGGATTGGCATGCTCTGCTGGTTTCACTCAATTAATCTGATTGGGCCAAGTCTTAGTTCATTTCTTGGAAGGATTGGTACAATTGTTCTGGTATTTCTTAGTATACTTTTTTTGAAAGAAAAATTTAATATTTTTGAGGCTGTTGGGACAATTATTGCATTAGGCGGAGTTCTTTTAATTACATTTTCCCCAATTGAGTATCTTGGGTGGAAAATAACATATATTGCTATTGGAAGCACATGTTACGGAATAAGCCAACTCATCTCAAAAAAGTATATTCAAATGCTTCCACTGGTTCCATTCACATTTCTTACAACCTTTATTAGTACTCTTATGTTGTTTGCTAACTCGATAATCACTTCTAAGCTTAAGAGTGTCTCTTTATCATCACTCCCAATTATCTTAATCGTGCCCTTTCTTTCTGAAGTCATAGCAGTGCTTTTAATTTACAGTTCCTATAGATACCTCGGGGTTGGCAAAGTACAAATCATAAGATCAAGCTTTCCTTTTGTTGTTGTGGTATATTCTTTCCTATTCTATAATGAAGTGCCTTTGCCTCATCAGTTAATTGGAGGAACATTAATAGTCTTGGGCGTAATGATGTTAATTGGCTTCAGAAGGATAAAAAAAGGCGTTGGTCTAATATTCAATTCATCATAATTTAACTTTCATGAAATCGTATGCTGCTACTGTGTTTGGGAAGATACTCTTCGCCTCTTCAAGAATCTTGTCCGCTGTTTTATACCTTTGAGAGAAATGTGTTATAATCAATCTTCTAACCTTGTTTTGGGAAGCGATTTGTGCAGCATGCATCGCAGTTAAGTGTTTATATTCTTTTGCTTTCTCCTCCAAATCTGAGGCGTATGTTGCATCACAGATTAAAACATCCGAGTCTTTTGCGAGTTCATGGCAGTTGCTGCATAATAATGTGTCTGTAATATATGCTATCTTTTTGCCTTTCACGACTTTTGTTGCATCTTTTGCAGATACTTTTTTCCCCTTCCACAATATCTCCTTATTGTTCTGCAACTTCCCGAGCAAAGGTCCTTGCGGAATCCCCAGTTTTTTGACAAACGGAAGATTGATTCTCCTCCTGTCTTTTTCTACGAAGCTAAATCCAAGGCATTCGATGCTATGATGTAACGCAAGTGCTTCAATCCTGTATCCCTTTGTGTCTAGGACTTTTTCATCTTTAATCTCTGTTACTGCATAGTCCACAACTGTGTTCTGTATAAAAGCCTTTACCATGTAGTCAAAATACTTCTTTGTGTTTCTTGGGACATAAATCTCCAGCGTTTTTTCATACTCTGAGAATGCAAGGCTCTGCATCAATCCTGGAAGTCCCAGAACGTGATCCCCATGCCAGTGTGTAATGAAGATCTTTGACAATTTCCCCGGCTTAATCTTTGCCGCCTTAAGCTGCCTTTGCGTGCCCTCGCCGCAATCAAACATTAAATACTCTCCATTATATTCTATTAAAAAGGAGCTGTGATTTCGCTCTTCAGTTGGCACCATGCAGCTTGTTCCTAAAAATATTATCTCCATTATGTAAGGGAAAATATCGCTCTTTTTATTTCTAACCTTTTGAATCTTTTGTTTAGAAATCTTTTTAAATAATCTTAATCTTTTATTTTCTTATGCCTAGAAAGAAAAAGAAGGTTGAGGAAGAGCAGAAAGAAATAGTGAAAGAAAAGATTACAGCATCTTTTTTTGAAGGGAAGATAATTACAGAGTCATCGGATGCAGCAATGGAATTATATAACCAGAGTAGATATGGAACACCTCTTAAAGAAAATAAGATACAGCTGTCTCTTCTTGAAGGGCTGTATTTGATGGAAAAGGGAAGACTTGATGTATTTGATGGCAGACGCCATAAGCTTGATTTTAATGAATTTGCCAGAAAGGCAAAAAAATTAGAGCCAAATTTTGTGATAAGATATGCTGTATTTAATGACTTCAGAAATAGAGGCTATATTATAAAAACAGCCCTTAAATTCGGAGCGGATTTTAGAGTCTATGATCGCGGAGTCAAACCCGGAGAAGACCATGCAAAATGGGTTGTTTACCCTGTACATGAGGGATCCACTTTAACATGGTACGAATTCTCTTCAAAAAATAGGGTTGCACATAGTACAAAAAAGCGCCTCTTAATTGGCTGTGTTGATGACGAAGGAGACGTTACCTACTGGGAAATTAGGTGGGTTAGGCCATAATGATAGACAAGGACAAGGTTCTGGAAATAGTAAAAAACAACGGCCCAGTCATACCCAGAGACATAATGAAAAGACTGGGAACGGACACATTTATTATTGGAGCAGTTCTGTCACAATTAAAAGATTCAAATGCAATTAAAGTCAGCCATACAAAAATAGGTGGCTCGCCTTTCTACTATGCTCCGGGGCAGGAGCAAAAGCTGCAACAACTTTATGAGCACTTGCACGATAAGGAGAAAAAAGCATATGATATACTCAAAAAAAGTAATATCCTACAAGATTCTAAACAATCTCCTGTAATAAGGGTGGCGCTTAGGAATATTAAAGATTTTGCCAAACTGCTGGAAGTGAATCTCGGTGGAAGACGGGAGTTGTTTTGGAAATGGTATCTGCTGCCAAATATTGAAGCAGAGAGCTTGATTCGACAACAGATAATAAAATATTTACCAGAAAGAGAGGAAATACGAGAAGAGGTTCCTGTTAAACAAAAACCAATTGTAAAACAGCAAGAGGCTAAATCAGATATACAAAGAACAGACAAAAAGCCCGTCGAAAAAAGAGAGGTCAGCAAAAAGGCAGAACCAGAAGATGATTTCTTGAAACACGTTAAGACCTATTTCAATAATAAAGAGATTGAGATAGTTGAAGAGCGACAAATAAAGAAAAACAGGGAATTTGATTTTGTTATTAAGCTTCCGACAGCAGCTGGAAAACACACATATTACTGTAAAGCCAAAAAAAAGAAAAAATACAATGAAGGAGATTTGAGTACAGCTTACGTAAGCGGTGAGACTAAAAAATTGTCTGTGCTTTTCATTGCCACTGGGAAACTGACAAAAAGGGCACAGCAAATGCTCTCCAACGAGTTCAAGAACATTAATATAGTCTATTTAAGCTAAAAATGGGCACTAAGCTAAGTTCTATTCTTACAGTACACGAAATATCTCTTAATTCACTTGCAAATAAAAATCTAGTTATTGATGCCTTTAATAACCTGTATCAATATTTAACGACCATAAGACAACAGGACGGCACACCCCTTATGGACTCAAAAGGAAGAATAACAAGCCACCTATCTGGACTTTTTTTTAGGACAATATACCTAATAAAAATTGGACTAAAATTAGCATTTGTTTTTGATGGAAAACCGCCAGAGCTTAAGAGTGAAGAAAGAGAGAGAAGAGCAGATATAAAAAGGGAAGCAGAAAAAAAATATCAGTTAGCAGTTCAGAGAGAAGACATTGATCTTATGAGGAAGTATGCATCTCGTACCTCTAAGCTAACTCCAGAAATGGTAGAAGAAGCTAAAGAACTTATTAGAGCACTGGGGTTGCCAATTGTACAGGCACCATCAGAAGCTGAAGCTCAGGCCTCTTATATGGTAAAAAAAGGTGACTTTTACGGATTAATAAGTCAGGACACAGATGGGCTTCTGTTCGGCTCGACGAGACTAATAAAAAATTTGACAATATCACAAAGAAGGAAAGTTCGAGATACACTTGGTTACACTAATATTGGTCCAGAGGAGATTGTGTTAAGCGAGAATCTGAACAAGCTGGGTATCGACTTAGATCAATTAATTGTTCTAGGAATGCTTTGCGGAACTGATTTTAATATTGGTGGTATTAAAGGCATAGGGCCAAAAAAAGGTCTTAAATTAGTAAAAACGTACGGGAAAGATTTTGACAAGCTATTTAAGGAGAGCGATTGGAACAAATTCTTTGAGCCTTCTTGGGACACAGTATTTAATTTAATTAAAAACATGCCTGTGACAGATAATTATGAACTTAAATGGAGAAATATCGATCACAAAAGAGTAGCTGAGATAATGGTACGTAAGCATAATTTTGCTGATGAAAGAATAGAGAATACACTCTCTGATTTAATAAAAAAACAAAAGCAGAAAGGACTGGCAGATTTCTTTTAAACAAAATTTTTTAAATCAACCCCTTTTTAAAGTATATATGATTAATACCAACCATAAGAAAAGTATTAAAAGAGTTCAAAATTATAAAGAACTTCTTATTAAAAAACTTGATAAAAAAGATTTTGATCTATTGCCCTCTTCTTTTGATATTACCGGAGAGATTGTGGTGTTAGAAATAAAACCTGAGTTAATTAGATATGAAAAAGAAGTAGCCAAGGCAATTTTAAAGACTTATAAAAATATCAGAACGGTGTTAAAAAAAACAGGCGTACATGAAGGAGAATTCAGAACTCAAAAATTGAAGTATTTGGCAGGAAAAAAAACAAAAGAAACAATATACAAAGAGAACAATATCAGATTAAAATTAAATGTCGAGAAAGTATATTTCTCACCGAGATTAAGTACCGAGAGAAAAAGGATCTACGAGCAAATAAAACCAAATGAAATAATCCTAGTAATGTTCTCGGGTGTTGGGCCTTATCCAATTGTAATATCTAAAAATACTAAGGCAACTGAAATATACGCTATTGAAAAAAACAAGATTGCACATAAATATGCAAAAGAAAATCTCGAGTTAAATAAAATAAAAAATATTAAATTGTTCTTGGGAGATGTAAGAAAGATAGTTCCAAAATTAAAAATAAAATTTGACAGAATTTTAATGCCTCTACCAAGGGGTGCAGAAGATTTCATAGATTTAGCCATATCAGTTTCTAAAAAAGGATCGATAATTCATTTCTATGATTTTGAGCACGAGACAGAGTTTCATCTGGCAGAGGAAAAGGTAAAGAAAGCCTGTAAAAAAAATAAGATAAAATTTAAAATTATTAATCTGGTGAAGTGCGGACAATATTCTCCTGGGAAATATAGATTATGTGTTGATTTTGAGATAAAGTAAATGTGCATGCTCGGCAGTTACATCCGTCTTTCATTGGATTTCTCCTCAATTGGTGTTCACTTCTCTCATTGCACGCACAACCATTAGAAAAATTGTTATTTATAAATAATTATCCAAACATATTAATAAATTCCTGGCTTTCAAGTTCCTCTTCTTTCTTAAGTTTTTTTATACTATTAATAAAGTCGCTTTCCTTAATCTTAATACGGTTCTCACGGATGGCAAAATAGCCTGCTTCAGTACACACAGCTTTAATATCTGCACCAGAAAATTCAATCATTTGTTTGTGGATATTGTCAAAGTCAATGCCTTCTTCAAGCGTCATATTCTTTGTGTGAATCTTAAATATCTCTACTACGCCCTCTTTATTTGGTAATGGTACATGTATTAACCTATCTAATCTGCCTGGCCTTATTACAGCAGGATCAAGAATGTCTTTTCTATTGGTACAACCAATGATTTTAACATTTCCCAGATGCTTAAACCCATCTATCTCGGCAAGTAATTGCATAAAGGTTCGTTGTACTTCTCTCTCCCCAGAGGTTCCAACTTCTATCCTTCTTGAAGCTAGGGCATCAAGCTCATCAATAAATACGATGCTGGGCGCCTTTTCTCTGGCTAATTCAAATATCTCTTTAACCAGCTTTGCGCCCTCACCGATAAACTTCTGGACAAGCTCAGAAGCAACAATCTCAATAAAAGTACTGTCTGTCGAATTTGCCACAGCCTTTGCCAGAAGAGTCTTTCCTGTTCCTGGCGGACCATGTAGCAATATGCCTTTTGGCGGATGAATGCCCACTTCCACGAACAGCTGGGGATTTTTTAAAGGTAGCTCAACAACTTCTTTTATCTCCTCTATTTGCTCATCTAATCCTCCAATATCCTTAAAAGAGACAATTGGTTTTTCTAAGATAACAAATCTTTCAACATTGAAGCTCCTTGTTGTTGAAAATCTTCTGATTATGTTTAGATTTTTTTGGTCAACAAGGACAGAGTCTCCCGGCGTAAGCTTCTGGCATATCTCTGAGATACAGACAAAGAATTGATTGCCATTTGGAAGTCTGATAATAGCATTTCTGCCCTTAATATCTTTTATCTCACATAACATTAATGGGGGTGTCCTGAACCTGTCTAATTCATTTTTTAGCTGGTTAACTGTTTCCCTGAGAAGACTGTTCTCTTCCTCCAACTCGCTGATATTTGAGGAATAAGTGAACATGATATTAGAAATCTCTTCTTTGCTGTTCACTTTCATGAGATGTGAGAATAGCAGGGTCTTAATAAATCTTGTGGAACAAAATTTTTATTTTTTATAGACAACATACGTCTGAGCAACCATGTCATGAAGCCCTTGTTTCTTTTTAGTAAATGCTATTATTACCATTCCAACACCAAGAGTAATCCATGATAAGAACTTACTAAAATATCTCCCCAGCGCTCTCCAAAAACTGAGTCTTGTGCCTTTGATATCAACAACTTTGACACCAACAATCAGTTTGCCCAATGTTGCTTGATATTTAGAACTTTCCATAATTGAGAAATATAAACAGTCAACCAACATGATTAATGTTGCCCTTGCCATTCCAAAAAGAAAGACAACTAGTTGTTGCTCTAAAGAATCGCCTGATGCAAAAAATAACTGTAAAACCGCAAACGGCAAACTTATAATGAAATTAGGGATCATCAAAATAATATAATCCAGTAAAAATGCAGCAAACCTAATCCAAAAACCAGCATACCTTAACTCTTTCTCGGTTTCCATTTTACTGATTCATTATTATAACTTTATAAATATTCCCATAACAGTTACACAACAAAATTGCCTTGTTTAATGATCCAATGCTTAGTCCCTTCTTTGTCTTTACCATAAATATCCAACCTTTGTTTCGGTGAATCAATAACAATATCCATATGGTATTCTGTTGCTTTGTCTGGTTCGAATCCAGAACCGAGTGCAATGTGAATCATATTGGCAATCTTTTCATTTATTATTAGATAATCACACAGCCTGGCATTGGGATTTGTGTTAATTGCAAACTCACCAATGTTGTTGAAATTCTTTTTCTTAAGTTCAACTATTTCTAGGGGCAGACTCTTATTTTTTTCCTGTTCCAATATTGTGAGCCAAGCCTCTTTTTTCTTTTGTTCTATCTTTTTAAGAATTTCTTTATTTCCACTCAAAATCTTATAACCTTTTTCACTGGCTTCGATTACTATTGGTTCATTAGTATTCAACCGATAGCTTTTATCAATTGAAATAACAACATCACCAATAATTTTTCCTTTGACATTTTCCGGGGTTAAAAAAGATTCTCCGCCCGGGATGTTTGCCATCATCCCAACCTTCAGGCCATGTGTTAAATATCTTGGGTCTATTTTATTCCTTACATCAGAATCGCTCCCTTTGACTTCTCTTCTTGTTCCATCCCCTTTAATTAAATCCACTTCAAAATTGCTTTTATCTTTGCTCGCAACAACAATTTTTTCACATCCCTCAATTATCTCACTTATCTTTTTATTCTTGTTGCGCATCTCGTTATAATCTATGTTGACACTATCTATGAAAACATCTAGCGGAGGCGTTTCAGTAAATCCTACTCTGGCTATTGGATCTCTTTCTTCATCTTTTGTTTGGGGGTACCAAGGGAACTTATAGATGATGCCGCTTGGATAGTTCCATCTGCTTTTTTTATTTTTTGTTGGATAACCTATTGTTTCTCCAAAATAGTGTTTTCCATAGTAACCTTTACCCCTTGTATAAAAAACAGCATCATTGTTTTTAATTGTGCTTAGTTTGAGGACATTAGATAGAGATTTATAGAATTGAAAAACTGGCTCATCAATCTCTTTCTCAAGTTCTAGTCCGGATAATGTTGTTAAAAGCTCGGCAACTCTTTCTGGAGGCATCCTCATACTCTTTCTCTTTGTGGATGAACTTAGTGTTATTGAAGAGGCAATCTCTTGAGATACAAAGCACATAGAGAAACATATGGCAAAAGAGTCCAGATAATCTTCTATAGGATTCTCTAGAAAATCTTTGTCTGGAATTAGTTCAAAACCAATACCAAACCTCTCGCCACCTTTTAGATTAAAGACTTCTTTAATTATTTTTTGGGAAGTCTCTTTTAGTTTATCACTTTTGTAGGGGACAAACCAACCAGGACACAAATCAAGCTCTTTGTTGTCACATGCAAATTTATTATTGGATAATCTGAGGATTAATCCCGGTTTCTTAAATATCTTGGAGAACGTATTGGTTTTTTTTTCTACTTCGTCAAGAAACAGCTTTAAGGCACTTGTTGCTTCGTTATCTACAGCCGATTTCATCTTTGCATATGTTGCCCATACCCTAAACAATGCATCAACCGTTTCTGAATTTTGATAGAAATATATGTTAAGGTCTTTGTTTAGCTCATGTACTGCTCTTGATAAGGGGGCTATTGAAAAAAATGCTGCTTCGTTTATTTCTCCATATACAAAAAGATTCTTAGATTCTTCCTGCGCAAGATTCTTCTTATAGTATCTGACAGCCGCGTCAAATTTTTTAATGTTATATCTCATTCTCTCACCTTATACAACTAATAATTTTTTACTTGATCTTGTTAGAGTTATTGCTCTCTTACTCATAAGAATTGTATCTTCAATCCTAATGCCAAATCTGTTTTTAAAATATAAGCCCGGCTCTATGGTGAATACGGTGTGATTTTTGAGTTTTCTTCTTTCTTCTTCATTTATATTTGGTAATTCGTGTATCTCTAAACCAAGTCCATGACCAAGACCATGTATGAAATATTTTTTATATTTGCCGAAAGAGTTCCATGCCAAATTAGCTAGCTCTGAATATTCTATGTTCTCTTTAATATTTTTTATGCAATCCTCCTGAATTTGTTTTACTAAATTATACAGTCTTTTCTCTTTGATGTTTGGTTTACCGACATACATGGTGCGGGTCATATCAGAGCAATAATCTTTGTACTTAGCGCCAAAATCAAGAATTAAAAACCCACTTTTAATTCTTCCAGATTCGTCATAGTGAGGATTACTGCCGCTTTTTCCAGAGGCAACTATTGGTGGAAATGCCAGCTCGCAACCCTTCTTTTTAATCTCAATCTCAATAAACAACTTTAATTCATTTTCGTGTTTAAAATTAAAATTGTCTACAATTCTTGAAAATACTTTGTCTGTGACACTGCATGCTTTTTTGATGTATCTTATCTCAGTATCATCTTTAAACATTCTTAACTCACTGCAAGTTTCACTCACATCGTAATACTGTGCTTTAACTGACTTTTTTAGCTTTGTGAAATTAAGTAGAGAAAGGTGAGCCATATCCAGCCCGGTTTTTTTACTTATTAATCTTTTTCTTCTGAGAATCTGGGCTAAAAAATCAAACAGTTTATTCTCGCACTTATACGCTGTTATATGGGTCTTTGTTGCTTTTTCATAATCTCTGCGTCCAGCGATGATAAATGGTTTTTTATTGCAGGGCACTATTAATGCGCCATGCCCTCTATACCCACATAAATAGAGCACATTCGGATTTATCGAGTTGATATTAAGTATTATTGCGACAGGAATTTGCATCTGTTTAAGTCGCTTTTGAAATTTTTTTAGTCTCATTCTTTTCCAACAATTTGCGCTTCTGAAAATAAGATGCTTGGGACATATGTTCCGGAGCAGCTTATATCATAAACGTGGCGCGCATCCCTGCCGATTAGCTCTACACAATTTAGAAGCCCGAGTATGTTGCCAGAGAGCATCGTATTTTTTAGAGGATATTTCTTCTGGCCATTTTCTACAAAATGGCCTTCGCTGACAGTGAGCGAGAAATCGCCTGTCATTGTATTCATAGTATGGAGCCCCATTAAACCTTTTACATATATCCCATAATCCATCTCAGGCAATAAATCTTTTTTGCTTCCTTCTCTGACTATTAAATTTGTTGTGCCAATCTCTGGCCTGCTGTAAGGAGTTCTAATAGCATTACCTGTGCTGTCTTCATCCAGTTTGCTGGCTGTGTAGAGATTATGCATAATATTTTTTAATACGCCTTTTTTAATGAGAACTGTTCTTTGAGAAGATGTGCCTTCATCATCAAAGCCCCAGGTATTAAACAGACCTTGCTTTATACCATTATCTTCTATTGAGAGCTTGTTACTGGTAACCTTGCTTTCTAGTTTATTAACAAAGACTGAGTTTTTCCTTAGAACATTTTCTCCGTTGCAGGACGCGTTAATAAATCCGCTTAATAATGCGCCGAGAGCATCCTGGTTAAGTAGCAATTGCATTTTCCCTGTTTTAATATCTTTTTTATTCTGTAATTCAATTATTCTTTCACCAAACTCCCTCCCTTTTTCCGGACTTAATGGTTTTATGTCAGCATAACTTGCAGTATAATTTATCTTATCCAACTTAATTGAGCCAAAAGAAACAGTATTTTGAACTGATTTTTCTTTTAGGTTAATACCTTCAGAATTGATTATGTGTCTATTGGATATTGCTCTGTTATACACGGAAGAAAGAACATTAATGCCTTTGTTTGTTGATTTGAGGTTTTGAATGAAGTTTTCATAATACTCACAGACATCTTCTCTGGTGTATTCATAGAGCTTTCTGGAATAAAGTTCCTTATGTTTAATTTCATTTTTTTTTGCAAAACTATATTCATCAGGTTTGTTAAGAGCAGCTATCTCCCTCGCTTTATCTATGCATTCTTTATATTTTTCAATATTGTCTGTATATGAAAATCCAAGCCTCTTATCCTTAATAACACTTACACCTAAGCCAGTTTTTCTTCCAGATGACACAAAATCAATCTTATTATTAATTACCTCCATGTTGAGTAAACTGCCCTCTCTTAAATAAACCTCCCACCCATCTGATTTTCTTTTCAGATAATTAATTATGTGCCTAATTTTGACCACCGAGCAAAGTATTCTTAATCTTGATGTGTGGCGACCAATTGCCGGCTAGAACATATTGTTCTGCTTTTCCGCAAGCGCCGCCCCCATGGATTAATGGGTCATCTCCTATTAGACATATGTTTTTTAGCGTCTCAAGTATATTCCCTGTTAAAGACACCCCTTTCACCCTCTTAATTAATTGGCCGTTTTTTATTAAAAACCCTTCTTGCGCATTGAATAAGAATTGGCCAGATGCAGATTCCACCTCTCCGCCGAGGCTTCCTTTAAGATAGTATCCCTCTTTTATTGAGGAAAGCATATCATCAAACCTAGATTCGCCCTTATCAATAAAGGTATTTGTCATTCTTGGAATTACTTTATTTGAAGGGCTCTGGGCCCTGCCATTTCCAGTTGGATTAACTTTGAATTTGGCAGCGGTTTCCCTGTTATGCAAAAAATTCGTCAATACACCTTTTCTTATCAAAGGAGTTTTTTTGGCAAGAATCCCTTCATCATCAAAAGGCGTCCAGCCCCAGCTATTTATAATATTGCCAGCATCGTATACATTCAAATTAGCACTTCCAACTTGTTCATTTAATTTATTCCCTAAAACAGAATTGTTATTTAGAACAATATCTGCTTCACATGCATGACCAAGAGCTTCATGTATGAGTACGCCTCCAAGTTTTTGATCTATTAAAACAGGATACGTTCCTCCATTGGCATTTCTGGCTCTCAGCATTTCAACAGATTTTTTCATAATCTCTAAGGAAAAATTCTCAGCATCATCCATTAATTCGTATCCTTTGTGCTCTGCCTTTACATCAAAATAGTTCTCAATCCGATTGTTCTTTTTTGCAGAAGAAGAAACCATATGAAACGTAATCTTATCATCCCATCTTAGTTCCGAGCCCTCTGAATTGAAGAATCCAAAATTCCTGGTAATATCTGTATATTGTTGGCTGAGATTTGTTACACTCTTAATTCTATTAATTTTAAGAAGGCTATTTTGTTTCTCCAGAAAAGGAATATTGGCTGGATCAGTTTTTACTTTTGTTTTAAAACTTCTTTTATTTGCCTTGAACGTATCAATCCTTGTTTTTTGTTTGTTTGCTTTTGCGTTTTTTATCGCTTGATTTATTGTTTCTTCAATATTATCTTTGTTTGAAAAGGCAGTCCCCCATCTGTCCTTGAAAATAACTCTCACACCCAGCATAGAATTGATGCCAGAGGAAATCTCTTTTATATGCTTGTTTGATATCTCAATATTGTCTCTTTGGGAAGTAGCATGCTTTATTTCAACATACTGTGCGCCCACACCTTCACCATATTTAATATACTCGTGCATTAAATTATTAAAAAGAGGAAAGTTAATAAAATTTACTTAAACCAAAACAAATATATACTTAATCTCTATCATAAAAATTAATATTTCATAGTGTTTTGGGGTAAAAAAGATGGTGAATCCTAAACTTAAAGAATATATTGATAAAGCAAAATCAGCAGGCCTATCTGATACAAAAATAAGAGAATCACTGCTTGGAGCAGGCTGGCCCGATGAGGAGATTAGTTCTGCGTTCTCTAAAGAATTGAAAGCACCTGAACCTGATCTTGATAGCTCAAAACCGGAGAAAGAAGTGAAGGAAGATAGTGCAGCGGCCGAGAGCCCGAGGACAAACAAACTTGCGATTGTTGCTTTAATCTTTGCATTTTTATTCGCTCCTATTGGCTTATTGCTCGCTATTATATCTCTCGTTAAAATAAGTAAGAGTGGAGATAAAGGTAAAGGCGTGGCTATTGCAGCCTTGATAATTGGCGCTTTTGGAATGGTTTTTACAGTGATCTTTTTAATGGGAATTATTGCATACTTTGGCATTTTAGATCCAAGCAGGTTGCTGCCCGAGAAATGCGAATTCCCAGCAGGAATCAATTGCATAGATAAACCAAATGTCTCCCCCCAGACAATAGAACTGGCGTTAAAAAACAATATCGGCTTCCCAATTCAGGTAACTAACATAATCTCATCAGCCGCATGCAACAGTGCTCAAATTGCAGTTGGCGAGGATTCTTTTTTAGATCTTGCAGAGAATGAGGTCAGAAACAACCAGGTTTTTAGAATTAAATTAACTGGATGTAATAATGGAAACCAAGGCGCCAAACTGACTACAGTAGTAACAATAGACTATATTAACACAGAAACCTCTTTAGAACATAAAGCAGTTGGAGATATAAGGGGCATAGTAAATTAATTATCTCGTTACTTCATACTTTTTTATTTCTTCATATAATTCCTTTGTTTTTGGATTTGTCAGTATCTGCTCTCTGGCAGGTGAAACAAGCATATTAATTTTTTTAGCAACTTCCTTTTTAAGATCAAGTGGATGCAATTCTCCTTTCTCATAGATCTCTTCCAATTGTCTATAACTTTTTATTGTTAGATTGCCGCCCCATTTTTCAGGCCTTTTTATCTCAATAGAATCAACTTTCTCAAAAATGATATACCTGCAATACTCCAGTATCGGATTCTCTTTTACCTCTTTTTCTGGGCACCACGCATCTGTAATTTTATTTATAATTTCTTCTTTAGTGTCTGTCATAAATATTGCTGTTTTCGGCTTTGATTTTGACATTTTAAGTTCTATTGTTCTCTCTAGGATATCCTTCTCCTTTGATACGGGTTTCTGCAGACCCATTAACATATGATGGCTAACAACTACTGGCTTCCAATAGCCTATCTTGGGCCCTATTTCTCGTGCCAGCATATTTACCTTGCGCTGGTCCATTCCCAGCTGAGTTATGTCGGCCTTTAAATGGAATATATCAGCACACTGCATACATGGATAAAATATCTGTGATGCTTGTAGCACTTCATTCTCCCTTCTCCCCATTATTTGACCACACCTAATAATCCTTTTTAGAGTGGAATTTCTGGCAATTTGCATAACTGTTTTCCAATAGTCCCTGTTGTTTAATAAATCAGAAGCCCAAATAAATTCAACATTTTTTAAATCCATACCACAAGCTTTCCATACATCAATATAGAACTGCCCAACTTTCTGTATCCTTTCCAAATCTCCGCCCATCTTGTTGTTTGCCCACCCGTGCCAGTCGGCAACCAACATTTTGAAATGGGCCCCGGCCTTTATCATCTTATTTACATTAATTGCTCTCAATAGGCCCTGGCCAATATGTATGTTAGTACCAGACGGTTCAAAACCATCATACGTAATGAATCTCTTTTTTTCTTTCAGAAGCTTAATCAAGTCTTGTTCTGTGATGATTTCCTCACCAACATCTTTAATGAGGTTGAGTCTTTCTTCAATATCCATTCTGTCTATTAGAAGGAATAAGCACTTAATTAATCTTTTGCTATGACACTACTTTTATATATAATGACTTTTTCTCTAATTTTCTAATGAGAATAATTGTAACAGGAGGAGCAGGATTCATTGGCAGCCATTTGTGTGAGGCATTAGCAAAAGAAGGACACACAATAATCTGTCTAGATAACCTTGGATCAGGTAAAATTGATAATATAAAACATTTGATGAAATTTAGTACATTTAGGTTTATCAAGCACAATGTTATTGAACCTTTGCAGCTGATAGAGGGAAAGATTGATCAAATATACCACCTAGCATCAAGAGCAAGTCCAAAAGATTACCAGGAATATCCTGTTGAAACAGCCCTAGCTAATTCTGTTGGAACAGATAGACTGGCTAAACTTGCCCTGGCAAAGAATTCGAAACTATTGTTTACATCCACTTCAGAAGCATATGGTGAGCCAAGGGAGCATCCTCAGAAGGAGTCATATTGGGGGAATGTTAATCCGGTCGGTATTAGGAGCTGCTATGATGAATCAAAGCGGTTTGGCGAGGCATTACTAATGGCTTATCATAGAGAATATAATGTGGATATAAAGATTGTTCGTATTTTTAACACATATGGTCCAAGAATGAGAAAAGATGACGGAAGAGTTATTCCAAATTTCATACAGCAATCTCTCTCAAATAAACCCATTACTATTTATGGTGATGGAAAACAGACAAGATCTTTTTGTTACGTCGAGGACTTGGTCGAAGGTTTGATAAAGATGATGAATTCTAAGGAAATTGGGCCTAAGAATCTTGGTAATCCCAATGAGACAACAGTAATTGAATTGGCCAAATTGATAAGAGGCTTGACCAAATCCAAATCTGGTTTTTTATTCAGACCCTTGCCCTTGGATGATCCAACGAGGAGACAACCGGACATATCAAAAGCCCGTGCATTACTGGGATGGGAGCCAAAAGTTAAACTTGAAGATGGTTTGAAGAAAACAATTCAATGGTTTAAAAAGAACGGGGCAAAGTGAATTAAGTGGCAATGCCTTTCTTTGCCCACCCTTTCTGCCTTATCCACTGGAATATTGTGGCAATATTACACCCATACTTTTTCTCGCCACGATTTTCTCCAGGTTTGTATTCAAGAATCTGCTGACAGGAACAGCCATAAGTAGAATTCAAGCTAAACTGGCTGTCTAATACAGGTGCCCCAAACCATCTTCGGGTTTCAAAGTAAGTATCGTTATCCAACTGAGCATAATGCCATATAATAAGCCTTGTTGTCTCATCTTGAAATGTTCCTGGGCACAAGTCAACATCCCCGCATACGCCATCACTATCTTCGTCATTATCTGAGTCATATGGACAAATATCACATAAGTCACCAAGCTCGTCAAAATCAGAATCAGCTTGGTCTGGGTTATATGTGTTCTGGCAATTATCGACATCAGCACAAACACCATCATTGTCTTTATCATTATCCATATCATAAGGACAAACATCGCAGACATCCCCGAATGAATCTCCATCTGAATCAAGTTGATCTTCATTTGACACAGTTGGGCAGTTGTCTGCATCAGCACAATGGGTGTCATTGTCAATATCATTCATGCTGTCTCTAGGACACATATCACAGCTGTCACCAATTGTGTCGTTATCATAGTCTGTTTGATTCATATTGAATATTGTTGGGCAGTTATCTACGTCTCCACATATGCCGTCTAAGTCATAATCATTATTTGGGTCATATGGACAGAGGTCACATACATCACCAATAGAATCTGAATCACTGTCATTTTGCTCCGGATTACTTATTTCTGGACAGTTATCTTCATTGCCGCATACGCCGTCAAGGTCAAAATCATTGTCATTATCATACGGACAGATATCGCAAGCATCTCCTAAACCATCATTGTCACTGTTTTCTTGTGCCGGATTATGGTTATAAGGACAGTTGTCGACCATGTCACTAATATTGTCTCCATCAATATCTGGCAGCACGTAGATATAATCGCCTTCAAGTATTACTTCATCAGCAATTTTATAGTAATCTATTATTTGATCCCCATTATAATCAACTTCCATGACAAAATATGAGCTTGAAGATGCGTAAACTGTAATAATTGTGGATTCCTGCACGCTTACATTTCTATAAAAAAGGGCAATTCCTCCAGTAGGTGAGTGGTGATAGAAGAAATCAAAGTTAATTGTGCCGTTGTCATTGCCTGCAATATTTATTGTGTAGTTTTCGTCTTCTCCATAGATAAGAAATGCCTCCGGTTCATTTGTTGGACCAGTATAAAACCTTGTTCCAACGATATTTGCTTCTATCTCTGAGCCAATTGCACCAACATGATTGCCGCTAGAGTCATAAACATGGAGATCTGCTGGGCTTTTTAAAACCCCCAGAATGAATTTCTCAAATTTTGTTTTTGTTGCCAAGGCAAAGGGGTCATTCCATCTGTTATAGGCAAAATAGTATCTCATGAATTTTGGTCCTCTTGGCCCAAATGAACTAATATATCCTATTATTGGTTCTTCGGGACTGGTTGGTTCTGGAGGCACCTCTCCCCAGTGCCCAGGAAAATCAAGCCAAGCATTCTCTTCTTCTAACTGAATTAGCTCATAAGGATAAGCATTTGGCTCGTCTAGGGTTAACTCTTTATAATGAAGAACGGGACCGCTCTTTGATAGGCTTTCAATACTCATTAGATCATTGACAAGTCTAATGTAATAAATTACGTCTGCATAATCAGGCCATTCAAAATAGCTGGCATGACTTCCTCTACCAACAAGGACAACAGGATGGGTTTCATTAATCCATCCAAGCGAAGTTTTAGAAGTTGTGTCTCCTCCAAGATGGTGGAAGGAATGGGAAGCTGATTCAAAATTATTTTCATCATCTAACACTATTTGAATATATTCCCAATCTCCCTCATGCGTATTATACCAGTTATTGAATGGATAGAAGAAATAGTATTGTAATGCGGTGTAGTTGTTTTCATTTGTTGCTGCTCTTCCATATACTGTATAGTTATAATCTGCCAATAGAGTCGGATTTAAGAGAGGATTATGTGCGGATATGTCAACTTCAGGATAATCCATGAAGTAGTACTTGTCTTTCCCTTCTAACTCATCAAATGTGGTTGGTTCTGTGTCATTATACAAATTCCATACATTTCTTAAATCTGCATTATCCATCATACTACTTACATTCATTGGAAAATATAATTCAGAAGGATGCAGATATAGAACAGGAGAATATTGCTGCAGGAGCGGGTGCGGTTGTGAAGTGGGAGTATAGTCATATGATAGGATATATATGTCGTCAATTATAACCGAGCCATGTAGGAAGAATCCAACTCCTGTAAACCTATTGCATGTTCTATTCTCATGTACTTTTCCAAGTAATTGGTTGTTGACAAATAGACTCCAAGTTCCGTTTAGTCTTTTTCCCTCAACGATATAGTATTGATCAAAGAGGGGGGTAAAATTGCTCACTACCCAATCATACATAAATCCTCCTTCCCCATATCCAAGAGAAATCTTATCTTTATTTATTGGAAAGCCATCGATATACCTGGTACCGCTTCTTATCCTTAAGTCATATCTTCTTTGCGCAAAATCATCGTTTATGAAAAAAAGAATCTGATTCCCTTCATGTGGATTGCCTTCAGACATTAATTGGCCTTTAAACATAAATGATAAATTGCATATTTCTTCCGTGTCCAGCGAAACACCCATACCTGTTCGATATCTCCCGTCTTCATCTAAAGTTCCATGACTTATGAACTCTCCATTTACAATGGTTACACTTTCATTCTCATCACTTATATACCATGAAGGATGATTAATCCAATCCCCGTCTGAATAGCCTTCATAAAAAATAATGTCTTCCGCTACGATATTAATACAAAAGAATAATATAGTCAATACTAAACACACAACGCCCCTCTTTTTCTTCATTAGCTCACCCCCACCTGGAAAAATAACAATCTTGACCACAATATAAATTTTTCCATTTCTTAAAATTTTTATCCAGTATTTATTACTTTGAAACTTTTTCATAATATTTTGGATAAATAAAAATGAATCTGGTAAAGGTGAACATTTCAATAAATATATATATGTCCTGCTTGAAATATACCACTTGATGAGACTTTTAATGCTTGGAGTATATGATATTAACCTCTACTCAAGAGGAAGAGTTTTATATAAAGGCCTTAAAAAACAAGATATATCTGTCGAACTGTTTCTACCCAAATCACGATCTAAATATCTTCAAATTGCTAAGAAAATATTAAATAAGGATTACGATATTATTCTTGTCACAGGTAAGTTATGTTTATTTGTAACTAAATTACTAAAATTCATTCACAGAAAACAGATTATCTTTGATGCTTTCATTTCAGACTATGATAACTTAGTTAATGATAGACAATTAGTTAAGAAAAAGTCGCTTCTAGCCAAACTTTTATGGTTTGGAGATAAATTTTCTTGTATGATGTCTGATTGTATACTCCTTGATACTAAGGAACACATTGAATATTTTGTTAGAGAATTTAAATTGAAAGCAAAAAAAATCTTTGTGGTATTAGTTGGGTCTGATAATGAAATATTCTATCCGCGTAGAGCAAGATCAGAAGAATTCACTGTTGTATTTTATGGAACATTCATACCTCTTCAAGGTGTTAAGTTCATTCTTTTGGCAGCAAAGATTTTGGAAAATGAAAATATAAAATTTAACATTATTGGAAGAGGTCAGACATATAATCAAATTATGGAATTGTACACACAACTAAAATTAAAGAATATATGTTTCCAAGGCATGGTAAGTATATACAAGCTTTCTGAGGAATTAGCAAAGGCAGATATCTGTTTGGGAATTTTTGGTAAGAGTAAAAAAACAAGAAGGGTCATACCTCATAAAGCATTTGATACCATTGCAATGAAAAAACCGTTATTAACCTCAGAGACACCAGCTATTAAATCATTATTCCAACATAGAAAAAATGTATTCTTGTGTAAGGCTGCTAATCCTTCTTCTCTAGCTAAGGCGATCCTTACTTTAAAAAATAATCCTGGTCTAAGAGATAAAATAGCTAATGAAGGTTATAAGCTTTATACTGCCACATCAACTCCAGATAAGTTGGGTAAAAGACTAGTTGAAATAATAAAACTTATTAATCTAAAATCATTCAATTACAAGAAATGAAAAAAATTCTTGTTACAGGAGGGGTAGGCTTTATTGGGAGCAATTTCATTCGTTATATGTTGAGAGAATATACCACTTATAAAATCATTAACTTGGATAAATTAACCTATTGTGGTAATTTGGATAATTTAAGAGATATTGAAAGTAACCCACAATATAAATTTGTCAAAGGGGACATTTGTAACTGGAAACTAGTGGACAATCTTGTTAAAGATATTGACATAATTGTGCATTTTGCCGCAGAAACCCATGTTGATAGGTCAATCCTAAAGTCAGAGGACTTCGTAAGAACGAATGTTATTGGTACACACGTATTGCTAGAAGCTGCAAGGAGAAATCGACATAAAAGGTTCCATCATATTTCAACTGATGAAGTATTTGGAGAACTGGATGAAAAGGAAAAATTTTCTGAAACCACGCCCTACAATCCACGTAGCCCCTACTCTGCGAGCAAAGCAGCAGCAGACCATTTAGTTAGAGCATATTTTAACACCTATCATCTACCTATTACAATCTCCAATTGTTCAAATAATTATGGTCCTTATCAGTACCCGGAAAAAGTAATACCTTTGTTTATTACTAATCTACTTGACGGGAAAAAAGTACCTGTATATGGTGTGGGCCATAATGTCCGTGATTGGTTGCATGTTAAAGACCATTGTGCAGCAATTGATCTAATCTTACACAAGGGGAGGATTGGAGAAACATATTGTGTTGGAGGTAATTGCGAGATAAGAAATATTGACTTGGCAAAATTTATTATCAAGAAGATGGGTTTTGGTGAGGATATGATTGAATTTGTAGAAGATAGAAAAGGACATGATTATAGATATGCAATTGACTTTTCCAAACTAAGAAAAGAGTTGGGATGGGGACCTAAAATAGAGTTTGAAGAGGGGATAGATAACACAATTAAATGGTATAAAAAAAACGAGTGGTGGTGGGAGAGACTGATAAAGAGGAGAGAAACTTGTCAAAGAATATTCTCATAACGGGCGGATTAGGTTTTATAGGAAGCAATCTGGCAGAAGAATGTGTAGATTGTGGGTATAAAGTGGTCTTACTATCTAAAACTACCTCAAAAATAGAAAATATAAGAAGATTCAAAGACAAAGTCTCACTTATTATTAAAGATGTTCGAGACATCGATAGAGAAGTAGTTGGTTTTGATTGGATTTTCCATTTGGCGGGTACGACAAATAATTACCATGTTCTCAATGATCCTTATCTGGATATAAATATGAACTGTGTTGGTACAATTGCTCTATTGGAGGCATGTAGAAAAAATAATCCTTCAGTTCGAATTGTCTATGGAAGTACTTTTTTTGTTAATGGGAATGCACGGGATATTCCTGTTGAACCCAATACTCCCTGTAAACCTCTTGGATTATATGGTGCAACTAGACTTGCAGGAGAGCATTTCTGTAGAATATATAACAATGTTTTTGATATGAATGCTCTAATCGCAAGATTTACTAATGTTTTTGGAATAAGAGAACAGACAAAGAATAAGAAAAAAGCAGGTTTTACTTATTTAATAAACTTGGCATTGGGGGGGGAGGAGATTCCATTATATTCAAACGGTAATTTTTACCGAGATTATATCTATATTTCTGATGTAGTAAAAGCTTGTTTAATAATGGCAAAAAGTGGAGAAAAATCAAAAGTATATTATGTGGGTAGAGGAGAATTTATTAAATTTAGGGAGATTATGGATCTTGTTATCCATGAAGTTGGGAAAGGAACAATAAAACCGATTGAGCCACCAGATTTTCATAAGAGAGTAGGAATAACTAACTTTGTCTGTGATAATTCAGAGTTAAAAAAGCTTGGCTGGTCGCCTCAAGTAACTCTTAAGGAAGGTATAAGAAGAACAGTTGACTTTTATCGTAATAATACCTAGGGTGATTTGATGCTTTTTAATAAAGTTGACAAAATAAAACTTAAAAAAGTACATGCCCTAATTAATGAGATATTTCAAAAACCTAAACAAGAATTTATTTTTGGAGAGAGCCCAATTACTACTGGACTAGCAATATATAGCGGTGCTGAAATAAATTCAGTTATTGATTCATTGCTTTCCGGCAGATTAGGATTAGCTAACTCAGGTAGAACTTTTGAAAAAAAATTTGCTGATTATACAAATAGAGACAAATGCATATTGGTGAATTCAGGTTCTTCAGCAAATTTGTTAGCTTTGGATGCGATTAAAGTCAAATATAATCTTAATGGAGGAGAGATAATTACCCCAGCATGTAGCTTTCCAACTACAGTTAATCCTATCATTCAATTAGGGTTCACCCCAGCATTCGTTGATGTTGATGAGTCACTTAATATCTCCCCAAAAGGGATACTTCGTGCAATTAATTCAAAAACAAAAGGATTACTTTTCTCGCATACCCTCGGAAACCCAAGCGACATGGGGGAAATAATGAGTATAGCTAAACGGAATAAACTCTTCGTTATTGAAGATTGTTGCGATGCATATGGCTCAAAGTATAATGGAAAAATGTGTGGTTCTTTCGGTATTTCATCAACATATAGTTTCTACCCGGCCCACACAATAACACTTGGGGAGGGGGGGGCCATCACAACAAATAATTCAGAGCTATTCAAAATAATTAGAAGTTTGAGAGATTGGGGGAGAGACTGTTGGTGTGATACCGGAGTAAGTAATACCTGTGGAAGAAGATTTGGATACATGCTAGATGGAGTTAATTATGATCACAAGTATATTTATTCAACAATTGGCTACAATATGAAACCCCTTGAACTCCAGGCGGCAATGGGGTTAGAACAACTTAAGAAACTCAACTATTTCTGCGAAATCAGAAAACGAAATTTTAATATTCTCACTAAAGAGTTCCAAAAATTCACAAAATATTTCGAACTTCCTAAAATCCATCCAAAAGCGGAGCCTGTTTTCTTTGGTTTTCCCATATTGATTAAGGATAAAAGAATTGATAGAACGGAGTTGGTTAAGTTTTTAAATAAGAAAAAAATCGCAACAAGATATCTCTTTGGAGGAAATTTGACATGTCAACCTGCTTATAAAAATATAGATTATAAGGTTTATCAAAAACTTGAATATACTGATAAGATAATGAGATATCTTTTTTGGATTGGAATTCATCCAGGAATAAATGAGGAAATTATTACCTATGTGGTTGATAGTTTTAGTACTTACTTAGGCAATAAAAGGTGATTTGTATGAAAGGAGTTATACTTGCAGGAGGAACTGGATCAAGACTTTTACCACTAACTAAGGTGACAAATAAACATCTTTTACCAATTTATAATAAACCAATGATATATTACCCCCTTCAGACATTAATAACTGCTGGTGTTTGTCATATTTTGATTGTTTGTGGAAATGAGAGTGCAGGTGATTTTTTAAAATTACTAGGGAGTGGAAGAGAATATGGTGTAGAATTTACTTACCGAGTTCAAGAGGGTAGTCTTGGAATTGCTAACGCATTATCCTTAGCCAAAAATTTTGTTGGTCAAGATAAGTTTGTTGTTATCTTGGGAGACAATGTCGTTGAAGAGGATATCTCAAAGGATTTTAAAGAATTTATTACTGGAAAAGAAGAGGCGAGGCTTTTTCTGAAGGAAGTACCAGATCCTCAAAGATTTGGGGTGGCATATATTGATAAAAATAGGATTGTCAAGATAGAAGAAAAACCAAAGAATCCAACATCAAATTATGTAACTGTTGGTATATATATGTATAGTCCAAATGTCTTTGACATTATAAGAACTCTGGTTCCTTCGGGTAGAGGAGAATATGAAATTACTGATGTAAATAATACCTATATTAAAAGAGGAACTGCAACATTTTCTATTTTAAAGGGGTTCTGGAGTGACGCAGGAATATTTACTTCATTATATCGTGCATCCTCTTTTATTGCTAAAAAAGGTACAAAGAAGAAATAGATACTTACTTGTTCTCCCCCAAGAAACATTTATAAATATTCCTCCTTTTTAAGATTTTCTAATGATGCACAAAGTTCTGATTACAGGCGGAGCGGGCTTTATCGGCTCTTTTCTAGCGGACCAACTAATAGAAGAAGGACATGAAGTAACATTATTTGACAACCTAGAACCGCAAGTCCACCAAGAAAAAACACCTAAACACATAAATCCAATGGCAAAATTCATTAGGGGTGATGTTCGAAACTACAACCAACTGAAAGAGCAAGTTGTAATTTCTGATATACTCTTTAACTTCGCGGCAAGAGTTGGTGTTGGCCAATCTATGTATCAGATAAGAGAATATGTTGAGACAAACGAGCTGGGAACTGCTAACCTGTTACATGCGTTAGCCAATGAAAAACATAATGTCAAAAAGGTAATTGTGGCGTCAAGCATGAGCATATATGGGGAGGGAAGTTACAAATGTGAACAATGCAATAAGGAATTTCACAATCTTGAGAGGAAAAGCGAAGATTTAGAGAAAGGGCAATGGGAGTTATCCTGCCCGGATTGCAGTTCTATACTCTCCCCTATCCCAACCCCGGAAACAAAAAACCTATCTTACAGCAGTGTTTATGCTATTACAAAAAAGAACCAAGAGGAGCTGACATTAAATGTGGGAAAAGCATATGGTGTCCCATCAGTAGCATTAAGGTTTTTTAACACATATGGTCCAAGACAGAGTTTGAGCAACCCTTATACTGGTGTTGCAGCTATATTCATGAGCAGAATAAAAAATAATAATGCACCAACTATATTTGAAGATGGCAAACAAAGCAGGGACTTTGTCAGTGTTCATGATATTGTCCGGGGGTGCATGCTTGCCATGAAATCCAGAGCAGCTGATTATGAGCTCTTTAATGTGGGCTCAGGCAACCAAATCTCCATAAATGAGGTTGCTCAGACACTATTGAATATTTTTGGTTCAAAATTAAAGCCAGAAATTAATCAGCAATATAGGAAGGGAGATATAAGACATTGTTTTGCAGATATCTCAAAGATTAAATCAAAGCTTGGATATGCTCCAAAAGTTACTCTTAAAGAAGGTATGGAGGAATTAGTAACCTGGTCCAAAAGCCAGGAATCAGAAGATACATTTGATAAGGCGGTCAAAGAATTAAAAAATAAGAGATTACTCTAGTCTTTTAACTATCCCCAACAATTTCTGTATCCTGTGCTTCATTGTGTGTTCTTTTATTACCCTTTCATAGCCTGCCTGTGCAATTTTAACACGCTCTTCATCATGCTCGAGATAATAATCAACAAGTTCCTTAAACTCATCTTTACCATTGTACACGACAATCTCCTTCTTTGGTCTAAAGTAGTGTTTAACTTCTCTAGGCATATCTGTTAATTGGAAGGATCTTGTGGCAGGAATCTCAAATGTCCTTGGGTTTGGTACAATAAAATGTTTTGATTGTCCATAAGGATTCAATACAATCTTAGACTTATTGAAGAGCTGAACCATCTGGTAGATATCGACAAAAGGCAGGGCTCTTTTTGCTATTCTGTCTGGTGCTTTATACCATCCCGGGCCCGCAACTTTAACTTGATACTTCTTAAGTTGCTTAAGCAGTTCAACCCGGTTAGCATAGGCTGTGCCAACAAGGCAGACATCAGCAGAATACTTCCTTTTTTTCAAAGGTATTTGTTCCTTATATACACCATTTGGATCTGCTCCTGGCGGTAGGTGGTAAGAATGAGGATTTACTTCTTTCAATTCTTTAACATACTGTTTATCATATGTAAAAAAAGCATCATATTCCTCTATGTTTCTGATTTTGTTAAAGGATTGTAATTTGCCAAAAGGCTCATCAGGATTCCAGTTTACAGTGGTTATGCCCCGACTACTTATATTGGTGACTGTGCCAGGTAAAAGTGTTTCTCCTTTATTGACCAGGACAAAATCAGCAGGCCATTTGACTGCTGTATTAACAATCATTTTATTTAATACAAGATTTGTGACAGGAAAATGCTGTAATTTCCACTTTCTATAGTTAAATGACCTTACTTTATATCCCAGCTCAAGAAAAGCAGATTTTATTTGGAAACCAAGTGTTGGCTCTCTGCACCCCGCTAAGTCGACAATAAGTATATTCATAAAAAAGTAATTTAGAGTGACAGTATAAAAAAGTTGTGTTTAGCTACTATTTGCAAACCAAATTTCCATAAAGTTTAAAAGTATTTTGTGATTATGACCTACTATCTATGATAAAGAAAAGTTGATACACTATGCCAATCACTATCTTGATAACAGGCTCAAGCCAAGGTCTTGGAAAGGAATTGGCTTTAGTGCTGGCAGACAAAGGCCGGACAATTATCTCCCATGGAAGAGATAAGTCTTCACTGGATGCTCTAAAAAAACAAATTGAAAAACGCGGTGCAGAAAACATTATTGTTAGAGGAGACTTAACCGCAGAAAAGACTATTGCTACTTTAGTTAGTGCAGCAAAAAAAAACAATATTGACATTCTCATAAATAATGCTGCTCAATATCTAAATTGCGAATTTCTAAATATGAAAGAAAATGAGATTCACACAATGGTAGAAGTAAATTTTATTTCTCAAGTAAAGCTTGTTAGGGGAATTCTGCCCCACTTCCTAGAGAAAAACAAAGGTCTTATCATTAATATTAACTCCCTAGCAGGTCAAAAAGGGAGCTATGGTGAAACACTATACTCCGCAAGTAAGCATGCATTAAAAGGGTTTTCAAATTCCCTTAAGTTGGAAGTTCTCAGCAAAGGCATTAGAATTACAGATGTTTATTTAGCAGCAATGGCTACTAAAATGACTTTCCAAAGAAAGGACCAAGACCTTTTGATTAAACCAGAGGAGGCAGCCAAGCTGATTTCACAACTATGCACAGAAAATGAGAGTGTATATGTGAGCGAGATCCAGCTATTAAGAAGGAAATATGGCTAAAAAAATTAATTATAATCAGGGCATGAAGAGCGGCAAGTATTCTAAATTAAAAATAGTCTGGCATCCTGAAAAATTATTGTCTTTTGTTAAGGGAGAAATAACTGCACCAATATACATCAGATTGAAACCCACCAATAAATGCAATCATCGCTGTTTTTTCTGCGTGTATAATCCCTCTTTTTCAGGGATACATGACAATATCGACACTAATGATGAGATATCTTGGGAAAAAATGAAGGAGATACTGGAAGATTTTAAGGAGATGGGTATCAAGGCAGTAACCCTCTCCGGAGGAGGAGAGCCATTAGTATACAAGCACATTATCCCTACCTTAAAAAGGATTTTGGAAAAAAAAATCAAACTATCAATAATTACTAACGGTCAGCTTTTAGAAGGTGAGGTGGCAAGGCTATTGGGACATAGTTCCTGGATAAGAATTTCTGTGGATTATTGTGACGAGAAGATCTTCTCAAAAACAAGACAACTGCCGGAAAAAATGTTTTTTCAGATAAAACAAAATATCCGAAACTTTGCAAAAAAAAAAGAGTTAGGATGTTCTCTGGGAATAAATTTTGTGATTCACGAGTATAATCAACATCAGATATTTGAAGCAGCGAAGTTTTATAAGAACTTAGGTGCTGATAATATTAGGTTTAGTGCTATGTGGACCAAAAAATTTGAAGAATATCATCGCTCGTTTAGAAATGAGGCAATAAAGCAGATAGATTGTGCAAAAAGGGAATTATCAGATGAGAGTTTTGAAGTAGGTAGTTCCTATAGTAATTATTTTGAGGCATCTGGAAGGAATAAAAGATTTTATGATCGTTGCCTATTTTTACAGGTTGTTCCAGTTATTGCAGCAGACAGTAAAGTATATTTTTGCCATAATAAGGCTTATGATCCAACAGGTTGTTTAGGCTCCATTATGAACAAAAGATTCAAAGAATTGTGGTTTAGTGAAGAGGTAGCTCATACAATGAAATCATTTAATCCAAGAAAAAGCTGTAATCATGAATGCGCAAATGATGAGAAAAATATACTTTATCATGAAATGATATCTTGTTATGACCCAAATGTAGCGGGATTTCCATAGGTTTTTAAATGTACTGGATATTGTTATATCTCCAATAAGGCCCAGATCAACTCCTGTCTTTTCTAGGATAGGAGAATAGAAATGAACCTGGTTAGGAGCAGGCACCCTTATCAAAATGAAAAAAATAACACAACAAGAACTCATTCGGTTTGAGAGAGAAATCGCAGAATTATTTGATCAAGGCCACATACCTTATTTAATACATTTATCAGGAGGAAACGAAGACGAGCTCCTAAAAATATTTGAGGAAGTTAATGAGGGGGACTATGTCTTCTCCACACACAGAAACCATTATCATTTTCTGCTGTGCGGCGGCAGCCCAGATAAATTGAAGAAGTTTATTTTAGAGGGTAAAAGTATGTTTGTCTTTGACAGGAAACTGAACTTTTATAGTTCCTCTATTGTGGCAGGCACGCCTGCAATAGCCGCCGGAGTGGCCTGGGCTTTAAAAAAGAAAAAAAGCAAGAATAAAGTCTGGTGTTTTGTTGGAGATGGTGCAGAAGACGAAGGCAACTTCTATGAAGCTGTAGCGTATGTGCAAGGCTGGGATCTACCGTGTACCTTTATTATTGAAGACAATGATCGGTCTGTTAGCTCCACAAAAAAAGACCGACGAGGTATATTCACTCCTAAATGGCCTGACTGTGTTATCAAATACAGCTATGAACCAACATATCCTCACGGTGGAAGCGGAAGCGGAAAATGGATTAATTTTGAGAGAGAACCGAGAATAGCAAAGCTTCCTCAAAGGAAACAGGTTCCTCAAAAAATCGAAGAAATCCACAACAGCTTGAATTATAAAGACGCAGTTAAAAAATCAATGGAAATTCTATCAAAAGATAGCAATACCTATTTTGTGGGTTACAATGTTAGGTATGGTTCAGCATATGGCACTCTTGTTAACATACCTGAAGAACAAAGGATTGAGACGCCCTTAGCAGAAAATCTTATGTCGGGCTTAGCTATGGGAATGTCGCTTGAGGGATTCAAGCCCGTACTTTTTTTTGAAAGGCATGATTTTGTTCTGACGGCTATAGATATACTCGTGCACCAATTGAGTAAAGTCCACATTATTTCAGAGGGTGAGTTCAAAATGCCAGTTATTATTAGGGCAGTTGTGGGGGGGATAAAACCCTTTTATGCGGGCCTGACACACACACAAGATTATAGTGATATCTTTAAAAGATTTTTTTCTTTTCCGGTTTATACTCCTAACACACCTGAAGAAGTACTAAGTGCCTATAAAACAGCGGCCGAAATAGAGGGGCCTGTTTTAATATCAGAAAAAAAAAGTTTGTACTAATTTCCATATTAATGCTTTTCTTTGCTGCTTGCATAGCTTAAACAGTGAACAAAAACCTTTTATATTTTTCAATACTTCTGATAATGCATGAAGAGGATTCTAATCTTAAATCTGGTTCCAAACACCATAGGGGACTCAATTCTTCTGTTGTCTTTTTTCAATATTCTGAGGAAAAATTATGGTACAGCATTTATCGCTGTAACAGCAGATGGAATGAGCAAAGAACTCTGGAAAGATAATAATGAAATCAATGAAATCATTGAAGTAGGAGAATTAACTAAAATAGGCGACCCAGAAATAAATAAATTTTCTAAAGCCATAACATATCTAAAAATGTTTTCAAAAATAATTGTGAGAATAAAAAAGCGGAATTTTGACACATGTTTTATCATATACCCCAATTTTTTCTTTATGCATCTTATACCCGTGCTTGCAGGAATCCGGCGAAGGATTGGTTATACTTATAGTGGTTCTCTCTTCAGTTTTCTGTTGACAAAAAAAACTCCAAGCAAGCTTTCTTATGATGGTTATTATGACCGACATATAATTGAATCATATCTTGATTTGCTGCGAGTGGCGGAAATACCTTTTGCAAAAAAGGACACAGTCTGTATTAAAAAAGTCTCAAAAAAGGACATTAATAAAGTAAGGAAACAGTTGAGTTTACTAGGAATATCACCCAAAATAGAGACAGCAATATGTGTTCACTCCCAGTCTAAAGCAGTATGGCGTAATTGGCCACCTGACCATTTTAAACAACTGATTATTAAATTGAGGAAAGAATTTGATGCTCTTATTTTCCTATTAGGATCAAAAGAAGAGTATGAATATAATAAGCAGTTAGCGTGTATAGATAAAAAGGTAATTAATCTCTGCGGGAAACTGTCATTAAGTGAAGTTGGTGCAATACTTAAACTTAGTGATCTCTTTATTGGAAATGATTCTGGACTTGCTCACTTCTCTTCTAGTGTGGGCACAAAGACACTTGTTATTTTTGGTGCGAGCAGCCCCTTGCAAGCCGGACCAAGAGGATACGGGAAAACAATCACTATCTTTAAAAACACGCAGGAAAACACACTGAACTATCTTCGGAATAAAAATTTTGAAGCTGACTTGAAGATTATGAGAGACATCTCTCCTAGAGAAGTCTTTAAAAAAGCAGTAGAATTGCTCAAAGAAGAATAATACTAGGGACATGTTATGCTTAATCTATGACTTTTCTATTATTTGACTTGCCTCTTTGAGATTTCTGCATATATAATCTGGCTTGATTTGATATTTTCCATCTTTTCCTGCCTTGCCTGTTAATACTAAAATTGTCCTTAACCTGGCGTTCTTTCCTGCAAGGATGTCTGCTGTTTTGTCCCCGATAAAATAGGAGTTTGGTTTATCAATCCAATGCGCCTTTACAGCATTTTCAATCATCTTTGTGTTTGGTTTTCTGCAACTGCACTTTTTTTCAGGTGCATGCTTACAATAGTAGTCAGCTTCAATTTTAACTCCTTTTTCACCAAGTTTTTTATAAAGCTCGTTCATGAATATTCTATACTCTTTTTCAGAGTAATAACCCTTACCTATTCCGGACTGATTAGTGATTATTATCAGCTTAAACCCTAGTTGCTGTATGTTTTTCAGCCCATTTACTGCATTTGGCAGAAACTCTAAATCTTCCTTCTTGTAAACATAACCTTTGTCAACGTTGATTGTGCCATCTCTGTCAAGAAAAACTGCCTTATTCATTTTTTGCCAGCTCTTTATCAAGAAGCTCGCATATTATATGGATTATGGCAATGTGTGCTTCTTGGATTCTTGGAGTGTTGCTAGAGGGTACAACAATAGAGACATCGCATATCTTTGACAGTTGTCCGCCTTCTTTACCTGTTAGTCCAATTGTTTTACAGCCGATTTTTTTTGCTTTTTCAACGGCAAAAAGGACATTTGGAGAATTCCCGCTCGTTGATATTGCGACAACAACGTCTCCCTTGACAGCATTTGCCTCCACCTGTCTTTCAAATACCTTCTCATAGCCATAATCATTTGCAATAGCTGTAACAACACTAGAGTCTGTAGTAAGAGCAATAGCTGGCAGTCCTCTTCGTTCTATCTTAAATCTTCCTACAAGTTCCCCCACCAAGTGCTGGGCATCAGAAGCAGAGCCGCCGTTGCCGAATGCTATTACTTTATTGCCTTTAGCATATGCCTGTGTAAATAGATGTGCGGCTTTTTTTATTTTATTGAGTTGCCCCACAATTATCTTTTGCTTAACCTCTATACTTTCTCTTAGATACTGGCTTATCTCTTCTTCATACGTGCCTTTTAATTCTTCTGGTGTAACAGTAGAAGTACCTGGCTTCTGGACTACTAAGCCGGCAGCATAATTTGCGAGTCTGGCAGATTCAATGAGTGATAAATCACTAATAAGTCCGAGAGTAGAGACTGCAACAACAGTGTCTCCTGCTCCTGTAACATCAAAAATCTTTGTTATTTTAAGCGGAGGCACATGACTATGGTCTCCTTTTTTATTAAAAACAGAGATGCCTTCTGGGCCGCGGGTAATAAAAACATCAGAATCAAGCATCTTCACAAGTCTTCTTCCCATTTCAAGAATGTCCTGCTGTATACCACTCATTGCAATTGCTTCCCTGAGATTTGGTGTGATTAAAGTACATCCCTTGAAATAGTGAACATTGCCTGGCTTGCCGTCTACAATAACTAGCTTGTTATTGGATCTGGCTAGACTGATGGTTTTCTTAGTAAGTTCTTCTGTGATTACTCCCTTTCCGTAATCGCTAATTACAACAGCATCATAGCCCTTTATTGTTTGTTTGATTTTATTAAACATCTTGTTCTGTAAATCCTGTGAAATCTCTGTTGTTTTCTCGTAATCTAATCTAAGTAACTGGAAATTATTGCCCGAAATTATCCTCTGCTTCACTGTTGTAGGTCTTGTTTCATCCTCAAATATCAGTGAAGTGTCAATATGCTTGTTTTTGAGGATCTTCTCTAAAACTCTGCCGTCCTTGTCCCTGCCAATAACTCCTGCAATACACACTCTGCTGCCCAGCGAAGTGAGATTATTAGCAACATTGCTCGCCCCACCAGGAACATTCTCCTCATTAGTAATCCAGACAATAGGAACCGGCGCTTCTGGCGAGATCCTTGTTGTCTGACCGTATATGTATTTGTCCAGCATCACATCCCCTAAAACAAGTACTTTTTTTGTACTGAATTTATCAATTACATTTATCTTCATGCGAATCACCATAGAGCTTTATGATCTTATTTATTATCTTTGTGGTGGAAGTGTCATTTGGGTCTCTTTCCATGAACACCACCTGCCCCCCGTGTTTCTCAACAACTTCTTTTTCTGCTAATCTCTTACTATACTCTGATCCTTTTACATGTATGTCCGGCCGTATCAGTTCTAGTATCTTAATGGGTGTTTTCTCATCAAATATCGTAACATAATCGGTATAAATATTTGATGCAACAATCTCTGCTCTCTCTTGCTGCGGTATTATCGGCCTTTTTTCTGATTTATATTTTTTGATAGATTCATCGCTATTCAGGCAGACAACCAATAAGTCCCCCTTTTCTTTGGCAAACTTAAGGCTTTTTACATGTCCCTTATGGAACAAGTCAAAGGCACCGTTTGTTGTGACAATCTTTTTACCGCTCTTTCTGATTTGGGATACAATGCTTCTGAGTTCTGATTTAAATACAATCTTACCCATGCACGTCCTCTTGCCTAACTAAAAAATCATGATAATTTTTTACTCCTTGTCTAAATGAATATTTGGCCTTGAATCCTAGGTATTTCTCTGCTTTGGCAGTATTAGCCTGTGTATTATTCTGATATGTTTCTTCATTGTACGGGCAGTCAATATACTCTATATCAAGTTGTGTACCAAGCAAATCGTTAAGTACTCTGACAATCTCATTAAAAGAGACTGCTTTTCCGGTTCCCACATTGTACACGCCAGAAGGAGCATTCATGGCTAGGAGATTTGCTGTTACAACATCCTTGACATAAATCTGGTCCCTTTTTTGCTCCCCAAATTTAAATAGTCTTGGTTTTCTGTCTTGTCTCATCTGTTTCCATAAATGATAGATCATCGAAGCGGGTCTTCCTTTGCCAGACTCCCGGGGACCATAAACATTAAAATATCTTAAACCGACAATATGCATCTTAGTATGTAGGGTGGCAGCGATCTTCTCTATTTCAAGCTTTGATTTACCGTAAACACTTATTATCTTGACATCTTGGTCTTCGCTCATTGGAAACGGGCCGTTTCCATATAGATTCGCTGTAGATGCGTATATTACTTTTGCATTAGATTTTTTAGCCAGTTTGAGAATATTTTTGAACCCTTTCACATTCTTCTGGAAAGTCTCATGATCATTCTCATACCTCGGGTCAGTTATTGCAGCCTGATGAATAATTACGTCAGCCTTATTTTCAATATTACATACTTTCTCATCAGTTACATCAAGGTTAATAAATCTACCATTGAATCCTTTTAAATTGTTAAGGTATCCAGAAAAAAGACTATCAATCACGGTAACCTTGTGTTTTTTATCTAGTTCTAGAGCAATATTGCTTCCAATAAACCCTGCCCCGCCCGTAACAATAACATTCATGAATATGAGAATAAATTATTTGATTTTAAATCTTTTTATCTAGCAGGTCCTTGACTCTTATCAACCCTTAAATATTTTGCAAACAATGGATGGACTCGTCTAATTTCATCAAAACATTGCCACGCTATTCTTCTGTAAGAGATATGCCCCTCCCTTGAACTTCTCAGCTTTATGAAATGGAATAACTGCCTAAGATTCCATGTAATAAGAACCCTCTTTCTATATGCAAGTGGGATGAGATACTGGGCTTCTTTTGGAAAATCTTTTAAAACCTTTTCATAAGCTTCATTTGCTCTCTTCATGCAGCACTTGAAATCTTCTGCAAATCCTGACTCAATTATCTCTTGAGGCACACTATATCCAAGTTCATTTGTCAAATCCTGGGTGGTCTGGGTACATATTCTATGTCTTTGAATATCTCTGAAAGCTCCAAAATCGACTAATATATCAAAGGTATAGTAAATATGCTCCAATTCTCTCATCGGGTAATCATATTTCCCCATCTTTCCAAGATATTTATCCAATACATTCTCCTTCTCCTTAATAGACATCCGTTTCATAAGCTTATCTATTTCAGAATAAGAACTTTTTGAGTACCTGTACAGAATACTGGTCACTGCTTTGTCATAAGCTGATTCGTCATACTTCACTAGGGTAACACTCTTAGTGGTGTCAGCAGGCAAAGATAACTTACTTGTGTATTCTTCCATTCCTTTGTTCGTCTCATACATATACTTATTATTATCTGCATATTTAACAAGAGTCGGAATGATCTTTTGCACCTCTGCTTTAATCTGCTTCCCAATTAGGTTCACTTCCTTAAGTTCATGTGATAAGAATTTTTTAATTGCATGCTCATACGTCCTTGCATTGGCAGTCATACCAAGGTTTGTCAATGTTCCTGCAGGCAGCAGGTATCTGCAAACATCACAAGTCCTGGCTTTTAATACCGATTTAAAATGTTGCTCACTCTCTTCGGTGAGTTTTGGATATTTGGTAATAATACACTTAGACACTTTTTTAATTAGCCTGTTGTACTCGTTAAAAAGAAAATCCATTGTATCTTTGTAAAGATCAGCATATTGTGAATTTTTAATCCTGCTTGGGGTATAATATCTGGTTTTATCAAATATCTGATAACGCGAGGACTTTTCGGTGTAAGATGCCAATCGGTTATCTTCAATAATTTTGGTGGCAATCATAGAGATATTTTCAATAGCAACCGAAGCAGATGCGTGCTCAGCTACACTACTATGTCCGTATCCAACAACCCATTTTTCATGGAACTTGCTGGCCTTTTCTTTTGCCCGGCTGAAATCAAATCCTTGATCCTGATGCGCCAGAGTCAATGAGGGAACATCTATATCTTTATCTCTTATTAGTTTTAGCAAATTTTCTCGGAACGATAATGGGCTCCTACTGTAGTATGCAAAGAGAACAGCTGCAACCTCGGGCGGAAGGTTGTAAATAACATATATGTCTTTATCAAGGTTTGATACATATTTTGTTAATAAAGCTGCTTCCTCATCAGAAAATTCTATCATTTGTCCCTAGGATAGAGATGATTTATTGGACCTATATAAATGTTACCGTGTTTTGCTGTTCTTTTTCTACTCAAAACAAAAGTTTTAAATATCTCAAAAAATCTATATGTCTCAAAACCAAAGAGAGGTGCAGACTAAATGTTAACTATTGAGCAATTAATACTGGCAATCATTGTTGGGACACTTGCAGCTATTGTTTACAGCCTTAGAATACTTGTGCTATTGGAAAGAAGAATTGCAAGAATGGATGAAAATATTGAGAAAATGACAGGGGCCATAGCAAGAGAAGAAGTTAAAATTGAGAAGGAAGAGTCAAGAATTGAGAAGGCTATTAAACATAAAAAATAAATCATTTTTTCTTAAGAATGGAACAAGAGAAGTTACTTGAGAGGGGAGACCATAGGCTTCATGCGAAAGCAACCTTAGACGCACTATATGAACTTTTTCTTTCATCAGAGGGGAATCTTTCTGGTGTACTTGCTACCAGAGAAGCGATCTTAAATTCCACCCACAAAAATATGTTGCTTAAAAACTCAATTAAATATTTTTTTCATGACCTAAAGAAAGGAAACCTAAAACAACAAGCAAAGACAAAGCACTTAGATATTTTGAAGTATTATCACGAGGCACATAAAAAAATTTCAGATCACCTTGAAAAAAAGCTGCGTAAAAATAGTTCTTTGTTTTTAGCGTCTTATTCTGATATTGTTGCTGATGCAATTAAGGAAATAGCACAAAAAAATAAATTCACTTTACTTTTATTGGAGACAAATCCTCTTAATAAACTAAAAAACCAATTTCCGGAAAAGGCAAAAAATAACATTACTTTTATAACCCTACCCGACTTGGCAATATCGGCTGCGCTGGCAAGATCTGATTATGTTTTGATTTCCTCTTCTTTAATTACTTCAGAGGGGTCGGTGCTCAGTACAGTTGGAGCTGGAGTTGTAGCAAGAACAGCGAAAGAGCATCATGTTCCTGTTTATGTATGTGCTAACTCCTGGTCGCATAATCCTGGCCAGGGCGCGAACAGTCTGTACATTAATGAGCTTAAAGAAGAGATAGTTCCTCCAAACCATATTCAGGGAATTATCTGTGAATTTGGGATATTCAAACCAGAATTATTTGTTAAAGAAAACTATTACCATAATCCTTGGTTATTTGGATAGCTGCAACAATTCATCAATTAATAGACCTTTTATTTTTGCTACGTCTTTTGATATACAATAGCCCCTTTTTGTCTCTCTCAAATCCTCTGTGTTGATGAATCTCCATTCTTCTCTGTAGTATTTTAGAGCCACCCAAGATTCTGCACCAAAATAACTTGAAAAATTATTTAGTTGTTTAATCTCATCCTTTAAGAAATATTTTTTGTCATTTCTTGATACTTTGCATTCAATAGCCAGGACTCTAAGCCTATTGCCTGCTAAGATGTCCGGCGAAGGGAACTGCATTGAACCTGAGCCTGCTACTCTTAAAGCTGCCCAGCCTCTCTCCCATAGCATATGTATTATCTCTCTTTCTGCCTGAATGCCTTTTCTCTTTAGTGACATTTTTGGATCCTTTTTAATATTGTACTAGAGACACTTGTAATGATTATACTATATAGACAAAATAATAGTGATAGATTAACAATTATTTCTATGCCCGGAAGGTTTTCAAATCTTGTCATCATTATTAGTATGATTATAGCAACATCAATCCCCTTTACCCCATTAAGAACTAAAAACAGCTTCTCTTTTAAGCCAAATTTTGAACCACATAATGCTAGATGTACTGAAAGAAATCTCCCCAGTAAGAAAATAAGGAACAAATATGTTCCTTTTAACACATATTTGAAATCAATTAACATCACAGTACCTATTAGTATAAAAACAAAAATATTAAATATGTAAGCGAAGAGAGACATAAACTTTTTCAATTCATGCTTATGCTTTAAATGATAGTTCCCGAGTATGAGCGTAAAGACAGTAAGCGACAAAACACCATTTGCCTGGACACCTTCACTAAGTACATATAGGATTACGCTTGAGGTAAGGGCTATTAGATAAGATATATGTTCTTTTAACCTGGTGTTTAATATTGCTACAACTATGGCTCCAGCGATTATCCCAAAAATAGCACTGATGAAAATCTGCTTAAAATAAATCCACCACTCTACATAAACTGGCAGATTTGATTTTGATATAATTGCCTGTAAATAATTTAGCAACACTAAAGGTATAATTAAGGTCAAGGACCTATTAATCAAAGACTCTATCTCGGCTATTTTGACCAATTCTTTTTTCTGCCTTCCCATAGATAAAAAGAATTCATGATCAATCCCGTACATCATAAAAGTAAAAATTAACACAAGGATTAGATTTATGTTTGAAGTCGATGAGAAATTAAAAAGACAGGAGGTAGATATAGACAATACAATGAAGTTTATAATAAAGAAGATAAGGACCAGACGCATACTATAAGATGAGAATTTCTGAATCTCCTTATACTTTAATTTTATTGTGCTGTCAAATACAACTAGTATTATAGATAATGTGCTAATAAAAATAATAGTGTCTCTTGGGAAAATGATTAGACCAAAGGCACCAAATACCATCCCAATAAATGTTAGAAACATTGTATTGGAGATGTTAAGTTTCTCTGCTAGTGCAGACACAACTGTACCCAGTAGGAGTATTATTGCTGAGTAGATAAGGTATTGCTCAAACATAGTGCTTTTACTCTTTGTAGAGTTAATAAACTTTTCTGCGAACAGAAAATAATTTAAATTAAATTTTATTCCATAAGTGCTAGCTGGGACGGTAGCTCAGCCTGGGAGAGCACACGGCTGAAGACCGTGGTGTCACGGATTCAAAAGATTAAAAGCAAATGCTTTTCATCTGGGCGTTCCGTCCGTCCCACTTTTCTTACATCAGATTCAATCCGCCAAGAACAAGTCCAGCCACCATATTAAATATTAGCATGACTGCCAATGCAATCACGCAGTATAGGGTGGTGGCAGATATTAGATTCTTCCCAACCATATTTCTTTCATTTAACCTGTCAACACCGTTTTGTATTGAATTGACAAGAACAGATAATATGTAGACTAACTGGACTATATATATGCCGACAATGACTTGGAAATAGTAAGTTGGCACACTATCTCCGAACAATTCAATTAGTTGGTTACTCATCCCTCCTGCGGTCATAGCTCCTGTTTGAGTACCAAGGTCTGAGATCTGCTGTCCTAGTTTGCCCAGAATGGCAGTTATCATTGAAGTAATGCCAATAACAATGCCAGATATTGCAGGAGCGAGGAAATGAATCTGTGAGTTCATACTGCTGATTATCTCGGCAAGCAGATCCTTTAATCTTTCATCAACAGCATGAATCTCTTTAAGATAAATTGAAACATTAATCAGACTTTGGCTTGCGATTTTTGGTCCTTTTCTTGCGCTTTCAATAAATACTTTCATAGAGCTTTCGATTAGCTTTGAAGGATATTTTGTAAGAGCACCAACATTCTTGTCAAATATCGCCTTTTCAATTCCCATACCAAGTTTTGAAATATTCAAACTGACAAGCTGGAAGAATCTCCCTGATGTTGTCTCAGGAATGAGCTGATATACTTTTGCAAATGCAATCTCTGCAGGCAATCCGTCACCTATCCTGCTTCCGAGCTGAAATAGAGCAGATCCGAATTCCTCTTCCAGTGCCTTCGCATTGGCTCTAAGTTTCATGAGATTTTTTGTTCTTAATAAAAAATACATGCCAAGCCCAAAACCAATACCCAATGTCAAGAACAGGCTTAATAGTGAGGCACCAATTCCATAAGGGCCGAGTATCCCTCCAACCTTTATGCCTTTCCTGTAATCAAGAAGGCTGAATTTTGCGTCCTTTTTTGCTTCATATGTGTTAATGACTTCTAATCTATTTCTGCTGTCTAGTATAATATCAAAAGTCTTTTGCTTAGTGGGATCTAGTGCGTGAATCAATAAAGGACTGATACCAATTAGTACAAGAACAGCAGCAATAAAACCAGCAACAAGGAAAGGAGAGATAAATATCTGTTTTTTTCCGAGATTAATTACCATATTCTGATATTTTTTGGTCTCGGGTGCCAGATGTGTTATTTCCGTCTCGCCATAACCTGTTGGTCTTGTTGATAGTACCATCTTTCCCAGATAATATACAGCAAGCGGAAGAATAATATTATAAAGAATAGAAATGTGGTACCACCTTACATTATCCATAAAACTGGCAACAAGCGGAAGTATTACTAAACCGAGAACAGGAAGTATAATCCCCATCATATGAAGCATTTCAATAGGTGACTTTAAGTCATGGGCAAAGTGAAGCATTTTCTCGTAGGTTTCTTCTAATATCAGTGAAAGTGCCTTCTCCAAAGCCTCAATCCTTCTCTCTTCTGTTGTTTCATAAAGAGAGGCTTCAATAAGATGGATTGACTCAACAAATTCAAGGTTCCATCTTCTCCATGAAGCCATATATTCTTCCAAAGCCTCCTTAACTGACTCATATTTTTCTGTCTCCACATTCCAGAGTACTTTTTTTAGGTCCAACGAGAGTGGAGGGGCTATATGGTCAGATGCAAATTTTATTGCCAGTTCTAAATTTGATGTATGGCGCATAAAAGAGACAATGTAGAACACACACAATATCATTTGATTGCTGGCTTTGAGTCTCCAGTTATTTGCTAGAATATACGGAAGATTCTGAAGCGGAATTATTAAAGCAAGCCCGCTCATCACAACTATCACTAAAATAAATAAGGATGGCTGACCAAAAAAGAATGAGGTAAGAAAATATGATAATGCGCCTCCGAAAATCATAAATATAAATGGGCATAGGAATGAAAAACTCATCACCCCGCCAGGAGTAATGTCAAGGTGACAAATTGAAATAGATTCCCTTAATTGCTCTTCCCTCTTCTTATCTGCTTTTAATGTTAAAATTTTTGCACACAGATTACATGCCTTCTCGTAGAAAGTTAAATGCTTTGGGAGATATTGCTCTTTAAACTCAGTATATTCCTTTGAGATAATCTTTTCTGAACCGCTGGACTCAATATCCTGCCCCAACTGTTCTTTAATCCTGTTTTTATATTGGTCATAGAACCTATCAACCGGATCCTGACCCTTATCTTCAGAAGAAGTTGATTTTTTCTCACTCATTGTACTATTACAACATAGGCTATTTAAAATAATTTATTTGTCACTGGAAAAGAAAAACAGCACATGTTCTATGTAATAATGATAAGTTTATTATTTGTAACAATTTTTACTCTTGATACGAAGATGGGAATAAGGGGCATTATAAGAGATATCCTCATACTTTATGTATCTTTAAGGCTGCTAATCATATGGGTTTTTGGTCAAAAAATAACTTACGACTTAGCAATTCTTATCGCGTTGCTTGCATTAAGTGCTATCTGGTTCTTACTGGAGCGAGCCGGCCTAATATACAAATTTAATTTTTAGGAGTCAGCAACCTCTCTTAATTTTGAATGGAATTTTTTTACTCTTGGCTCCTTTAAATTGTCAATGGTTGTATAGGATAATGCTTCTTTTGGACAATACTCAATGCATGCTTTCTTGTCATTCTCCAAGCAGAAGTCGCAAACATAGACCGCTTTTCCTTCAAGATTAATAGTTAAAACACCAAAATTGCAGGCATTGACACACATACCGCACCCATCACATTTTTCATCATCAATTACTATTGTGCCTGTTTTTTTGTCTTGTGTTATTGCATTATTGGCACAAACATTGATACAGTTCGGATTCTCGCATTTCCTACAGGATAAAGCCAAATCAAAGACAGGTTCTTTTCTTATTGTTCGAATTCGTGCTAGTCTAGGATTTAATCGGTTGCTATTGACTGCCGCGCAGACATACTCACAGATACGGCAACCAGTACATTTGTCTGTGTCACAGATTATTATTTTCTGCATTTAAACACCCATTTCCTCTCTAACATCCTCGAGGCTAAGTTGTTTTAGTTTTTTCCTAGTTGGTATCCCGTCTTTGCTCCATTCTCGATATTCATAATAACTATCTAATGCTGCGTTCCATTGGTCCATCCTAACTATGGCGCCTTTGCCAGGCCCATCTTTGACCCTTTCTTCATATGCTCTTGCCGGCAGATAGTCATCTTCTCTTCCAAACCCGTGTCTTATGTTGAATGCTCTACCTAGGTTATAAATCCTTTCGCCTGCTTTTAGAAACTCCTTCCATGTTATTTTTTTCCCTGTGACAAGATAATACAGTTTTGCCAGTTCTTCCTTATTTTCATATATTTTCCTTGAAAATTTACATATTATTAAAGAGTCTATAACACTGTAATCATTTTCCCCATCAGCGACTAATTTTCCCCTTTTCTCGTCCAATGAGAGCCTGTCAACTACTTCCTTTTCATCATATTGATATGAACCAGATCTTTGATAGAATGCGCCGGTAATGCAAGTAGCGTGACCTAATGCACCAGTCTGCATTGTACGGAAAGGATATGCAGATGTCTCTAAGCCTTTGATTTGCATAGCAAATTTAATTGTTCCTCTTCCAGTTTGTATTGCTGCTCTCTTGCTTCCCTCTCCAAGCATTGTGGCAAATCTCCCTTCTCTTAATCCAATTCTTCTTACGAGTTCAACCATCGCTTCATGATTTCCAAAATTTAAATCAAGCCCTTCTGTTAGTTCTTTATCAAAAATCCTCTTTTCATAACATTCCATAGCCCAAGACACAGTTAAACCAGTTGAAATGGTGTCCATGCCCAGAGTATCGCATAGCTCTACAGCTTTTGTAATGGCATCCAGATTACCAATACCACAACAAGGCCCCAATGCCCATAAGCTCTCAAAATCTACACTGCTATGCGCACCCTTATACTGGCCTTCTTCAACAACATTGACATGGTCGCATGCAACAGCACACATCTCGCATGCAATTATTTTCTTGACTTTGGTTTTTAACATGGTCTCTCCAGAAACCTTTTCTGCTTGAGAAAAAGTCATTTTTTGAAAATTATTTGTTGCTAGACAGCCTTTTTTTTGATGTTGCATTATCTTTATTGGAGTACCTTCTCTACCATAATACATATTTGGGCCCCGACAAGCTTTGTATAATGGTTTGACAACTTTTAAAAGAGTCCTTAAATCATGTACTTCAACATCCTTTGTGCCTCGGACAGCAATTGCTTTCAGATTCTTACTGCCCATTACCGTGCCCATGCCATTTCTGCCCACATGCCTGTTCTTTGCATTAGTGATACACGAAAATCTTACTAACCTTTCTCCTGCAGGCCCTATTGAAGCAACCCTAATTGAGTCATCTTGCAGTTCTTCCTTGATTAAATCATCTGTTTGCCAGGTTGTCTTTCCCGCAAGCTGGCTAGCGTCTTTAATAGCAATAAGGTCATCATCAATAAAAATATACACTAGCTTACTTGCCTTACCTCTTATGACTATTCCATCATACCCTGCCCGCTTTAGCTCTGCACCAAAGTAGCCAGAAGAAATACCATAACCAATTGTGTCTGTTAGAGGAGATTTAGCAACAGCACAGTACTTGCTAGAAACAGGGACAAGTGTGCCTGCAAAAGGTCCAGTCCAGAAACTTATCACATTTTGGGGAGAAAGAGAATCAACACCCTTAGGAATATTGTCCCAAGCTACTTTTATACCAAAACCAATTCCTCCAACATATTGGTTACACCACTCTCCCGCCAGGCTTTTCTTGCTAACCTTCCTGGTTGTCAAGTCAATATCAAGATAACTTCCAATATAGCCTTTCATACACTACCTCTTTTTTTAAAACTATTAAAAGAAAAGAAGTATTTATTAGTTTCTGTATAAATAAAAAAAGTAAGAATAAGGAAAAAGAAAATAATTAGTCTTCTCTAAACCAGAAAAATCTTCTGATCCACGACCAAATCCTTTCTACTATGCTTGTGGTTTCTCGTAGCTGTGCTTCCAGGTCTACGCATTTGCTGTTACTACAATAGTTGCTCAAGCACTCGTAGTTGTTTTGACATGCTTCATTCACGGTTTTCTGCAATTTAAATTTCCCTGATAAATCACAATACACAACTCTTCCACTTTCAACCATTCTTGTTCCATAAGGAAGACACTTTCCGTCACTTATACAGCCGCCACAGTCACTTGGAGCTTCCTCAACTATTTCAAACTCATCAATAGCACGGGACGTTCCTCCAACATTCTGGCTTGTTGAATAATGGAAAATAAGTCTATATTCCCCTGGTTCAACTAATTGCCCATCACTCTCTTCATCATTGCTGTCACAATCAGCACCATACTCAATCTGCTTCCATACCCCAATTGTTCTTGTTTCACCTGGTTCAAGCTCTTCATTTGTGAATCCTGTACACCTGGCAAGACAAGGGTCATACAAATTCACCTGTTCCCATGCGTCTTTATTAAGTTTCTGAATCACATAAGGATCAACGCACCCCCCTAGATAATGAATGTTCGTGTTTCCACTGTTTCTGACTTTGATATCTATCTTCTCTCCACTAAGATAATACTCATCTAAAATTACTTCTACTTTTGGAGAAGGCAGCTCGTTTTTTGTGACTAACAAGGATACCATATCGCTGCTAATTTCTATGGCTTTTATTCTTACATTGAACACATCTGAACTCTCGCCTTCATCAAGACTTACTGTCTGTTCGCTTCCATAATAACTCACAACAAAGTTTGCCTCGCAGCTTTGAGGGCACGGCTCAAAATTACAGGTTACACAATCTGTGTCAAGGTTACTGATTTTCATATAATTGTTGTCAACAATATATGCTGTTTGCCCTTCCTCAAGTGTGAATTGTTTGTTCAGTAAGACATACTTATGTCCGTTTTCATAGTATACACCAAAGTAAGTATACCCTGTCTTCTGTTTGCCAAGGATAGTAACCTGTCCCTTTACAGTATAGGTTGGGATGGCTATGTCCACAGCACTGTCTTCAACTTCTGTTGTTTCAATTTCTTCGTTGCCACTTGCTGATATCGTGGTCTTTATTGGGATGTTGTATGTTCCTTGGTATAGGCATGTGACCTTAGAGTCACAGATCTCCTCTTCACTTGTTGAATCAGAAGGCGCTACAGGATAAGCGCACACAGATCTGCTGCAAATTGGATCTCCTAATTCAATATTTTTCCATAGTCCAGATGGGTTCTTTACATCAACTTTTACAATGGCTTCACTTGTCTCTACAGTATCATCTCCAGACACTGTAAGAGTAATCTCAGCAGTTTCGCCGGGCTCGTAATTCTTTTTGTCTGTTGAAACATCAATAGTAAACTCTTCATTACTCTGTTTTTCCAACAGCACTATATCATCCCAGTAAGTGGTTCCTGTAGCTTTGTTTGAAGAATAAAGTATAACCCTCACATATTTAGTGTTGATGGGAGATATTGCCTCAACAGATTTTATATCCCATTTATTTGATTCAAATCCAGAGACCGTGTACACTTTTATTCTTTGTTTGTTGGAGTCCAGGAAATCTAAATACAGCGACGCACCACTATTTCCTAGTCTCTTTGCATAACCGCTTAGAATATAAATCTTGTTTGGTTGTCCCCGTATTATTTGCACTGCTTCCTGTGAGCCATATTGGTAAGTTGGTGTACTGACACTATCAGTAATTTTCAAACCACCAATGCCTCTGTACCTATAGGGATACCCAATATTAGCACCACTTGTCAGTCCCCATTGATTTAACTGAGCATTGCTTGTGTCGCTCCATGAACTAATTCTATAATAATCCCCATATTCAAAACCAGGATTATTAAGCAGGCTCTCTGGCTCTTCAGAATGTTCATACCTGCACATGCCATTAATACACCCATACTGGCAGGTATAATATTCGATATGGACAACATCACTGCTGCAGTAGAACTCTGCTAAAGTTTGATTATTTGAACAATAATCGGTTCTGCTATTCCCATTCTCATCAATTACAGTGCCTCTTCTATAATAATTTCTTCCGCCGTCTGTATCATTACAGATTTGCTGACTTTTACATTCTCCTTCATATGCTTTTGAAACACCAAAAGATCTTCTTGAGCAGTCATTTCCGTAAGTCTTGCCATCACAGCCGCATACAGGTTGGTATACACTAATACAGGCAGTTGGTTTTTCAACACAGCTTCCTGGGCCTTGGCAACTCCCTCCAGGGAATTCACAGAACATATTCTCTTGCCCAGTCTCTGCATCATTATAACAGTCTGAATCACTGTAACAGCCTGGTTCTGTTCCAATATATTTATCCAGGACATTATTTGTTTCGTCGCTCTCCTCAACTCTTCCTTCCCAGTCAATTTCTCCTCTCACATGACCATACTCTCCATATGAAAGTCCAATTAATCCGGGAGTATATCCTCCAGTCACTTTGCATGAACCTGGAGAAGGCACAGGGAATCTATAATAATAATTGCCTGGAAAACTTTCTCCTGTGTCAAGATTGGTTAACTTGATTAAAAAATCATCATCGCTGCTTGCTACTCCGTTATTGCAGTATTTAACATAAATGTAAACTCCTCCAGAATAGTAGATATTGTCAATTTTTAGGTCAGGTAATTCTTCTTGACCATCGCCCACTATTGGATAGAGTTCTTTCCAGTTGTTATTTTCATTAGATTCATCAACTTGATTATCTGCATCAACATTGACACTTATTTTATTTTGACCTGCTTTTGTGAATTTAGTGTAAGAATACTGTTTATCTACAATGCTTCCACCAGGATCAAGTTCAAAATCACTTCCATACCCTTCCCATCTCAAGAATTGGTCATTCAGATAAGCCTTGACCTTAAACGGACCCTGTGCTGTCTCTGTACCGATGTTTTTGATAGTTACCTTATATCCAACATAATCCCCTACTTTCGGGTTTGTAACGCCGGGTGCATAATATTGAAGAGAAGTTATTGTCAAATCAGCCTTTTTTTCTGCTCCTGAATCTACATAGGGATACAGCTCTTTCCAATTATTATTCTCATCAGTTTCATCAACTTGGTCATCTGCATCAACATTTACACTAATTTTATTTTGTCCCCATTGGGTAAACTTAGTTGTGGACTGCTGTTGGCTCACAATACTTGCTCCAGGTGCAAGCGAAAAATCACTTCCATACTCTTTCTCTATTAAAAATTGATCATTCAAGTATGCTTTTAGCTTAAATGGTCCATAAGCAGTCTCATCTCCCTTGTTCATTATTATTACTTCATATCCAACATAATCTCCTACTTTTGGAGTGGAAGTACCTAGTCCAAAATATTGGAGTTTAGTTATTGTCAAATCTGGCCCGTTTTCTGGGAGACATCTGCCATTATAACAACCACTAGGACAATGGTGAAATGGTGCACTATTAAACTCTCCTTCACAAGCATAATCATTTACTAAACATCTATCCTCTTTGCTATTTTCTGGCTTATCGACTGTTCCTGCTTGGCAAGAATACACTTTGTCATATTCCCACCAGTTATGATCATAGTCATACCAAGAAAGCAAACAAGAGTCTGTTTCTGATCTATCGCCGATTGTTATGGTCCCTTTTGTATAATAATCCCTTCCATTATCTGTGTCAATACAATTTGTTGCATTCACTATTCCTAATCCAAGCACAAACAATAGTGCTCCAACAAACAACACAGTTAATGTTTTTTTTTTATTAATCATTCTTCATTCACCTTTTTTCATTTATCTATTTATTTTGATGATTGGGCCACCTCTTTTTTGGCCTCTTTTGCAAATTAGTAGAGCAACCCAATATTTAATATTTGGGCGGACTTTGTTTGTATTTGAGATGCTAATTAAAACCCAATATTGAAAATAAGCTTTTATAATGTTCCAAAATGAAAAAATACAACTATTTACTCTTTTCCTAGGAACCATGTTGTCAATTTTATTTTTTTAAGATTTCCAATCTTTTCAAGTGAGATAATCTTCTTATTCTCCAGAGAGTGTAAGATCCTTACTAGAGAGGTTTTTGGAATTCTTGTCTTGTATTTGATTATGTTCTGAGTTGATTCCATATTATTATCTAAAAGAAAGCTTACAACTATTTTTTCTCTCTCACTTAAAGTGGAGAATACATCTTTTGTTCTTTTGTGTAATTCTTGCGCTGCAGTCTTGTCCTTCCCTTTTTTTTCTTTTTTGCCGAATACAAAAAACACACCAATGACAGCAATAATGATGCTCATTAAAATAAATCCAAAGTCTAACTCTAACCTAGGTTTTGATACTACCGTCTTATTTAATCTTATCATAATCTCTGTTGTGTTTCCTTTTTCTACAATAACGTTCTCAAAACCAGCAGCTCCGTTGTACATCGCACTGACCCTACATTGGCCTACTGGAGCATAATCATAGGAAAAAGAACCAAACTCATCAGAGCTTATCGGAAACTTACCCCCATTCTGTGTCTGGCAATCAAACTTAAGTTTAGCATTACTTACTAAATTATCGAGTTTATCCAGCACGGTTCCTCTTATTGAGCCAACAGGCAAAATAAAAAGATCCATCTTATCAAACTCATAACTTCTGATAATATATCTCCCATAATAATCCTTGCCTGATGTTGAAATATCGTCTAAATGGGCAGTTATATTCCACTCACCACCATCGAGCTGTGTCTCTATCTCTCCTGATTCTCCAATAAATTGAGATAAAGTGGTCTGCTCAAGACTTACAGTATTAGTAACAAAAAGGTCAGCTTGCATATCCCTAATAATTTCTCTCGATTGAATATCAATAAACCTTATTACCAGGTTTTCTGGGTCAGCTTTGATTAATCCGCTCTGAGCAAGACAGATAGCAACAGATAATGCAGAAAGAACAATTATATCAACCGCTTTTTTCATTATAATAGAACTTTGTACTTATCCTTATATAAATTTTATTGCTTTTTTCCATAATTTATCATAATGTCCTCTTATTATATCCCTTTGGCTCCATCTTCACTTCCATTATTTAGAAAATTTTATATATTTTCCAGTAAATAGTCTTGATTAATGGTAATAGAATCCCTCATTAGTCCGTTAAAGGCAGAAGCAAAACCATTAAAAATGATGCTCTTTGGGTTTATTTACACCAGTATCGCAATATTTCTGGGCTGGTGGATTTTTAAAGAACAATCTTCCCTAGTATTTGTATTTCTTACAACAATGGCGGCAGTCCCTCTGATGTATAATACGATTAAATTGGAGGAAAAAAAAGATTGCATGAATCTACCTGAGAAAACTCTGCTAAGAGAACATGGACGTGCCCTAGCATTATTCATGAACCTCTTTGTTGGAGTTACCTTGGCTTGCACAGTGTGGTACACTTTTTTGCCAAATAATATAATTAGTTTCCTTTTTAAAATTCAGTCAGACACAATAATTCAGATCAATTCTACTGTGACAGGGTTCTCAATAAGGAATTTTGAAATTTTTACAAAAATTCTGTCTAATAACCTCAAAGTCTTAATCTTCTGCGTGCTGTTTTCTTTTCTCTATGGTGTGGGTGCAATTTTTATTCTTACGTGGAATGCCTCTGTTATCGGAGTGGCAATTGGAAATTTTATTAGATCTGAGTTTTATAAGATTAGCTCATCACTGGGTTTTACATATCTCACAAACTACTTTCACATTGTTTCAATTGGCCTTTTTAGATATGCAATACATGGAATTCCAGAAATCCTATCCTACTTTACTGCAGGTCTTGCTGGGGGAATTATCTCAACAGCAGTGATAAAGCATGATTTTGGAACAAAAGCATATGAAAAAATTGTGATGGATTCTTCTTTGTTGTTGCTTCTCAGTTTCTTTTTAATAGTAACAGCAGCATTTTTAGAAGTTTTTGTGACGCCGGTATTATTTTGATTCGAGCTATTCTAAGACCTTCAACCTCCTGGGCCCGACCTCAAATATCTCCCCCTCAGCAATCAGATCAGATATTAGTTTCTCACAATCACGAAGACCTACCTTAGACATAATGTCTTCATATTCAACTCCCTCTCCGCTGTCCATGGATTGGATAACTTTGAGGATTTTTTGATATGGTCCAATATCTACTCCCGTGTCAATTTTGTCTTCGACTTTTTGTTCTATCTTCATAGGTGGTTTCATGGTTTGTCTCAGTTTTAGCTCTAGAAGACGCACCTTCAGCCAATTTGTATCTTCAATTTTTCTGACTATCTCTGGTACAATATACCTTTGATTATTCCACTCTCTAGGTCTTCCAATCAACATAACAAGAGAACCTATTTGAACGGCATCAAATTCTGGTAGGCGCTCAAATAATCTAACAGAAATATTGCCTGTTCCATCATCAATGAGAAAAGTATTTTCCTCTTTAGAAACAATAAAACCAATAATATTAATTCTCGAAACCGGACCAGTGGAAATGAGGAACTGGCTGGGCTCCCATCCTTGTTTTTTTATGTACTCTGAGTCCAACAATTCAATGATATTTACCTTATGGGCGGTGTGTCTTTTATAATCCGGTGTCATTCTAGATTCTCGAGATGAATCCTCTTTGTGGTTCATAGATGTCACCAGCTCTTTTAAGTCTGTCAATAACTTCTATTACTTTATCCTCATTGATTCCTTTCTCAGAAGTTTCAACAAAGATGTCTTCAAGAGGAATTATTTTACCTACTTTCTCTTCAAGATTGGATATAATTTCTCTTATGATTGAGATATGGCTTCTTTCAGATGCAGTTACACCAGTTGATATCCTGTCAATATCAAACTTGCCTGTTTCTGGGTCAAGACCAATTTTTGATAAGCAAAAATGTAAGAGCTCTATTGCTCTCTTAGCATCTCTTTTTGTAACTTTTGGAGCTAATCTTGCCTTTGCAGACGCCTCAGCCAGTCTGACAAGTGCTTCAAGTTGTCTTGCGGAGATTGGAATTGATCTTATGTCGCCTTCTTCAGAAGAGCCGCTACTTCTCATCTTAATGTAATATCTCTTTATCTCTTCAATTGCACTTGCACTTAGTTGGGGTCGGACATATTGTCTTGCGTATGAGAAATACTTTTTTAACAATTCATCATGAACATCTGTCTTAATGATGGTTGTGTCTTGATGTAGGCTTAATATAAAGTCTGCCATTGCTTCATCTTTTTCTTCATCAGGTAAATCTTTGATTGGAAATATAAGATCAAATCTGTTTATCAATGTTGTTGGTAAATCAATCTGCTTAGCAATAACCTCATATGGATCAAATCTTCCAAATTTTGGATTTGCTGCCGCAAGGACAGTAGTTTCTGCCCTAAGAGTTGCTTGAATATTTGCCTTAGCAATTGTCACGGTTTGTTGTTCAAGTGCTTCATGCATGGCACTCCTATCCTCCTGACTCATTTTATCAAGCTCATCAATGCAGCAGATGCCTCTATTAGTGAGAACAAGAGCACCTGCTTCAAGTGCATAGCCCCTAATAAACTCATCCTTGACAACAGTTGCAGTCAATCCTGCTCCTGTTGCACCCTTCCCACTCACATATCTTGCCTTAGGCACAACACCCCCAATTCTTTTAAGTAACTGGCTTTTACCTGCACCAGGATCTCCAATTAAAAGGATATGTATGTCGCCTCTTGTTATTGAACCGCCTGTTGTCTTTTTTCTCACACCACCCAATGCCTGGAGAACTAACGCCTCTTTTACTCTTTCAAGACCAAAAATTGATGGAGCAATAGAATTTGTTAATCTTTCATACACTTTAGGATCACTAGCCAACTCTTTTATTTCTTCTTCTTCTTCTTTTGATATCTGAATCTCGAGGAAATCTTCCTCCACGGGCTCAACATAATTAGCCTCTACCATTAAATCAAATCTAGTGAGTCTTCCCCCTTGTTTTGCAGGGATGGGTACCTCCTTTAAAATGCCCGAGACCAACAATTTGCTTCCGGGATTAGTTCTTTTCTCGGTAATTGGAGAAACCAAATCGTTTTTTAAAAATAAATCCAATCTCTTTGCCTGTTCTGCACCTTCCAAATCTTCAGGAGATTCCTCAAGAACAAGTTTTTGGGCGTCTACTAGTTCTTTGCTAATAAGTCTAAACTTGCCCTTTCTTCCGCATCCGCATCTTGACGGTTCTTTGAAGGTAGAGTCTAATTGTAGAACTGTGATAATATTGCCACAACTCGGACATTCAAACCTTGCGCTTGTGACCTGGGGCCTAACATCAGATTTTTGTCTTACCAACCCCTTTATTATGATAAGCTTATTTATGTGTTCACTTCGAATATTCCGTATCCTGACATACTGGCTATCAGGCAAATGAGAGAACCTAACCTTAAACTCTTTGGTGTCGCCAAGTAATTCAAGATGTTCAATTGCGAGTTCAGCAGCCTTGATAGTTTCAGATGGTACCTCTAGTAATTCATCACAAAGTTGCGGGTCAAACTTAGATAGTTTTTGAAAAGATACAACAACAAACTTTTCACCTTTCTTTATGGCATGAACTATTTGATTCTCGTAATTCTTTTCAAAAAATTCCTGAAATTTTCTAATTAATGTGGTGGCATCCATTCTCCATAGAAATTAACTAAATTTTACTGTACTTTTTTAAGATTGTCAATCAACTTGTCAAGCGCACTCTCAACTTCACTCTCACTCTTTGTGCCCGTGCAGACAATTTTGCCATTGCTGAACAATAGGAAGGTTGCTTTTGCCTCATCCAATTTATACACTAATCCAGGGAACTGTTCTGGTTCGTACTCAGTATTCTCAAGCTTCATGGCAAGGACATTTAAATTAAGATCCATACCCACACTGCCAGAGGCTACAATGTTCTGGACAGTAATCTGCGGTTTTATCTTGATTTCGATGCCAATCTTTTTTAGACTCTTAATAATCTTCTCAATTGATTGCTCTACTTTCTCCATGCTTCTAGCTCCTGTGCACACTACCTTGCCAGAACTGAAAATTAAAGCACTTGTTTTTGGGTCTCTGATTCGTATTACTAATCCAGGAAACTGCTCTGGATTATATTCTGTGTTACTGAGAGTTGCAGCCATTTTCTCTAACGGTATATCATGTTCCAAACTTGTTGATACAACAATATTTACAACCTGGATATTCTTTTCTGTCATTAACTAACACCCCCGCTCTGTGTTTATAAAGGAAAGGAATCTTATTTATAAATCTTTATAAAGGAGTTATCTGCTAGGAATAACTGCATGGGAAACAACACCCCATTTTTCTATACACTTACTAAGATAAGTAAAGTCATCCAAAAATAATCAACAACAAACTATGAATATATATCCAAATAATTTTATTATTTAAAGTCACTGAACACAAGAAGTGCCAAAGATATCAAGGATACCTTGAATAGCTTGTATAGAAAAATACCTTTTTAAAATAAAAGGAATTCTGCCAATTGTATGGACACTATAATCGTAAGGTATGCGGAGATTGGAACAAAAGGGAAAAACCGCATTTTTTTTGAAAAAAAGCTTGTCAGTAATCTAGTATCCCTCCTTGACAGCCAGAAGATATTCTATGACACTGTTAGAAGATTTAGGGGTAGAATAGTAGTAAGGTTAAAGGATGGAAAAAAAAGAGCAAATCTCGACTTACTGTTTGGTGCTTCTTCATATAGCTATGCTTATGAAACAGACGCGGCAATTAATAATATCAAAAAGAAAACTAACATTTTTCTTGGAAAATTTAACCAAAAGACTACCTTTCGAGTAAGCACCAAAAGAATGAATAAAAGTTATACTCATACTTCCACAGAACTTAATGCAATTATTGGCAAATATATTGTTAAAAAGACAAATGCACAAGTATCTTTGAATTCTTTTGATAAACAGATTTTCATTGAAGTTATTGAAGATAAGGCATATGTCTTTGACAAGGTATGCCCGGGGCCCGGAGGGTTGCCTGTTGGGAGCCAAGGGAAAGTGGTATGTCTTGTTTCTTCTGCAAAATCGATCCTTGCCTCTCTGCTCATTATGAGGCGCGGATGCGAGATAATTCCAGTGTCTAATACGAAGGTTAGATTATATAAAAGCAGGTATTTTCATGGCCACAAAATTAGAATCATGACACAGCAAGAGATACAAACGGTTATGGAAAAACAAAATATTAATGCGGTGGCCTATGGCTTCTCCTCTTCAGAATTATATGATCTACCTCAGTCTCATTTTCCAGGTACACTTTGTCTATTCCCTTTGATTGGATATAATGACGATGAGATTGATTTGCTAATGAAGAGGTATAATATATGAAATGCAAATGCGGAAAAAAAGCAATTTACTTTGACAAAGTTATATGCGAGAAGCATTTTCTAGAGTATTATACTAAAAAAGTTAGTGGTACCATCTCTAAATTCAGGTTGTTTCAAAAAGATGATAGGATTGCGGTTGCGGTATCCGGGGGAAAAGATTCCTTAAGTGCGATTCATGTACTCTCCAAACTTAATTATAATGTGACTGCTCTAGCAGTTGATGAAGGCATATTTGGGTATAGAGAACACACATTGAAAACTCTGAAACAATTTTGTGCTAATTATGGAATAACACTAAAAATATATTCATTTAAAGAAGAATTTGGAACAACACTTGACAAGATGCACAATAGTTCAAATAAATGCACAACCTGCGGGGTGCTTAGGCGGTACATCTTAAATAAATATTCTCGTGGGTATGATGTGCTGGTTACCGGGCATAATCTTGATGATGAGGCTCAAGCTGTGTTGATGAACCTCTTTAAAAATAATCTATCCATCCTTGCCAGGCTTGGACCTGTCAGCGGTCAAAACAGACTTGATAAATTCACCAAAAGAGTCAAGCCGTTGTATTATTGTTACGAGGAAGAAAATATAATATACAGTGTTCTAAATAAGTTTAGTGTTGATTTTAAAGAATGTCCTTATATAGCTTATTCCTTTAGAGCAAAGGTTAGAAACCTCTTAAACACACTTGAAGAAAAGTATAAAGGTACCAAGCAGAATATCATTGATAATTTTTTAAGTATACTTCCAGAGCTTAAAGAGAATTCTATTTGTAAAAGCTTTACTTACTGTAAAAAATGTGGTGATCCTTCAGCTAATGAAATTTGTAATGCCTGCGCTCTTCTTCTTAAGCTCAACAAATAGCTTTTTATATTTTAAACAATAACTCTTCTGTATGTTTGTAGACATATGCTTTCCAGAAGATAATGAAGAGAGTTTTATAGATGTAGCAGAAAAGCTAGGGACAAAGGCATTGCTCTTCATTTACAATGATAGAAAAGCACCAAAAAAAAAATTTGCAGGTAACAAACTTACACTATACAGAGGATATATCCTCAAAAATAAAAACAAGTTTGCCTGTAGTAAAACAGACCTGGTTTTATCAATGCCCTCCTCCCGAAAGATTATCGAAGATAAAAGCGTAAATATGCTTTTTGACTTTGAAGTAAGCGATAATAGTCTCAATCATGTCTTTTTTAAACTTATAAGGAATAAGAACAAGCTGCTTGGAATAGGTATATCAAATCTTCTGGATCATGAAAGAGAAGAGGAGATCTTACAAAATCTTGTGCAAACCGTTAAATTATCTCGAAAATATAATTTGGATATGATTACAGCATCTTTTGCTGATGAACCTTACAAACTGCGCGCACAGAAAGAACTGGAAAGCTTCAGCATTTGTTTAGGATTACCAAGTTCAGAATCAAAAATGGCCCTTTTAAGGTTATATACTGTGTTGAATTCGTAATATTTTTATAGCAAGTTTATTTTTAAAGTAATATGACAAGTATTGAAACTGGCGTGGATAGACTTTTGGAGTTAGTTAAAAGTACTAAAAAAATTTCTTTGGATGATGCAGCAAAGAAGCTTGGTGTTAGCAAGGTTGTTGTTCAAGAATGGGCTGATTTTCTAGAGGAAGAGAAGATTATTAGTCTCCAGTATCAGTTCTCAAAAACATTTCTTGTTGAGAGACAACTTTCAGAAAAAGAAGTGAAGGAAAAGAAAAAAGAATTCATCAATGAGAAAGATGCGTTTATTAGAAAAGTTGAGAGTAGCATGAGATCTTTTGAAAGTGAAACCTTAGGTCTTGAAAAAATTAAGGAAGAATTTGGGAAATTAAAAAAGGATATTGGCGGAGAAATAGATAAGGTAAAGGAAGAAGTCCAGAGGATGGAAAAGTACGAGGAACTTAAAAAGAACCTGGACAGTGATATAGAGCAACAGCAGCAGGAGTATCACAAGATGCTTGATCAGGCCCATTTGGCAATAAAAGAAGAAGAGAGGAAATATACTGAATTACTTGAAAAACTTGAGATTGAGAAGAGGGAATTTGAAATAAAAGAGCAGCATCTGGAGACACTCGAAGAGAAAGAGCAACAATTAAAAGAGAAAATAAAAGCAATTTACGAACTTGCTCAGACTGTTCAGACTAAAATAGATGAAGAAACAAAGTCTGTCAGAGTGCACGAGACCAATATTGACAACCTGAGGAAATTAATAAATAATATAGAGCAGACAATTAATAATAAGAAAAAGTCGCTGCAACCTTTATTAGATAAAGTAAAAAAACATGAAGCACAGATTGATAAACTCCAACAGGATATTCTGAATAAAGTTAAGGAAAAAACCCTAAAAATAAAGGCTGAAGTCGAAGAAGGTGCTAAAGTTACAGAGAAATTTTCTGAATTTTTCAACAAAAAATCGCAGATAGAAGAGCTTCTTAAAAGTATTGATGAAGAACGAGGACAGTTAAATCAAGAGTTTGAGACACTTATCAAAAAGGCCTCAGCATTCCAGGTGGCTACTCGTTCTGCTGATGTAAAGTCTTATATCTCTGAACTTCAAACACAGCTTCAAAAAGCAGATAAAAAACGGGATGCTTTAAAGGGGGAAGTTAAAAGACTTGTTAAATTAGTTAAAGGATGAAATCAAAAAAAGAGGTAAAAGTTAGCAAAGTTCATTCTATTGGTAGTAAGCAGGCTGAACCTCAGACCAAACCAAGCAAACAAGAGGAGATAAAAGAGGCAACAGACGCGCAACAGCCTCCAAAAGAAGAGGAAAAAGAGGCAAAAATAAAACGTGTACTGGACAAATACGAGTTTAAATCAAAGAAGATTCCTATCCAGATTTCTGTGGTTGAAAAAGAAGGGGAATTTGTCCCTATCTATGAGGTCTCAATCTCTCAGATAAGTAAAACAACAGAGCTGATCCTGGAAAAGATAAGGCAACAGTTGATTAGACAGGTGAACCTAGGTATTGTAGAGATTACTGATATACGTAAGACAAGAGAGATAGAGGACAAATTTAAACACACAATTGTGGTGCTCATTAACAAGTATTTTCCTGACATAGAGGACGAAACCAAGGAATTTCTTGTTAGTTATTTAATCCAGAAGAGCCTTGGTCTTGGAAATATGGAGATATTGATGGATGACAATCTTCTTGAGGAGATTGTTGTGAATTCCGGTGACGAGCCTGTTTGGGTTTATCATAAAAAACACGGGTGGTTAAAAACAAACATCCAGCTTGATTCTGAGGACCAGGTGAGACACTATTCAGAGATGATTGGCAGAAAAATTGGAAGACAGATCACTATCCTAGAACCATTGCTAGATGCGCATCTAAATGAAGGAGACCGAGTTAATGCGACCCTTAACCCAATTTCTACAAATGGAAATACAATTACATTTAGGAAGTTTTCAAGGGAGCCCTTTACTATTACTCATTTTTTAAGATATAAGACAATGTCAACAAATGCAGCGGCGCTTATTTGGCTTGCCATGCAATATGAGCTGAGCGCAATTATTGCTGGCGGCACAGCCTCAGGAAAAACCTCTACTCTCAACGTACTGGCCACTTTTTTCCCGCCAAACCAGAGGATTGTAAGTATTGAAGATACAAGAGAAATTAGGTTGCCTAAATTTCTCCATTGGGTGCCCTTGTCAACAAGACTGCCCAATGCCGAAGGGAGAGGAGAAGTATCAATGGGCCACCTGCTGGTTAATTCGCTGAGAATGAGACCAGACAGAATCCTTGTTGGTGAGGTTAGGCGTAAGAGGGAAGCTGAGACTTTATTTGAAGCAATCCATACAGGACATAGCTGCTATGCAACATTCCACGCGAATAATGCAGAAGAGACTGTAAGAAGATTGACAAACCCCCCGATAGATGTTCCTGTGATTATGCTTCCTGCCATTTCAATGATTATAATGCAATTTAGGAACAGGAGGACCGGAAAAAGAAGAACTTTCCAAATAGCAGAAATACTTGATGACTCTTCTCTCAATATTCTTATGCAGTATGATGCAAAAAAGGATGTGCTTGTAAAAGTCAGTAAATCTAAATCATTGATAGCTACACTTAAAATGTTTACAGGTATGTCAGAATCTGACATTGATAGAGATCTTAAAGAGAAGGAAAGTATACTGAACTATCTTGTCAAAACAGGCATTGATACAGTAGATGGTGTGGGTAGGATAATGGCAGAGTACTACACTAATAGGGACAATCTGATGAAGTATGTTAAGCAGGGCAAAAAACTGGGGTGATAAAAAATTAATTTTTTTAGGATTCTTGCCTCGAAATTTCCAGGATTAAAACTAGAGCTCAGGCAGGCCAATTTAACCTATTCTCCAGAAGAATATATTAGAAGGACCTTCCTCAGCGCCGGATACATGGCTTTGGGCATGGTATTTATTCTTTTTATGTTTTTAGCCTCTTTTATTGACAAAAGTTCACTCTTTTTTATTCTTATTATATCTCTCCCCTTACTATTTATTATCTTGTTCTTTTATTTCTTTAAGCTGGTCCATGTAAAAATTAAAAAATTAAAAAGGATGATAAACAAAGAAGTGATTTTTGCAGGCAGGTTCCTTATTGTAGAGCTGGAGTCCGGAGTCTCCTTATATAATGCATTAAATAACATGAGCAAAAGCTATCAGGTTGTAGGAGCTTATTTTAGGGAGATTGTTGAGAAGGTAAATATAGGGACTGCGCTAGAAGACGCCATCAATGAAAGCCTAGAAGTAGTTCCGAGTGATGAATTAAGAAAAGTGTTGTGGCAGATATCAAATAGCCTTAATACAGGCTCTGATTTAGTTAAGCCCTTGTACAATGTTGTTGAGACCTTGATAAAAGAACAGCAGATAGAAGTAGGGGAGTACGGCCGCAAACTGAATCCTTTAGCAATGTTTTATATGCTTGTGGCAATCATTGTGCCAAGTCTTGGAGTAACAATGTTAACAATAATCTCGATTTTTGTTGGGCTTAAATTATCGCTGGCAGTCTTATTGGTAATAGCAGGCATGATAGGCTTTGTGCAGTTTATGTTTTTAGCAATAATTAATTCGTCAAGACCAAGTGTGGAGTTTTAAATATGAAATTAGAATCCCAATCACCAACAACAAGCAGAGAAACTACCTTCAAAAGAAGGAATCCTCTTCTTGTGGTGTTCCTGTCTATCTTAACAATGGGTATCTATGGTTTTTATTGGATCTATCAAACCACCAAAGATATTCGAAATCATAGTGCAAAAGCCCCAAATGAGAAATTGATCTTTTTATTCTTGGTTCCGGGCATTAATTTCCTTGTATATCTTTATTTTTTCTGGCGTTTTTCAAAGGCAACTGCAGAAGTTACACAATTAAACCACATACTATTATTTTTACTCTGGTTCTTTATTAGCCCGGTTGCTATGTTCTTAACGCAAAATGAGCTGAATAAAGAATCTCCTCTAAGGATGAGGGAGAAAAAAGAAGTTAAAACTAAAAAAAGAGCGCCGGTTAATATTCGTGAAAAAACCAGTGATTTCCTAAATAAACTAATTTTTGTTCTAACAAACAGAATATCAATTCCCCACTTGAAAGACTACCTTGACAAAGCAGGGATTGAGGTAAATGAAAAAGAAGTGCCTGGGAAAATTATGAATGTGGCATTCCTGCTCAACCTTGGAGTTTCTCTCTATTTATTATACAGGTTCTTTGTTCTTGAAAAAGAATTACTTGGGAAGATGGTTCATTTCTTCCTTACATGGTTCCTTGGCATAATGATTATTATCTTCATCCTTTACTTTTTAGTTGCTCTGATTAGGAACCTTAGAAACAAGGGGGGAAAATCCTCTTTATTAAAAATAGATTATAGGTCTATTGGAAAGAGCCTTCTCAAGTTCTCTGTGCTTGTCAATATAGTACTTAATATATACCTATTCTACGCCTACTCCAACTTTTCTGTAAATATTATCTACGTTAAAATTCTCTTTACAGTTGTAGTCACCATACTTTTGTGGTTGTTAGGCGTAATTCTGCTCCTGCTTCTGCTCTGGGCTTTATTTTTTATTTTGATTGATGTAAGGATCTTTCAGAGACGGAAACAGATTGAAGAAGTCTTCCCTGACTTCCTCCAACTCACCTCTGCTAATATTAGTTCTGGAATGACCGTTGACAGAGCTCTTTGGTTTGCTGTAAGGCCAAGATTTGGTGTCTTAGCAAAGGAAATGGAGTCAGTGGCAAAGAAAACTCTTGTGGGTGAGAAATTAAGCACTGCACTGCAGGAATTTGCTAAAAAATATGACTCACTCATTGTCCAGAGATCTATTAATCTACTGCTAGAGGGAATGGATGCCGGAGGAGAGCTGGCAGAGCTTTTAAACAGGATAGCAAACAATATACAGGAAACAAGGATTATTAAGAAAGAGATGGCAGCCAGTGTCACTACTTATGTTATTTTTATTGGTTTTGCATCTCTTGTCGGCGCCCCATTTTTATTTGGGCTCTCAACCCAACTTGTTATCATTATGAAATCAATCTTAGGCAGCCTTAATCTTGGGAGTAATACACAAAGCTTTGGTGGTATAGGAAGTATGCTCACTGCTTCTCCGGATGCAATTTCAATTCATGACTATAAAATTTTTGCAGTGACATGCATAATTATTACAACATTTTTTTCCTCATTGTTAATAACAATAATACGGAAAGGAGAGATAAAAGAAGATCTGCAATTGATACCTATGTTTGTCGGGGCAGGAATTGTAATATACCTCATTGCATCTACTTTGCTAAGTATACTTTTGTCAGGATTTTTTGCATTTTAGACAATTTATTATCAAAATTAGATACTAGTATACTTGAGCGTAACATTTATATACTACCTGTTACATAAATTAACAATAAGTAGATATTTTTATCTAACTTAAGAGGTGAAAAGATGAACAAAAAAGGACAAGCAGCAATGGAGTTCTTGATGACTTACGGCTGGGCCATCCTAGTTGTTATTGCAGCCATCGCAGCACTCGCCTATTTCGGTGTTTTGGATCCAAGCAGGTTGCTGCCCGAGAAATGCGAGTTCCCTCCAGGAATGGATTGTATTGATAAAGCAGCATTTGACATCGATAACTCTGAAGTGAGCATTGCATTAAGAAACAATGTCGGCTTTAAGATACATATAACAGATGTGAATAGTTCACAGACAACTAATGGTTGCGTTGTTACTGATTGGGCTATAAACGGCGGAGCATCGCAGACTGAAACCCCTATTAATAACAATGACCTTGCAACAGTTGTTATAGACTGTAGCAGCATAGAGGCTGGCAAGTTTTCTGAAACCTTTACTGTAACATACAGAAATAACGAAACAACACTGGTCCATCATGCGGTGGGTGTTGTCAGAGGAAGAGTCTAAACTTTTTTTCTTCTATTCTTCCTTTTATTTTTTCAAAAAATTTTTATAAGCACTTGATTATATTTTTTTTATGAAAAGAGGACAGTCAGCGATGGAGTTTTTAGTGACATACAGCTGGGCTTTACTTATTTTGGTGTTGGCAATTGCGGCACTTGCCTATTTTGGCATACTTGATCTTTCAAGATTCACGCCAAGATCCTGTACATTCCCTGTGGGCACATTATGTGTTGATATGCCTGTTATTGATGCAGCTAATGATCAGATAACTATTGCATTGAGAAACAATGTCGGAAGCGTAATTAATGTTACAGATTATTTGAATGTGAGCGAAGGCTGCAGTATTCCAGCATCTCTTCTCCATATTAATAATCTTGCACCGCCTCAACTAATTGAAAACAACAATATTATTAAGCTTACTATTGACTGTCCGGGATTAGAGCAAGGAAGGAGCAGAACAGAGATAATATTCTCGTATGTTAACCAGAATACCGGAATAACCCATATTGTCAAGGGTTATATTACTGGTGTCGCGTCGTAACAAAAAATATTTTAATCTGTCTGATTATTTTTATAATATGAAAAAAATTTTCATCTTTATATTATGTCTAGTTATTATTCCTTCTGCATTTTCATTATATAATGAAACAATTTACAAAGGGGAGGTATGGAGCGACGAGCCTTTTGTAGTGAATAACAAGACATATGAGGTTGTTTATATAAGAGAGACTAATGTGACTGTGGTATACTACCCCGATGACATCCAGGATGTGATTTATAGCAATGAAACCTGCTCAGTAGAGTGGATATATAAGGTTTGCCGCACAGGCGATGTGAAGTACTATCGTGGTGCAAGAGAAGTCCCCTATTATGCGCACGAAGGAAACCTGAATATTTCTGTGCAAATTGAGATTTATTCGTCAAATGCCGAGCTTTTTTTAGAAAAACAAACTGACAAAACAGAGCTATTCCTGGGGGAAAAAGCAAATGTCAACTTGAATATCAAGAATATTGGTGAGCTGACTGCTGAGAATATTATCATGAAAGACAGCTATCCGGGCTTTAGCATTGTCTCTGCAGAAGGATGTGAAATCAAAGGCCAATATGTGAGCTGGCTTGGTGATTTGAAGGAGAATAGAGCAAAGAGCTGCGACATTATACTTAAGGCTATAGAGCAGGGCACCCACACAAATAATCTATATGTAAACTATACTTATCTAGATAGGTCTTCACTCAAGACAGCGACCAACACATATAAAGTAAAAGGACCATGTTCTTTTACTCCAACAGCACTGAATATTAGCATTAAGCCAAACCAAATTACAATGCTCAACCTTTCTGTGGAGGCATTTACAGAATGCAAGTATAATCTAACGCTCAATCTCCCTGAAGAGTTTATGATATTGGATTACTCAACAGAATTTAAGAATAAAAAAAATAGTTTTGAATTCACAGGAACAGAGGAAACAAAAAAGGGACTTAATATAACCCTAATTACAAATTACACTGGCGATTTTGTAGTTAACTATTCCACGCAATGTTCTCTTAAAACATGGAATGAAAAACAGCTAACTAATCTCTATCTCCGAAGCAGCCTTGAGGTTTTTGATATTTTAATATTATCAGAAGCCAATCCAGCAACAATAAGAGTGACTAATCCGACTTTGTATACCTTCTACAATATCTCTCTTAGTACACCAGATAGTAGCTATCATATTGAAGAGTTAAAACCAAAACATTACAAAGAATTTACACTTCCGGAATTAAGCCCGATAGAAATCACTTATCTGACCCAATATGGCCAGCAGCTTAACTTTATGTATAATCCTCCTACCATAACTGAAAGCAAGAAATTGGATGCCACAACTGCACAGACAGATACAGACAAAAAAAGACTCTTTAAACTTCCAGAAATCGAACTTAAGACAATATTGATTGTTGGAGGGGTTCTATTACTGATATTTTTAATTGTAGCATATATTATGACAAGATCCCCCTCTTCTGATCTTGACAAGGAAATCGACGAGTTGAAACAACAGGAAAAAGAGTAATCTTTTTATAGCCACTTTCTTTTATCTACTCTATGGTGAGAGAAGCTATTGTTGCAGGTCAATTCTATGAATCAACTTTTGATAAGCTGGACAAACAGATAAAGGAGTGCTTCAATTCCAAAAAAGGTCCAGGAGAGCTTCCAGTGAAGAGGAAAACACAAAGGCTTACCGCAGCCATCATCCCACATGCAGGCTATTCATTCTCTGGAGCATGTGCGGCTTGGGCCTATAAGGAGATTGCAGAATCAGATTTCCCTAGATGTTATGTTATCCTTGCGCCAAACCACCAAGGCTCTAACTCTGGTTTGTCTATTGAGGATTGGAGAACCCCCTTTGGTTTAATTAAAACAGACAAAGATATGATAATTGCCCTAAAAGAAAATACACACCTTAGAATAAATGAATCTGCCCACAAATATGAGCACTCACTTGAGGTTCAACTTCCATTTTTACAGTTTGTTTCAAAGGACAGGATACAGGATTTGAGAATTGTTCCGATAACAATTGGTAGAGATATTGAATATGGGCGCCTTGGCAAAGAGATACTTGCTACTGTGAAAAATAAAAAAGTGGTTTTTATCGTCAGCAGTGACTTTACTCATTATGGTCCAAACTATGGTTATGTTCCTTTCACTCTTGAGATTCCAGATAGATTAAATGAGCTTGATAAAAGAGCTATTGAACTAATCAAGAAGATAGATGCCAAAGGCTTTGCGGACTATATCAACGAGACAGGCATTACTATTTGTGGATATATGCCTATTTTAATAGTTTTGAGCATAATAGAACAGTTTGAACAGAAACCAACAGCAGAGTTGCTTATGCATTACACCTCTGGAGATATCCTCGGGGATTACAGAAATTCTGTGAGTTATGCAAGTATAGTCTTTAGATAAAAATGGTACGTGTAATAATTGATTTAGTAAGACTAATAATGCCTCTCACAAGGCAAAAGCATATGAAACTGACAAGTGTCAAATGTTTTGTCGATAAAAATACTCTAAAGCAGATAAATTATCTATATAGGTTAGGTAAGGTTGATATTATCTTTAGGAAACTTGGTGTCTCAAGAAAATTGTTTGAAGACAAGATTTATCCAAATCTAATTTTAAAACGGAAAGACGAAGCATCGCATGAATTTGTCATGGAAGTTAATGAGATCATTCTTAAAAAGGTGAAAAAGCAAGCTTTTGAGGATTTTGCTGCTATTGCATACTCAAGAATTGCCAAACTAATTGCACCAAATATCTATGGTCTTGAATATGTTAAAAGGGCTGTTTTAATGCAGCTGTTCTCTAGGGAAACAGTTCATATACTCCTCCTTGGAGATCCAGGAACAGGGAAAACTGACATTCTCAAATCAGTGGAAAAATTGTTTCCTGTTTCAAGTTTCGGTCTTGGCTCCGGGACAAGCAAGGCAGGTCTGGGTGTGATGGTAAAAGGAGATACTATCGTTGAAGGATTGCTTCCAAAGGCAAATAACGGGATATGCTGCATAGACGAGCTCAACCTGATGAAAAAAACAGAATATGCATATCTTTATTCTGCAATGGAGAAAGGATATATAGCTTATGATAAAGCAAGCAAACACATTAAGCTTGATGCTAAAGTGAGGATTATCGCAACAGCTAATCCAAAAGGAGATAAGTTTGTGGGAAGAACAGTAGAGGTTCTCAAACAGCAGCTTCCTTTTGAACAAGCCCTTATCTCGAGATTTCATTTGATCTTTCTGATTAGGAAACCTGGAGTCAATGGCTTCCTAAATATCGCAAAAAAGATAGTAAGAGGTAAAGAAGAAGAACATAGTCAAGGAGATGTTGCTTTTATTCATGATTACATAAAAAATGCCGAGCAGGAAGAGGTGGATTTTCCTCTTGAATTGGAGCAGAAAGTGCTTGACTATGTTGAGAATCTGAAGAAAAATGAAGACAAGTTCTTATTTGATCTGACACCAAGGTTGGTTGTTGGCATTATCAGGTTATGCAAAGCTAGAGCAAGACTAGAATTAAGAAAGCAGGTTAATGAATCAGATCTGACAGAAGTCCAGACAGTTGTTGATGCAAGCCTCTTTCTAAAAAAATAGTTTTTAAGATATATCTTGAAGAATATAAATATATTTATAGCCAGAAATCATAGTTTATATTGTCTTGTACAAGACGTGGGGGTGGTAGGCGCTGTTTATCAAAGAGCGGCACTTTTTAACTGAGCCCATGCCAATTATGCTTGAAAAAGTGCGTGAGCAACACTTTCAAAAGATCTTTGGCTTAATGCCGGTTTGAAAGCAAGCTCTTGAACTATGTTACTCACGTAAAAAGTTCGAATGGCTAGAAACAGGGCCTACTGCTCTTCCTTTCTTTTTTATTATTTATAACAATGAGAGCTATCAATTTAAAATAATCACAAGTTCTCCTTTTATTTTTCTATTTTTTAATCTATCTTCTACCTCTTTAACCTCTCCTCTAATGAATTCTTCGAACTTCTTTGTTATCTCCCTGGCAATAACAATCTGCTTAGTGGGTGCGATTTCTGACATAATTTTCAATGTATTCTTTATCCGATGAGGAGATTCATAGAATATTGCACTCTCTTTTAGGAGTTTAATTTTCTTAAATAATTCTTTTGCTTTTTTTTCTTTTTTTGGCACAAATCCATAATAGGTAAATCTGTCTGTTGGAAGACCTGAAGCTGCAAGTGCAGAAATAGCCGCATTTGGGCCTGGCACAGGAGATACCTTAATATCTTCTTTTATGCAGGCACGTATTAAATAGAATCCCGGGTCATTGATTCCGGGGGTTCCAGAATCACTTGCGAGAGCAATATCCTTTCCTTTTTTAAGCATCTGAATAATATTTTTTGTCCTTCTCTCTTTATTATGGTCATTATAGATTTGCTGGATGTTCTTTATGTTGTATCTTTTTAGCAGTTTGCCTGTTCTCCTTTTGTCCTCTGCAAGAATTACATCTACCTCTTTTAAGATTCTCAATGCTCTAAGTGTAATGTCCTCCAAATTGCCTATGGGTGTAGCAACTACATACAACATAAAGACTAGAAAGTTTAACTATTTTTTAAACTTATATTTAAACCGGTTGCCTTCCTGACTATATTTAACAGAATTTGTCTTTCTAAGCTTTTTTAAATTATTTGTAACAGAGCCTAAAGAAACGCGCAGTCCCTGGGCAATCTGTCTCGATGTAAACCATTTGGTATGATTTCTTTTTAGATAATCATAGACCTCTTGCTGCCCCATAATATATATTTTGGTGGGTATTACTTAATAAATCTTTTGTAGTTATTGGATTTTGGTAAAACATGGTTTAAATTATTTATTTTTTGTTATATGGTTTATTAATATTATTTCAAAAAAGCGAAATATTTATTAAGCATTAAAATTTATAGAAAAACACTACATCTTGTATATAATTAAGTAAGAGCATACAAAATATTGTGTCACGATGAAATGTCCATACTGCGGCTCTTCAAAGAGCAGAGTGCTTGATAAAAGAAACACGGAGAACGATAGTGTTATAAGGAGAAGAAGAGTTTGCCTCTCATGCCAAAAAAGATACACCACCTACGAGCGGATTGAGGTAATTAACCTCACTGTCATTAAGAAGGATGGGAGGAGAGAGCAATTTGACAGAACCAAGCTTGAGAGAGGATTGCTCAAGGCTTGTGAAAAAAGAATGGTCCCAAGAGAAAAAATTAAGCAGATATGTGATGATATTGAAATACGCTTGCTTAATAAAAAATCAACCGAGATTCCAAGTAAAACAATAGGTAATATGGTGATGCGCAGGTTAAAAAAGATAGACCAGGTTGCCTATGTAAGGTTTGCATCGGTATATAAGGATTTCAAAGATGTGGAGTCATTCCAGAAGGAATTGGCTGCCCTCTTGAAAAAAGGAGGTAACTAGAATGACTGGGGAATTGTCAATAACAAAAATTCAGAAGAGAGATGGAAGGGTTGTGCCGTTTGACCATGAAAAAATAACCAATGCAATTTTTAAAGCAGCTCAGGCGGTCGGAGGCACAGACAGAGGGCTTTCAGAAAAATTATGTGATCAAGTTGTGAATCTTCTTGAAGAGAGATATGATGGGCATACAATTCCAAATGTGGAGGATATCCAGGACATTGTTGAATATATCCTTGTCGAAAACGGCCATTATAGAACAGCTAAAGCATATATCCTCTACAGACAACAGCATAAGAATATGAGAGAATTAAAAGGCACACTCGTTGACGTAAGAAATGTTATTAATGAATATATTGACAGAGTACATTTTAATGTAAATGAAAACAGCAATGAGCAATACTCTTTTTCTGGTCTATTACTTTATACTGCAGGAGAGCTAATAAAAAATTATGCACTCAGCGAGATGTACGCTGGTCCAATTGCCGAGGCCCACAGATCAGGGCACATACACATCCATGATTTAAGTCATGCGGTTATAGGATATTGTGCAGGATGGTCATTGAAAAAATTGCTGGAAGTGGGATTTGGAGGGGTAAAAAATAAGGTAGATGCCAAACCTGCAAAACACATGGATGTTGTTGTTTCCCAAATGGTTAACTATATTGGGTGCTTACAAATGGAATGGGCAGGTGCCCAGGCATTTTCCAGCGTGGATACCTTTTTGGCACCTTTTGTAAGAACAGATAAATTAAGCTACAAGCAGATAAGACAAAACATGCAGAGACTAGTCTTCTCTTTGAACATTCCTTCAAGATGGGGATCTCAATACCCTTTCTCAAATCTGACATTTGACTGGGTTGTTCCACAAGACTTGAAGAATGAACCGGCAATAGTCGCTGGTAGAAAACAAAAATTTACTTATGGAGACTGCCAAAAAGAGATGGATTTGATAAATAAAGCCTTTCTAGAGGTCATGCGCGAAGGAGACGCAAAAGGCCGCATATTCACTTTTCCAATTCCTACTTATAATCTAACAAGAGATTTCAACTGGGGCAGCGAAAATGCAGACCTTCTTTTTGAAGTCACTGCAAAATTTGGTCTTCCTTACTTCCAGAATTACATTGGCTCTGGTTTGGACCCAAGGTCAATCAGGGCAATGTGCTGCAGGCTTAACCTTGATTTAAGAGAGTTAGTAAGGCGGCCAGGACATACCTTTGCAATGGGGGACAGCACTGGAAGCGTGGGTGTCATTACAATAAATATGAATAGACTTGGCTATGAAGCTAAAGACAAAGAGGAGTTTTTTAAAAAATTGGCGTACTACATGGATTTGGCGAAGCAGTCTTTGGAAGTAAAAAGAAAAGTGGTGCAGAAAAATATGGATAACGGCCTGATGCCTTTTACAAGAATATATCTAGGGACATTAAAAAACCATTTTTCGACAATAGGCTTATGCGGGATGAACGAATGCTGTTTAAATTTTTTGGGTAAAGACATCTCAACCCATGAAGGGAAGGAGTTTACAATCGAAACACTTAATTTTATGAGAACCCTTCTCACAAAATTCCAGGAAGAGACAGGTAACATCTACAATCTCGAGGCAACTCCTGCAGAGTCTACTGCCTATAGATTTGGGAGATTGGATAAATCAAAACATCCTAATATAATGACTGCAGGAGATAAAGTCCCTTATCTCACAAATTCAACACATCTTCCTGTGGATAAGACTGATGATATAATCGAAGCGCTTGAGCATCAGAACGATATACAATATTTATATACAGGAGGCACAATGTTCCATACATTTCTAGGTCAACGAGTGACAAATGCAGAAGCCTGCAAAAGAATGGTTAAAAAGATTGCTTATAACACAAGGATACCCTATTTCTCAATAACCCCAACATTCAGCATCTGTGATAATCACGGATATATTGCTGGAGAACACTTCACCTGCCCGACATGCGAGAGCAACTGCGAAGTCTACTCGAGGATAGTGGGATACTTTAGACCAATAAACCAATGGAACTTAGGCAAGAGGGAGGAGTTTAAACAGAGACTTGAATACAGTGAAGAAAAATCTTTCTCAAGAGATCTGATATTAGTTAAAGACAAAGATAACATTAAAGGAGATGGAATTGACCCAGAGACAAATAAAATCTCCCACTATGAAGTATTGGTGTTACCAGGGTGCAATAAGTGTTCGGCAGCAAAGACATTGCTTTCAGATGCTAGGCTTAAGGGCAGAATAATTAACCTTGGCGACGATAATGATTTGAAAGAATTCAGAAAGCATTATAAAGAGGTCAAGGATAAAATAAAGAGAAATGAAGATGGTAGCTTGTCTGTTCCAACTATTCTTTTTTATGGCAGTGACAATGAACTGATTAGAGTTGTTACTGATATTGACCAATTAAAATCTGCTTTGGCTGGCTGACTATGGATATAAAAGGGATAACAAAAACTGATTTATTAAATTATGCACCTTATACAGCAGCCACAGTATTTGTTGGCGGCTGCAATTTTCTCTGCCCATTTTGTCAAAACCCAGAGCTTGTGCTGGGATATGACAAATTGAAGAGCATTCCAGAAGACGAGATTTTTAATTTTCTTTCGAAAAGGAAAAAATGGCTAGAGGGAGTATGCATCACAGGAGGAGAGCCAACCTTAAACAGTGATTTGCCAGAATTTACTACAAAACTTAAAAAAATGGACTATCTGGTTAAATTGGATACAAACGGCTCAAATCCCCGACAAATTAAAGGATTAATTGATAATAAATTGGTGGATTATATTGCTATGGACATTAAGGCACCTATTGGGAAGTATGATAGAATAACACAGGTAGAAACAAATAAAGAAGATATTCAGAGAAGTATTGATATAATAAGAAATTCTTCAATCATGTATGAGTTCAGAATTACAGTTGTACCAAAATTAATCGGGGCCGAGGATATCACGGAAATAGGTATGTGGCTGAAAGGTGCAAATAGATTTGTGCTGCAGCAGTTTAGAAATAAACAAACACTAAATCCCTCATTTACCAAACTCAAACCCTTCTCTAAAGAAGAGCTCTCAGGATTTAGAAATATCTTGGAGCCCTATTTCACTGAAGTAGAGCTCAACCTTAATTAAAAATATAAAGTTGTAATGAATTCCTGTGCCTATGAAAAAAGATAAATTGAAGCAGATTTTAGAAGTATTTCTCACTCTGCAAGTTACAAAAGAATTGCCGAGACAGGGATTCCTTTATTCAGGGTTCAAAAGGAATGATGCAGATTCAGTTGCAGCGCATTCCTTCAATGTTGTTTCATTTTCATATCTACTGGCCAGAGAATTAAAGGCAGGCGGAATGGAAATTGACCCAGATAAGGTACTTAAAATATCTCTTCTGCATGATATGGGGGAGGCTATAACCGGCGATGTTGGAACATGGGTTAAAGTTCTAGCAAAAGGGGAATTCCAGAAAGTTGAAAATAAGGCATTTGGACTATTGGTAAGGAACCTTTCACATAAGGAGGAGCTTATATCTTTGTTTGATGAATATACTAATCTTATAACCGTTGAGAGCCAAATTGTTAAACTTGCTGATACTTTAGATGCGTTAGTGCAGGGATTAAATACACCTGGTGCTAGACTAGATGATTTCAGGAAATCACTTGACAAAATGTCTAAGCAGAAGATAAAGGATAAAGCACTTCTTGAACTATTTGACAACGCGGTAAATCTTCTCTCCAAGAAACAAGTGACCTATTTCCGGGGACATATTCAGGGTGAACAGAATGGAATGTAAAAAAAATTCGAATCTAAAAATATGTAATTGCACCTATGAACCCTGCAACAGAAAAGGGCTTTGTTGCGAGTGCATCGTATATCATAGGTCAAATAATGAATTGCCTGCATGTTTCTTTCCTGGCGATATTGAAAAAACATATGACAGATCCATAAAAAAATTTGTGGAAATTAACTCATAGTGATAATTTCTACTTTCAACTTTTTATATGCAAGAGCTTCCAGACACCAAGAAGAAAATAACTAATTCCAATTATTACAATAATGGCTCTGCCTGCAAGAGATTTGATTAAAGCTTCAAGGAGGTCAGATGTTCTGGTAAATCCCCAGAAAGTAGCTAAAATACCGGACATGAAGATGGAAACGCCAAACACAATCTTTAGCATATTCTCAATCCTCTCTGCAAATGCATAAGCTGGTCTTACACCTACAAATAGACCATATAGAGTAACTCTCCTTACTTGCTTAATCTTAATACTTTTCTTATGAAAAATGCTCGCATAAAGGTCCTCAAAAAAATCCTCTGCTTCTTCCCATATCTCTTCAATGTCCTTAATAAAATCCTTTAAAATATGGGGAAATACACTCTTATCCTTTTTAAATACCTTGTCAATTCTCTTTCTTGACTTTTTGAACAACTTCATATAACCTTGGTTATTTAAGCAGCTTTATAAATCTAACCAAAAAATTTATAAATAATTAACAATTGTTAATTAACGATAGTTAAGATGCAGACGCCGCAGGAAATCAGTGTGTGGTATATATTGCCAAGCATTAGAAGGGAGCTTGCTCTGGCATTGAAGAAGAAAAAGTTGTCCCAAAAGCAAATCGCTTCAATTCTTGGAGTTACAGAAGCGGCGGTAAGCCAGTATTTACGCAGCAAAAGAGCCCGTTCAATAAAACTGCCAAATGAAATACTGATAGCCATAAGAAAATCGGCAGACAATATGCTCAAAGACAGGAGCTGTCATATATTTGAAATACAAAAGATTATGAATCTAGTTAAGAAAACAGGTTTTTTATGTAAGATACATAGGAAGCATGATAATGTGCCAAGATGCTGTACTGTGTGCCTTGAAGGTGAAAAAAAATGCGGATCTACTTAGACAATGGAGCCACAACAAAAGTAGCAGATGAAGTAGTGAAGGCAATGAGATCTTATCTTGACATTAATTATGGTAATGCAGCATCCCTTCATATGCTGGGTAGGGAAGCTAAAGAAGCTATTGAACATGCGAGAAAGATTATAGCACAAAAAATAAATGCTTCACCACAAGAGATAATATTTACATCGGGCGGAACAGAATCAAATAATTTTGCACTCAAGGGTGTTGCCTTTGCAAACAAAGCTAAAGGCAACCATATAATTATATCAAAAATCGAGCATGACTGTGTCCTAAAAGCGAGCGAGTGGCTTCAAAAACAAGGATTTGATGTTACCTATTTGGATGTTGATAAATATGGTCTTGTTAATCCAAAGTCACTTATGAGAAGTATTAGAAAAGACACCATTCTTGTTTCGATTATGCATGCAAATAATGAGATAGGCTCAATTCTCCCCATAGAGGACTATGGTACAATATGCAGAGAAAAAGGAGTTTATTTCCATACAGATGCATGCCAGAGTTTCACCAAATCAGAAATTGACGTGAAAAAGATGAATCTTGATTTAGTGACACTTAATGCTCATAAGATTCATGGACCAAAAGGGGTTGGTGCACTTTATATACATAAAGGAATAAGACTCGCTCCTCTGCTTCATGGTGGTGGCCACGAATATGGATTTAGGTCAGGTACAAGCAATGTTCCAGGAATAGTTGGCTTTGGTGAATGTGTTAAGACCCATAAGCCTGAGGACATAAAAAAAATGACAGAATTAAGAGCTTATCTAATTAAAGGATTGCTGAGAATACCTCATACACAGCTTAACGGCCATCCTGGCAGAAGGTTATGCAATAATGCAAATATCTCCTTTAATTTTGTTGAAGGAGAATCCCTATTAATGCATCTTGATATGAATGGAATTGCAGTATCGACAGGTTCAGCATGTTCCTCAAGCACACTTGAGCCAAGCCATGTACTGTTGGCAATCGGATTAAAACATGAAATTGCTCATGGAACAATAAGATTTACTTTAAGCAGATACACGACTAAAGAGGAAATTGACTATACAATAAAAAAGGTTAAAGAAGGTGTAGTAAAACTAAGGCAGATGAGCCCGCTGAAACCAGGATTGAAATATACAAAAAGCAAACAACAGAATTAGCAATATTGGTGTTAAAAATGTATTCAGAGCAAGTATTGGAGCACTTCAGAAACCCTCACAACATGAAGGAGCTACACGATGCAGACGGCATCGGAAAAGTGGGGAATCCTGTGTGTGGAGATCTTATGTGGATATATATCAAAGTCGGAAAAAACAAAAATGGCCAAGAATATATCAAAGATATTGGATTTAAAACCTTTGGTTGTGTGGCTGCAATAGCAACAAGCTCAATGCTCACAGACTTGGCAAAAGGAAAGACACTTAAAGCAGCAAAAGAAATAACTAACCTTGACGTTGCTCATGCACTCGGAGATTTGCCAAAAATCAAGATGCACTGCTCAAATCTTGCAGCAGACGGATTGCACAAAGCAATTGAAAATTATGAAAAGAAAAAAGGGTGGCAATAATGCAAAAGATAAAATGTAAAAAAGGAAAATGCTGGGATGAGAACTCAATTAAAGAAAAGGTCTTAAAAACGTGTAAAGAAGTAGATGTTGTATGTGAAACAGAGGCAGATTTGATAGAAGAACAAATTGGAGGTAGTATATAATGAAAAACAAGAGCAAGGGAGATATAACAAAAAGTATGCTTCTAGGTGATGTGGTAAAGAGCTTTCCAGAGACAGCCTATATCATGATGAGATATGGGTTGCATTGTGTTGGTTGCCATGTTGCGACACATGAAACTATTGAGCAGGGAGCAAAGGCCCACGGCCTTTCTGAGAAAGAGATTGAAAAGATGGTTAAGGAGATGAACTCTCTTATCCAAAAAAAGGAATAACCTATCTCAAGAAAACCCTCTCAAGAAAGTATTTGCTTTTATCTCTAATTAGAGTAATATTCTGAATAGTAGCTTTTTCTCCTTTCTCTATTACATCTTTCACATTTGTGAACTCCAAGAGCCTAAGTCTATGTACATCAGGCTCTATCATAACATATCTTCTTTTATACGGCTCTAATTTGAGTCTAATAATCTCCTCTTGTAGCATATACATTGAATATTGCATCTGCTTAATGATACCTAATTTTGAGTTTGGATCATAATGAAAATTTGTTGCTACGTTCACAACAATGTAGAAACCGATATCCAAACCATCTAGCAATCCAAGGCATACAGGGTTAGTTATTGCACCATCCACTAGCGTTCTGTCTTTCTCATGATAGGGCGTAAAAACACCGGGTAGGGAAATGCTTGCCCTAATAGCGTTAAATAATGAACCCTGTGTAAAGACAACCTCTTTTTTATTTGTCAAATCTGTTGCATTTATTACCAAAGGTATTTTTAATTCGCTAAACTCATTCACAGGAATTAGTCCCTTTAGATATTGAATAAGTCTATCCCCTTTGACTAGTCCCTCTCTTCCTAAGGAGATATCAATTAGTTTCAACATATCCTTCTTCTTAAGTTTTACAGCGATTTCTTCAATTTGATTCCCCGTATAACCAGAAGCATAAAGGGCGCCTACGATTGCACCAATGCTTGTTCCGCCAATTGCACTAATTTTAATATTATTCTTATCAAGAACCTTTAAAACCCCAATATGGGCAAAACCTCTAATCCCGCCTCCGCTTAGTAATAAACCAATCTTTTTTCCCATTTTAAAAAACAGCTTTGACAAGGCTTGTGATAAAAGCAAAACCATCAAACCCAGGAATAGGTATCATATTAAATGCAAATAAAAACATATTTAGCTTGCCAGCTAAAGTGATTGCCTCCCAATATCTCCTCTTAATCAATCCATACTTTATCACTAATATTGAGAACAGCCATAAAATCAAATTCATTAATGGGCCTGCCAGTGCAACGAGAGCAGAAGGAAGCGGGGGCAAAGTGGTATGAGCTACATAGCCACCAACAAAAAATACTATTGGGAACTGCAGATAACTTAGCAGAATTACAAAGATATACATCCCATAAGGTATCCCAAATAAGCTCGGAGCATATAAAGTTGCTTGGGCTCCAAAAGCCATTGCCACAAATTTATGTGCTAATTCATGCAAAACCACTGCGGGAGCTGCAACTAATGCGCCCCACTTTATATCTTCCCATAAACTACTTTTCTTATAATGTCTTAAAGGATCGTAATCTTCTAAAGGTTTCCTCCTGAAGTATCTGGAGAATATGAATCCAATGAACAATGTCATCATAACAGCATCGATTAGTTCCCTTAGCGTGAAAATCATAATCCTAAGAAAGAGCGGAAGTTTTATAAAAATTGTCATTTATCTAGTAAGAGTTATTAAGAGTTATTATTGAAATTAATTTCAAAAATGAAAAAAGAAGATTACTCAAAAATAAGCAAGGTTCATAACTTACCTCAGTATAATGAGCTGAATAGAGACTTTAATATTGAGAATATTGAAGAGGAAGATTTTCTTTTGGTGCGTATTTGTAGAAAAATTACAGAGAAGATAGAAACAATTGTCAAATTATTAGAAGACATATTATATCCCACAACCTCGCTCACTGGGCTGTATGAATCAAAATATATAGAGGACAGAGATAAGGAGAAGATATATAAAATATTTAAGCAGCTGGTGAGATATCTACGCTACTCTTCAGAAGTCTCTTTTTCTGACAATGAACAAGAAAATGCAGTGTTCGTAAATGAATTTTATAAAGACTGGCAGAAATTAAAACCAGAACTGCAGATAATATTCTCCCGATTGAAGAAATCATGGGATACTGAGAGCAGTATAAAAGAAGATTTAAGCTATCTAGGTTAAAATGCAACTGATATTATTAGGGCCGCCCGGATCTGGGAAAGGCACACAGGCACAGCTCCTATCTGGAAAACTCGATATCCCGCAAATATCAACTGGAGATATCTTTAGAGAGAACATAAGGATCAAAACTGAATTAGGTAAACTTGCCCAGGATTATATGGACAAGGGCCAGTTGGTTCCAGACAATGTGACTAATGAAATGGTTGCTGAGAGGGTAAAGCAGCAAGACTGCATAAAAGGCTTTATCCTTGATGGGTATCCAAGAACAGTTAATCAGGCAGAGTTCCTCGAGGCTATTGCTAAGATAGATATTGTAATCAACTTAATACTTGAAGAGGAGGAAATCGTTGAACGTATCTCTGGAAGAAGAACTTGTATGAATTGTGAGGCCAGCTATCATGTTAACTTCAACCCACCCAAAAAAAAGGGAGTTTGTGATAACTGCGGTGGAGAACTTTTCCAGAGACCTGATGATAAACCAGAAGCAGTAAAAAAAAGGCTGGAAGAATACCAAAAGAAGACAAAACCCCTTATAGAGTATTATTTAAGAAAAAATATTTTAACAAATATTGATGCTTCTCCTTCTATTAAAGAAATACATTCCAGGTTATGTGAGCTACTAAATATTAATAAAAAATTTTCCTTATAACTATTGTGGCATAGCTCCCTTTTTGAAGAAAGAATTCAACAACTGCCTTCTTCATCCCTTCATTTAACTCATCCTTTAGCAAATCAGATATCTTTAAGTTTTTTACCTCGGATATTAATGGCCTTTCAGAACCCATCGGCGTTAGCCAATTAATTTTCCTAATGATAAAATCCCTCAGAACAATATTTTCTTCTTTTAATAGTGTGTTGTAAATGGCCCTCACCTTGGGATTTCTAAATTCACTATCAAAACTAACTAGAGGTATTGTAAAATTCTTTATTTTATATCTTAAAAACACAAACTCACCCAGCGAGTACTTTACAGTAAAATAATCTTTAAAATATCTTTTTATGTATAATTCAACCACCTTGTTCCATAAATAGCTTTGATAAGAATTAATATAAATTGTCTGTGTCTTGTGTGGAAGTTTTTTTATTGCGCCAATAAAATCATTTGGATATTCTTCAAGGTGCTTTTTAACAATATTGTTATCGATGGCTTCTGCTGCCTTTTTAAACTCTTTTCTAATTATTGCTCTTCCTATATGAACATTATTTTTTGAAAATCTCTGCTCATCAAAATAATTGACAATGAAATCAGTTGGAGTTGGGCTATTTTTAGTATTTCTTACAATAATTTTAAACTGATTTCCCTCTAAATCACCAAGTGATATTGGCACATTTCCATAACCAAGAACATCAATAACTATATCCTTCAATGTTCGAGTTTTTATTTGTCCGAGAACAGAGCACAACTGAGAAGTTATAGCATGCTTGTCCTTATTCCCGGCATAGCCAAAGCATTTTCTGGGAATTTGAAAATCAGTCGCAATTGTCTGGATTGCACGCTCAGTTGTATAATTTCTCTTCACTAACTTAAAATAAGTGTATCTGCCCGACTTATTTACCTTAGTAGCTGAGATTTCATTAACAATAAAATCCTCAGGAATCTGTTTTACTTTGTACATATAAGAAAAGAATTACATAGAATATAAAAATTATTTTACAAATTTTTTATTCATCTGTTTTCGTTTGAAATTGCTATACTTCTCTTTTATTGGTGCTATAACGAACTCAGAAAAATTCGTGAAGATATTCTTACTTGGTTTTGGTACTTCCAAGAGCAGTTGGTCATAATAGTGCATTGGATTTGTTTTTTGCTTCTCAAGGAGGTCATTTAAGCTGCTGTTGACAGTATTCATCTGCTCAATATACTGAAATAATGAAGTATCCTCAACTAGTTCTGCCTTTTCAGCATCTTTTGAAGCTTCCTGTTTCTCCAGATTTTCTTGTGCATTTAAAGCAGGCTCAAAAACAATATTTTCACTTATCTCACTCTTTTCCACTATGTCTCTTGTAACAAAAGATTTTTCCTTGAGAAAATTTGAAATACTTTCCAAATTAGGTCTGCTTTCATATACCAATAGAGACTCAGTTGGGATGTTAAGCATAATGTGTTTGGTTCCCAGCATTCGGAAATAATATGCAGCTGAAAAAGGAGGATCTCTTAGTAAGACAGAGATTCTGTCAAAATTCAAGCTTTTTGGTTTAGGAACATTAATCCATACGTAGAGGATATCAATTGTATTCTTTAGGTCTTTTGTATTATATAACTTGTTGGCGAGGACATGGTCCTTAAAAATATCTCTTACCCAGTTGGCAAAGTCATTTTTACTATCATTTACGTGGTTGTTAAAAAAATTTTGGCCATTGATTTGGAGCTCGATCATCAGCTCTTTTAGGTTCCTAATTTTTTTCCCGGTGGATAGCCAAAAGGCATATTTTTCTTCAACATCATAAAATAGATCCTGGCTCAATTTTTTCACCTCTTAAACAGAATGTTCTCATTTTTAATCTTATCTGTTAATGCCCAGCACTCATTTAATATCTTATTTATATCAATAGGCTCTGTTGACATATTTATGATTTTGCTATGAGCTTCTATCGCATTATCAAGAATCTTCCTTATCTTCGGTTCCAATCCATCAAGACCGAGGGAAGCATAGTCTGTATTGTAAAAGTAGGTTAATTTTGAAAAGTTTTGCTCAAACCTCTCCTTGGTTTCATGAGGCACCTCACTTTTTTGATTTATGATTTTTACAGCATCAAGACTAAAATAATTTGTTGTTCTAATTATATCTTCTAAAAGCTCCACACGTCTCAAAATTGCTTTGTTCGCTTTCTCCCTATCAAATTTGAGCGATTTTATCTTGGAATTTAGGAGAAATGCACCTAATGAAATAAAAAACGATGCACCGAAGCTTGTGTATATTGCGTCAAACATTTTATATCCATAGCAGCATTTCAGTATCCATGATCTTGTCATGGAGGTGCTGATAGTTTTGGGAGATAATCTCTATTCTCTGTCTAATATCTTTTAGGCTTGCTGAAGGCAGTCTCTTGTGAATGCCTTTGATCTGTTTAACCATATTTTTACTATACCTTCTAAGATTAGTGTCATTAAAATACAACTTAAAAAGAGGCTGATAATATGCAATGAACTTAAAATAGTTGTGTTCCATTCTGTCTAACAATTCTTGCTGTTCGCTGTTTGCAGTATAACAAACTACATCTGTAACAAAAGAGTGTACATCATCATAAAAATTTTTTAGAAATTCTGTTCTTTTATTAAATCTTAAATCAAGATGAACATCTATCTCTTTTTTATTAAAGATTTTAGTATAGCTGTATCTGCCAAGCGCAATCCCGAGAACAGAGCCAACAGCAACAGGAACAAAAGCCACCATTTTTTTATATTTATCATAGACTAACTACTATTTAAAGCTTTTTAGTTAGAAAAAGATAAAAATAAGTCAATATTACATAATGAAAAAGCCTAAATAGCCAATGAAGAACCCATGGAGTAGTCCCTTTATGGGATGAAGAGAGTTAGCTGAGGCTTAGAAAGCTTGAGAGTCTATTCTTTACATTCCTATTAGGGGTTGTCATTACTATTGCCCTGGCTGCAGTCTTATAAGCACCACTATGGTCCAGCTTCTTTAAGTTGAGATGCATCTCTTCAATCTCACTTGTGGTAATTCTGTTTATTGTTTCTGCAGCCAGTTCTCCCAATTCTTTTTCACTCAATTTTTTATTTGTAATCCACTTGGCAAAACCCTTTTCTACAGCCCAATTCCCATTTTCAATTTCTTGAGTTCCGATAGGTGGGAGAAGCAAATGCGGAATTGAACCGCTTGTAACGTCTCCGGGCTTAACAACATTAAGGATATTGTTTGATTTTTCCCTTTCCAGAAGCTGTACTGCCAGTTTCCTGTTCTTATGATATAATATGCTTATTCCAGAATTAAATTTATAGAGCCCTTTCTGCTCCTTAATAGCTGGACTTATCTCTTTTTTACTCATTAATCCAAGTCTGTAGCCCTCTTTGAGAAGCCTGTTGAAAAATTTTCTATTAGAATGTGCAACATATAATGGAGAAATCTTTTCTAGATTGATCTTTGCAAGTGTGGATATATATATATCCTGCTGTGCGCCTGCACCACCCAATTGCAGCATGATGTTTAGCTTTTTCTTTTTTAACATTTCTTTGAGTTTATTATTTATAATGCTATGATAATTTTCCCTACTGGCAAAGATGCCGGCAGTAAAAATATCTTCTTTACGGGGGATCAACGATTTATCAAGATATGGCTCTCCACCTGATAAAATCCGTGACCTCAAACCACTGTCAGGAACAACATAAATGGATTTAGAAGACGTATCTATAAAGTAAAAACTGTGACCAAAAATATCAGGCAGCAGTCTTATTATTTTCGTATTCTTATCTATTTTGGCTATTCTCTCAAGAGGAGGATATGTTGAGATTATGATATCATATAGCTTTAGAGGTCTTGACATAAAATTTATTTTTCTAAACAAATCTTCAGAGAACCTAATTAAATTGATATTTGATTTTAATGTCATCCTCTTGTATATTGAAGGGACATAATTAGAGATTAGATTGTTTACTGTCTCAACAAACCTCTTATTGTACCTCATAAAAGGATGAAAATAATCCTTCTCGTCAAGGACTTTGTATTCTATGTCAATCAAATCTGATATCCTCTCTTTAATCTCTTCTAATGCACCAGCAACAGCAAAAGCTTTCATCAGGTGGCCATTGCCCATTGATGTTGTTGAGATACCAATACTCACTTTTTCCATATTTTTTAAGAAATGTTTTTAAGATAAGATTTTTTCTATTTCTGCATGCGCCTGTAGCTCAGTTTGGATACATCTGCCAAAAAGAGCGAATGCCTCCTAATGAAAAGAAGAGAGCATTAGGTCGTGAGTTCGAATCTATAACGGCTTACCAATGGAGTAGGAGCGTGTAGTGATTGTCTCATCAGGCGCGTGTTTTTTTATCTAGTCACCTTGTTTATATATTCTCTGTGAATCTATCAAGATTTTTATATAACTTATCATTCTTTATACCCTAATTATGAAGAAAAATAGCGTATCAATCATTGTATCAACATTAATTGGTGTTTTGGTGCTCCTTTTCTTATATACTAAGATAAATATTAAGGAAGTCTTAGCGATTTTTAAGAACATTACCTGGCAAGTTCTTGCAGTATATCTGGCTGCAATTATTCTAATTGAAATCTTCTTGGTGGTGAGATGGGATGTTATACTAAAAGAGCAGAACCGGTTTGTTCCATTTGCCAACCTCTTAATGTACAAGGAGGCCGGATATGCAGTTGGGTATATAACCCCCCAGGCGCATCTTGGCGGCGAGCCTGTAAGAGCTCTTTTATTAAAAAGGCATCATATGAGTTTTAAAACTGCACTGTCTTCAATACTTATTGACAAATCTCTAATACTTGTTACTGATACTTTCTTCGGCTCTATCGGTGTCTTACTTTTGCTCATCAACCTTGAATTTGACCCTCTTTTGCGAATTCTGTGTATCTTAATTGGGTTAATACCTCTGCTATTAATTTTCTGCTTCTATTACAGGTTGCTAAGAGGTCTTCCATTTTTCACAAGTCTTTTCAGATCATTAAGGCTAAATAAAATAAAATTTACCTCCAAATTTGAAAAGGACCTTAGAGTGATAGAAAAAGACATGATTGATTTTTTTAAGAATCACAAGAGAGTTTTTATTAAAATTGTCCTTATTCAGCTGATATTATGGTCACTTATGTATGTAGAATATAAATCTGCCTTGCTTATGTTGGGTTACAATACTCCATTGCACCGGCTTTTCCTTATTCTAAGCTCAGTAGCTATTTCATATGTAATGCCAGTTCCCCTAGCACTTGGTGTCCTTGAGTTTGGTCAGGTGTCTACACTATCTTTGCTTAAGCTGCCAAGCCAAGTCGGCCTGGCAATTAGTCTGCTTATTAGAATAAAAGACATCCTTAGAACAGCAATTGGTCTTATTGTACTATCTTATTTTGGACTGCCCTGGAACTGGAAGAGCAAGCATTAAATACTTAGAACAATTTTTCTTAGCAAGAATTGCACGGCAGTGATCTAATGGCATGATATGACCCTCCCATATACCTGAAGAAAGGTCGTTATCCGGGTTCAAATAGTCTTTGCGCAAACTCATGGCTTTGAAAGTCCCGGCTGCCGTATTTTTAGCTTTTTTCAATAGCCTCAAATCTCTCCTTTAATGTCTTAATCTTGTTTCGAAGTATTGTCTCAACCCTCTTACAATACTCAACCATCTTCTCTCCAGCCTTCTCGTCATTGAAAAGTTGGTCCATCTTGGACATAATCTCATCTATATCTTTGTCTAGGTTAGCTAACTGTCTCTTTATCATATCCTTTAAGACAGGTACGGATTTGTCCTCCCTGGATTTGTGCATCTTTCTCAGAAACGAATGCAAATGCTTTATTGTAATAATTGTTGTACGACATGAATTATGTAGTTTCGCAACAAGTCTTTGTTCCTCATCAAGTTCGTATTCCAGAGTAAATAATTCTGCCTCAAATTGACTCACTTCGCGAAATTCATCAAACAACACATCATCTATTTGCCTAAGTTCATCAGTTGCCTGCTGGATTTTGACCACCTCATTTTTAATCTAAAATATATTTTTTAGCAACAGGTTATTTAAATTTTTTTATACAAAACTCTAGTTTGTTTTCTTATCTTACCACTTTGAATAAAATATAAAACCCATGAAAATGGTTAATACTGCCTCAAAGATAACTCTATTTCTCCATTTTTCTATATAGAAAGGAGATTTCACAACCTTTCCTGAGAACGGGTAAAATGGTCTCGCAGAGCCAGTTAAAAAGTCAAGTAATATATGCAGGCAAAGGCAGGAGACAATTATTACTACAAGCAATTTGTCGTTTGCATAAAGAAAACCAAACACCCCAATTAAGACAATTAATCCAAAACCAATTAACTCGTGGGCAGCGCTTCTGCTCTTAAAATCAACTCCTTCTGAAAATAATATCTGTTTAACCTTTTTTCTGTTTACCCACCAATATTTGATATGGTCTAAATCAAGGATCATTGAAAAAAATGCAATTGGCAACAAATATTCATTCGCATTTTTTAAAAACAGCTGAATCACCAGATAATTTATCAAAAAATGAAGTGGAGTATTCATACTGAACTCAAATATCTAACTGCTTTTAAATTTTCTCTATTTCAATTAGTTTATATATTAAAAATTATTTGAAACAAATATGAATTTTATTGAAAGGATATTATTTGCTCCCTTTAATGTACAGATGGTTATTACTCGGCAATGTAATTTAGCATGTGAATACTGTAATGAGTTTGACAAGAACACAAAGCCAGTAAAAATGTCTCAGATTGCAAAACAAATTTCTGTTCTAAAAAAACTTGGTACTTGGTCTCTTACTTTGACAGGAGGAGAACCTTTACTACATGAGCATATTATGAGGATTATTAAGATAGCAAAAAAAAATATCTCTGTTGTGGGTATAATAACCAATGGTTTCCTTTTAACTAAAAAAAAAATATTAGAATTTAATGGTCTTGGTTTAAACATGCTTCAAATAAGTATAGATTTTGTAAGCGAGAATAAACAATCAAGAAAATCGTTAGAACAATTGGAAACAAAATTACTGCTTTTAAAACACTTCGCGCGATTTAAGGTTGTTGTTAACACAGTGCTGGGGGCAGGCAATATTGGGCAGAGCATTAGATTAACTGAGTATTGTTTTAACAATGGATTATTCCAGACCTACGGAATAAAACATGATGGTGAAGGCCAGATGTGTCTTGATGCTTATGAGAGAGAAGATTGCACAAAGGTTTTTGCCTTGCCAAGAAATAAGCCCTGGTGGGACATTGTGTGTTTTGAGAAAAAGCTGGTTAAAAATGGGAAAGCTAGGTTCAAATGCAGAGCAGGCAGCAGATACCTCTATATTGATGAATTCGGCAATGTTGAATGGTGCTCGCAGAAGAGAAACAAATTAAAAAAACCACTTATTGATTACACTATCAAAGATCTTAGAACACAATTTTATGCCCCTAAACCCTGCTCCGCACAATGTACAATCGGCTGTGTAAGAAGAGCAGGCTATTTTGACAGCTGGAGAAGACAGATCAAATAGTAAAATTAATAATTATTGAATTTTATTTGTGAACTTAACTTGATGAGAATATTTAAATTGCTGTGGTTGATGCTGCCAGCTTATTGTGCAAATATGGCGCCTATGCTCGTCGGAAAGTTGAATATATTAGACTGTCCTGCTGATTTTAATATTGAATTAAACGGCAATAGACTTTTAGGTAAAAATAAGACAATCAGGGGCTTTGTTTTTGGTATATTAACAGCAATAGCTGTTGTTTACTGCCAAGGAGCTCTCTTTTCAATATCCTTTTTTAAAATGGCTAGCGTACTTGATTACTCTAAACTTAATATTATGTTATTTGGTTTTCTAATGGGATTTGGTGCCCTCTTTGGAGATTCTTTAAAAAGCTTTGTTAAAAGAAGACTAAATATAAAGCCAGGGGCCCCATGGTTCCCATTTGATCAGATAGATTATGTAATAGGCGTTATCATTTTTACATGGATTAAAGTAAGGTATTATTTGCTAGATATCTTGTTTTTATTACTAACCGCACCTTTGCTTAACATCAGCTTCTCATATATTGGTTATTGCCTTGGTATTAAAAAGGAGCAACTATGATAAGTATTGTGATTCCAACTTTTAATGAAGAAAGATATTTGCCCTTGCTGCTTGAATCTATAAAAAAACAGTCTTTCAAAAACTATGAGATAATAGTGTCTGATAGATATTCAAAAGACAAAACAAGAGAAATTGCTCGTAACTATGGTTGTAGTGTTATTCTGCGTACCGGAAGCCCAAATAAAGGCAGAGATGCCGGGGCAAGAAAGGCAAAATATGATATTTTATTCTTGGAAGCAGATGACATCCTGCCAGAAAATTTTCTTCAAGAATTTTTCTTGTGTATTAAGAAGCAGAATCTTGATTTAGCAACATGCTTTGTTAGACCTTGCTCAAATAAATTCTCTATACGTCTTTTTTATCTGCTTAAGAATTTAGGGGTATTTCTTTTCCAGAAACACTATACTCATGTTCACGGCCAGTGTTTCTTTTCAAAAAAGGAAATATTTTATTGTGTTAACGGGTTTAGACTTAATATTACACACGGAGGAGAAAATGATTATGCACTCAGGGCTAAAAAATACGGCAGGTTTAGGGTGATTCACAATCTTTATATCTGTACCTCTCCCAGAAGAATTGAGAAAATAGGTTTTGTTTCAAGGCTGTGGAAAGCTATCTACCCAGAAATAGTAAGATTTTTTAACCGAGACATAAATAAAGAATTAGTAGAATATGAACATGGTGGTTTTAGATGAATAAAAAATTCCCATTTTACATTACTTATGCAAGAATAGTCTTGTCTTTGTTAATGATTATTCCAGCATATCTTGAGCATCTAAGCCTTTTCTTAGTGTTCTATGTTTGTGCAGTTCTCTCAGATTATTTTGATGGTAAAATGGCACGATTGATTATAGTTGAAAGCAAAGAAGGGGCAAGACTTGATGCAATTGCTGATGAGATAATGAATCTGTGCCTGTTTTTTAGTATCTTGCTCATTCGACCTGAAATTATCCTTACTAATAAGATAACGCTCATTTATATTTTTATAATTTACCTTCTGACAAGAGTTATTCTTTTCACCTATAGGGGACATACCCAAAAAATTCCAATGAGTCTTTCCCTAAGCAAAATTAACCACGTGGTTTTGCATCTCGGTGCAACAGTTGTGCTGCTCTTTAATAAAATGAAATTAGCAGGGCATGTCCTTGATTTCTTGGCTTTCTCTACAACAATCTGCAGAATAGAAGAAATATTGATTCATTTTATGTTGGATGAAGTTCCTTATAAAATCAACACTGCATTTGAATTGATTAAGAAGCGCAAATAATTTTTTAAGTCCTCTCATTTTTAATTGCTCTAATGCACATTAATAACATAATTGAGACGCTGAAAAAAGAATATCCTGGGAGGCATTTCCCAACCACAGTTAAAAGAGATCCATTCTACATCTTTATATCCTGTATATTAAGTTTAAGAACTAAAGATGAGGTAACATACAAAGCATCAAGAAGACTATTTAGTTTAGCTGAAACACCTAAAGAAATGCTGAGCTTATCAGACGAGCAGATAAAAAAAGCGATTTATCCTGCAGGTTTCTACAATAATAAGACAAAAACAATTAAGGAAATCTCGAGGATATTAGTTGAAGAATATAATTCTAAAGTGCCGGATACAATAGAAGAATTATTGAAATTTAGTGGTGTGGGCAGGAAGACTGCCAATATAGTTATTACACAGGCATTTAATAAACCAGGAATTCCGGTTGATACACATGTTCATAGATTAAGCAACAGGATTGGTTTAGTAAGAACAAAAAACCCGGAAGCAACTGAATTTGAATTGATGAAGATTATCCCTAAGAAATATTGGATTATGATAAATGAATTATTTGTTAAGCATGGACAAAATGTTTGTAAACCAAGAAGACCATTATGCCATAAGTGCAAAATTATTAAATACTGCAAGTTTCCAAATAAACATGGGGGGTAAGAAAATGACAAATGCGAGAAGATTCTACAGGAACAAAAAAAATAGAGTAATTGCTGGAGTGTGCTCAGGACTCGCTGGCTATTTTAACCTTGATCCTGTTCTAGTCAGATTACTATGGGTTCTGGTTGTATTACTGACAGGTTTAGCACCAGGCGTTATAATGTATTTGATTGCATGGGCAGTCGTTCCGGAAAAATGAACATTATCCACAGACTTTGCACAAATCCGATATTTAGCAATGTGCTTCGGAATATACCTGAGGGTTGGTTCATAACAGTAAAGAAAAATATTAAAAGAGAACTCGGAAATACAGAAGACAAAAATATTGTAGATATAGCGTGTGGCACTGGACAATTTTCAACACTTGTCAAAGGGAAATATACTGGAATAGACCTGGACAAAAACCACATAGAATATGCAATTAAAACTTATAATGATAAAAATAAAAAATTCATAGTCCAAGATGCATCTAACACCGGATTTAAAAATAGACAATTTGATATTGCATTAATGCTTAGTTTTCTTCATCATGCAGATGAGAGCAATATAATTAAAGTATTTAAAGAGGCAAAGCGAGTAACAAAGGAAAAAATCATAATTGTAGACCTCATTACTCCAAAATACAATCTGTTGGCAAGATTAATGTATAGCATGGATCAAGGAAAATATATTAGGCCCTTTAAAGAGCAGGAACGTTTGATTAAAAAAGAATTTAAAATTAATAAATCTATGATTTTTAGGTCTGGGATATACATCCATTCAATGTTTGTCTGTGTGCCGCACTAGACATTCTTGCATATGATTTTTAAATAAACTTTTTATTTGAATAATAATGATTAGAAGAAGTTTTATCTTTCTTGATAGAATTGGGCCCAAGCAAGAGGCTAACATAAGGAAGCAAGGAATAAACGACTGGCAGGACTTTCTTGAACAAGAAAAAATCAAAGGCATTTCTAACAAAGCCAAATCGTATTATAATAGAAAAATCAAAGAAGCAAGAACTGAATTGTTTAATGGTAATTCCTCTTATTTCACTAAGATACTGCCGACGGCAGAGGTATGGCGTTTATATGATTTTTTCGAAGACCAATCTGTCTTTCTTGATATAGAAACATCTGGTGTTAGCATGAGTTCTTTCATTACTGTGTTTGGTTTATATGATGGGATGGAAACAAAAATAATGGTTAGGGACATTAATCTTGACCTTAATAAATTGAAAAAGGAATTAAAGAATTATAGGCTTATTGTTACTTTTAATGGAAGCTCTTTTGACATTCCGTTTATTAGGAAAAGATATCAGGCTCTGTTGCCAAATATACCCCATTTTGACTTGAAGCACGCCTGCATAAAGCTTGGTTTGACAGGCGGTTTGAAAGAAGTAGAAAGATCATTAGGGATAAAAAGACAGAATCCGATAGTGGAGAGGCTTTATGGTGGAGACCCTTACCTTTTATGGAGGATGTTTAAAGGCTCTGGAGAGGAGCATTATCTAAAACTACTGGTGGAGTACAATGAGGAAGATGTGATAAATCTGAAGCAGATAGCAGATTATGTTTATGAAAAAATGAAGGATAACTTTTAAAAACAGTTTTCTATTTCCAAGACTTATGGAATTAAGACAGCCCATAGTGGTCGTAATTGGTCATGTTGATCATGGAAAAACCAAAATATTGGACAAGATTAGGGGTACGGCTATTCAACAGGGAGAGGCAGGGGGCATCACCCAGGCAATTGGAGCATCCATAATCCCAATTAGGACAATAAGAGAGATATGCTCAGGTTTGATTTCTGATAAGATGAAATTCACTATTCCAGGACTGCTATTCATTGATACACCGGGTCATGCAGCATTTTCTAATTTGAGAAAAAGAGGCGGAAATATTGCAGATATTGCTATTCTGGTCGTTGATATCAATGAAGGATTCAAGCCGCAGACAATAGAGGCAGTTGAGATCCTAAAAAAATATAAAACCCCTTTTGTTTTGGCAGCTAACAAAATTGACCTTGTACCTGGGTACAGGTTAGAAGACAAGAGACTGCTGAAAAATATCTCAAAGCAGGACCCATATACACAGGAAGAGATCAATAATAAGCTCTATGTTATCATGGGAAAGCTTTCAGAATACGGTATGCAGAGCGAGCGATTTGACAGGATTGAGGAGTATACTAAGCAAATTGCAATTGTGCCGACATCAGCAAGAACAGGCGACGGGATTCCAGAGCTCTTAATGGTGCTTTCAGGCCTGGCCCAGAAGTATCTTGAACATAACCTCAAGATACAAACTCTAGGAGAAGCTAAAGGCACTGTGCTTGAAGTCAAAGAGACCATTGGTCTGGGAACAACACTTGATGTGATTATTTATGACGGCATGCTTCAGACAGGTGATAATATTATTATAGGAGGTATAGAAAAACCAGTTGTCACAAAGGTAAGGGCGATGTTCGAGCCAGTACCCTTGGCAGAAATCCGTGATAAAAAATCAAAATTCAACCCTGTTGGGAAAGCTACTGCTGCTACAGGTGTAAAAATATCTGCCTCAGACATTGATGATGTGATTCCGGGCATGCCACTTCAAAGCTTCAATTCTAATAATCAGGAGGAAATAGAAACAAAGATCCAAAAAGAGGTTGAAGAGGTAATAATCAAGACAGAAAAAACAGGTATTATTATTAAAGCAGACACTCTTGGCAGTCTAGAAGCGTTAACCTTCCTCTTGAAAGAAAAAGACATAAAAGTTAGAAGAGCTACAATAGGCAGAATCACAAAAAAGGACATCTCAGATGCTGAGGCAAATTATGAGAAGGATCCCATCCAGGCGGTTATTCTAGGCTTTAATGTTGAGAGAGAGCAGGATGTGTCAAGCTCAGAAAGAGTTAAGATAATAACACATGATATTATATACAAGATAATTGAGGAATATGAGCAATGGAAAGAGCAGCAGCAGAAACTAATTGAGGCTAGACAATTGGACAAATTGATTAGGCCCTGCAAAATGCAGATAATACCAAATTATGTTTTCAGGCAGAGCAATCCTGCCATTGTGGGGATGGATATTATTGAAGGCAAGATAAAAGTTGGGACACATGTGATGAAAGAAGGAAGAACAATAGCTACAGTAAAAAGTATACAAGAAGAAAAAGAGAACCTGCAGAGTGTTACAAAGGGAAAGCAGGTTGCAATTGCGCTGGAAGGATGCTGTGTAGGGAGACAAGTTGATGAAGGGGATATTTTGTATAGTATAATCCCAGAGGAGCATTTTAGGAGAATAAAAAAACTAACCAAATATTTGACGCAAGGCGAGATAGAAGTCCTTAAAGAAATAGCAGAAATAATGCGTACCATAAATCCTGTTTGGGGGATTTAAATAGTTACACAATTCTTTCTTTCTTAGGCCATAATCTGGCCAGTAAATTAATATTTACAATTATTAAAATAAAAATCAATAGCATGAGAACAAGACTCTGGCTGCCCGTATTTGCACCGACAACCATTCCTGTTACTAACTGCATTGGATTCTGACTCATGATTTTTTCAGTACTTGTCTCACTTCCAAGGAGACTTATTACTGGCATAAACAATTGTGCTTTCATTGGAGTTTTTTGAATCACAACAATTGCCTCTTGAGGTTCTCCGAACTGATGTGCGCTGTCTTCAGGTACGGCAACACATTTAATATTATCTCCTTCACTAAAACCTCTAAGGGAGTTGTCAGATTGAGACAGTAATATATTATTTTTATACCATCTAAAATGAACTACCGCATCCTGAGGAAACTCATCCTTGATTTTTACACTACAGTTTAAAATAGAATCTGTATAGGCTTCTGAAGGTGATAAGGAAACATCAATAATCTGCGGAACTTCATTAATAACACTTATCTTAATAGTGGCTTGCTCTATATTTGAAGCAAAAATAGTGCTAGAGCATATGAGAAACATTAAAATAGAAAGTATCTTTCTCATAGCTTTCATATAGTTATATATATTTTTAAATCTTTGTTTAAAATGAGTAGACTGACAATCCTGGATAAGAAAAGAATTAAACAAATAAATGGTTTAATTAAAAAACAATGGGGCTCTGATTTTGATTTGACAGATTATGTTGTCTTTGCAAATCCAAAAAACAAACTCTTTATTATTAATAGGGATGTTGATAGATTGGATTTCAGAAAACTGAGAATAAACAGCCTAGGTCTTTATTTTGGAGAGATAAAAAACAGAGAGCTAAGACTAAGTGTAGAAGGGGCCCAGTTTGTTGCAGAAACAGCTGATAAAAATATCCTTAATTTAAATAAGAAACAGGCGAAACAGTGGATGTCTGGCCAAGACTTTGAAATAGACTCTGAGCTTGAAGGTTTTGCAATAATTAAATATGAAGAAGACATATTGGGATGCGGCAAACTAGTAAGAGGGAAATTGCTGAATTATGTGCCAAAAGAGAGGAGAATTTAGGATTGGGGGGTGAAGACCTATCAAGTCTTTGTTTTATCACAATACCGTAACAGTTCTGGACAACGGTTGCCCACTGATGCGGGTGGCAGTTCGTAAAAATTGGCTCCATTAATACTTGTATTTCTTACTCTTCTATATCTTGCGGGGTCTTCAACTTTGGCAGGATCTACGTAAATAATCTCCTGTTTTATTGAACCATCTGTATTAAACTGGAGTGGTGTTAATCCATACATAGCTCCTGCTCCGTCTGCTGTTGGAGTGTAGCCAATAAAAAAATATCTTGATGGTGATCCGGGACTCAAGGACTCGATTATTTCACCTCTCCTAAATTTTGACGGGGGGAACCAGTCAGGTGGGTGCTTGCCTCCAAATATCCGTTCTAAAACACTTGCATCATCTTCATCTTCTGTTCGTGGTCTCCCACCATATCCTCTTTCTCCTTTATGATATAATCTTCTAATCATCTCCTGGTATTCAGGAAAAATCCTTTTTAAACATACTATCAAACCTTTTTCAGCTGTTTGTAAACCTAACCTTTCCTCAAACTGATTTAGATAATCTTCCTCACCAACCCATTCTAAAATCCTCGCTCTTCTTTGAGTGTGATATAAATAATGAGCATAACTTCCAAAGCAGAATTGTCCAGCAAATTTTTCAGAATCCATCACATGTGCATCTACACCAAATGATGTTCTTGGACTCCCTCTTACTTGTAATTGGAAATGAGTTGCAGAATATCCTGTTGCTTTCTCGATTAATTCTGCTTCGATACCTCTATTAAAGGCAATTATCGGGTTATCGAGAAATGATGCAATTAATTTGTCAGAAGCGTGGACCAATTGTTGTCCTCTCTGGTTATATATGAATGTAATACCGAACCAATCATTGACGACATTAATAAGGTCCTGTTTTATGTTCCATTTTCCAACAGATTCTAATACTTCTTTTGGAAGCAATTCTGAGCTTCGATTGATCCTCTCTATTATCCTTGAACGTAGGCTTTGTGGTAATATATTCCATAAGGCTGTCAAATGTGCTATGCTTAAATCAGAGCCTTCTTTTCTTAATGCATCCCATGTTCCAAGTCCTTTATACTTCTCATATTCTCCTTTAAATCTTAGTAAGGCTTGTTCATGTTGGAATCTAACACTAGTTGTCTTTTTTAATGATTCCTCAAGAATTGTCTTAGCAACATAAGGCATTTGTCTTAATAAGACATCATATCTTCCAGGAGAATAAAAACCAAGAAAGGTTAATGCTGCAATAGCCCATTTGGCTCTGGCGCTGCGTAAAGTCTTTGCCCTTGCTGCAACATAAATTGGTCTTTCTCTTTCCATCTCCCCTTTTCCGGTGTTGCCCGGAAAATCTAATACAAGTGCAGTAACAGTTCTTTCTCTAAGTTTCATGAGATATTGCGGAATTCTTGTTTTGCTTTTGCTTTGGGATTCGGCAATAATGGCGCTTCGTGCTTCATGTAGTTGCTCTTTTAATCTTTTATCAAACCGATCAAAGCCGGATTTTGTTCGATTGGAATGCATCAGATCAGTTACTGCAGCAACATAGTCCAATTCGTCTCTTGTAACAGCTGCAACAAGCGGTTTTCCAACCAGGATAGGGACTGTTCTTTGGTGAAGATTGCGTAGAAGAAAATTGAATTGAGCTAGGCCTTCCTGATATCGTTGCATCATTGTTTCTTCAGCAAGGTGATTAACCTTCTGCCAAAAAACTGAATTAGATAGGTCTCCTAAGAGGTAGACCTCATATAGTTTAAACCTAGGGTCATTGAATGCTATACTAAAATCTAAGTCTCTATGCATTTCTCTTCCGACACGAACAACATCTAATTTCATTAATTCAAAAATTAATTCGCCTGGAGACAATCTATCCAATAATGATTTAACCTGCACTTCCCAATTTTCCTCGGAACAAATATTTTGAATAAAGTATAATTTCTCATAAAAATCTAGAATTTCAGAATCTAATATCTGTTCCATTTGTAATCCTTTAACTACTTGAATCTCTTCCAGTGTAGGTTTTCCATCACATAATTGCATGGCAGCCATATCACTTTCCTCTCTAATTGATACTAATCTTTCTTCCAAATTAGTTGCTCTCTCCCAAAAACATCTCTCCTTTTCCATTTTCTTCACATAGCTCTCTCTGCCTTCATATGATGCACGTAAACAGAAGGCGAGAAAATAGTGTTGAATCTAAATAAGGTAATGCAGTAACAAAGTAATGTGCCTTTCTTGCATTTTGTATGGTAGGTTTTCATTATATTTAAATGTTAAGTTTATTAACGATTAAACTATTTGGTTTAGGCTGCACGCCTTTTTGGCATTGCATATCTTAATGCAGCAAGTAGGCCCTCTCTCCTAAAAGTCCGTACTATTCCATACCTTGGTTCCAATGTTTCTCTAATTAGGTGTGGTGCGGGGAGGTCTGCAAACCCCTCTATGTGCCTGAATTTTATTAATCTTTTTTCAGCAACTAATGGTGATTCCGTATAATCGCCAAAATAACCTATTAGGCACTCCCTCATGGCAATTAAATGCGTATATAGTTTGTATAGCTTATCTGGTTCATTCAACCCACCATACAGCTCTCCTCTGAACAGTTTATCTACCTTGGCTCTTATTGCTTCTATTGTGCCGTCAAAGATTTCAGGATCAACAGGGCCGGGCCCTCTTCTCCTTTCCACAACTCCTGCTCTTGATGTCCAATTCCTTAAATACCAATCAAACTCTCTTTTACCACGGGTTGCCTTGGCCAATCCTCCTGCCTGTTTATATTCTGTTAGAGCTGTGTCAATCAGCTCAAATTCTCTTCTTTCTTCACTTTCTTCTGAATAACTAGCACATACAGAGTCTATCATCTCTGTTATTGCTCCCAGAGTGGCATGATGCAAGTGACAAAATAATTTAAATGGTCCGCCATATCTGATAGGAAGCAAGCCCTCATTTTGCAGCATTAAATAATTGAAAAAATTAGCAGTGGCATCAATTAAGTACATGTTTTTTAGTATAACCTCCATTCTCTTCCCATAGCCAAAGCCTCTGGTATTGTTTGCAGCCCCATTTAATTCATTTGAGTCTAAAACGCCCATTGAAAGCACATTATGCAACCGGTCACCTAACTTGACCATTAGATTTGGGATAAGTACGCTCTCTGGATTAAGAGAATACCGAATGAATGGAGAAAGCAATCTGCCAAATCCAGAACTCTCCAGTTCATCTACTGCTCTTTCGCCGAAAAGCCAAGCTCTTCTTTTTGGTATCCTTAATATCCTCAAAGGAGATGGCACACTTATCGGTCCAAACTCCAGCTCATCAATCCAAAAAAAAGACAACCTTTTATCAAAAAAAAGTCTTGTTATGTGGTGGTCATATTCTTCCTTTGAAACTCGGGACAAATCTATCAGTGATTCTTTTAGTGATGCAATTGTTGCTCTTCTGCTCTCACCCATTTCCTCGCCCATATTGTCCTCAACTATGTCCAGAACATCTTCTACAATCCATTCAAGCGATTGAAATGAAAATCTATGAGATTCCCTGTGTCTCTTGAGTCTGTCTTCTGGAATATCATGCAATAATCCTGCGACTAAAGCATTTTCCAAACATTTTGAGGACTGTGCTACCCACGACCCGCTACTATAGAAAGCAACTACTAATGGATGCACGACAGAATAAATTCTCAGATTACCGTCATGCTCTCCTGATTCTGGCAAAGAGACGTCTCGAGAAGATGTGCCGTATTCTTCTATTACTGCTCTCAGAAGCTTTGATAAATTCTCTCGAGTGAGATAATTTGGCTCTGTCCTGAGATGCTCAAAATGCCTAAAATATATCTCAACTAAATCATTAAGAACCTGAGATTTTTTGGATTTATCTTCCCAGTATTGTTTAACAAGATCATTCAAATGCCTTTCCAAGTCCCGGCATTCCCCTATTATGCTTTCGTAAACAGGAAATTCATCAAAACAGGAATATAGGTCTGGCCATGAAAAAAAATCTTCCCTCGCTTCCATTTTTAGGTGTTTGAAAGAGAATTAATATAAAAAATTATCTTGGTTGTAGTTACTTTTCAATGGGAAATCCAGATTTTATCTCCCACCCAATGCATATTCTTCACAGCTTTTCCAGAACTCATCTTCTGCATATCTCTGCCAGAAAACAAGGCAATTCCTATTGCCAATGGTTTTGAATGAGTGGTGTCTATCACGCAGATAACTTCGCCTTCTTCAATATCTTCATCCATCTGAACAATACCTGGTCTCATAATATCTGCGCCGTTCACAACAAACTTCACTGCACCCATGTCTACTGTGATATTCTTTAAAAAATTGTTTTTCAAAATCAATTTTAGAGTTGGTATTAATTTGTTATTCTGAATAAAAAAAACAGGCTCATCATTTTTAAAATAAACATCATCAATGAGCTCCACCTTGTCTTTCTTGTCTATGAACTCGAGTCTATACTCTCCAAGTATCCTTTCATTTAATTCTTTTTTTTCGCTTTTCTGAAGTATTTTCCTCATCTTATCGTGACCTTGGCCTTATTTTTCGGATTTTTTAGGTAGTCTATAAGCCTCCTGCTAATATCTATAGCAGCCTTGTTAGCATTTGTTCCGAGAGTCCTCCTCGAGATAAAGTCACTCTTTCTAACAACAATTTCATGCAAATCATTAAATACTTTATTATAATAGCAGATAATCTCTTCTTTTAAATTATCAGCTTCTATTATGACACTAATCTCATTACAATTTCTTAAATAATCCTTTAATTCCGTAAGGCTATACTCAGCTCTAACTCCCACAATGCAGTCGCCTTTCCTGCTTACTTCAGAATCCTTAGTAAATTCTATAGTTTTTTGATGAGTTCCCAGAATATTTTTGTGGCCATAAATAGAAAAAGTAAACATTTATTCTTTCTTTTTCTCTTTCTTAATTATATCTTCTATAGGCTTTTTCTCTCCCTGCTGCTTCTCTGCCTCTTCCGCCATCTTCTGCAAATCAACTCCTAGTTCCTGTAATGCTTTTACGTGCATCTGCATCAACTGCTCTACTATATTGACCATTTTTAAAAGCTCTTGCCTTTCCTTGGCCAATGTTGATAAAGAACCCTTATGAAAGCCTACTTGCTCATCTTTGCTGACTTCTTGTTCTGCCATTAGAATCACCTTTTTTATTAATTAAATAAAAAAGAGTTTATAATTGTTTTGGAAAGGACAATTATTTTTCTATTATTATGCTCTTCGTAGACTTCTTAGAATATGTTGACTTACCTCTTCAGTCCCTTCTGGCCTTGTCTTATATAATACCCTTAGTCTTGGAGTCCGTTCTGTTAACGCAAATCCATTCCCAGTATTTGTGATAAACAGCGCTCTCTCTCTCTCTCTCTGGTAATCTGTGCTCATGCAGGATGTTTTTCATATCTTATATATAAATTATGCTTCCGGGATGTCTATTATTATCTATTTTAATAAAAACTTACTAAATATTAATAAGAAAGAAAAAAGTCAATTGTTAACTCTATTGCTCATGAGGTCTCCTTTTTTTGCGAGGACCTTTGTTCCCATTTCTGCTCTGTTTACCTCTGTCTGACCTTCCTCCAGGTTGTTTCGGTCCTCTTAATCTAGGCTCTCTACCTCTTGTTCCTGTCCTTCCAGATGCATTATAAATATTCAAATCATATACGTCTCTGGGCCCGTGTATTGCAGGAGATGCACTAACACCGACTGGAACAAGTTGTCCTTCCTGTCCAATATCTTCTTCTCCTCTAACAAATGGGTTAATACTATATAATGCCCTGTCAATTCTTGTAGGCAATCTTCTAGTGCCAATACCTAGGTTAGATATATAGGTATTAAAAGTGTTAATAAGCTCTCCAAGATTTCTACTGGGTTGTTGGACTCGTGCATCGTGGTATAATTGCTCCACGTGAAGTCCCTCGCTTCTGGCATACTGTTCTAATGCATGGTCTCTCGGTCTGTCATATCTTTCGTGTCCTGTGGTTTGAATACCTATCGGGCCATATGTCATTTTCTCACCTTTCGAATATTTCTATGGGGTTAGCTATACCTTATATATAAGTTTTACTCATTGCAGCAGCATTTTTAGGTGAAATCTATTTAAACACCTTCCCATTCTACTAACCTATGATTCTGGGCAAAATCTTTGGGAAAATAACTACTACGCATTTCAATTTTCTCGTAGAAAAAGAGACTAAGAAGTTTGAATTCATTCAAGTACCGCATAAGGTGTATGATTATGTTTTATGTCAGGTTTTAGAGATAGAAAGGACTGATAAGGACATTGCAAAGTGCATTGTCATCGGCTACAAAGATGACAGAGGCAGAATAAGACCTATTAGAATCCCGTTTGATCAGAACACAGAAGTGTTGAAAGCAGATGATGATTTTATTAGAGGCATAATCAAGCTTGACGCTCAAGGTGCTTATGTTGGCAAATTAGAGGGAAGGGATATAGACATTAATTTGGACTTAAAAAAACTCCTCACAAAGCATGTGGCAATCTTAGCAAAAAGCGGCGCAGGAAAGAGCTATACCGTGGGTGTGTTAATAGAGGAGATAATTGAAAAGAAAGTTCCTACCCTTATAATTGACCCGCATGGCGAATACTCCTCGTTGAAATACAAGAATGAAGAAGAAAAAGAGATGCTTGCTAAATTCAATCTCGAGCCAAAAGCCTATACAAATATCCAGGAATATGGTGATATAAATCTAAATCCAGGTGTCAGACCATTAAAACTGAACAACCAATTCTCTCCCCATGAGTTAGTGCAATTAATACCAGGTAAGTTAAGTAATACCCAGATGGGTCTAATGTATAGTGCAATAAAGCATTTAGATATAGTGAATTTTACAAATGTAATCTTAGCATTGGAGCATGAAGAATCAAATGCAAAATGGACATTGATTAATAATTTGGAGTATCTTAACAATCTGGATATTTTTACAGATTCTTTTCTGTCATATAATGAGCTAATACAGCCAGGCAAATGCTCAGTAATCAACCTTAAAGGAATATCGCCTGATGTACAAGAACTAATTGTGTATAAATTATACAAGGATCTGTTTGAACTGAGAAAAAAAGAGAAAATTCCACCCTTTTTCACAGTAATAGAAGAAGCACATAATTTTGCTCCTGAACGCAGTTTTGGAGAAGGGCATTCATCAAAAATAATGCGAACTATTGCCAGCGAGGGAAGGAAATTTGGTTTAGGCCTCTGCATTGTAAGCCAAAGGCCGGCTCGTGTTGATAAATCTGTATTGAGCCAATGCACAACCCAGATTATACTCAAGGTAACTAATCCTAATGATTTAAAAGCCATCTCAAATAGTGTTGAAGGAATAACAGCAGAATCAGAAGATGAAGTTAAAAACCTGCCCATTGGCACAGCTCTGATTACAGGAATAGTTGATATGCCTTTATTTGTTAACATCCGCCCTAGAAAATCACAGCACGGAGGCCATGCTGCCCAGATATTAGAAGTTGCGCAGGAAGAAAAATTCCTTGAAAAAGTGCAGGAATTTGAGGAGCAAGAATTGTTGCCGATAATCAAGCCGAAGATTACCCCTAAGGATATAGAGTTGATGAGCGATAAGGAAATTGAAAATATACAGCTCACACTAGTACCAGGATATCTTTTCTTATGCTCAGAAAAAGACCAGGAGTATAATATCTTGATTGAAATGGTTGAGGGAGAGGTAGTGGTGGATATTGAGCAATTTACTACTAGAAAACTGCCTGAATTGGATAGACTTGATAAGAAAGAGGTAAGAATATTGCAGCTTGCATATAAGCTAAAGAAATTCAGAGAGGGAGATCTAATTAAGCAGGGCCTGAGTCTTGATATAAAAGAATCTTTAAATGGCCTTGTTAAGAAAGGTTTCATACAAAAAGATGAGCATTACAAGCTCTCAGACAAATATATCTTATCTCATCTATCAAAAAATGCATGCTACCAAAAAATAAAATTCCTAAAAATAAACTGCCAAAATAAGCTTGAACCAAAGGCTAACCTGGACAAGGTAAAAGAGATGCTTTCTAAATTCACAACCATAAAGGACCAGAGAGAATGCTTTATTGTTAAGTATGATGTTAAATATTGAAAGGATTTAAAATGTATTATCTAACAAGAAGGCAATATACCCCAAATGGAGTTTTGGATGAAAGACTGTTCTCTGATTCAAATGTTTCCCATTACCTAGGAATGCCCATACCATGTAAGACTTATTCTCTGACACTTGCTATGGGCCGTGTTGGTTCACAGCTATATTCGGCAGGTGCAAATCGGGGGAAGAAACAAAAGAGACAAAGGAAATTAGAAGTGGATATTCTGAGAGAACTAGGAATTGTTCCACGACATGGCGGGGGCGGACGAGAAGTTTTTTGGCAAAAGAGGGCACCTCAACGCAGGGAAAAAAGAAAAAACTAAAATTCGTATATCTTTTCTGCCAATAATCTTATAACAAACCTTCTTTTTCTCTATCATCATGCAAATAATAATCAATAATTCCTTAATCACAGAACAAGATTGGAATAAGCAAATATCTAAATTTAGAAAAGAAACAAAAATAATCAACAATTACGCCTTATTAAAAAAAGACATAAAATATTCTTTAATACAAGCAATCAAGAAAAGAACCCCAAAACAAGGGTTTGGAGTTTTCTTTTCAGGAGGAGTAGATTCAACATTAATAGCTTTCATTTTAAAAAGATTTTCAGATGATTTCTTCTGCTACACTATTGGTTTTGAGAACTCACAAGATTTATTTTGGGCAAAAAAAATTGCTAAAGAATGCAGCTTCAGACTCAAACATAAGACCTTAACTCTTGAGCAGGGAGATCAGATACTTAAGCAGTCTGTCTCAATTCTAGGAGAAAATGCAAATGTTGTCAATGTTGGTGTGGCAAGTGTTGAACTGGCATGCATTCAACTCGCCGAATCAGATAACATCAACACATTTTTTTCCGGCCTTGGCTCAGAAGAGATCTTTGCTGGCTATCAAAGGCATGAGCTAAGCAAAGACATAAACAAAGAATGCTGGACAGGATTACAGAAAATGTGGCAGAGAGACCTAATCCGAGAATATATATTAAGCAAAGCAACAAACACAGCCTTTCTCACGCCTTTCCTAGATAAAACTTTAATTCAAGACGCAATGAAAGCCCCTTCAAAATATAAGATAAAAAATCACATAAAAAAATACATTCTGCGAGAAATAGCCCTGGAAATCGGATTAAAAAAAGAATTCGCTTTCCGGCCAAAAAAAGCTGCTCAATATGGAAGTGGTTTTGACAAGATACTATTAAAATTGACAAAGAAGCACGGTTTCAAATATAAGAAAGACTATATCAAATATTTAGGTAACAATAAACAATATCACAACAATTAATAGCAAACCAAACAGAACCATATTTATCCAGTCCACCGACTTTGCTTCAGCCGTTTTCTTCTTCTTCATTTCCGGCACATTATCATATATCCCCAGCCTGGAATACTGCATCATTTATTGTTGCCCCTCAATAATCTATATGCTCTAATTGGGAATATATAAAGATTGGGTTTAATAAAACTCAACCAAAAAGTTTAAATGCTGCCCTTACGTACTTTAATTTTACGCTTTTTAAGAAGTTGTAAAGCCTCTCTGTAGGTAAGAAGTCTATTTTTTGCTCCTGTAAATTGGATAACAGATTCAGCATTTGTCTGGGCGAGCTTTAATGCAAATTCAACATCTCCTTTCTTAATTATTCCAGATAGGAATGAGGCAGCAAATGCATCTCCTGCGCCTGTTGTCTCAAAAGGGGTAATATTGCTTGGCAGAACATGAAGCACTTTTCCCTTAAAAAATGTGTAAGCTCCATTCTTTCCATCAGTCACAACCACATGATCTGGTCCGCAATTCATAAGCTTATCAATTAAGTCTTTGCACTGGCCCCTGCCAACCAACAACTGAGCCTCATCCTTATTTAAAATAAGAATTTTGGTCCTGGATAGGATTTTATTAAGATATGTAGTCCCTTTTTCTGCAAGATAATTGCTGGGATTAAACACAACACCAATTTTCTGTTCCCTGGCAAACTGCGCCAATTTTTCAAGGGTGGTATACGATTCACCAACCATACTTGAAAAATAAAACCACTTGGTTCTTACTTTCTTTAAATCAATCTCCTCATACCCTAAGTTATTATTGACACCTTTGTATGCTAGTATTGAGCGGTCATGCTCCAGGCTTTTAAGTATAACAGAATACCCGGACATGCCTTTTTCCTGTACACCTATAAAATCAACCTTCTCTTCTCTCAATTCTCTAAGGATCATATCCGCATTTATATCATTCCCGAGCTTGCCAAGATAAGCAACTTTATGACCTAATCTCGAAAGTGCTACCGCAGTATTTGTTCCGCCACCTCCTGTCAAAAAACTAATGTTTCTGATAAGAATCTTTGACCCAGAAGGATATGCTATTAATTCCTCTGTCTCCTTCGAAGATTTTATCTTAATAAGCTCCGATTCAGAATCTGCAAAAACATCAACAGTTGAGCTTCCTACTGTGATAACATCATACATTTCAAAAATACACAAAGAACTTGCTTATTTAAATTTAACTAATGGTATCTAGAATACTGTGTGCATTGCCTGCATTGAGATAGGGGATTATTTTATTGTAATCTTTGCCGAAACTCAGCTGCAACTGTGTTTTTAATCTCTCTGCTTCTCTATTGGATACTCGTGCAAATTTGTCTGCTTCAATAAGACCATAGGGATAGCCTGGAAAAATTGGATCTTTGCTGTTTTCAGATAACAATGATACAGTCTCTCCTACCTTACTTATGTCCTTGCTGGCAACATCCAAACGGAATATGTGTTTTGAATTCTCATTAAGCTTTACACAAAACATGTAAGAATCAGCTGACTCTGCAATCTTGTAAAGCCAACTCTGCTTTGGCGATATTTTATATAACAGTCCAATTAGAGAGTCTCCACTTAAGGTTAATAGTGCAGATGTTTTTGAAAGTCCACAAATAATATTTTTGCTTCTACTCAAATTATCAATAAATTCTTCTTCATAAGTATACTTAGGTTCAAGAGATCCATCTAAAATAATAATTGCCTCCTCTTTTATTGTCTGAGCCAATCTTAACTCAGCTAGTCTTCTCACAACATCCCCAACTCTGCTGATATCAGCTGGCCTGTTATTTGATGTTAAAGTATTGTCAGAAATACTAAATCTTAATTTTGGCAAGCTTATTCCCTCTTTGGCAGGAAATAATTCAACCTGAAAAAATAAATCATTGCTTTTGCTGATAGTTGTAATAAGCGAATTGAATTCAAGGATTTTGCCTTTTATTCTTTTATTATTTTTATACAGAGTATAATATAACCTGTTAAAATAAAGAGAGATATTGGGTGTGTGAAAGATTTCCGCATTTCCCCCATCAACAAAGATTAATTGTTGATTCGAATGAATTTTTTTAATAGAAATAAAATCACTGTTATTTATCTTTGCTGCAGTGTATTCCGGTCTAATAAATACCTGCCCCTCTTTCTCCAGGGAAATTCTCTCTAGAATATTCTCCGCAATCTCTTTCACATAACAGGGGAAATTGAGTCTAGCTTTAAGCTTTATTATTCATATTAAGAAATTCACTACATTAATAAACTTTTTATATTAAGATTTATTAACCTTAGTCCATGAATAGACTGAAAAAATTAACCAAGAAGGAAAAATATCTATTATGTGCTTATTTAGGTAATTTTGTCATTTTCATATTATTATATTTTCTATTTAGCAAAGAGATGCGGGCTTTGTTTTTTGTGACAGGTTTTATCCTGTTAAACATATTTGTTTCATCATATAAAAAAAATATTGATTTTCCAGTTGAGATTGAAGTTCTCACTCTTGGTATAATATTATGCACATATAGCTATGGAATAAAGGCGGGTTTGTTTGTGGCAATACTCGGCTCAGTCCTTTCTTCTATCATATATGGTTATATCTCTCCATTTATGCTTCCCATGATTTTAGGCTACATACTCGTGGCTATTGTTACACCCCTATCTCAAGTATTTAATTTAACACTAGCTGGCATAATTATTACATTAGTTAAGAACATATTTCTATTCTTGTTCTACCACTTTGTGTTTTCGTATCACCTCGGAAAGAACATTAGCTTCAGTGTATCAAACATAGTACTTAACACACTGTTGTTTTTCAACATCGCCCCATTTTTAATTAGTATCATGAACTAATTTTTGCAGAAACTTTTTTATACTCTCTCTAAATCCAAAGCATTTATGGGCTATGAATTGATTGTGACAGAAAAACCTTCTGCTGCTTTGAAGATTGCCACAGCTCTTGCTGACAATGGATTTAAAAAAGAGAATCTTAAAGGAGCCCCATATTATCAAATAAAGCATAAAAATAAGAGCATAGTTGTTAGTTGTGCTGTTGGCCATCTCTATACAATAGCAGAGAAAAAGAAAACATTTACCTATCCTGTATTTGACATTGGTTGGAAACCTACTTATAAGGTTGACAAAAGTTCAAAATATTCTAAAAAATACCTTGATCTGATTGTGCAGTTGTCAAAAAATGCAGCCTCGTTTACTGTTGCGTGTGATTATGATATAGAGGGAGAGGTTATTGGTTTGAACTGTATTAGGTATGCTTGTCAGCAGAAAGATGCTGCAAGAATGAAATTCTCTACCTTAACCAAAGGAGAATTATTGCAGTCCTATAACGAGAAGGAAAAACATCTAGACTGGGGCCAAGCTCATGCAGGGGAGACACGGCATAAACTGGACTGGTTATATGGAATAAATCTTAGTAGAGCACTTACACTGGCAATCAGAAAAACCAAACACTATAAGACACTCTCTTCAGGAAGAGTACAGGGGCCGGCCCTTAAAATAATAGTAGAGAAAGAAAAAGAGATACAGAAATTTGTGCCAAAAAAATACTGGCAGCTGCAATTACTTGGAAAGATTAAGAATCATAAAATAGAAGCATGGCATGAAAAAAATAAATTTTGGGATGAAGAGGAATGCAAAAAAATCATGAAAAAGGTAAAAGGGCATAATGGTATTGTAAGCTCTCTACTAAAAACAAAATTAAAGCAACTCCCGCCCTATCCCTTTGATCTTACTACCTTGCAGACAGAAGCTTATAAAGTCTTCGGTATCTCACCAAAACAAACCCTTTCTCTTGCACAGGAGCTTTATCTTGCAGGACTTATCTCCTATCCAAGAACAAGCTCTCAGAAACTGCCTTATAAGCTTGGGTTTAAAAAAATCCTTAATGAACTTTCAAAACAATTGCAGTATAAAAAATTTACAGAAAAGCTCCTAGAAACAACACTAAATCCTAGACAAGGCTCAAAAGAAGATCCGGCACACCCGGCAATCTACCCAACAGGGGAAATTAAGGAATTAAGAGCTGGGGAGAAAAAGATATATGATCTAGTTGTTAGAAGGTTCTTTGCTTGCTTTGGCGAATCAGCAGTGAGACAGACAATAAAGATGGATATTGATATTAACAGTGAAATGTTTATTGCTAAGGGAACGTCCACGATTGTGGCTGGTTGGCATGTGTTCTATGAGCCATATCTTAAACAAGAGGAGAATCTCCTACCAGGCGTTAATCAGGGTGATAAGGTAGATGTAGATAAGATTGTTAAACACAACAAGGAAACTCAACCGCCAAAAAGATACACGCCAGCATCGATAATAAAGGAACTAGAGACAAGAAACCTCGGAACAAAAGCCACCAGGTCAGCAATAATTGATTCATTGTACCAAAGAGATTATATCACAGATAGGTCAATTGAAGCAACTGAATTGGGAATACAGACCATAGACATACTATATAAATACTGTCCGGAGATAATTGACGAAGAGCTCACAAGGACCTTTGAAGAGGATATGGAAAAGATTAGAGATAATAAGGTTAGTCCCACTAATGTTCTTAACAACGCAGAGAAAGAATTGACCAAGATTCTTGAAAAATTTAGGCAAAAAGAGGTATTAATTGGAAGAGAGCTTGCGCAAGCTTATAAGGAAACACTAGATGAGGAAAACCAGATTGGCCAGTGCCCAAAATGCAAAACAGGAACTCTTAGACTTATTCATTCAAAAAAGACAAGACAGAGGTTTATTGCATGTGACAAATACCCCAAGTGCAAGACAATTTTTAATATACCACAGAATGGCAAGATAAAATCAACAGAGAAAACATGTCCTCACTGCAATTTGCCTTTGATAGAGATAATCAATAAAAAAAGGCATATCGTGTGTATTAACCCGGAGTGCAAGAGCAAAGAGATTAAAGATAAGGAAATAAAAAAAGAAGCAAAGGAAATGGAGAAGGGTATAGTTGAAGAGCAATGCCCAAGGTGCAAACAAGGTGTCATGGTTGTCAGACAATCTGTCTATGGCAAATTTCTTGGGTGTTCAAGGTTTCCAAAATGTAGATATGTCCAGAAAATACCTGCTGAGCCGATAAAAGAAGATTTTTCTAACAAGAGATAGCTTTTTTAATAAGTTCTATTTTGCTGGGAGCATGGATAACCCAATATTTAGTGAGATTAATAAATTGCTAAAGTTGGGGAAGAAAGAAGAAGTGCAAGAAGAGGTTAATTATATTAAGGACTTAAGAAAATTTGAGGCGCAAAGCCTTGAAAATTATCCCCGTTTAGAGGTAAGATATAAGGTATATCCCTCCTCATTTGGTGTTCGTTTTCTTGAATCCCCTCAAGAGACTCCCAATATGCCAATAAATGAGGGGATTATCCCAATAATCTCTAAGACACCAAAAATTAAGTCTCTTGTTAATCAGCTGAGATATGATGCAAAAAAATCCGAAATAACCAAGTACGAGCGGATTAAAAAACAGTCTGAATTAATTATGAGACACAGAAATAATGGTATGAGCGAGCAGGACCTACAAGAGTTTATCCAGATCTTTCCAGCAGAATTTGATATCAATATAAGCTGCGTTCCTTTTAATATATCTGCTGGACCAGATATTACTGCTGACGTGAAAATATATACAAATAATATCAACTCTGTGATAGAACTGGACAAGCAACTGAATCATTTTAAGGAAAAAGCGCTTAATGAGATTCTGCAGGAGAGAATAGATAACAGCAAGAGAGAATTAGATCAACTGAGATAACTATTCCATATCAATTACTTTAATATCTTCGTCTTCTTCAATACCTTTTTTTGCTATATCCATTAGAGTCAATATTGTAGCAATTGGAATAAATGCATCAATTTGGCCAAGTAGAGGAAGACCAGGCAGTAATAACTCAATATTAGAAGCAAGGGCAAGTCGCTTATCCCTTAATAGTATAAGTAAAACAGTTGCAGTTACTATGTCCCATATTGAATTGAGAAGAGGAATATTCCCCAATATTAGGTCAACTCCGTCAAGTATTAACGCAACAATTACTTTTATCTTGCTCAACACTTTGTATAACTTTGTTTTTAATCTGCCCTTGTTTTTTAGCTTAGCTTTGTATACCTTCATCTTTTAATTTATTAGCATTTGAACAAACTTTTTAAGGGGTAATATATTTTAATAGAATAATGCTTAAAAAAGTATGCCTATTTTTAGTTTTGGTCCTTATCTTGCCTCTTGTTACTGCAAAATCAGCTCACATGAAATTGCTGGCAGTTGCTGAGTATGGAGAAGAAGAAACAGGAAGCAGTGCTGATTTATACCTGGAGGTGAAGCAAGGCACAGGAAGGATTTACATTGATACCTTCCCTCTAACAAAGCTTGACACCCAGATTTCAACCAGATTTGCAAATGAGATAGCATGTGATTTTCTAAGTAAAAACTGTAAAAATCTTGACTTTTTCTATACAATAAGAGCCAATTCTCCAATTGTTGGCGGGCCAAGTGCAAGTGCTGCAATTGCAGTGCTCACTATTTCTGTGCTGGATAATATTAATCTGGAGGAAGGGGCTACAATAACTGGAACTATTAACTCTGGAGGCATAATAGGGCCTGTTGGGGGGATTATCTCAAAATTGGAAGAAGCAAGCAGATTGAATTTGACAAAAGTCCTCATTCCGCGATGGTCTAATATCAATGATACTAATATTAGTAGCGTTGCTCTTGGAGAGAACACAAAGATTGTAAAAGTTTCCAGCTTAAAAGAAGCCCTCTTTGAATTGACAGGGAAGGATTATGGAACAGAGGGAAATCTCATAATAAGCTCTTCTTATCAAGAGACAATGCAGAACATATCACATTCTCTCTGTGAAAGGACTTCTTCGTTGGCTACACATTACAACACGGCAAATGAGAAAGATGCGTATGATCTATATAAGCAAGGCAATGAATCCCTGCTTATGAATCAATATTATAGTGCAGCCAGTTATTGTTTCGGTGCTAATGTGAAGTTTCATTATGAAAAACTCCTTCATGAGAATATCACAGTCAAGGAAATTGTTGAAAAAGCAAATCTGTTTAAAAATAAGACAGATGAATATGAAGGGACTATTAAAAATAAGAAAATCACTACTTTAGTAGAGCTTCAGACCTTTGCTGTAGTTAATGAGAGACTTCTTGATGCAAGAGATTTCTTCATTGAAGCAAGTGAGAACTTTAATGATACAAATGCTAGTCTTTATAATCTTGCATTTGGAATTGAAAGACTAAACAGTGCTTTTTCATGGTCAAAATTTTTCAATGTTGATGGGAAACAGTATAACCTAGATAAAGCTTCTCTAGCAAAATCTTGTCTTAATAAGATTGCAGAAGCAGAAGAGAGAAAACAGTATGCAGTTTTATACTTGCCATTGCTGCCTGATAAAATTAATAGACAAATTGACTATGCCTATAAAAATTACAATAAAGGTTATTATGACTTGTGCCTCCACAGGGCAAGCATAGCTAAGGCGGATATAGATTTAATTCTTGACACGATTGCTATTACAGAAGAGCATATACCCTCTCTCATCGATGAAAGGTTGAAGATTGCTGAAAGTATGATTGCCAGGCAGGATAGGAAAGGCGTATTTCCGATACTTGGATATAGTTATTATGAATACGCAAACTCTCTCAAAGAAAGCGACCCATATTCAGCTCTCCTTTACCTTGAATATGCGTTTGAGTTAAGCAACTTGGATATCTATTTTGAGAGAAAAGAGGTACATATTCCTGAGATAAAATCAGAGTATATAATTATCTTTGTAGCAGGAATAGCATTCGGCTTTGTACTCGGATTTATCTGGATGAAAAATAACTTTATAAGGGGATAAAACCCTCGAAGAATCTCCGAAGAGATTCTTCCAGGGAAAAAGAGGTGATAAGGATATTTGTATCTACTTTAAAATAGGTATAACTTATATTTAAAACTTTCGATTTGAGAGCATTTTTGAGTAGTAACAGATGAAATGTATTAAATGTGGTAAAAAGGCAGGATACAGGATTCAGAACAATCACTTATGCCAGACATGCTTCTCTAGAACCATTGAGAAAAGAGTGAGAAAGGAGCTTAGGTTAAAGAGGTTAATTAAGAAGAACGACCAAATTCTTGTATTAGATGATGGTTCTTTGAATGCTCAGACCTCAATATATCTATTGAAAAAGATAATCAAGGGTCTGCCTGCAAACATTAGAACAAAAAAAAAGAAATATTCTGTTCTTGGTGGCATTATAAACAGTACTTATAACAAAATCATCATACCTTGGACCTTAGATCATGAGATATATTATTATTTAGAATGTCTCCTTAATGGCAAATGTCCTCACTACCTTGGACATTACAAACTGGGTAATAAATTGTATATAAAGCTACTTCTTCCTATAACACAAGAGGAAAGCAAAACCTATGCAGAGATTAATAAAGTCTCCTTTAAAACCCCAGGCACCATAAGATTATCAACTCAATTTTCACTTGACGAATTGGAAAAGGAATTTCCTGAAATTAAATATAGTCTTTATCAGGCAACGCAACAGCTCAAAAAAATTTATAAAGATAAAGAAATTAAGAAAAAAAATGCAGAGAGAAATAACAAATGAGGACATTTACAATAAACTGCTTGAGCTGGAGAAAGTAATTAAAGGCAAATATGGTAAGAAAGCGTTTGAGGATGTTGCGGAATGGAAGCAATTCATATGGGATCAATGTCCACATAGAAAAGAAAAAGCGACAAGAGAAGAAATTGATTTCTGGTGTGATATACTAAATGCACCTTGCGAATTCCAAGATTGCCCGAGAAACGTATTGTGATCTCAATAGAAAAATGTTCTATTCAAGTTTTAAAAAAGTATATAAGTGTTGCCTCCCTTTTTGATACAATGAAAAAACTAGTTTTTGTGTTTCTTTTTGTTTTGGCTTCTTGCACAATAACCTCAAATGTGGTTAAAGAACCGGATTCAGAGATTTATGTCTATTTCTGTCCAAGAGACATGTGTAAAGAAAGATTGTTTGATTTAATTGATTCTTCTGACGAGATCAAATGCGCTTTTTATGATCTTGACTTACCTGATTTAATTATTAAGCTTAAAGAGAAAAATGCTGTAGTAATTATTGAAGATTCTAATAGACTTGATGATTTTTATTCTGGTTACAGCGCGGCATTAATGCACAACAAGTTCTGCATATTTGACAATAGCATAGTATTCACAGGAAGCATGAACCCAACAGAGAGGGGCAATTACTATAACAACAACAATATCTTAATTATCAGATCAAACTATCTGGCACAAAATTATATTGATGAATTTAATGAATTAAAAAATAATATTTACGGGAAAGGTAGTACTGTAAAAAACCCCGTAATCCAGCTTGGAAACACAATAGTAGAGAACTACTTCTGCCCTGAAGATAATTGTAAGCTTAGAGTAATTAATGCCTTGAAAAAAGCCAACGAATCCATCCATTTTATGACCTATAGCTTCACTGACAAGGATATTGGCAACTTATTGTGGAACAAAAGATATCTTGGATTAGATGTTAGAGGTATTTTCGAAGAAAGACAGATTTCAGATTATTCAAGGTTTGAGGATCTAAAAGAATTTTCAGTTACTGATAGCAATAAATACACAATGCACCATAAGGTGTTTATCATTGACAGTAGGACAGTTATTACGGGCTCCTATAACCCAACTGCAAATGCCAATGAGAGGAATGATGAGAACCTGTTAATTATCCATAACGAGCAGATTGCAGGACAGTTTGCAAAAGAGTTTAATTATTTGTGGGATATTGATTATGGAATTATACCGGACACTGCTGATGAGCTTGTGATATCAAGTGTTTTATATAATGCTGTTGGAAATGACAGAGATAAGGAGTATGTTATATTGAAAAACACAGAAAAAACCAATATTATATTAGATTATTACTCCTTATCCAACAACAAGTCAAACAAGCGATTAAAAGGGATTTTAGAACCAGATTCTGTTATTAATGTTAGTCCTGAATTTTCTCTGAGGAACAAAGAGGGAATATTAATATTGCTTCATAACCAACTTCCGATTGATATAGTCAAATGGGAAGGTGTATGGGATATTAAAGCAGAAGAGGGAGAACCTTTAGTAAGGATTCACAAAGACATTGATGCTTCTTCTTGGGAGATAGCAAAGTAATTCAGTATTTTTTCATATGTCTGGATTTTTCCTAAAAATATATAAACTAAGGTTTTATACTTTTTTCAATCATGCCAATAAAACGTGTACCTATGCAAAAAATCTTCAGAGAAAGGTATAAGAAGCTGAAGATTGATAAGCGAGTCCTGATCCTTATACTAGTTGGCTGGATCCTCTCATTCTTCATCAATTTGAAGATAGTGTTGTTTGCATCTTTTTTTATTATTTCCAATGCAATACTTCTGTCAATTGACAGATACATTCAGATGCCTGTTGACATTGAATTCTCAACTTTCGCAGCAATATTGTTTACGTTAGCCTTTAGTTTAAAATGGGGAATTTTCATAGGAATAGCAACCAAAGTTGGAGCTATGATGTACAACGCAAATGTCAGGGCAGATCATTTCTTTATGATTGGTGGTTATGTAATGGCCGCAGTTATTGCTAACCTCCTTAGAGGAATGAATGTAGTAACGATAGGTATTATTACAGTGCTTATTGTCAATACCTATATCTATCTTGTTTCAAAATATATCACAAACTTATATCCTTTTGAAATCTTAATGTACGGCGGAAGCAATATAATATGGAACCTTATTTTATTTTCTGGTTTTTCCTCGTTTTTACTCAAAATAATGAAAATTTAATAAGCCAATCTTTTAAATACTTGGTTATCTATTAGTTAAATGCCATTGTTCTCTTATATTGTTGTTGTTTTACATAAAAATTAAAAACGGGCTTCTTTTCTAACTTTTTATGGAAGAGAAGACAAGTATTGGTGAGGTAATCATAGATACTATTGAGTTAAGAAGGCTCTATGACTTGAGAAAACCCAAATACGAAAGACTGTTGCATCTTGTTTACATAATTTTAACTGCTGCAATAGAAAAACATGAAATTAAGCTCCACTCGATAACACAGAGACTAAAAGATTATCAAAGCTTTCTCGAAAAGATTGAGAGAAAACGCTATAAAGACCCTTTCAAAGAATGTACAGATATTGCTGGATGTAGAATTATTTGTCTCTTCCTATCTCAGGTTGAGCAACTTAAGAGAATTATTGAACAGGAGTTTGAAGTAATAGAAGTGACTAATAAAAAGACTGCAAAAAAATTTGACCAATTTGGTTACCTCTCTCTCCACATGCTCGTGAAGATGCCAAAGAACAGGGCAATGTTTATTGAATTTTCTGGTCTAGAAGATTTTATATGCGAAATCCAGATAAGGACCTTGCTTCAGGAAGCATGGGCAGAGATTGAGCATTACCTTAACTATAAAACAACAAAAGAAGAGAAAGACCAGGAGTTGCTGAGGAAGATGTTCTCGCTTGCAGGAATGTTTGAGGTAGCTGATTCAACTTTTGAAGAAATACAGACAGGCTTCTCACAACTTATTAGCAAAAAGATAAAGGATATAGAAACAATAACTGCCCTTAACCTCTTTAAATTTTCAAAAACATATTTTCCTTGGTATGGGGCTGAGTGGGACAAAAAGGAGGAGAGAAGTTTTTTCCGTCTTAGCAAAGAGGTTAGAAAAATAAATATTAGATCAATAGCAGAATTAAGAACGATACTTAATAAGTATCACAATGAGCTTGAGAAATACGAAGAATACCACAAGGACAAGGAAAAGAAGTGCCTTTATGGAGATAGATTCTTCTCTCCTGTTGGTCTCATTAGAGCAGCACTTGCCCTGGAATTCGGCAAGAAATTTGACCTTGTGTTTGGGCTAAAAGGATACTCTGACAAGGTGCACAAAGAAATATCCTTTTAGTATTATCTCTCGATTTTGATTAAAGAGACATTGAATTTCTGGGACATAACAGAGGCTGCATGAGGATTCTCCCAGATTAATGTATCCACTTGGGTCAACTTGAAGTTCTTCTGTAGCATAGCAAAGATATATATCCCTCTGTCCCTTGAATCTAAATTAAATACTGTCTCAGATAAATATACTGGCTTGCCTGATTCTAATGCCTGAAAAATGCTGGATAAGAAATTCATAAGGTCTTTTTCAGTATTGCCGTAGACATAATCTAAATATTCTCTTTGAGCATAGAAATGCATTAAAGGCACATCATCTCCGTAAAGGATGAGAACAGAATTAGGTTCAGTAGTTCTATTTATGAGCTTTGCAAATTCTTTTGCTGTCGAGTATTTGTGTCTGAAACTCACTGTTGGATAAATGGATAAAAACATAAGTACTAATAAGAATATTAGGATAAGAATACCCGCCCTTTTGGATTTATTATAAAAAACATCTATGCTAAGTGCATTTAATACAATCATTGGTATGAACACAGGAATTAAGTACCTGGGCTTTGTTCCTACCAGATTACTAAAATATAATAAGGGGATAAGAATCCAGAGGAGATAATAGTAAAAATCATAATATCTCTTTTTGACTGATAAATACAATAATCCAAAAATTGAGAAAATCAGAGCAAATATAGTCACAGCTTTGATTGAATAAGAGAATATTATAAATATATTAAAAAGGTTGAAGTAAAATCCCTGATACCCCATTGTGCCAAAGACATATTCTCCTTGAATCAATAGGCGGCAGACCATGACAATAGTTGGGATAATAATACTGGCAAGCAATCTTATATTTTGCCTACTCTTTATTTTTTTATAATTCATCTTTTTTAACAAATAGAAAACTAATGGGATAAGGAAGAAAACATAGTCGAACCGGATAAGAATGCCAAGCGAAGAAAAGATGCCTGAGAGAATATAGGGGGGCTTTTTCTTGTGAAGAAAATAATATGAGACCAAGAAGAACAAGATAGCTAATGAGTGATTAAGAGGAAACGTACTGACTGAAAAGAAAACAGGCGTGAAGGATAGGATTAACCCAGCAAATACTCCTGTGGAAATATTGTACTTATTTTTTATGAATAGGAACATAAATCCACTGCAAAGAGAAGAAAATAGTATTGTATTTAGCTTTAATGCTGTTTCAATATTATTTATCCCAAACAAGCACCAGAATTTGTGAAACAACATATTAACCAATACATTCAAATAACTATATGCATGGTCTCTGTAAAGTATCTTATCCTGCAATGATTTCTGCACAGCATTAGCCAGGGTTACACTATCAAAATGAAAAAGACTGTCATTCACAAGCAAGAGTCTAGGGATAAAAGAAGCAACTATTATCAGCCAGAAGATGTGCCAATGTGAGAGTTTGAATTTTTTCATAATAGTATAGGACAACAATATAGTATATAATGATTATGCAATAACAAAGGAAATTACTATTTTAATTTACTAAGCCAGTTACTCCCACGCACAAGAAGAGGGTTTTTGAATGAGTTAATTAGCCCCACTTACCTATATGACTTCTGCTTCTTACTCCTGGCACTACCGTGTTTGTTAGGCTTATGAGTCTCCTTAAATCTGACATCTGCTACAAGCAATTGCCTATCATAATCCAAGAAAACTTTCTTGAGTTTCGGGGCAAAATCTGTTAATGCTCTTCCAATCGCAAGTCTTGCTGCCTCTGCCTGGGCCATCACTCCGCCGCCCTCCACATTTACATCAATATCAACCTTCTGAGCAATGTCTCCTGCAAGAAGTAAAGGCTCTCTGATTTTAAGTCTGTATAACTTGGGTTGGAAAACATCTAGAGCAATATTATTTATTTTTATTAAACCGCTTCCCTCTTGTAATGTAGCTCTGGCCACTGCTGTTTTTCTTTTTCCAGATTGATGAATTATCTTACTCAATTTTTGCACCTATTCTGTGTGAGATTGTTTTCAAATCAAGATATTTCACATTTGGAAGTTTTGACAAATGGGCATCTTTAAAGCTGATTGTCTTCTTATCCTGTAGCTCTTCAGGAATCCCAATATGACATCTTAACCTTTTATAAGCATCCTTGCCTCTTGCCTTTTTGTACGGCAACATGCCTCTAACAGTTCTTTTAACTATTCTGTGTGGCATTCTGTGCATAAAAGGACCTTTCCTGGGAGTTCCCCTCTCCATTCTCCTTTTGTATTTTTTGAGAATTTGCTGTTTAGATCCAGTGTCAATAACCTTTTCGCAATTAATTATATGTACATTCTCACCTAGCAACAGCTGCTTTGCAGCATAACTAGCTAATCTTCCTAATATCAACTCTGTTCCGTCTATTATTATCATTTTAATTGTTTTTATCCTATTATTCTTATCTTTGATCCCTTTGGATTCTTTTTTAACAATTCTTCAATAGATACTGCGTGTGAACCTGAGCTTAGGATTTTGCTTATGGCCTGCCCTGAGAAAGTATAAGCAGCTATAGTAACCTTCTTGTCTAGTTCACCCATACCTAAAACTTTGCCTGGTACAATCACTGTATCATTGTTCTTAATATACCTATTAATCTTTGACAGATTAACAGCTCTTCTCTTTTTTGTAGGTTTTTCTAACTCACAAGCAATTCTCTTCCAAATATTAACCTTCTGCTCGATAGATGTTTTCTTTAGGTTCTCTATCAGCGATTGTATTTGTATGTTTCTCATTTTATTTATGCGGGGGACGTGATTCGAACACGCGCAGGCACTAAGCCACATGGACCTCAACCATGCCCGTCTGGTCTAAGAGCCATATCTCTTAATTGACCACTCCGGACACACTACCTGTGTTGGAGTACAAACATTAGTGAGTTCTCCGGCACCCCCGCTTTATCCTCGGGATACCTAGAGCTATAGAGCTTTTTCTAATTCCATAAGTTTTTGATCAAGTATCTCTGTTCCTGCAATTACAATCTCTCTTGGCGACAATTGGCCCCAGGATTCTATGTAAAATATGTAATCCTTTTTACTAGGTAATACTTGCACACTACTATCTGAAACCTCAACGCAAGCATTGCACATATGACAATTGAATATATTCTTAACTTGTAGTTTATTATTTTTAACCTCAAATACCTTAGCAGGGCATGATTCGGCCACAGTTTTAGGGTCTTTGATTTTATTTTCCTGAATTTTAATTTCAGGCATTGACTTGTAATAAACATGACAAGGAGACCATTTAACATGTTCCTCTCCCTTGCCTAAAACAGCTGTAGCCTCCAATTCTATTTCCTGGTCTTTCAAGAGTTTAACAATTATTGTTTTAGGGTGAACAGGTTTTACTTTTGGGTCAGCTGACTTAAGGCTAGATGCGTATACTGTTTTTGGTCCTTTTTCTTTAAGAGTAAATTTTAAAGTGCATTTAGCACATCCTTCACCTTTACATTTGCACTTGTTCTTAAACTCGTAAGATTTTTGGTCCGTAGTAAGAGGTATCAGTCCCAATCTGTGTGCAATCATTTCATCATATAAAGATGAACTATTCCTTCTGAATTCAACATCCTCCACAGCTAAAACAGGTACTTCATTAAGCATAATTCTTCGCAAAGCATTACTATAAGCAGGTGAGCTATCATTTAATGCAAAACTATGGATGTTATCTCTTTTTGATAGACTTTTAAGTTCGACCATTTTATACTCGTCTTCCTCTTCTTCCTCCTTTTTTTCTGCAGCCATCATGGGGTATGGGGGTTACATCTTCAATCATTCCAATCCTTAATCCCATTCTTGATAAGGTCCTAATTGCTGCCTGAGCACCTGGTCCGGGGTTATTCGGACCATTATGGCCTCCTGGTGCCTTTATTTTAATATGAATGCCATCAAGTCCTTTTTCTCGCGCTATCTCAGCAACTTTCTTTGCAGCTGCCATTGCAGCAGTTGGAGAACTCTCCAGACGATCAGCCTTTACAATTTGTCCTCCAGAGGATATTGCAATAGTCTCACTCCCGGTGATGTCGGTAATATGTATGATTGTATTATTATATGATGAATAAATGTGGCATATTCCCCATCTTCCCCTATTCATTTTTAACCTCTGCTGTTTGTGTCATTTTTTGCCTTTCTGGATGATCTTCATTATTAAAAAGAGCATTATTTGCAAAGCTTACTAGGGGTTCTTCCTTTGTGCTAATAAGGTATGAAGGTGAGGTTATGACATGATTACCAACTGTGATATGCTCATGGACAATAAATTGCCTTGATTGTCTAATTGATTTTGCAAGTCCTTTTCTGAACACTATCGTCTGTAGCCTTCTCTCACATATATCCTTAAGTTCAAGCGCCAATATGTCCTCTAAAATTGCATCTTTCCCAATAAGATTGAGTGACTGTAGTTTTGTGAGCAGTTGCCTCTTCTCCTTCTCAGCCTGCTCATCTCTTCTGGGCACCAGATCTTTGACCTGTTTCTTAAAATCTCTTAGCTTTGAATTAAGAACCCAGAGTTCTGTTTTATTTTTAAACCCATACTCCTTCAAAAGTACTTTTTCTTCTTCGATTCTCAGCTTTTGCCATGGGTGCGAAGGTTTTGAATACTTCTTTCTTAATTTGCTTGGATCTCCCATTATACTCTACCTGCTTTCACTCCTTTTCTCTTTTTTACACCAACAACTCTACCTCTATTTTTCCTAAAATTGCCTTTTGTCCTCTGCCCTCTTACAGGCAGCCCAAGTATATGCCTCCATCCTCTGTAAGATTTGATTTTCTTCATTCTTCTTAAATCCCCTTCTTGGGAGAACTGGAGATCTCCTCCAGTATGATGTTTGGCAACCCCATCATTGTAATCTTTTCTCCTGTTCATAATCCATTTTGGGATTTTATGTTTTTCTGGGTTTTGCAGTATATCATTTATTCGTTCTATCTGGTCAGAGGACAATACTCCTGCCTTCATTCTTTTATCTAGTCCAGCAGTTGCACAGATAAGATTTGAATACATTACTCCAATACCTCTTACCTTTGTGAGAGCAAGATGAATTGGTTTATGACCTTCTATATCTGTATTTCCGATCCTTACAATATGTCTTATTTTTTCCATTCTGTTAAAACACCCGAGAATAACACCGGCCCTCAAATCGCTCATTTGAACTCGGGCTTTTTATACCACAGGAAAGACAGGTAATTTATAAAACTTACTGATTCTTCGTCTTCTTTCTTTCCTTATCCTGTTTTTTACTCTCTTTATCTGCTTTTTTTCCAAAATATAATTTGATTTCCGGCCTATTGAGAAGGAGATTGAAAAAAAGAAGTACTATTGGCAATGCCATAAATAATGTGTTGCTTAACGGGGCAATTAAAAAACTTACAAGAAAAAATACTACAGGGCTTATACACAGACCAATCACATTAATTAATACAAATTGCTCGACAATTGACCTCTTTCTGAACCTAAACCAGAGAGGCAGATATGGTAAAAAATAGACAAACAGATACGCAAACGCAAAGTGTATAGCCCTTTCAATTCCCTTAAAAGCCAACCCAATTACAAATATTGTAACTATTTCCACCAATACAAAAACTGCCAACTCCTTATTGTTGGTTTTCATTTTTTAACACAATCGCAAAATTATTGTTAAAGACTACACTAAACCCATTATCTTCAATCAACTGTTTAGCCAATTTGACATTGAACTGAGCTATTTGTTGATCAATATGCTCAAAATACACATAATCAAACTCAAGCAATGAATTTGGTATAGCTCTTGGCGTGACTCTTGCTACTGAAAATATATTCTTCAAATAATCTCCTTGGTGCCAGAAAAACTGCACCCAATATCCTTCATACATAAGAGGCAAGCTCTCATTCTCATTGAGCCCTATGTTTCTTAGAGGCTGCAGATAAACCCTGTACTTAACTCTCTTCATGAAGCAGTCAATATTCTGGCTATCATCTCCAAAAGAGAAAACTACATCCTCTTTAGCAGTGTTTTCATTTATCCAGTCATATGCCTGGTATCTTATTTCAGGAATATTAATATAATCTACACCACTTTGGAGTTGCTTGTAGCCAGGAACCGCAGCAATAACAAATAAAAATCCAAGTATAACAGCAGAAACTTGACTTGGAATGCCTGCTTTCTGTAATGGCTTCACTATTAGATAATATAATGCGTATGCAGCCATAGGCGCAATTAAATATATTGTAAACGGTCTGAGTCTGAGTAGATAATACTCTCCTTTCACTAAGAAAGGCAGTATAAATGTAAGTGTGTAAAAATAAAAGTAGTAGAAAATCAAATTCTTGTACTTCTTATAATTTGTCAATAGTAGGATGAACCCTATAAAAAAAATAAGTCCATATACAATTCCTATGTCTTGGACTGTTACTGCAAAAGGAAAATTTGTGTACTGTGGAATGTGGACTTGGATTCCAGAAGGCAGACTACCTTCCCTGCTGAAAATGAGCCAGGTTATGGTTAATACAAACATAATAAAAGGCAGAAACCCGATTGCGGCAAAGTTAATAATTTTTTGAACCAACGAATCATTTCTAAGCACACAATAGAGTAAATATATGAGAAGAGGGAGTAGGAGTATTATTTCAGAATAATGTAGTAAATACAACGCACTTAATGAAGCCCCAAGTAAGTATAAATATATCTTTTCTTTTGTCTCAAAAAAGAGGAACATGAGATAAATATTGAAAACCACATATGTCAATACACTAATATTTGGCCATACCCCTATAAAAAGAAAGTACCACCATCTTCTTGCATTGAATGGAACGACAAGGAGCGCCATTGCCATAATCCCAATTTCTTTAGAGCGGAATATTCTGCTGAACATCAAATAGATGATGACTAAAGCCAAAGAATTTAACAAGCATGGTACAAAATAAGTAATATTCCAGCTTTCTATACCAGAGAAATGTATTAAGGAGCCAGAGATAATTGCCTGAAGCGGAGGCACAATATCTACTACATTAGTATGGCCTTGTGCAAGGTAAGGCGGTGATTTGCCTATTACTCCAGATTCAGCAATGTAATCTGCTACCAGCACATGATAGGCGGGGTCAGATGCCTTAACATTACCGGGATTATTAAGATAGATCTTGTCTACATTGATGCGGATAAAAAAACTAATTAGAAACAGAACCAGAACGAGAATGTCATAGATAGTCTCTCTCTTCATAAAAAAATAAAAACACCCTAGATTAATAATCTTTTCTAGTTTATATAACAAAATAAAGGAGTAGGAAGGTAAACAGTAAGAATACAAGGAAAAATACATAAAATAAAAAAACATATAATATTTTCCTAGGATCTCTGACAGTAACATCAATCCCCTTTTGCTTTAGTTCTTCTTTTATTGAAGGATCAAGTTTTTTTGATTTTAGGAATAAAGATGCTATTCCAAACCCAGCAAAAGTTAAGCAGTTCCAGAGACCAAATAATACTAATTTTTTTCTTGACAAAGGTTGGTCCATAAAACTTAAAAAGCCAGATAGGAGGCTGGCAGCAACAGATAGCAAAACATACAGTAGAATTCCCCAATACCAAGCTGTCTTTATTAAGAAATTTTTGGTGCTGATTGTTAATGGAGCAGATCTTTTAATCCATAGGTCTTCCACAAGGTATTTAGAAGGCGGATTCAGCTTTATTTTTGTATACTTAAAATTCTCAATTCTGTCCTTATTATTGAAAAAATCCTTCAAATTATTGTCAGGATAATAGCTCTGTTGCATATAATAAACTACATCTGCATCCTGTTTTATTTCCTTATAAAGTATTGGGGTCACATGCCCAACAACGTACATTAGAATTGGAATTCTCTGGCTTCCATAAACACTTGTCGGCTTTAATGGGAAATATATCTTCTCACAGGGGAACTTAACAAAGACACCTAATGGAAATTCAGTGACAGAGCCGTATCTTGTTCCATAATTTATTTGGGTCTGTTGCTTGAACTCAGCCAAATTGCTGATATAGGATATGACAAATGAATATTCCTCGCCAACATATTCTTCTATTATGTACATCGAGTCTGATGGGAACTCGAGTCCTTTGCTAAGTAAATAGCTGTCTAATGCCGCTCTGTTTTTTGTTGTTATTAGCTCTGATGTAATCCCCATCTTTTCAACAGTCTCATGTATTGTGATGCCATCATCTAACTTCAATTCCTGGGCAATAGCACTAGAACCCCTCCAGTATGCTACCCTCCCAAATAATACAAAGTATAATCCAATTGGGAAAGTTGAATACCCCGCCAAGGACCAGCCAACAGTCCTAATTGTATCTTTAAACTCACTGTCAACATCTTTTCCATACAATCTTGGAAATCCTTTGTAAATATCTATAACAACCTTCTCCGGCTCAGCTGGCACTGGAAATACCCAGACTGCTTTTTCTCCATAGATGTCTTCATTTATATTAATTGAGATGAGCATGTTTTCATAGCCATTTTCATAATTAATGGCAACCAGTTGCTGTTCTTCAGGATACAGACTCCACATATCTTTATCATAGATATGAATCATCCCGTCTGCAAACACAACCTGGCTAAATAGAATACAGAACAATAATAATGTAATTATCTTATTCGTTGTCTTCATAATATACTTTATGTTAAGCTTTTATTATTTAAATTTTGTTATAGGTTCAAATTGATTTGTAACACTACAAGTATTAATACCCAATAACTGGCCAATTAAAAAGAAAAGATTTATACCAATCTAAATTTTCCATAGTTATATGCAATTTACACTTGTAATCCCTTTCTATAATGAAGAAAAAAATGTCGAGAAAGTCTTAATGGACAATATTAAATCACTTGATACTCTTGATATTAAATATGAGATTATTGCAGTTGATAATGGTTCTACGGACAACACTGCAAGCCTTATTGATAAGTTTGTTAAGGATAAGAGAATCAAGAAAATAACTATCAAGAATAATATTGGTTATGGTTATGGTGTGGCTGAGGGATTAAAAAAGGCAAATGGAGAAATAATTGGCTGGAGAGATGGCGATGCTCAGGTAAGTGCTGGCATTATTGCTAAGCTATATAAATGTGCAGTAAGCAATCCCAACTCCGTGTGTAAGATGAAGAGAATTTTACGAGAAGACGGTATACAAAGAAAATTCTTCAGCTTTATTTTTAATTCACTTGTTAAACTGCTTTTTGGTATATCCAGCAAGGATATTAACGCAAAACCGAAACTATTTCCGAGGAAGCTGATGGAACACATTACTCTTGAATCCAAAGACTGGTTTATTGACACTGAACTGCTTATCAAGGCGAAGAAACTAGGTATGGACATTAAAGAAATTCCTGGAGAATATCTTAAAAGAAAAAAGGGAAAATCAAATGTCAGAATTATATCCATATTTGAATTTTTAGTAAATATAATTAGATATTATTTTAGAAGCTGACTATTCTGCCACTTAATTGTGTTTATTAGTCCTTGTTTATATGAAAACTCTGGCTGCCATCCTAGTAGGGCTTTTGCCTTTTCATAGCTGCCATAGTAGCGCATAATGTCTCCTTTTCGATATTCAATAGCACCAAGCCTAATTTTAGACTTTGATTTTGTTAAATCTTTGATAAGATGTGCTGCCTCCTTTATCTTAATCTCTTTGCCTGTACATATATTCACTGTCTCTCCGATTACAGCATCTGGTTTATTAATCACACTTAGCATAGCAGATACTAAATCCTGAACATAGATAAAATCCCTGGTTTGCTCTCCTGGTGTTAAGTCAATACTCTCGTTCCTTAAGCATTTACCAACTACGACTGCAACAAACTGATGGTTCTTCTGGTATTCTCCATAGACTGAGAAAGGCCTCAATACAACAACCGGCAACTTATAGAGCTGATAATATAAATCCGATAGATACTTAATACTTGTTTTTGCCAATGAATATGCTGAAATGGGTTGCTCTTTTTGCGTTTCAATAAAAGGTACCTTATTATTACCATACTCATCTGCACTGCCCATATTAATAACACATCTTAACGCATCTAATCCAAGACAGGCATTATAGAGGTTTAATGATGGACAGAAATTGTCATTAAAAATATTGCCGACCCGGGTTGGATCTCTTTCTTGGCTATTAACGCCTGCCAAGTTTATTATAATATTGGGATTGATTTTTAGTAATTTCTTCCTAATCTCTTTATACTTTTTTAAATCAATTCTAAAATACTCAAACCCTTTTTTTAGGTTGTTTATGCTAGACTTTTCAATGTCTTCTCTTCCGATAACAACAACCTTATAATTCAATTCAAGCAACCTCCGAACCAGGTTGCTGCCAATAAACCCTGCCCCCCCTGTAATTAAAATTTTATTTTTTTTCATACTGCTGAATCTGTTTTAGACACATTTGATAAGAACTCTTTTTGCCATGCTTTTTATACCAGTCAACTGTCATATTTAAAGCCTCATCAATGTCAATCCTAGGTTTCCATTTGAGAAGAAAGTATGCTTTAGAGATATCCAAACTTAAGGACTTTGCTTCATGTAACTCTTCTTTATTAGAAATATCAATCCATTTTCCCCTCCCCCACTTTTTAATAAATTTCTCAACAACATCCTTAACAGGAAGTATAGATTCAAGTCCTGGACCAAAATTCCAGGCAGAATCAACTCTCTCTTTCTCATACAATTTTTGGGCGAGTATAAGATAACCTGACAGAGGCTCCAAAACATGTTGCCATGGTCTTGTGGATTGCGGGTTTCTTATCTCAATAACCTTGTTCTCCTTCAAGGATTTTATGCAGTCTGGTATTAGTCTGTCCTGGGCCCAGTCCCCTCCGCCGATTACATTGCCTGCTCTTGCAGTTCCAACAAACTTGCTTAATTTTTTCAGATAGGATTCTCTATAAGAGGCGACCACAAGCTCAGCACAGCTTTTGCTGCAGCTGTACGGGTCCTGGCCCTGCAATACATCATCCTCTCTATACCCCCATACCCATTCGTTATTCTCATAGCATTTATCAGAAGTGACAAAGACTCCTGCCTGAACACTGTCTGTTGTTTTTATGCATTCAAGAACATGCGAAGTTCCTAGTATATTTGCATTGAATGTTTTTATTGGCTCTTCGTATGACACCCTTACCAGTGGCTGGGCAGCAAGGTGAAAAACAATCTCGGGGTTGAATCTCTTGAACAGCGCATTTAATGTCTCAAAATCTAAAATGTCTCCTCTAGTATCCAAGATTTTTTTACTAAGCTGACACTCTTTATATAGTATATCATTCGGATAATCTTTTAGAGAATATCCTGCTATCTTAGCTCCTAGTTTATCAAGCCATATAGTGAGCCAAGTGCCCTTAAAACCAGTATGGCCCGTAACAAGGACCTTTTTCTCATTCCAGAAACTTATTCCCATATCTTCCATTTTGCTTCTCCTCTCTCCCATAACTTGCTAAGTTCATTCATATCCTTGTAAGTATCCATACACTTCCAGAAACCGTCATGCTTGAAAATTGCCAAGTGCCCTTCTTCAGACAATCTTTGTAATGGTTCCCTCTCTAGGCATATGTGGTCTGCTTCAATATAATTAAAAATTTGTGGCTCAAAAACAAAAAAGCCGCCGTTAATATAACTATCTTTGACTTGTGGCTTTTCCTTAAAATCAACAACAAGATTTTCTTTGATGTTTAACTCCCCCCATCTTGAAGAAGGATGGACTCCGGTGACTGTTGCATACTTCTTATGTCTTCTATGAAACTTAATAAGTTCATTTATATTGACATCAGCAACACCATCCCCATACGTGGCCATAAACGTGTTATTTCCAATATACTTCCTAAGTCTCTTAAGCCGGCCTCCTGTCATTGTTTTTAGTCCAGTATCAATAATAGCCACTTTCATCTTCTCCTTGTTTTTAGACAGGAGTTCCAGTTTATTGCTTGCCAAATCAATAGTAAAATCATTATTCAGGGCTACAAAATTAAGGAAATACTCTTTGATTTGCTCAACTTTATATCCTCCAGCCACAATAAAATCATTGTAGCCGTAGTGAGAATAAATCTTCATGATATGCCAAATAATCGGTTTGCCTCCAATCTTTATCATCGGCTTTGGCCTGAATTCAGTTTCCTCCTTTAGTCTTGTGCCAAAACCACCGGCAAATATAACCACCTTGCAACTTGTATCAGCCATTTATCACACCCTTATTTTAGTAATTCTTTATAGGTTTTTATAACTTTCCCAGCAATCTTTTCTGCCTTATATCCCTTTTCCAACATCGCTGCCTCTTTTTGCTTCTTGTTGTAGAGAGGTTTATCATTAACCAGAGAATTGAGCTTCTTTGCCAGGTCTTTAACATCACCTGTTCTAAAAACAAGACCGCCCGCACCCTTTTTTGATGTTTCTAAAAAAGCTGGAATATCACTACATATATAAGGTGTTCCGGATGCAGCTGCCTCAATAATATTTCTTCCAAATGCCTCTGGAACAATAGATGGGATAACAATAATGTCATGCTCTGCGAATATCTGCGGAATTTTTGAACCTGGTACTTTTCCATTAATTATTACAGGCATATGATTTTCTTCCACAAAGTTGGATAATTCTTTTTTTAATTGCCCGTCACCATAAAAATTTGCCCTGTAATCTTTAACACCAGTTAAAGCCTGCAATAATAATATGGCTCCTTTTGCTTCTGTGTATGCCCCTAAAAACAATATTCGCGTTCTCTCGCTTTTTTCCTTCTTTTTTTTGAATTTGCTTAAATCGATAATATTGGGGATTACACTTATTTTGTTTTCATTAACCCCAGAACTAATAAGTTTTTGTTTCATAAAACTGCTTACTGCAATAAAATGGTCAACTTTGTTTATATACTTTTGATATCTATTATAATTTACCCATAAATAAAATTGGATAAAAGGATTATACTTAAGATAAAATCTGTTCTTAACCTTGCCGAACTCAGGGGACTTTAAAAAACATTTTAAGAAACTTTGAAAGCCACATCTCTTTAAATCACAAGCTGTTCCATTTTTTTTCTTGTATCTTATCAGATTTGCCTTTGGACAAAAGAAAAGAGGGCTATTCACATGACATACAACCTTTGTATTAGTTCTGGCATCAACTGTGCCTATCAGGGAAGTGCTGTTCAAACAATGTAATATGTTAGGTTTATTTTTATCAGCAAAGCTTTTAACTCGAGCCCGTACCGAGCTCCTAAAGAAGAGTCTCCTGAAGTTGGAAGCCAGTGAATCTGGTTTTTCTCCTGTTTTTAATTCTCTGTGGATTGTTATATCATCAGTCCCATTGTCATTTTCTCCTGAGGTTAATACGTGAACCTCGATTTTCTTGGCTAATGACTTGGCTAGCAAATATGCACTTATCTCTCCTCCCCCTTTTGTATGGGGGGGAAAGTACTCAGATACAAACAATACTCTTAACTTATTTGACATATTTAGCTACTTCCTCGGCACTTATGCTTTTCATGCAAATCACCCTGTTGGATTTATTTATACAATCTGGCATATGGCCCTGATCATTTTTTATACAGGGAGATAATGGACACACATCTTTGCCATGATAGATTGATATGTTGCCTTCTCCCAAAGGTGCCCAAAGTATTGGTGTATTAGGTCCAAATAGGCCAATTGTTTTAACACCTTGTGCAGCAGCTATATGCATGGGTCCTGTGTCATTGCTAATAAAATATTTGCAGTTTTCAATTAAAAAGAAAGTCTGTTTTAGATTGAACTTGCCTGCAGTATTTATTGTGTTCCCCTTGCTTTTTATATTTCTTATAACCTCCTCAATCTCTTCCCGCTCATTGGGGCTGCCGACAAACACAATCTTATATCCTTTCCTTATTAGAATATCCCCCAGCTCTGCAAACCTAGGCCATTTTCTGATGTCCCTTGAGGATTCAGCAGCACCAGTGCAGAAACCAATGAACTTCTTCAGTTTGTTTTTATTCAAGAATTCTCTAACTACTTTCTTGTCTTTTTCAGCTACCTGCAATTTTTTAAGATTCTTTGTATCATATTCGTGACCAAGGACCCTTAGCATGTCAAGATAGTTCTCTGTCATATGCTGGTCTTTCCTGAATTTCACACTTTTATTATAAAGAACACTCCTATCCTGGTCCGAGAATCCAACTCTCATTTTGCCTAAAATCAAACCAAGTATTGCAGAACTCCTTAGATAAGGCTCAAGATCAAAAACCAGGTCATAATATTTATTTATATTCCAGACTTTGCTGAGAAGTATAACGTTATCAATATAATCAATTTCTGTGTATACTTCTTTATTCCTCTCCTGTACAACTACATCTATTCTGCTGTTTGGATAATGCTCTCTTAATGCTTTAATCAGAGGCAGCGTTAACACAGAATCACCAAGAGCCCATAACTTAATTACTAATATCCTCTGAGTTGCCTGCGGTTTTCTGTCAAATAGTTTTAGGGGGTACAAAAAATAGCAAATGGGCACGCCTACATACTTGTCAACAAATCTAATTAACTTAACATTCATTTTTTCTTTTTTATTATTGAAATTTCTCTCACGACTTTAGTTATCTCCTGCTCAATCTCTTCAATCTTAACATATATTCTGAACAGCAAATAGAATAGGATTGCAATACTTCCATATATTATTAGATCAATGCCTCTTCCTATCCCTATCAGATTTGCTAACCTGCTTGTGAGGCTTGGAAAAAAAACAACTCCAAGTAACCCTAGCCATATTAAAGTCCAGAAAAAAAATTCTCCCGGGGTAAGTTTTTTATCTCTCATTCTTAATATTACCCTGCTTATGGCAAATAATGCGAATACTATTGCAATAATTTGTAATACATTCATTTTGGTCTACCTCATCATTCTCCTTAAAAGCATTTTGATGCCAAGTTTCAGACTGTCTTTCCAAGATTGCCCCCTTTTTTTTGAATAAGAGGTATAGATAATAGTGACAGGCACTTCTTTATATCTGAGACTGTTTCTAACTATCTCACCCATAATCTCTCCTGCATGCTCCATCCGGTTTGATTTAATATCAATAGTCTCTGCAGCTTTTCTTGAAAAAGCCCTGAAGCCTATCTGCGAATCCGTAACTTTAATGCCGTACAATATCCTCACAACAATTTTTCCTATGCTTAGTACAATCTTCTTTGAAAAGGGAATATTTCTCGCCTCTCCAAGGAAGCGTGATCCCAATACTGCTTCTGCATCTTTGTTTGTTATGGGTTCAACCACCTTCCTAATCTCTTTGACCAAAAACTGGCCATCAGCATCAAAAGTAACAATAATGTCTGCCTCTTTAAGTAAAGCATACTCAATACCTGTTTTTAGAGCAGCACCCTGGCCTCTGTTGATAATATGCCTAAGTAGGGGAACATTTAACTTTCTAACAATTACTGGTGTTTTGTCTTGAGAACCGTCATCAACCACAACAACATTTTTATATCCTGCTTTTTTAAGAGAATTCAGTACTTTACCTATTGTTTTCTCTTCATTATAGGCAGGAATAACAATATATAACTTATCCCCCATACTGGTTCAAGAGTGTAAGAACATATAAATATTTTATGTCTTAGCAAGCCAGATAACTATTTAAGACACCTATGTTTTTATTTATATATGGCAGTAGATAGACTCTTTTTTTACAGCATCTTTGGTCTAGGGTTTGGTGTCTATATATTTTTCAAGAGCTTCTGTACATATAGAGAAAAAAAGATGATAGAAAATACTCCCACAAGTAAAGTAAGGAGTCTAGCGATGGGTAGAGTTGAGGTTTATGGAAATGTAGTCCCTGATAAAAACAATGTTGTTAAAACTCCTTTTTCAAACCAAGAATGCGTTTTCTGCCTATGGAGAATAGAAGAATATAAGCGAAGTGGCAAGAGTTCAAGATGGGTCATAATTAAGAAGGGGCTCAAAGGCGGACATTTTTTTATAAAAGATGACACAGGAATAGTGCTTGTTGACCCTAATGGTGCCCGGATTGAAATACCTTCAAGCTTCCAATTCGAGACAGGCATTGGCAAAGAGCCTGATAAACATATTATCTCTTTCTGCGAAGAGATTGGCCTCCCTCACAAGGGCTTGATATTTAACAAGAAATTGAAATTCATTGAGCAGGCTATTAGAGAGGATAATAAGCTGTATATTATGGGTTATGCAGGTGATAACCCTTATGTTGAGGACGGCAGCGCCGAGAAAAATGAAGCAGACATAATGATACAAAAAGGAAATTCATCTTTTTATTATATCTCAAATAAACCAGAAAAGGAAATATTAAAAAGCTATGGGTTAAGGCTCCTTGGAGGATTGCTTGGAGGAGGAGCATTAATCATTGTTTGTCTCTTCTATATCTTCTTTTACTTAAGGATATTGTAATTATTTGCTTTGCCCTTAAAACGATACGTATAATAATAAGTTTGTTTTTCTAATTTGCATACTTAGATTATGAGGTGGTTAATTTGGGTATTGGACTATTGGTCATTGTTGGGGTTATCGTCCTTTTGTTTGTGTTAGGATTCTTTGGCATACTTGTCGGAATGTACAACTCTTTAATTAGACTTAAGAATGATATCAAAAAGGCATGGGCAAATATTGATGTTTTGCTCAAGCAGAGAAGTGATGAGCTTCCAAAGCTGGTCAGCTCTGTAAAAGGCTACATGAAACATGAAAAAACAGTTCTTGAAAACTTGACCAAGGCCAGAACATCACTGATGAATGCGAAGACAATAGAAGAAAAGGCAAAAGCAGACAACATCATCAGCGGAGCACTGAAGAGCCTATTTGCAGTGGCAGAAAATTATCCTAACTTGAAAGCAAATGAAAACTTCATGCAGCTGCAGAAAAGAATCAGCGGCATAGAGAATGAACTGGCTGACAGGAGAGAATTCTATAATGACGCAGTAAATACATTTAATATTCGTATTGCATCTTTCCCAGATATGATTATCGCAGGCATGATGGGGCTTAGAGAACAGGATATGTTCAAAGTGAGTGAAGAAGATAAAAAAGATGTTAAGATAGAGTTTTAATTTTATTATTATTTTTTCTTATATTTTAATAACAATTTATGCCCAGCATTTAACACAGCAAGAATAATTACACTGTAAACAACCATTCCCCCCAACATTGCTAGAGAATGCATGGTACTGAGGATTATACCAATTGCCAATAATAATATCATTAATGTTATCTTCTCCTCCAGAATCCAGTAAATTACCCTTTTCATATATCCCTTCTAATAAACTCTTTTATTTATATTTTTCTGAAAACATAATTCAAAGAAGTTTACCAATACTGTCTGCTTTTCACAATATTTTTATACAGAACATTTTTTACAATTGTCTATGGCAAAAAAGAAAAAATCTTCAAAAAAGCATGCTAAGACTAGAGAAACAGCTGATAACGATGATATTGATGTAATGACGCTTTATAAGAGATACAAAAAGTATATTCCATTTGCTTTGCTTCTCTTTTTTATCTTGTTTGGCTATTTTCTAAGGATATACCACCTAAATTACCCGGTTATAGGCTACCATAACTGGAAGACAGCGCATTATATTACAGAAGCAAGAAATTTTGCAGAGCAAGGATTCTTTAAATATGGCTTTTTTGTTCCGATGAGAGACACCATGGAAAGCATCCAGGAGCAGCCAGATGGTGCTCATCCAGATACCTTTCCAACAATTTCTGTAATCGTTGGTTTCCTCTTTAAGATATTTGGACAAAGTCTTAAGCTTGCCAGAATAGTTGGAATATTTTTTTCACTGCTTTCTGTTATGTTCTCATATCTTCTTGTAAAAGAATTGTTTGAAAGAGAAGACCTGGCATTATTAACAGCATTCCTCTCATCAATAAATCCATTATATGTCTTTTTCAGCCATAATATACAGCTGGTTAATCCAGCCCTGTGTTTTATGCTTGCTGGAGCCTATTTTTATGTTAGATGGATCAAGGGTTTTGACAATAATAAGTTTACCAGCCTTTATGTAGCAGCATTCTTAGTAATGCTGGCAACTATTACAAAATATGACTTTGCTGTTATTGGAATCCCAATGCTGTTTATATTTCCCTATAAAAAGGTATTGAAGAACAGGAATAGGTTCATCATGCCTTTAGCCATTGTTCTACTGATACTCTCAGTCTTTCCCTTGTGGTATTTCTATAATGAGGTTCACGTTACCAAAATATTTCGTCCTGATCTTGGGGCGCAGGGTTCTGCATCACAAGGCTTAACCAAGTTAATCGATTTTACAATATTATCAGACAGTGAATTCTGGCAGGTTATGAAGGCCTACATTGCCGATAACTACACATCTATTGGATTTATTCTTGCACTTCTCGGTTCCATATTTTTCCTCATAATTTATATACTAAAACCAAGCGAGAAACAGGGATATAGATTTTTTATCGGCTATATTTTTGGTTCTGTATTTTTCCTATTTATTATGGGTTTCAAGCTTAGCGGCCATAATTACCATCAGTTCCCAATTGCGCCTCTAATAATCTTCTTACTAGCCTTTTTTTATATTGCCATTGCCTCAAACCTGTCAAATTTTTTCAAACAGGAACCATTGAAACAGACTGTGAAGATAGGGCTTGTTATCCTTCTTATTTTTATTTTTCCTTTGCCGTCAAAAAGTGTTTATACACAATCAATAGAAGCAAAAGACAGGATGTTCAATACTCAATTTCCTGGGCTGGACATAGCAGGAGAATACATAAGAGAACATGCATCAACAAATGAAAGAATGTTCCATTCTTCACACCAGAGTTTCGGTGTCTTATGGCATGCAGGAATAAAAGGGTATAAACCCCCTGCCAATCTTGAGATATTCACACAAGCAGAAGAAGATTATAATGTTGACTGGGTCCTGGTATACCAATGGGGCATCCAGACATATTTTGAAAATGAGGAGCTCTTTAACCATTTAAGGGAAAATTATCGACTAGTGCAATTTGCCATGATACCTGAAGGGCAGCAGAACAGAGCAATATACTTTTTATTTAGGAGAGGAGGTACCTTTAACGAGAGCGAGCTGAACACCATGCTTCAGGACAAACCAGCATTCAAAAAAACATATGAATATACAAAGGGGCCGTATGAATTAATATATATCAATCTAGAATGAAATCAAAATATCTTTTGAAACTCATCATATCTCTTTCAATTACACTTGCTTTAGCACTTCTTCTTTTTTCACAGATAAACCTCTCGCAGATTGTAGATATACTTGCAAACCTTAATCCTATATACCTTCTTGTTGCTGTTCTATCCTACGGATTTGTTCTGTTGCTCAGGGCAATAAGGTTTAGTGTGTTGCTTAAGCTTGAAACAAGGGAATTAGTGCCAATTGTCATGACATATAATCTGCTCAATTATATGCTTCCTTTTAAAATAGGGGAACTCAGTCTGCCCTATATGTTAAAAAAAATTAAAAAACACAGTTTTACAAAAGCTCTATCTTGTTTGATTATTGCACGCTCTTTTGATTTTATCATTGTCATTCTAATGCTACTGTCAGGGTTTCTTGTTGCGGATAGAATTTTCACAGAACTTGCTCGGGCATTGCCTATGGTCTTATTGCTCTTAGTCTTCTTGATGTCCCTAACTTATTTACTAATCTTCAAATCCCACTATTTTGTGCTATTAATTAGTAAAATAAAACTCTCTAAATTTGAAGGTATCAAAGAGAAATTTATTACATTCTTGAAAAACTTTGAAAGCCTCAAATCAGAAAAATTATTGATGAGAGTCTTTATTTTGTCATTTTTAGCTTTCATTACAGGCCTCATAAACACATATCTAATTTTACTCTCCCTCGGCTACAATGTCGCTGCAAATAATCTTCTACTTATCGTGCCAATCGGCGTTTTGTCAGGAATACTGCCTCTACAGGGGATTCTTGGTCTTGGAACATTTGAAAGTTTCTGGATAGCAGGTTTTGTATTGATGGGATATAGTCTGCCTGTTGCTGTTCTAATCTCCCTTGGAATTCATGTCATACAACTAGTCAGTGCTGGGTTTTTCGGGTTGATCGGCTGGCTCAAAATAAGAAAAAGTATGTTATGGTCTTCTATTTTTTTGTGACATTAACAAAATTGATCTTAAGTACTCCCCAATTTTTTTTAAATCTATCTTGTATTGGGAGAATTTTTACATTATACCTCTTCCTGTCAATATTCTCAATTACCTTTTTACAGCCAGCATCCTCTCTGTTCCAATAATCATCAAATATTACTACGGTGTTTTTTGACATTAATTGACTGCTGTATCTCCAGTCGTTGCTAATGGTGGCAATAGAATGGCCGCCATCAATAAAAATAAAATCCATCATAGGCAGTTTTATTACATATTTTGGTAATGTTCTAGCTGTATCGCCTTTAAATAACCTAATTTTACAGCCTGTTTTTTTAAGTTTTTTTAATACCTGCTTCATGCTTGGCGGTTGTTTAGCAATCTCACTATTAAACTTGTCTGAATCTAGTTCTTCAAAAAGATCAAAGCCATAATATTCAACATCTCTGCCGTGCACCTTTTTTGCAGCATTAATCATCTGCAATCCGTGCTCTCCATCCCATACACCTATCTCCATTATTCTCCTTGCTTTTTTTCTTGTTATTGTTTCAAACAGATACTTATATCTTTTAGGTCCAAGAAAATAAGCATAAATCTGCCTAATCAAGGGTATCTTTATGACAAAACTTTTTATTTTTCCAATCATACTTACGCGATAATTTAACAATACTATAAATATTTTTACGTTGTCTTATCATATAGTGAGACATATTGATTAATGATTTTATCCCATGAAAAATCCATAGCTCTTCTCTTCGCTTTGTTTTGATATTTTTTCAACCTTATTGGATTCCTAATTAGACTGTCTATGGCGCTTCTTATTGCTTTATAATTTTTTTTTCTAACAAGTATTCCCGAATCTTTTACAACCTCTTCACAGGCAGTGTCTTTTGTTGTTATTATTGCATTTGAGTACATCATAGCCTCTGCAAGCACGAGACCAAAACTTTCTTCAGATGAGGGGAATACAAAAATTGAACTTTTTTTGTATATTCCATACAGATGCTGTTTATCAACCCATCCAGTAAACTCAATATTGGCATCTATCTTCTTTGATAGTGTAACCAACTCTTTTTTATAATCTCCCTCCCCAACAATCATGACTTTCCAGTCTTTTGGAAGGAGATGTACTGCCTTTAATAAATATTGAACTCCTTTTCTCTTGAACAATCTTCCTGCGTAAAGAATTATCTTTTCCTTTTCTGCAATCTTTATTTTTTTGTAATTAATCCCATTTGGAATAACCCTAATATTGTCGACCTCAATATTCCTCAGTATCAGTTCTTTCAAAAATTCAGAAGGTGTTGTTATGTAATCAGCATTTTTAATTACCACTCCCCATATAGGACGGATGAGCTTATGTAGTAAAATAAATCTGTCAGGATTATAGCCTGGAACATCAGAACCATGTGATGTAATAATATATTTTAAATTAAACTGCTTCTTTAATATGAAGGCTATTATCGCAGTAGGTATGATGAAATGCACATGGACCAAATCATAATTCTTCTTTTTAACAAGCTCTTTACATTTAAGATACCCAGTTATTGTATATGCAAACATCTCAATGAAATTGCTGGTAGCTACTTTCCTTCTAAGTGATTCAACGCGGTATATCCTAACATTGTTCTTTTCATATTTTTTAAGACCTTTATACCCCATTGTAACTACATCTACTTTGTGGCCTCTTTTTGTAAGTTCCTGGCATATATCATAAGTAACAGGAGAAGCTCCACCCCCCAAAGGAGGAAACTCATAATTTAACACAAGAATTTTCATTTTGTACTTTCAATGCTGTAATTCTGTCTCTCGCCTTGGTAGTAGAGCTTGACAAGAATATCTGCAATAAGGCCAAAGATGACAAACTGTATCCCCAGCACAACGAGTAAGACTGCCAATAATAATAAAGGTCTGTTAGCTATTGATGCTGCATAAAAGAGTTTTATATACACCAGATATGCTCCAGTCAATACTCCAAAAGAACTCATAAGTATGCCCAATCCGCCAAATAGATGTATTGGTCTTGCAGAGTATTTCTGCCAGAACGCAACAACAAGCAAATCTAAGAAACCTTTTGGTACTCTTATCAAGTTATACTTAGTTGTTCCTTTTTTCCTAGGCTGGTGATTTACCTTTATCTCTCCTATCTTAAATCCTTTTAAAGCAAGAATTTCTGTGATGTAGCGGTGCATTTCTCCATGCAGATTTAATTCCTGTAAACATTCTCGTTTGTATATTTTCAGTGAACAGCCCGAATCATGTATCTTGTCATCAACAACAAATCTTCTCAAGAACCTTGAAAAGCAGGAGAAAAGTCTTTTTGAAAAAGCATCTTTCCTATTATATCTCCATCCAGAGACCACTTCATAACCTTTGCTAAGTTCATTTACTAACTTAGGGATGTCTTTTGGATCATTCTGCAGGTCAGCATCCATGGTAATGATTAATTTGCCCTTACTGTGCTTGAACCCAGCATCCCATGCCGCGCTCTGCCCAAAATTTTTTCTAAACTTAATAATTCTAATCCTAGGATCCTTTTTTTGGATATCCAAAAGCCTATCATAAGTTTTATCTGTTGAACCATCATCAATAAATAATGCTTCATAATCTTTTTTCATCTTCTTGAGAACACTGCTTAATCTTTCATAAAGAGGATTAATATTGTCTTCCTCGTTATATGCAGCAATAACAACAGATATTTCCATAATAGCTAGAGAAGTCATATTTAATATAAAAGTTTTAGTATTTATCCAAGATGATTTTAGTTGCCTTAGCATTTATATAAGGGATTTCACCGAATTTACATGATTCACAAGTTGGATCGAGGTTTATCCAATCCCCTCCTTTTTCTTTGTATTTGGACAATGCGTCAGGGAGATAAATCTGGATATAAACATGATTAGGGATGAAGACAAACTGAGTATTAATCCCAATTGCCTCCATCAAATTGGCGGCCAGAATTGCTGCATCATCACAATCGCCTGCTTTGCTGATAAGGCTCTCTCTTGCACTTTTTATATACTCAAATTCGGTCGGGTCAGACACATAATCAAAATTATCCCTTACAAAATAAAAGATTGCTTTAGCTTGGCATACTTTATTAGAGTCACAGCTTTCTGCAGCAATAATATCTGCAACCTGCTTAATTACAGGATCAGCAGGGTTAATTAATCTCAAGAAATCTTGTCTTTCCTCTACTGAGATTCTATCTGCTAGCTCAATATCTTTAGGGATTATCTCAAGCCCAGGGACATTTTGAGGTTCTGGATCAATCTTGATTCCTGATAGAGGTATGTTAATTAATACAATTATTAGGACCAGAAATAATGCTCCTATTACCCTCAACGGAGTGAGCCATTGTTTTGGAGGTATCTCTTCGCTGTTTATATGTTCCATGCCTAATAGGTAATCGAGCTTTCTTAAAAAATTAATTGTAAAGAAAAATTTTTAAATATCAGAACTTAATCCTTTATTCTGATGAAACCAACAGATAATCAGGTTCCTAGACATATTGGAATTATAATGGACGGGAACAGGAGATTTGCCCGCAGATTGATGATGAAGCCCTGGAAAGGTCATGAATGGGGTGCAAGAAAGATAGAGAATTTGCTGGAATGGTGCAAAGAGTTTGATATAAGAGAATTAACATTATATACCTTTTCTCTGCAAAATTTTAGCAGGCCTAAACAAGAATATGATTACATAATGGAGCAGTTCAATGAAAGTTATGAAAGACTGAAGAATGATGATAGGTTACATAAATATAAAATACGAGTAAATGTAATCGGTAGGCTGTGGATGTTTCCCAAAGAATTCCAGGACAAAGCATATGAGATAATGGAAAAAACAAAACGCCACAATAAATATGTACTTAATCTTGCCATTGCTTATGGTGGCAGGGAAGAGGTTGTTGATGCTGCCAAAAAAGTAGCAGAACAGATAAAAAATGGAAAAATAGATATAGAGCAAATAAACGAAGAAACCTTCTCAAAATGCCTTTACATACCTGATGAGCCTGACCTAATCATTAGGACGGGCGGAGAGCAACGCTTATCTAATTTTTTATCGTTTCAGAGCGCTTATACTGAACTGATATTTCTAAAAAAGATGTGGCCAGAATTTGAAAAAGAAGACTTTGTCAAGTGCCTGAATGAATTCTCAAAAAGAAAGAGAAGATTTGGGAGATAAGCTAATTAACCGACTTTTGCCTGAAGTTGCCCCTGTAATGGCTGGTCTATTAAAGAGCCCACAATGTTATAGGTGACAGTAAGAGTCCCCTTTACTTTCTTTCCAGGTGGAAATGAACACTCATGATTTGTGTCCAAATTTGCATCAAGTGTATAGAGTTTCAAGTCGCCATTATTAACAGTCTCACCTGATGTAGCTGTGCATCCTACAGTATTCCAATCATCCACTCCAGTAAATTCGATACCAGATATAATAATATTTTTGCCTACACTGTTTCTTAACTCTAGTTCTATTTGATTTGTGCTTATTCTCCAATTCTCACACTTAATCTGTCCAGGCAGGTTGCACTTATCTGGAAGATAACTTCCAAGATCCAAGACACCGAAATAAACTAAAGCACCAATTGCCAGCATGACAATCAATATAACAGCGCCGTATATCATTAGTGTTTCAATTGCAATCTGAGATTTCTTTTTCATACGTATCCCTCTTTGAAATTAATTAATATATACCTTTGCAAGCCAACTATATAAAATTTTCTAATAGATTTTTTTATTATTAATTAAAAATACTTGGAAGGGGGGCAATTCCTCTGGAAGCAGTAAGTGGGTTAGAAGGGGACACTTCCTCTTCTAAAAATTTTAAATAATAATTTTTAAAACAGGATTAAATCAAAGCACTGAAGATTCCTGTGAACACCTTAAGCATTACTTCATATATGAAAAAAGAGATTAAAACAAAGAAGAAAATGTACTTTACACCGCCTTTAATGCTTCCCTCTCTTAAATCAGCAATAATCGCAGATGAAGCTATTGAAATGACGGCGATACTTGCTTTTGAAAAATTGATAAAATCTTCTTTCTTAATAAGCTCGCTTCCGAACTCAAATGATATGAAGCCGGCTCCAGAAGAAGATAGCTTTGAGCCCAGGCTTTGTATTATTAACATTAACTGGTATGAGAGCGCAAATAACGCAGGAGCTATTATCAATGCGACAAGCGCAATAAATATCACATAGCTCATCACATTGGCTATCAATTCCTTTTTTAAATAAGAGGCGGTCTTGACGTTCTCAACTACTCTATCAATTAAATCACTTATCTGGCCTCCTGACCTGATTCCGATGGTTATTAAATCCATGGACTCTCTCAGCAGGGGGGAGTTGTATTTGGCTGCAAACTCTTTAAGCGCTTCTTCTGTGTCCTCCCCAGTCATTACTTTCTTGGCGACAATTTCAATTTCTTTCTCCAATATCCCGTACTCAGATTCAACAGAATTCCAGAGAGCCTTATCAAAAGTCATTCCTGCTCTTAGATTCACCGATACTGCCTCTAGAAAATCTGGCAATACCTTCTCGATCTCAGATGTCCTTCGAAATATTTTAATTTCAAAATAGACCCAGAACAAGATTAATATTAATGCTATAAGCAACAACTGGGCTATGAATAAAAACAAGATTGTGCCTATAGCCAGAAAAACAGCACTGTTCCCCTGTCTTAACCATTCGAAAACTAATAAATAATATGTAACAAAATTGACTATTGTGCTTAGAATAAAAAAAAGGCCCAGCAGATCATAAGGCGGCTCTAACACTCCTGCTTTTAATACATAATCCCCGAGATGGACTCTCCTTTTTTTAGGCACAATGCTTTTCCCAAGATTATAGAAAATAGCCATTATGCCATCACCTCGGGTTTCATTGCCTTGAAAAAGAGGATAAAAAATCCCTGTATTGCCACAACAACAAAGAAGAGGAAGGCAAATACTCGGAAATCAATCTTGCTTATCACACCAGGAAGAAACCCAGAAGCTACTACCAAAAGTGCTGTTCCTATTGAAGGAGCTATTGTCCCGATTATCATATAGAACATAGAAGCAGGGCTTAATTTTTTTCCATAAGCTTTTATCTCAACCACATGCTGCCTTGTCATATCTTTTAAGGTAGCTTTTAGACTTTTCTCGATATCAGCCCCAGTTTTTAGTGAATTTTTAATCTCATTAAATATTTTTGTAAAGGCTTTTGATGGACTATACTTAACAGCATTGTCAATCGCATCCTCAACAGAAGTGCCTAAATAGATGTCTGAGACAATTTCCTGGAAGAATTTGCTGGAGTTGGTATGCAACTTGGAAACATCAATCAGCGCATTAAGCAGAGGCGAACCGCTTTCCAATTTTAGTATGAGGTATCTTGTTGAATACAGTATATCAGACTCAACCTCAATCCTTCTATTATTTATTATTAATTTTGGGATATGAAGTATTGCCAGTAAAATAACGGTAAATAAGAAAACAAATAGCAGCAGGAGTATTGCCAAAGGCCACCCCTCTTTTAAAAAAACAAGCAGACAAAAGGCTGTAATTAGCAGAGAAAAAATAAATGCAGAGAGCTCAGCGTTCCCAATATATTTATCTTGTTCAGCGGCTATTCCTGCTTTTCTTAGAATCTTGCCAAGTTCCCGGTAATGCTTCTTAACCAGATTTCTAAAAATAATACTCACCCTGACTAATTATCTGATGACTCTTTCGCATATGCCCCAGCGCTCCTCCCTGTTACACTCTGCATTAATTTGTCTTTGTCAGTGAAATAGTCACTCATAATAAGGCCAATGGTATTAATATCAGTGATATTATTCTTAACAAGCCATTTTAGAATAAGTATCTTTTCCTGCAGATCGTCATATATGTCATCGGTTGTCATCCCTGTATAAAGCGAGACTGTCTTAAACACTTTAGATGGCCTTGCTGTCTGCTTCATCTGCTGCTCATATGGGTCATATTGCATTATTATCTCAGGCTCACCATTTGAAAGAAGCTGGGCAATCTGGAAGGTTTTTCTCTCTCCTGTTCTTCTGTTTCGGTGCTGGACAACAATAATGCCCAAGGAAGAGAGAAGCATTTTTGGCAGATTAATAGGAGGATTTGTGAGTCTGGCAACAGCCTCTTCTACATTACTCGCATGGAATGTTGCATAGACACTATGGCCTGTATGCATTGCTTCAAACATGACTTCCATCTCTTTCTCTCTTCTAACCTCTCCGACAATTATCCTGTCAGGCCTCATCCTTAATGTATTGACCATGCAATCAAGCATGGTTACTTCGCCTTTTCCTTCTGGGTTTGGCAGTCTTGACTGCATAGGTACCCAATGCAAAGTTTTAGGCAGTCTTAGCTCTCGGGTATCCTCTATACTGATTATCCTTTGATTAGGTGGGAAAAAATTTGAGATAACATTTAAGAAAGAGGTCTTGCCTGAGCCAGTGCCTCCAACAATCAGGATAGAAAGTTCATATTGAATGGCGAGCCATATTAGGGCAGCAGTTGCATAATCAGTAGTCCCATTCCCAAGAAAATCTGTTATCGTCCATGGAGTTGTTGCGAATTTTCTGATTGTAAGAGTATTGCCTTTTGTTGTTATTGGCGCGAGGGTTGCATTTACTCTATCGCCTGTTTTCAGATGCGCATCAAGCAGAGGATTCAGCATGGTAATTCCCTTGTCAACATTTCTTCCAATCATTGTGGCAAAATGCCTTATCCTGTTTTCATCTTTAAACACGACATTTGTCTTTAGCCATCCATGTTTCTTATGGTAAACCCAGGATGGTTCCTGTGAATTATTGACAACAATCTCTTCTAATTGGTCGTCCTCAAGCAGAAATTCAAGTTCTGCCAGCCCAAGGCTTGTAGTAATGATATAATTTGAGAGCAGGTGCAGTGTGTCTTGGTCAAGCTCAGGGAAATTTTTTTTCATTAATGATATGATTTTTGTCTTAAATTCCTCTTTGATTTGCTCCTCTCCTTCAGTATTTTGCTTGGCTATCAACTCAAAGCTAATCTCATTTACAATATGCTCTCGCATCTTTTCAATAATAAACTTGGTTTCCTTGGTAATATTGAGGAGGGAAATATGATAGAATGGCACAGGCTCGCCTGCCTGTGAGTAAATTTGGATTTGGATAGGGATATTATTTGCCAGAATTGTATAAGAATCAATATTCTCTGTTTTCATAACCTACCCCTTTTTTAAGATAAGTATTATTTAATGATTTTTTAAATGTTTCTAATTCAAAGCAGTCCAGATGTTACTAATATAATAAATATGTGTAGAAGTCTTAGTAGGGAATTTCCTCAGTTATATATATCTTTTTTATCTTATGGAACAACCCAGCCAATTTGTTGTTAAAATAGGTTCTCTCCTGCTCGCTTAAACTAGCATGCTGCAATATCTCATATAGCTCCTTATAATCAAGATTTAAATTACTATATTGTTTATTTGCTATATCATTCTCCAGCTGCTTCATTGCCTCTTCAATGTCATCAGCTGTACTTAAATTATAGTCTGGCTCTTCCTTAAAAACAACATTTGAATAATTCGGTCTTGACTTCTCCTGGATTTCTTCGTTCTTATAGTCTTTGGGCTGCTCTGGGGATTTTTCAATAACATATGGTTTCTGTTCTGGCTGCTCTGGCCCATTGGTTTTGGGTTTCTGTGTTGCTGGAGCTTGCACATATACTTGTTCAGGCTTTTTCACCTCCTCCTGTGGCTCAGGCATTTGAGCAGAGCTAATATCTTGCGGAAACTGTGTTTCAAGATCTGACTCTTCCAGCGGAGAAAAATTGTCTTCAGGTTGAGCTGACTTGCTGCTTGTTTCTACGTTTGTATCCAATATATTTTGATCAAATGCAACAGGGATTTTCTCTTCCTCCTTTTGATGTCCTGTGTCACCAGGCTTTTCAACCAGAATAAGGTGGGGCTTCATGAACTTGAATTCAACCTTTAATTTCCCCTCTTCTTCCAAATATTCAGCAGTTTTTTGTACATTTTCTGCAGTTGTACCTAATTTCTTGGCAATATCAGAAACAGCCATCTCCTTGTTCTTCTGCAATAACTCAAGAATAAGATCGGCATTGGTCTTAAGCATAGAATGAAAGTGTGGGTGTAATTATATAAATATTTTGATTTCATCGATTTTTTGATATTTCAAAACTTATTTATATTATCTTTTAATTCAATACTTATGATGGGAATGTATACTAAAAAGGAACACGAGAAATTTATTGAAGCAGGAAAGATAGCAGCTCAAGCACGTGATTACGGCGCTTCTTTAATCAAAGTTGGTGTTTCTTTGCTGGAAGTTACAGAAGCTGTTGAAAAAAAAGTAAACGAGCTAGAAGGAGATTTTGCTTTCCCGCCACAGATTTCACTAAATGACATTGCTGCGCACTATTGTGCAGAGCCTGGTGATAAAACATTTTTTAAAAAAGGTGATATGGCAAAGTTGGATGTTGGTGTTACTGTTGATGGCTATGTGGGTGATTGTGCTGTGACAATTGACCTTGGTGATAATGAACAATTAGTAAAAGCTTCAAGAGAAGCGCTTGATAATGCAATTAAAATAATTAAGCCCGGCATTACTCTGGGAGAGATAGGCAAAACAATCCAGGAGACCATAGCTAAACATGGTTTTTCACCTGTTAGAAATTTATGCGGACATGGTGTTGGCAAATACCTGTATCATGGCAAACCAACTATCCCCAATATTAACACAGCAGATCCTACAAAACTCGAGAAAGGCCAGGTAATTGCAATAGAGCCATTTGCAACCAGCGGCGCCGGCATGATATATGATAGCGGTGTTGGCAACATATATTCGCAAATTGCTAAAAAACCAGTGCGTAACATAATAACAAGACAAGTCCTCAAAGAAATTGAAAAATTCAATAATATGCCATTTACTACAAGATGGCTCACAAGAAAATTTCCTATGTTTAAATTAAAGTTTGCATTAAGAGAGCTTCTTAATTATGAAATAATTAAAGAATATCCTCCATTAGTGGAGAAAAATCATGGGCTTGTCAGCCAGGCAGAGCATACAGTAATAGTTGATGATAAGGTTATTGTCACGACGAAAGTTGAGAGTTCTTAGATAGTCCCGCAAATGTCAGAGCCAAGATTAATTTAAAAGAGCAATAATGTAACCAACTTTTTGTTGGATCCAGAGAAAAAAGTCAGGAAGGGTATAAAAAATTTACTTCAATCAACGAAATTCACCAGGACTCTGTTTTAAGAAGCGGAATATTTTCAAAATGTTTTATGTTCTTTGTAATTAATTTTTTATCGTGGACAATACATAAAGCAGCAATCATTAAATCTGTATCATGTGTCATCTTACCGGCCCTTGCCAAATCAACAAAGGATTTTGCATACGTATGATAAACCTCTTCATTAAATTCAAGAATTTCTAGAGGTTTAATTGCTTGTCTAATCTTCAAGAGATTTTCTTCTACCCGCGAGGACATATATGCTCCTTTGTATAACTCAAGCAAGCATATAGGTGTTGTAGCGAGTTTTATTGGTAAATTAGTTAAGGCGCGTATTTTTCTTGCTACCTTTTGCTCTCCTCTCAATGCATCAATTAGGATATTAGTGTCTAAGCAATACATTTTTAATCAAGACTGTTAATCTTTCTTGGTTTAGTGCTTCTTCTCTGATTCTCTAATTCTTTAGAGATTCTTCCCCATTCGACACTATCTTCCTTTAAAATTCCAATATAATCAGAGAAGGATTTTTCCTGTGTCTTTACAATCTTTCTAACCACATCAGAGAAAGATTCCCCTTCAGCCTTCAAGTCCTTTAGCATATCATATGCATCATCTGATAAGGATATTACTCTTGTCATGCTAAAAAATCACCTTTGGGATTTTTGGTGTAAATGCATGTATGCATGCATGTATATATAAATGTTTCGGAAAAATAGGCTTCATCAAAAATAGATTAAATTCTAAAAATTAAATCGATATAAAAGAGAGTTTTAGTAAAAAGTATTTTGAATTAGTGTGATTATACCCAATTATTTTTTATCACTTCAACCTTTCAACTATTTCCTCAACACTCAACATCTCTTCCTTTCCTGTCTTCATATTCCTTAATTTTACTTTCTCTTTCTTTAACTCATCTTCACCAATAAAGATTACATAAGGTATATTGTAAGAATCAGCATACTGCAGGTTCTTGCTGATGCCCCTTTGCATCAGGTCCATGTCTGTTTTTATTCCTTCTTTTCTAAGCTTCTGTGCAATTCCGATGCTCTCTTTTGTTGTCTTTATTGGGATAATATACACTTGTACTATTGATCTTTGTGTATTTTTCCCCTTTTCTTTTAATGCTTCAACTATTACTTCAATCCCAAAAGAGATACCAGTGGCAGGCACATTTTTATTGCTTCCAATAAACTTACCTATTATCTCATCATACCTTCCGCCGCCTGCAGCAGAGGAAGTTATTGAAGTACCTTTTAAGAATGCCTCATATACCGGACCAGTGTAATATGCAAGACCGCGGGCAAGACCTGGGCGGAAAACAGCAGATCTTACACCAAACTCTTTTAAATAATTAATTATGTCCTCAATTTCCTTGAGACCTTCTTTGCCAACCTTGCTTTTAACAATTTTCTTTAAATTACGTAATGTGTCTTCACTTGTTTTGGACTCTGTGAAATACTCAAGTAAAGAGTCTATCTTTCCTTTTGTTAAGCCTTTTTCTTTTAACTCTTTTTCAACACCCTTCTCTCCAATCTTTTTTAGTTTGTCAATTGAGATAATAATACTAAACTGTTTGTCTCTTGCAATATCTAGATCTTCTAATATGCCATTTAATAGTTTCCTAGTATTAAATTCAATTGTTATTTCAAAACCAAGTTTAGCAAATACTTCTTCTGTTATCGCTATTATCTCCGCATCAGCTATTACACCTTCGCAGCCCATAATATCTGGGTCTATCTGTACAAACTCCCTATACCTTCCAGTCTTAATTGGTCCATCTCTAAAAACAGGACCCATAACATATTTCTTAAAAGGAGTTTTAATGTTTTGATTCATTCCAGTGAACCTGCAGAAAGGAACTGTTAAATCAAACCTCAAACCAAGTTTCCTGCCACCATTGTCTTTTGTTATGAAAATCTCTTTCAATGCATCAGACTCTTCTCCTGCAGCATATTTCGCTGCCAAGGTCTCATATCTCTCTAATACAGGTAATTCAATAGGATTATATCCATAAAGTTCAAAGACTTCTTTTATTGTGTCCACTATTTTATCCCTGATTATCTTTTCTTCTGGGGCAAAATCACGCACTCCTTTTGCCAGTTGTAAATCTTTCATTTTTCTCACCTAAAACGGATAAATCGGCTTCACTAAATCATGCTCCAGTAAATCTTGTTTTCTCCAATTGATCTCAACAAATTTGTCTTTAAAAACTATCATGCCTTTCAACTGCAATCTTACTAGCGTCTTCTTGATTACGTCTTCAGGAGCATTTATCATCATACTTAATGTTTTAACTGTTTTCGGCTTCTTTGTTAATCTTAATATCAAATATTCCAAAGGTGTGACCTTCTCAGGCTCAATAAATAAAGTAAATCTCACTAAACGGCTTTCAATTTCATTAGTTGGCTGGTATTTAACATCCAGTGCACCCATATTTAAAAATTCATTGACTCTATCCCTTTTATCTGATAGATATTCAAAAAGTATTTTGCCAATAAGCTCTGGCCCGCCGTGAAGATATATTGTTTGGAATATCTTCATGTATTCATAATATCTCTTTGTGAAATTATATTCCGGTTTGACTCTGCTATAAATATAGTTACGTTGTTTATATAACTCAATCACATTGTTGTTCTTTGTTAAGTTGAAATATATTAACACAGAGTACCACTGGCACAGTCCCTCTTCAAACCACTCAATATAGGTTTGCTCCTTGGTTTTATTCTGGGAAAGGCAGGAGTGGAGTTGTTCATGAATTAGCAATATTGGTGTAAAAAATGAACTTACCCTTTTGTTTAAAAAATATATGCCTGCATTTTTCTGTCCCTCAAATATTGTGACTGAGGAAGCCCCTTTTTTCTCAAATATGAATAATCCCTGCGGAAATCTGTCTTCAAAAAAAACAGATCTTGGTTTAAAATCTAATCCCAAAACTTTCTTCACTTCCTCTCGTATCTCTGGCAAAAAATCTCTCCAAGTCTTTTCATCAAATTCTTTTGGTATGCTCTTCAATGATTTTATTATTGCATTCAAGTCTTGGTTCAATATCACATCATGGGCCTTTTCTCCTGAGTCTGAAATAATCTTTTTTAATTTTAATAATGTGTTTTTATCATAGGCCTTGTCCTCGGGGAAATTCTCTTCTATAAAAGAGTAGAAACTAGGCTTATAGTACTCTAATTCTGCATTAAAAAATGCATCCTCCACTACTCTTAGTTCTGATAGTTTTATCATTTATATTACCCGTATCTCTATAGTTTTTATATAGTTTTGGATTGATTGTCTTATCTTTCTTATAGTCCTAGTACTTACCATAGTTATTTCAATGATAATTGGAACAATAAAGGGCGGTAGGCGAGACTTTCGTCTTTTTCAGATATCGAACTCGCGCCACAGGATCTCTGTCAGAGACCACAGTCCTGCATTCTACCACTAAACTACTACCGCCATCAAAAGAGTAAGAACTAGAAGAATCAATTCCAACAATGACGTAAATCACAGCTGTTTGCCATTTTTATCTTTAAAGAGAAATGTATTTGTAATATTTAAATCTTTCTGTTATCCATCAGTGGTAAAAAATTAGAAAAAGATTTATATACCTAGTCTATAACATAAGAATCATGTTTAAGAACGAATATTATATCAAGCAAGCGAGAGTATGGAGCTTAAGCGTACTGCTTCTATTTATCCTAACAGCCTTTTATGAAAACGCCTTTAGTTCATTTTTTAGCTCGCCTTCTGTCACAGGCATGATGGTTACTAGCTCCATTATCAGAGAGACTGCAACTTTAAGCATGCATGCCTTTGGAGTTACAATCTCTATCTTGCTAGTAATAGTGTGCGCTTTTCTTTATTTTTTCCTTTCAGCTAAACTGGACTGAAAAAATTTATATAGTTTGGAAACACTAATTTACTTAATGAGGTGTTAAAATGGTAAAAAAAGTAAAATTTGCTCCTTTAAACGCACAATATATGGTGTCAAGTATGCTTGGTTTCTTAATATCAGCAATATATGTTTATAAAATCAGTCCGTCATGGGGAGTAGCATTCTCTATTGTCTTTGCAGCTATGTTCTTCGCATCTGTAGCCTCAATGACACATGCAGAGCCAGACGCATTTGTTGAGATAGAAACCAAGGGAAAAAGGAAGAAAAAGAAATAATCTATCTAGAAAATTTCTCTTCAAACTTTTCTTTTGTCTTTCTCTCTTTGAAATATACCTGGTGTGAAGCTCTTTTTTCAAAAAGAGCAATAGCAATATTTATCATGTCTGTCTGGAATGGCTTTAGTTGTCTTTGCTTCATTATCTCGCCAGCATCATCAATGCATTCTTTCATCAGACCAATATTTTCTCTCCTGGCAATTATCTCCTGCTCTTTTTCCTCTACGTCAGATAGTGTGATCTCTTCCCACTTTGGATAAACGCTTTTGTCTGTCTCCCTTGGAAATGTTTTATAGAATACCATTGTAAACCACCTAAATAAAAATAATGAGCAAAGATTTAAATAGATTGTGAAAAATTTTAAAAAGAACATAGCTTTCCTAAGCACATATTGGGGATGTAGTATAACTTGGCTAGAAGCTATCTGGCCAAAATAAGCGGCTCCAGTCATGGAGCGATGAGACGAAAGTCGATGATTAATATTGCGGTATGTCGCTCTGATGAAGATACCGCTGGATCTGGGAAAGAGCCAATAACTCTTCAGAAATTCAAAAGAGATTATGGGGCACCCATTTTATCTGATTGTCCCAGCATCCCCATTCTTAATTTAGAATGTTAAGTCTCTACAGCATAAAACCTCAATGAATAAGAGGGCAGGTGGTTTTGACCAGTGCCGCACTGCACCTGTTCAATATTATTAACTGTGAATATGGCTTTCTTATATGTTCTGTAATTAAATTCATCATCTAATACAAACACCTCATAGATGTCTTCTTCACCAAGACTAAATGTTGCTAGATCATTTACATATCCTGCCTCTTCAGGCTCATCTGAAGCTAGGCAAACAGGATGATCTTCAAGTACCCCAGTAGTTTTGGTAATGGTGTTTATAGCTACATCAACATTACTTAACGGCGAGCCATCTATGTCAAAAACCTGCACATAAATCATTCCAAAACCGAGATTTTCTCCATCTTCCTTCATCTCATCACAGCTTAATTTCCTATAAACAAGCTCCCATGTTCCCTCGTCTCCATTAACAAGCATCTCCACTTCAATATCAACTCCCTGATCAGTTGCTGTTAATGAATAACTGCCTTTATCAGGACTACTGCAATCTAGTTCAAAACCAAAACCTATAGGAATAATCTGTCCTTTTTCCAAACCAAACTCACCGCACATAGGCATTATATCTGTCTGTCCACCTACTTGGTCTCTTATCTCCTCATAATAACTTTTTGGATTTGTCAAAGTGCCCCCGTTGTCATCATACCATTCAAAGTTGATCCAATTATTAGATGTCGGGTCGTTTAACACAAAAATGATTGTTCCTTGTACATAAGGATCTTCATACCAGTAATCCAGATATGAGCTTTGCATATATTGTGCAATTAATGTGGGTGTCATTGAACCAGCTTCCCCATATCCAGTTTCTGTAATTAAAACTGGATAAACCTCTGTAATATATTCTTCTTCAATCAAATAATTCAGTTCATATCTATAGCCAAGCATGCCTCCTTCACAAACCACAGTGCTACTATATTCACTTATTGTCGGGCTGTCATCACATACTTCCAAGTTTTCTTCAGGGCCGCCAGTGGCATACGAATGATAGCCCCATATATCTATTGCTTGGGCAAATCCAGAAACAGAAAACAAACCCGCTATGTAGTCTAATGTATTCTTCCTGAACCTGCTCTCACCAAGCGGGGTGGTGACAGTCTCATCATTAACACCCGGAGACAAGCCAGGGCTAATAATATAGATGTTGTCATTACCAAGGTCATTTTTTAGATAATTACTAACATCAATAATAAATTGTGCTACACCTGTTGGATTAGCATCATCTTCTCCCAACACCAAGTTGGGTTCATTTAATAGTTGGATATATCTTGATTTACCATTTGTTTCTTCATATAGATTATTTGCATAATTGGCAAACATCTCAGCATCAAGCTGGTCTAATGGGGTCATATCCCACCCAGATCCTAACATTCTTACAATTGGAGTCAGCCCGTTGTCATAGGATTCTTCAACAAAGTCAATTAAATATTGTTGCGGCTGACTGCTGGTGACAATACCTACGTCAAGAACCCACCCACCATTGCCTGCAAATTCCTGAACCTTTTGAATGTGCTGCTCAAAATAATTCTGACTCTCTATTCCATCTAGCAGCAAAACCATAAATCCCATCTTATTGCATTCTTGTATAGTTCCTAAATCACACAAATCTGGGTCTAAGCAGCATCTGACAGTTATGTCTGGAGTACATACTCCATTTGTTGAACCATACTCCTGTTCATCAATAATATTATCTTCGCAATCACTCTCAAGGGTGTAACTGCATGAGCTAAAGCCTGTATCACAGCAGCACACCTTGTCCTCTATAATTTGCCCGTTGCAGTCTTTATAGTCTTCTTTTCTCCACAGCCAATCATTATCTATCCTTGTACATAAGCAGGTATATCCTATTTCACCTTGATTATGGTATTTTGCATTGCATTGCTCTTGCTCGCTGCACTCAACCGCAAAATCCGATGAAAGATGCTCTGTCCATTCTTGACTATTATCATAATAAATGTCAAGAGCCTCGCCCTGGTCTACAGAATAATACCTATCTTCACTTTCGTCAATCTCAAAAGAATACTCCCACAGTTGCAGGTATCTGCCAACAGACACTAATTCAAATACCTTATTTGTGTCGAAACTTAAAATATCACTCTCTCTGAAAAGAGATAGAAAGCCGGTCCTGAGCAAACTGAAAACAGATACTTTAGTTTCGCCTCCATCTTCTTGCTTATAGCTGATGCTCTTTATCCCGTTATTTTCCAATATAAGACTAGATTTCTTATTTGATATTAATGTCAAGTAAGGAGTTCCATCTCTGTCATGCTGCACCAAATACACTTTGGCTGTATCTTCTTCACTTGGGTCTTGCTTTCCAAAGTATATGTGTGTTATATCATCGCTCACAGCCTGGACTGATGCTACCACCAGAGGCTCTCCCCCGCTGCTTTCTATGCCAAACACAATTTTTGGTGCATTGACACTATTGTGCTCCTCAACTAAGATGAAGATTTTATTGAAGGCATAATCAGGTAGCTGGGCTTGGGGATAATCAGTGCTTAAGAACCCCAATTCATTAGAAGCAGAGTTAACAAATGACTCTAGGTGCAAGATGAATGTTTTTCCACTTAGCTCAACTGATAGTGTGTGTGCACCTGTGTCATAATCATAAGATAGTCCAGTATCTAATATTACTATATCAAGACTGACATCTGAGTTACCATCAGAGTCCTCATCAGTATCTAAATAAGTGTTTGCATCTTGTATTGGGTCTGCTAGCGTCATTTTTAGGACTAGCAACAGAAATGTTAACAAAAATATGGTCTTTATTTTTTTCATTTTACAACCTGCTTTCATCATATTTTACAGCAAATCTGTAAACATAAGGTTCATTATCAATCATTTGAGACAAATCTTCAATAATGTAGATAGAAGTGCTCGTGCCTGTAACTATCTCTACGCTTGGTCTTGGATCAAGGTTAAATATAAACTCAAAACTCGGACCAAATATCTCATCTTTTTTAGTCTCATCAATAATGTCTTCAGCAACTTCATATATCTTAATAAAATTGAATGGGATTTGCGCATTAAAATCTGTAATAGTCATCTCAGATTCCTCAATCATAGCTGTAATAGGATATGTCACATCAATCACTACATGATCTTGATTGAAAGTTGTTGTAGCCTTCAATTGGGACTTTTTTGCATATATGGGGTAATCAAAACTTGCAAAATCATTTAGGCATCCATCAAGATTTGCATTAATATAATTAGATACATCTCTCTCTATTATTCCAATACTGTGTGGAAAAAGGTCGGTACCCTCATAGTAAAAATAGGCTACTTTTTCCGATGAAGTCTGAATCCATGCATTAGGCTCTAGACTTCCTTCGCGGCCCAATCTAATCAGAGCTTCTTTGCCTACTTGCTCTATACACAATATAACATAATTATTAATTGGTGCTAGCTGTTCGATATTAGCTGTCTGCTGCTCAACAATTATCTGCTTTTTGGAGCTGGCAATTTTGAAAATTAGAAATATTGCGGCAAAAAGCAGTATTAGTCCTAGGATAATGAAAATAGTTATCTGCCCTCTCTTTTTCATTTGAAAAAAATAATGAAAAATAGAGTATATAAAAGTTTCTATTCACTATAATAACAAGATTTATAAACCATTTTTATTTTTGAGCAATCATGTCCAAAGTGCTTGGTCTTGATTCTTTTGATGAGGTAAAACAGCAGGAAGTGCCTGAAGTAAGCATGAGTTTGGACTCTGAAAAAGAAGAAATCAAAAAGACGCCTATCGCAGTCGAGTTAGCCAAAAAACAGAGGGTTATCAGTGTTGCTGAGTTTTTTGAGAAGAATAGGCATCTTCTGGGATTTGATAATAAAAAAAAGGCTTTGCTTACTACTGTCAAAGAGGCAGTTGATAATGCTTTAGATGCATGCGAAGAGGCAAATATTCTGCCAGAGATTAACATAGAGATAGTGGATATGGGTGAAGACAGGTATAGAATTATTGTTGAGGACAATGGTCCAGGCATTGTCAAAAAACAAATACCCCATATCTTTGCTAGGCTCCTTTATGGTAGCAAGTTCCACACACTAAAACAATCTAGAGGCCAACAAGGCCTTGGCATATCTGCAAGCGTGATGTACGGCCAGCTGACTACTGGAAGGGCTGCCAGGATAACTTCAAAGATAGGTCCTTCTCATCCGGCAATCTATACTGAGCTCAAGCTTGACACATCAAAAAATAAGCCACAGATTCTAAAACAGGAAGAGGCTGAGTGGTTAAAGGACCATGGTACTAAAGTGGAGATTGATTTGGAAGGGACATACATGAAGGGCCCACAGTCTGTTGATGAGTACATAAATAATACAGCAATTATTAACCCACATGCGACTATAGTCTATACAAATCCAAAAGCAGAACAGATTATTTTCCCAAGAGCAACAGAAAAGAAGCCAAAGGAGCCAAAAGAGATAAAGCCCCACCCTTATGGGGTAGAACTGGGGATTTTGATAAAAATGCTCCAGAACACAGAGTATCGAACATTACAAGCCTTTTTGACAAATGAGTTCAGCAGGGTTGGCACAGGAACTGCCAAGCAAGTCTGTGAAGCTGCTGCCCTTTTGCCGAGTACAAAACCAAAAAAGATGAGCAGAGATATGGCTGAGAGTCTGTTAAAAGGTATACAAAAAACAAAAATCATGAATCCCCAGACAGACTGTCTCTCGCCGATAGGCCAGGAACTCTTATTGAAAGGGATACAAAAGGAGATAAAAGCAGAGTTCTATACCTCTACTACAAGACCCCCCGCGGTTTATAGGGGCAATCCATTTGTAATTGAGGCAGCAATTGCTTATGGGGGGAATCTGTCTGTTGATGACTCTGTTAATATTATGAGGTTTGCCAATAGTGTCCCTTTGCTGTATCAACAAGGAGCATGCTCTATTACCCATTCAGTCATTAAGACAAATTGGAGAAACTATGGACTAAAGCAGTCAAGGAATAGCATACCGATTGGTCCTTGTGTTGTACTTGTTCATATGGCTTCTGTTTGGGTGCCTTTTACTTCAGAAGCAAAAGAGGCAATAGCGCACTATCCTGAAATAATAAAAGAGATAAAACTTGCACTGCAGGAATGCGGTCGGGAGCTGGGAAAATACCTGTCTAAGAAGAGACGGCTTAAGAAAGAGCTGAAAAAAATAGATTTTATATCAAAATATCTCCCCCATGTTAGTATAGCTCTTAAAGATATATTAAACTTGGACGAGTCTCAAAAATCCCGGCTCGAGAGCTACTTACGAGAGGTTTTGGAAAAATCAAGATCAATGAGGCTTCCTGAGATTAAGGATGAGATCATTAATGATGATAGACTAAACGGAGAAGACTTCGGTTTTGAAGAAGACTTGAACGAGGAAAACGAAGAAGATGACTCATGAAGATATGGCTGTGATTAATAAAATTAAGAATATTGCTAGCAATATCTATTCAAAAATTCTTGAGAAAAAGCAACCACAGCTCTCACTTCCCATCCGGTCACTGAATAATGTTACCTACAACGCTGATAACGGTTATTTTGAAATTCTTGATAAGGAAAAGACAAGAACACTCACTGCTTCTACTGTTAAGACATTTGCCCAGACCTTAAGGATGATGGCTGTTTCTAAGGAACTTGTTGAGACAGATGACATTGCCACCAAAAGAGAGATGTATTATGTTAGCAAAAACTGGGGAGATGCCAGATTTAAAGAGCAGCAGGAATCAGACACTGTAATGGATGACGTTGAGGCAATGTTTAGGGTAAATAGAGAGCAGCTTGGTTTTATTCCGGAAGAGAAGGGTGGAGACATTGCTGGAAATCTGGTTGTGATAGACAAGGATCCAAATACAGGCAAGGAAATAAGGATAAACTGTACTAAATTCGGTTCTGGAGCTTACTCTATACCTATTTCAGTTGAGCATCTGCAATTTGAGACCAATGCGAAATTTATTCTGGCTATTGAGACAGCAGGTATGTTCCAAAGATTAGTCAAGCATGGCTATTGGAGAAAAGCTAATTGCATTCTTGTTTCAATGGGGGGCGTACCAACACGTGCTTGCAGAAGATTTGTGAGAAGGTTAAGTGATGAGATGAAGATTCCTGTCTATGCTTTTACTGACGGCGATCCCTATGGTTTTTTAAATATCTACAGGACTTTGAAGGTAGGGTCAGGTAATGCAGCCCACATCAATGAATTTTTTTGTGTTCCTCAAGCACATTTTATTGGAATTACAACCAGAGACATAATTGATTATAAACTACCGACGCATCCCCTTAAAGACATAGATATTAAGAGAATAAAAGACGGCATAAAGAATGATCCCTTTGTGCAGCACCATAAAGCCTGGCAGAAAGCATTGGCAGAGATGGTTAAGTTAAGGAAGAGGGCCGAGCAGCAGGCACTGGCTGCCTGGGGATTAAATTATGTAATAAGTAACTATCTCCCTGAAAAATTAAAAAATCCTAAGAGTTGGCTGCCTTAATCTGACATAAACTTAAATTGCTGCTTTCCTTGGTATGGTGTCAAGAGAGGACTATTACTATTACTTACATATTCTCTAATCATATTCTCCCATCCTGGCATACCCCTTAGAATCCTAATTAAGCTTTTTAGATATGATTTCCATTCAATGTGTCCTGGTCTTGATCCGTTGTTCGAAGCGAATTGGTTCAATGTCCCTAGGATCTGACTGCGTAATTTTTCTTTGTCATCGTCTGCTGCTTCATAATCAATAAGAGACCCAACTAATGATTGTTCCTCATATCTTGCTAGGTTATGTACTGTACGTCTTATTTTTTTCATGCAGGCAATCGCTCCCTGTACAATCTGATAACCAACAGTACCTGGTCCTGGCATTAATTCAGCATAGTGAGACTCAAGGGGGATGGGTTCTGCAAAAACTTCAGTCGGAAATCCTCTTTCATAGAACCGCGCTATTGTTTCTGCTCTCTGCATTATTATTCGGCCATTTCCATTGTTGGTGCCAGCAGCTAAAGCTAATTTCACTGCAGTCAACGTGTTGATAAAGCCATCTACATACAAAACATCTAGTGCAAATATCGTTTGGACTAGCTCTTCACAGTGATTTGGATTTGTGAAATATGCATAGACCTCTGCTGCAGCACCTATGGCACCATGAAGTGGAGATCCATCATTGCTGCAAGCCTCGGAGTCACTAGTGATCTTTACGCCATATTCCACAGCCTCGTCAATTCTATTAGCAAGAGGCTCTACAAAAATTCCCCTTTCTTCTGGATGAGCTGACAAATAATCAATTAATGCATCATTTAGGTTCTCTCGAAGCGCACCGGGTTTACACATGGCCTCGAGAATATGGGGTATAAGTGGTGCTCCGGCTGCTATTTTCTCTAGGGTCTGCGTCAGCCTTCCTTCTGTATTAGCAATCATTTTGTGGGCATTAGAAAGAGATAATATATAAAATTTTCCATGCTTTTACCATTAGTTAGTGTCAATATTTCGTAGCAAATGTAGTTTATTTGTGCATATTTAATAAGTAAAACTCTTTGACTCTTATTAGAACATTTATAACAAAAAACTTGCTTATTGGACATATGACACAGGACATTCTTGCACAGAGTTTTTTAATAAAAAATAAAAATTACAAAAAACTTTAAAACAAAGAATGAATTCTTGTCTTATTATGGGCTAGTGGCCTAGTCTGGATACAGTAATGCCAGTAAAGGCAACTGCCTTCTAAGCAGTGGATCCGGGGAGGTTAGATTTTTAATCTAATCACGGAATTCAAATCCTCGCTAGCCCATATGTTTCTACTATATCCTTCATATTACTCTATTTATCTTACTTCTTAACCAATAATCCTTCCAAGACAAATAATTCGGTTTAGGGAATAATCTGATCTTTTTAGAGGGAAAAATATTAAAAATCTTGAAAATTAGTGAACAAAGTGCTTGTGCACTTATGGCAATTATTAGACTTTCTATGAAGTTCATATATATAGAATTGTTTTTCTGGTTTAAATACCCTGTGTGCACCCTTGTCTAGTGTGTCCAGTGGAATCTAATAAACCAACTGTGGCAGATTGATTTCAAAAAGGGAACATCAGGAAGGATGGAGTCAAGAGCATAGGCGTGCGATTTGAGATTGAGAGGACAAGCTTCCTAAACTTTTATAAACATGTTAACTTTTTTAATAGGTTGAAGCGAGAAAAGCTAATTGGGGCTTTAGGGCCTTAGTCTTTGCGGGGGTAATTCAACAACTTTTGTTGTTGAAACCCTAGGCCAAGCGGCTAAGGCAATCGATTTCCCTAATAAGGAAAGTTGAACCTGCAGTGGCCTATTGGCTGTGTTGAGCGCAAAAGCGCGATGACAGAAAGACAGCGATCATTCGAGGGTTCGAGTCCCTCCCCTCGCTTATAATCTTTAAATTTAACTTCAATGCCCATTAAACCTTTCAAAATGTTTATTAACTTCTTATAGGTACCTTACTTATTTGGGTGGTAAAATATGGGTTTTAAAGATCAAATAAAAAAACTACAGGAAAATTGGCTAATATTGGTGATAATTCTTGGGCTTTTCCTTTTTTCAGGAATGAAGTCTTTGTTTGGTGCGACTGCTTCCTTTAGCAGGGAAGCTATTGGTATAGCATCATACGATTATGCTGAAGAATCTATGTCGTACAAAGCTTCAGGCGGCTACTATGCTTCTCCGCAGATGTACAACAACAGGGATTTTGCACCTGATGAGCTCGATAGGAAAGTAGTAAAAACAGTCTACATGTCAACTGAGACAAAAAGAGGCGAATTCAGACAGGAAGAGAGCAAGCTAAAAAACATTGTCTCTTCCTCAGGTTCCTTTATTATAAATGAGAATGTAAATAAATATGGTGAGAAATCAAGAGCATATTATCAGGGCAGGTATACCTTAAAAGTCCCTTCTACAAAATATGACTCTGTTGTATCTCAGTTAAAGGATATTGGTGAGGTAAAATCATTTAGCGAAGACAAAGAAGACATAACCGGTAGCTACACCAATTTGGAGATTGAGCTGGAAGTAGAGAAAGAGAGATTAGTTAGATACGGGAGCATGTTTGATGAAGCTACTGATGTAGAAGACAAAATCACATTGAATGACAGAATCTTTGATCAGGAGAGACGTATAAAATACATGGAAGATCAGCTTGAGAATATGGACCAGACCATAGACTATTCAACAATTTCTATTACCCTGACAGAAAAACAATCTGAATACGCAGAGATAATATTTGTTAAGTTCTCCGCATTGGTAAAGTTGTTGGTTGAAAGTTTCAATTCAATGCTGAGATTCGTGTTTATACTGTTGCCCTGGATGACCGGATTAGCAATAATCTTATTGTTAAAACGGTTTTTCAAGAGAAAAAAGTGATTTTTTCTTTTTTAATTTTTTTATAATTCAATCTTAGAAAACAATAGGCTTCCAATAATGTTCATTATAATAGAAAGCACTGTTAGCACCACAATATCTGTTACCATATTGAAGCCAGTCATTCCTGTCAATGAACTTCTCAAGCCATCCACTCCATACGACAAAGGATTCAGCTTAACCACAACCTCAATTGCTTTTGGCAGACCATTTAGAGGAAATAACGCGCCAGATAGGAAAAATAAAGGCATTATTAGAAAATTCATAATTAAAGGAAATGCGTGCATATCCTCTATTTTAGATGCAATGGCAATTCCCATGCTTGTGAAGAACAATGCAATTAGGAACAAGAACACAAATGCAAGCGGCACTAAAGTTATACTTGGTCTGAATCCAACCATAAGAGTAAGCAAGAAAACGATTGTTCCCTGAATGACTGCGACACTAGCGCCACCAAATGTCTTTCCTAGCATTATTTGAAACCTGGCAACTGGAGCCACTAATGTTTCTTTTAAAAAACCAAACCTTCGATCCCATACAACCTCTATGCCTGTGAACATTGCTGTGAACAATGTGCTCATGGCAATTATCCCGGGAGCCAGGAATTGGATATAATTACCGCCTCCTGCCTTTTGAAACGTTGGACCAAAGCCAAAGCCAAATGCAATCAAAAATAGGATTGGCTGTCCTAATGAGCCCAACAATCTGGCTTTTGACCTCCAGTATCTTTTTAGTTGTCTCAGCCACATGACATATATTACTTCAATCATCTGCGCAGTCTCCTTTTCATTCTCATTCTGTCTAATGAAGTTGCATTCTCATCTCTTATAGACCTTCCTGTTAGGCTAAGGAAAGCTTCATCTAGTGATTTTGATTTGCTCTTCTCCTTTATCTGTGCAAGTGTGCCTTGAGCAATTATTTTTCCATAATCAATTATGGCAATTTTGTCTGCAATTTGTTCTGCTTCAGGCATATAATGTGTTGTAAAAAATATGGTCATTTGTTCTTCCTTATTTAGCTGTTTAATGTGCCCCCATATGTTATTTCTTGTCTGCGGGTCTAAGCCAAGTGTAGGCTCGTCCAAGAAGAGTATTTTTGGATGGTGTATTAAGCCTCTCGCGATCTCTAGTCTTCGTTTCATGCCGCCTGAAAATGTCTTTACAAAGTCATTCTCCCTTTCTGATAGGTTTACCAGTTGCAGTGAATTCATTATCCTCTCTTGTCTTAATACTTTTGGAACACTGTAAAGTGCACCATGAAAATCAAGATTCTCATAGGCAGTAAGCTCATCATCAAGGCTTTGATCCTGGAAGACTATACCAAATGCTTTTCTTACTTCTGATTTATTTTTAAGGCAATCTAAGTTATCTATTATTATCTCTCCAGAAGAGGGGATAAGAAGAGTGGTAAGCATTTTTATTGTTGTAGATTTTCCAGCACCATTTGGTCCAAGAAATGCAAATATAGAACCTTTTTCAACGTCTAAAGATATATTATCAACTGCTTTAATCTTCTTGAAATACTTTGAGAGATTTCTTACAACGATTATTTTGTTCTTTTTCATCTTAACCAAACTAATAATGTGACATTGGCAGATTTAAATAATTTATTATAAACTTAATTGTTCATTAGTTGGCTATATAAAAATCCCAATCGCACAATATAAAATAAATGCAAAAAAAGCACTTGCCGGTATTGTCAGTAGCCAGGCCCAGACTATATCTCTAGCTACCTTCCACCTGACTGCACCTAAATGTGAGCTTATACCAACACCGACTATGGAGCCGGAAATAACATGAGTCGTGCTCACTGGCAAGCCAAATCTTGAAGTTGCTCCAAGTATTAAAGCAGCACCTGTTTCTGCACAAAATCCCTGGTACGGCTTCAGATTTGTTACCTTAAATGCTATTGTCTTCACTATTCTCCAACCGCCAAAAAAGGTCCCAATAGAGATAGTAAGATAAGTTACGACAATTACCCATACAGGGATGTGAAAACTTGAGATTAAACCATAAGAAAAGAGCACTGCAGCGAATATTCCAGCAGCCTTCTGTCCATCATTCGAGCCATGCATTACAGAGAGAAAAAGTGCAGATAAAATCTGTAGATTTTTAAAATATTTATTTAGTTTTGACTGATGATACCCCATAAACAATCTGATAACTATGCCAACAATAAGAATTGTAATAACTACAGCAATTATCGGTGAGAAAATCATTGGAATAATTACTTTTTCAAAAACACCTCTGAAATTAACAACACCAAAACCAGCTGAGGCAATCCCTGCCCCAACTAATCCTCCTATCAATACATGAGATTCCGAACATGGCAGTCCAGGAATCCAGGTTATTATATCCCAAATCATACCGCCACCAATTGCTGCTACGACTAAGTGTGTAGTAATCAATTCTGGATTAATAATGCCCTTGCCGATTGTAGTTGCAACAGCAACACCAAAAAAAGCACCCAATAAATGACCAACGGCTGCAAGCCCAACCGCCTTAATCGGGCTAAGCACCCTTGTCCCAATAATTGTTGAAATAGAATTTGCAGCATCGGTAAATCCATTCCAGAAGGCGTAAATAATAATTACTATAATCGCAATTATAAAAAGACTCATTCGCATCAGCCATGTTTGACTAAGATATCATGTACTATGATTGCCACGTGCTCGCATTTATCAGTTGCGAATTCCAGTGAGCTATAAATATCTTTTAATTTGATTATATCAATAGGGTCCTGTTCCTTAAAAAGATTTAAGAGAATTTTATTTTGAAGATCATCGGCATAGTTTTCAATGCGGTGTACCTCTATACAGGAAGCAGATATTTTCCTTACATTATTCAGATTTCTTAAGAAACTGAAGATATGATTTATCTCTTTCATAGCATCAGCTAAACACTGTGAGAACTCTTTCATCCCATCACTTGGCTTATCTATCTTATAGAGACAGATTCTATTAACAGCCACATAGATATTATCAATAATATCATCTAATGTAGATGCTAATTTGCTTATATCCTCTTTGTCAATTGGTGTTATGAAAGATCTGTTTAGTTCATGGAAGATATGATGGACAATTTTGTCAGTCTCATGCTCTATCTCTTTCAATTTAGCACGTTTTTCTTCTATGTCATCAAAATTATTGTGCATAATATCTTGTAATAATAACACGCCTTCTTGGATTTTCTTAGCCTGCGCGATAAACATATCAAAGAATTTTTTCTCTTGGGGAATAATCCATTCTTTCAGTCCCATGGCCTGACAGAATAAATGGTTAAATATAAATTTTTTTAGTTATATCCAATGTCTATTTAATTGGTCCCTCGGTTTATTCTTCCACTTTTATGTGTAATGTCTTTTTGGCAAATCCGTAGTATTCTTTCCACTTCTCTGCTCCCTCGTCATAGTACTCTCCGCTTATCTCGAAATAATAGCTTCCAGGCAAGGTTGGATCATCAACTCCTTTTTCAGGCCCTACTGTTACCTTCATAGGCACAATAACATAACTGCTGCCTTCTATCTCCAATTCATTAAAGAAATCATCACTAAACCATGTGGCCATAACCTCTGGGTCAAATGTTGTTGGATTAAGCAGTCCGCCAATAGTAATATCTGCTCTTGTTGCTTCAACTGTGGGTCTAAAACGATACTCCTTGGGATAGAGATTGTGGATGCCGAACCCAAAAACAAAACTATCTCCCATCTCCATCTTTTTGGATGAAGCAGAGATTATGTACTTGTCATGAAGGATATTCTCTTCAACCTTATCATATTCCTCCTGGCTTAATTCTACTTCTGGCTCTTGTGGCTCAGGTTCCTCAGGCACTTCAATTTCTTCTTCTTGAGCCTCTCCCACAACAGGTTCAGTTTGTTCTGTTGTTTGCTCAGTGCTCTCTTCACCAACTCCTTGCTGTTGGTTTAGATTTGTGTCAGCTTGTTGATTTTTTCCTGTCTGCATGTATAGGACTAATATAAGGATTAGCACAATCACCACAACGGAACTGCCTATTAAGGGTATTAGAAACTTATGCTTTTTCTTAGTGTCATGGTGTGTTTTATTTTTTGTTTTGTCTTGTTTTGCCATCTTTATCTCACCTTTTCTTACCTTATACTATTTGTGTTTTTAATTCTTTTGATTTTAGATGCTATTTCAATTAAATTTATATAGCCTAAAATAATTATGTATCCTGAGGTGAGGCCAGTGAAAAAATTAGTTACCTATTGTATTTTGGTTTTTATTGCATTTAGCCTTTTGAGCCTGTATTTTCCTGTAATGCGGCCAAACCATTACCAGGAGCTCAGATGCGAAGCTTTGACAGGGGCATATAAAATGTGGTGGGCCATATCTAGTAATCCAAAAAATCCGTTTCAGGAGATAGTGTGGATTGATACAACAGCATGCAGTATACCTTGAATCTATGATAGACAGCAGTATTGTACAGTCAATATCAGTAATCTTTTCAATTAATCTTCTAGGATTCATCTTTGCATATTTATTTAAAACAGATAAACTGACTGATCTGCTGTATGGACTAAGCTTTGTAACTGCAGCGATATTTATATTATCAAAAGGAGGGATCACAAGTGCTAAACTTGTGCTAGTCATAATGATTTCCCTTTGGGGTATTCGGCTCGCAGCATATCTTCTCATAAGAATCCTTAAAACTGGAAAGGACAGGAGATTTGATACTATACGCGCAGACTTCTTAAAATTTGGTGGATTCTGGCTGCTCCAGGCAGTAACAGTAACAGTGATAATCTGGCCTTCCCTGGTATTTTTGACAAAAAAGCCAATATTTGGTACTGCTAATATACTTGGGATACTAGTCTGGTCTATAGGGTTACTTATTGAAGCTATTGCTGACTATCAAAAATTCGTGTTCAAATTAGAAAACAAGACTAAGTGGATTTCATCTGGGTTATGGAAATATTCAAGGCATCCGAACTATTTTGGTGAGATTCTATGCTGGTGGGGAATTTTTATGTTTGCATTTCCTGCTCTTAAGAGTTGGGAATATGTGGGTATAATAAGTCCTATCTTTATAACATATATGCTGCTTTTTGTCTCAGGGATACCAATACTTGAGAAGAGATATGAGAAAAAGTATGGTAGCAATCCTGAATATATTAAATACAAGCAGAAGACAAGCCTTCTTATTCCATTTCCTCCGTACAGGTTTGATAATAAAAACAAATAGAACTAATAAGCACAAGCTTGACCAATCTGGGAAAAAGCATCTTCAACTTTTACCACGTATTATGATAAAAAGGAGAATATCAGAAAACGCCATGAATTTGGAGGATATCTAAACTTTTTTATATTCTCTCTAATTAATTTTATGCTATGGAAGAGAAATTTCGATTTTTGGAGCAAATAAGGGGAGAAATCAGACCAGACACGTCTATCCTAAAGACTGTTGACCTGTTTATAAAAAAAATAAATTGGTCCATAAAAAAAAACAAAATAGACGCAGTTTGCGTCAAAGGAGGCTCTGTAGCGAAAGGAACTTTTCTAAAAGGAGATTTTGATGTTGACTTATTTGTTAAGTTTGACTATAAAAAATACAAGAATAAAAATATATCAGATATGCTTGCAACTATTCTAACTAATTTTTCTGGACTGGAAAGAGTACACGGCTCAAGAGACTATTTCCAGATTAAGAATAGCCTCAATTACGAAATCGTGCCTGTTTTAGACATTAAAGATCCAGAAAATGCATTAAATGTTACTGATATGAGTCCTCTGCATGTAACCTGGGTTAAGAAAAATTTAATAAAAGGCCAGGATGATGAAATCAGACTGACAAAATTATTTTGCAAGGCACATAATACCTATGGTGCAGAATCCTATATTAAAGGTTTTTCAGGACATGTAATTGACATTCTTGTCATATACTATGGTTCTTTTCTAGAATTGTTGAGACATGCTGTAAAATGGAAACCAAAATTAATAATAGATATAAATAAGAATTACAGAAACAGAACCCAACTTTTATTTTCCATCAATAAATCAAAAACACAGGGACCTTTAATCGTTGTTGATCCTATTCAGCCAAATAGGAATGCTGCTGCCGCGCTCTCAAATGAAAAATTTAATGCTTTTATAGCAAGTGCAAAAGATTTCCTAAAGCAACCAGACATGCACTTTTTTACAAAGGAAAAATTATCCCTTACAGAACTGCAAAAGATGGCTGCTCCTAACCTTCTGATTGTTTTAGAGATTACTCCAAAAAAAGCAAAAAAGGACGTCACAGGAAGCAGGTTACTTAAGCTTTGGCATTATATAGAAAAACTATTTATGTCTAACGACTTTGTATTACTAAATTCTGGTTGGGAATGGAACCATAAAGCAGTTTTCTGGTTTATTCTTGATAAAAAACCTCTCCCCAAGTTTAAAGAAATTTCTGGACCACCGATTGAGATGAAGGAACATATTAAGAATTTTAAAGAGAAGTATAAAAATACTTACACAAGGAACAGCAAAATATTTGCAAAGGTGAAAAGAAAATATATAAAACCTTATCAGATAATACAAGAAACAATAAAGAAAATATCTCATGATTTTAAAGAAATTAAAATAATCAGCTAGCCTTTTTCTTTGCCTTGGCCTGTCTTATAATCTCTTTAATAGTATCTTTTTGCCACCCTTTTTTTATAAGCATCTGCTCCACTTCAGTATCGCTGTGTTTCTCCAAAACTTTTCTAATGTTTTCAACAACTTCAGGATCTATGTCTTTCTTTCTTTTCCGCAAAAGCAGTATAAGGTTAATTATGACAAAAATAATGAGGACTATCACCAGGAGTGAAGTGGAGTTGATTAGACTCATAGAGAAGAAGCTTTTTCTTGGAATCTTGTCAACAGTCTCAACATTAGCTTGGTCCACTATTTCTATGACACCTTCTTTAACTGTTGTTGCTCCTTCATACACAAGAGTGACTTTAATGCTATAATTACTAACATTAAGCCCGGTAGTATCAAAATATGCCTCCAGTGATTCAGTTTTCCAAGCGCCTAAGTCTTTGTCAAATGATCTAAATTTCTTTCTTTGATTACCCTCGCTGTCAAAGACCTCAATATCAGCATAAAGCTTCTCTATCAAGGTATTCCAGCCACTTTCAACATTGATCATCATCCGGTTTATGGCATCTTTTTGGAATATTTTTGTAAAATCCCGAATGAATACCTCTAGCTGCCCTATCCTGAATTCCCTTTCTTGTCTTGAACTGTTTTCATCCCAATAGAGGGTGGCAATGGCTCTGTAATTGCCGGCTCTTAGGCCGTTGCTATTAAATGTTGCAGAAACTTGGCTCTCCTGCCATGAAATTAGATTATTTATGGTATTTGTTGTCATACTGCGGACGGTTTCATTTGTCTCGAGGTTTATGATTTCAATTTTCCCGTAGATGCTCTCAATAGTTGGCTCTCCTAAGTTCCTTAAAGTAAGCACTACATTCTGTTTTTCATCAATATTCATATTCCCTATATTAAGCCCCCATTCCAAATATTTATAAGGGAAAAGTACAGAAATCATGAATCTCACGCCAACAACAGGCAAAGCAACCATGCCGGAAGTACCCTCACTGGGGGTGCCCTTGACCCACACCCTGACTTCATTTAGCCCTGGAACCTCAATCTTCTCAGGTAGGTTGACCTTAATCTTAAACTCTCTATGCTCTCCAACATGAATGCTTTTAAATGTGTCTGGTTCGATTGTAAAATATTTTGTTAGGTCAGCACCTTTGTGTGTTTCTGCGATAATAACATAATCTGATGTGTGGTAATCATTATTCAGGAAATAATAGCTGAACTCTTTTCTGTCATTAGGTGTAAACTGGAACTCAACCTTCATTTTTTCTCCTGAAACAAGCAAAGCGTGTGCAGAATAATTTAAGAGAATAACCATGAACAAAGAAAGGACAACGTAATTTTTATTTAGCCTCATGCCATATTCAATAATTAATTTGTTTTATAAATCTTTCTCTAGTCTTTATCCCTGATAAGAAATATCGTCTTAATAGTGAGCATTTTAACTGTGTTTTCAAAAATATAAAATTTTATATATCCCATTTATGTTTATCATACAATGCTACGAATATTCTTTCTAGTACTCTCTGACCATGAGGTGAGTGGGTTTGGATGTTAATCTGAAAGACATTTCAAAATCATCACAGGACCACGAATTCTTCACGCCTTTTCCAGCTGGCTATAAAAAAGGGCGCACAAAGTATCTAGTCATTTTTGGCACAGTCATATCTGGGTTAGGAAAAGGCATTGTCAGTTCCTCCCTTGGGCTATTATTACAAACCCATGGTATTGAAGTAGCTCCAATCAAATTCGACGGGTACTTGAATCAGGATGCAGGCACTCTTAATCCTTATCGACATGGTGAAGTCTTTGTTTTGGATGACGGAACAGAGTGTGACATGGATCTGGGCACCTATGAAAGATTCCTTGATCGAAATTTGTCTCATTATAATTACCTTACAGGAGGAAAAGTATTTCAGAAAGTGCTTAGCAAAGAGAGGAAAGGCGGTTATCTTGGAAGAGATGTTCAGTTTATACCACATGTTACAGGTGAGATAAAGCACTTTCTGAGAGAGCTGGCTGTAAGAGAAAATCCAGACATTGTTGCAGTTGAGGTTGGAGGCACAGTCGGAGATATAGAAAATATGTATTTTATTGAAGCGATTAGACAATTGATGTATGAAGAAGGCAAAGAGAACATATGCTTTGTAGCTCTAACATATATACTTGAACCCAAATTTCTAGGAGAGCAGAAAAGCAAGGCTGCCCAGCTCGGTATAAGAAGTCTGCTTTCTCTTGGCATTCAGCCAGATATAATCGCATGCAGAGCACAGAATCCAGTTACTGATAAAATAAAAGAAAAGATAAGTCTCTACTCTAATGTTCCGCTTGACAAAGTAATTAGTGTTCATGATTTAGATAGTATTTATCTTGTTCCAGAGTTGTTAAAAAAAGAGGGGGTGGATAACAATATCATCAATCTTTTAGCATTAAACTCTGATCATAAGAAACAGCGTTTAATGTTTAACAGGTGGACAAAATTTGTAAACAAACTTAAAACTCCCAAAAAATCTGTTACTATTGGCATAACTGGAAAATATACTGCTCTTCGTGACTCTTATGCAAGTATTCTTAAAGCACTTGAGCATGCAGGAGCAGAGCACAACTGCAGTATTCAAATCAAATGGATCGAGACTTCAAATATTGAAACTGAGCAGGATGCAAAAAAATGTCTCCGCTCCACACAGGGCATTATTGTGCCAGGTGGTTTTGGAAAGAGAGGCACTGAAGGAAAGATCCGGTGTATTGAGTATGTCAGAAAGAACAAAATCCCTTTCTTGGGTATCTGCTATGGCATGCAAATGGCAGTAATCGAATTTGCGAGGAATATGTGCGGTATTCAAGATGCGAACTCCACTGAAATAGAGCCCAAATGCAAAGCTCCTGTAATAGATGTATTGCCAGAACAAAAAAAGATTGAGGGATTGGGAGGCACTATGAGGCTTGGAGGAAAAAATATTTTATTAAAAAAGGGCACTCAAGTGCATTCTCTTTATGAACAGGATACTATTAGAGAAAGATTTAGGCATAGGTATGAGGTTAACCCTGAATATATTGATTTACTAGAAAATAAGGGATTAGTCTTTTCTGGCAAAGCGCCAAAAGTTGAGATTATGCAGACACTTGAACTGCCCGGGCACCCATATTTCATAGGCACTCAATATCATCCAGAATACACATCAAGGCCTTTAAAGCCGAATCCCCTCTTTATTGGACTTGTTAAAGCCAGCTTAGAATATGCTAGTAAATAAGTGCAACCACAATCCTTCTTACCTGCTCAAATCGAATCTTACTTGGGTCTGGTCTCGGATTATTATCGCCTCTTGTCCTCATGTACCATCCTTCCTCGTCAAATCCGGTTTCTATTACTCTGTGGATTATTGTTCCATGGCTGTCTGATAGCTCGTAGCTTACAATATCCCCTACATGTATGTCCTGGGGGCTATTAGGAATTATCTCTATGGCATTGGCCCCAAAGTCAAGCACAGGGTCCATGCTGTTTGTATCAGTAAAAGTAGCCCACTCTGCATTGCTTATGTCTATAACTACTTTATCCTTATAAACATGAATATCTCCTTCACTGATCCAATTGTAAGGAGAAGGCTTTTCTTCATTTCCCAAACCCATTCTCGCTAATAGGTTCAATTCTATCTGTTCTTGTTCAGATGAGCCTTTTTCAACGCTTTCTGTGTCAAGGTTTCTTGACAGGGTATAGGTAGTGTAGGTTGTTTGACTGCCTGAACCCATACCTAAGGATGATTCAATAAGTATAAGGGTACTAAGAATTCCAAGTATAAATGCCCCTAGTGTGAAAAAGACATATTGATAACGCATTTTAAGTACTTTCAAGTAGTACTACTATTTAAATCTTTCGCTTTTTTATTATTTTTAAGTAGTAAAATAAATTTTTTATATGTGTTGCAAAATTGATTATATAGATGAAAAAACCAATTGTATTGACACTTAGCCTAATTTTTTTGCTCTGTATTACAGGATGCCTGTACTTGTTTGTTTTTGGTTCCCCTTTTTCCAGAAAACCAGTCATCGAGCAGCCAAAGTCCACTACACAAGAAGTGGACAGAATTACTTATCTTATGAATGAACTTGGTGCATACAAATTGCATAAGAACACAATCACAAGTGAGCTGCCAGTCATTGAAGTTTATGTGGGGGGTAATATATATAATACGATAGTTGAAAATAATGTCCCGATGACATATATTGGTAAGCCTGAATATGCTGATCTTCAGATTGTTATGGATACTAATACTCTTTTCAACATAACCGTGTCGGAGAATGTTTCAGAGCAGATTGTTCTCTCCCTATCCGAGAACAGAGTGTCTATTAATGTATTATGCGATAAAAAGGACCTGCTTCTCAAAGGTTATAATGGGATCTATGCAAATTTATTAAAAGAGACATCATTGATTACAGGAAAAGCAATTGAACATGTGGATATTTTGAAATTTCAGCCGATGGATATATTCTTTATTATTCTGCTATTTACAATAGCGTTGATAATAGAGCATTATCTGAGCTGACTATCTAATTAATTTATATTTCTCAAGAATTAATCTGTAGTTGCTATAATCATCAGACTCTTTAAATTCCTTGATTCTTTTTGCAGACAGTTTTTCTAGCCATTTATGCTGAATCTTCAGAGCTTCCTTGATATCTTCTGGAATCTGTGATTCTTCCGGGGCATTTGATTCTTCTTCGAATCCTTCTGTTTCATCTTCCTCCTTATCAATGAAAAGCCAATCAAATATTGATGAGAATGCTCCCCTCTTAGGTTTTTTGACCTCTTCTGTTTCATCAAATTCCTTCTCTAATTCCTCTTCTTTTGTTTTTGGATTGACATATTTTTTAACATGCTGTTTGCCAAATACAATGTAAGCCATTCTCTTATGCCATGGTTGTCTTTCAGAATAGAATTCTTTTTCTTCACTTTCAAACTCTTTGTCAGCATCCTTTGCTTGTAGTACAGGCTCTACTTTTCTTGGTTCTGGGAAAGAAGGTCGGCTTTTACTTTCCAGATAAATCTCAAGATCCCGATTGATATCCTTTTGGCTAATAGTAATCACCTTTTAATTTATAAGCTAGATTATTTTATGCGTATATTTATATCTTTTGTTTTAGGTTTTATTTTCACAAGAAAATGATTTAACTGCATTATATAAAGGGCCTTGTTTTGTTAAAGTACTCTTATAAAGGATAATCTTATCTGCTATAAAACTCGTGTTGGGTGTTAGCAACTGCCTGATATTTTTTAGGAAAGCTACTTTTTCCTTCAGAAACTTGACCCTGGCTATTGTAATGTGTGGATGGAACTTCCTGTCTCTTGCAAAACCAATCTTGTGAAGACCATTATCAATCTGTTCCTGTAGTAGGAGTAACTCTCGATTATGCCCTAGACCGACCCAGATTATTCTAATAAAAGCCTCGTCTGGAAAAACACCAACCCCATTGAGTTCAAGTGAGAATTCGGTAAATCTAATCCTGTTCAAGCAATCAATAACCTTTACTAATTTATTATTATCCACTTCTCCAAGGAATTTTAATGTTAGATGAATCTGCTCTGGCTTCAATAGCCTGATTTCTGATAAATCAGTGTCTATTTCTTCTTGTAGCTTGCCAATTTGTTCAATGGTCTTTTCATCAGGTTTTATTGCTAAGAATAGTCTCATCTACAATATAACAACAAGATTGAAAATAAAAATTTTGTGCAATAAAAGAAGAAATAAGAAATAATAGACTTATTCCTCTAAGTCTTCACCAAAATCTTCTGAATCTTCGTAATCTTCTGGCTCCTCTTCCTCCTCTTTTTCCTCTTCCATATCTTCACTGTAATCACTTTCCATTTCTTCTTCCTGCTCTTCTGGTTCTTCTTCACTTTCCTTACTCTTTTTACCTTCTTTCCCTGCTTTTCCAACAACTTCTCCGAAGCCTACTCGTCTTAAGACTTTAGTTACTCTAATTCTAACTTCATCATCTTTCTTAGTTCCAGGAACTATTAGGACGAATCCGTCTTTTTTGGCTATTCCATCGCCTTTTTCTCCAATTGCTTCTATTTTTACGTCTAACTCGTCCCCTTCCTTAACTGGGGAAAATCTACCAAATCTTCTTCCATACATATTTTCTTACACCTATCTATTTTAGAAACTGCAAAAGGATGCAGTTTCATTTCTCTGGTATTTTTAATTATATATAAATATGTCGGATTTGTGATAACAACTTTTATAAAAGCTCTTCTATTTCAATGCTGTGATGTCAGAGGTATATTTTGCTCATGTCCAAACTAGTAATTCACTTCTTTATGATTTGGAAAGGTTATTTGATAAGGCATTTCCAGATATCATAAAAAAAGGAGACCTAACTGCAATTAAGATGCATTTTGGAGAGCTTGGTAATACAGCATTTATTAAATCCATTTATGTAAAAACTGTTGTTGGCAAGGTGAAATCAATAGGAGCCAACCCCTTTTTGACAGACTCAAATACCTTATATAGGCATAAAAGACATAATGCTGTTGACCATTTGCAGACTGCTGTACATAATGGATTTACCTATGCAACAGTTGGTGCACCAATAATAATTGCAGACGGTTTGCATGGTCATAGCCATAAACAGATTGAAATAAACAAGAAATATTTCAAAACAGTTAAGATTGGAGAAGCAATAGCAGAAGCTGATTCAATCATTGCGCTGTCGCATTTCAAAGGCCATATGTCAGCAGGCTTTGGCGGGTGTATTAAGAATTTAAGTATGGGATGCGCATCCCGTGCAGGAAAACAGCAGCAGCATTCCTCGACTAAACCAAAAATTAATACAACAAAATGTATAAAATGCAGAAAATGTGGAGAAATATGCCCAGAAGAGGCAATAGACTATGCTCGGGGATATGCAGAAATTGATTATAAAAAATGTGTTGGCTGTGATGAGTGTGTGACTGTGTGTCCAACTGAGGCAATTGCTATACGTTGGGATACCTCAGGCAAAAAAGAAATGCAGGAAAAAATGGTGGAATATGCATACGGTGCAGTTAAGGATAAGCGTGCTGGTTTTATTAACTTTTTATTGGATATTACTCCTGACTGTGATTGTTTCCCGAAATCAGACGCCCCTATAGTGCCGAACATAGGAATCTTAGCCAGCCTTGATCCAGTGGCAATTGACCAAGCAAGTCTTGATTTGGTGAATCAACAAACAGGCCTTGTTGGTTCAAGATTGAAACATACTGGCTCTAAAAACAAATTCAAAGACATCCACGGTTTTACCAACACTTATCAGTTAGAATACGCAGAACAAATTAATCTTGGAAGTAGGAAATATAAACTAATTAAAATATAAATAAGTAAAATATGAAGCCAAGGATACGATTCTCAAAAACAGAACTAAAGCAACTCTTTATATCATGGACGTTAATAAGTCTCGCATTTGCCATGGTGCTTACCCCAGACTATAGCCTCGGTTCTTTAATATTATCCACACTTATTTCACTATTTACTGTTGGTATAGGCTTTATTTTTCACGAGCTCAGTCATAAGTTTGTTGCTCAATACTATGGGTGCTTTGCAGAATTTCGCTCAAATATGCAAATGCTTATTTTTGCTTTAGTAACAGCATTTTTTGGGTTTGTCTATGCCGCTCCTGGTGCAGTTGTGATATTTGGACACGTTTCAAATTCTGAGCATGGCAAAATTTCTCTAGCGGGCCCAGCAGCAAACTTTATAGTGGCACTTGGTTTTTTTGTACTTAGATTATTAGTTCCATCTTCACTTATAAGAATTGTTTTTGGATACGGGGCATATATAAACTCGTTCTTAGCTGTTTTTAACCTTATACCTTTTGGTAATATGGATGGTGTTAAAGTTTTTAAGTGGAACAAAGTGGTTTATTTCTCAGTGATGGCTTTGTCAGGATTGCTTTTAGTAATGAACTATATCCTTTGAATTTATGTTAAAGAGTAGGTTAAAGAATTAATAGGATTGCTCCTGTTACCATTAATAGGATTCCGCCTGCTTTAAAAATTGTTATCTTTTCACCAAGAAACAGAGCTCCAAAAATAAGCACAAAAACAACACTTAGCCTGTCTATCGGCGCTACTTTAGAAGCTTCTCCGATTTTTAATGCAAAAAAATAGAACAGCCAGGAAAGAGCCCCTGCAATCCCGCTTAATATAATAAAAATCAAGGCCTTTGAATTTAATTGGAATATAAGTGCTGATTTTTGCATAAAAAGAATTACTAATAATAGAAAAACAAACATTACAAAGCCACGGACTGTTGTAGCTACATGAGTATCTATGCCTTCAAGACCTATCTTTCCGAATATGGCCACAAACGCAGCACTTATAGCAGAAAGCAGTCCAAAAAATACCCAACTATGGTCCATGATTTAAAGTAGTATCTCTTATTTTTTGGGCATGACTCTCCAAACTTGGGTCCCGCAATTAGGGCAAGTTCCCTTTAAAAATTTTCTTGGGTTCCCCTTTACATCCTTTGTAACTTCCTGTGGATTTTTCATCTCAACTTTTGCCTTACATTTCACACAATATGCTTCTGTCATATGAATTACCTCCTATTTTATCTATGAGAAAGAATCTCCCTTTAAATTATTTTCGCAAAGCATATTCTCCTGCGTTTATAGCATCAATTACATAAAGTCCGTTATTATTGTTCCTTGACTTTACTTGCGTAAAGCATCCACAGGATGTAGCTTTGCAGCCTGCAAAGCAGGGAAAGTCCCAAACACAGTGCCTACACCAAAAGAGAATATGAGCATTGCTACAGGCAACCATAATGGGTACTCTGCAACCAAGACATCAGGTTGCCACAATACTGCGATAACTAATTCAATAAAGCGTGCCAATGCAAAACCCAGTAAAACACCAATAATGCCCCCTATAGAGCCCAGTATTCCTGATTCAAATAAAAAAATTTTTGCCACATCGCTGTTTCTTGCGCCAACTGCCTTCATTATACCAATTTCTTTCCTTCTCTCTAAGATAGACATGTACATTGTGTTCATTATACCGACACCGCCCACAACAAGGCTAATGCCAGCAACACCAACAATAACAGAAATCACGATATTAAGAACATCATTAAATGTTTCAATTATCTGGGTTGGAATGATAACCTGAAAATCTTCCTTTCCCTCGTCTAGTCCCCTTTCTTTTCTCATCTTCCTCTTAATATCGTCTGCCACTTTTTCAGTATCTTCTCCCTCATCAACCTGGATCACAATTACACTTATTTCATCACCTAGTTCAAAAATCTCCTTTGCCTGCTCTTCATGCATAACAATAGCCCTGTCAATCATGACATTGCCCATCTTTTTCAGTATCCCAACAACTTCATATTTTTCGTCTTCTATATAGATATAGTCTCCTGTTGAAATGATTTTTTTGAAGGGGTTGTCCTCTTTTGTATAGTCATTACCGATCATTACTTTGTATCTGTCACCATCTCTTACTGATCTTCCCTCTTCAATCCTGAATCCGACGCTTTCTGCTATCTCTGAAGATTCTGTGTCTGTTGGCAGCCCCACTACTGGCCTGTATTTTGACACATCTCTGAATTTAACTCTGGCGGACTGCATTGTCCTGTATGAGACCTCTTTAACACCTTTAACCTTTCTGATTATGTCAATATCATGCTGAGTTAAGATAGCATTGCCAGTATCGCTTCCAGGAGGCCCCTGAAGGCCTGCTGGCATGATTGTTATCTTATCTGAGCCGAGAAATTTAAACTGTTCATTAACAGCTGCCTGCAATCCTTGTCCAAGAGATATTAAAGATACAACAGCAGTGATTCCAATGAATATGCCAATCATCGTAAGCCAGCTTCGTAGCTTACGCTGGGTCATATTATTCACTGCGATCTTAAATAGATCCATGTTCATTTTTATTCGTAACGCAATGCATCTACAGGTTTCTGTTGTGAAGCCTGTCTGGCAGGTAAAACTCCTGCCATGCCACCAAAACAAATTGAAAATATAACCACAAGACCCATTAAAAGCCAATTAAATTCAACAGACAGCATCTGGAATCCAAGGAGATTTTTTATTACAAACTCCACAAATTTTGAAGCACCAAATCCGGTGATTATACCAACAACACCTCCAATGAAACCAATTAGTCCTGCCTCAATTAAAAATAGCTTTAAAATATCCGAGTTGCGCGCCCCTATTGCTTTCATGATTCCAATCTCTTTTGTTCTCTCAAGAACTGCTGTATACATAGTATTCATTATGCCTACTCCCCCGACCAGAATTGAAATAAAGGCCAGGCCAGCAACAAAATAATTGACTATACTGAATATGTCATTAAAAGACTCCCTGAAATTCTCTGAAGTCTGCACATCAAAACTCTCCTCACCCTCTTCTTCGTCCTTTTCCTTTCTGAGCTCCTTTTTTATATCTTCAGCCACTTTGGAAGGCTCAACACCTGGTTTTACCTGGGCGAGGATAAAATCATACTCCTCGCCTGTATCATATATCTCCTTAAATGTTTCCATTGGTATTATTAGTGTTCTATCATCTCCAGGGTTACCTACACGGCTTATAACTCCTACTATCTCAAACTCATAGGTTTCAATTATTAGCTTGTCTCCAAGTTTTAATACTTTAGGCCCAAGGATATTTGGCACATGAGCAAAATCCCATCCAATATTTACTTTGTATTTGTCTCCTTTTTTAATCCATCTCCCCTGCTCAACATCATAATTGCCAAATTCCTCGATAAGGTCTCTTTCTTCGTTTGTAGGCATACCCATTATATAGCTGTATAGCAGATAATCTTTGTATTCGATTCTGCCGACCTTATAATTGTAGGAAGAATACTTATAAATCCCCTGGGTTGAAGCAACAAGGTCTTTATCCTTCTCTGTCAGTTTAATATTTCCTGTGCCAGGGGCGCCTAAGCTCATTGGTTGTATATATATTTTGTCAGCGCCCATTATGTCGAACTGCTCATTTATGGCATTTTGCAGACCCTGGCCAAGAGAAATTAAAGAAACAAATAAGGCTACACCTATAAAAATCCCAATCATTGTAAGCCAGCTTCTAACTCTTCTTTTTCTTAGCGAGCTTATTGAAATCTTGAAAAAATCCCTGTACATTTTTAATAATAAAAAGAGGTTTTATCTTCTCTTCCTTGATTTCATCCTTCTATACAAGAGAAAACCTCCCACAACAAGGACGACTACTATAACAAACAAGATGCCGCCTTTCCCATCTCCCATGCCTAGCTTTTTAGGATTCCTAAGCACCAATTCGAGAGTATACTGATCAGAGTAGGCTTCATTATTTGCGTCTTTGTATTCAACAGCCAAAGGAAGTTGAACTACTCTGTCTTCTCCAGACTTCTCTCCATCTGGTTTAATAAAAATTTTGTATTCTGCTGTTTCATAGTCATCACTGTCAAGGTTCCCTAGATACACCTTTTCTGAGGATAGAATCTCATATTCCTCTGAATTTTCAAGATTTACATATAGGAACTTGACATCTGTAAATCCTTTGTTTATGAACTTAATAACAACTTCTCCCGAAGTCTTTCCAAGGAAGAGATCCGTCTCATCAATTGATATGCAAATATCTGGTTTTGTTCCAACCATGAGGCCGACAATATCATTCTTTACATACTCTGTGTTTAGTTCATCATAATACTTTATCTCAATAGGTATCTTATAGACACGTGGCTCTGCATTTGCATAGGCAATAATATCATAGATAAAAGTGACCTCTTCACCTGGTCTCATGATTTTGACCTTCTTCTCAGTTGCCGAGTTTAAAGGGGCAAAGGGTATTAAGTCATAATATGAAAGTGCTGCAGTTGTTGAAGGAAGATCGACTGTTAACAAACCAAGGTCAAATTTGAGAGAGATGTCTTCCATTACAGAATCTGCAATGTTCTTCAGCTTGATCTTTACTTTGGCAGGCTCACCCGGCCTTATCTTGCTTGGTATGCTTTCAACACTCTCTATTGAGACAGTTGCATCAATAGTCTGAATATTGACAGGATATTCCTGGGTTATCCAGTCAGAGTCACCAAGTTTATATCTTAGGTGAAGAACATTTTCACCTTCTACTGCGCCTCTATCCACCCGTACCTTATACTTTACTACAATGACGTTCTTGCTCGCACCATAGCCAGGGATATTACCTAAATATCTTTCAGCAACCTCATTCTCATCTAATGAGAAGGGGAACTTGGGCACAAGCTCAAGATTAACATCTTCAGCGATTGCCACCCCGTTATTCTGTATTTTGAACCTGACATCAACATATTTACTCGGACCAACTGGGTCAGGATCCTGATTAATAAGAGAAATGTTCATCTGCGGCACAGAATATAATCCTGCTGCAGCAAATGTTACTGTTATTGAAAACAATAGTAGCCCTATTAATATAATCTTTTTTTTCATCTTTTTAACCTCCTATTATTATCTTTCCTATCAACAATTTTCCCATCCTTAAGATATTCAATTCGTTGAGCATAATGTGCAAGTTCGTCATCATGTGTTACCATGATTATGGTTTTTCCTTTCTCTTTATGCAATTTCAGCAAAAATTCCATAACAATATTCCCTGTCTTTGAGTCAAGGTTTCCTGTCGGCTCATCAGCTAAGATTACATCAGGGTCAACAGCTAAAGCGCGGGCAATAGCAACTCTCTGTTGCTGTCCGCCTGAAAGTTCCTTTGGTTTATGATCAATCCTTTCTCCAAGACCTACCGATTCAAGAAGTTCTATTGCTCTTCTTTTCCTTTCATATTCTGGAATTCCCTGAAAAACCATAGGGAGCGTTATATTTTCTAGTGCAGTTAGTGTATTTATCAGATTAAATTGTTGAAAAATGAACCCAATCTTTTTGCCTCTTATCTGTGCTAAATCTGATTCTGATAATTGCGAAATGTTATGGCCTTCGAGATGTATAGTGCCCTTTGTCGGAACATCGAGGCAGCCAATCATATTCATTGCTGTTGATTTCCCGCTTCCAGAAGGTCCCTGAATAGCAACAAATTCGCCTTTATTTATCTCAAGTGTTAAACCCCTAAGTGCATGTACCTCAACTTCACCCATTTTATAGATTTTCCATACATCAACTAATTTTATTTCTATCTGCTTTTTCATTCTATACTACTTATACCTTTTGTTGCTTGTTTTAATATTTTTTTAATTTTGGCAATTTTTTTATTTTCCTTTTCGACCATATAGGGAAGCAGGCAGTTTCTAAATTTCATTAGCTCAGGGTTTAAATGTGCAAAGGGAAGCTTTCCCCCTTTGATCTCATTGATCATATATCTCAGTAATTCAGCATCTCTGCTGCGCTCACTAAGGCCGCAGAGTAAATTCACCCCTTCCTCTATACTATTTAATATCTCTAATTTTTTTTTAGCTATGTTCTTTAATCTTTTTCTGCCTTTTGCTGTTATTGAATATATCTTCTTTCTTTTCAGCTCTTTGACTTGGATGATATTTTCTTCTTTGAGGCATTCCAGCAAAGGATATACTGAACCAGGACTGGGCTTAATATTATAGGTTTCTTTAATAGCATTCATAAGAGCGTAGCCGCTCATGTGCTTTTTTCTAAGCTCATCCAACATTACAAATCGCAGGTGTCCTCTTATCATTTCTATTGTTAACAACACATGAAAAATTTCTAAATTTTTGAGGTCTGTTAGAGATTTGTATCGCTAACGATATATCGAAGTCGATATATATTTATATACTTTATGTTTTAAAGAAGTACACTTATTTTTTCTTTCCAAATCCCTCAAAGGCTCTTAGGACCTCGAGCGGCATTGCAAAGACTACAGTATTTGACTGATCAGAACTTAGATCATTTATGCTCTGCAATGTTCTCAAATGAAGTGCACCTGGCACCTGTGAAAGCATATGGGCTGCCTTTGCCATATTTCTCGCAGCAACAACCTCTCCTTCTGCTTTAATAATCACAGCCCTCCTCTCTCTTTCTGCTTCAGCAGCTTTGGCCATTGTCCTGACCATCTCTTTTGGCAATTCAATATGCTTCAGGTCAACACTCTCAACCTTTATTCCCCAAGGATCTGTTGCTTTGTCAATAATGGTCTGGATTTTACTAGAGATCTCATCCCTGTTTGAAAGCAGTTCATCAAGTGCAACCTCTCCGACAACATCCCTCATTGTTGTCTGAGCCATCTGCGAAACAGCGTAATGATAGTCTTCCACTTCAAGTATGGATGTTTTTGCATCCCTAATCTTATAATAAAGAACCGCATTTACTTTCACAGAGACATTCTCTTTAGTCATGCAATCCTGGTCAGGAACATCAACAACAGTTGTTCTGATGTCCACTTTTTGCCATGTCTGCAAAATGGGCCACACAAAATTCAATCCAGGATTCATAATGCCGCTGAATTTGCCCAAAGTAAACCTAACCCCTCGTTCATATTGGTGTACAATTTTTAGCCCTGTTAAGAGCAGAATAAACAGCCAGAATAACACAAAAGCTATTCCAAATAATCCCATAATGATCACCTCCCTCATGTTATATTGAACACATTTTATTCTTTATAAATTTTTTCAATAGCAGAAATGCAGCTGAAAGAGAATTACTGTGGCAGATAATTGATTAAAAAATTATCAATAAACATAAAAACCAGACAGATTTTCTCTTCTGGATGAAATATACAAAAGAGCATATTACTATCTTTACAATTATGCTCACTGAAGTCCTTGGTTTTTCTTTGATTCTGCCTTATCTTCCCTTTTTTGCACAAGAGCTAGGCGCAAGTCCTTTTGTTGTTGGTTTAATCCTAACTACCTTTTCATTGTTTCAGTTCATCTCAGCGCCAATAATGGGCAAATTAAGTGACCATTACGGAAGAAGACCACTATTATTTTTTTCACAACTCTCTACTTTTATCAGTTTTATTATTCTTGGATTTGCCAATTCTTTATGGATGATTTTTTTGTCTAGGATTGTTGATGGCATGCTCGGTAGCAATTTTACAATAGCTCAGGCCTATTTGAGCGATATTTCTACAAAAAAAGAGAGAAGCAGAGTATTTGCCATTAGTGGAGTTGCATTTGGTTTTGGCTTTTTAGTAGGTCCAGCAATTGGAGGTTTCTTATCGATATATAGTTATAGTGTACCTGCATTTATTGCTGCTGTATTCTCCTTTTTGACTATGTTTATGACCCTATTTTTTCTGCCTGAGACTATAAAAAGAAAAAAAAGAATTAAAATAAATATAAAGATTTTCAGTTTTGATGAGATTAATAAATATTTTTCCAAGCCAAAACTATCCCCAAAACTATGGCAATTTTTTTCATTTATCTTGTCTCATGTTATATGGGTAAGTTCCCTTGCCTTATATGCTGAAAGACAGCTTAATTTTACTGCAAGAGATATGGGTTTTATACTGACTTATGTTGGGTTAATTAGTATAACAATAAGGGGGAGCCTATTAGGAAGATTAATAGACTTTTTTGGTGAACAGAAGCTTCAATGTATGGGAATAATTTTTATGATAATCGGTTTATTTACTGCAGCTTTCATTAACCGGGGGTGGATGTTTTATATTGTAACCACATTCTTTGCTTCTGGCTCTGGGTTGCTGAGAATTCTGTTGGTGGGGGATATCTCCAGAAAAGCACATAAAAGGGAACAAGGAGCAGTACTTGGAGTTACAAACTCTCTTGGTAGTCTGGCTCAGATTGCAGGACCATTTATTGGGGGTTTTATAATCAATAATTTTATTCCAGGAATGTTGCCATTGGTTGCTGCAATAGTGATGGTGCTTGGATGTGTTTTGATGATTAGAGAATATAAACAACCAATATGAAACTAGGTCTACTCCCCATAAACTTTATAAATACTTGGTGTTTCCATTGCCATACAGAGTTCCCTTGGACTACTTTTAAGTAGGAGGGTTGGAAAAATGAAAGCAGACCTTAAAGAAGCTGTTAAAAAACTAAGAGAATCTGATAAACGCAATTTCACTCAGTCAGTTGATATTATAATAAACCTTAAACTATTAGACCTTAAAAAGCCGGAACACAAGGTAGATTTCTTCATTACCTTACCAAAAAAGATTGAGCGCAAAGTAAAAGTCTGTGCTCTCGTGGGACCAGAATTAGCAGATCAGGCAAGAAAGGTAATGGACAATGTTGTGGTTGCCAATGATTTTGATAAATATAGTAAGAAACAAATAAAGAAGCTAACTGAAGAGAATGATTATTTTATAGCTCAGGCGACTATAATGCAAAAGGTGGCAACTGTGTTTGGTACAATTCTTGGCCCTAGAGGAAAAATGCCTAATCCCAAAGCAGGGTGTATTGTCCCCCCTAATGCCAATCTCCAACCAGTGTACCAAAGATTGCAGCAGACAATAAGGCTTACAGTAAAAAATCATCCAATAATCCATACAGTTATTGGCACTGAAAGAATGTCTGATGAGGAGCTTGTTGAAAATATTAATTTTGTATACAATTACTTGATTCATCACCTTCCGCAAGGTGAAAATAATGTCAAATCCATCTTTATTAAGTATACTATGGGGAAACCAGTAAGAATAATGTGATTAACATGGCCTATGTTTCAGAACATAAAAAAGAAACTGTAAATTTGTTTGTTAACTTGATAAATGAATCTCCAATCATTGGGGTAGTTAATATGGAAAATATACCTGCCCCACAGTTGCAGAAAATTAGAAAACAACTTACAGAGAAGCACATGATTCTGAAAATGACAAAAAAGAGGCTTATGAAAATCGCATTTGAGAAATCAGGTAAAAAAGATATTGACAAACTGAATGACTATTTAGGAGGAATACCTGCCCTAGTTTTTACAAAGGAGAATCCGTTTAAGCTTAGCATGATACTGCAAGAAAATAAATCTAGTGCCCCGGCAAAGCCAGGACAAATTGCAACAAAGCCAATATCTGTAAATGCAGGCCCCACCACCTTTACCCCTGGGCCAGTAATCGGGATGCTTGGTAAGGTCGGAATAAAAACAGGCATTGAGCAGGGCAAAATTGTGATTAAAGAGGATACAGTAGTGGCAAGAAAAGGGGATAAAATATCAAGCGAGCTTGCCAGTATATTATCACGTCTTTCAATTGAACCAATGGAGATAGGTCTTAACCTTACTGCAGTCTATGAAGATGGATTTATATTTACCGAAGATTTACTTACAGTTAGTCCTAAAGACTATAGGGATAATATCGCCTTAGCTGCCATAGAGTCTCTGAACCTTGCATTTACTATTGGTTATGTCTCTAAAGAAACAATTAATCAATTATTATTAAAAGCTTACACAGACTCAAGTGCCTTGGCATCATCATGCAATATTGTTACAACAGACAATATTAAAGATGTTATTTTTAATGCATATCAGAATGCAGTTGTTTTGGCCCACAAAGTATCTGGGGACAAACCTAAGGAACAACCAGAGAAAGATGCATCTGAAGAGAAAGAGAAACAAGATCAACAGAAGGAGAAAAAATCTGATGATGATATGGCTGTTGGTTTAGGATCATTGTTCGGTTAATAGGAGGAGGATAAAAATGGAATATATATATGCTGCAATGCTTTTACATAAAGCAGGAAAAAAAGTAAATGAAGATAGTGTAAAGAAAATACTTGCTGCTGCAGGTATGAAGCCAGATGAGGCAAGGATAAAAGCCTTGGTGGCGGCATTGGAAGGAATAGATATAGATAACGCTATTAAATCAGCTGCTATAGCGCCTGTTGCATCAGCTGGAACAGCTGCTCATAAACATGAGGATAAAAAAGAAGAACATCAGCCAAAAAAACAAGAAGAAAAGAAAAGTGAAGAAGAAGCAGCTGCTGGATTAGGTGCTCTTTTCGGATAAAGATTGGTATTGTGAGATTAATGACAACAAGTGACACAAAAAAAATCCTTTTGAGGCAGATTTCAAAATTAAGAAAAGAAATTACAGAGCTTAGAATAAAGTTAAATGACATAAATGAGAAAAAAGAGGCTCAATTTGAGGAGAAAGAGGGACATTCTAAAAAAATCAGTGAACTAATCCGTAATATTAGGGCTGCAAAATCTCAGAGAAATAGCTACACTGACGAAGTTAAAAGACTAAAGGAAAGAAGAAAAGAGCTGAATAAACAAATAAAAGATAAAATCCAGGAAGCAAAATCTTTCAACAAAGAAAGAAAAGAGATTTCTAAGAAGTATAATATCCAAGGCAATCCTGCACTTATAAAAGAACAGATTGAAAAACTTGAATATAAGGTTGAGACAGAAGCTGTGCCATTTAGTGAAGAAAAAAAAATCATGAAAAAAATTCATGACTTAAAACAGGATTTGGAAGAGATTAACAAGGTAAGTGATGTTTGGAACAGACTGCATGCAATAAACTCTAATATTGAGAAACTTAAGACTGAAGCGAATTCTGTTCATACAAAAGTGCAGGAAAATGCTGTAAAAAGCCAGGAGAAGCATGAGGAAATGCTCTTGCTCTCAAAAGAGATTGACGAGTTCAAAGTTAAGGAACAAGAGGCTTATAAAAAATTCACTGAACTAAAGGAAGAATTTACTGGGATTAATGAGAAATTAAAAGAAAGGCTTGTTTCGATGAATGAAATAAATGAGAAAATCAAACAAGTGAAAACTCAGAAAAAAATCGAGAAACAAGAGCAGGAAAAGATTACTTTACAGCAAAAAACAGAAATAGTTGAAGATAAGATTAAGAAAAAGAAGAAATTAACCACAGAAGATTTATTGGTTTTTCAAAAAAATATTGTTGAAGAAAAACAAAATATCAATTCTACTTCTTAAACTCAGTATACTTACATTTACCACATGTCCATCTATCTTTATGGTTAGCCATAATGACTCCTTGGCCGCACTTAGGACAGAATTTGTTTTTAATTTTACTCTTCTCGTATAGTGTCCAAATCTTCACTGGCTTTTTGTTTGTGTGCTTCTTCTCCTTTTTTCTTGCTTTCGCCATCTGTATCCTCTTTAGCTCTATGTTTTGCCACTAAGTTTTTATGTTCAAAAAACTCGATTTTACCATTGTCTTTGTAGATATGCACTATCACCTTAGTTCTTTCAGTACCAAATTGAGGGTATATATGCTTAATAATTATAAGCTCAGGCTCAACTTTAAATTTGTCTGCAATCTGCTTAATGAGTTGATTTCGCGAAGCAGTGGGTCCTTTATGGTTAAGCCACAGAGATACTCTCCTCCTCGAGAGGAGGGGCAATTCTTTCTCCTTGATGACCTCTAACTCCATTTGTTTCACCTAACTTTAATCGCATACCTGCCTTTTACTTTTATACCCCTCTTCTGGGCAATAAGGGACTTATTGGGATCAATAATGTTTATCTGTCCGTGCCAGTTATCAGTAAACTGGTTTCCTTTGCAAATTGGACACACATCTCCTTCAACCATAATCCTACACTCTTTGCATACCTTTTGTTTAGCCATTCTATGTTGAAGTCAAACCAATAATATCTTTTGCAGTTACCAGGCCTACAAGTTTATCGTTTTTAACAACAAGGACCCTGCGAAAATTATTCTCGCTCATGATTCTAGTAACTTCAAGGATTGATGCTTCACTATTTACTGTGACCGGATTCTTTGTCATTATATCCGCAACTTTCGTTTGTTTAAGATTCTTCTCTTTTGCCACTACTCTCCTGATAATATCTCTCTCAGTTAATATTCCAATAGGTCTCTCTTTTTCAACAACAGCAATGCACCCAATATTATGTTTGTCCATTAATTTTACTGCATCGAACATGCTGCTGTCTTTTAAAATGGTAATAACAGGTTTTGACATCCAATCCTCAATCTTAATAATTTTTATCACCCGCAAAAAATTTTTAGTTTTTGTGGGTCTTGGAAAATCTTATTTTCCATCACCCTTTTTTGGAGCAAAGTCCTCCTTAATCCACTCAAACCTGCCCAAACCCTTTTGTCTCATAGTCACTCCAAATTTAGGATTGGTGATATCCTTATAACTGACAGCTATTATCCTTGCTCTACATTTATCGCCAATCTTGAGTGTCTTTTTACTTTCCTTTCCCATTAGAACCTTATCCTTGCTGAATGACACAAAGTCGTCCATTGTCTGGGATATATGGACCATTCCTTCAATAGGTCCCAGAGTAATAAATGCGCCGAAATCTGCCATATCTTTAATCTGTCCGTTGACCACTTCTTGAAGCTCAGGTTTGAATGTTAATAGGAGAAATGTACTCTCATAATAAGCAGCGCCATCCCCTGGAACAATTATTCCTTCACTAACAGATTCGATTGATAGGACATCAATAACTACACCCACATCCTTTGAAATGAATCCATCATAGAGGGTCTTAATCTGCTCAAGAAGGGCTTCTTTAACAGGCTTATTGAATAGTTTTGGTGGCACTCTTATATGATCTTGTATTAGTGTTTTATAAAACATTTTAAATCATTTCAAGATATTTTTTATTCCTTAATACAATCCTTCTTATATTTTTTTCCTTTAGTCTTTTGCCGAGAACCTTGTCCTGTGTCGCGACTATGGTATCTTTGTCTGCTATCTCTACTATCACATCATCAGCAATATGCTCAGTGGAATTAGCAGGAGTATATAAGTCTTTCTTATTTATTAACAGGAGTGCAAATTTGGCAGCATCCCTATGTCTGCCTCTCTGGCGTTCAATAATCCTTTTTAGCTCGTTGATAGTGGCATCAAGAACTACAAGTTGATATGGAAAATGACATATCCTATCAATCTCTGCAAAAATGTCAACATGAAAATTGTAAGGAATCAACAAAAAATTTGTGTCTAGTATTATTCTTTTCATTTGATGCTGTCAATTATATTTTTCATCCTCAATGCATCCCCAAAGGGATCTGGGGCTTCACATACAATAGTTATGTCTTTTTTCTGCCTTAATAATTCTTTTGCTAATTTTTCAAATTCTTTTTCATCTATTGGAATATGTTTTCTCTCCCCTTTATCAGAGTATTCTATGCCTGAGAAATGTGCATGAAATTTTTGTGGTAGCTGACTAATGGTTTCTCCATAATTTATTCTTCCATTTCTTGCTAAAAGATGGGCAAAATCAACACAGATATTGCACTTGATTTCTTCTCTTAATCTTAATAACTCATATAAGTCGCCAAACTGTGATTTTTTGCCTGTTGTTTCTGGACATAATTTGACCTTGTTCCAGCTGTTCGCTTTAATTATCTCTTGCATGGCTACCATCTCTTTTTTTATCAAATTGTAGGTTTCTTGCTTGCTTCTCTTTCCATAATACCCTGCGTGGAAAACAACATTTTCCGCGTTTAAATAATGGGCACGCTCACATGCTTCTAAGATTCTTCTTTTTGATGCATCTACCTTCTCTTTTTCTTCTGAGCATAGGTTAACAAAATAGCTAGCATGGATACTTAAGAACAGCCCAAGTTTTTCAGCTAGCTGCCCCACCTCTTTTGCAGTCTTATTATCCATATATACCTGTCTCACAAACTCAATCTCCTGGCCGTCTAATCCAAATTCTTTAATTTTCCTTAGTGATACTAATCCATCAGAATCTACATTCCCGGCAGGCGCTATTTTTATTGTCATGATAAAAAGAAACATAATATTGTTTAAAATATTAACTTTCTATAGAAAGACCTTTTTCCCACACCAGTATACGAAATATTTATAAAGATAATTACATATTAATAAGGGTATGACTGTCTGGGTACCTAAAGGAGAATTTCCTCACTGGGAAGAAAATATTGAGCAACAGGATTCATGGAGAGGCAATGTTCTAGCATTTAAGACCCATATAAGGCAGGAAAATGTAATTCATTTTGAGAACCTCTATAGATATATGTACCATTATGTGACCGATGAGGGGTGGAAACATGCTGATGGAAGCAGGCATATTGAACATTTTTATGGGGAAAAAAGAGACCAGGAGAATGCCAAAGAATTGAGAGCATGGTGGAGAGCAGAAAAACAATGCGGAGGAATCTTTGGCCCGCACTCATTTCTAAAATATAAACTCTATGTTGATTTTCTATGCTATCACTTAACAAGAATTGAGATAACTTACGGGGGAAAAAAGATAAAGCCGTATGTAGGTGATGTGAACATTTGGATTACAACGGTGTTAGAGATTGACTATAATAATTGGCAAGAAGTGAGTTCTTTGATGGGCCTCTTTTATGAATATTTTATTAGGAGGATATATAAAAGAAATATAAGAGATCACGAAGTTGAGCTGAGGAGATTTGCAGCTAGGTTTGCATCTGACATAAAATATTTTATTAACATGACTAGGGATTCTGAATTAAGATTGCCTATGCATCTCGAAAAACAGTGGTTCTGACTTTTATAGAAATATTTAAAAAAATATGAAATATTCTCCTTTGGAAGCTATGAGATATCACAATTTTGATAAGATAAAGGATGTTACAAAGTTAATTAGTCTCAAATACTTATTCATTTTTGCTATTTTACTCTACCTGACATTCTTCAACAAAAAAATATTTTTTTTAGTAGTCTTTGAGTTTGCCGACTTTATTAAAGGTGTAGTGAAAGTTAAAACAGGTTATTTTCCTGTTGATTTAGTATTTGTTTTTGGAGTTACTGCAGCATATTTCTTTTCCCCCTATGTTTCACTGATAATAATACTTCTTGGAATGGTCAACAGGATGATTTTTGGATTTTTTCAGGTTAGGCAATTTACAGAAATTCTAAGACACTTTATCATTTTTTTTGTTACATATGCATTAAGGAATTATGCCTTCTTTATTGTTGGTATATCTATGCTTGCATTAAAATACCTTCTCAAAATTATTGGAGTTCTGATAACAAGAGATACCTCCACACTTGAAAAACTTCATTTTTACTTTGTTAATGTTCTCTGCTCAAGCGTTCTATTTTATCTAATTTCATTTTTCACTTTTTATCTTGGCTGATTTCATTTCCAATAAATTAATAAATCTCTTTCCACTTAGATAACTCATGTTAAAAGAGACAGTGCTCTGCTTATGTGCACATAATGATGATCATATTTTGGGAGCAGGAGGGACACTTGCAAAGTATGCAAAAGAAGGCAAACATATCATTGTAGTTATCTTTTCTTACGGCGAATTAACTCACCCCCATTTGAAAAGAAAAATAATTGTTGAGACAAGAGTGAAAGAAGCAAAAAGGGCAGAGAAACTTCTTGGTACAGATGAGCTTTATTTTATTGGTCTGAAAGAGGGCAATTTCGTGAAAGAGATAAACGATAAAAAAATATTGAAAAAATTAATTAATATCATAAAAGAAAGAAAACCATCTAAGATATTTACACATTCTCGGGATGACCCTCATAGAGATCATAAAGCAGTTTATAATTTCACACTGAACCTAGTTCAAAAGACAAATTACAAAGGAGATGTATTTACCTTCAACGTGTGGAATTTTTTTCTCAATCTACGAAAGGGAGTACTACCAAAGCTTGTTGTTGATATCTCTGATACTTTCAAGGCAAAGATTGAGGCTCTAAACAAGCACAAGAGTCAGAAATTGATACTTATGCAATTTATGTGGAATGTATATCTGCAAGCCTGGCTCAACGGTATATTACACAATATGAAATATGCAGAAGTATTCTATAAAATAAAATGAAAAAATTACTTATTGCCACCGATACATATCTTCCAAGACATGATGGTGTATCCAGTTTTCTACGAGAGGTCATACCTAGGCTGCATAAAAAATTTGAAATAACTATTGTAGCTCCGAACTTTGGTAATATAGAAGAGAATTTTGACATCTCTCTCATTAGGTTTGATACATACAAGATTCAGCTTGGTGATCAGTATCCTGTAAGAGTTAATCTCAGTAAGCTCGCAAAAGCAATAAAACATACTGATATTGTGTGGGTGCAGGCTTTTGGTCTAATTGGTATATTCTCAATAATGATAGCAAAAAGATATGGAAAGCCGATTATATTTTATACACATCTTATTGAGTGGGAGGTATATCCAAGAGGATATGGAAATGCTTTTCTGAAAACACCAATTTATATTATTACAAAACGTTTGGCAAAATTTTTTTATAACAAATGTGATTTGATTATGGTTTCATCCGAAGAGATACTAGAACTCCTGAGCTGGATGCATGTGGCAGCTAAGAAAAGGGTTATCCATCTTGGTGTAGATTCAGATAAATTTATGCCTGCGGCAGATATTGGAAAGGCAAAGCAAAGGATAGGAATAGAAAAGAATAAGTTTGTTATTGGATATGTTGGCAGACTTGCCTACGAAAAAGACCTTGTTACTCTGTACAGGGCATTCATAAGGCTCAGTAAAAAACTGCCTGAAGCAGTTTTACTTGTTGTTGGGGCTGGTCGAAAGGACATTAAAGATATGTTATCGAGGAATAATAATATTATCCTTACTGGGGGTAAGAATAATGTTGTTCCTTATTATCAGGCAATGGACCTCTATGTTCTTCCTAGCCTAACCGAGACAACCTCTCTAACAACCTTAGAGGCAATGTCATGCGGTTTAGCAGTCATTACTACCCAGGTTGGATATATAAGCGAATATATCAAGGACAAACAGAATGGCATGTTCTTTCGAAAAAAGGATTCTTACAATCTGTATACCAAACTCAATTTCTTATCAAAGAATAAGGATAAACTAAGGATACTTGGCAAAAATGCCAGGGAGACTATACTCAAGAAGTTCTCATGGAAAAAGACTGTGAAAGAAATAGAAGAAGTACTTGATAAATACTAATATCTCTCTAATATGGCCGAAACCTGGTTTAATAGGACACCTATTCTTCTTAAATCTCTTTCAAGCTCGATATTTGAAATTCCATCGGCTTTCTCTGCAGTTAATGCTTCTCTAATCTTCTCTGATAGCTCATCCAAGTATTCCTGATATTCATGCAATTCCTTTTTTGTAAACTCGCTTCCTGATTTTAATTTTTCTTCAATGCTCTTCAGGCTTTGCTGCTGGTAAGGTTTAAGTCTGTATCTCTTGCCATGAATATCTTCAACCAGCTGCTCTTCTGGTGTGTGATAATGGTCATGAACCTGCTTTTTCTGATGTCCGCCATAATGTCCGTTTGCCATGGAGTGTTCATAATAAAAAATAATTTATAAATGTTGTGGAACTATACTATTGAGGTTGTTATTAGTAATAAAATTAGATTTCCAGACTAACAAGCTTGCTTATCCCATGCTCATCCATGCTTACACCATATAAGTTATCTGCCTCGCTTATTATTCCATCATTATGGCTTATTACGATATACTGTGCTTTGTTAGTGTATTTTCTAATCAGGCTGGCAAGTCTTTCCGAATTCCTTTTATCAAGGGCAGCGTCAACTTCATCCAGCATATAAAAATGAGCGGGCTCAAACTCTTGGACAGCAAATAGAAAAGCTAGTGCAGTAAGAGTTTTTTCACCGCCACTTAGGCTTCTTATATCTAAAAACTTTTTGCCTGAGATCCTTACTTTTAACCTGAGGCCGCCTTCGAATATTGTTTCGGGCTCCTCCAACTCTAAGAACGCTTCTCCTTTTGTTGATAGTTGTGTAAAAATGCTTTTGAAGTTATTATTAAGACTCTCGAATGTCTTCATAAACAGAGTCTTTTTCTTTGTGTCAATCTCATTCATCATTATAAGAACATCTTCCCTCTCTTTTGTTAATTTATCCTTCTTCTGGATTATCTCGCCATATTCCTTTTCTACTGCACCATATATTTCAAGTGCCCGCATATTGACGGCACCTAGGTCAGAGACCATTTTTTCAAATTGCCAGATTTCCTTCTTAATAAGTTCTTCATCCTTATCCTTGAATATCTGTACCCCTTCATACTCTTTATACTCCTCCATTAGTCCTGCAAACTCTGCTGATACTTTTGCATTATCTAAGGAGAGTGAGTTCATTCTCTGTTCTTCCTTTCTTCTGAAATCCTCTTTCTGGTATATTATATTTTCCAATTTTGAGATATTTTCATTAATGCCATCTCTTTTCTTGAAAAGTCCCTTAAATTTAGTGTAAAACTCTTTTTGCGTCTTTTCTTTCTCTGATAATTCACTCTCTTGCCCCATAATCTTCTTCTTCAATTCTGATATTTCTTTAACAAATTGTTCTTCTTCTTTCTCATGTTGCCGCAATATCTTCTGGATATTATCCTGTTCAGGCTTTAGAATTGTGCCAATCTGCACCTTAATATTCTTAGAATCTCCCTCTAATCTTAGGATCTCTTCCTTTAACTCACTATGTTTCTGCTCAAAAGTATTTAATTCTGCTAGCAAGGCTGGATTTTTAAGTGTGTTGATTTTTTGTCTTAATTGCTGTTTCTTTATCTTTGCATCTGTCAGCTCTTTATTGCATATCGTGATCTTTTTCTGTGTCTCAGATAATTTGGTTTCTATTTCTTTAAGTTTTTCACGCAACCCATTCTTAAGTCCTTTGGACACTTCCAGATCTTCGCTTTCCAGATGCAGACTTTTCTGGATTTTTATAATCTCTGCTTCAAGATTAGCCTTTAATTCTCTTAGGTGCGCTATATCCTCCTCATTCTCCAATTTTTTCTTTTCTAGATTAGATATAACCTTTTCCAAATCATGTTGCCTATTCTCAAGATCTTTCAGTTCCTGTGTAACTTCCTTTTCCTGGAAACCGAGACCTGAGGTCCGTTTTCTGAATCCCCCCTGCATCGCACCGCTAAACTCAATAAGATCACCATCAAGGCTAGCCATTCTTACCTTGCCAACACCTATCCGCCGTGCAGTATCAATATTTTCTACAACTATAGTGTTCCCAAAAACATGAGAAAATACTCTGCTAAATCTAGGATCAAATTTTACTAATTCGACAGCCAAGCCGTGAGCCCCGTTTGATTTGGATAATTTTCTTACCTCAGGTTTAATCAATATTGGTTTGATCTTGTCAAGAGGAAGAAATGTCGCAACACCAAGCTTATTCTGTTTTAGATACTTGATACAATCTGCTGCCACCTTGTCACTCTCTACTACAATACTGCTGATTCTAGGTCCAGCAGAAACCTCTAATGCCAAGCTATATCTGGAGGGCACATGTCCTAGCTCGGCAACGGTTCCATAAATGCCTTTCATCTTGCTCTTCAATGCCAAGATCTTTTGTACAGCAATGCCACCAGATATCTTTTCTCTTACACTTGCCTGTTTAGCATTTAATTTTGCAATTTCCTCTTTTACTTTTAATAATTTATCCCTTGCTGTTCCAAGCTGGGCGGCAAGCGAAGAATCTTGGTTTAGTTTTATGTTCAGATCAAGCGTAGCTTTTTTGAAATCCTGCTTAATCTCCTTCAGTCTTTCTAATTCTTTCTGGTTTTGCTTTTCCACTTCCCTTATCTTGTCGATTCTCTCATCTGTTCCTTCTATCTGATACTCTAGTCTGTCTTTTTCTCGAAATAAGTTTTGTTGGTTTTCTCTTAGTTGCTGTATCTCCAACTGCTTAGCTTCAGCCAGTTTGTCAATCTCCTCAACTTCCTTCTCAATGTTGTCGGCACCATCCACATTATACCTCTCTTTAAGTTCTTTTATCTTAAGCTGTATTTTGTTGCCTTGTTCCTTATTGTTATCAATGCTCTTTTCAAGCTGAGTTTTTTCAATAATCAGCCGGTCTATCTTCTCTTTTATATCTTCAAGGTTTCTACTTAACTGTTCTTTCCTTGATGCAACTCTTGATACCTCATTCTCGCAGCTTGAGATCCTAGTCCTGTCGGTGGCTATTTCTACTCTCAACTGTTCCACTGCTTTTTGTATCTTAACCTGGTCTTTGTCTCCTTTTTCCTCAATCTCATTGTTTATTTTTCTTATCTCATCTTTCTTCTCTTCAACTTCTCTCTTTAACCTTGAGATTTCCTCTTCGATAGCTTTCAGTTTTTCCTGACATTTTGAAATCTGGTTCTCAAGTTCCTCTTTTTTACTCTCTCTTTGCTTTATCTTAACATGTAGTACAGTTGCTTTGTTTTGTTTTATCTTATCATTCAATTCCTTAAATTTGAGTGCCTCATTCCTCTCCTTTTTCAACTCCCTCAGATAAGTATGTCTTTCCGCCATTATTATTTCTGCTTCCTTTAGCCTTTCCTCTACTTTGTTAAGCTCGTTCAGTGCTTTCTGCTTCTTTTCTTCATAGATTGAGATGCCGGCAATCTCTTCAACTATCTCTCTCCTTTCATTAGGACTCATCTCAATTAATCTGGTGATATCGCCTTGGAGTATTATATTATAACCATCAGGATTGATTCTGGCAGACTGCAGAAGTTCAACAACCTGTTGCCGTGTTTTATTTTTGCCATTGATTCTGTACCTGCTTGTGCCGTCTTGCCTCACCTTTCTTGATATTTTTACAGTGTCAGTATCAATAGGAAACTCCTTTGTGGTGTTGTCCAGTACCAATTCCACAATTGCATGCGGTGCTGGATTTTTTTTCTTTCCTCCATTATAGATTAGATTGGCAGATTTCTCAGCTCTGAGAGATTTTGATGAACTTTTTCCAAGAACAAAGCATAATGCATCAAGTACATTGCTCTTACCGCTGCCGTTCGGGCCTAGAATACAGTTGAACTTTTCTTCGAAAACAAGCTCTGTCTTTTTTGCAAAAGATTTGAATCCCTGCATAACAAGCCTGTTAATCTTGGTCATACAAATCCTCTTTTACAATAAATATTACTTTTGATATTTTTCTATTCACGGAGCTCCTTAATAAAACTTTTGGAAAGAAAAAACTAAATATATATAAGAGAGCTCTTCTCAATTGTTTAATATGAAGCTGTCCCTAACCAAAGGTTTCAGTTTTGGGTTAACCTCTGGAATCATCACAACTCTTGGTTTAATAGTTGGTTTGCATTCTGGCACTCATTCGAAAAAGGTTGTTTTAGGAGGTATTTTAACAATAGCTGTTGCTGATGCCTTTTCTGATGCACTAGGCATACATATTTCTGAGGAGGCAGAAAACAAACATACAACCAAAGAGATTTGGCAGGCCACTTTTTCAACTTTCCTCTCAAAATTTATATTTGCACTATCTTTTGCCATCCCCATGATATATTTTGAACTCTCTACGGCAATAGTCATCAGTATTATTTATGGCCTCTCACTAATTACTCTTGTAAGTGTCATTATGGCAAAAAAACAAAAAACTAAAATTTGGCATGTTGTTGCAGAGCATTTGATTATCGCCTTAATTGTAATACTAGTTACACACTATGTTGGAGAGATTATTACAGAAATATTTGGAGCGCTCTAGTTTTCCAGACTGGACTCATACAACACTCTTTTCTCTATCTTTATTTTATCAATGACTTTTTGTAGATTTGTCATTATTACCTGAAACATTTTAACAATTCTTTTATATGGCTCCTCGTTTGACAGTTCTTTAAGCATTAGCAACTTATCATATGTATGTGAAACACTCTCGAGTATGTTTTCCATTTTAAAGAACTCTTCCTGGTTTAATTCATAGATCTCAGACAATATCTGGCATAAATCTTGTGGTATAAATTGGTAATTTTCTATATCTTCATCTGTCAGGAAGATTTCATGCTCAATAACAAGGATTAATTTTTCCAGCACCTGCAAAAATATTAGAATCTCTTTTTTAATCTGCTCAAGTTGAACAGTCAGTCGGGGATATTTTTTTAAAAGGACTTGTATTGCATTTGCTTCTTGCCTTAATTCTTCATACTCCTCGTGTTCTAGCTTTAGTTCACCCTGCTCAAGCCTTTTAAGAAATGATTCCATTCTGTGAAACTCTTTTTTTGGATTCATATTTCCTCTATGAATTTTTCAGCAATATTTAATGCTAAGGCCACGTCTTCCGGTCTTGGGTCAATGAGTTCCTCTAAAAACTTAGTCTTTAGTTCATGGATTTTTTGAATTTCATGTATGTAGGGGATACTCCTTCTATCACTCAATCCATCAATTAGTTCACTATAGCTGTGTGTAATCCTGCCAAATTCTTGGTGGAATATTTCCTTTAATTTGTTCATTATAACCATATCACAGCAGATAATTACATTACCAGCATTAAAAAATGCCTTTGAGAGGAGAGATGGGGAATCACTGTGGGAGATAATAGGTTTACTAAGCTCGGTCTGCGGCTCTTCAAATGGTTTGAATGAAGAAAAAATTGATTCTTCCTCAGGGACAGGAATACCTTCTTCCTTTTGCTCTTCTTCTTCCTCTTCTTGTGGAACCTTTTCAATAATCTCTTCACTGTCTTGTTCCCCAGGGGGTTGGTCAGTTGCTTCGATTTCTATAGAATCCGATACCATATCCTCTGTTTCTGCCTTCTCAATCTCTTCCTCCTGTTCAGAAACAGTGGCAATTTCATCATCTTGATTTGTAAGTATTATCCCTTCATCTACCTCGGCTACTTCGGGTTCTGGTAAATTTCGCTCCTCAATATCCTCAATCTCTGATCTAGTATCAAGGTCTATTATATCAGGAACCTTCTCCTCTTCACTTTCATATATTTCAAGCTGCACCCTTTCTCCAGATTCTTCTTTTTGATCTATATGCTCTTTTTGCTTGGCAATAGCCCTAGTATTAAGGATATAAAGTGTATTATCCCTCAAAGCCCACTCTACAACTTGATCTTGTTCAAAATGTGCGACAATCTTTTTTGTAATTCTGGCAACCTCAATCAACTCAGGATCCTGTAGAACACGGACATTTGACTTTTCTTTTAAGTCTTCTTTTATCGTCTCCTCAGTTTCAACATCCCTTACAAGTCTAAATCTCTTTTCGTGAACCTTGACATCATTAATCTGTAGCTCCTTCTTCCCCAAAGTATATTCGTCTGGATAAATACTGCCAGAGGTGATTGCCTCACCTAAGCCAAAACAGGCTTTAATGAGTATCTCTGAGTTTGATCCAGTATTGATATTATAGGAGTAAGCAACACCAGATTTCTCAGCATCAACCATTTTTTGTATAATAACTGCCATGTTTGAGGCGTTGAGTGCCGACCTCTTCATTATTCCTAATACCTTTGGGCCAAATAAAGAGCAATAGCATTCCTTTATACCTTGTATCACTCTTTTTTCTCCTTTTACATTTAACAAAGCAACTGAGCCTACTGCTAACTGATTAATCTCCTCTGTATAACTGCTCCTGACTGCAACAAATTCCTCCTTAGTTAGCAGGAGTGAAGAGGCATCTCTTGCCATTGGGTCAAAACCAAGACTTTCGTACGCCTCAGTAATATCTTCCTGCACAATTTCAGGAAAATCAGAACTAAGTATTAATTTTTGAATGGCACTTGAAATTTCATTAGTATTGCTTAAGTCCTCACTCAATTTTGTAAGTAAGTGATTAATATTAGTTTTTATCTCTGCACTTTCCAGCAACTTATCAAATACTGTGGTGGTTACAATAAATCCAGGTGGTGTATTAAACTTGTGCTTAAATAACTTTGACAGACTAATGCCTTTTGTCCCAACAATGGGTAAATCCTGCTCGCTAACTTCTCTGAGCAAGAGTATATTTTTCATAAATAATATAATTGTGTGATTTTATTTAAATCTTTGTTTATTTGACCATTGAAGAGTAAATTATAAATATAACTAAATAAAAAGATTATTAGGGGTGACTTAAATTGGATAATCTGAAATGTATAAGGCCTACTTGGGAGGAAATGGTTAGGTATGCAAAAATAGTTACCGACAAAATTAGAAAGTCAAAATATCGGCCTGATCTGATTGTTGCTGTTTCCCGCGGGGGGCTTGTTCCTGCAAGGATATTATGTGATTTGCTGGTTATTAAAAATTGTCTTTCAATGAAGGTAGATCATTGGGGAATAACTGCAACAAAGGACGGGAAAGCAAAAATCAGTTATGGTCTAAATATTAGTTTATCTGGTAAGAAAGTTCTTCTTGTTGATGATATTACTGATACAGGGCAGAGTATGGAAATATCGAAGCTTCATCTTCTTGGTCTGAACCCTGACAAACTAAAGACAGCCACGCTTATTCACCTTACAAATTCCAAATACGTGCCAGATTACTATGGACATGAGAGAGAATGGGCTTGGATTGTTTTTCCTTGGAACATGCACGAAGATCTAGTTAACCTAATCAAAAAGCTTGGATATGAAGGTAAAACCACTGAGTTAATTCAAAAGGAGCTTAAGAAGAAATTTGACTTAGATGCTTCTTCAGAAGAAATACAAGATTCTCTGGAGAGGATTAAGTATTTGGAACTTGCCTAATCTAGATCCCTTTTGTAGCTTTCTAGGGCCTTGGTAAACTCCAATTTGCTGAACATGTCAAAGGTTTTATTAGTGCAATAGACAATACTATTTATACAATCCCATAGAAAAGTACCTCTGAATCTGTTTGAGCATTCAATTATCAAATCAGGTGGTAGAAAATAGGAACTGTATAGGTTCTGCTTAATTAGTTCTTTATTAATGGAATCCATCTCAAGATTGTTAAAAATAATCTTTCTAATAATAACTCTGCAGGCATCAACAATTTCTTGCTGTCCGTCATAATTGATACAGAGGTTAAGGAAAAGGTTGTCATAGTCCTGGGTCTCATTTATTAATTTTTTTAAATCATCGACAATATCTCCTCTAAGGTCATACCAGCTTCCAATTACACTGACCCGGACCTTATTCTGATTTGCTTTTTCAATCAGGGTCTCAATAAATTCAGATAACTCAGCATCTCTACAAATATCCGAATCAAAGGACACAGTTAAAATAGGGATTCTGAATTCTATCTGCAGGTCAGCAGCAAGAGAGATGTTCTCGACACTCTTTTTTTTTATTTCATCTTCTTTGTCAGGTTCAAGACCAGGGAGCCGTGTTTGGGTATTAATAATAATGTGTTTTGGGATATCCAATTTCTGCGACTGGACTTTTTTTTGTATTATCTCCCCAAGCTTCTTAAATTCAATCAATCTAATCCCCGGATGGAAGAATAAGAAAAACTTTATAAACTTTTCAGTAATGGAATGAATAGATATGAATTTTGTTATACTTACTGTGTCTCTTATTGGCTTGATTGCTGCTTCAGTCTCTGACCTCAGAAAAAGGGAAGTTCCGGATTGGCTTAACTATGGAATGATTGTTTGCGGCTTTTTCTTGAATCTGCTTTATACAATATATATGAATGACTTCAGATTTCTGTTTTATTCTGCGCTTGGTTTCACAGGTTCATTCGCACTTGCTTATATTATGTTTTACTCTGGTCAATGGGGCGGGGGTGATAGCAAGATGATTATGGCGCTTGGCACGTTGTTAGGACTGGATATTGCCTCCTCTTTTATACCATTTATTGCTATATTATATGTCAATATACTATTTATCGGCGCTTTTTATGGAATTGTGTGGATATTCTCGCTCAGCTTCAGAAATTTTAATGGTGTAAAAAAGAGAATGACTTTTTATCTGCATAAGTACAAGAAATCAAGACTGCTTACCGGGCTTGTGTTACTGGTTTTTATTGGTGTTATCCTACTTTTGCCACAGGTAGCGGTTCAAAGAGACTTAAAATATTTATTGGCAGTGACACTCATATTTCTCTATTTCATGCAATATCTCTGGTTAATTGTTAAGGCTGTTGAGGATATTAGTATGATCAAGTATATTGCACCAGACAAATTGACTGAGGGAGACTGGATTGTTGATGATGTAGTAATAGATAAAGAATATGTCTGCGGACCCAAGGATTTAGGGATTAAAAAGTATCAAATAAAAAAATTGATGCAGTTCAAGAAGGAAAAAAAGATTGAGAAGATAAAGATCAAGGAAGGCATACCTTTTATCCCAAGTTTTTTGCTGGCCTTCTTATACTCTCTTGTTTTTAAAAATATACTAATCTTTAATTTTATTATTAAGTAGAAACAGCAACTATTTCTTCTTATGCTTGAAATACACAAATAATAGCAACAAAACTAATAGTATCATTAAAAACAACCAAGAAATTGTTCCTCCGATTAGACTTATCATGCCAGTGACTTTGGGCAGATCTCCTGTTTGGGTATTATCCTCATCACTAGTGGGCTCTACAGGAACACCATTTTTTAGCGGCTCGCTTTCATTTCCCTGGTTAATGCCACCTTTTGCCTCAGATTTTAAAGTTAATACAGATACCGAAGGGCATATCTTCACCTCTTCTGGTTTATTAGACTCGTCTCCACAGTTATTTGTCTTTGTGCACTCCCTTGCTTTTATTCCGTCAGCACAAGCCCCCCATTCACTGCATTCCCAAGCAGCAGTGCAAAAATATTTAAGACTGCCGCCGTTATTTTCTTTTTCTGCTGCTATTGCTGGTATTGTTGTAGTAGTTGAACTACTGGTTGAAGTACTTGTAGAAGTGCTTGTTGTTATACTTGTTGATGTACTACTTGAGATGGTTGTGGTTGAAGAGGTTGTAGTTGTTGTATCACTATTGCAGATGTCTTGATTATCTGAATCAAAATCATCACAATCCTTATTATGTCCAATACCGTCTCCGTCAACATCAATCCATTCTGTGTTGTCATTAATAAAAGCATCACATCCATCTGTCCACCCGTCATTATCGCCGTCTGAGTCAAAGTAACTATTATCCACAACGCATGATCCGTCTGAGTCTATGTATTTAGTAAATGTACAGCTTGTATCGTCTACAAGACAATATGGGTCATTATCTTGGTTTATGCAGGTTACAATATCTTCACATGAATCTAGGGCAAATGCACCTATACAAATAATGAATATTGCTGATATATAAAATAACAATTTCCTATTCATTTTGTTTCCTCTTTTTTGAGATTATAATGCCAGCGCCGATTAAAACCAGCCCGGCTGCAATTGTTGTAAATTCAGGTATCTCTGGATCTTCTCCTCTCACTATTATCTTTTCACTATACTGTACTGTGTTGCTCTCTCCTCTTACAAACAGATTATAGACGCCAGCTACAAGATTATTAATAAATGAATTTATTGAAGTCAAGATACCTCCCTTACTTGCACTGTATTCACCAGAAATTTTCCTTTCCTCATTTTCAAGAGAGACTTTAACTTCCTCCCCTTCCTGATATCCAGAACCATAAAAGCAGAACATTTCTTCTTCTGTATACTCAGTTTTTGAAATAAACTCTTCATTCGTTAGTTTATCACAATCTAATGGTTGAACCCAAGCTGCACTTACAAGAGGTATAAGAAAGAGTATCATGAGTGCAAACATAATGATGTTTTTACCACTGATTTTTTTATTCATTTTGACCAACAAAATTCATGTTATTTATAAAGTTTTCTATTTTACACTACTTCAAAGTAGTTAAAATATCATTTTTATATAATAGAAAATTATAAAAATAGTAAAAAATATATTAGTATAGAAAAATGGTTAGTGTGCCCTTTGTTCCTAAAAAAGAGAATAAACTAGAGTCCCAGATTGAGGCTATTAAAAAGAAGAAGGTCTCTGAGTTAAATGTTGGAGAAAGATTGATTAAATTCGGATTTATTGATGACGAGGCTTCTGCAAAACTTAAGAAACCGGTTCCTTTTCAGGAGAATACAGAAATAGTGCAACATAATATTGCTAAGACTGACTTTCCTGCACCACTTAGAAGTTTTAGGCTTATTCTTGAATATCCAGACCTGAATATTGAGCAGATGTATTATTGGTTTATTCGGCATTTCCAGGAACAGTGGGGTTGTGAAAGGGTTGAGAAGGTGATTGATACTCTTGCTTCAAGTGTTTCCTCTTCTCTATTTGGCAATTTACAGACTAGATTAGGAGCACAACAGAACCAGGCTTCACAGTACTTAAAAGGAATAAGCGAGATGATTAAGGGCCTATTTCAGATTGTGAGAGAGGTCCGTGTTATCGAGGACAGATTAAGTTATTATTATGACAGTGAAAAAGAGAACGGAGAGCTTGCCCTGAGTTCAGAGATAGTATTAAAGGGATTATGGATAGACCAGGTGGAGGGCGGTGCGAAAAATCCAAGCTCAGTTTATGGTTTATCACAGACAGTGGGCTTTACTATAATCCCAGACTTGTTCTTTAGGACAAAGCCTATGAAGAAAAATGAGATTGAAAGAGTAGTAAATGCAATGAAATTCAATGAAAAGGTTAAGGAGGTTTTGAAGAGGAAATTAAGACAATACTATGAATGGAAAGAACGCACTTTCAAAGAATTGGAAACAAGAAAGAACTTTGAAATTAAGTATCTGAGGCAGCATTACAATACTATTCAGCTCTATATGTCCTGGATCACACCCTATTTGAGAAATGTGAAAAGGCTCCAACTCTATGAAAAAAACATGAAAAGACCTGAAATTATTAATGCGTTTGAAACCCAGATAATTGAAATTGAGACATTATTTATCAGAACAGATGAGAACCATTATAAAAACAGTAGAGGAGTTGTAGCAAGCCACTTTATATATAGGGTACGGCCAGAACTTGCTTTCCATAGTTATGAGTACCAGCATAAAGGCCCTATTCATGTAGGTCAGGCAGATATAACCTTGAGAGCATATTCGTGGAATGATGCCCAGATTGAAGCTTATAAGAAATATCGTGAGGAAGAAGATTTCCAGCTTATGGGCAGCATTAATGAATCTGTCCAGGCAGCAATGGATGCTTTAGGAGGTGAGCTGAAAAAATATCTCTCTGAAAAAGGAGAAGAGTTTGGAGAGAAAAAGCAGGAAGAAAAAGTGCAGAAAAAATTGCCTTCTGTGCTTGATCCCTTTATTGGTGTTTTTGGTGGAGTTGGTGATATTTTTAAAAGTTTAGCGCCTAAAACAAAGGGCGCTAAAAAGAAAAAAACAAAACCTTCCTATAAAGAAGAAGTTGGGAAAAAGCATGCAGGACATTTTGCAATGGAGGCTTGTCAGGTGGGTTATCAAAAATTCAAAGAGGGGCCAGGTAGCTGTATTTATTACCCATAAAATGGATGAATACTATAACACAATGGATAGAGAACTGCAAGAGAGGGATAGGGTTGAGCATGAGTTTGGTATTGATGAATTTGGTACTACAACAAACCCGATGCAGCACCAAACAGAGGCTTTGAAGGCAAGAATATTCCACGGTGCAAATAAGATAGAATTCTCTTTTTTTGGCCACGGCAAAGGTAATAAAGAGCAGCCGACACCAGAGACTTTTGGAAGGAGAGAGAGACAAGATATGCGCGAGTTAGCAGAGTTTAATAAAGTGGAGACTACAACACATGCTTCTGTTAATGTCATGGGTTTAAGCGGGTTGAATATGCAGGCACATAAATTTGATGACAGGCAGCGAAAAGAGACAATGGACGAAATAAAAAGAGCCATACATTTCGCAGCTGACGCCACTACTGGCGGAGCTGTTGTCTTTCATACTGGCGAGGCTCCAAGATACTTATATGGCAGATGGCAGGATGAAAGAGGGCAGTCCATGTTTAAGGCATTTCCAGAAGAGGAGAAGAGAAAGGCAATATATCTTGCAGACCCTCTTACAAAAAACCTCGTGGCAGAGATAAGGCCTATTGACAAGATTGCAAAGCCTATCTATAAAACCGATGAAAAGGGAAATATTGAATACTTGAAAGATGAGAACGGAGAGTTTGTTGTGGACAAGCAGCTTGAAGCAGTAGACAGGATGCATCACGGCAAGATTCCTTTGTATAAAACTGATGAAAAAGGTGACATAAAAACACAACTGATTACTTTTGAGGAATTTCAAGAAGAGAGAAAGGAGCAGTACAAAAATGAATATGGTAGGGAGCCCACAGAAGAAGAGCTTGCAAAGGACTTTTTTTACCAGCAGAGATTCGTTGATGTTATGTACAACCTTTATTTTGGCATAAGACAGGAAAGAGAATATAATGAATCATTGAAAAACAGGGAGAAGCTTATCAAAGCCCTTAATTTTTACAAAGATCTCAAGGAGAAAATTCCTGAGGAGGATTGGTGGAAATTCCAGAAAGAGGGTGTTAAGTCAAGAGAGATTTACGATGCCATAGCGCAGTTTGGGTTTATTCCTCCTGACAGAGTTGACCCCATTAAATACCTTGAGGAAGAGATAAGAGAGAATGAAAGAAATATCTCCCATATTAAAGAACTATCTTTGCATGGCAGAAGAACAGCCACAGAGCAGCTTGATATGGTGAGGAGAGCTAAACTTGCAGACAAATTCGCCATGGAGCAGACCGCTAACTCAATGGCTGAACTTGGGGTATATGCATGGCAAATGACACAAAAGGCTCATGATGATTTTAAAAATGGAAAAACACACTATGATTTGAAAAAAGATATATTTATAGCGCCGGAAAACCTATGGCCAGAAACATACGGAAGTCATCCTGATGAATTAAGAAATATTGTGTTAAAAGGCAGGAAGGCTATGGTTGAAGAACTTAAATCAAACTATGGAATGAAAGAAAAAGAGGCAGAGAAAGTGGCAAAAAAACATATAAAGGCAACATTTGACATAGGCCATGCCAATATGTGGAAAAAATTTTTTGTGAGCAAACCAGACGAATCTTTGGAAGATAGGAATAAGCGCTTCAACAAATGGCTTCTCGGCAAGACAAAGGAATTAGTTGATGAGGGCATCATTGGACATGTGCATGTGAACGATAACTTTGGTTTCCATGATGAGCATTTAATTGCAGGAGACGGGAATGCGCCTATCAAAGAATTCATTGAGCAGGCTAAGAAAGCAGGACTTAAGGATTTTATTGTTGAAAGCGGTAGCTTTAATGCACTAATATCCCTGCCAGACACTTGGGCCCATTTTGGCAGTCCTGTATATCATGTTGCTGTTCCAGGTATAACAAGGGACGGATGGACAGATATCTGGCATTCCTACTTTGGCCGAACAGAGCCACCAAGGTATGTTGTAGGCGATTATGCACCCAGTACCGAATTCAAAGGAGAGCCTTTTTACACAGGTTTGAGCCTGGAGTAAAATTTATAAACCTAATTTACTAAGGAGTAACTATGGAAGCAGAAATCAAAGAGAGAAAGAATGAAAACATAGATAAGTATGATAAGGAGGACAGGGAACTTGCGCATAAGTTTTCAGCTGAAATCTACAAAGAAGTGGGCAAGTTCGTCAAGGCGATAGTGCTCTTTGGCAGCACTGCCAGAAAAAATAAAACACATAAGGGAGACATTGATATACTTATAATACTTGATGATACAACAATTTTCCTAAGCAGAGAATTTATTCAGACTTACAGAATAATTGTCCAGGATTTAATTGGAAAGATATCTAGAAGATTACATGTAACAACATTCAAATTTACCTCTTTTTGGGAGTTTGTGAGGAACGGGGATCCAGTAGCCATTAATATCTTAAGGGATGGTGTCCCTTTGCTGGATACTGACTTCTTCAGGCCTCTTCAGCTGCTACTCTACCAGGGCAGGATAAGGCCTACGCCAGAGGCAGTGTGGACATATTTCTATAAGGCTCCGCGCACACTAACAAATTCACGCTATCATTTGGTGAGTGCAGCCATGGATTTATACTGGGCGGTGATTGACGCGGCACACTCGGCATTAATGACTCTGGGTGAGATACCTCCAAGCCCTTCGCACGTAGCAGATATGATAGAAGAAAAGATGGTTAAGCCGAAACTTCTTGAGGAAAAATATGCTGAGATAATGCGCGAGTTCTATAAGCTGAGCAAGCTTATTGAATATAGAGAAATAAAATTTATTGATGGAGCAGAATACGACAAACACTACAAAAGAGCAGAAGAATTTGTCAATAGGATAAAGAAATTTATAGAAGAAAAAAAGTAGAATGATTACTTCTTAAATACCCACATTTAAACTCTTATTTCTTCACTGGACATTTTCGCGTGGGATATTTAAAAGTTGATTTAATCTCTTAATTGATGCTAATCGCTTATAGAGGATGTCCCGATGAAGTGAATCAAACTCTATTACTAAAATCATTCGAGAAAACACCTTCTCTTATACTGGATTGCGGTAATGCAGCTAACCCGCATAATCTTTTTCCAATTATAAAAGAAGAACAATTACATAGAGTCTATGTTGTAAATGCAGAAGCCATTTATCGGTTTAGAGACGCATTAAAACAAGCTCCAACTTGGACAAAGGAACTTGGGCTTGTAATACTGGTTATAACAACAATCCATATATTATTTTCATATGATGATGAATTAGAGAATTATAATGTTCTAGAGAATTGCTGGGAAATAATGGGGCGATTGTCAAAAAATATTCAGGTTAATGTTGGGATAGCAGAAGATTCAATGCATGGTAGGTTTGCTAAGAAATTTGCTGATGATATCCTATTTGTGTAGAGGATTCTCCTCAACTATTTGGTGTTATTTTTTAAACAATCTCAACTTGATCATTTTAGGCCAGACAATATAAAGCAGCACCACAAGAAATACTGCGAAACCAACAATTAGTAAATATGACTCTATAGTATTTGAGAACAAGTCAAATGCCATAAAAAAATTATTTTTTGTTAATATAAAAAGTTTTCTAACTTAAATTTTTTCACTGGACAGCGGAAATTAAGGGAATTTCCTAGCCCAGTCCAACTTTGTTTCACTAGACATTCCCGTGTGAGGTATATAAACTCAAATAAATTTTAAATTTTGTACTTTAATTTTTTAATATTTCACAAGAGGGGATACCCCTCTTGAACTCCCTCGCTTCAGGGGGTCGAAGGGGGACAGAGTCCCCTTTCTGAAATATTTTATTAAACTAGCATAAGTCAAAATGGGACACACAGTATCAAGCCAGAGAATTGTTGTGGACACAATCCTACAGGAATTAATGGATTACGGGAAATCATTGAGGGAAGATGAGAAGGATGCATTTACAACACTCTTGGCAAAAGTAAAGAGGCATATAAGCAGCATAAGTTTCGCCTGCTCCTATAATACATGGGCATTGATTTTATTCTCAATCCTGCTGGAGCATGAGAAAGAATTAATGAAAAATGAAGGCAATACTGATTGACTCATACAGGCATGGAAACAAAATAATCTTGTGGTTAAAAACACTAGGCAATAGCAATATAAGGATAGAGAAAAATTTTAGGCATTATCTTTACCTGGAATGCTGTGAACTTGCCGAGTCTATCTTAAGAAAATATAATGTCCCCAACAGAATTGTTGAAAAAAAGACTTACAAAGGAGAAATAAAGAAAGTTTATGAAATAGCAATTAAAAAAATAAGCTGTTTTGAGAGAATTGTTAGGAGAATTGAAAGAGAAGCCAGGCATAGAATAAACCTATATGACGCAGACATACCTCCTGAACAGATGTTCCTTTACAAGAGTAATTTAAAACCTTTTTTTTATGTAGAAGTCTATAATAATAAAATACTCTCTTTAGACCAAGAAGCTGCTGTTCTAATGGACAAGATGGATATAGAGATTATTCCTTCAAGAGATATAAGAGCTGATAAAAACGCAGCTGTGGAAACTATTCTTACCAATGGTAAAGAAATAACCGGCAGTGAGGAAACTATCCTAAAAAGGTTCACAGAACTCTTCATATCTGAGGACCCTGATATTATCCTAATGGAGAACGCATTTGCAAAGCTTCCTTATCTTGTCAGAAGACTTGAAGCTTATAGACTCAAATGTCCTTTTCACAGGTGGGACTATACAAAGATAGAATCCAAAGGGAGCAAATCTTTCTTTAGCTATGGTAGGGTTGTCCATCGTGAGTATGCAATAAGGCTAAAGGGACGGTTCTTAATAGACAGCGGGACAATGGTTGGCTCTGAATGCTGTTTAAAGGCAATTACCGAACTTTCTTCTATTTCTGGAACAAGATTCCAGCAGGTCGCCTCAAGAAGTTTCGGTGCTGTTTTCCAATCTGCTTTGATACGTGAAATGGTTAGGAGAGATTGTCTTGTGCCTTTTAAAGAAAAGCCAGTTGATCAGCCTGTGACACTCTATACTTTATTGAAATTTGATAGGGTCGGCCATACCTTTGACTCAATAACCGGGCTACATCATGATGTTGCTGAAATAGATTTTAGTTCATTATTTCCTTGGATTATATACAACTATAATATAAGTACAGAGAATATTCAAGGAGGTGAACCGCCTTACCAGAAAGTTCCTGGTCTTCCGCTGAAGATTTCTTTGAGGAGAAAGGGAATTGTGCCAATAGCAATAAAGCCTTTTCTTGATAGGAGAATGCACTACAAGGCAAATCCAACTTCTTTGAACAAGGCCAAGTCAGTTGGTCTAAAGTGGGTTTTAGTTACTTCCTATGGCTATCTGCGCTTCAGAGAGTTTAAGCTTGGGATAGCAACAAGCCATATGACCATAGGCGCGTTTGCCAGGGAGATAATGATAAAGGCAAAAATGATTTGTGAAGAAGAGGGATTCAAAATAGTGCACGGAATAGTCGATTCACTTTACATCAAAAAAAAAGACATAAATGAGATAGAAGTTAGGGAGATATGCAGAGCCATTGAGCTTGAAACAGGGATTCCTGTTTCATTTGAGGGGATTTACAGATGGATTGTTTTCCTGCCAAGTATAAACGATTACCACAGACCAATCCCAACCCATTACTATGGTGTTTTCCTGAACGGAGATATAAAAGTGAGAGGGTTAGAGGCAAGGCAGAGAGGCGCCCCTAAGATAGTAAAGCAATTCCAAATGGAGGTTCTTAGATTAATCGGCCAATGCAACACAAAAAAAGAGATAATAGAAATGTTTCCGTACCTATGCCAGTTGCTAAGAAAAACAATATTCATGCTCCCAATGCAAGAAGCAGGAATGTTATCCTCCTCAATTGTAATAAGCAAGACAGACTACAAAAATGATGTGCCTCAAAAAATTGTATTGGATTTGCTTAACAGGAAAAATGTTTCTATGCAGCCAGGTCAAAAAATGTATTTTATCTATTCAGAAAAGGGTATTGTTCTGCCAGAAGATTATCGCGGCAAGCCTGATATCGAACATTATAAAAAACTATTGGTTAGAGCATTATTTGTTGTCCTGCAGCCATTTGGATTTACAAGGAAAGAAATAAATGAATTAGCGGATTATGAAAAACAGAGTAAATTACATGAGTACTTGGAGAAACCTGATAAGATTAATAATCAAATAATGTCTTTGTCTCTGCAGGCTTGATAATTTCAAAAGAGTCATTGCTGGGAGAGTTCACTAGTGGAGAGATTTGGTAGGCCTTCATCTTTTCAGAAGGATACGGTTTTAGTGCTATCTCAATTAATTTTTCCGCTGCTGTGCTGTGCAACCATAATTTTTCATGCTCTCTTCTTAAAATAGCTGGCATCCTGTTATGCAGTTCCCTAACTAAGCTGTTTGGCGGTACAGTTATGATTGTAAATGACTTTATTTCCCTGCCTTCTTCATCTTTCCAAATGTCAAATATCCCTGCAAAAGCGAACAATCCATTATCCCTTAAAGTAATTCTGTAAGGTATCTTCGCAGTAGGAGTTTTTCTCCATTCATAAAAACCATCTGCAGGTACAAGGCAGCGCTGACTTTGGAATGGTTTTTTGTAAGCAGGTCTGCTGGTTAAAGTCTCAGCCCTTGCATTAATCATACTATACTTTGTCTCGATTTCTTTGGCCCAGCCAGGTATTAGCCCCCACCTCATCATTATTAATTCTTCTGCTTTGTCTCCGGTAATTACTGGCGCTTGTTGTGTAGGTGCGATATTATACCTCGGTTTCAGAGTTTCATCTACTCTGATATTAAAAAAATCGGCCAATGTCGGCCCCACTGCAGCTAGCGAGAATCTTCCGCACATAATTAATGGGAATATAAATAAATATAAATTAATTTGGGAAAGAACTGATATTACAAGCTCAATATGCTCCAAATGGCATTACTTGCTAGAGATCCAGATTGGAGAAGACCAGGCCATCTGCGCATCTTCCTGAATAACTCTAATGTATATATAATCCTCTTCTCTCTCTCTCTCCCCATCAATAAATTCCAAATCAGCCTCTTTATTGAGTTTGTCATAACTCTTAACAACTCTGTTATTTTTAACAACCTCTATTTTATGTATCAGCAGGGGACATTTAACATTAATAGTGACTTTAACAGGCTTGGCATCTGCATCAATGACACTGCCCATAAAATGTCCATTAGCTCTGACATCTAATGCAATTCTTGAACCAGTAATTGCATAGACTCTTTTTTCTTTAATTGCGCTGAAAATTGATTTTCTTGTCAGTTCTTCAGCATAGACTGCTGCCAATCCAGGACCGGGGGGTCTTATGTTGCTTCTAAAATATTTTTGGGTGTAGGTAATATTGAAATCTGCTTTTGTGAAATTGCCTGCGAGGCCTCTATGCGTGTCAGATGATGCTATGAAACCAAAGTGCAGGCCTTTGCTAAGCGCATGCTGCACGCTGTGTCCCTTTTTTGGATTGTATATCTCATGCATGCATCCCATATGTTCACTGTTGCCATGAGTTGAATAGATTTCCACAACTGGTTCTACATCCTCATCAAAAAAATCCCACCTAAATGGGCTCACAGGGCCGCCAAGAGGATGATGGGGTATAGAAATACCTCCATATTGTTTTATAGCATCCCATAATCTCTCAGGAGTACTATATTTAGGATTCTGATGTGAAAACATAATGTCTGGAACATTGCTGCTAGGGAAATAAACATTGCGGTGACCATAGTATTCTCTTCTTTTATCTTTTTCAAGCCTTGGGATCCGAGCCCATTCTGGCATTCCTGAAGTCCATTCAAATGCAATAAAAGTGACAAACTCTTGGGGGAGGTAATTCCTCTCAGCAGCATTAACTATTCTTGGCCATTTATTCTTAATCAATCCTCTCGGATGATCATGGTCAGTTAGTGCGCAGAAATCAAGCTTGGCGACCTCTTTGCCATATCTATAAAATCTATTAGGAGAATTATACCAGGAATCTGCAGAGACCCAACTATGGCCATGCATATCTCCAAAAAATAAATTATATGTCTTCCCATCCAGTTTTATCTGGTGCTTTATCTTCTCAATTAATTTTGGTTTGGCGTCAATCCAAGGCCATGACATTCTTGGTTTTGTTGGTTTTAATGTCATATTAACACAAAGATTATTGTTAATATTATAATCTTTTCTCTGTCTTCACCATCACTTTTTTAAATTATGAGCTTATTCTTACAATCGGGGGTTTTATATATGGCTAAACTCACGCCAGCTATGCAGCAGTATATGGATATAAAAAGCAAGTATCCAGACTGCATTATCTTTTTTAGGATGGGAGATTTCTATGAGACTTTTTTTGATGATGCAAAAATTACTTCAAAAACACTAGACATCGTGCTTACAAAAAGAGGCATTAAAAACACGCAGCAAAAGATTCCACTTGCGGGTATACCCTATCATGCTCTCGATTCATATTTGAGCAAGATGGTTAAAGCAGGCTATAAAGTTGCTATTGTCGAGCAATTAGAAGACCCAAAGCTGGCAAAAGGTGTTGTTAAAAGAGGAGTTATTAGGATTGTTACGCCAGGAACAGTGGTGGAGCACAATATGCTGGGTAAAAATAATAATTTTATTATGTCTTTGGCTATGTCACAAAATGGATATGGAATTTCATTCTTAGATATCTCGACAGGCGAGTTTATTACATCACAACTAAGCAACTTTGATGATGTTTTAAGCGAAACATCAAAATACAGTCCTGCTGAAATTCTTCTGCCTGAATCTTTCAAAGAAAATGATCTTATTAAGAAACTGAGTGAAACAGGAATCTTCCTTAACTTCTTTCCTGATATAAATTTTTATATAAACACAGCTGAATCTGCACTAAAAAAACATTTTAATGTTTTGACTCTTGAAGGTTTTGGATTAATGCAATTAAGCACTTCTTCAAGCGGTGCATTGCTTAATTATGTATATGAAACACAAAAAACCTCTCTGGAGCACATTAACAAACTTAGGTCTTATGATATATCACAATATATGGTTCTTGACAACATTTCTATTAAAAACTTGGAACTAGTAAAAAATATCATAGATAATACTCCAAATGGAACCTTGCTAGGTATATTGGACAGGACTGTTACACCTATGGGAGCAAGAAGAATCAAGCAAATACTCCAAAGACCTTTGAAAAATGTGGATAAGATAAAAGAAAGACTAAGTGCTGTTGAAGAACTATTTAACAAATCTTTTACAAGAGGAGATTTAAGGGACCAGTTGGCAAAAATAGCTGATATTGAGAGGATTATTTCAAGAATCAACTACGGAAATGCAAACCCTCGTGATTTAATTGCTTTAAAAAATTCATTGAATCTGGTGCCAGAGATAAAAAAACTGCTTGAAACAGCAAATACATCTTTATTGACTAAGTTAAGCCAGGTTAAAGAATTAAAAAATGCAGTAGAATTAATTGACAAATCAATTACAGAAGAGCCTCCTGTAACAATAACAGAAGGGAATATAATTAAAAGGGGATTTAACAAAGAGTTAGATGAATTAAAGCAAACCAGCAAGAATGCAAAATATTTTATTAAAGAATTAGAGAGAACAGAAAAAGTAAAAACAGGAATCAAATCATTGAAGATAGGATTTAATAAGGTTTTTGGTTATTATATTGAGGTTACAAAACCAAATCTTCAATATGTTCCTGAGCACTATACAAAAAAACAGACCTTGGTTAATTCTGAACGCTTTATAACACAGGAGCTAAAAGAAAAAGAATCACTAATTTTAGGTGCAGAAGAGAAAATAAATGCACTGGAGCAAAAACTTTTCAATGAGATCATTCAAGAGATAAGCAAATATACAAAGGAAATCCAGAAGACTGCCTATAGTACAGCTTACATAGATGTTCTATGCTCTTTTGCAGAAGCAGCTGTAAAAAATAAGTATGTAAAACCTGAAATAAAAGATGACTTCGATATCGAGATAATTGAAGGAAGACATCCGGTTGTAGAACAGACCCTCCCTTTTGTACCAAATGACATTATGCTTACAAAAGAAAATCGGATGATGATTATAACAGGACCAAATATGTCAGGCAAATCAACATATCAGCGGCAAGTTGCATTGATTGTTTTGATGGCACAAGCTGGAAGCTTTGTTCCTGCGACAAAGGCAAGTATTAGTGTGGTTGATAGGATATTTACGCGAGTGGGCGCATTTGACGATATATACCGTGGGCAAAGTACATTTATGGTAGAGATGACACAAACAGCCAATATATTAAACAATGCAACTGAAAAATCATTGGTTATTTTAGATGAACTGGGAAGAGGAACCTCTACTTATGATGGAGTAAGTATTGCCTGGGCAGTGGCTGAATATATCGCTAAAAACCTGAAATCAAAGGCATTATTTGCCACCCATTACCATATACTTAACCAACTAGAAAAAGAGACAAAAGGAGTGAGAAACTACAATATTGCTGTCAAAGAAAAAGATAATGAAATTGTTTTTTTAAGAAAAATTATTCCAGGAGGCACAGATAAAAGCTATGGCATCCATGTTGCAAAACTTGCAGGCATGCCAAATGATGTAATCAAAAGAAGCAGAGAGCTTCAATTTAAATTGGAAAATGAAGATGAGATTTCAGAAAAGATTGTTGTAGAGACCAAAAAGCAAGAAGTTAAAGAAGACAAAGAAGAATATGTTTTAAAAAAATCTAAACAAGCAAAGTTAACTGAAATGTAGGTGATGAAATGAAATTCGGAGTTTCAACAATGTTGATGTTTTCAGAAATGTTAAAACACAAAGAAAAACCCCTGTCCTATTATAAGAATCAATTCTTAGACGTTTTTAAGAAAACATTGGAAATAAAAAAAAAATACAATCTTGACTGCTTTGAAATTCTTTCTCTCAAGCCAATTATTAGTAATTTAGCTTATAAGGGGGAGATAAAAAAATTAATCCGAGGAGTGAATTGTACTTACCACCTCCCTTTTATTGAGTACAACTTAGCTGCATTTTCCGACAAACTTAGAACTATCTCACTCAAAGACTTTAAGGAGGATATAGATTTATGTGTTTTTCTCGATATCAAAAGACTTGTTATCCATACCGGTTGGTTTAGCTCCGCGCATTCTCTCCTCCCCAAAGAAATTTTGAGAAATGTAAGAGAGTCATTAAGACAATTGGTTGATTATTCAAAAAAATATAATATGGAGTTTTGTGCTGAGAATCTTCCAATAAATGATACTATGTTCCATACACCTGAGGAGATGGAATTAGCAGTTGAGTGTGGCACTTATATCTGTTTAGATACAGGTCATGCTATTACTAACAATATTGATCCAGTAAAATTCTTAGACCATTTTGGGGATAAGATTAAGCATATTCATCTTGTTGATGATCTGATAAATAAACCAGACATGCATCTTCCTATTGGAGACGGCGATTTAGATTATGTTAATTTGTTTAAAAGACTTAAGGAGATGAATTATAAAGGAAATATTATTATAGAGCTTGGTTCAGAAGCAGGTGTAGAAAAAAGTCTTAAAAAATTAGAGAACATAAAATGAAAAACATTATCATCCTAGAGGAGTCCATAATAAACAAGATAGCTGGTGGAGAAGTAATTGAAAGGCCTGCTTCTATTGTTAAAGAATTGATTGAGAATTCAATTGACGCTGGAGCTGTACAAATATTTATTGAGATAAAAGAAGGCGGAAAATCTTACATCAAAGTAAGCGACAATGGGTATGGTATGGATGAAAATAACGCAAAACTAGCCTGTTTAAGGCATTCTACAAGCAAGATTAAAAGTGTAAATGATTTGTTTGCAATAAACACGCTTGGCTTTAGAGGGGAGGCACTTGCAAGCATAGCAGCTGTTTCTGAGCTGACTTTGATAACAAAACAAGAGCAAGCATTACATGGAACAGAAGTTAAGGTAAGGGCAGGCAAAATAATATCTATAAAAGAAGCAGGTTGCCCAAACGGGACAATTATAATTGTGAGGCATCTATTTTTCAACACACCTGCAAGAAAAAAATACCTCAAATCAATTAAGCAGGAGCTCTCTCAAATAACTGATATTGTGCAGAGGTATGCTTTAATTAATCCTGAGGTTCATGTTAAATTAATTCACAATGATAATGAGATTCTTAACTGCCCCCACACTTTAGATATGTTGACAAATCTCTCTCATATTTACGGAAGAAAAGTTGCCAAGTTGCTGCTGGAGATCAATCACTTTGAGTCAGGGATTGAAATATCAGGCTTCATATCCAGACCTGAAATTGCCAGAGGGTACAGAACAGAGCAGTCAATTTATGTAAACAAGAGATATGTGAGAGATAAAATAATAGCAGATGCTTTAAATGATGCTTATCGCACTTTATTAATGAAACACAAATATCCTCTTGCTGTTCTTAACATTACAGTTGATCCCTCTACTATAGATGTTAACGTCCACCCAACAAAAGCGGAAATTAGATTGGAGAAACCAAATCTGATGTACCAAATAGTTTTCAATGCTGTTAAAAATGCATTGACTAAAACTAACCTGATTCCAGAGAGAGAGCTTGCCAAAAAGCATGTTGAAAAACCATTAATACTAAAAGAAACACAAGCAAGATATTTAGATACAAGCAAGCAAAAACCATTGACAGAGATAAACAAATATGTTGAACTGGAGAAATTACCAGACATGATTGTGCATGGCGTTGTCAACAAAACATATATCATTGCAGAGACAAAGAATGAATTGCTTATCATAGACCAGCATGCTGCTGCTGAAAGGATTCTATATGAAAAATTCATGGAACAGTATAATAATAAACAAGTCTCATTACAAACACTTCTAGAGCCTTTGCTATTAGAATTAAATCCAAAACAAGCAATAGTTCTTGCTAATAACCTGGATTTTTTCAAAGAGCTAGGATTTCAAGTTGAGGAATTTGGCAAGAATAGCTTTATTGTTAGGACCATTCCAAGTGTTTTTGGAATGCACATAGATAAAGAGATAATACTCGAGCTGATTCACAACCTTGATTCTAAAAAAATAAAGCTTGATGAGCTTAAGGAAGAAAAGATAATTAAAATGGCTTGCAGAGCAGCAGTCAAAGCAGGAGACACAGTCAACTTGAATGAGATTCGGCGTTATATGCAGGAATTAGATAACAGGAACATCCCTTTTACATGTCCGCACGGTCGGCCTGTAATAATAAAACTCGGTTTCTCGCAATTAGAGAAAATGTTTAAAAGAAAGTTGTAGGTTTTAGAAGAGAGGCAGAGCCTCCCTCCTAATCTTTGTTGCCTTGAAGTGAATAAGAATAATATGCTTTTGCTTCTCCTATATAAGAATTATGGTAATAAAAAAGAGATATTATCTCTTTGAAAAATTAAAATGGTTCATTAAATCCACTTTTGGGATAGGATTCTTGAACTCCCTTGGTTTTTCCTGAACTTCTGGTTCAGAAGGAGCCGCCTCTTCTTCTTTAACTGGTTCCAATGTCTCTTCCTCTGCTGTCTCTTTTCTGTCATCCATATTTTCCAGCATCACAATATTGTACTCGCTTGGCTGCTCCTCAGATGTATCACTTACACTTTCACCTTCTTCTTCCCTGGAAAGGATAAAATCATCATCCTCAGTATCCTTCTCATCAGAATAAATATCCTTAGCATCCTCATTCATTATCTCCTTTAGTGTCCTCTCATCAGCAAAGGCATCTGTATACACAGGTTTAATATCCTCTTTCTCTTCTCTAACCTCTGCTGTACTGGATTCTTCCTCTTCAATTACCTGTATCTCAGGTCTTTCTGCGACTTCTGATTCTTCTTCTTCTTTGTCAGAATTTACCTGTTCACATGGCTCTGGTTCTTCAGGAAGATCAATTACCTCAAGCTGAACCCCTTCATTTGGCTTTTCTTTGACTAATTCTTCTGGCTCCACAACAGGCACTGCCTTTGCCTCCTCTTTTTGGGGCATATCAACAACCTCAATCTCTGGAGCAGCGCTGGTCTCTTCTTTCCTCTCAACACTGAATCCTTTAATGGGTACATAGAACTCCTTTTTCTCAAAACTGGTCTTTTCAATTAGATCATCAATCTCCTCTTGTTTATTGCGATATTTTTTTTCCTCAATCCTTTTCTCCTCATGTTCTTTCTTTTTATCAAAATCTTTTGCGACCTTTTTCTCAGTGCCTACTATGTTTTCAGCCATTCTTTTTGCCTCGGACAGACTGGCTGCCAGCCCTGATTTTTGTAAAGTGTCAGCTAATGTTTTTACATCATATTCTTTTGCTAGCATTTTATACCACCCAAATAGTTACACATTTTAATATATTAGTATACTAAATATTACTACTAATATATAAAGGTTGTGGTTTGAAAAGAATGCAATAAGAATAGAAACTACCACCAGATTTCAACTAAGTAAAATTATTTAATCCTTTCAAACTATTTTTTTGATAGCCTTTGAAGCTCCTCAATTATCCTTTTATATCTTGCAGAGGATATAAAAACTAAACCTGCAGGAACTAAATATTCTGTTCTAAAATGAATATACAATTTTAATACACTTCCTCTGAGTTCAGGATTAAACAACAAATCATGTAGTGCAACAAGTACGGCAATTCCATGCAATTTTAGCTCCAACGCATCCCTGTGAGTCGAGTCATATTTATTAATTATTTGGATATTTGACGCTTCTACCTCAGGTTGAATAAACTTCCTTAATTTATCTCCATATAGGTAAACTAGATAATCTGCAATCTCTTGTGCAAAGTCAGGTATTTTATCTTTTGCTATATCTTGTTGCCATAGACTAAAATAGTTCATAGTTCTTCCAGAATCTGTACGGCTAAGGGCAATAATGTCAAGATCATATTCCCTTTCAAGTATTTCAGATGCCATTAGCAATTCCATGGCTTTCATGATGGGCAATCGTGCTGTTGGTGGAAGAATGACTAGTTGTGATTGATAGTCACCCAAATATCTGCTTGCTTGCGAATATCTTCCAACTTCCTCCAATCTTTCATCTTCATCACTCCTCTGAGTTATTGTCTGATAAATCTCCCTTCTATCAGTCCATCTGCTTTTGCCGGCAATCTCCCTAGACATCCTCCTAAGTGCTGTCATCAACCTATCTATTCCTATTGGAGAAGGGGCATCTGAAATTTCTCTTGCCTTAATCTCTATTCCCCATTTACTTGGTTCATACTCTCTTATTCCTGATACCGCACCAATCGAATCAGCGAGAATTTCTTCTTTTGCGTACAGATAATCACAGAATCTCCTTACAAATTCAGCAGGTTCTTCAGAGTCTTCATATAATAAATATAAGGTATTGTAATTTGCTAGATATTCTTCCTTTTCTTTATTAAACTCTTTCAGCAATGCGTTGCAAGGAACATAATGCACGGGAACTATCGTACCTTGTAATATAGAACCATCAGGCAAGATAAAATTATCTTCTCCTCTTCTATATAATCCCATTAATAGTGTCTCAAGCTCATATCCCCCTTCTTCTTCTTCTTTTCTTCGAAATCTGATGTGCACTTCTCTAGCATTTTGTTCCTGCAAAGGAGAACAACTGCATTGTTTTGAGGGATGAAGCACTACTTTTATTGGTTGGGAGGGTGCTCTTTGGGGGGGTACATATCCATTAACGCTTGGTTAACCAATCTAACAATATCTGGTTGATTTATTGTCCTATAAAATACATGCTGTGAGATTAATCCGCCGCCAAAAGGGTTTCTATGAGTTACAACTGTCATGTTCCCATTCAAAATTATGACTTATATTTAAACATTAACTTTATATATAATACCAGCTTCTCTATCTTTATGAACCAGAATGCTACTGGTATTATTTCTATTATCATTATATAGAGAGACCTATGCTATGGTCTCAGAGCAGTGATAATAGACAGCAACATATTTAAAACACAACTGACTTCAGAAAATAGAGGTGCTCAAATGCAAAGGTATGATCCTATTAAAACAGAAACAGAAGTAATCGAATTTTGGCAGAAGAATAATATTGTTGAAAAAGCTAGGAAAAAAACCAAAGGAAAAAAGCCATTTTACTTTCTTGATGGTCCACCATATACCTCAGGTAAGATCCATCTTGGAACAGCATGGAATAAGGTACTAAAAGACTTTGTGACACGCTATAAGAGAATGACCGGGTATGATGTCTGGGACAGGGCAGGATATGACATGCACGGACTGCCCACAGAGGGCAAAGTGCAGAAAAAACTGGGCATGAAAACAAAGGAAGAGATAATAAAATACGGTCTTGCCAAATTTGTAAAAGAATGCAAGAATTTTGCTGTTACAAATCTTAAGCAGATGAACAAAGATTTCCAGAGGTTGGGCGTCTGGCTTGATTTTGATAATGCATATCAGACAATAGACAGTGAATATATTGAAGGCACGTGGTGGCTTGTTAAGAAAGCTCATGAAAAGAACCGTCTATATGAAGACCAGATGACCATGACCTGGTGCGGCAGCTGCCAGACTGCATTGGCAAAGCATGAACTCGAGTATAAGAATGTTGTTGATAAATCCATTTATGTTAAATTTCCTGTTAAAAGCAAAAAGGATGAATATCTCTTAATATGGACAACCACTCCGTGGACCATACCATATAATCTAGGAATAATGGTGCACCCTGATATTCTATATGTAAAAGCTAAAGTGGGTAAAGAGATATGGATTTTGGCAAAAGAGCTGTCAGGCAAAGTAATCAAAGAAAAAGCAGGCAAAGAATATAGAATAATTGATGAGTTCAAAGGCAAAGAAATTGAGGGCATAGAATACATCCATCCAATGGAAGATGTCTTAAAACACCACTTCGATGCATTAAGAAAAAAATCAAAAAAATTGCATACAGTTGTCATGAGCAATGAGTATGTTACAACAGAGCAAGGCACTGGCCTTGTTCATATGGCCCCAGGATGCGGTCCAGAGGATTATGAAGTAGGCCACAGAGAGGGCATACCTCCATTCAACCAGCTGGATGAACAGGGCTATTATGACAATACAATGGGCCCTTTTTCAAAACTCCATGCTAAAGAGAATAATGAAGTGTTTATTGAAGATTTAGACAAAAGAGGAGTCATCATAACAGTCGAGGACTACGCCCACGACTATGCACATTGCTGGCGATGCAAAAATCCAGTTCTTTATCGGACCACTACCCAATGGTTCTTTAAGGTTGAGAATCTCATCCCAAAGATGAGAAAACTCAATAAAGAAAAAATGTACTGGGTGCCTGATTGGGCTGGCAGTGCACAATTTGATTCATGGCTGGAAAACCTAAGGGATAACGGCATAACAAGGCAGAGATTCTGGGGCTCGCCGCTCCCTGTTTGGAGATGTGATTCATGCAAAGAATATGTTGTTGTAGAATCAAGAAAAGATTTGAAGAAATATGATGCAAATAAAATACCAACTGATCTGCATAAGCCATGGATAGACGAAGTAACTATCCCATGCAAAAAGTGCAAAGGTGTAATGAAAAGAATACCAGACATAATGGATGTATGGATAGATGCAGGATGCGATTCATGGGCATCCTTGGGTTATCCTCATGATGACAAGCTTTTCAAAAAACTTTATCCAGCTGATTTCATTGTTGAGGCAAAAGACCAGATAAGGGGCTGGTTCAATCTGCTTTTTGTTGCCAGCATGCTTGCTCTGGAAGATATCTCTTTTAAAACATGTTACATGCATGGCTTTATTCAGGATTCTTACGGAAGGAAAATGTCAAAAAGTCTAGGCAATATAATCTCGCCTGACGAGGTCACAAATAAGTACGGTGCAGATACTTTCAGGTATTATGCGCTTGGCGCTTCTAATCCGGGAATAGACTTGAACTACAATTTTGAGGATATTGAACTAAAAAGAAGAAACCTTAGCATCTTATGGAATCTGCACAATTATGTGCTTGACTTGTCGAAAACAATTGAGATAAATCCTGAAAAAATACCTAATTCAATTATGAATAAAGCAGGAGATGAAGAGCACTATATAATATCAAAATTAAACTCGACAATTGAAGAAGTGAACTCCCTTATGGAAAAATATTACCTCAACCAGGTGCCTTGGAAAATTGAGGAGTTGTACTTAGAGCTCTCAAGAACATATATCCAGATGGTTAGGGAAAAGGTCAACACAGGAACAGAAGAGGAAAAAAAGGTTGTACTTTACGTTGTGTACAATGTACTAAAACAAATCATCCTAATGATGACAATAGTTACACCTTATCTGGCAGAGACAATATACCAAAACCTTAAGTCTGAGTTCAGATTAAAACAGGAATCAGTCCATCTGTGTAATTATCCAGAAGCAGACAAAAAGAAAATAAGCAAAGAACTTGAAAATGATATACTACTAATAAAGGAAATAATACAAGCGGTTTTAAGCGCACGAGAACAGGCTCAGATTGGGATAAGATGGCCTGTGCAGGAAGTAATAGTTGAGACAACTGACAAAGAGGTTACAGATGCCGTTAAAAGAATGAAAAACCTAATTATAAATCAGGTCAATGTCAAGGAAGTGAGAATAGCTAAAAAATTCGATGAAGTAGATATAAAAGTAAAGCCTAACTTCAAGAACCTTGGAACCGACTTCGGTAAGCTGGCACCAGATATCATCTCATTTATCTCAGAAACAGATAATACTGTTCTTCTTAATAGGTTACAAAAAGGTAGCCTTAATGTTAAGGTTGGAAAACAGACTATAAGATTAGATGAAAAACACATAATCTTGGAAAAACATACCCACCCGAAATTTACTTGCTCTTCCTTCTCAAAAGGCGAGGTGTATTTTAACAAAGAGAGAAGCTATGAACTGCAGGCAGAGGGATTTTCAAGAGAGGTTGTTAGGAGAATCCAGTCTTTTAGGAAACAAGCAAAATTGGAAAAAGCAAACCAAATTGAGCTCTATCTTGAGGTGGATAGGGAATTAAAAGGATATTTAAGCAATTACCTTAGTTTTATTAAAGAAAGAGTCGGGGCCAAGACATTAACTATTTCTGATGCTTCTGCACAAAATAGATACAATCTCAGCGACCATGGAAATGTAAAAGGATTGAAGTTCAAAGCAATGTTTAATGTTCTAGAGTAGGGTTATCTTTTTTTTATTCACTGGACAGCACAAAATAAGGGAATTTCCTAGCCTAGTTCAACTTTGTTTCACTGGACATTCTCGCGTGAGCTATTTAAATCTTTCATCAATTATTTTATAATAATATTTAGAAGTGGGGCAAAGCCCCCCTTCCACCCCCCACTTTGCTAGGGGTTGGTAAGGGGCACCCACCTTACTTAAATTTTATTATTTTTAAATTAACTCAATTTATTCCATAATATTTATAAAAACGTCATTATTCCCATCAGATGACAAAATTACCTTAATACTGAGGGGTGGATACAATGGCAAGAGAAGTTCAACCAATATTTATTTTACCAGAGGGAACGCAAAGGAGCTCGGGCAGGACAGCCCAGAGAAACAATATCATGGCAGCTAAACTGGTGGCTGAAACAGTGCGCACTACTTTGGGGCCAAAAGGCATGGATAAGATGCTTGTAGATTCCCTCGGAGAGGTTGTTGTTACAAATGATGGTGTAACAATACTTGAGGAGATGAGTATAGAGCATCCTGCTGCAAAGATGATTGTTGAGATTGCAAAAACACAGGAGGATGAAGTTGGAGACGGCACCACAACTGCGGTTGTGCTTGCTGGAGAATTGCTTAAAAAAGCAGAAGATTTATTGGAAATGGAAATACATCCTACTGTTATTGTCAAGGGATATCGAATGGCTGCTGAAAAAGCCCAGATTGTTCTTAATAAGATTGCTGAACCAATATCGCCTGATGACATTGGGATATTAAAAAAGATTGCCATGACTTCAATGACCGGAAAAGGAGCAGAGTCAGCAAAAGAAAAATTGGGAGAAATGACTGTTAAGGCAGTAATGCAGGTTATGGAAATAAGCAACAGTAAAATAACCATTGATAAGGAGGATATCAAGCTTGAGAAAAAAGTGGGGGCCAGTGTTGAGCAAACTGAACTTGTTGAAGGCATTGTATTGGACAAAGAGAGAGTTCATGCAGGAATGCCGAAGATAGTGAAAAATGCTAAGATTGCCCTTATTGACACTGCGCTTGAAGTCAAAAGCACAGAAACAGATGCAAAAATCCAGATAACAGATCCAACCCAGATGCAGGCATTTCTCGATATGGAAGAGAAGATGATTAAAAAAATGGTGGATACAATTGAAGCTATTGGTGCAAATGTTGTAATTTGTCAAAAGGGTATTGATGATCTTGCGCAGCATTTCATGGCAAAGCGCGGGATATATGCAATAAGACGAGTTAAAAAATCTGACATGGAAAAACTTGCGAAGGCTACTACTGGTAGGATTATTACAAATATTGATGATTTGACTTCCTCTGACTTGGGAAAGGCAGGAGTTGTGGAAGAACAGAGAGTTGGAGAGGAGGACATGACTTTTGTAAAGGATTGTAAAAATGCAAAAGCAGTAACAATCTTGGTACGAGGAGGCACTGAGCACGTTATTGATGAGGTAGAGAGAGCAATGGAGGATGCAATTGGTGTTGTTATATCTGCTTTAACGCTTGGTAAGGTTGTTGCTGGAGCAGGAGCGCCAGAAATAGAGCTGGCAAGAAATATTAGGCACTATGCAGAGTCGCTCTCTGGAAGAGAACAATTGGCACTGAATGCATTCGCAGATGCAATGGAGATTATACCAAGGACACTTGCTGAGAATGCAGGTCTTGATCCTATTAATGTTCTCACTGAATTAAAATCAGCTCATGATAAAAACAAGAAATGGGCTGGAATAGATGTATTTACGGGCAAAGTGATGGATGCCTGGCAACATGGGGTGATTGAGCCTCTAAAAATCAAGACCCAGGCAGTAAGCTCGGCATCAGAAGTTGCTACAATGATTCTTCGCATAGATGATGTTATTGCCTCAGGAAAAAAAGAAGAGCCAAAGATGCCGGGATCAGAAGATAAGATGCCAGAGTATTAATACTCAAACCTTGTAGTATCGCAATATACTAGTTACAGTAAAGTTTATAAAGGCTGAAGCATATAGATTTCTATCATAATAAAATAACCTAAGGTGATTTTTATGACAAAAAGAGGAGAAAAATCTCTGCAAATGATATTTGGTTTGTTCTTGCTGCTGATAATTTCATTAGTAGTTCTGAATATGTTCTTTAAGTTTGTGGGCAGAGGAAGCTCAGTTATAGGACAAGAGTCAGAAGAATATGCTATGAAAGCTGCCAAGGAAGCAGCATTGACAGAATGTGAGAACCTGTGTAATATGGCTGGCAAAGAAGAAGGGACCATTGAGTTCTGCAGCAGAGTATATCAAGTTGACTGGAACAAAGACGGTACTCCGCAAGGAGCAGCACAGCATGGTGCTTGGTGGTTCTGCGAAAAGAAAATACCCTGCTTTGTTCTTGTGCCAAACTGCAAAGGAACCTATGATGGTCATTATTGTAGAGATTTGCTGGCTCAGAAGGCTCCTAACAAGTATCACCAGCTATTCATTGAAATATCTGGTGAAAAGCCACAATCAACAACAGATTATGATGATGCATGCCTGCTACCGGATAGGGAGACCTATGATGAAACTGCTGGTCTCTTCCCGACAGATTACAATTGGAAAGAAAGGTTTTGCTTCAGTGAGTCTTTAGCAACTGTCAGAGATTCAAACTTTATATGCTGTGTTGGATTTACTCAAGAAAAATGTATTGCGGCAAGTGCCTACTGCGAATGGAAAAATGATCCTTTGGGACAACCTTATTGTGCAAGGAAAGATGTAGCAATCCCATAAAAACAACAAATTTATATACATTTTTCTTAACTATATTTTTAATGGAAAAAGAGGATTCTAAATTAAAAAACATTACAGCAGAAGTTGACTCAAAAATCCAGCAGGATTTGACGAGCATAAAATTGAGCTCTTCTTATTTCGGGCAAATTAAAGAAATAGTTGAAGACTCCTCAATTGAGGACAAGAAAAAAAATCTTTTTAATGAAATAAAATCATCAACAGACTCTTCTGTTCTGAAGCAGGTGAAAACACTAAATGAGCAGGCAATAACTCCCATGATTTTTACACTGCTTAATAACATAGAGAAGCTTGACTTAAAGGAAATAAAACTCGAGAAAATAAATCTTGAGACAGAGAAAAAAGCCGATAAAATTCTTTTAGGTCTTTACAATATCCTCTCTCAGAAAATTAAAAAAGACACAGAGATAGAGCAGTATCTTGGCAAGGGTGAAGAAGGACTCAAGGCAATTGATCTTAAACTAAGCAAAGTAGAAGAAATTGATAAGGAAAATAGCAAAAAATTGGGATTGCTAAAAAATGAGTTAAGAGAATACAAACAGACAATCAATGAGCAGACAAGGATAATAAACAAGCTGATTAATACAACACATGGGTCAGCAATTAGTAGAATGTTGTCTCAAAAAATTGACCCTGGCCATCAAATAACCTTACTTATGTCCCTCTATTCAAAAGAGATAGCGGAACATAACAAAATCATTAAAACATTGGGTGATATAAAACTCAAAGATAATCAGGATGAAAATAATGAGATTCTTATGTTTGAGAGTAAAGAGCTGGATATTGATAATGACCTCAGACTTCTGATGCACCAGTATATTATTCCAAAATTAAAATTCCCAAGTAGGATATACATAGCCTATGGCTGCTCTGTCCAAGAGGCAGTTGGCATATTGAACAACTGTTTTTTGGATTTGCCAATCCACAACGAATTTTTCAAAATTGGAGCTTCCGAAATACAGCTAAACTATTTTTTATTTTATATTAATCAAGTCACCCATTACGAACAGAGTGAAATAATCTTCATTTCTCCACTAGAAGCGGTACTGGCAAACAGAATCTTTAACCTATCTGAAAATATTGTTAAGATATATTCTTTAACTGAGAAACCAGTTGAGCTAGCAGAAAAAACATACGAATTGCTTGAAAAAGAGATGGATAGAAAATTTAAGGAATGGACAAAAGAAGCAGAAAAACTAAACGAAAATTTTAAAGAAGGCTGGACAGAGGAAGCTGAGAAAATGATAGAAAAGAATTTTACTGAAAAATGGATGAATGACGGTAATCAGGACTTCAGCACAAAATATGGTCTTGATATCCTGAATTTAATACTGCTCATGAAAATCTATGAAGAAAAATTAGCTCGTCCAGATAAAAAGGTGAATAAAGAAAATCTCATTGATGAGATTAGCAAATTTAGCAAAAATGAATTCACTAAAAAAAGTAAAGAGGCAAAATCTTTTGAAGAAGACTCAGTTAAGCAAGCAAAGCAATTTTATGAAGCAAAGGGGATTGATACGGATGAATCCTTAATTTTAATACCGCGGAACTATGTACTCTATTTTGAAAAGTACTTTGAGAAAACAAAAAGGCCGAAAGTATTTTATTATGAAGGACAACCAAATATTGAAAAGGCAATTGAAAAATGTAATTCAGAAAAACAGAAAAAGGAGCTACCTAAACTAAATCCTGTAAGGATTATTAATGCAGATACCTATCAGCCATTGCAGACTATTCAATAATTTCTTCTCTCCAATTTATAAAAATAGATCTCTCTGAAGATATTTTTGTGATATTGAACCTAATCTTTGCACTCTGAGGTTTTCCAAGTGCCTTTTGTACAACAGAAAATAGAGTCTTCCTTTCCCTAATTTCAATAGCATCCATAAATATGGGCAGGTTGCATTCCAGCTTCTTCAAATTTTCACAATAACTTCCTTCTCCTTCTATAGCAATGCACAAAGAATTACCCTTGCCGTATTCATCTGTACTTTCATTGTAAGCAGTGATATTATTTACAACCTTTGGAAATATGTATGGAGATATCTCCTGCCTGTCCACTCCAAGGTTGCAGACATTAAGCAATGAAGATACTAGAGAAGAAAAGCTTTGCTGGGCCTGGTTAACTTCATTGTTATGAACCCAGTGAGACAAGAGAGTATAGCCTGCAACAAAAATGAGGCTTCCGATTATCAGGCCGGCAATAATCCACATCCATACCTCAACCGACTCAATAGCCTTCTTTGATTTCACTTTATAATAACCTTTGAAAGAGAATAGTCAAAATCTATTATGGCTATATTGCTATTCTGGAACTCTGTGCAATCAACATTACTGCTGCCGATGCTTGCTTCAATCTCTCCCTGCACATCCGGGCATGAGGCAGTGCATCCGTTGGCAATGCATTTAACAGCATAGCAATGGGCAATAGTCTGTCTTGTTTCAACCTCTCCTTTGCTTCCCCTTTCATAACAGATTTTTGCATTTTTTATTATTGCATTCATAAACCCATCTTCATCAGATGCTTCAAGGCTTTCTGCACTAAAGCCGTTATCAGGATCGCACTTGCCTGTGAGTGCACACATGAACTTTTCAGAATTAAGAGCCATTCTTGTTATCAAGCCAACAATTACAAAGACAGCTATCACTGCAACAAATATTAGGAATATATACTGCAGAGTCAGTTCAGCTTTTTTCATTCTCACACATTAAAGTTCATATAGCTATTAAAAAAGTTTTCGAAAAACGGTCTAATAATCATCAGCAAAAAAAATATGATGATAGCAGCCATGAAAACATATATTAATATTGTAAGCAAATTTGTTTTTTTTGACTTTGCTCCTTCGTGAGTATCTGAAGTACGTTCCCTTTCTAATTGATCAAGGTGGGATAATTCTTTATCTAGTTTATCTTCTTGTATAGTGGTCTGAGGGCTCTTCTCGGCATCAGTATTTAAAAGGTCTTGGTCGGCTGCTTTCTCTTCTTTTTTAGGAGGTTTTGCCACAGGTTCATGTTGCAGGTATTCCTGGATCTTTGCATTATCCAATGGCACCACATTCCCAAAAGTATCCCTCTCATAGATTCTGCTGACTGCTGTTCTGTAGGAAAGAGCTTCCCTCATTGTTTCAAATTCCTTTCTGTCAGTTCCAGTAATAACAACAAAAGTCATGCTTAGCTTACAACAACTTGCCTGTCTTTGTATTCAATTAATATGTTTCTTACATTATATATGTTTTGTGCAAATTCAATATTATCCTGGTCACCGCAGTTAAAATCATTATTGGATATGATATGACAAAGGTTATGGCTGATAAACATATTAGTGACAATCTGTTCGGTTATAGGGTAATTAAAACCATATTTTTCCGGGACAAATATCTCCTTGCAAAGAAAATTATTATCTGACCTGCCTTCATTACTTTGCCTCCAGCAGTCAATAATATCAAATATTAGATCCTGTTCAAGGTCATAATAATCATATTCAACCTCAATCTCAAATCCTAGAAATCCTTCCTGAGCTCCTTGAGCTGCAATGTCAATTGTGCAGTATTTTTGATTTTGAGGGCAGCTCTCTAAGACTAATTGTAACTCTTCTTTTACATCAATCTCAACTTCTGGATTAGAGTATGAAAGCTGGCCACTTACATCAATTTCTTGGCTGGCTACTCTGATAGAGACTAACTGCGGGTCCTGCAAATATCTAATCCTTAACCTGTCAAGTATAATAATCCCCTGGTCGCTGACAATAGTTATTGGACACTCTGTTCCAGCACAACTCTGCATTAGCTGCCTTAGTTGCTCAGAACGTACTATCTGGGGAGAACTTGCATTATCCAGTATACCGTCATATCTCCACACATCAACCCCGCTTACAGAGACAATGGTATTGCCTGGAAACGGACTCGTCATCACATCAAGGACAGTATTAATTATTGTGTCTTGATCCTGAAATGCTGGCAGTATGTCTTCCTGACTAATTGCTCCTGTCTGCACAGCCAGCTCGTGCATCCATTGTAGTATCTGCTGGCATCTCCAGTTATACTGGCATTGCTCTGAGCCTATATCAAACCTTTCACTCACTGTTCCGCTTTCATCTCCAGAAATTGGTAAAACATATATCCATTTATTGTAATCAGTGCATTTTTGCAGCGCCATATTAATCGCTATAACCTCGGAGCCCATGCTTGTGTCATCATCACTGAACTCTGCTTTTCCTTCCCATCCCCCATCTATGTTTTTGCATACGGGTCTTCCTCCTGTAGGGTCTGAGTCACTTATGGGAATAATGATTCTCTTAATATCATCAGCCAATCTCCAATCAAAATTCTGTGCCAGCCAGGCAGCTCCAAGGGCCCATGCCTCACTATAATCATCAGTTCTTGGATACATCCAATATGAGCAGGGATTATGGTTCTCATGGCCACTATTTCTGTTAAATTCCTGCAAAGCCATCAGCGGTCTCATCTGGTCTGAGGATATTGATGCCTGCATGCAGAAGTCATCTGTCCCGCCCTCATCCAAACCAAAAACACCTGTCCTTATATCCAGGTTCTGCTTATTGAGCTCATTCTCTATTTCTTTCAGTTTACTACAAACAGCAGCCCATTCATTTGCCATGCTATCAGATGTGTCAATAATAAAAATAATATCTGCACCAAGTGGATATGAAGCTCCGCTGATTTCAAACTTTACATCATCAATTTCTATATTGCTCGGCAGGGCTTGTGTTCGTTTGGTAATTGAAGGCCTATTTAATGGAACTATTAAAACTTGCTTTGACTGGTCATCATTGAACAAAGTAATTTTTTCTTCTTTTAGAGCTACTTTGAGTTTGGCACTTTTAATATATGCATTTCTTGGCAGTTCAATTGATGTACTTTTGAAGAATCCATTTTGAGGGGTTAGGTTGATATATCCTTCTTTTTTTCCATCTGAAAAATGAGTTAATCTTGATTCTCTTTGTTTTATGATATTGCCCTCTAGCCTCAGAAATTCTTCGCAATACTCGTCTCTCTCACCTGTCTGCTCATATTGAGTTAAACAATAGGTCCTTTTGGCGCTATCCCTATTATTGGCCACAAATGTGAGGACCAACACAATACCTATGATTGTGATTAATACTGAGAATATTACAAATATTGAAATCTCTGATTTTTTCCCAGACATTTTAACCGCCAGAGCCGTCACCTCCGCTTCCGCCAGGCGCCCCTCCAGACCCTGGTTCTTGAGGGGGGATTACAGGGGTCTCTGGCGGACATATCTCATCATTATTGATGCAGTCAATATAAGCGTCATGGTATCTATAAAAGTAGGTGTGTATCCTGAACCTGAGGCCCAGCTCTTTTATGCCCTCTTCTGAAATCGGTTTTCTGTTTTTATGGTCTGTGCATGTAATCTCGGAGATGACACTCCATGTATGCTCTACTCCTAATCCATAGCAGTCGCCTGAGAAATATTCACAATGATATCTGCTGCATTCTTCCTCGTCAAACCTGTACTCATCAAATCTAATCTCTCCTTCTTCGCATGGAGGAAGTAGAGCATCACCAGGATTGCCGCATACTGGATCTGGGTCGCATGTTATCTCACAATCCCTGATCCTGTTAAGATAAACACAATTTGATAACTCGCACATGTCGCATACATCCGGGCAGTCCTTATTATGTGGATCAATATTCGTTACACCCACTCTGCAGATAATAGTGTGGTTGCACTCTACATATTGGTGACCATTATCTTCATTGAAAAATGTTTCATTAAGCTCTAATATCTTCTGCTCAAGCAGATTATCAATTGTGTTATCTGTAATAGCCAAATACGGGCATTCTCTGCCTCCTTTAACACCAAACTCAGGGAGCATATTGCATGCCTCTTTTGAAAACGAATTCTGCAGTGCCCACTCTCTTATCACTCTGTACATGAACCAAAATCTCCAGTTGTCAATAGGAACATCAAATCCAGTGTCTTGGTATGCTTTTTGATTATTCTCTGAGTTCAGCCTGACTCTCCCAGAATGTGCAGTTACACTGAAACTATTGTCATGCTCACCCTCAATTACATCATCTTGGTCTACATTAACTGTTACATGACTGATTTTGTCAACTCTTTCTATAACAGTGTCCCCAAGCTGCTGTGCACTTAACTGCCCCATATAATCATTTACTGTGTCGTTTATCATTACTTCTAGTCTCTCATTTATGTCTTCCACGCTTGGGACTAATGGCAGGGAGTAGCTTATCCAGTAGCTGTTATTAATGTCTTGGAAGCCGAAATCTCCCATATTGTATGTTGATCTAGCAATGGAGTTTTCAATTGCCTGATACATGGCAGTAGATACAGCTTCTGCGTAATGCTCGCTAGATTCAAACGGGGCTGTCTTTTTCTGTACTGCTTGTGGTATTGATACTGCGAAGATGGCAATAACAACAGCTATTATTACAATTGTGATGAACACAGTCCCTTTTTTTTTCATGTATTATCACCTGAAATTATTATTTTGCCCTTCCTTAATTCAACTTTACACGGAAGAGGAAATAAAAAATCATAGACCACAAATTCTTTAAATAGATACCCGCAGCTATCTTCAACAAGATTTTGAGAGTTTATGCAATATCTATTGTCAAGTTCAATTGCCCAATTATCCCTCCCATATAATTGATCGAGATTGTTTTGGATAACAACAGGGATGTTAATCTCAATCAGCTGATTATTGTTGTCAAAACCAAAATTTTCTATGTCTCTGTCATAACATACCAACACTCCGAACAATTCATTTAAGGTAATGCCTGCTTCAGTTATATAAGGGAATTTAGTAATTGTTGTAGAGAGGTAAATATTTTCAAAATCGGCAATTGTGGATTCTGTCTTAGCCACTTGTTCCCTGCCAGCTCCAAGTTTGCTAAATAAGAGCACAAAAGAAACTACAATGATTAGTAGAATAATCCCTACCATCTCAGATGTCTGAGCTTTTCTCGTTAAATATTTTTTTGTCATCATACCTTTATTTTTAATGAGCCGTCTTTATATGACAGATAAACAAGATGAGTTCCTTTGCTAATCTCAAAAGGCTCAACCCTACATGAAAAATATGGGAAAAAATAATCATCACCCATAAAAAAAGTATTAGTGTCATCCTCATACTTTAAATCATATCCCGTATTAATTTTTACTGTTCTGCTTTCCTTGGTAACACAACTCTCCTTGATCAAACCATAAAATCTTGGTATCTGTCCAACATGCTCTATTAAAGAGACAGTACCAGCATGCACAATACCATTGTCAAATCTCACAATACATGGCAATGTTATCTTGATTTTGCGCTCACTCCATCTTGGATCTTGATTGAGAAGTCCTATCCTCCACATATTTCTGGAGCTGTCTTCAACCTCAATACTATAAATAAAATCATAGTTCTCCATGCACCACAGATCCTGATTCTTACCGTCATTTAAGTTTAGTTTATTAACATCAAGTGCACTTTGTATTGTGTCAGATTTCCTATCTTGCAGCTGGCCAAGAGAGAGACAGTTGGGGTTGCTTATAAGCGCTGTTAAGAATCTATTGCCTTTGAGGTAATAATCAAATTGTTGTCCTGACTCAAGACGCTGCACCCTATTTTGGATCAGGAGAAACACTACAAGAAAGACAAACACAACCATAAATATCGCAAACATAGATTTGGTAAGCAAGGTCATAGCTTTTCTATTCATTCTTATATCTCCTGAAATCTTCACTCTGTTTTATCTTCTCCAAGATTTCTTGCTCAGACAGATTGGCCCAGGTTTTGTCCTTTTGTGGCTTTAATTTTGAGAAGCTCTCAATATTGGTCGTGTCAAATATTTTTTCTTTTTTCATTGTTTTTTTATAAAGGATATATATTGCGGAGCTAATCAATAGCAGAGAGACTATTATCAGAAAAGTTTTCAACAGGTTGCTCATTTCCCATTTTTCTTTTATGTAATATGTTGTGCTGCAATCTGGATCACCACCATAACAGTCCGGGTCGCAGACCCTGTCCCTTGCATTGTTGCAGTAATTATCTTTTACTCCGGATATGCAATCCTGCGGGCACACCAAATAATTCTCATTCTTCTCGCATATCATATCTCCGCAGGTATAATCCTCAGCTATTGCAGTAATGGCTGCGATACTTACTATTATAATTAAAACAGCCAATCTTTTCATACACATCCCCACGCATCAGCATTATTGTCAGCAGGATTACAGGTTTTGGATATTTGTTCGCAGTTGCAATCATAGGTGGTCATACAATTCTCAAACCTCATTATCTCACAAATGCCGTTATCAAGATGAGGACAATCAACATCATAAACAGCACAATCAAGGTCACACACACCATTGGCACCAAAACAATCAGTGTCGCAATAAAAATCCCTGACCATGTGAGTGTCTGGGTCACAGATATTGTCCCCGCTTTCTAAGCAATCAAAATCATAAAATCCTCCGTTCCTTTGCTCATTGTAGCAGTCTGGATCACATATGTTGTCTGAGTCAAGATGATTTGTCAGCCCATCCTTATTAATATCAATATAGTAAGAGATACAGACACCTTCTGCAATTTCCTGATAGCACTCTTTTTCAATTAGTTCATCATAATATATGCAACCAGGATCACACACATCATCATTCAAAAAGCATTTTATCTTATCACTCACAAAGAGGTTTCTTCCTTTAGAGATAATAGTTAGATTACCTTGGCTCTTAATACTGGTTGGGATAATATTTAGATTAGAGACTGGAAGAGTGTATGAGAGGTTAATCCTTGTTGAGGGGAAAAAAAGATTAATCTTATTATTCATTATGTTTAACTCATATTCCCTGACAGCACCTAGCTTCACACTGTTAACAGAATCACTCGGATAGAGCATTGCGCCCTCGATTGCATTTGCTATGTTCTTTAGAAACTCTGCTGCAATCTCCTCCTCAATTGCTTCTGCCTGCTTATATGATAACCCCTTCAAATTCGCAATTACAATGGCGCCAATAACTAAAATGCCAAGGATGAGGACAAAATTAATAACAGTGTAGCCCCTCTTTTTCATAAAGATTTTAATAAGGAGAGATGTTTATAAAATTTTCTTATATATTTAAAGCAGTTAGAAATATTTATATAGGAGAGAAAACCAATATATCTTCAACCAAATGGGAAAAAGGCCAAGTCTATTGTTTGTTGTTATTCTCTTCTTAGTATCCCTCAATATTTGTGCTGCCGCTACAGTAAGTTACAATAATGATTTTTTCCAGGCAGGGGTACGAGAACCAATGGCAAATGCAATACCCCAGTGTAGCTTTTTTGGTGAAGATTGTATAAAAAATGAGGAATGTTGTTCCGGTTACTGCTCTAATTATCTTCAATGTGGCGGTAGTGTTGATGTGTTGATTGTTGCTTTGAGAACTAATCTAGATTCTGTTTATAGTGGAGAGGAGTTATTAAAACTTGAAAATAAAATTCAAGACTTTCAAACTGCATTAAGAAGTGATAGCCTTTCTTCAGCTTTTATTTATTTGGATGATGAAAGAACAGGAGATATCAATCCGGGTGGACAGATAGTCACTGATCCACAAGACTGGATAGAAATAGATGCTGTTCTTGATACTTTAATCCCATCATTAGGCGCAAAGTACCTTATTATCATTGGGGGATATTATACATTTCCACAAGCACCAATAGGCTCAGAAACTGGCTCAGATGACGCATATGGAGACATAGATGGTGATGGAAATTATCTGCCAGACATAGCAGTGGGCAGGTTTCCTGATCCAGTTGGTGGAGATATTGATGTACTATTGAATGGCTTAGATACAGCTACAAGATTACATTATGGTGGTGGGCTGGATTTGTCAAGCTATGTTGTGCCGAGCGAAAAATGCGGTGATGTCTCAAGTACGCACTCAATCATAGGCTCCTGCTTGTGTAGTGTTTTTTTTGGGATACCTGTAGAACTTTGTGGGCCCACTTGTGGTTACATCGAATCTGATATGTTGTCTGGTAAAAAATTTGCCATAATTGAGGTACATGGTCCAGGTCCTGTTTCTGATAAGGATTATTTTTTTGGGAGTGGATTTGATCATACTAGTCCTAGTACCATTTCTAATCTTGAAATTAAAGACGCCACTTGGATGACTGCTGCTTGTGGAGGAGGTTATTTAAACAAGCTTACTACTGACTCTTCACTGGTTATGACCTTTTTAGAGGCAGGTGGAGCAGTTTATATGGCAGGTACAGATAATAATTGTTTTATTACACCCCAAATTTCTCTCTCTCCGTCCTTTTCTCCTGATGGTTCCGAAATAGTTTTTCTGGCGAATACTGGTGGTCCTTTCCTTGAGGTTTATCTTATGGAAGTTGATGGATCTAACAAACATCAAATAACCTTTGGTCCCATAAAAGGAGCTGGTAATTGTGTTTACCCTCTTTTCTCTCCAGATGGAAGGAAGGTACTCTTTCTGAGAGAGTATTCCATGTACTCTTATGATATTTGCATTATGGACCAAGACGGTTCCAATCTGAACTATTTAACAACAGATGCGGTAGATGGTATTAACCATGGATACACCTCTTTTTCTCCAGATAGCTCGAAAGTATTGTTTGCATCATCAGATCCCTCAGAGGAATATGATATTTACTTAATGAATGTAGATGGTTCTAATATGCAGAGATTAACAAATAGTCCTGGCAACGACATTGAACCGTCCTTTTCTCCTGATGGTTCAAAAATAGTTTTTGTTTCGGCAAGGGATCGCCCAGATTCTTATTGGCCAAAGGAGATATATATCATGAATTCAGATGGTAGTAATCAGCAAAGATTAACTAACACACCAGACAGTGATAATTATAGGCCGTTCTTTTCTCCAGACGGTTCAAAAATAGTCTTTGTTTCACGTCGTGATGGACCCGGGCACATCTATCTTATGAATTCAGATGGTAGTGATCAACAAAGATTGACTGAAGTTAGTTTGTCTAATGACTACCCCTCAGTTTCTGCGGATGGTTCCAAAATAATTTTTTTTTCTGAAAGGCAAGATATTGATGGAGTATATATTATGAACATAGATGGTACTAACCAGCAGAATCTAGCCCAATATGTTGATTTTAGTAGGCCGTTCTTTTCTCCAGACGGTTCAAAAATAGCGTTTGTCTCAGATAGGTCTGGCTCTTATGAGGTATATATCATGAATTCAGATGGTAGTGATCAACAAAAAGTGACTACCTCTAATGATTGTGAGAATATGGATCTTTATATTGGTGATTTATTATTAGAAATAACAAAACTTTTAGATGAGGGAACGAGAATAGGTCACGCATACCAAAAGGGTAAGCAAAACTACCTGAATAAGCATCCTTTCCTTTTGGATGATAAATTCCTTTATACAGTTCACATCAACATCTTGTACGGCGATCCAACTCTATTAATCAAAAAAATGTGGGGAGGTGAAACCACGTTACCGGGAGGTTCAACAGGGAGATATGAGTATTACTAAAAAAGCTTTTAAATATGCGAAAGGACAAATAAGAATCAATTATGTCCTAATAGGAGCAGTTTTGGCCATGTTTCTTATTACTTTCTTATTTCTTTTTAAGCTAACAAGGAGTTCACCTGCCACTACAATTGCTGGAGAGAGGAAAGTAGATATGGGAGGATGTGGCGACAATATATGCAACAATGGAGAGAACTGTTGGGACTGTCCAAAGGATTGTAAGTGTGGTGAGAACACTTACTGTTCAGCCACTAAAAAAGAGTGTATAAACACGGTATGTGGCAATAACATATGCGAACCTTATGAAACTCCATATGCTTGCTGCCTCGATTGTAAATGTAGTATTCCTGCAGAGATATGCAATCAAGAAACACAGAGATGCGAGAAACAAAAAATGAACATATCAGATGAAACTGCTTTGAATCTAACAAAAATATATTTTGAGAACCAAGAAAAGAAGATTAAATCAATGGAAATTTTAGATGTCAGCACATACAATAATATCTTAATTAAAGAAATTAGAGTTGAGATTGAAGGTGACGATTGGTTTACCTATATTGGAGTTACTGATGATGGGAGAGTGATTGAACTTCCCATACTATAGTATTATTTCTCTAACCAAATCAAAAGAATTATAAACCTCTGCCAAGTATTTTTATATATGCATAAAAAGAGGTCACAGACAGCTATAGAATTTCTGACAATCTTTGGTTTTGCATTTCTTATGATTATACCTGTGGTCATAATATTCCAGACCCAGACAGTGGACACAAAGGATGCGCTTGCTTCCAACCAGATAAGAAACATAGAAATAAAAATAGTTGACAAGGCAGAGGCAATGTATTATTTTGGAGCGCCCTCTAAAACAACACTTAGAGTATATTTCCCAGAGAATATTGAAGAAGTTGAGATAAACAATAGGATAATACTCTTTAGGTATAGGGCTGCTGAAAACACTCTCCAAGAAGTGGTCCATACTTCCCTTGTCAATCTAACTGGGACTCTGTCTGCTGAATCTGGTCTTCATATTATTGAGATTGAGGCATTAGGTGATTCAGTATCTATAGCAGACGCATAGCTCAGGTAACATTTGAATTCCTGTCCATGACTATGGCAGGCATGGTCATGTTAATAGTATTTGCTACAATATTCTCAGATATTTATCAAGATAATCTTGTTGAAAAAAAGAAGATATTGGCAGAAGACTTTGGATATAGCATCCAAAATGAATTCCTGCTTGCTGCCCAATCAGAGCCAGGCTACAACAGGACATTTATTATTCCAGATAAACTTGAGGGGCTCCAATATGAGATATATAATATTGGCTCTGCACTAATTATTAACTATACGCAAGGTGAAATTGGCTTTCCAATACCAATTGTAAATGGTTCTATCCAAAAAGGAACCAATATTATCACAAATAACAATAATTCAATCTGTCTAAACCGCTAAAATGAAATGTCAAAAATCAAATATTTCTGGCTCAGAAACCAAAGGTTTCAGAATAGTTAGAAATTATAGATTTCAAACTAAATCACAGATATGGTATACTGACTTTATTATGGCAACTACAATGTTCTTATTAGTGCTGGTGCTCTCATTTCACTATATTACCACGAATTATATAATCACTGCTAAAGAGACTAACCAGGTTGTTGTTGAGGCAGATAAATTATCTGCGTCCCTTGTCTCTCCTGGGATACCTGCTAATTGGACTAATGAGAGTGTTGTTAGCATAGGCATTGCAGCAGACAGCGTATTGAATATTACCAAGCTCAGCTATTTATGGAATATGACCAGTACCCACTATGAAACCACAAAATATACCCTTGGGATAAAGTCTGATTTTTTAATATATTTCCAGGATAGAAACGGTTCTGTAATTGATTTAGTCGGTGCAGAATTTATAGGAAAACCGGGGTTCGCTCCGAGCACGGTGCAAGGCAATGCACCTGAGAATATTATCACTATAACAAGATACTTGACATATAAACATGACAATGTGTCAGATATTGTTGGAATGAAGGTTATACTATGGCAAGAATAAAAAGAGGCATTTTTTTTACATTGGATGCGCTATTTGCATGCTTGCTGATTGGGCTGGCATTAGTGCTTGTAACAAAGTACTATGTTTCAGATATAGAGCAGCCTCAGACAAGCTACTTTTCCCAGGATATTATAAATTGTCTCTCGACTATCAAGGTCTCTGAAATAAATGATACTTATGTTCAATCACTTATAACTTCTGGTGAGATTGTGTATCCGGACAACACAGTAATAGAGCAGATAGGTGAGTTCTACGTGCTTAACAAGACAGAACTGGCACTGAATTTATCAAAAGTAGTAAGTGAGAGGCTCATACCGGGCAAATTTGGTTTCGAATTCCTTGTTAACCAGGAATCAATATACTTAAATGATTCTGATACAGGAAAGAGAACAGAGCTGATCTCCTCGCGCCGACTTATCTCGGGAATGGAAAAATTCAAGCCGCTGAGAGGAGCTACTTCAAAAGTCTTTCTTGAGGGAATAAAAAGCAAGAAATATTCTTCTTACCTGTATTTTGGAGGGTTTGTTGGCCAAGGCAATATTACACAAAACATAACTGATATACCTGATGATGCAAACATTACAAACATGGAGCTGGAGCTTGATATTGGGGGCGATTTTTACCTTTACATAAATGGGAACCAATGCGGAGCGAAATTTGAACCAAGTTCTACAGTGATGACAGCAGAGAGATGGAATCTTACTGGATGCATAGATTATTTGGAAAAAGGCGAGCATAATGAAATAAATATTACCTTTGATGATCTGCTCAATGAATCTTACATTGCCGGCGGTTTTTTAAGGATTGATTATAGAACTGAGGAGCTGAGCCCTTATTTTGAAGGATATAAGATAAGGTACAATTTTCCAGGGGTATTTGGGGTTGTAAATCTTTATGATGCCTTTTATGTTCCTGGCACCTTAAACTCTATGAATATATACCTGCACTTTTCAAGCGATTATGTTACTTATCTTACAATTGGAAACATCCCTGTTTATGAAGCAAAGGGCAATGAGACTGAGCAGTGGATTAACCTGACAGATGAAAACTTGACGTCCTTCCCAGTCTCCCTCAATTATATCGATCTGAGCAACAAGACTGTGCCAATACGATTGGCTTCATACAATCTTTCTGAGGAAGTCATCTTTGGGAGCAATGCTGACGTTGTCCTAATAACTGACAAGTCAGGCAGTATGAAGGCAAGGATGGGCCAGTGGGAGTTTCCGCCGGAAGGGCATGCGATCCCCAACTGTTTGCCCAGCGACATCGCAGATCCAAATGCTAGAAGACTCGGAGTTGCTGGATGTCTTGACGGTCAGTTTAATGAAATAATCATGAATGAGTCCACGCCTGGCAATAGGCTCTGGTTAGCAGATTTTTCAAGTGACGCCAATGCTTTTTACAGTCCAGTATTATCAGACCTTAATCTGAGCCTTATTGCTGATGAGATTTGGAACAGGTATAAAAAGGCCTCAGCAGTTGCAGATGGAGGCACATGCATATGCTGCGCACTAAACCAGGCGTATGAGATTTTTAGTACTTACAGTAATGATAACAGAACCAAAGCTGTTCTTCTTATGAGTGATGGTATCCCTACCCATTGCTGCGGGACATATTGGTCTGGCGGATGGTGGAGATGCAATGAGACAGGTACATCTCTGAATGGAGAATATAACCCCTGGTTATGTAATGGTAATCAATATGATTGCAGTGTGAGTGATTGCAATGGACCTATAAACAGCTCAATAAATGCAGCCAAAAGGCTTCATGATGATTTGAATGTAACAATCTATGTGGTCGGTATGGGCCCTTTAGCTTCATGTGAGCGGGCAAATTACACCTTAACTGAAATAGCTAAGGCTGGAAATGGCACTGTGGATATTAGTACAGACGGCGCGTTCTTACAGAACATATATGAAGAAATTGCCTATAATATCCTTGCAACAGTGACACAATCAACACAGAAGATTGAGGTTAGGGGAAATGTGTCTCTCTCTAACTTATATCCAGATTCCTATATAGAACTTGAATATGATCCCATTGCTGAGCAGCCTGCCTTTTACGAAATTGCTGTTTCAATAGAAGAAGAGAAATTCACAAGCTGTGATCCCTCTTTCACAGTTCCTAGCGGGATGAGAGTAACTGATGCCAAAGTAACTTCTTACTCAGGGCACCACTGGGCAGACTACCTCTCTGTTAATGGCAATGAAGTATATAATCTCTCAAAATATTCTCAGAACTATGTGCGTCTTGGAGATCCGTTCTTTTTGTATGTGCCGGTGAACAATCTTGTGAACGGGACTAACAGCCTCAGTATACTTACAGCAGATTCGCCTGAAAACAAAACAGGGTGCTCCCTTAACAATACTATTATCTACACAGGCCTTATTACCTCATCTGTGTCATATGCTGACGTGCTTCCATTCGCAGTTGGCTGCAGCTGGAACATTGAGTTTGAAGATGGCACCTCAACTATAATAAATGTGCCAGAGAATTACACTGGCAGCAAAGTGTGCAACTATACAAGCACAGCCATGGGCTATGATCTTAATGATTCAATTGACTCAGCCGCATTCCAATTGTTTGACAGCCTTGACTATGATGATGATGGCAGATTATATGTTAATATTGATGCATACAATCTAAGGGTGAGTGCAATCTCTGTGCAGCAGATACCCTACCCCTGGGGGCCTGCAATAGCAGAGGTGAGGGTGTGGAGATGAACAAGAAAGGGGTCTTTTTTACATATATGGCTGTTTTCCTTATAATCCTGATAGTTGCGGTAGTAAGCACTAAAGACAAATATAGATATAGAGAGAAAAGCAATGCTATCTCAGCAAGAATAAAAACAATTAATAGTTTTATTGGTGATTTTGAGAAAGATCTGGACAGGGAACTATTTATAGGAGGTTATAGAGCTTTGTTAAGCATGAATGCCTATGTGCGTATCATAGAAGGATATGTAGATGATTTTGACTCAATTTTCACTGAGATCATTGTGAACGGATCTATGAACGGCACTTCACTCGACCTTATGACACAAGGAGCACAGGGTGCAGACATCACAAGCTGGCTTACTAGGACAAATGAAGAGGCGAACAAGCTCAATATTAATTTAGACCTATCTGTTAAGAACATATATGTCCAGCATGTGACGCCTTGGGATGTTCTAGTAACTCTTAATACAACAGTATATATCGAAGATGGACAGGGTCTTGCATCATGGACTTTTGACAGGATCTATACAAGAGAATTCTCTATCCTTGGTTTCGAGGACCCACTCTACGCAGTTGGGACAGAAGACAAGGTAACAAATCTCATAAACATCACGCCAAACAGTGATTTTATTGATGATGCAACTAATGATACCGCTGTTCTGAATGAACACCTTCTAAACTCTTACTATATCAACTCAACAGATGCGCCCAGCTTCTTGATGAGGTTCACAGGAAATTTATCTCCTTCTCCTTATGGTATCGAAAGCATGGTTAATCTCGAAGATTTGGATGCGCAGGGAATTCCACTGCTGGCGAGATCTGTAGTTGACTATATCTATTTTGGCAATGCCACAACCACAGACAAATGCAATGTCACTGATATGCCCGATTGGTTCAGGATAGATGATTCAAGCATAGATACCTATGAAGTTGATAGACTTACTTACAACGATTGCTAAATGATAAAAAACAAAACAAAAAACACAGTGATTTGTGAAAATACAAAAATCCTAAGTAGTGTTTTTTCAAAAGCAAAAGGACTGATGTTTTCTAGAAAAATAAAAGATACAGGCTTTATTTTCATTTTTAATAAGCCAACCAGAGTAGACCTGCATATGTTCTTTGTATTTTTTCCAATAGACGTATTATTTTTGGACAAACATAAAAAGGTAGTAGAGATAAAAGAAAATCTAAAGCCCTTCGCAATATATTTTTCTAAAAATAAAGCAAAGTATGTTGTTGAGTTGCCAGAAGGAATAATAGCAGAAACTAAAACAGAAGTGGGAGAGATTATTCATTTTTAAAACTTCATACAAATATAATTCTTGTTTCATCTGGATATCGCTTGCAAGCTTGCTTACAAAATCATTAGATCACGTGGTTCGATAAAATATATAAAGAGGACATGAGTAAATAAATATTAAATGAGAAAGAGTTTAATCTTTTTATTATTACTTAGCACGATATTTTTTTATGGTTGTACGCATATTAATACTATCACTTATCCAAAGGAGGCAATGTTGGTTATTAAAGAGTTTAACCTTACTAGAGTAGACTCATGCAGTGTAGAAAAAATAAAATATAATTCTAATTTAGCATCACTGGTTACAGTATATCTCTATATAGGAGAAGATCATGCCCCTTTTGTTGTAAGTCCATCGTATCTGGTATTGAAAAACGGCACCATTTATCCTCTTAGAGATCCTTGTGATATGAATAAGGTAGTTTTCGAGTATGTTTGGAATAAAGTAAAAGTTCCCGTGGGCGAGATTAGTAAAATATCAATTATCGAATTAGTGGATTATAGTAACAATCTCGCCTATAAAATTATTCCAACTAAATACATAAATGGCGAACTATACTACATTTTGGATTTAAATAGGTCCTGCAGCTCGATAATTGAGGGGAACATTTCCTCTGGAGAGATGAATATTAATAGAGCAAAAGAACTAGCAATCAATGAGTTAAATGGGAAGGGTTACACACCAGTTAGTCTAAAAGAACCTTTCATCGTTTTTCATAGAGATTGCTGGTTTTTTGAAGTTGAACTCAAACCTCAAATGTTTTATTGTCAAGGTAGTATAGGTGTTTGTTTAAACGGTACTGTAGATGATAGGACAAACCACTGTATTAAACACATTCCAAATTAAAACTCTAGATTTTGAATAACTTTTTTAAATCAGGTTCTTTTTCTATGCACTGAGAGACTAGGTTGGGGGGTTAGTCGTCCCCTGTAACTGTAAATCGACTTCATGACAGGACTGAAGCCTGAAGAGCGGTAGTCGCCTTTGAATATGGTCTTGGCTTGGACAATGATCTCTTGTCCTGTAGGACTAATGTTTTTGGGAACCACGTCATGCGTTAGACTCGGAGGTTCACTCATCTCCTGTGCTGACGCACGTGAGAGATCAGGAATGAAGCAGCGTTAACCAATTATGTTGGTGCTTATGGGGTTGCAGGATTGAGAAAAAGCTGAGGTCAACCATATTCCTGGGTAATTATCCATCTTTGGGCGTGCCTCTCAACTTATTTTTTTAACATCCGCTTTCTATATAAAACTTTTTTACAATGGGGACTCTGTCCCCCTTGAACCCCCTAAAATTGCCAAGGGAGGGTCGAAGGGAGTGCTCTCCTTTCTTAAAACTCTTTATATCTGCTGTTTCGCAAAATTAAAAAGAACTACATTATCTTAACTTCACACTTGCACAACTGCTTGAACCTTTCTGCATCACTATTGCTGCCCACAATTTTGCCGTAGTGCATTGGTATGGCCAATTTCGGCTTAATTTTATTAGCAACAGAAGCTGCTTCTTGTGCATTCATGGTGTAAGTTCCTCCTACAGGAAGCATAGCAATATCTGCTTTAATGTTATTCATCTCAGGTATTGCGTCACTATCTCCTGAATGATAAAACCTTACATTGTTTATTGTAATAACATAGCCAACCCATTCATTGTCTTTTGGGTGGAACTGCTTGTTTATATTGTAAGCAGGAACTGCTTCTACCATTATTCCCTTAAGCTTGAGTTTGTCGCCCGGCTTTATGAGCTGCGGTTTTCCTCCATCAACCTTGCTGGCTAGCTTGCTTGTTGTGTCTGGTGTTGTAATAATTATTGTATCCTCTTTAGTTAGCTTTGCTATATCTTCGACACTGCAGTGGTCATAATGGCCATGTGTAATTAGTATAATGTCCGCCTTGTCTGTTTCTTTCACTTGATATGGGTCAATATAGATCTTGAGCCCATTATGTTCTAATTTAAATGATGCATGACCAAGCCATTTTAATTTAACATTATTGATGCTTAACATAGAAATTCACCTCTTTAAACTCTCAATTGCTTTTTTCCTGTCCTTAGAATCAAAAATATAGGTGCCTGCTACAAGAACATTTGCGCCTGCCTTAACAACAAGCTCAGCTGTTTTATCATTTATCCCGCCATCAACTTGAATGTCTCCTGAAAAAATTTTTCTCAAATCCTTGATTTTTTCTAAAACTTCAGGAATAAATTTCTGCCCGCCAAATCCGGCATAGACGCTCATTAGCAAAACAAAATCAACCTTATCAAGGACAGGTTTTATTATCTCTAATCTTTTATCGGGATTCAGCACAACTCCTACCTTTACATTTAACTTTTTTATTTCTTCAACAGCATGCACCAAACCATCTTTGTCAGACTCAAACAATTCTCCATGAAAACTAATCATTGAAGCGCCTGCTTTGGCAAATTCTGGGCCATATTTCAATGGCTCTGAAATCATTAAATGTACATCTATGGGAAGTTTTGTTTTTATCTTTCTTACAACACAAGGCCCAATCGTAATATTTGGCACAAAATTGCCGTCCATGACATCAACATGCAGCAGATCTGCATAAGGTTCAATTGTTTTTATATCCTCATTTAATCTGCCGAAATCAGCACTTAAAATTGAAGGAGCTATTTTAACATCCATCTTGAATCTCCATGATCTTATCAACTCTTCTTTTGTGTCTGCCCCCATCAAATTCTGTATTGATGAAGATATCAACTATCTTTAATGCAATATCTTTCTGCAATACTCTACCGCCTAAGCATAATATATTTGCATCATTATGCTTCCTTGCCATCTCTGCAGTGTATTCATTATGGCACAGAGCTGCCCTTATTCCCTTAATTTTATTTGCTGCAATGCTCATTCCGATTCCAGTACCGCAAACAAGAATTCCCAAAGCATTTTTCTCTGCCACTTGGTTAGCGACTATTTTGGCAATATCAGGGTAATCGCAGCTTTCCTCATTATGCGTGCCCATATCTTCATACTTAATATTTTTATTATCTAAAAAAGATTTGATAGACTCCTTTAACTTAAAACCGCCGTGGTCTGAGCCCAGGTATATCATGTTATATTAATTAAACAATAGATAATTTATAAAAATATCTATAATAACATTTTCCCTTCTTTCATTATTATCTTATCATCAAAATAAACTGTAGGCTTTAAAATAACGCCATCAAGATGTATAGGCACATTTACCTTACCGCCAAAAGAAGCATTATTTCCAAATGCAAAATGAACTGTGCCCAGCACTTTTTCATCTTCTAATATGTTTCCAGTTATTATTGCCTTTGGATTTGTGCCGATGCCAAACTCAGCAAGGTTAAATGCATCTTGACTGACTTTATTCAACTTGGCTTTCAATTCTTGAGAAATTCTATTCGAACCAAAACCAACAGCATAATTATCTTGTATTAAAACCTCAACAGGCTCTTTCAATTTCATGTCAAGCATGCTCCCATCTATTACTAATCTTCCGCTAGCATTAACAGGAGCAAAAAATACTTCGCCGGCAGGCAAATTTCCAAAATCTCCTTTTTTTGAATAATCTCCTGTGTCGTCCATTACAATTTTTGGAACTATGAAAGTAATATCAGTGCCTTTTTCTGTTTTCACCCTTACTTGTTTTGTAGTTCGTAGTTTATCAACTATTTTATTAATAATCATCTCCATTGCTTTATAGTCAATATCAACACACCTCTGGATAATTTCATCTGTAATATCAGGCATGCTGGCAATCTTGGCACCTTCTTCAGAAGCCTTTATTCTTGCTTTTGTGTGTGTAAGTGATTTTGATGTAACAATCAAAATAATGTCTGAATCGAGCATTTCTTTTTCCACTTCTTGAGTTGGTTCTTCGCCATGCTCTTTTCTTGCAGGCATTGACACTAGCTTGGAATATTCTGTTATTGTTTGTGCAGCTTTCAGGAAATGTTTTGCTAATTCTCTTTTCGCATCATCTGCAACAACTAGGATTTTCTCACTGCTATTATACCTCAGATTATTGAGGACAATTTTTTCAATAATCATATCTAATGCAGTCATGCTCTTTTAATAAATTAGAAAGGCTTTAATATTTTTTGATTTCGAAAATTTTATAAATCTCTCTTCTAACAAGTATCATAAAATTACTATAAGGTGATGAACTGTGAGTAAAATATCAAGATTTCTTTGTTTGGCAATTATTACTTCAATATTGTTGCTGCTAATAGCAGGGTGCTCTAATAAAGAAGATACTGCAGGAAACGCTTTCCTTGCGTCTGGAGCAAGTGAATTAAAGAACGAATGCAATGACCGGCTAGATAATGATGGTGACGGTGCAATTGACAGGAATGATGTGGGATGCAGGACCGACACAGGACTTGCTCCTGATGAAACCAACTGCGGAGATGGTGTTTGCGAGGGAGGAGAAATGTGTGGTGAGTGTGTAGAAGATTGCGGGGAATGTGAACCTGATAACTGCTATGATTCAGATGAGTTAGACTTATTTACTTTTGGGTACGTTAAGGGAATAGAGGAGGGCAATCCTTTTTACTATGAAGATTATTGTAGAAACATTAGTGTTATAGTTGAGTACTTTTGTGATAAGCAAGGACACTGGGGCGACATGAGATCTCTGTGCCAAAACGGCTGTTCAAATGGAGCATGTGTAGCAGCAACTACAACAACCACCTTACCTGCTGCATGTGTTGACACAGATGGCGGTAAGAACTTTGATGTTAAAGGAACCTGTACAGACGGGACTTTCACTTTTACTGATTCATGCAATCCAAATGTGTTTGGGCGAGTTAATGAGGCATATTGTAATGACTTGGACAAATGCTCATTTGGAGCTTTTGACAATGTGTGTCCAAACGGATGTTATGATGGCCAGTGTGTTCCCACTAATACAACAACGACGACCACCACAATACCAATTTTTAATACGTGTTTTGACTCAGACGGCTTAGACTATTTTACATTAGGATTTGTAAATGGGACTGACGAGGGTAATCTTTTCTTTTATCAAGATTATTGTCAGAATATTAGTGTTCTCATTGAATATTTTTGCGATAACCAACAAAACTTGGGAAATGCACGAATATGGTGTCAGAATTATTGTATGAATGGGACTTGTAATCCTGAATAAATTTTATTTTTTCTCATATTTAACTTTTCCTAATTCTTCCTCTATCCTCAATAATTGGTTATATTTGCATGTTCTCTCACTTCTGCACGGCGCTCCTGCCTTAATCTGCCCCACCCCTAATCCCACAACCAAATCTGCAATAAAAGTGTCTTCTGTTTCTCCGCTTCTGTGGCTGACCATGACACCCCACTTGTTCTCAACAGCCAATCTGGCTGCATCTATTGCCTCGCTTATTGTTCCAATTTGATTTATCTTGAGGAGAAGGGCATTGCATGCTTTTAGTTCAAGTGCTTTTTTCATTCTATTAACATTTGTAACAAGTAGATCGTCCCCTACAACTTGACATTTAGCCTTAGATGTAAACTCTGACCATGATTCCCAGTCATCCTCTGCAAATGGGTCTTCAATTGTAACAATAGGGTACTTGTTAATCAACTTTGAATATAATCTGCCGAGCTCTTTTCCATCTATACCCTTCTTAATAGGTTTTCTATTAAACATCACTTTTTCCTTTTCACCAAGATAATATTTTTGTTTATAAAAAAATTCAGAAGCAGCACAGTCCAAACCAATTTTAATCTTTCCTTGGTAACCTGCCTTATCAATTGCCTGGATTAATAATTGTAAGGGTTCTTCATTATCTTTGACAGGAGGAGCAAAACCCCCTTCATCACCCACATTTACTGCATCCAATCCATGCTTTTTTTTTATAATGTCTTTTAGATGGTGATAGACTTCTGCTCCCATCCTGAGACCTTCACTAAATGACCGGGCTCCAACAGGGAGAATCATAAACTCCTGGAAATCCAGCTTGTTTCCAGCATGTCTGCCTCCATTGATGACGTTCATTGCTGGAACAGGCATTACTAGATCTTTATTGCCAGCCAATTCTGCAACATATTTGTATAAAGGTAATTGTTTGGATAGAGCTCCTGCCCTGCATACTCCGATTGACACAGCAAGAATTGCATTTGCTCCAAGTCTGGCTTTGTTTTGTGTACTATCAAGTTCATTTAATCTGTTATCAATATCTTTTTGATTTGCACAGTCTATGCCATTTAAAGCAGGAGCTATGATTTTATTGATATTTTCAACTGCTTTTCTCACTCCTTTTCCTAGATATCTTTTGTCATTGTCCCTTAACTCAACTGCTTCATGGGTTCCTGTGCTTGCTCCGCTGGGAACAGCAGCCCTAGACATTCCTTCATGGATAAATATATCAACCTCAACAGTGGGATTAGCTCTTGAATCCAATATCTCTCGCGCATTAATTGATTTTATTTTTGACATTTTTTCACCTATTTATAAGCTAACATCTCAGGGATAAAAAGGTTTCTATTAATAATAAATCACTTAACAGTAGTGAAAAAGGATAAATTTATAAATAAGCTCAATCCCTCACCTTCATATGGAAAAAATTGTTACAACAGCTGATAAATTGCTCGAATTAATTGAAGAAAAAAATATTATTGGTCTGAAGGAAGCAGCAAAAATTCTCAAAGTCAAGACTGCAACAATTGAGCAATGGCTTGAGCCTCTTGCTGAGAACGGCCTGATAAATTTGCAGATTGACCTAAAAGAAACATATCTTGTTAAGCCGAGCTATCATGAAAAAGGAAAGGAAAACAGACTCAATAAAAATGAGATAGTCTCTTATGTTACTGCTAGAGCCGGTTCAATAAAAGAACAGGTAGATTTAGCATATAAAAGATTCAAACCCTTTGAGGATAGGCTAAACATATTGACATTGAAGATAAATGAGTGCATTAAGAAAATTGAGCAGGGACATAATCTCGCTAGGGATATCTCAAAAAGGAACATGGCTCTCCATGAGCAATTAAGAGACACAGAAAAAAATATAGAAATATCCTTCAGCAGGCTAAACCAAAAAATTGCCAGAAATCTTGTAAGGTATCATAATTATGAAACAGAACTCTTCAGGAACTATAAGGAGATGCTGTCAAAGAATTTTTTGCTGATTAACATTAATAGCTATGTCTCAAACAACGGCCATAGACATAAGAAAATATTGACTAATGCCAATGCATCTTTTTGGAACAATAAGCAAAGGATAAACAATCTGCTCACAAAAATGAACCAATTGTCAACAGAGATTGAAAATTCTGAGAAAAAGGCTCTGCTTGACGAGGTCTATGAATTAGAAAAAGTGCTTTCTTTGCTTGAGGATCAGACTGGGAATGAGGCAGAGAACCTAAGCAACAGGAAAGGTGAGCTGCTCAAGCTCAAAAATAGACTTGAAAGTTCCTTAACTGAACTTAAGACAATGAGGAAGCGAATAAATGAGAATATCAACAGCATGATTACTGACCTGAACAAGGGTGTTCTAGTTGATCCGGTTATTGAGCTGGAATCATTGAATAAAAAGCTTAGGAATATCGAGAACCAGAAAATTGAGTTAATTAACCTGGTTAATATTAACACTAATATCAATTAATTGAGACCATTAAATTCTGATTTCCCCCTTTAATATATAAGAGAACCCGGTTTCAAGGCTGCTATAACTTATCTTTATCTCATTAGAAAAAGTTTTAAGTTTACAGGTAGGCAATGAAAACACTTGATAACTGCCTGCTTTAACAACTGAGTCTGGCTGTAACTTGCAGTTGTTGATACTTATGCTGTCTATCCTTACATCAGTGAGTTCTGGGAGAACCATGTTATTTATTATTTTTATTTTCACTTCTCCATTAGATACATCCTCTACTTCACAGTGTAGTTTTTTGCCAGCAGTGGCAAAAAGCACACCTGATTCGTCAAGACTGCAACTATAAAGATTGTCTTTTCTCTGAACGACCCTGCCTGTGATGTCATACTCTTCATTCATTAAGAAGACAAATCCGAAAAATACAACAATTATACTTATAAGAGTAAGTATCTTCATTATTGAAGGCTTTTTTCGCAACTTCTTTTGCACTTCCTTATACAGTTCATAATCTTTTTGAGTTATCTCCATAGACCTGATTAAGAAAAACTTATATAAAAATATTACTATTATAAAGTAGTACAACTATCACATAAAACTATATAAGAACCTAAATTCTCCTTGATGCTTATGGAGCTTAAAGATATTGAAACAAGATTGCATCCTTATTTGTTCGAAGTTCTGGAAAAAGAAATTAAGGGTCTTAGGCCTGCACAGGAAAAAGCTATTAAGTCAGGGTTGCTTGAAGGAAAAAACCTGGTTGTTTGCACACCAACAGCATCTGGAAAAACACTTATTGCAGAGATGGCAATGCTTCAGGCTATCTTAAACAAAAAAGGCCGTGCAGTATATATTGTGCCATTAAAAGCTCTTGCCAGTGAAAAATATAATGAGTTTAAAAGTAGATATAGCAAGGTTAAGATTGCTCTGTCAATTGGTGACATAGATTCCAGTGACACCTATCTTGAAAAGTATGATCTTATTATAACAGTAGCTGAGAAGATGGACTCGCTAATTAGGCACAAAGCTGATTGGATAAAATATCTACATGCAGTGATCATAGATGAAATTCATTTGTTAACTGATTCTTCTAGAGGACCAACTTTGGAGATATTAATCACTCTGTTGAGGAGACTGCTTAAAAAATCACAGTTTATTGCACTGTCTGCAACAATAGGCAATCCTGAGGAACTGGCTAAGTGGTTAGATGCAAATCTTGTTACTGATAATTGGAGGCCGGTCAAACTGCATAAGGGAGTTTATTATAACGGAGAAGTTGAGTTCTATTAAAAAAAGAAAAAAATTAATCCTTGCCCCAGGCAAGTATTCCCCACATTATGAATGCCCATATCCAGCCCACAACAGGAATCAATTGGAGAACAGCCCACCATCCTGGCCTTTTCCTGGCTTCACAGACCTTCCATTGCCATATTATCATAAAAACCATTAAGGCAATGTTGGTTATTATATTTATGTAAGGTATGACATAGCCTATTAACAATAGTATCGGCCACCAGTGCATCTTTGCCATCTTGGACATTAAGTATAAATTGCCAATTGGTACCCATGCAAGCCACGCAGGTTCTGTCTTAAGTTTCTTGGCAACAGCCATAAGCGCAAGACTCATGAAAACATAAACGGCAGCAAAAATAACCAAACCTACTAATGCAAAACCTAGCAGAAATGCAACAATCCCTCCGCCAAGAGCTGCGCCAGACATCATGTCTATTCCTTCTCCATATTGCAGTACACTTCCAAAAAAGTTCACTTTTTTCACCCCCAAAATATATTTAAAATATTTTTAAGAACTGTACTTTAAAAAATTTTCGTTTTTATGCAGAGCATAAGATTTTAATATATAAACTCATTAATGAACAACATGAATGAAATACAAGGCATTATCTCAAAAATAAGTGCATATGATCCTAATGCTAATATAACCCTAATTAAAAAGGCGTATAACTTCGCCAAAGAGGCGCACAAAGGCCAGAAAAGGCTTTCTGGGAAGGAGTTCCTTACTCATCCTGTGGGGGTGAGTGACATTTTGCTGGACATGCGGGCTGATTCTGCAACAATAATTGCTGCCCTTCTCCATGACGTTGTCGAGGAATCTGAAGTAACACTCCATCAAATCCAGAAAGAATTTGGTGAAGAAATCGCTACCCTGGTGGAGGGTGAAACAAAGAGTGCCAAGATTGTGTTTGAGAGTCCGGAAGCATATACAGCTGAGAACCTTAGGAAGATACTGCTTGCGACAATCAAGGATATTAGAGTGATTCTAATAAAATTAGCTGACCGCCTCCATAATATGCGTACCCTAAAGTATTTTCGGGAAGACAAACAAAAAAGGATAGCAAAAGAGACAATGGAGATATATGCTCCTCTTGCCCATAAGCTTGGGATGTATTCTTTGAAAGGAGAGCTGGAAGACCTTTCTTTAAGGTATCTTAAGCCAGAGACATATCAGGATCTAAAACAAAAAGTAAATGAGAAAAGAGAAGAGAGAGAAAAAAAAGCGGAGATGTTGATGGGCATCTTGCGGGAACAGCTTAAAGAAAATAAGATAGATTTCATTGAGGTCTCTGGAAGAGCCAAATATTTTTACAGCATCTACAAGAAAATGATTGTTGAGAAAAAAACATTTGAGGAGATATACGACCTTATAGCTGTACGTATTGTTGTCAAGGAAATACCCGACTGCTATAGGGTGGTGGCCTTAGTTCACCAATTATGGAAGCCTGTACCAGGTAGATTTAAAGATTATATTGCAGTTCCTAAATCAAATGGTTACCAATCATTGCATACAGATGTTGCCACCCCTTTTGGCTGTATACTTGAAGTGCAGGCGCGCACACTTGCAATGCATTATGTAGCTAAGTACGGTGTGGCAGCTCACTGGCGCTATAAAGGAACAGAAAGAGACAAAAAATTTGACCAGAGAATCATGTGGCTTGAGCAGATACTTGACTGGAAGAGGAAGACACCTGGTGAATTTCTCGAGTCGCTTAAGGTTGATTTGTTTGAGGATGAGATTGTTGTATTTACACCAAAAGGGGATCCGGTGATACTAAAAGAAGGATCTTCACCTGTTGACTTTGCTTACGAGATCCACTCCTCAGTTGGTGACCATTGTCTAAAGGCAGAGGTAAACAAGAAACTTGTGGCTCTTGACACCCAGTTAAAGAGCGGGGATATTGTTAAGATTATTATTGGGAAAAATACCAAGCCCTCGCGAAATTGGTTAAGTTTTGTACGGACAAGCAAGGCAAAATCAAAAATCAGAGCGTCACTTGGAATCGATGCAGACAAAGATGTCAAGCAAACCAATCAAACCTTGGAATTAGACCTTGCCAAATACATACATTACGAAGGGAAAAAGAACCCGGTTAAGATATCAAAGTGCTGTAATCCCAGCTTCGGCGACAATATCATAGGGTTCAGAACTAAAGAAGGCACAATCACTGTGCATAAGAACTCGTGCCCAAATATTCATACACTTGGTCAGGATAAGAAAATAGAGGTCAAATGGAATATACCTTCAAAAAATGTAAGAACCATCGTCATTTATGTAAATGATAGAATCGGTATGATTGAGGACATCTTGAATGAATTGACTAACCTCAATGTAAGTCTCCTCTCGATTAACATCAAACCTCACAAAAGAAAAATAAAGCTGACGCTTAAAATCAAGATTGAAGACAAGGAGCAGTTATCAGAGATTAAAAAAACCCTGAAAGGAATCAAAGATATTCTCACATTAACTGTCAAATGGAGGCTATTTTAAATGTTGCTTGCCTCTCATTAACATTCTTTGTCAATTTTTTAAGTAATGAACTAGGTGTAATACCATGCCTGATTTGGCCGTCAAGTGTCCTTAATGCAAGGCTCTTGCTTTTCTCTTCCTTTTCTCCAATTATAACCATAATAGGGATTTTCTGCAGTTGGGCTTCTCTTACTTTTTTGCTTACTGTCTCTGCTCTCTCATCCAGCTTAACCCTTATCCCAGCATCAAAAAACATTTTCTCTATCCTTTTTGCATAAGGAGCGAACTTTTCTCCTACTGTGAGAATGATTACTTGTACTGGGCTTAGCCATAAGGGAAACTTGCCTGCATAATGCTCTATAAGGATTCCCATAAACCTCTCCAAGCTGCCATACAAAGCTCTATGTATCATGAAAGGTCTGTGATTTTGGGTGCCATCCTTGCCCATATATTTTAAATCAAATCTCTCAGGCAATGACATATCTAGCTGTATTGTGCCGCACTGCCATGTTCTCTTCAGACAATCCATCAGGTGATAGTCAATCTTTGGTCCATAGAATGCACCCTCGCCTTCTTTGATTTCATACTCCACTCTTTTTTCATCCAAGGCAGCTTTGAGCTGTGCAGTTGTAAAATCCCACTGCTTCTTAGTGCCTATTGATTTTTCTGGTCTTGTACTTAGCTCAATCTTATATTCAAATCCGAAAAGATTGTAGAATCTCTCAAAAAGGCTCATGACCCCAATGATTTCATCCTTGATCTGTTCTGGTGTCATATAAATATGCGCGTCATCCTGAGTAAAGACCCTCACTCTAAATAATCCAGCTAGAACACCGCTCATCTCATGTCTGTGCACAATACCCATCTCACCAACTCTAAGAGGAAGCTCTTTATATGAATGGACTTTTTCATTATAAACCAGCATTCCGCCAGGGCAGTTCATTGGCTTGATGGCATAATCCTCCCCATCTATCTTTGTAAAGTACATGTTCTCTCTATAATTGGTCCAATGTCCTGATTTCTCCCATAAAGCCCTATTTAAAATTATTGGTGTCTGGATTTCATGATACCCGGCCTTCCTATGTTCTTCTCTCCAGAAATTTATCAGTTCATTTTTAATTATCATGCCCTTTGGCAGGAAAAACGGAAAGCCAGGGCCTTCGTCATGTATGCTGAATAATTCCAGTTCTGTTCCTAATTTCCTATGGTCGCGTTTTTCAGCTTCTTCCAGAAGAGTGAGATATTCTTTGAGTTGTTTATGCTCTGGGAAAGCTACTCCATAAATCCTCTGCAGCTGTTTATTTTTTGCATCCCCTCTCCAATAGGCCCCAGCAATCTTAGTTAACTTAAATGCTTTAATCTTGCCTGTTGAAGGCACATGGGGCCCCCTGCACAGGTCAGAGAATTTTCCATGCTCATAAATTGTGCATTGTTCATCTCCGAGGTCATTTACCAATTCCCGCTTAAATTCATTGTCAGAAAATTTTTTCTTTGCTTCTCTTTTAGACACATCCAAACGCTTGAACTCTAGGTCGCTCTTTACAATCTCCTGCATTTCCTCTTCAATTTTCTTGAAATCTTCAGGTTTGAACGGCCTTTCAATATCAATATCATAATAAAAACCATCCTCAACAGCAGGGCCAATTGTCAGTTTTGCTTTTGGGAATATTTTTTTAATAGCATCAGCCATGATATGAGAGGCGCTGTGCCTGAATATCTCTTTCCCTTCCTTATCCTTGAAGGTAATAATTTTTATTTCTGAGTCTTTGTCTATATTTGAGCTTAAATCTTGTAGCACGCCATTAACTTCTATTGCCAAAGCATCTTCTGCTAACCTTTTGCCAATATGTTGTGCAATTTCATAACCTGAGACACCTTTCTTAAATTCATGCTTTGATTTGTCAGGAAACTCAATTCTTATCATTTTCTCACCTTCTTGTTTAGTTAACTCTAATTCCTTTTAAAAATTTTGTTAATTTTTAAAGAATTAGAGACGATGGCCTGCTCAGCAGGTTGTTGTGGTAGTTGCAGTGGTCAATAACAGAAGAATCAATTCCTCTAATTTATCAAACCAATCAGCTGCCATTTTCATATTATTAAGCGATTGTTATATTTAAAGGTTACGGGAAGAAAATAGTAGTAGAAACTAATAAGGAGAATAAAACTCGAGTCTTCAATGATTTCTATTGGATATTTTTCAATAAGTTTATAACCGATTTATTTTTCTATTTTATAAAATGGCAACAAAAATCAATGCATCACACATATTAGTAAAAACACAGGAAGAAGCACAGCAATTATTAGAACAAATTAAGTCTGGAAAATCATTTGAGGATTTAGCAAAAGAAAAGTCATTGTGCCCCTCAGGCAAGAAAGGCGGCAGTTTAGGCTGGTTCACTCATGGACAGATGGTGAGGGAATTTGAAAAAGCTGCCTTCTCAATGAAAAAAGGCCAAATTTCACAGCCTGTAAAGACACAATTTGGATGGCACCTTATCAAAGTCAATGATACTTGGGGCTAATCTCAGAATAAATTTATAAAGCAAGCATACTTTCTAAGTGGTACAGTCTTAGTTCAATAAACAGTCCTAAGGATTTTAGTTGGGCTATTTCTGAAAAAAAATCAGAGTAAGAAAAGGATGAAATTCTATAAGGAGATAAGGATTTGCAGATTATGCAGAGCAAGATATGAAGCAAAGAACAAATCCTATTACTGTGATAAATGCATAGGAAAGATGGAGGTAAAAAATGAAAGGAACAGTTAAATTCTACAACAGAATAAAGCGTTTTGGCTTTATAACAGGAGAAGACGGCACCGATTATTTTGTGCATGAATCAGCTATTAAGGAAGGAGTATCTTTAGAAGAAGGTACAAGAGTTACTTTTACACCAACTGAAGGCGACAGAGGAAAAAAAGCAGAGAAAGTTGACTACGAAGGGGATTCTGAAGAGGCTGACAAAGAAGATACAGAAGATACAGAAGATACAGAAGATTAAGAAGCATGTTTAATATAGTTCTTTCTTATTTCTCTTTTATAAATATATAGAGTGCGGGGGAATAGAGTACCATTTCCACATAAAGGTTGTTGGTGTGGTTTAATTCTTTTTACTTATTTAGTATTTTTTTTGACTAATCTTATATGACTAGTTACAGTTACATTTAAATATAAGATAAATTATACATGTACTACTTTGGGGGGTGTTAAATGCCAAAAATTAATGAGATTCCATATGATTTGGAAAGAGCTAGTGGCTTAGAGTCAAACATTGCACTTGAGATACAGATTCCTTTTGGTGTTTCTGGTTTAACGCAAGAAGAATTAGTTGTTCTTTCTGCGCTGTCTGAAGCAGTTGATGGAATTGCACCAATATTTGCTCAGCAGCAATATGATAGGGGTTGTGAGTTACGTGATGCTTTAGTTGACTTTGGATCAACACTTGAAGATTCAGGAAATCTCACAAAATTTGGTAATTATATGACTGTTTTTCTTGCAGCTAGTTCACCTTGGAATATGTTCAATGAGAGAATTAGATTCCCTTTTACACAGGATCAAATTCCTGAAGGACATTCTCTACATAGCTTTGCAGATATTTTGTGGGGAGAAGCAATGCCCCCCCAGGGAAGAGGTCTATATCCCTGGGATATGACCCACCAAGAATATGAAGCATTAGGGCCAGCATCAAATATTGAAAATTCCACAGTCATAAGAGGCCCGAGAGGTACACTAGAGGTTGTATTAAACGAGAAAAGATTTGGTAATGAATTGGGTCCAGTTATATCTGCATTAGAAAGAGCAGAACGATTTACATCTGATACTGGTTTAGCTAGGTATATAAGAGCAAAAATTGTGGAGTTAGAAACAGGACTGGAACCTGCAAGAAAAGAAAGTTGGAGGGCTTGGATTCAAGATAATGTTGGTAAAATCGGGTTCATTCTTGGTACGGGAGTTGAGCTTTACTTAGATAAACGCTTTGGTGTGAGGGGTGCTGCTCAGGCTATTGTTTATGTTCGAAATGAAAGACTCCAATCCTTGGCTGATACATTAGCTAAACAACTTCCGGAAATGGAACAATTAGCTCCATGGAAGCAAAAAATAGAAATAGATCCAACTAATCTACCTAATCTACCTAACCTGCAGTTTGTAGATGTGCTTCGCTGGGCAGGGTTCTATAACCTATTCCCTGGAACAGTCAGCGCGGAATCTTTACCTGATGATGAGGCAATTGTAGACCAATACGGTTCAGTTAATATTGTACTTGTAAATACTCGGGAAGCTATTGAAGATGCAGGTCTTATTAGTTATGTTATTGATGCGTTTCTGCCTCAGGAACGTATATCACCCTATAGGGAGTTGTTATCTCGATCAGGTATTATAATGACTGCAGCACATGAGCTAGGTCACAGGACCGGTGTAGTGAAAGACAATAATCCTAAGCAGCATTTTGGTGAACAGTATTCTATTCTAGAAGAAGCGAGAGCAGAAGTATTCAGTATGTGGTCATTGCCATTTCTGGTTGCTCAAGAAATAATAACAGAACAAGAAGAGATTGCTGGATATTATGATATGTTAATTTCTATGCTAGTTGCGCTTAAAACAGACCCAATAGATCACAATGGTTCAAGAAATCTAATGTTCCACTACTTTTTGGACCGGGAGGCGATTATTGATTTTGGAGATGAGAGATATGATATTAATTTAGAGAGAATAAGAGTTGCAGTTCAGGAATTGCTTGGGATATTAGGGGATATTAGAGCGGAAGGAGACTTACAAAGATTAGAGGAATTGAAAAGAAAATATATTAGGACAGACAAGCAGGAAGTATATAGAAGAAAATTAGCTGGAATGCCTTATGGCAGAGCCTTTATTTTTCCAGGTCTACATCAAGAAAATGATGAATTTTCAGGAGAACTTATTTATCCTCCAACATCCCTTATAGGATTCGTTCAACCACACACAAATGCTGGGCCATCTGAGCGAAGGTCGATAGCATCAACAGTGAGAGAGATTCTAGGTGGTGGTGGTGAATATTCTTCAACTGAATTAGTTGAACTTGTTGCATGGGATCATCAAGTACCTGTGTCGCGTATATCGCCTAATGCTGTCCGTAAGGGGGCTCACACCGCAGACAGGTTGAAAACACGATATGGCGGACAAAGAGGAGTCAAAGGTAGTCCTTATGCATTTTATACTGCGAGCTAAGTTGAATAAACGCTTTCTTGAAGAGAACAAAGTAAGATAAGGCCAATTTAGAAAATAGTGCGGGGGAAGGGATTCGAACCTTTCCGAAAGATTACTTCCGTAACCTCTTCTCGGACCCACTAAGGGACAGGATATCTTGCCATGTATACAAGGCTTGTCTTAATGGGCTTAAGTCCTGCGCATATAGTCTGAAATCAAATGATTTCAATTGACCAGACTTTGCTACCCCCGCATGTGTCTGGTCTTATCAAAAGAAGATATAGAGAATTTAAAAGGTTTTCTTTTTAGCAATATGAATTAATCCGCAACTTTAATAAAGAAGAGGGAATCATAGGTTAATATGTATTATAAAGGCAAATCAACTATCCTGAAAAAAGAGTTCAGCCCAATTAACCTGCTCTTCTTTGGTCTTGGCAATATCCTTGGTCCACAAATATTTATCATGCTGGCTGGCTTGATAGCTATTGCAGATATCTATGGCATATTTACCTTAATAATCTGCTCGCTAATCTGCTACCTTATTGCCATGGCTTATCTGGAATTGGCAATGTGCATGCCAGTTGTTGGAGTTGTAGTTAACTCAGTCAATGACGCCTTTGGCGCTTTTACCAGCTTTCTTGTGGGCTGGTCCCAGGTTTTTAGCAATATCAGTTTTGCAGCTGTATGTGCAATTGGTTTTGGCATGTTCTTAGGCAAGCCTCTCATAGGAGCAATCATTATCGTGATAATCGTGTCAATTTTAGAACTAAAAGGGATCTCCGGCATAGAAAAGATAGATAAGCTCCTTGTGATTTCTATGCTTGGTTTTTTTGCAGTGATTTTTGTAGCGAATATATCCAATTTAAGTGCCATAACTCAACTTTCATTCTCATTTGCAGAGCAATCTAATCTGAGAAAGATACTTCTTGGCATGGGATTTTTTTTCCTGGCATTTACAAATTTTGAGGACCTTACAACATATGCTGAAGAGATGCAGGATATTAAGAAACTGCCCAGAGTAATGTTTTCTACAGTGACTATAGTATCTATTTTATTCATACTTATCTATCTTGTGCTGATAGGTGCAATAGGCAGTCACTCAGCATCGCTTGAGGCCCCCCTCGAATTCCTGTCTTCGAAGGTATTTGGCAGTATCTCATTATATATTATAACCATTATTGGGATGATTGCTTCCATATCCTCTCTCATGGGCTCTCTTAGTTCTTCATCAAGGAATATTTTCTCATTAGCTGAAATTGGATTTCTGCCTAAAAAGCTCAGGAGCATAACAGCGCAGGGCATCCCAATCAATGCAATTGGCCTAGCTACATTATTTGCATTAATGATTATACTCTCCGGTGGCCTAGAACTGGTAATCTATCTGGCAAACTTCATCTATTTTTTTGTTACTTTTTTTGTGTGCATTACAGTTATTAAATTGAGGGGGAAACGCAAAAAATTAGAAAGGCCGTTTAAAATACCTTTGTTCCCAATACCCCCACTAGTGACTGCAGTAGCTGTCATCTCACTAATGTTCTTCCTTGAGATGCAGTCAATAGGACTGGGTTTGGTATGGATATTTGTTGGATTTATTATATATATTTTGAGGATTGTTGGAGAATTTAGGTTGAAGCTTGCCATATTTGGTGCCACTATTATTACTTGGGTCATTATTATTATTGCCTTCTTAATTCTTAGGGAAAGTGTGCCTAATGCAACTTTTGCTTTGATTCCTGTTTTTATTGCATCCCAGATACTTTTTATCGTGTTCTCTTATTTGCAGATACTGGATATTAAAGAGTTTAGAAAGAAGATCGCAGACAACTAATCACTTTGACATTAATAAAATTCCTGAGATAAGCTGGATAAGGGCAACCACTCCAAGCAGCGAACCAACAATTATTCTAATATTCTGCGGGATATAAAATCCGAAATTGTATAGATTGAAGAACAAGAATAGCGAGAGCAAGGTAAAAAATATGCCGACAGTGAATATTGCTCCTCCAGCTGCAACTGCAAAAAGCTTCATACTATGAACAAACTGGAACTGTGCAAGTTTTAGATCCATATCTTCAGCATCTTTTGCTATTCTTGTAACTACCTCTTTCAGATCTTCAGGCATCTTACTGTCCATAACCTTTTTCACATTGTCAGGCATATCCTGGAGTTCTTCAGCCATCTTAAATTAGATGTTCAAAACTGCGTTAATAAATCTTTTGTTTTTCTGTCTGCATTCTAGAATTGTAACAAAAAATGACAATAAGAAATTTTTATAAACAAATCTTTTTTCTCATGCATTATGCGTCGGTGGTCTAAACATCAGACGATGGGACATTGGCTAGGACTTCAGCCTTCCATTATAGAATAGAGGTCAGCTGACTATCCGGGTTCGAATCCCGGCCGACGCAGTTTTCTATCAAGCAAAAATTATATAAACCAGTATACTTATTAATATACTGAGATGACAGACATTCTAGATATGAGTAAATATGGGTTTCACCGAATTATTCATTATACTGGAATTTTTGATTTTGATGGCCTATATAAATTAATAACTCAATGGATGAAGCACCGCGACTGGGATATTTTTGAGCCAGAGGTAAAACATAAAGAACCATATCGGGTCTATAAACTCTATGGGAGGAAAAAGGTTACTTTCTATGCTATGTTAACAATGAAAATCGAGCTCTGGCTGCAGAATGCCAGAGAAGTAGAGGTGATACAGCAAGGACAAAAGAAGAGCTTGACAGAAGCCAAAATGAAAATAATAGTAAACGGAGGTTATATTACAGATTATGACGGGGATTTTGAAAAGGGGCCGGGCCTAAAAAAATTTGAAGCTTTCTTAAATAATTATGTAATGTATCATGATATATTGCTTAAATACTTTGATTACATGGATTATTACTTATATGACTTCATGCAAGATGTAAAAAAATTTTTGGGCATGGAAACAGCCACACATGCTTATTAAAATGTCTGAATTAATATCAACTGTCACTGCCGAAACATTGAATTTTGAAGGCTTGTTCAGTATGAAAGAGATATTTAGAATAATAGACAAATATTTTCGAACAAGAGCCTTTGACAAGAAAATACTATTTGATGAAGAATTTTATACTTCAAACGGGAAATACATTCACGTGAAGGCAGAGTATTACAAGAAGTGGGACAATTACATCAGAATGCAGATTCGTTTCTGGTTATATGTCCATAATCTTGTTGAAGTTGAAAAAGAGGTGGAAGGCCAGAAAATTAAGACAAATAATGGCAAAATAACCATTATTTTTGACGGTTTCATACAAAGTGATTTCCGCCACAGATGGGATAGTAAGCCGATTTATTTCTTAATAAGGACCCTCTTTGAAAAATACTTCTATAACGGAAAAATGGAATACTGGGAAAATATATCAAAATACATTATTTATGAATTGAGGTCAGAGCTTACAAGTTACCTTAATATGTCAAAATATCTCTACACGTCAACATGAAACGCGATGAAATACAACATGTTATTACAGGACAACAGATTACATATGAGGGTCTGTTTAGCATGAGGGAGCTGTTTAAATTCATAGACTCATTCCTGAGGAGAAAAGGTTATGTAAAATTTGTGGCGGCAGATAGCGAGAAAGTCCATTCGTCAAGTAAAAATGTCAATATAAAACTGAGGCCGTTCAAAGAGGAGAAAGGAGGAGCAAGAAGAGAGATCCAGATAACCATAAAGATAGAAGACCTTATTGATGTTTTTAAAGATGTAGATGGTGTTAAAATAAACATGAACAAAGGTAAAGTAAGCATTGTGCTTGATGCTTTTTTTATCTATAATCAAAGAGGTAAATGGGAATCAAGGGCAGAGTATATGCTTATTAGGACCATATTTGATAAATTTCTTTTCAAAGCTGCAGCTAAAGATTATGAAGGGATGGTCAAGGCTGATGCGCTTGAGTTAAAAAATGAGCTGCATAGTTTTCTCAATCTGAATAAGTTTTTGTATTGAGAAATTGACTTTTCTTTTGTTTTAATATTTTACAATGGGGCAAGCCCCCCCTTGAACCCCCACGAATATAGAATAAGATTTATAAATTAAATACGTTTTCTGAGATAGTATAGCGGGGTAGGGCAGCCAGGAGTGCCCGACGTTTCCATTGAGTTGAGGCTCATGGAATCGGATGGCTCATAAGTGTATTCCTGAGGGACCCGTAGGTCGGTAGTTCAAATCTATCCCCCGCTATCTTTTCTTTTATGGATAAAAAGTTTTTAAACAAATCAAATATTCCATAGAACATGATCTTCACACAAAAGCCATCCAGCTTCAATCTCAAGGCAGAAGTTGCAGGCTGCTTCATGGAACATGATGGAAAAATACTTCTATTGTTAAGGCATGAAAATGAAAGTCATGGAAATACTTGGGGATTGCCTTCTGGAAAAATTGAAGGAGATGAGACTCCAAAGGATGCAGTAATTAGAGAAATTGAAGAGGAGACGAATATTGTGGTTTCTGGAAAAGACCTTAAATATTTGGGCAAAGTGTATGTTAGATATCCGGATGGCGATTTTATCTATCATATTTTTCATTCTATCTTAGATAAACTAAGAGATGTAAAGTTAAAACCTGAAGAACATACGCAATTCAAATGGGTCACCCCTGAAGAGGCTTTGAAAATGCCTTTTATCAAGGACTTGGATGCGTGCATAAAATTAGTCTATGGCTTCAATTGAGTTATCTTTATATATAAGTTAAAATAGATTTTTTGAATGGTCAGTAAATTAGAGATAATATGTCTTGAAAGAGGAGGTGAAAAATGGCCTCTTCTAGAATGGATACATAGTACAGATGGTTCAATCCCTGTAGCTGCCAGACTAACACCAGATGAAGCTAGGCAGAGGCTTGCTGAAAATTCTTCAAGTATTATTTTAAGGACCGAGCTTCCTTTTGGATTTAAAGCAGGTCATGGCATGACTATTACTCTTGTTCCAGGATTAACATCATTGGAAACAGACTATGATGCTTTAGTAAGGAGGATGCGACTTCAGACACAACCAGAAGGGAGCTATCTAGGACTTGCGAGAGAAGAAATAATGATGAGACAACAACTTAGGCATTACTGCATGTTAAGAGGATTGGATTTTGATGAAGTAGTTAGGAAAATGGGTATTACAATCCAGGAATATTCTAATCCAAATATCACTGGTGTACTTCTTAAACACCCAAATGTTCAGGATACATATCTTATTTTTACCAGAAACAGGGAACATGGCAATATGAGCGCATATCAGATTACACAAAGAGGTGAAGAAATTGAGATAATTTCCTTGGGGGGAGTAAGACCAGAGTGTTCATCCCAGGAATTATCTGACCATGGACATGAGTTATGCCAGGTTCTGGATATTTATTCAAAAATCATGGCACAAGATTTGTTTGCTCATCATATTAGTTATGAAATAGAATTCCAGCTTGATCCAATACTAGTACATCAAGTAAGATATGTGAGGCCAAAGAATTATACTGGAACAGGCCAAGAATCAACTGATCCAGGAGCGATTACCACAGTGAGTAATCTTTGCTTCGGAAAAACACCACCAGAAGGTGTCGTTTTAACCTTTGGTGGTGAATATAATTATAGTGCAATGTGGTCATTTGAAAAGACAATGCAACAAACATTAGATAGAGGGATAACAGAAGGCAGTTTTATCTATTTATCAAGGACACCAACACATATTGCCACATATATGCCCAATGCCCAAGGGTTGTTTGTTCTGGGAAATCCAGGACATCTTTATACACATGGACTCCGGTCTGCATTATCAGAAGTTCCTTATGTGGTTTTCATAGAGCCTAGAAATACCTCTGGTCTTAATGTAGGTGATAGAATTCGATTGCATGTAGAACAGGGTCATGCATCTTTTGCAGTAGTCTAGGTTACTTTGACCTTGTTTTCTTGCATCAAAACGTTTAAATTGTTTTTACATATTCTATAATATATGACTTTAATCTGTGGCATTGATGAGGCAGGACGCGGTCCTGTGCTAGGCCCTCTAGTGATGTGCGGAGTTCTTGTTAAAGAGGAAAATATTGAACAACTAACAAAACTTGGCGTCAAAGATTCAAAACTTTTAACAAAAGAACAGAGAGCAAATTTATTTGAAAAAATAAAAGAGTTGTGTGAAGATTATGAATTATCAATTGTAAATGCAGAAGAAATAGATAACAGATATACTAATTGCACTAACCTAAATATACTTGAAGGGAAAAAAATGACTGAGATTATTAATCACTTAAACCCAAACAGAGTATTTATTGACTGCCCTGATAGGAATCCTAAGAGATACAAAGATTTTTTATTAAACAACATAACCTATGAAACAGAATTAATAGTGGAACATAAAGCAGACTTAAATTATCCTGTTGTTGCAGCTGCCAGCATTTTAGCAAAAGTAACAAGAGACAATATCATCGATAATCTAAAAAAAGAGCATAATATTGAATTCGGCTCAGGATATATGTCTGATGAAATCACACAAAGGTTTTTAGAAGAGCACTGGAATAACCCAGAATATGAAAAAATAATAAGAAAAAGCTGGCAGAGCTGGAAGAATATTAAAGATGAGAAAGAGCAGAAGAAATTGGGAGATTATTGATTTAGTTCCAGCAGTCTCTCTCCTGCACAATTTATTGTTTCAGTTGATGCTGCTCCAGAAAGTCTAATCCAGCCACTGTATTCTGAACCAAATGCGACTCCCGGCACATAAAGCAAAGGTTCATTTCCTGACCAGGCCCATGCTCTAAATTCTGCTTCATCACAAAATTGCTCTGGTATCTCAGCAAAAACAAAAAAGCCACCCTGAGGCTCTGCATAATGCATTCCCGCCCTCCTCAAAGACTCTGTCAGTCTTTGAACTCTTGCAACATATTCTTCAACTGGAACACAAGACTCTAGTCCCAGTTCACCAATGATTCTCTGCTGAAGTGCTGGTGCATTCACCACAGTTTCTATCATTCTGTTTGTGAGGCCATTTATGAATATTTGCCTATCATCTGCATCAGCACCAAATTGACATGGCAGGGCAGCAAAACCAATCCTCTCTCCAGCAATTCCAAGCTGTTTTGATAAGGAGTCAATATGGGCAGTATTAGGATAAAATCGAAGCATAGAACTATATTCATGCCCAGGAAAGAGAATCCTGCTATAGGGGGCGTCTTCTATGCATACAATTGCTCTGCTAATCTCTTCACTTTTTCTGGCTAGGATGTCTGATAAGGTTCTCAATTCCCCTGCTGTATAAACTCTCGCACTTGGATTATTTGGGGAATTAATAATAATAGCAGCAGTGTTTGGTGTTATTGCACTCTCAATTCCCTCAAAGGGAAGAGAAAAATCCTCTCCGGAGTATACAATAACAGGTTTGCCAAAATTTGCCTTGACAATTCCAATATATGCTGGGAAATAGGGGGCTATTAGAATAATCTCTGCGCCCGGATTTCTAGTTCCAATCAGGTTTCCGATAACTATGTCAAGCCCATTAGTTGCACCGGCAGTCATTACAATCCCCCGGGCATCAAATTGAACATTAAAATGCTTGGATAAATAGTTAGCTACCATTCCTCTTACATGCAGGTAACCAGCATTTGGCATATAGCCATGGGGGTTGTTGCCTTGTTCGTCTCTAAGTGTTGCAGCTATCTGAATTAATGCTTCATAATATCCTGTTGGAGGAGGAATACTTGGGCTCCCAATTGATAAATCAATGGGATTTTTGCCCTCTGATTTGAATCTTATAGCTTGCTCAAATAGGGCTCTAATTCCTGCACTTGCATCAACTTCTTGTCTTAGAATAGTATTTGATACCCTACGCATACTTATCCCCCAAATAATACATAACCAATATTATTTGCTGTAAATATAAATGTTACTATTTTTTAAAGGTAATAAATGCAAGTCTATAAATACATTTATATATCTATATTGCCATTATATTATCAAGATAATTTTTATTTTGAATTGCTAAGAGGTGGGAAATATGGGGAAAAAAAATTCTTCAAAAATAAAAGTAAGTATTGGTGTGGCCAAAGGCAAGGACACTTATCAAACAGCACTTAAGGCTGCTAAAGATTCGTTGGATGGATTAAGAGGAGCAACTTTTTCTATACTGTATGCAGATTCAAATTATGATGAAAAGGAGATTCTTAAAGCAGGCAATGAAATCTTGGGCAATACGTGGATTGGCTGCTCAACTGACACCCAGCTGACAAGTACACATGGTTTTGAACAGGGGACCATATCTGTGTTGACTATCTCATCTGAATATTTGCATTTTGGTGTTGGGGTGGTTGACAAGTATCACAAGAATCCAGCAAGTTCAGGTGAAAAAGCCATACAAGAAGCAATGAAAAATGTTCATGTTGACCATTATGTGGATCCCTATATACAGTTCAGAAGGTCGCAAACAAAATCCTTCCATGAAATAGTAAGGATACCGCCCTATTTTATCCTGACCCTTATCTGTGGGGTTAAATTTGACAAGCAGGGAAATCCGTTGCCGGGCATGGAGGCAGAATTCCTTGAGGGTGTTTTTAAGATAACTGGTCCAAATATCCCTATCATTGGAGGTTCATCAAGTACAGATTGGGATAAGTACACCAAAGAAAAAATTACCAACAACTTCCAATTTGCCAATGGCAAGCTTTATTATGATGCTGCGATAATTGTCTTTGTTGTGTCTGACCTATATTTTGCACACAGCTTTACACACGGCTATTGTGTTGCCAACAATGTTGCTTTACTTACAAAAGTTGATAAGACAGGCCATATAATTCAAGAAATTAATGGCAAACCAGCTGTTGAAGAATACGCGAGAATTCTTAAAGTAAGTGTGGATGAGCTTACAAAAAATCCTTTCAAATATATCTTAGCGCATCCGCTGGGTGTGCTGGATACTTTTGGAAATGTATACATAAAATCAGGTGCGCCTAATCCTGATAGAAAAACATGGTATACATTGACAAAAGTCCAGGAGAATACTGCTTCAGTTGTAGTTAACTATGATCCAAAGAAGACAAAAGAAGCAGTCTATTATGCACTGAAAGAGGCTGATGATATACACTCCCACAAGGAGATTGCCCTTGGCTTGGTCTTCTCTTGCTGCGGAAGAAAGGCCTTATTAGGAAAAGATGTCACTGCAGAGATTGATATTGCCAGGAGGAAATATAAAGGGGTTCCTTTGTTCGGCTTCCATACATTTGGGGAGATCGGTGCAAAAATGAGCAAATCTTCACAAGTCTGTAACCAGTCAGTCTCATCTCTAATTATCTATAACAAACTGCTCACAGAGTAGTTTTTTAGGATAGATTTTTATATAACTTTTTTTAACATTGTTTTAGCTATTTACCAGGAGGTAGACTATGGCGAGAATATTTGGTGGGTTAGCTGAAAAACTTGGTACTGATAGAGTTGATTTACCATACGAATCAGAACAGATTGGAGGCCAGAGAATCTCTCTTGGGAATTTTGCTGGATATTGGAAAAAATTTGCTGTTCATTCTCAAAGAGACAATTTTGCTTTTAGGACACTTGCTGACCCTAGACTTGATCCAATTCCTGGGCAAGGACCACAGCTTGGCTGGAGTGCGATTGACAGGCTCCAGTTGAAACTAGTCAGAAATGCAGTTGCTTTTGCATATCATGTGTGTCCTTCATTTTATCTGCATTGCAAGGATAATGATATTGACCCTATTTTGAGTCCAATTGAATCATGGGATGATTTTTATAAAATTCCACCCACAGACTCAAGAGCTCTTGGAAGAAAAGCATGGCTAAATGATTTGCCGGCACCTCTTGCTGAGCTTTACTCAGAAGAATCTCGAAAACTGGAATGCAGAATAACTGATTTGGATCCCAATATGATCCTTTCTTTAGAACTATATACTGGCGGAACAACTAATAAGCGTCCCGGGGAAGATTATTTGGTTCTATTTCCAAATGCTGATTTGAGGGCATCTGTTCAGGCATTATATATGAGTCTTTTGAAACATGCTCCTGAATTAGGGAAGGTAGCTAATGCTGCGTGTTCATTTAGCAAAAGACACATTGGCGGCTGGCTGTGGAGACATGTTCTTTACCTGGGTTACGGGATCACTGTTATTGACGCCCCAGATGGCTGTTCTCCAGAACACTGGAATGGTATCTTGGAGCAATATCAACCAGAGCTTGCTGCAGCACCACCTACTGCAATAGCCAAAGCTAAAGGACTAGGCTTTGAGGGTATGCTAGATGCGAATGTTGATACATTAAGATATGCACTCATGACCAGTGCCAATATTTCTGATGCTCAGCTCCGGAGAATGCATGAGCGGGGAATCCAGCTAATCTACACATCTTCAGGCAATACAAGATGCCTCCCTACAGGTTGTGCAGAATGGAACAGCAGACTTCATGGAGGCAGTGTTGAGGATATGCTTGAAGCTATGAGCACCTTACGGTTATTTCCGCTCGGCCCCACGTTTACAATGGTTAGCGGCCCAGATGGGAGGCCTGCTGCACCAGGATATGTGGGAGAGGTTGATGAGACTAATGTTGCTGCTTCTTACTATGATCGTGAATCAAGAGAATATCTGATTCTTCCTTCATTAAAAATTGCAGTAAGGTCTAGACCAGGCAATGCGCTTTATGTTATAAAATTAGACCCAAATGGAAGAGCTTGGTTGGTGGATAGAGAGATAGCGAGGAGTCGTGGGTATGACCAAGGTAACCTACTGTTAAGTCAAAAAGCTTCAAGAGGGGGTTGTTCAATGTGAGAGCTCTTAATGCAATAATCCAAGGAAGAGAGATTGAACCTTCTTCTGGGCTGGGTTTACAATATGGCTGCTATAATGGCATACTAAGCTTTGTGAGTGGTGAACCAGTGATTGCTACACCTTCAACTCATTATTCTTCAGCAGTCGTTCAGCAGCTAGAGAAGGAAATGAAAAGCAGAGCTGCCCAACACGAAACAAATCCATTTACTCTGGAGCAGGCTGTGGAGAATATTCAGGGAATGCATGAAGCGCTGGTTCAAGAAATTAACCTTGGTTACGAATCATCTTTAGTTAGGGACTATTGTCTATTAAATGGAATAATGAATCCTGAGGACCTTAAACTAGAAGTTGAACAATTAGGTCGAGATTTTGTTGAACCTCTTCGTGATCCAGATAGTAGAGAAAAAGCCTTGCGCCAGATCTTGGGGACTGAGGATTTGAAATCTTTTTTTGAATCCCATGAAATTCCTGAAAGACTTTGTGTATGGACCTCTGGCCAGCTTGGAATTTATGAGACCACAATTATGTTCTATTATGGGATTCTGGCGCAAGCCTGCAAAAATGGCCATCAAGCATCAATTGTTTTTAGATCTTCAAGTTCAGATAACCTTCCGCATGATTTGATGCAATATTGTGTGCCTCAATCTTCTGAACAGGTATTTAACTGGCTGACCTGGAGCTCCCAGAGAAGATGGGACGCGCCATTGCTGCCAAAATTTCTAAATCTTTTTGATGGCACTGTTCAAGAAACAACTTGTGGGGGAATATATTTTGGTTCAAAAACAACTCTTGACACCTTATCAGAAGTATTACAGGGCACTAGAGGACATTTTTTCTACAAAGACCATTTTCCCGTTCTAATAATCGGGTCTGATGCAACACCAGAGCAAATTGAAAAAGCAGCTGAAATTGCATTGAGATTTGCATATGCTCATGCTGGAAATTCCTGTCTGTCTTTGCAGAATATTTATGCGCATGATTCTGCATATGGTCAAGTAAGCACACATTTACTTGAAGCACGCAGGCGTTTTCGCCCTCAGCAGAGATTATATCCTGCAGAACTTGTAGAAGAGGTTGCAGAGATCTGGCAGGCAATTTCTCTTTTGGACCCTAATATTGGGCGATACGGAAAAATTGACCCTGAAAAGCAGCCTAACCATATTAACACACTTCTGGCTTTAGGAGTACCAATTAATGCTGTAGATATTCTGGCAACAGAGGTGCCTGCAAGAATGCTATTGGTCTGTCCCTATTCAGGACCACAGTCATTAAGGGAAAATCTTGCACAACAATTAGCAGCATCATCTTCTGATAAACATATCTATGCAGTTGCTGTTGGTCTTAGTCAAGCAGAAAGAGAAATACTATGTCCATTCCTTGAAAAAAATTCGCATAGAGCATCTATTGTTGAACCTGGAGATGTTGCAGGCACGGAAAGAATCACACAGTATGACTGGAGAGAGCTGCATTGTTCGCAAAATATGCTTGCCAATCTTTTTGGTGTTCCTGCTGCATGCTATCGCCAATAAATGAAAATGGTTTATTATATGTACCCAACAAAAATGTTTAAATATATTAGATGATTCCTTATGAGTGATAAAACTAAAGAGGGTTCTTAGGAAAATGACACTTGCTCAGGCTTACATACCAGAAAACGGGTACACAATTGGTATAATTGGTACAGGGGTCAATGGTAAAGCTATTTCACAAGGAATGCTTCTCCAAGGTTACAAAGTAGTTCTTCTAAACCGAACCAGAAGCGTAGCAGAGTCATTCCGTCAAAGCGTTGAAGGTGCGCTTGATTATGTGGAAAGGTTCGATGGCGAGAGGCGAATAGGAGTTGTAGGTGACTATGATGAAATCGACAATTCACTGGAAAATGGAATAGGAATAAATGGCACAGATGCAGTTGTTGTGTGTGTCCAAGGAGATTATACTGCCCAGACTGATCTTTTGGGAAGTGGTAATTTCGAGCAAGCAAGAGCTGCCAGTGCTCAAGTAGATAGTTTCTTACTTCATAATGTTGCTGCAGGACTCAGTAGTATAGGCTATCAAGGGCTTCAATTATATCTTACAAACCCTTCTGATGTAATGACTTGGGCTTCCTTTAATATTCAAAAATCCTTGTATAGCAACAATCCTGAAGTCCTAGGACCAGACCCACGAAAGTTCTATTCTGTTGGGCATATTATGGATACAACAAGAGCAACATACATTATCTTAGATTTATTGGGTTTACCAAGAACACTTGAGAATTACTCAGCTTTAGAAGCACATGTATTAGGCATGCATGGTTCTGCGATGTTTACCCATTGGAGCGGCGCATCATTGAATGGAGAACCAATTATTGGCAGAACCCTCTCACAATCAGCTGCCTCCTACAATCCGAGAATCATTCAATACAACCAAAGAGCTCAGGTACCACGACTTCCAGAAATTCGTGCTGGAATGCAAATAACTGAAGATATACTTGATTCACTGGATTTAATTATTGCTGAGGAAGGAACACATATAATGAAAGGCCAGGGAAGAACAACAGAACAAGTTGTACCTGAAGTGCTTACTCTGCTGCACTTCCTTTTATTTCCTGACCAGAACCAGGGTAGGGAGCTAGTAGTTGGATCATTCAATTTAGAAGCAAACTTGGTGTATGGCTGGTCAACAGAATGGGAAGGTGGAAGATTGAAACCAGGTACCCCTTTATTAAGTGAGAGGGAGCAGGGATTGTTTGAAAGAAATGTTGGAATTTTACGCAGGCTTGGTTCAACTGTTCTTGCTTATGCTAAAAATAAAAGGACAAGGAGAATACTGTGGTTAGAGGATGTTTATGGGCCCTGTAAACCAATTGAACAGATATTACTTGAGCGTCTCCAAAGAGATGAAAGCTTGTCACTCTTTAATTCTTTTCAAGTGGATTCCGCCCCTAATGTTGATAAGGCAAGAAGGTTGCTACAGACACCTGGGGCAATATATGATGTGATTATTGTTGACTATAAATTGAGCCCCAATCCCTCTGATGAAACAGGCATTGACTTTTTCATGAGAGAAATCAATGGCGCTCGAACAAGGTTTACTCCTGAAGCAATTATCCTGAGTGGAGAGGCAACTAAAGAAGCAGTTGAGGAGGCAGTTGGTCACTTTTATGCATTCGTTGAAAAAAGCAGAAAAGATGTGCTAGATGCTTTATACCGTGCTGTTAGATCAATACTCTTAAGAAAAGATGAGGGAATAGTACCAATTGAACCTACTTATGATAGCCTTTCTTCTGGACAACTGCTTCAAGTATTTCAAGAGATAGAGACAGCAGGTGACATAACTCCTATTCCACCTCTTGATATACTGGGTTGTGATATACCGGAAGTTCCCAGATAAATTCAGAACCCTTTCCTAATCTGCTTCTTGCATATATTAATCCTTTGTGCGTTACTTCAATAATCTCTTTTGCCAATGCCAACCCTATCCCAGTTCCCATGTCTGTTGTTGAGTAAAACCGTTCGAATATTTTAGATAGATCTTCATCAGCTATGCCTGTTCCGTTATCGCTAATTGTTATATAAACTCTCTGCTCTTCGGATTGACTGCCTATATCACAGCATATATGCACTGAGATTCTTGGCTTGTCATCACTGTATCCGCTTTCTTGCATTCTTTTTAGAATAGACTGATATGCGTTTCTTAAGTGAAGCAACAAAGCCTGATAAATTTTTGGCCGGTTGTAGAGAACCATTGGGAGGTTAGGGGGGTAATCTATCTCAGTGGTGATTTCAGGAACACCTTGCTGTTTCATTGCTTCGGTATAAGTGTATAATGCTAATTCAATAGTCTTCTCTATCCTTTCAGGTATTAAATGAACCCTAGAGGGGTCAGAATCGGTTTTTAATTCTTCTGATAATTGGGACAGAGTATCTAACTCGCCTATAATGCTTTTGACACACTGTGCCAGTCTTTTATGGATTGGAGTACCTGTCATTGTAGCATATTCTGCTGCTGCCTGCCCATATCTCATGGCTGCTTCACGTGCATTGGCAAGCTGCTCAAGCTGCTCCCTTGATATGAATCCACACATATCTGCACCGCTTAAATATAATCTTGAAAAATAATCGCTAATATCACTTAGAATTTCAGCGAATGCACGAAGTATCATTAGATGTGTATTCCATTCATGTCTGTGGGCCGCAGCATATCCCCTAAGTGTAATCTCAGTTTCTAACTGTATAAGTCTCTGTGTTGCTTGTTCTAGATTGTGAAGAGCAGCTTCTGTTCTAAGCTTCTCTGTTTCCAGTTCTGCTGTTCGTTCCTGGACTTTTCTCTCCAACGTATCAACCAGTCCTTCGTATTTGTCTAATAAATCCTCTAATTCTCTTATCCGTCCAAAAAACAGAGGGATTCTTCCTATTGTTTTCTGATATAGCCTTCTCCATATAGAGACCGGTTCCCAAGTTAATTCATAGAGGCAATAGGGGGCATTGTAAATCTCACCTTCTTTAATTATTGCCTCTCCATCTATATTCAATGTTTTTGTTACCACATATCCAACAAATTCATCTGATTCGCCAATTTCCTGATAACCGCCTGAAAGGACCTGTCTTGTTCCCTTCTCTATTCCTTGAGGAGTATCTCTTGCACTTAAGAACAGGGGGTTGCACTCTCGAAATGCTAGAGCAACTCTATGTGCATATTCCTCACTATTAATATAAATCCGGCCGTCTTTCTCTTCAACGCTTAAATCTAAATAAGCATAATCTCGCTTCAGTATCTCTTCAAGTCTAAATGAACATGCAATCTCTCTGACTTTTGCTGGTTTTTGTCCGAATATGCTGGGTGCACCAGCAAGTATCCCTCTGGTCCAATAACATTGGTCTAACCTTTCTCTCTCAAAATAATCTGGACGAAAAAAATTGGCAATTAAAGCATGTCCTCTTCCAAGTTCAACCACTTCTATCTCTTGATCTTCATTAAATCTACGATTATAACTTGGGCTGCTCCTAATGACTGCTTCAGGCGTACCAACCCATTTGACAATTGTGACCAATGCTCCCCCTTGTGTAGCCTGCACATCCATTCCTAGATTAAAGAATAATTGGGGGCTTGGATTACTGTAGATCGTATGTAGATTATCAAATAATCTAAATAATGCCTCTAAGGAAATCCAATTTTCTGTAGCTCTTAAATAGTCCTCAGATATACTACCAAGCCTTTCTAATAACTGGCTTATCCCCGCCTGGCCATGATTAGCCCGTACCAACCATACAAGCTGACTTGTATTTACAGTACAGACTTCTTTTGCAAACAAATCTGGTTCCATGCGGAACAGTAAGAAATAGTTATATTTAAATCCACACTAAAACATACCAACTATAGTTTCACCTGCGTGAATATACTCCCCTTCTTTTACTTTAATTTTAATATTCTGATTTTTGACTTTTTTTGGAATAATTAAATCAACCTGTGATCCCATCTTTATCATACCAATCTTCTCACCAATCCTGATAGTTTCACCAACTTTTTTCCAGCATACAACTTTATTAATAATGGAATCTGCGATTTGGACTACTATCACCTTAAATTGTCCTTCAATAACAATTGTGTTTCTTTCATTTCGAAATATATAATTGTAATTCTCAGGCAATCCTTTCCTGTGAAAAATTACTTTGAATAGCATTCCTATCATTGTCAGATTTTTATGTTTATCATGTTTTATTGATGATATCTTTCCATCTATCGGAGACCTATTGATATGTACACTAAACGGATTCATAAAAATCCCAATTAGATAGGAGGCTTCAATCTTCTCTTTTATATGAGTTATTTCATCCAACCTTATCGGTTTTCCATTTTTAAATAATGTGGGAACAGTGTTTTTTTCAATACTTTTTATATACACTACTGTCCCATCAGCAGGAGAGACAATAATATTCTCCTCTCCGGGAATTGCTCTCTTTGGATCTCTTTCAAACCATAAGAATTTCCAGACTAGAAAAACGATAATAACAATGGCAACAATGAACAGCAAATTGGATATCATTTATATTTTATCTTTATTCCGCTAATATAAGGGTATTTATCAAATGAATATAATCGAACCTTAATAATACTCTGTTTATACATCTTGCTTAATAATTTTTTCTTTGGAAGCAAGTCTTCAATTTTATCAAACATTTCAGATTCAATTAGCCTTTCAAAAGACCTGCTTAACATTTTACTCTTTTTTACTCCCTTTTTTAGTTGGATATCTATTGAAAGAATTGGCTTATGTTCTTTGTCATATTTAACACTAAGTTTGAAGTTATTCGTTGTTTTTGATCTCAATTTTTTATTTTTATATATCACACCATTAATAAAATTGGGATAAACTAATGAACCAAAAAAATTAATGGCCCCGTCGCTTCTCCCTATTAGATACATAAAGGGAAAAGGGAACTCAAACTTAATATCAATTTTATGCCTTTTAAGAACATCTGTCATCTTGTCATAACTGATAACACCGCCTGTGTCTTTAAGATTGTACCTGATTAATGGCATTGCTATGTTTATATTAATAGTTGTGAAGACCAATTCATTTTTCTCATTGACTTCTATAAAATAACTTAATGGGTCATATTGGAATAACATCGGGAGACTTCTATGATGACCGTTAAAAATTTCTTTGTTAAATTGCGGATTATCTCTTGCTAGTCTCCTAATTAAAACAGTCTCTTTGGTTTCATTAATGCCAGTAATTCCGATATCTGAAGCGCCATAACCTGACATTACAATTGCTTTTTCTCCCACCTGCTCAAAGATATAATCTCTCAATTCTTCAGGCATGCCTTCAGCACCCAATAAAAAATGAATTGTGTGTTCTTTCCAGTTAATAATACTCCCCCCTTTGTCGATAAGATTTTTAATAAATGGTGGATAGCCGGCTATAATAAATTGGTCAAAATCTTTGCTGAAATTCTTAATAATCTCATATACCTCCCCTTCATTTGGTCCTGGGTTAATAAGCGTGCAGTGGCCATCACTTATTCTTGCTAATTCCACTCCAGTAACCCAGCTTCCAAGAGCAAAAGTATTAATAAAAAGAGTTCTTTTGTCATAGGTTTTGTAAATAATATCAAGACCGACTGTAACATATTTTTTTTCCTGTTCCTCTTCTTCCTTTGTCTTTGGCCAGATACTTGGTTTCCCGGTATAGCCAGAGCTCTCAAAAAGAATATTTATTTTGCTAATGTCTTTATTAAAGCACAGCTCTCTAATGTCTTTTGCCTCTTTTATGTAATTTTCTTTGTCCATAATTGGAATTTTTTTTCTAAAATCAGCAATGGTTTTTATACTTTGAACTACAACCTGGTTTTTTCTAAGAAATTTTTTATATAATTCAATTTCATTCACAGCCTTATTAAAAATATATAAAGCTTTTTTTTGACTTAACAGCTGCAGAAATTCTGGATTCGCATTAAGCAACTGTTTTTCAAGTTTTTTTGGATCCTTACTTCTATATCTAATATATTTCTCCATCAGTTCTACAGACATAAATTTAACAAGATATCCTAAAAGAGACATAGTTTATTTACCTTTTATCATCTTACCCACAATATGCTCTGTCTTGTTCCTTATCGGCTCAATAAACAGAGCAATGATAATAGCAGTGACTATGGATATAATAAAAGATTCCAAATGCAATACGTCTCTTGCAGTTTCAACAAAATAAGCCTTAGTGAGCTCGATTATGACAAATATGAAAACAGCTACAACAGTTACAACTAGTGTTTTTTGTATTGTGATTCCATGAATCTTACTCCACTTATCCACTGTAAGCACATCATCCTTAAACCCATCTTCAATATGAATAGAATCAATAAACATATCCTTCACTGGATGATCAGGCAGAGTCTTCTCTAGAGTCTTTTTCAAACCACTTACAAATTTTTTTGCCTGTTCTTCATCAGAAAAGTGAGCGTTCATTGCCAAAGGTTTTTCAACAATAACCTCTAAGAAGCCGCCATCCTGAAATAAGAATCTAACTAAATGCTTTCCATACCTTTTTTCATGGCCTATGTAATTCAATTTATGGCCTGAATGCTTTTCAATATGTTTGATAAATTCTTTTAATTCCTCCTCTACTCTCTGCTCTTCTTTAATCTCATCTTCAAGCCCCTTGACTTCCTGCTTGGCAAAAGATAGGAGCTCATTCACATCCAATAGAGAGACAACTTTGTAAGAAGGCTCTTTTTTAGTCATAGTCTATATTTAAGTTATTATGTTTAAATATTTTATGTATTGTGATTATGAGACAATATATCAATCAATTTTGTCTTGCGAATTGTCGAAAACTTTTTATATTGTAAAACTAACTTTCACTTATTATGAAGAGAATCATTGTTTTTGCATTACTTCTATCTATAGTACTGACTTCATGCTCACAACTGGGTATTGGAGGCAATAATAAAACAGAAGAAGGCCCTGTGCCTCCTGAATCAATGAGACAATGGGCATTTAAAGCCAGAGCAAGCAGCGCATATGGGGGTGTACTTGCAGAGGGAAATGATGACTGGTCACCTTATGCTGCCACAGGCAAGCCGGATGTGACAGAGTGCAAGGATGACAGCCATGCATGGGCACCTGCAGAAGAGGACCTTGGTATGCAATGGCTTGAGCTTGAATACGATTGTTTAGTATATGTCTCAGCAGTCAATATCCATGAAACCTATGGCCCGGGCGCAGTTCAAAAAGTGGAGCTTAAGAATATAGACACTTATGAGACAATCTGGAAATGCGAGGATGAAAGAACAGGATGCAGGACAAAAGAATGCCCAAGATATTTTGAAGTGAAATTAGAGAATATGACAGAGTATTTAAGCGACACAGTCAGGCTTACCCTGGATACTGATGCACCAGGCTGGAATGAGATAGATGCGGTTGAGCTTGTCGGCTATGAAAAAAGGTGGCATATATATAATAAAACTCTTTACTTGGATTAATTCTTAGAATGAAAGATTATAAAAATGAATTGCTGGAGCTAATAGATGAAATAAAGGGCATGGGTATTAGTAATGAATCTGTGCTTAATGCAATCTCTGAAGTGCCAAGGCATTTATTTATTAGGAAGCAGAACATGAAGGAGGCATACGGCAACTATCCCCTGCCAATAGGCTACGGACAGACTATATCTCAGCCGTTTACAGTAGCTTTTATGTTAGGAGCATTAGAGGTAAAACCAGGACAAAAGATACTTGAGATAGGCGCAGGTTCTGGCTACAATGCGGCAGTTCTCAGTAAGCTGGTTGGTGATAAAGGAAGGGTGTACTCAATAGAAATAGTGTCTGAATTAGCAGATTTTGCAATCAATAACCTGAAAAAAATTGGCATAAAAAATGTGCAAATAATCGGAGAAGATGGTTCTATTGGCTATCAAAAAGAAAAGCCTTATGACAGAATTATTATTACAGCTGGATGCCCGGAAATTCCAAAACCATTAATTCAACAATTAAAAGACAAGGGAGTAATTGTAGCTCCAGTAGAATCTTTCTTTGGGCAGGAAATGATAAAACTAACAAAGGAAAAAGACACCATAAAAATTAAAAAATTAGGAAGCTTCACCTTTGTGCCTCTGAGAGGCAAGCATGGTTATGATTAGCGTCTCTTCTTTTCTTTATAATATTTGAAATAGATTACTGTGAGTATTAATAAAGCAATCAGCATCATAATAAAACCAAATGCTGAATTTTTGCTTTTGTCTTTAATATCTTGTATTGTAGTTGATGTAACTTCTTGCATGGTGGTTTGGACAGTTGATAATATAGTTGATGTTGTGGTATCTAAAGCAGGGATTTCTTCTTCAACTTCATCAGCAGTCACAGCGAAGATTGAGAAGCCTGGTGTTACTGATTCAAAATAAAAGTAGGAATCATCTTCACTTAAGTAATTAGTTTCCAGTTCTTCCCATTGGGTTGAATAACGATTTAATTTGACAGTTGCTTTGTCAAGTTTATTATCGACTAACCACTTCTTCTCAATAGGGAACCTAACAGTAATAGATTCAACTTCATCATAATCAATATTAGCAGCATCAATCTTAACAAAACAGCATGACTCTTTGCTTAACTCAGGAATAGAAGAAGGCTTTTGAGTAATCTTAGTAACTGTAATCTTAAATGAGCTAGTATCTTCCTTAGCCTTGACTTTGATTTCATCAACGCAATACTCTTTGTCAGTAATCTTAAATGATCGAGTTTCACCTGGAGTTAATTGATGAAAGGTGGTATCAATATGGTTAGTGGGTTCAGAGCTTGGCCTAGAAGAACTTCTGCGCCTCCCACAGTCATCTTCACAAGAAGAGCATGTTTCTCCATCATCACAGTAATTATCGCCGCAATAATAGCTTTTAGACCTGCAAATGCCATGCACACAATATCCACCTAAGCACTCATAATCATAAGTACATGATTCTGTGGTAGATTTTTTAATATTGAAATAAAACAAGCTTGAATTCGCGTAATTACCATAGCTGTCATTACACCATACATTCCAGTTGTGAGAGCCAGAACCTGTGGCTGAGTAGCTTACGTTTGTAGAGATGTGCTGAGTAATTGATGTTGCATTACCTGATTCTGAACCATCAACATAGAGTATGCAATTTGTTGTAAAAAAAGTATTGGAAACATTAAAACGGAATTCTGAGACTGAGTTATACCATGAACTTAAAGGTGCTAGGTCATCAACGCAGAAAGTATTGTTTTCTATGTAGTTCGTTGCTGTCTTAAAATAATTTCCATTTGTGTTGTAGCAGATTGTTGTGTTAGTAATAACATTCCCATTTGCAGTGAGAGTGTAGGCACCATACTCTGTATTGTTGACTATATGCGAGTTTCTAATTATATTATTATGTGAATCTGATACAATATTTAGTCCTCTTGTGTTCTCTAAAGAGGTGAGATTTTCTATTATATTGTAGTTAGAGAAATAAGATAGATAAAACCCATAAGTATGTCCACTTGTCACTATGTTCGTAAAATTGCTGTTAGCACCATAATATAAATAAATACTAAATTGTCCATTGTTTCTAAGCACTATATCTCTAAAATTATTATAATAACTATAATGAATCTTAAATGGTTCCCTGCCACTATTACTTATGGCGATATTTTCAATAAATGAATTATTCGTATATGCTAACAACAAAGCATCAGTTGGGTTAATGTTTCTTAGAGTAACATTACTGCACCCAACAAGACCAATATAAGATGCGTTATTCCCATAATCAATTACAGAATCATTTGGACATGCTCGATATGTACCATCAAAGTAATTTACAGGGATATCATTAACTGTATTTGTGTTGTCAATGTCATGGACAAAATAGGAGACATCATTACTATACGCAGTTATCCAAATACCGTGTACTTGTGATTGTTTGTTTATGTTAACGTTTTGTAGTGAAAAATTGGCTGAGTTGTAAAACATAAGACCGCTTCCAACAGCATCATAAACAGATAGGTTCTCAAGATGATTATTTGAGGAAGAAAAGGAAGACACTCCGGTGGAAGTGAATGAGCTGATATTTGGGCAATTCTTTACTTCATTATTATTTGAACCTCCACCTGCACTGTTAAAATAAATTCCGTTTTGGCAGGTTTCACTATGTATGGTTTTTGAATCACAATCAAAGATTATCTCATCTTTCCCATTAAAGTCAATACAGTAACTTCCAGTGGCCCCATAAATCGAATTATTCAACCTTATGATCTCTCCAGCAGAAGCAGCCTGTATCTGTGCTGAGCAATTGCTGCAATTATAGCAAGGAATTCCAGGAGTTACTTCTGTCAAAGCATAATAATCATAAGCATAAGAATCTGAATTTGATAAGTTGTAAGTAGAATCGCAAATTCCGTCTCCTGTAGAATCAATGCAGGTCTCTGAAAAGCCGGTTCCGGAAGGCGTTGCATAATAATTGCCGCCAATGCAGTTGCCGCCAATGATGTTTGTGCTTGTGCAATCTAATGTTGTGTTGAAGTAATTGTCGCCTGTGATTCCTTTATCAATCTGAACATTGACAGAATTATTTAAAAAATTGTTATAAATCAGATTATATTCCGGAAGATTAGCATCTGACTTATCAAAAAACAAACCTGCAGGAGAGTTCTCTTTTATTGTGGAATTGATAATAGTATTGTTATCAGCATCATGTCCAATTTTTAAACCATAGCCACTATTACTCACTAAGGCAGAATTAATAACTTCATCATTAGAATCAGCCCATAAACTAAGGCCATCCTCTGAATTATTCATTGATACAAGATTTTTTATTTGGTTATAAGAACCGAATTGAAGGAGCATACCAGTATTCCCATTGTTGTTTGAAGTAATATTTGAATAATTACTCCAATAGATGTAATCCCCCCAGAAGCCATAAAAATTATTATTTGTTGTAATATCATAAAAACTATTGTAATAACCGTATTTATGATAAATACCCATATTTGAATTAAGTATACTTACATTTGATATTGTTGATGAATTAGTATAATACAGTTCTAGCATATCAGTAAGGTTGGTATTTTGGATTGTTACATTATTACATCCGAATAAACCTACAAATGAAACATTATTCCCAAACTCAATTATCTGGTTATTTGGGCAAGGTGAATGGACACCATCATAATAATAAATTGGTTTACCATTTATTGTATTTGATGTATCAATATCATTGCCTAGATTTGAATAAGATGAATAATAAGTAACTAAACCTGCTTTTTGATTATCTTTATATATGCTAATATTTCTAAACACATTGTCTTGGCAGTAAATCATAACAACCCCATAATAAAAAGAATTAATATTAGGACAGTTTTTTATTGTGTTGTTATTTGAACCACCACCTGCATTACTTAAGTAGATTGCTCCTCCAGAATTATCTCCTACAATAGAATTCATTCCACAATCAAACGTTACATTATCCTTACCGTTGAACTGAATGCAATTTCCACTAGCAGAAATGCTCTGATTCAAAACAACAATATCCCCTCCAGAAACAACTTGAATGGTTGATGAGCAGTTAGAACAGCTGTCGCAGTAGTAGGTGGCTGCGGAGACAGAATAAGCAAGGACAATGCATAAAAATATCAACACCACTTTTTTCATTTTCTATCTTCTTTTAAAATTGCCTCAATTTTTGCTAAGATCTTTTCAAGCAATTCTAATGCTTCTTTTGTTTTTTCAACTGATGTTGATTCAGCATAATACACTAGCTGGTTTCTTGTTTTTCTATATTCATCAAACTTTTCAATCTCCCTTGGATTAAACTGCGGGTATTTTTCTTTGATAAAGGCAATTAAGGCTTCATGTGAATATGGCTTGTAGCCTGCCTTTGCAAGCAGCGATTGAGCTGCTTCTCTCATTGCTTCGTAAACATCTTCAAAAATAAAGTCAGTGTTCTGTTCATTTATCTTCTGCCTTTTAATATAATCAAGCCTTTTCTCTGCTTTTACAAAAAGAGATTTAACTGTAGCCGGAGATATATTCTGTTTTACGACCTTTCCTCTTTTTAGGTAAAAATTAAAACTTTCTAGCATTAAAACACCTCTACAAATCCTTTAAGTGTAATCCCATTGACTAGATTATTCTTAAATTCTGGATTCGCCTTTTTGAAATCAATAAACTGGACATTTATCTTATGTCCTAGCTTTTGCTGATATTTCTTCAAATCTAAATTAGTGTGTTTTGAATTAAGGACTGCAATATCAATATCTGATTTTGAAGTATTATCTCCCCTGGCAAAACTGCCAAACAAGACTATTGCCTGATGGGAACAGTTCTTATCTAAGAATTCAACTAGGCCTGAAGAGTTTATGAGGTAGAGATTATAAGCCTTTTTAAGAGACTGATATTCTAAGCTTTCAAGGTTTGCTCGATAATTATCTGTTATTATTGTTTTTTCTTTTTTGACTAGATCTGCACTAGTTAACCTTTTCAAGATTTTTAAAGTGCCTGCAGGAGATAAACCCATTTTTCTTGCTATCTCCCTAAGATGAAACTCTGTTGAAGGATTCTCGAGAAACAAAGTTAATGTTCTTTGTGTGTTATCAAAAGTGAACATATGTTTACAATAATAAACACTTACTTATATACTTTTCTGTTTATTTTAGTAAACAAATGTTAATAAAAGTAAACAATTCTTATCTCAAATTAATTGTTATTTTTCTTCTTTTGTTTAGTCGGAGACAGGAGCATGAGTCCTGCAACAACTAAGACGATAACTAGGCAGATTGCCAAGATGATCCAGTTTAGCCAAGGTTTTTGGTACTCTTCTATAACATCCCCTTTTGTATCTGGTTGAATAGGCTCTGGTTCTGGCTTTACATGTACATCTTCCACAGGCATTTCCTCTATCTCAGGAAGTTCTTCTACTTGCTTCTCAACTTCATCAGCAGTCACAGCGAAGATTGAGAAGCCAGGTGTTACTGATTCAAAATAGTAATTTAAATTATCTTCGTTGACATAATTAGTTTCCAGTTCTTCCCATTGGGTTGAATATCTGTTTAATTTGACAGTTTCTTTGTCTAGGTTATTGTTACTTATCCACTTCTTCTCAACAGGGAACTTGATAGTTGCTGATTCAAGGTCATTGTTTTCTATATTTTCAATTTCAATTTCAGAAATACAGCAAGATTGTTTGCTTAGTTGAGGTATAGTTTTAGGAATAGTATCAATTTTAGTGACTTTAATTTTGACGTCATTAGCTTTATTTTTTACTTTTACTTTAATTTCATTCACACAATAAGATTCATCTGTGATAGTAAACTTTGTTTCTTTTTGAGGGAGCAATTCATTGAATGTCATAGTTTTTTGATTAGGTGGAGTTGTTAATGAACTTGAAGGTCTTGATGAACTCCTGCACTTTCCACAATCATCTTCACAAGAAGTGCAGCTCTCATATGAATCACAGTAGCTATCTCCGCAATAAAATACATCAGACCTACAGTGGTTGTGTACACAGTATCCATTAATGCATTCATAATCAAAAGAACAATCAGCAGCATTGTCTTTTTTAATGTTAAAATAAAATAGGCTTGAGTTTGCGTAATTGCCATAGCTGTCATTGCAATAGACATTCCAGTTGTGAGCACCTGAACCAGAAACAGTGTAGCTTACGTTTGTTGAAATATGCTGTGTCACAGATGTTGCATTGCCTGCTTCTGATCCGTCAACATAAAGAGTGCAGTTTGAACTGTACAAGGGGTTGGAGACATTGAAACGGAATTGAGAAACAGAGCTGTACCAAGAACTTGAGGGTGCTAACTCATCAACGCAGAAGGTGTTGTTCTGAATTATGTTTGAGGAATCGTCATAAAGTGCATCACCGTTATAGCAAATGCTGCTGTCAGTGACTACATTGTTTGGGCTGGACTGGAAGTATAATCCATAAAGATTATTATGAGATACATTTATCTCTGAAAAATTATTATTTGATGAAGAAACAAGCCCTACACCTATGAGTTTGTGGTTAGTTGCTGTAATATTAAATAAATGATTTTGGTAACTATAATAAAGAATAAGCCCATAATATGAATCCTGAATCCTTGAGTTGTAAATTTTAGAATTATTAGTTGCATAAAACTGAAGGCTATCTGCAGCATAAGTATTATTTACTGTAACATTCTCACAACCAAGAAAGAAAATAAATGAAGAAGAGGTATTAAAATCAAGAATCTGATTATTTGGACATGCTCTATAAGTGCCATCATAGTACTGAATCGGTTTATTATTAATCAAGTTTGAGGTATCAATATCCTGAACGTTATATGTTTGATTTGAGAAACTACTAATAATTAATCCAGTTTGTCTACTCTCTTTGTAAATATTAGTATTCTTAAAAATATTAAAGGGACTCCCCAATAAAATCCCTGCAGACGAACTATTACTAATCCTAGAATTATTGAAAAAATTATAGTTTGATGAAGTTGAAAGCTGGATACCATCTACTCCATTATTGCTTAAATTAATATTGGTAAATGTGTTATTGGAACTGCCTGAAAAGTCCAGTCCCAGATTGGAATTATCACTTGATGTGAGATTTTCTATTGCATTTCCACTACTTGATTTCAAATAAACTCCTCCTTGGAATAATCCTATATAAGCACAGTTTTTTATTGTGTTATTATTGGAGCCGCCATTTGCATTGCTTAAATAAATTCCTGATCCAGTACTGTCTCCATCTCCTTCGATCCTATTCCAATCGCAGTCAAGTGTAATATTATCCGCACCATTGAAGTCAATGCAAGTACCATCATGATCATAAATCGAATTATTCAGCCTTATGATTTGCCCAGCAGAAGCAGCCTGTATCTCAGCAGAACAATTGCTGCAATCATAGCAAGGTATTCCTGGAGTGACATCAGTTAAAGGAAGGTAATCATATGCTATTACTGTCCCGTGTGATAGATTATATAAAGAGTCACAGATACCATCTCCAGTAGCATCTATGCAGGTATTAGAAAAATCACCTGTTGAATTGGACCAATAATTCCCACCTACACAGTAACCGCCTATTATATTTGAGTCAGATAAACAATCCAGAGTTGCATTGAAGTAATTTTGACCCACCACATTGGAATCTATATAGGCATTATAAAGTGAGTTATTGGAGAAATAATTATTATAGATTAAGTTCTTTATTGGATAGTAAGTCATTATCGCCATCATATTAATTCCGCACTCATTATTACTTATTATAGAGTTTTTAATGGTGTTATTTTGAGACCTCGCGGTAAATACAAAACCAAAATAATTTTCTCTAACAGTAAGATTCGTGAAAGTATTGTTTGAGCTAGATTCAAAATGGATACCCCTGCCATTAGCACGGGCGGTTATATTTAAGAATTTGTTCTTCGAGCTCCAGTAGAGATAGATTCCTGAGTTGCTGTTATTAATTGTTGTTATATCTATTAGAGTGTTGTTTGAACTAGGCCACTTAATGTAAATACCACTATTGAATCTACTTATGTTAGGGCAGTTCATTATTATGCTGTTATTTGAGCCACCATTTGAGTCATTTAACCAAATCCCATATCCACTACTGTCTCCGTCTCCTTCAATGATATTACCTCCGCAATCAAGTGTAATATCATCCATCCCATTGAAACTAATGCAATTTCCGACTTGATTATAAATAGATTGATTCAAAACAACAACATCACCCCCACTTGATACCTGTATCTGCGCTGAACAATTAGAACAACTATCACAATAGTAAGTTGCGGCATTTACAGAATAAACCAGGATAATGCTTACCAAAATCAGTAATAACTTTTTGCTCATTTCTTCTTTGTTTTTTTCTTTTTTTTCAGAATTGTGACTAGCATTATTGTTACAATAAGTACGATTACTGCAATAAGTAGTGTGTTCATATTAGCATATTCTTTCAGCTCTGAAAAGATTACTGCTCCTGTTGGTTTCTCTTTTCTTAATTGTGTCTGGCTGACCAAATACTTGCAGCCTTGTATTACAGAATCAACTATTTTGGCAGCTGACTCATAATCCCCGGCCTCCATTCTGTCCATGGCTCTGTTAAGGAACTCATTAAGTTCAAGGCATTCAGGATTGCTTGCAAGAAGATCGTTGGCAAAAGTTATTTTCGTACTTGCCACTGACTGATTTCCTTTTGTTTTTTCTATAGAATTTACATACACAACGGCATTATCCCTAAAATTTGGCTCCGTAATATTTGCCCAGATAACAATTTCATAATGATTGAATGTTTTGTATGAGGTAATTATCATATCTGTTGTTACCTGCTGTCCAGGCACAAGTGTTCCGAAATAATCTGTGGAGAACATGACATCGACTGTTGATATATTGGTCTCAGCAGATAGCTTAATTCCTCCAAGTGTATCATTTGCATTATTCACCAAAATTATTGGCGCCCTTATTGTATTATTCCTGTAGAGAGTTATTGGTTCAGGAACAATAATATCCAAGTAAATCGGTTTTTCCTTCTCTTTCTCTTCTATTATCTTCTGCAGCACTGTTTTTGTCTTGGTCTTGGTCCTGGTTTGGGGGATAGGCTGTTCCTGTTCTGTATAAGAGACATTGATAGTAACATTATTACTCTCTGCAGAATACTCTCCGTCTGATGCTGTGATGACTACATACTCAAGGCCTGTTGAGATAGGAGTAAATATTGCATCATTGCCCTCAAAGACAATTGTGACATAAGAAGTTGAGGTGGAACTATAATTAAGCGTGTCATTATCAGGATCATAGAACCTTGGATAATCAGGATCTGGTCCAGTCAAGTAATCTACTCTTCTTGTAATGCCCATTATTGTTAATCCATACGTCTGATTTGGCAGAGCATTTACTAGAACAGGGGGCCGGTTAACTTGGTTTACGGTTATCAGCCATCTGAAGGAGATATTATTTGCCAATATGTCTGACACATTATCATTTACATAAAGATCGAGTGCATAATCACCAGAAGAGTTAAAATCAAAATAGTAGCTCAAGGTATGGTTCCTTGAAATTTCAACATCGTCCAAGAGCCAGAAATACACTAATGGATCACTTTCTGGGTCAATGGTTGTGTGGTTGAATATTATTGTAGTATTCTCGGTTATATTTATAATAGTCATATTATTTGGGAAATCAATTAGGGGCCTCCATTGGCTTAGGTTGCTGCTATTTGCTGCTGTCAGGTTGTACATCACAGGAGCAAGGCTGTTATTATACACAGTCAAGTTCAAAATGAGAGAGTCATTAAGGCCAAAACTATCCATGACGCTTATATTTATCCTATAGGTGCCGTTCTGGCCTAGCTCTGGTGTAAAATTAATCAATCCGTCGCTGCTAATATTGAAAAGCTCATCCCCTTCTATGAAAGTTGAGTTGAAGAACAGACTATCATTATAAGGCTTGCAGCTGATGTCTTCGTCAGTAGTTGAGTAGCCAATGTCAAGATAAAATAGCCTGGACTGCATAGCAGATGAGGGATATACAAAAGGCAGCATCGGCGCATCCGGCGTATTGTTAACAAATAAAGTAAAAACAGATGAATTATAGGCTCCGGCAGTATCGGTAATAGTGATGTTTATGCTGTAATTACCAATATCACTGCAAGCTGGAGTAAAATCAATCTGGCCTGTGTCAGGGTCTATTATAAACAATGTGCTATTGTCAGTGAACCTCCAAAAATTGCCGTCATTATCACTGGCATTGATTTTTAGTAGGAATTGCTGGTCCTCAAATGCTGTATAATTAGTGAGGGTTTCATTGAAATATGGTGCTGTGTTGTTGTATATGGTCATTCTTAAAATCTCAGTGTCATAAAGACCCTGGTCATCACTTAGATTGACTTCATAACTGAAATTTCCAATATATGAACTATTTGGTGTAAAAGAAATAAGGCCTGTTGTTGAATTTATTACAAAATTAGGGCAGTCTACACAGCTGGTTGCATTGCTTTCAAAAGTGAGGTTCTCTCCCTCGTAAGTAAGATTGTCAATATCAGAGCCATTTACCCTGTATCTGAATTCCATCCCCACATAGCCAATTAGCGCCGAGATATTGTAATTGTTATGCGAATTCTCTGAATAGTAGCTTTCCTTATTTATTATAGGGGGGTCATTCACATTTGTAATATTAAAAAATACGTCCTGATAATCAGAACTGTAGGCGTCACTTACAGTGACTCTAACATATCTGCAAGCAACATGGCTATTGTTCAGAGGTGTTATATTAATAATGCCTGTAGCATTGTAACTGTTGTTAAGTGTAGTAATACTCCATGGGTCAAGCACTGGACAATCCAACCCGCTTATTGAAAAAGTAAGTATGTCCTGAGTGTCGAGGTCTGTTGCATTTACATAAACAGTAAAATTTTCAGTCTGGTTTCCTGAATAGTTGCCTATCAACTCTAGTACTGGCGGCTGGTTAACTGGTATAACCTCCAGTTCAAAATTCTCAGAAACACACAGTGTGCTGTTATCTGGATCGCATAATTTCACAGTGACAGTATGGTTGCCTCTGTCGCTGTAATTTGAATTCCTGCTGTTAATAAAATGAATAGTAATCTGATATCCATTGCTGGCTGTAAAATTCAATTGTTCAGGGTTAAAAGTAGAATTTATCGTGAAGTTTAATGGACCTGTTGTATTCTCCTCGTCTGCGCCGGTTACCAGATATGTTAAGGGCTCACCTTCGTTTATTGTTTGCTTTGATAAACTTGGGTTGAAATAGGGCATGTCATTAACATACGTAACATTCCATATGACCTGGATGCCGACAAGAGTAAGCTCCTGATTATCCTTTGCATAGAAACTGATATTATGCAATCCGACATCACTCTGCTCTGGTAGCCAATTAAGATATCCAGTATTGCTGGTAAAGGTGTCTAAGGTTATTGTACTTGATTCATAAAAATAGGTAATAGGATCCCCGTCAGGGTCAGTTGAATTAAGTGTTGTGTTGAAAACCTGGTCTTCTATTAATGTAAAGTTAGATGCATTAGGCGCGCTTGGCAAAGCATTCTTTATAGTCACAGTGTCGCTCAATACTGTAACATTTGTAGCATTGCCTGCTCTCACAGTACAGTTCCAAGTCTGCCCTCTTTTTGTTTGTGTATAGCTAAGTATCTGGGGGTTTGAGGCATCTTCGATTGTTGCATGGAGAACTGAGTTATTATACCAGCTCACATTTACCATGGCGCTCCCGCTCAGAGTCCAGGTGCAGATTAGATTATCTGTGGTGGTAGCATTATTTGGAGATAAATCAATATCCTGCAATGTGTAAGACAGACTCAGGTTTTGGTAAATAACAAGGACCATTAGTATATACCCAATGCTCAAAATCAATCTTTTTTTGTTCATTTTTATTTTTCTAATTATTCCATCTGGTGTGCCGCCTCCCATCTCCAGTCATACCTACTTAGCTTTTTTAGGTGGTTTTGGCTCTTCAACCTGGTTTTCTATAGCCTTTATTACAAAATCCTTTACTGTAGTCTCATCGACAGCACACCTAATCTTCACCTTCTTGTGAAGTTCATCAGGTATCTCAATGTTGATATTAGTCATTTTACTAAGTTATCTAAGTTAACTAAGTTCTATAATGTATATAAATTAACTAAGTTATATTTATATTTTTGCCTGAGAACTAGTGATATGGTTTAGAACCAGTTCATTTAATCTTTTCTTGTTTAAGAGCTAAACTTAATTCCTCGTAGAGTCTGTTAACAAAATCACTTACTCTGCGTTTCTGTGCTGGACTTAGTTTCTTAAAGTCTTCTATGAGCTCTAAATAGATTTTTTTAGACTCGGTAAGTTGCTTATTCCTCAACTTTCTCTCTGCCTGTGATATCTTGAAAAAAAGATTATCAAGTTGCGTTCTTGGCTTAATTACAAGTTCGCTCTCTCTTTTCTCTTCTTTTTCATGAGTGCTTGTTAAATATATAATCTCCCTGAATTCATTTATCATTGCCTGGAACTCTAATTTTGAGATACTGATGCCGCTGTACTCCATTTCCGTGGATCTTTTGAAGAAACCAATCAGGACTTTTTTAAGTTCTTTGTCCACTTTCCTCTGCTTAATCTCATTGATGAGCTCTTCATATGTAAATTCCACTTCTAGGCTAAACAAATCCTTAAAATATTCTCTTGAGATTGTGGAAAACTCAGATAACAGATTTGAGACAGAGTAATGTGGTATCTTGTGTTCAAGCCTGGCCAAGCGTTCTAGAATGCTGGCTTCATATTTCTCTTCAAGAACAACCTTCTTTTTCCTCTTTTTTAATACACCATAAATTCTTTTTATCTCAGGTGAGATTTGGTACACTGTGAATACCAATAGCAGCATGATCAATATAAACAATAAAATCCTTGTCAAAAAAGGATATGCCTTTTCAATCACTGCGGGTCTTTCAATAGCTTTGCCAGTTACATTAATCTTTTTAGCAAGCTCTTCCTCGCACGCTTGACATGGGCCTCCGCAGTCAGGCATATCAGTTAATCCTTTTGTGCAATCTTCATTATTATTACAAATCCCGTCATAGCATGTGCCGCAGGGAGGACACGGGCCTCCGCAGTCAATGCCTTCTTCGTCTGGTCCTTTGAATCCGTCATAGCACGTAGAGATAAATTCACAGCTCTCATTAGTCTCGGGCTTGTTCAATAGGCTGCTGCAGTTGTTTAAATCAACGCATTCCCTGTACCTGAACCCCTCGGGATGACATCTGCTCCATTCACTGCAGTACCACTGCGGGATGCATTTTGGAAGAGAAGATCCTCCTCCTCCTCCCCCTCCCCCGCCAGACGGTTGTTGAGGTTGGCTTGGTGGTGCTCTTACTGTCAGCCGAACAAGATTGCTGCTTGTGTTTAATCCAAAAGGATCATGAGCCAAGAAAGTAATGTATGTTACTCCAGACCATCCGCTGTCAGGAATAAATGTGATTTCATTATTTGCATCAATTGAAACAGAGATGCTGGTAGGCAATGTCCATGTGTATGTTATTGGGTCTCCGTCAGGATCCCAAAAATAGGTGTCAAGGTCAAATGGAGTTATGCTTGTGCCATAGTCCCATGTTTGATTAGGTATAGGCATTAATAATATTGGAGGATCATTTGTGCTAATGACTTCCAGTGTATACTGTTCATAATCAGAGAGAGGTCCGCACTCCGGGAGATCAATAACAGTAACACCAAAAGTATGGTTTCCAATATGTGAGTAATTTGGTGAGTAATTGATAACTCCGCTAGAAGAGATATTGAAAAGCGTAATATTAGTAATAAAAAACGAGATGAAACTCATATCATTTCCATCAGGATCTGACGCATTTACTTGGCAGTAATATGTTTCATTTTGGAGGACGCTCATATTGCATGTGTTATTAAGAACAGGCGGTTGGTTGTAGCATAATGCAACCTCACCATAGGCTATCTTGCCAGTTATCCTCTCCTTGGCAATAGCATTGATTTTGATAAATACAAACACATTTTGAACAGTTATTAGGATAGTGAACACGAGGATAATATAAAACAGAATTACATTCTTTTTCATATCACTTTCTAAGAAGGTTCAGTTATATAAATATTATGAAAATAGGTTAAGAACTGGCCATATGGATTAAAAACCAAAAATCCGATATATTTATATAAAAAACATTGTTTATTTAATCACTTGTATGTTGCCGAAACAAAAACAAAAAAGGAAGAGTAAATTTAGGCTTGATGCTTCGAAAATCCGATTGCTGCTTGTCTTTTTGGTTGTGAGCGCTGTATTCATCATTATCAATAAAATCTTCTTTTTCATGGGTCTATTCATTATTGCTACTTTTGCAGGTAAGATGATCAGAGGCCAGATGGGCTTAAAAATGGTTGTGCTTGACCCCCTCTTGTTCTCAGCTATTATTATAACTAGATACTTCGGCATCAAATATCTCTTCCTATTCCTTTTCATAACAGTATTCTTTGCTGACTTTGTTTCAGGCATCTTTTCGCCAGGAAGTTTTGCCAATTATTTGTTATACCATCTCTGTCCTATCTTATCCCATTTAATATTCAGCAAGTTTAGTTTGATGTTTTATGGAAATATGGCGAGCATATTTTATTCAGTGGGCTACTTTATTGTCAGGACAACAATTCTGCCAGATGACCCTTTCCAGGTTATATCAAAATCAATGACTAGTGTTATGTTTACATTTATGTATCTCCTATTTTTAGGTCCTATACTAAATATTATCCTAAAATAGCAAAAATATTTAAGGCATATAATTTATAAAAAATATATCAGAATCCAATATGAATACAAAAAATAATTTTTATCTGTGCATTTATTCATTGTCATCAATAGTCATTTTTGTCGTGCTCTTAGTCTCTCCATATCTCAATGTCTATATTAGCAGAGCAATCTTTTTCATATACTTTATACTAATAATTGTCCTTTTATTCCGTATTTTTCTCTATAATAAAATATTCGAAGTGGCAGAATTGCTTAATTTTAACCTAATTACCTATATATTTGATGAGCCAAGAATTGAAGGCTGCCATAAAAATATCAAATGGGAAATACATTATCGGGACAAGGAAGCAGGAGATGATCCAGGTATATTAAGAACATATATTAAACTAATTTTGGACAAAAAACATGATTTCCAACAATCCTATAAAATAAAGAAGAAGCTAAAGAAATTCAGATTAATCACAATTAGATATATTGAAAGGCCATATGGCAAGCAGTATCTCCTCATGAAAGTATCTGGGTTCCAATTTAGTAGGAAAGATCTTGAATATTTAATGGATTATCTGCTTGGCTTTTACAATGGTTTAACTAAAAAGGCCAAATAATTATTTATATCCCTTAAGTTTCTCCTCACTTATGATTTCGCAAGAGCAAACTGTAAAACTTGAAAAACAAGGTTATAGATTAGTCGGCAGTCATAGTGCTGTTAAAATCTGTGAATGGACAAAAAAGTCACTCTTGGATAAAAACTTCTGTTATAAAGAAAAATTTTATGGCATAAAATGCCACAGATGCTGTCAGATGACTTCATGCTTGGCGTGCTCAAACTCATGCTTATTTTGCTGGCGAGATTCATCTACGCCACTGTCAACATATTGGCGATGGGAGAAATTTGATGAGCCTGATGAAATCATAGAAAAAAGTATTGCTGCTCAAAGAAAGCTATTGACTGGTTTCGGAGGAAATGATAAGGTTAATAGAAAAAAATTAAAAGAGGCAATGGAGCCGATGCATTTTGCACTCTCACTGGTTGGGGAGAGCATGCTATACCCAAAAATAAACGGGCTTATTAAAAAATTGCATAAGCTGGGAAAAACAACCTTTTTGGTTACAAGAGGACAGCATCCGGAGATTCTTGGAAAGATGGAGATGCCAACTCAACTATACCTATCAATAGATGCACCAAATAAGGATTTATTCAATATTATTGACAAACCACTATTTAAAGAGGGTTGGGAAAGAAGTATTAATTGTTTGGAGTTAATGAAGAAATTTAAGCATAGAACAAGAACCACAATGAGAATTACTATGTTAAATAACATTAATATGATTTTGCCTGAGAAATATGCAGAATTGGTTAATCTTGCAGAACCTATGTTTGTCGAAGTAAAAGGCTATGTGTGGGTGGGCTCCTCAAGAAAACGACTTAAAGAAGGGAATATGCCATCCCACAAAGAAGTAAGGGAATTTGCGGAAAAGATAGCAGATAAATCTGATTATAAAATTGTTGATGAGAAAGAAGAGAGCAGAGTCGTTCTTTTGATGAAGGAAAATAGAGAAGATAGGATAATGAAGTTTGACTAACCAGCGGCTCTATGCATATCTAATTCAATATACTGCAGATGATTTTTTTGGGGAAGTGATTTGAGGTACTCTAGAAACCCTTCAGCTATTTGGCTTGCTTGATCATACAGGTCTTGCATGCCACTATAAAACCTTGCTGGAGGATCAATATTGCCGATATTTCTTATAGCTCGATAAGCTCCCCATGCTATTGTGCTATATAACACTGTTCGCTTTAACCATTTTGGCGCTCTGGAGCCAGCAGTTGCTATTGCCAATAATTTAGCTAAAGCATATCCAGCTCTTTCCCACCTGTAATCAGTTCTGCCTGAACTTAGAATTGTACCTGTCTTTTCTCTTTTTTGTCTCATATATCTTCTAACATCTGTTACTGTGTCCTTACAAACATAGAAAAACGGAACCCATGAAGGGATTTTACCTTGTTTAGCATACATCCCAAATACCCCTATCTCATATAAGTGGTCACCAATTATATCTGCCCACTCACCAAGCTTGCTTGCTGAATTACCATATTTCCTTGCAAACCATCCATCAAAAACATCTGAGGCTATGAGACCAGCATGTATCAAAGCAAGTGCTTCTGGGTTATCTTTATACCTCTCAGAGGCATGAGCACCCACCAAAGGCCTGATAACCAAAGAAATAATGTTGGCAATAATATTACCATAAGTGATTCTTTCTCCTAAAAATGTAACTTCCTGTCCAAGAAATCCTTGTATTCGTTCATCAAGAGCTGGCCCATTATCTGCCCTCATCAGGGAAATAGAATCATCTTGCATAACTGTTTCAATTGAACCATCCATGTACCAACAAGATAATTTCCTTATTTTTATTTTTTTCCAGTGAGAACAAGCTAAACATCAACTATAACCCCTTTTTTTCCGGGATTAATAATAAATGTCTTACCTAATTTATCCTCTTTTCCAGCGTTCTCATGCAGGTGTCCGCACACAACCAAAGTAGGTTGCACATTGTCAATAAACTCTCTTACACTCTTATTTCCCCTGTATTCTCCGCCTATCTTGTCAAGCTTTGTCTTATAAGGCGGGGCATGCACAATAAGAATAACCTTCTCTTTTCCTTTTAACTCATTCAAAAAAAACTTCTCAGCAACTTGCTTAAACTCTTGGTCTGTCTGGGCAAAACCGCCGCCGCCGTAGCCTAGGAAAACATATTTATAAAAATGATGGGCCCCCTTGTGGAGAAATATAAGGTTTTTAAAAACAGAGCAAGCCTCCTTTAATCCTTCGGCATCTTCATGGTTACCGTGGATAATCAGGACAGGTACATGAAACTCATTCAACTCATTAAGCAGCTCAGATAGATTGTGCTCCATCTGAGAAATGTCCCCTGCACATACTACCAAATCAACTTTATTTGACAGCTGCTTTAATCTTGCCAGCGCTGACACATCCCCGTGAACATCAACAAATAACAAGAGTTTCATTATTCTTAGTAAAAATTTCTGATATTAAAAGATTTTGAAAGTGCTTAACTAAAATTCAATAATTATACTACTTTCTCTCCAATTTCCTAAGCAAGCCAATAACAGCAAATGCCTCTCTTTTTGTAAGGACAGACTTCTCAAAAAGATTTTTCCATGCCAATCTCTGTGTTTCCTTTTTCTCAGGTGTGGCAAAGTCTATCTTGTCCAGAATATTATTCAGTTTTTTCATGATTATCTCTCTCTCCCTTCTGCTTGCTAATGCAATATGCTCATTTACTTTACTCGCTCCTCTTTTCTTGTAGACCTCATATAAAATTATGGAAGCAGAATGGCTTATATTAAGGCATGGATATTTTTTTGAAGCGGGAATTGTGACAATAAAATCGCAAAGCTCCAGCTCCTCATTCCTTAAGCCAGAGCCGTCCCTCCCAAAAACAAGCGCAATCTTTTTGTTAAAATCTATCTTTTGAACCGCCTGCTCCGGTGTAAGAGGGAGCCTTCTTAAATTATAATCTGTTCCAAGAACAGAAGTAGTGCCTATGACATAATCAAACCTCTTTTTAATCTTCCTAAAATAATCATATCCATGCACCTCTGCATTATCCAGTATATGCTGTGCATGCTTTGCCAGGCTGCGGGCTTCTTCACTTAAATGATCTGCTTTTGGTGCAATAAGGATTAATGTGTTAAGATCAAAATTGGCCATGACTCTGGCAATTGAGCCAATATTAGCTGAGTTTTCTGACATGACAAGAATAACATTAATCATCTCAACAAGGAAACACAGAAATTATTTAAATCTTATCAGCATATCCAAGACAGCCATTATAATATTTTTCAATAGGGGCACAAAAACAGCTGCCAATATGAAAAAGAGCGCAATAAAACTTATCTTTTTCCAGAGATCATCGCCTTTTTTATTATCTCCTTTCAGTTTTCTAAGCGCCACCTGCAGAATTCTCCCGCCATCAACAGGGCCGAGAGGAAGCAGATTAGCAAGGCCGATGCCCATGCTTAACATAAATATCCACTTTAGAAGCTCTGATATCCATTCTAGTATGGGGTAAAAGAATCTTATTAATGGTTTATCCAGTATCCTATATTCTGTATTTACTCCATACACCCCAAGAAACCCTTTTCTTTGGTCATCGGGATGAGGTGCTGCCAGAAAACTATATGTCACATTCTCATTCCCAATCATAACTGTCTCATTCACTCTAAGGAGCTCTATTTCGTACATAAATTCTTCTGCACTATCAACCTTTTTTGAGTTGACAATATTATAAAGAGTATCGCTTGTTACACCTGCCTGGTATGCGGGGTAGCTTGCATTCAGATTATCAAATGAATAACCTATTGGAACAATCATAGAATTTAATAGGGGATTTAGAACAATTGTGAGAATAACAACAACAAGCACTCCAAGCAGAATATTGGATATAGGGCCCGCAGAGAAAATGGAATATTGAACAATGTCCTTCTCATTTTTTAGTTGCTCCTCTTCTGGTTCAACAAACGCACCAATAAGTGGTCCGAAGAATGCAATCCCAGTTGACTTGATATCAAGATTATAAGCCTTGGCCACAATTCCGTGTGAAAACTCATGTACTAATGTAACAATAAACAAGGAGATTATGCCAAACCAAAAGGGAACAAATATGGGTGCGCCCGGGATTTTGACTCCAGGTATGACCAATCCAAAGGCAGGAGGAAGCTCCGGCCTAAAAATCAAATCGTAGAATGCTTGAACCAGAGTATATGAGACAAAGAACATGCCAAACACAGCGAATCCTACCCCGATATATCCAATTAGCCTAATTAATTCTCTATACTTTGAGCCTATTTTTTCAATGAATTTGATTCCTATTTTAGTCTTATAAAGTGCAATAATCTTGGCCTGGAATTCAAATTTTTTCCTATTATTGTAAATCCATATTACAATTAGAGAATAGAAAAGTATAACCCATTTATACTCAAAAAGGATAGCGGATATCTTTGGGATAACTGAGTTGAACAGTAAAAGACTCATTTTTTTCTTAGTGGCCTGAAGACATGTCTGCCGCATTTCTTGCATGTAATCTTATCTGCCAGGACTTTCAGTGGCTGTGCCTTTATCTTTGTCTTACATTTTTTGCAGACAAAAATGTTTTTAAAAAGCCTTTTGTCTGCTTCAGGGAACTTAACCATTAGAAACACCTCTATTGTCTGTCTGTGTTAATTTGAAAACCCGGATATTAATATAGCAAATCATCATAATCACTCTTTCTTCACTTGTTTCATTACCCTATCATTAAGTATTTCCCAATACAGCACAGCAACTCCCGGACTCGCCTGAGCCTTAAGTTCTTCTGGAATTTTAAGGTCAAATGTTTCATAGGAGCCCATGTCCATTACATTTGCCATATCTCCTTGCACAGAAAGTACTTGGGCGTTCTTTTTCTCAATAATAGGCACCTCAACCTGATCATGGCCGGGCATAACAACATCTCTTTTCTTACTGTCAATTATTCCAACAGCAACAAGTCTGGTTTTTGCGTGTCCGTGTTTACCAGGCCTAGATGTCTGCGTATCTTGTACAATACATGCAGCACCTTCTAAAACAACATAACTGCCTTTTTTCAATGAGCCGACACTCACCAATTTTGTTAGAGCCATTTTGCACCTCTGAGGAGTTATAATACATTTATAAAGATATCCTAAGCTTTCTGAAAACTCAGAGGTTTTAATAATTTTTCTTTTTTATTAAAACGAAAAAAGTTGCGCATATCAATTTACTGCAAGAATTTCCGTACTAGCTCTACAATCTTCCTGCCATCTGCCTTTGACCTTAGCTTTGCCATAACCTTTCCGATTACTGCATTAACTGGGAGGCTTTTGTTTGCTTCAACAATCTCTCTCACTTCTTTCTCAATCTCTTTGTCAGACATAACCCTATACCTGGAGTAATCCACACCTTCACCTTTTCCAAGCTTAACAAGTATATCATTCACAGCATCATAGCTTATCTCCTTTTTATTCAATCTGGTAAATATCTCATCAGCATGGCTCTGGATATCTATATCTATGCCAAATCTCTTCTTGACCTCTTTTGGTGCATTAATAAGTGCCTCGGCTATTTGCTTTGGATTGATATTGCTGTACCTATCTACATATTCTTCTAGATCAATGCCTTGTTTTAAAGCCTCCTTGATAAGGTGTTCCACGATATTATACTTCTTACTTAGTCTCTTAATCTTTATTGGCAATAATTCCGGCAATTTGACTGAGCTTAGGTATTTTTTTGTTATCCTCATATTAGGGATATCTGTTTCAGGATAGAGCCTATGGGCTCCTGGCAGAGGTCTTGCATAAGAAGTGGTTGCATTATGATGGTGAGGTACTCTTGTTTCTTCAGGTACTCCTTTAAGGCAGTAGAGTGCCCTTTCATAGACTGCATTTGCAGCTTTCTCTGCAATATTTTTCTCTTCACCTATAATTATTATTAAGTCATGCTTGCTTAGTTTGAACCTCTTTCTTATCCCTTCAAATTCAGCAACAAGCCCGTACTTTTCTATATCTTCATCACTATGGATTATACCTTTAGTCCCGTAAGCTTTTGCATATTCGCTTAACTCTTTTCCTAAAGTCAGGCCATTGCATAATTCTCCTTTCAACAAGCCGCTGAATCTTGGCAGAATCAGCAGGTATATTCTCCCTTTATTATTAAGAATCTGCAAAAGGATCTTATTCTTTGTTTGGCAAAACAGTTTGCTGACATCCTCTGTCTTTTTATTGAACCTGCTAATTCCTCTTTTTTTGAGCTCTTTCTTAATCTCTAATAGTGAATATTGTCTTTGCACTTCATTTTCAACTAACTTAGGCAGTGTTCTTATATCCTGCCATCCTTTTACCTCTATTCTTGTGCCGCCCTTAATGCTGATGTTAATATCCTGTCTTATTGTTCCCAGACCTCTTCTAACTGTTTTGAATGACCTTAGCATTGTGCCAATAAGAAGTGCAGCCTCTTTTGCATGTTCAGGGTTTTTAATGCTAGGATCTGTGCCAATCTCAAGCAAAGGTATACCAAGTCTCGAAAGAGAATAATAAGTAGTGTCTGCATCCCGTCTTTCAATTTTGCATGAATCCTCTTCAAGATTAAGTTGATTTATCTTTATCCTTCCGTTAGAAGTATCAAGAAAGCTCTTTTCAGATTCAGCAGCCACAAGTATGGTCCTCTGGAATCCTGAAACCGCACTGCCGTCTGTGACTGTTTTTCTCATGACACACAAAGTGTTAGGTATATTAAGATTAAACATTTTTGCAGTGGCAATTGCAGTGATAAGAGCATCAGGGTTTACAGGATGCGGAGGCTCTTCATCACACTCTACATTGCAGGCCTCATTTTTATAGCCATGATAAATGAATGTCCTGTCTCTAAAATGCTCATATTGTGCAGCGAGGTCAACTTCTCCGGTCTCACCAGCAACAGCCCTCAATTTTCTTGTTATCTCGCATATAATATCCTGCTCATTCATAGAAGAGTCGCAGTCACAAAACAATTTTTTTGTATTGAGCTCCTGATGGATTTCTATACCAATTTTTGTCCCAAGTTTTTCATAGTCCAATTCCATTTTGCTGCCACTTAGAATATTGAATTATCTTTGCATTAAAAAATTATTCCTTTGGTTAATTTATCATAAAGATGATCAGAACTCAAGGACTCTTTTCTCTTCCTTAACTGCCATTGGTGCTTCTCCGCCATGCCATGTAAATCTTGGCCTGACTCTCATTGAATACATCTTCTCATTATTGTCATCTAGGATTATGGCAGATCCCTTAACCCTCGGCAGCTCGTCTATAAACCTGTCCAGCCCTTCTCTCATATAAGACTGCATCAGTGTTCCAAGAGCATCAGTATCAAGCTTGGCTGTTATCCTATGGCTTATAATGGTGTCCGCCTGTGTCATAACATCAGTATGAATCTTCCCTGGCTGCTGTGTTGCCAGTACAAGTGAAATACCGGGCTGCCTTCCTTCTCTTAAAATTGTTACCAAGGGGTCCGTTGCTACGGTCTTCCCTTTGACAGGCAGGAATTCATGAGCCTCATCTATCACTAGCCAGACAAGAGGCATTTCCTGTTTTCTTGACTGTTCCTCACTGAAATAATGGAGTGCATCATGGACTGACTCAAATTCTTCGTTTCTTCTGGCAATCATCCTCTCAATAAACAATCTCTGTGCGACCAATCCTATTACCAGAGACTTGATCTCCCAACCTCCTTCTGCTGTGGCATAACAACTAACATCCAGTACTGTTACTTGGCCTGGTTTTGATAATTCCTTTAACTGTGTTCCTTTTTTATCAAAAATGCCCCAATTCTTTGAATTCAGGAAGCGGTTGATAGCACTTTGCTTAAGGGTTTTATCACTTTCACTGTCTGCTTTAATTATTTCAACAATATCATCAATATCAAAACTCTTTTTATCATCTTTTAGTTTATGGATTGAGGTTTCAATAAGGACGCCTATTGGATCTTCTCTTTGTATATTAAATGTCCTGCACCAGTCTTCTGGAGTCAGCTCTGAAGGAATAATAGAAAAAGGATAATCTGTAGGTATGCCTTTGTCTTTGAAATCATTAAAAAATCCTCTCGGAGTAAAAATTTTTACATCCAATGGCTTTGGTTTCTGTCCCCACTCTTCCAGCAAATCTTTATCTTTCATATTAGGGTATTTCATTGTCCAGTATATTCCCATAGTATCAAGCATTATTACAGACAGATTACTTGAGATTTCCTTTGGAAGGTCCGCCATGCCCTCGGCAATGACCCCCATTGAGTATGATTTTCCAGAGCCTCTTTTGCCGCAAACAAAAACAACATGGCTCCGTGCTACATCCAGCAGGATATTATTTGACAGTGAGGTGGTGCGGCCCATTTTAACATAATGCTTCCCTAATAGAATTGTTCCCTTTGTACCAAATTTATCAAGATCTGCCTGGTTTCTGCCTATGACAATATCATACATATGAATAACACAAGAAAACAGCCTTTAAATATTTTATCAATAGGTTATATCCTAATCTGTTTCAATATTATGTCCTATTGAAACTATTCATACGTAACTACAAAATGTTTATATAGTCTCAAGTTTCCCATGATATTTGATTTAAAGAGCGGGGGATAATGAAATATAATATAAAATTAGAATTAGTTATATGCTTGTTACTTATACCGCTGCTAATTATATTTGCTAAAGCAACAATAGTTACTCTTGAAATCTCTTCACCAGATACAAATATCTGGACAAATAACAATATGCCTGATATGGTCTTTACTGCAGCGACAGATGATAGTTATACTAATTCTACAACCCAAAGCATTAATTCAAGCATCATCGGAAATCATTCTCACAATATTGGCGCAATTTCATCAAGCATAGGATACTTATCAGTAATGATTGTCAATGATTCTGCTGAACAAGGAACACTAAATATTTCGCTCAATGGGGAACTAATCGCTCAAGTTAGTATACCTGAGACATCGGTTTTTCAAGAGAATTACTCAATAACATTAATCCCTTCAACAATAAACAACATTACTTACAGTGTTGATACATCAGGAGTCGTAAATATCACTGAATCTGTTATTGTGCCAAGATTTTCATGTGAACTATTTATTGACGACGTGGGTTATGGAGTCAATACTACAGTCACTAATAATACTGCTACAACAATAACTGCAAATGAGTCCATTAATGATGGCGTGCATACCTGGTACGTTAATTGTACAGACGCTGATACAAATAATATGAGTGAAATCAGAAGCATAACCATTGACACAGCAAACCCAACAGTTACTGCTTTAAACAATCCGCAAAACAATTCCTATTTTTCAAGCGGGATTGTTGAATTTAATTTTTCTTCATTTGATAATTTGGATATTGTATTAAACTATACTTTGTATCTCCTGGGGCTTGCTAATGAAACTGGCTTGACAGTAGGCAACAATACAGCGACAAACTTCACTCTTACAACTGTTTCAGAAGGTGTGTATGATTGGACTATTGGGGTGAGAGATAATGCTACAAATGAAGCCAACTTTTCTGGAACTTACTATTTTACTGTGGATGGTTCAGGTCCAACAGTAGCCTCTCTTAATTATCCATTAAACAATTCCTATATAAGTGGCAGCTCGATTAATTTCAATTTCACTTCTTATGATAACATTGACACAATCCTCAATTTTACCTTAATTATGAATGAAGCCTTGAATGAGACTGGATTAACCTTAGGAAATAATACCCCCACTAATATAACAGTTGGCGGATTTGGTAATGAGAATACATATAACTGGTCTGTTGAAGTTAAGGATGATACAGGAAACGCAGTTAATTACTCCGGACACTACTACTTTACTATCGATCAAATTAATCCGAATTCTACAATAAGTACTCCCGAGAATAACACATGGTCCTCAGATACAACACCAGAAATTAGTTTTGCGTTAACAGACAATCTGGACTCAGTATTGAATTATACAATATATGTGGATAATATAGCAAACAATCAAGTCGGCTCTGCAAACAACAACACTCAAACATACCTTAATCTCAGTGAATTGGCAAATGGCACCCACTCAATAGAGGTAGAGGCAAGAGATGAAGCCTGGAATAGATACAATTCAACACCACTTGTAATTAATATTGATCAAGCAGCTCCAACTGTTTCCTCTCTTAATTATCCTGAAAATAATTCATACAAGTCTGCAACAATAATTGACTTCAATTTCACATCATACGACAACCTTGACACAGTCCTCAATTATACGCTAATATTAAACTCAGCTGCAAATGCAACTGGCCTGACCTTAGGAAATAATACAGCCACAAATTTTAGTGTTTCAGGATTTGTGGATGAAAACACATATGCTTGGACAATACAAGTGCTTGATGAGGCTGGCAACGCGGCTAACTTTTCTGGGATCTATTATATGACCATTGATTTAATTGCTCCAAATGCAACAATAAGCACACCTGCAAATGACACATGGACAAATGACAATACACCCGAGATAAATTTCACCTTGACAGACGCACTTGATTCTGTTTTAAATTATACAATCTATGTTGACAACTCATTAAACGGCCAGGTCGGCTCAGCCAACAACAATACACCAGCATACCTTAACCTAAGTGAATTGGCAAACGGTACCCACACAATAGAAGTCGAGGCAAGAGACGAAGCAGGAAACAGGTATAATTCAACTCCATTAATTATAAATGTTGATGACGTGAGCCCAAGTTCTATAATAAATACCCCC
>JAFGJW010000005.1 GCA_016928835.1 Candidatus Woesearchaeota archaeon | reverse complement strand
TCCGGCAAATGGGGTGACTAAACCTGTTCCATACAAGGATGGGGCATATTCATGGATAAAATCACCAAGGTATTTTGGGCACGTATGTGAGCTTGGACCTCTAGCAAGACAGGTGGTGAACCAAGATCCGTTATTAACTGATCTTGTGAAGACTTTCGGCATCAACACATTCACTAGAACATTAGCAAGATTGCATGAATGCTTGGTAATACTGCCAAAGCTGATTGAATGGACAGATGAGATTGATTTGACAAAACCGTTTTATTATGAATTCCCTGAAATCAAAAACGGAAAGGGAGTTGGATTGGCAGAGGCACCAAGGGGTGCAGTTGGACATTGGATTGAAGTTGAAAATGGTGTATGCAAGAGGTATCAAATAATTACCCCAACATCATGGAACTGCTCACCAATAGATTCAAAAGGCCAAAAGGGTGCAGTGGAGCAGGCATTAATTGGTGTGCAGTTAAGAGACAAGAATAGTATGTTAGAAGCAGGGCATATAGTAAGGAGTTTTGACCCTTGCATCAGCTGTTCAATCCATGCTGTTGGCAAAAAGAGAAAAAGTATTTTCATTGAGCCAACAAGGTAATTTTTTTCTTATTCTTCTTATTTATTCTCATTTATAAAAAATAATTTGTTAAATCAGGTATTATTTGCCAAAAAAAGATAATTGAGATAACACAACAGTATCCAGGAACTAAGATTCTCCATATTTTTTCTGGCAAGACTCTTATTGCATATGGTGCTGCTATTGCTGATAACATTGTTGCAAGCATCAAGGAACGAAGCAAAATAAAATCTAGAATTATTCCAGAAGACATCATCAATATCCATACCATCATCCCAAAAGTGCTGACCGTTACTTTATTTTCATGGCAACCTTTTTATTTCTATCTATTTTTTATTTTAAATTATGGATGTCAAGGTTGTTTTTATTGGAAACATTCTAATGGGTGATGACGGCATCGGACCTTACTTATATAACGAGTTAAAAGATTATCCAAAGCTCAAGGAGGTTAAAATGTATGAACTTGGTGTGATTGGGCTTGATCTGATAAACTTTATTGAAAAAGATGACAGATTAGTCATAGTAGATGCTGTTTATTCCAAGGGAAATATTGGAGAAGTTGTGTTGTTAAGAGAAAAGGATTTGTCAAAAGATCTAAAATTGGTTTCAATGCATGATTTTGGTGTGGAGCAGACTTCAACCATATTAAGGATGTATCAACCAGATTTGAAAGAAATTAAGATAATAGGAATCAAAGTTGATAAAATCAACAGAATCTCTGATAAATTAAGTGATGGTTTAATGAAAAAAATACCAAAGATTAAAGAACGTGTCTTAAGTTATATATTAAAAATTTCAAAAGAGGACTAACAATGTGCTATGCCATACCTGCAAAGATACTAAATATTAGTAGTATGAACGCAAAAGTTGACTATGGTGGAGTTATAAAAATTGTTAATCTTTCATTAGTTGACAATCTAGCTGCAGGAGACTATGTTCTTATACATGCCGGCTTTGCCATTGAAAAACTGGATAGAAAAAGTGCAGAGGAGTCTTTGGAGATAATTAGAAATATGATTAGAGAAGCTGAAAGATGAGCGAACAACAATTAATTAAAAGATACACTGAAAGCATTGATAAAATCGCAAAAGAAATAGAAAGAGATATCACAATAATGGAAGTTTGTGGCGGCCACACAAATGTGATTATGAGATATGGGATACGTGAGATTTTACCTAAGAACGTCAGTTTAATTTCAGGCCCGGGATGCCCTGTATGCGTTAGCTCCCAGCATGATGTTGACTCTATGATTGAACTTGCCATGAAAGGTGTCCCTATTGCCACATATGGTGATATGTTAAAAGTGCCTGGTAGCAGATATAGTCTAGATGACGCCAGAGCAAAAGGAGGAAAAGTATTTGAGATTTATTCCACAACTGAAGTTATTGAGTTAAAAAAAAGATATGGGAACATTATTTTTTTTGGTGTCGGTTTTGAGACAACAGCTCCAATGACTACCTTTTTACTAAAAAACAATGTGTGCGTCTATTCAGTGCATAAACTAATCCCTCCTGCTTTACAAGTCCTTGTTAATGGCGATATTAAGATAGATGGCTTTCTTGATCCGGGGCATGTGTCTGCAATAATTGGTGTGAAAGCATACAGAAACATTAAAGTTCCCCAAGTTGTATCCGGCTTTAGTGCTGAAAGAATATTGAGAGCCATAATGATTCTCCTTGAGCAGATTAAAAAGGGTAAGGATATTGTTGTTAATGGATATCCTGAAGTAGTTACTGAAGATGGCAACTTAAAGGCACAAAGAGAGCTCAGAGAATATTTTTATATAGGTGATAGCGAATGGCGCGGCCTAGGTATTTTAGCCAGGTCTGGATTAGAAGTAAAAGATGATAAATTAAATGCCAAGATTAAGTACAGGGATATTATTGATAAAGTTCCTTTACCAAAGAAAAGCGCATGCAGATGCGGTGAAATATTAAGAGGTTTAATAGAACCCTTAGAATGTCCATTATATAGAAAAGTGTGCACACCAGAGAATCCACAAGGTGCATGCATGGTTTCAGCAGAAGGAAGCTGCGCAATATATTACAGGTATGGAAGATAATGTGAGATTTAGATAAAATTTATTATGTTAAAATAAAAATTACAATGGGGCAAAGCCCCCTTGAACCCCCAGAAGCCTTGAGAGGGAGTTCAAGAGGGAGAAGCTTCTCCCTATTGTAATAAAAAAAATTCACTGAAAATTTAAAAATTATTGATAAAAAAAAATGAAAGATTTCATAACATTATCAGAAGGTTCCGGCGGAAAAGAGATGAAGGAGCTAATTAAGAGCTTCAAGTTTAGTTTCAGGGGAGACTGGAACAACTTTGATAATGATTCTGCCACAGTAGATATCGGGAATAACCAATTGCTAGTATTTACAACTGATTCTTTTATTGTTGATCCTGTGTTTTTTCCTGGCGGAGATATTGGTCATTTAGCATTTTGCGGTACAGTAAATGATTTAGCAGTAATGGGCGCTATTCCTTTAGGCCTCTCTTTAGGTTTAGTCATTGAAGAAGGTTTTTCCAAAAGTGAGCTGAGAAAGATCTTAGACTCAATAAACAGGATTTCGACTAAGACACAAATTCCAATTGTCACAGGAGACACTAAAGTTATGGAGAAGGGAAAACTCGATAAGATTGCTATAAATACTTCTGGTGTTGGTATTATTAACAAAAATGAGTTACTAGATAAAGAGATTAACATTGGAGACAAGATTATTATTTCTGGCGGATTAGGCGAACATGCTGTTGCTTTGCTTTCAAAGAGATTTGATTATGAAACAAGCATAATAACTGATTCAAAGCCATTGGTAGAGGAAATCCAAGCTATTAAAAATCAAATTAAAATAGCAAAAGACATTACAAGAGGTGGACTAGCTTCTAATCTCAATGAAATCTGTGAAAAGAATAAGATTGGAATGTTGTTAAATGAGGAAAAAATCCCTGCCAAGAATGAAGTTAGAAAGGTAGTTGAGATGCTCGGGATTAATTTATATGAGTTGGCATGTGAAGGTAGATTTGTCTGTGTTGTGTCTGTAGAGAATGCTCCGAGGGTTGAAGGAAAATTGAAAGAATTTAACAATTATGCTTCAACAATAGGAGAAATTATCAAAGATGACAAAGTAATTATTCAGACTATATTGGGTAAGAGAATTCTACCAGATCCAACCGGGAGAATTGTCCCAAGAATATGTTGAATTTTGCTAAGCAAATGAGAAATCCCAAAAGTTATAAATTTTAAAGGATGCTGGGAAGATGCATGAACTAAGAATAACAAAGGTTTTGGTTGAGCAGATAGTAAATGAATGTAATACAAATAATATTATTGAACCAAAAAGAGTCATTGTTGAACTTGGTGAGCTGACAAATTATAAGAAAGAGCCAATATTATATTATTATGATTTTATAAGATCTCAGACTCACCTACTTGAAAACACAGAATTGGTTATTAATGAGATAAAAGGCAAGATTAGATGTAATTCGTGCAGTAAAGAAAGTGAGATTAAAGAAAATTATTTAATTCTTTGTCCATTATGCAAGTCATTAGATGTGCATATCATTCAAGGTAGGGATTTCATATTGAAAGAAATTGAAGGTGAATAAAATGTGTGAAGATCATGAACATGAACCAGTTAAAAAGGTTGAGATAGATAAATCAATTTCCAATGTTAATGATGCCATTGCTGCACAGATTTCTGATTTCTTAGAAGAAAAAAGAATCCTTTGTGTTAATATTATGGGAAGTCCTGGAAGCGGAAAGACTTCTGTGATTGAGAATATTGCTCCTATGCTTAAAGCAGGAGATATATATGTTATACAAGGTGACCTAGAATCTGATATAGATAAAAAAAGGATGGAGCAGATAGGCATTGATGCGTATCAAATTAATACCCATAGCGGATGCCATCTGAATGCTGAAATGGTTAACAGGGCATTGATGGATATTTCGTTAAAAGACAAAAAGTATTTACTAATAGAGAATGTCGGTAATTTAGTATGTCCTTCAGGAATTAGGATAGGACAGCATATCAACGTGGTAGTAAGCTCAACAGCAGAGGGCAGCGACAAACCAAAAAAGTATCCAAACATTTTCTATGATGCCTCACTTGTTGTCATATCAAAGTTGGATATTGCCAAGGCAGTTGGTTTCAATGAAAAGGAGTATATGAAGGATATATTAAATATTAATAGCAAAGTAAAGATTTTAAAGACTTCTTCCAAGCAGAAGGAGTCATTTAGTGCTGTGGCTCATTTCATTGCACATGAGAGAGATCATTTGACTGGAGAGCATAGGCATTAGGAATAGAAGAACTCTAAAGAAAAGTATGTATTAGAAAAAGCCAAGTACAATTTTTGAAAAGCTAAGTATGTAGAACAAATCCTTGATGATTTGTGTTATTAAATTAAGAATTTCCTTCTGCAACAATGTACCAAAAGAGATACTTCCAACAGCACCAAGGATATGATGCAAAATTACAAGGGGAATTGCCACAATCATAAAAGGATATTGCACTAGATGAGAATTTAAGAGGTTAATACCTATTATGAGTGATAAATAGAAAAGTGTGGTGTGGTCAAATGAGCCGCCCGCCATAACCATTGGTATAATTCCTGAAGCAATAATAAAAAATACCGCAAAAACAAATCCATATTCACTCGAAATAATTAGGCTCAGGAAGAGCACAGGACTTATGTCAAACGGTAATTTAATATAGTAATTAGCATAGACAAAAGTACTTGTAAAAAGAGTAAGTAAGAGATATATTGCTATCTTCCTAAACAGCAGCAGGGCGGCAATAAGAGCTAGGGAAAATAATATAAAGGTGCTTGGCCTTATTTTTTTTTTAAAAAAGGGTTTTGGCCTTGCTTTCTTTTTGATCATAAGAATCTGTAAAAAATGATTCTATAAAAGAATATAAACTTTATTATAGGAGATTAGCCAAGTAAGCCTGACCATAACAGATGCCACCATCACCAGATGGAATTTCTTTGTTAACCAGGACACCATTTTTCATCATATAAGATGATATCATCCTATTGTAGGCAACACCACCTGAAAATACAATTGGTTTGCCTGCACTTTTAGCGATCTCAAGCATTCCTCTTGCTAGGTATGTCTGGGCAGTTGCTGCCAGTCTGCCTTTGTCTTTATGAAGATTTTTAATCAAGAATTTGACTAATGGGGTAGTCATTAAGATTGTTTTTCCTTTTGCTCTTTTCAAGACAGGGTCTAGCTCCAGCGGTTCAGTTGCCGTACTTTCAAGTATCATCGGCGGCCTGCCATCATATGTTCTAATTTCACAAAGGCCCAATAGAGCTGCAACTGCATCAAGAATTCTGCCGGCACTAGTTGTATAATGTGTGTTAAAATTTTCTTTTAATATTTTTAGATAAAGTGCGGCTTCTTTTTCCTCAAAGAGTCTGAGTTCAATTAGTGCTTTTTTGTTCAGTATTTTTGACAGTATGCCAAACAGCATTTTCTTTGGGTAGAGTGCAGCAGAATCCCCTCCAAGCTGCGGCTGCTCCTCTAAATGACCGATTCTTCTAAAATTAACTCCTTCATTTACATCAAATATCTCTCCGCCCCATATTTTACCATCCTCGCCATATCCAAGACCGTCCATTGCAATTCCAACATAATCTTTCAAATTGTGTTCTGCAGCAACACTTGCTACATGTGCTTTATGGTGCTGGATCCTGATTAGTTTTGCATTGTACTTTCTTGCTAATCCTTGTGCATATATTGAGGAATTATAGGTGGGGTGCAGGTCACATGCAATTGTCTTTGGTTTTAATCTCGATAATTTAACAAATTTCTCAACTGTTGCTTTAAGATAATTAAACGTCTCTAATTTATAGGTTTGTCCCACATATTGCGAGAGATAACATTTGTTGCTTTTTGCTGTGCATATTACATTGTTCAATTCTGCTCCAACTGCAATTGTATCTTTGCAGTTTATTGGCAGTCCAACAGGCAGAGGGGTGTAACCACGCGAGCGTCTCAGATAGAATGTTTTATCATCAATTACCTTTAACACTGAGTCATCACATCTGTTAACTATTTTTCTTTCGTGAGTTAGAAAATATTTTCCAAGGCTCTCCTCTATCTCGACTGGCGTCCCAGGAATATTGCACGAAGTCATTAATAAGGGTCGGTTAATATAATCAAAAATCAAGTAATGCAAAGGAGTGTATGGGAGCATTACTCCAATTGTGTCAAGTTCAGAAATTGAATGCAAGCTGTTTCTATTCTTTTTCTTAAGAACCACTATCGGCCTCTGAGGGCTATGCAATAATTCAGCTTCTTTTTCAGAGACATATGCAATCTCATGCAACATATCTAAATCCTTAACCATGACTGCGAAAGGTTTGTTAGGTCTTTTTAGGAAGGTTCTCACTTCTTGAACAATCCTATAGTCAGCCAGAGCACAAATATGAAATCCGCCGACTCCTTTTATAGAGATGAATTCCCCTGACTGGATCAGTGAAACTGCCTTTTTAATTGTTCCTATATCAGAGTCTTCAGTTATATCTTTGTTTATACCTTTGTTTGTTTCTAATAATATGAGCCTAGGCCCGCAGTCCTTGCATGCAATTGTCTGAGCATGATATCTTCTGTCCAATGGATTAGAATACTCTTCCAAACATTTGGCGCACATCTTAAATTCGCTCATTGAAGTAAAAGGCCGGTCATAAGGATAATCGGTTATCATTGAAAACCGGGGGCCGCAGTTAGTGCATGTGATAAAATAATAATTATTCCTTCTATTTTTGCTCTCTCTTAATTCCTTAAGGCAGTCTTTGCACATAAAGATATCAGGAGGAAGCTGGGTCTCGCCTTCTGAAGCAGAGCTTTCTAGAATTTTAAAATCAGTATAGACCCTATCTGCTTTAATTCTTCTGGTAATATGGTCTGTAATCTTTGCCAGAGGCGGTAAATCAGTTAATTTGTTAACAAATTCAGGATCATTAATTAGAACTTCAACACCGTTACCAACATTCTTAACATAGCCAACAAGGTTATTCTCTTTTGCTTTTCGATATATATAAGGTCTAAATCCCACTCCTTGTACAGTTCCTTTAACAAAAAAGAGATACATATCCATCATAAATAAGAGCAGATTTAAATAAGTAATCAGAAATAAGAGTGAACACAGTATCAAATAGAAAAGATTATAAAGTATTTCATAGAATAATCCATAGTACATCCTATTAAATAAGAGGTAATGCTGTTGTCTAAGAAAGAAAAAGGTAAGGAACTTATGACAAAATTTTTTTGCCCGGTGCAGCAGCATTAGTTAAGTCTATGAGTGAAGAGGAATATGTAGACAAGTGTAAATCTAAAGAGACAGCAGTATTAGGCGCAGAAAAAACAAAAGAGTGTGATAGTATCTAAAAAAGAGGTGAAAAGATGAGAATAACAATATTGAGCAAATTGTTGGTTTTGTTGTTTGTTCTTGCTGTGATTCCGCTTGGACTTTTGGGGTACCTAGCAGTAAACGATATAAGGTCAATGGGAAAAGAGGCCATGTCTAATGTAAGATCAATAGGAGATATAACTGTAAAGGATAGCACGTCAGCATTGAATGCACTTGGCGAAGAGATGATAAAACAGATTGCAGTTGATGTTGCAAAACAGCTTGAGATATATATCAAAGATCATCCCGACATGACTGTAGAGGATCTACAGAATGATGAATACTTCAGCGCAATGGCAGTACAACCAGTAGGAAAGACAGGATATACAGCAATTACTGACGTTGATACCTTATGGTGCAGGTGGCATGTAAACCCAAAGGTAGCAAACTCCGATTTGCATAACCTAGCAACTAAATTACCAGGTTTCTGGTCTGTCATGGTAAGAACAGAGGGAGGAAAAGTTTCAGAGGGCTATTATGATTGGCTAGAACCAGATGGTGTCACGATCAAACAGAAATACATGTACATAGCAATTGTTGATGCCAGAACTGCAGACAATGTCCAATTCTCAGTAGCAGCAACAACATATATTGAGGAATTCAATGCGCCAGTTGTGCAGACTAAAGAAAAGATTAACAGCGCCGTTACTTCAATGGTTTTATCAATGGAAGGCTCAATACAAGACATGAGAACCAAAACTATGGGGTTTGTAATTGCTATGCTTGTGGTTGTAGCCATCTGTGGATTTATGTTCGCAAAAAGCATCAGCCATCCAATCAAAGAATTAAAGAAAGCTGCAGACAGGGCAACAAGCGGAGATTTTGAAGCCCGACTTCCAAAAGTAAAGGGCAAAGATGAAGTAGCTGAACTAACAGGTTCAATGGAAATGCTGATAACAGCTTTAAAACACAAATCAGAAAAGAAAAAGAAATAAACTTATTTTTTCTTTTTTTTCTTGGTTTAAACTACCACGTTACAATATAAGTACAAGAGTCTCCTCTTTTTTTCTTCATGGCTGTGAACCATCAGGGGCAACAATCACTGTGGACCCACCTGGCTTGAACTTGTTGGCTGCTGACTCGATAATTCCTTGGTCAAAGTCATCAGGGCATGGATTTTTGCAAAACATCTTTATCTTTCTATTATCAATTTTTTCAAGCCCGTAAGGACAGATTCCTTATTTCATTTCTCTTATCTGTGGATTAAAAATCACTTGACCATTAATCCTATGGTTCATGCGGTACGCAATATCAATTTAACCCAATGCTTTCTCAAAATTATCAACATCAGGTTGGAAGTCTACATGTTCAGGAATTTTTTCCTCAACCAAGTTCAAAGTTTTTCCCCCTTTTTTCTCTGCTATTTGCTTGAATGCATAAAGCGATGATTGGTGAGGAGACCATGCATCCACTTTTGGATTTGTAATACCATTCTCGGCCTGTATTTCAAGTGCAAAAGCTTTATGCACACCCATGCCATCTATCGCAGATAACATCATCTACCCGTTCACTTCTGCTTTTGAACCACAAGCAACAAATTGCGCCATTTTCCCATACCCCGGTTTAATTCATATCGCCTTAACCACAATATCATTTAATAAATTTTTTGGACAGGGTAGGACAATTAAGGGTTATCGAAGAATTTTTAAAACTCAAGTCGACTAATCATATTCATGGGGATCCTAATAACCTATTAAAAAAGTAAAGTTTAACCTTATTTCAGGGAGAGGGTTATTATAAAAGAAACCAAATTACTTGCCTTATCTGAAATAACATTAAAACTTCCGTCATATTTCTCAAGAATATCCCAAACAATTTGTAAACCATGCCCATGTCCTCTCCCCTTTGTTGAAAACTCTCTATGATGTAGGATTTTATGAATCTCTTCTTCTGTAATCAGTTCACCATCATCTGAGATATTGATTATAATGTTGTCTCCATATTTAATATCAACAGAAATGTTTCCCTCTGCTTTAATAGCATCAACAGCGTTTGTCAATAGGTTATAGAAGATTAATCCCATTTCGTAACCGCAGACCTTAACCTTTTCTTCATTCTCAGGCTCCTTGAAACTCAGCCTTATTCTATTACCTTGTTTCTTTGGGCCGATTAAATCACCATAGAGTATATCTGGATATTGTTTTTCCAGCTGGATTACGGCAGACAACAGAATTCTGCTTAATTTAAACTCTTCTTCATATCCTGGAGTATTCAATATCTGCTCGATCATTTGGATATTTTTCTTAACCCCCTTTAAGATTTCAAGCATCTCCATCTTTTTGTCATCCTCAATCTGCTCTTTTCTGAGATAATTCTCGACCATATCAACACTTTCTTGTAGCTCTTTGATTTCAGATTCAAGATTATCTGACTTGGCAAAGTTTTCAAACATATGGATTGCCTTTTCTATAATGTCTGCAGTCTGCTTCTTTCTATGATAGCTAAAATAGGTCCATATAAGGTTAAGTCCACCAATAGAACTATGGCCATGTGCTCTAATATACCACTTTATTTTTTCTTTCAATGTTCCTGAAATAAGAGGATTAGTCATTGTCTGTTTTTAAGTTCTTCCTGTTTTTTTCTCAAAATATCTCTTATTATTGTCAGAAGGTTGCCAATCTCTGGTTTGCTTATTTGAGCATCTGCTCCAATAAGCTCTCCTTTTCTCTTAATCTCTTCATATATTAAAGAAGAAAACAATACAACTGGAAGTGTCTTTAATTCCGCATGTTCTTTTATACTCCTGCATAGAGAGTGGCCGTCCATCTGGGGCATTTCTATGTCCGCAATAACTAACTGGATAACATCATTTACAATCCCATTTTTCTGTTTTGCTTCATCGAGAAATGCTGCAAGGTATTCCCAAGCATCCTTGCCGTTGCTTACATGTACCACTTCGAATCCGCCTTTTTCCAGCATCTTTGCCAGTGTGTCTCTCACAATACCAGAATCTTCGGCAAGCAGGACCTTCTGTTTGCCCTGACCTATATGCTGAACATCTTCAATCACCTTTTTATCTGTCTCAACACTAAGACTCAATTCTGGACTGATATCAGCAACTATCTTCTCAAAATCAAGCATGAGCATTATTCTATCATCAAAGGTAACTATTCCTGTTATGCTCTCATTTTGGATATTATGTGTAATATCCATTGGAGAAAGCACTCGTTCCCATGACATTCTATGGATTGTGCGTACATCATGTATCAAGAAACCAAAGTTCTGCTGGTTGAATTCTGTAATGATTACATAGCATTTCAAGAAGTCAATATCCTCTGTTTCTTCATTCAGCCATCCAGCAAGATTAATGAGAGGTATAATTTGGTCTCTAAGCTTGAAGATTCCCATAACATATTGGTTCGTGTTTGGTATACTAATATATTTTGGAATCTTAATGATTTCCCTAATCTTAGCCACATTGATACCAAAAGTCTGAACCATATTCTTTTGATTTTTTTGAATAATCCCAAACTCAGCTACTTCAAGCTCGTTTGTGCCGGTCTCAAGAAGTATTTCTTGCTTATCCTCTTTTTTTTCCATTTGAAACACCTCATTTATTTTTTAGTGTAATATCACAAAACACTATTAATTAGCTTTTCTTCTACTTTAATAATTTCTCATATTTTGTTGTTCCCTCAACCATTGGAAAATGGGTCTAAGGTTATTGCCACCGCCGAGTTTTGTATAGACCCAGTTCCTCAGCTCTTGCTCGGGCTTGTTTTCACAGCAGTTGCTGCATGCAAAAAACTGATTATTTACAACTAAACCTGTCGGATGATTAGCCAAAGTTATCTCTTCCTTACATAAGTCACATATTTTTCTCATTTTCCTCCTCCCAAACCAATGTATATTGACCACAGCACGGACATTCATTATCAAGAATAGTAACCCAAAACCTTTTTAACTCTTCATGATCATAACTAGTAAGAAGACCCTCTTCGTGCATCTTATTGAAAAATTCTAGATTCTTTTTCTTATTAGGATTATATCTCTTTAACATCGTGTTGTTGCATTTTAAGCAGACTGCCTTTTCTCTGTTCGTTAGTGAGAATAAATTTTTGCAGATTGGACAGGAAAATATTTCATAGCAAATCTCCTTTTCAACTGTTCCGTACTGGACTGAAAAAGACACATTGCACGAAGCGCATCTTATATGATATTTCTTTAGCATTTTCTTTTTTAAGTGATTCTAATATAAAAGATTAGTGCTCACCACCTGGTTTTATTCTTCCGTTCTTTGAACCCCTTAGTGACTTAAAAGATTTGGTAATAGAGTTAAAAAGACCAGAAATTGCATTTTCTGGCTTTCCTTCCACTCCTCCTTTTTTTGTCTCTAAGTTCTTTTCAATTTCACTCATCCTTTTTTTATATACTTCTCGAGTTCTCGCATATGTGTTTTTATCAATTGAATGTGATACAAAATAATCATACTGCATTTTTTTAATTAAATCAGTCAGTTCGTTTCTCTGTTTTTCTAGTCCCTCAACTGAATCTGATATCTTGAATAATTTAATCTGTAGATTTTTTAGCGAAATAATCTCATCTTTTATCTCTGCACGCCTCTTTTTATAGTCCTCCATCCTTATCTCGTACACTTTTTTAGAGACTGCATGCTCCACAAAATGCTCATGCTGCAATTTTTTCGTCAGTTCACTAATTGTTGATTCTTCTTTCTCTAATTTACTTATTTTCTCCTTGACTCTGAGTTCAGATTTCTTCCTGTAAGTCTGGACAGCAATTACAAACCCAACGGTTAGGGAGAGCAAAAAGGCCCACCAATATTTTTTAAATATCCTAAAAAATTTTCTAGTAAGCATTGCATCTTCCATCTGTATTTGCAGCACCAGGGATTCCTCAGTCTTCTCTAGTTGTAGCTCTGCTCCATCATATTCTCCTCTATTAAACATATCACTTGTTAGATTTAGTAATCTAATAATTGCACTTATGTCATAACCATCTGATTCCGCAATCTCAATCTCTTTGCTAAGTGCCAGTATCCTACCATTTAATTCAAGAGCTTTTCTATGTATATCGCGAATCTGGTCACATAGTAATTTAACTCTAGTATAATCAAGATTGCCAAATGCAGCTTTTGCTTCAGATAAGAGCCCCTGTACACTATCTGTATTTAAGTTCTTTCCAATCATCTCATCAATCAATGCCTCAGATTCAACCAAACAGACTAAGGAAGAATTCAGGTCAGTTTCTGATACAATCAAAGCAAGAATTTCTTCCTGTGTAAATTCTCTTCTGCTCGAATTAATGGTACGTGTAGTTACAGCATTAAATATCAGATTAAGAGTGTATATCTCATAACCCATATAAGTGGGAATATCAAAAAAAATATCAAAATAAGCTGTTTCATTCTGCTCTAATTTTTCGATTGTTAGAGGGGTTATTTTAAACCTGGAAACAGGGAAACCTAATACTCCAACATTTAAATCATTGAATATTGCATCATTATTATTAGTAACATTCACTCTCAATGTCTTATTTTGCCCCCGTAGTATCTCTATTGTTCTTGGAAAAGATAGTGTAAGGTTGTATGTAGGTACAAAAAGTGGTCCCCCTGAGCTTATTGTTGGAGATACAGGTCCACTAGGCCCTCTACTAGGGGTATCATCACCTGGGCCCGGAGTTTCTTCTCCCCCCTGACCAGTATCATATATTGCCACTTCAATTGATTTAGTAATATATCTTAGCCTACTCTCATTTGAGATAGTATAATATTCAAGATAAATAGTAAGATTCTGTGTACCTGTTGGTGCGTCTAATGCAACATCTGTGTAAATACCATAATATTCAAGTTGGAACGTGGTTGAGTATGGAGAGATATTTCCAAAATATGTAGTGAGGTTATCATTGGTTCCCCAGCCAGGTGGCAAAGACCAGTTCAATGTTGTGTTCAAGGCAGTTTCATTGCCAATATTTTTGATAGTAGTATTTAGCAGGATTTTTCTCTGTCCTTGAGTAACTGATGGATCATAGATAACTTCACTGAAACTCAGATAAGTTCCTCCCTCGCCAACCGCGATAAGTCCATCAACGTAATCCAGACTTTTTTCGCAATTCTCAGTTACACAATTAATCACCAATGTGTATGAGTATGGCAGAGGGTGCTGAGCAGGGGCTTGAACAGAGATATTAACGAGTTTAGTCGCCTGGGAAGGAACAATGAAAGAGGTCTCATTAATATAGACAACAGGGGTCCCTGCATACTTGGCAACAGTGAAATCCAGGTTTGTATCGCCAGTATTATTTATTGTGATATTGCCTGCCTCAATGATTTCACCCTGAGCTATGAAGATTTCACTGAATTCACTTGGCGATGAGTTCCATGTTTTGTCATAGAATACGGATACGTTTATTGTTTGCGTAGTATTACTATTGTTGTGCTCATCAACTACAAAAATTCTAAATGACCAATTCGCCTCTGTGTCAGGAGTGAAATTCTGCATGTATGTTGAGCTTGAATTATACATAGATTTGTTAATCCATATTGATGTGTCTTGGATTTTGTACTGCAGCGTAACATTCATAATCTCTGAATAATCTGCAACCGTTATATTTACATATATAGTCTGATTTGGATCAAGCTGCCCTGAAATTGTAGGATAATAAGCTAGATCAGAGGTGTCAGGCGCTCTTGTATCATCAACTGAAAAATTGTATGCCGATGTCTGGTTAGTATTTCCAACAGAATCATTAAAATAGAACCAATAGTAATACGTGCCTAGATGGTCAATATCCCATCTATACTGATAATTATTGCTTCCAAGATAGTCAGTTGTATAATTGGTACCATTGGCATTAATTCTAACACTGTTCACAGAACTAGTCACATCATTTATATTAATTGTAATAAACTGATAAGGATTACCAAGCTCAAATGGATCTGATGTCTCAGTTGGAATTCCTGAAACAGGGGGTATAGTGTCAGCCTTGAAAGTTGTGTACGAGCATTTAATAATGCTGATAGCATCTCTCTCGCACACATCCAGAGTGTTACCTCCTTCTAAAGCATTTAGGGTAGCAGAATATTTAAAGCGATCATAGATATAAAAAAGCAAGTCCATACTATTATTCTGATATGAGACTCCGTTTGCAAATGTGTCATTGTTTGCCTCCCACAGTAAGTAATCAGTGTCGTCCTCTGATGAGTTCAGGTAAACCCAATAGTATGAATTGCTTTGCAGAGTGATAGTATCATTAAAAGTGATATTTACCCATTGAAAGTCAGTATCACTCATTAAATCAGAACTTAGGTTATAGGAAATCAACATTGTGCCTGGCTCGCCAGAATTGTCTTCCCGTATCTGAACTGAGGTTAGATATGTGCTACTTGTGCTCTTCTTAAGTCGCATTCTAATAGAATTAACATTCATTGCTTCTGTTGTGTTGAAGGATTGGGATATGTTAGTTAAGTTGTTTTGCAGATATGAAGCAGGGCTGTTGCTAATATTATTTACAATAGAAAATGTTTCAAATAAATAGGTGTTATTCTGGGAATTCAAAGAATAATACACTTCCTGATAAGGTGTATTATTGTCATTGATAATAAATCTTAAGCTAATATTTTTGTAAGGGTAGGTATTGGAAAGAATTGGGCTGGTAATATTGACACCATAGTTGTTTGTAATAAAAAAGTGTGAGTAATTATGTCCCAGATTGCCTAAAGTATCATTTGCAATTATTGTGATATTGTATCTAGTGAAGTTTGCCAGATTCTTAATTGTTGCATTATACTGGTTAGCAGAGTGGAAAATGATTTTACTCAGATTTTGTCCTCCAGGCCAGGTTATATTGGCATAAATCTCATTGACTCCTGTAAAATCCGTTGCATTCACGATAACAGGTATTTCTAATCCAACAGAATACTCAAAATTCTGTCCTGTGGCAGGATATATATTTAGAATATTTGGGCTCTCGAGGTCTGGTTTTGGTATCACATAGAAATCAATATCATCAGTGTCTGAACTAGAATATGCTTGGCCACATGTCATCTCAGAAGCCCCTGGATAGGCTATAATAAACCTATAAGCATGCATTCCTCCGTTTTCGTCTAAGGTAAAATTCCTGTAAACATTATAGTAGCCGAAGCTGGGACATTGACCTGAATAAACATTTCTCCATATAGTACTGTCTGCATTTGAATTATTTGAATATGCTATTGTTATTATGTCCCCCGGATAACAATAATACTGCCCAAAGACTTCTACAATATTCCCTCCAGTAAAATCAGTACTGTTAATATTAGTAATAATCATTTTTTCAACATACTCCCAACCTGACTCGTCTGAACCATCGGCACAGCTGTCAATTGTGTTAAAGCAATTTATGGGGTTGCTCTGGCAGAAAGTCTTGCTATTGCCCATTAGTTCATATGTTCCCTGGCAATTAGGGTCGCAGGCGCAGACATAATTCTCAGTTGCACAAGTGCTTCCTGCAGGAGCCAAAACATATTTAACAATGACTAATCCAAAAAGCATGACCAAAAATATGCTAAACCCATACAATATTTTTTCCTGCCTATGGTTGGTATGGTTGGTTCTCATTTTATTTCAACATATAACTTGACAGTAATTTGGTCTGGTGTCTTGTGAAGCCTGACATTAGCAGGAATTTTCATCTCAAAATCATATAATCCCAATGAGCCTGTAGTATTCTCATTTATCCTGGTAACAAAGACAACATCCTGCGAACCATTAAATCTTCCGCCAAGGTTGGGGTCAGAGGTATCCCACATTATGCCAGTGATAAAATTGGTATTGTTTGTTGAGTTCACAATTGGCACAAGAGAAATGCTCTTTTTAAACACTGTGAATGAATCTGTCTGTCTTGGAGAGTTGTTAAAGGTCCATGTAGCATTGATATCATCCGAGTTGTTTTCCATGAATAATTGTGTATCAAGCTGATGGAAATCGTCAAATTCACTAACATTTGCAGTACTTCTTCCAAGAGGATGCAACTTTTGCCAGTCAATCTGTGCATCATAATCTGCCGCATAGATATTGCTTCCACTGAAGTTGGTTGGGTCCCATTCATAGAGTGTCTGATTGGTCAGGTCCTGAATATAAAGAACTCCGCTGAGGTTCCCATACAAGACGTGATTGCTGGATACTCCCAACTGATTATGTGCATAATTGTTTGATTCATTCTCTTCTGCAATTGATCCATTAGTTGCCAGAGGAGGATCAACAATAACATAAATATCAAAGCTGCCTGTAGTGGTTGGCGTCCAATTCACACTTACTGTTGCATTAGCCCCTTTGGATATATTCCTTGTGAAATTACCGTTAATCTGATTTCCCAGACTATAGTGTCCTTCATAGAACTGTATGACAACATTCTCAGCATCTGACTGACCGATATTAAATACAGTTGCATTGATTGTAAGGTTTTTATTTTCCTGCGGAGCACTTGTATTGAACACAATATGTGTTGAGTTAAGGGTAAAATCTGGCAGAGGTATTGTAAAATTCCATGTTTCACTGGTATTTATATTTCCAGCCAAATCCATGCATGTAACATTCCACCAATGGATTCCTGCTGTTAAGCCTCCAATAGTCACAGTAAAATTGGTATCATTGAGAATTACAGATGTGTTTCTAATAGTGTTGTCAAGTGTCAGGTTACAGGTTAGATTCCATGAAAGTGCGTCAATTGGAGTATAATTGAATGTTACTATATTTGTTACTGTGGTTCCCCCGTTGGTAGGCTCATTAAGCCTTATGCTTGGTTTTATTGTATCAACATAAATAGTGATAGGGGATGAATTCCTGTAGTTACCTACATTATCATAAGCCTCAATCAGCACTATATGTGGCCCATCTGCCAGAATAGTAAGGTTATCAGATGTAGGTGTATTATTACCTATAGTTCCATTAGTGTTTTTCACAGCATCTACAAAAAAACTATAGTTAATTGAGTCAAGATCCATATTATCAATTATATAGAAATTGATACTTGGGGTTGTTGTATTAAACCATGATTGATTAGCTGTAGTTATTATAGGTAATGGTCCATCAACATCAACATTGAGCGTTCTATTGGAAGATCTGTTATACATCAGCTGGCTGGTATTGTCATAGCACTCAATACTCCATATTACTGTACCATTGAGTCTGTTTACTGTGAGGTTGTTTGTACCACCATTAATAATCTGAGAGGAATCCTTTGAAGTATTTTTCTGCTCATTGATAATAATTGTACAATTATGTATGCCTGTGCTGTCTGAGACATTGAAGAAAAAGGTCACATTTTCATTGCCAGTCCAGTTATTATCATCAGGACTTACCAAAGTGATATTTGGAGGTATAAACAAGTTGAAGCTCCTTGTTTTACTATAATTTACATTATTAATGTTTGAAAGGCTTTCTCCATCCCAACAGGTTACGTTCCAATAATGTGTATCCTCCTCAGTTAAAGTGACGGATGTTCTCGCAACAGTGTTGTTGATTGCACTGAAATTTGATCTATATAATACTCCATCAATAGTGAGATTGCAGGTAAGATTAGTATCAAGGTTGTCAATCACTGTAAAATTAAGGTCAAATGGCTGTGAAGTTATATTTGCAGTATCTCCCGGGTATATGAGATTAATTGTCGGCTTAGTCAAATCAATAGTAAAATTCCAGGTGTCTGTAGTTCCTTTGTTTGTGTTGGTATCATTGCACTCCACTGTCCAGTTATGGTAGCCTTCGGGTATATTATCCACAGTAAAATTATTAAGGCCATTGTTTATTAGTTCAGAACCGCTCTTGGTTGCGTTCCAGAGTCCATCAATGAATATACTGCAGTTCCCCAATCCAACATTATCAGAGGCGTCAAAATAGAATGTGACATTTCTGTAATCGAGCCAGTAACCATTTTCAGGAGAGCTTAATGTTACATTCGGTGGGATAGTATCATTTACAGTTACTTTTCTTATCTGTGGGCTGTAGGCTGTGGAGGAGAGAGATTCAGCATAGCAGCGGATATTGTTTTCAGATGCAAGGACTCCCCTAATTATGAAGGTCACATTCTGTGCTTCAGTAATATTACCTAAAAATAGTGGGTTCTGTTGTGTGCCATTAAGCACCAGATTGCCTGATGAAGAGATATTTGTCCAGTTAATGCCTGATGAATTGTACAGAGCGTATACATAAGTGTCAATGCATGTGCCCACACTACAATTAACTAAGCAGGTATGATTATATGTCATATTAGGCGGAATAACAAGGTCTGAGCTAGGCTCAGTTAAGTTAACAACAAGACTGCCCACTGTAATGAACTGGTCAAATTCAACATAACTCCATGACCTGCCAATATATTCATCCCAGTAATGAATGAACTCTTCTGGTTGAGAGGTATCATCATTGAATATATTTACTATCAAACGTATCCTATCCAACGGTCCTAGGATCCAAGTCTTGGCTGTAAAATCAGTGCCATTGAGCGTACGTCTGTTGTTCGCAGGGGGATAGATGTAGTTGCTGCCTGTATATGTATCATCATCATTGCCGCTCTGTGCAATTAGATACTCTCCAGTTGAGTTAGATAGAACAACCTTCCAGGTTACATAACCCCATCTTCCCGTGCTTAGGAAGGTGCCCCAGAACTCGACTGCTGTGTTCATAGGTATTAAGACACCATTGCCTCCAAAGTAGGGAGAAGTGGCATTTGCCATCGTGTACAATGTCTGATTTCCTATTGAGGTGTTGATGTTGTTTTCAACAGCATCTGGCTGCGGCATGAGGCTAATGAAAGCAGTAGATGTCCAGTCATTTGTATGCCGCTCATACCATATCCTGCTCCAGTTTGTGAGCTCAGCATTAACAGTAAGATTCCTTGTCTCAGAAATATTCACTCTACCCAGTTGATCTGAACAGTTAATAGCCCAAGTATATTTTCCATTCCTAAGATACATAACAAAATTCTGGCTTAGATAAGGCTCCACATTATAGGAAGTGTCGTTCACTGTCCCATTGATGAGAAGTGAACAGTTTAGATACTGTGATGCGTCAGACACATTGTAATAAAATTCCACAACATTACTGGTGGTCCATGTATCTTCATTATCAGGGGATTCCAAGTTGATTGTTGGCTCTTTTAAATCAATCCGCACTGTTCTTTCACTGGTCTGAGCAAAATTGGTAGCAGAGTCATTGGCCCACACATAATATGTGTAAACTCCCTCCGAAAGATTATATAGTGTGTAATTTGACAAGTTTCCATAGTCCTTTCTAGTCTCATTGACAAATCCAGCCCAATAGAGAATAAGAGTATCAGGATTATCTTCTTCTATTGACACATTTATTGTGACATTTGTTACTGCCTGAACCCAATTATCAGGTGGGGTGGGCCATATATAATTTAAAGAGGGGTCTGTCCTATCAACAATAATATAGACTCTTTCTGAATCTTTTATCCTACCAAGATAATCAGTTGCTCTTATCTGAACATAATGCTGTCCAGCAGACAAGGGTACATTGACTGTTTGTGAAACATTATCTGTGACCTGTCCTGTCTGACCATTAGGAGCACCGTCCACAAGGACCGAGTAATTTATTGTGTCGTATGTATAATCCTGTAGTGTAAAATTAAAAGTAGGTTGGAGTGCATTTGAATAGCTGTTGTTTAGCGGAGAGTTAATCATTGATCTTAATACTGAGATATTTACTGATGCATTGTTATTTGAGGTATTCAGCTCGACTCCTGTATAATTCACAATAACCCAAATAGTGTGATAGCCTCCAGTAATATTCCATTCTATCTCGGCAAGTTCAGAAAATCCTGGAGAGACAGAGGCCAAGATATCTGTTCCAATATATACTCCAGACTCCGGCAGTCCATCCCAGAAATCAATTGGCACATTTAATGCAGTGGCACCACCAAGGTTATATATTGACGCATTTATTGTAAGAGTCTCATTTATATCCGGATTAGTATTATTAAAGCCTATATGTGTATTATTTAATGTAAGATCAGGTGCATTGATAGTGAAATTAACAAGTCCTGTTGAGTTAGTATTGTTGAAATCATCCCAGCATGTAATTGACCAGTTATGATTACCCTGACTTAGATTAAAGACTGTTTGATTAGCAAGCAAACCTGATGTTGCTGAGATATTTGTCACATTAACCCGTTCATCAATTGTAAGATTACATATTAATGCTGTACCCCACATATCTGTCGCATTCCATGTGAAATTGATATCATCATAATTGTATACTCCATACTCTTCAGGGAATATTAAGTCAATTGCGGGCCCTGTTAGGTCAATAATAAAATGTTTGACAGGAGGAGCATATTCATTGAGATCTGGTGGCGCATCAATGCATCTAACTGTCCAATTATGCATCCCACCAATAAGATTATCCACTGAAATGGACTGCTGCACATCACTAGCAGGGTCAATAACTGAACCATTTAATTCATTGTCCAGAATTAGAGTACAATTTTGCAGCCCAAAATCGTCGTGAGGTGTGAAATAAAAGGTCAAAGAGGTATTACTTGTCCTTGTCATGTTCGGCGGAGCATCCAGACTAACATTAGGCGGCGCTTCAACAGAAAAGTTGATTAGACCCGAATATGCTGAATTATTTATCTCATCAAAACAGATTACGCTCCAGTTGTAGTAACCGTCATTCTTAAGCATTGATTCCGAATGAACAAATCCGTTCTGGACACTTACATTTCCAGATAGAAGCTGTTCATTGAAATATATGTGACATCTCAGATAGTCATCTAAATTATCGCTAGCATTAAATTGAAGACTAAAGTTATTAGTAGTTACAGTATAATAGCTTGTTGGAAAAATAATCTGTACAGTTGGTGGTGCAGTATCAATTGTAAACCATTTTACATCAGGTGTTGTTGAGAGATTATCGTCATCAAATACCTGGACAGTCCAGTTGTATCTCCCGTCTGCCAGCCCAGTCAGATTAAAGAAATTGTAAGCATCATTATTTGGTGCAGGATCAGACTTGTTTGGTTGGCCATTGATAATTAGTGTTGAATTCTGCAGGCCGCTTGAATCAAAAGAGTAGTAGGTAAAGTTAATCTCGCTTATGTTGGTTACATAATTATCATCAGGAGATATAAGATCAACTGCTGGAGGCACTAATACCGAAAAATTCCAGGTTACTGATACATTGATGTTTCCTGCACCATCCCAGCAGGTTACATTCCAATAGTGAGTCGTCTCCTCAAATATGGTTATGTTCCTACTTACTACAGTATTATTTGGAGAGGGAATATTGGATATATTAACAGCACCATTCAGTGTCAGATTACACATCATATCCTCAGCAAGATTATCAGCTACAGTGTAATTGAAGACTACAATCGAACTTGTGACTATATCGCCTGGCGGAGGTATAATAAGTGTTATGTTTGGTGCGGTGAAGTCAATAAAAAAGGTTCTTGTTTTAGATATATTATGATAGCCTGATATATCTGTACAATTAATTGCCCAGGTATATGCCCCCTCCTTCATGTCTTCAAGATAAAAGTAGTTCATTTCATTATTATTTGGGGCTGGTTCAGTATCATTATATCCTCCGTTTATTAGCAAATCGCAATGATCTAAGCCGGAATTGTCCGAAGGAGTATAATTCAGATAGATTGAATTTAGTTTTTGAGAGTGATTTTGGTCTGGATAGTTAAGTTCAATTGTTGGGGGTGCACTTACATTAATTGCCACGGTCATACTTGTATTAATATTTCCAGCTTCGTCTATACAAGTTATATTCATAAAACTTATCCCGTCTCGTAATCCAGAGATAGTCTGTATTGTTGACTGGTTGCTATCTGCATTTATACCTGATTCATTGACTGTTCCATTTATTGTAATGTTACACACAAGAGTTGGGTCAAGGTTGTCAATTGCCGTGAAATTTACATCAATTGAACTGCTGTTAATACTAATAGATTCGTTTGGATAATTCAAAATAATAATGGGGTCAGTATAATCAATGTAGAAGGTTTGCCAAGGCGCCTGGTCAGTTAAATTGCCTACATCTGTAACATTTACAGTCCAATTGTACCTGCCCTCAGCAAGATTGAAGAGGTCAAACCATTGTGGTTCTTCCATTTCAACAGTATAATTAGATTTGTTATAGGCACCATTTATATAAAGATCTGAATGGTTAATCCCCTCATTGTCTGTAGCATTGTAATACAAGGTTATATTGTGCTGATTTGTCCAGTAGTCATCTTGAGTAATCAGCTCAACTGTTGGCGGAAGGTCAGATATGGTAAAGTTCCTTGTCTCAGATACATTTACATTCCCAGCCTCATCGATGCAGGTAACATACCAGAGATAAGTGTTAGGAAAGATTCCCATTATAGGGCTGCTACCTTCAGTATTATTGTTTACGCTTATACCTGTGTCAGTATAATTTACACTGTAATCAATGGCATTTATTGTCAGGTTACATATAATTGGGTTTCCAAAATTGTCAATCGGAACCCACGTAAAGATGATATCCTGTACAATAAAGGTTGCATTTGGAGTAGGATAGGTAAGATTTATCCATGGTTTGGTCAAATCGATGATTAGTGTTCTGTTAGTTGCACCCCAATCATCATTACCATCTGTGTCAAATGCCCAACAATTCCATTTATACCATCCTTCCTCAAGCGTTTTGTTGAATGTGACATTGGTTTCAGTGCCTGAAGCAGGTACACTATCATTAAATTGAAGGGTATCTGTTGTAGTCAAATAAAAACTCAAATTTTGAAGACCAATGTTATCTGTTGCATGACATTCAAATTCAATAGACGCATTATTGGTCTGGGTCGCGTCATCTGGATTCAGCAAATACACCTGGGGCGGTACCAGTGACGCATCTGTAATAGTAATATATACTGATGAAGTTCTGGCATCACTTACTTGAGCATCATATTCTGTAGTGTTGTAATCCACAAAAAATTCCCAAGTGGAGCCCAATTGGCCTGTTGCATTAACTTGCCACGATACCTGACACGTGTCTCCGGCAATCATATCTGCAAGGCAACTTGTATTTAAATAGCTCATAGGGTTTTGGTCTATGGTATAGAAAGGAGAACCCGCAAACATTGGTACTATTCCTTTGTAAAGCTCGTACCATGAAGCTACTATACCTGTACCCCTATTGTTTGCTGTTGAACCTCTTGCTCTAAACTGTCTGTTTGTCTGCTCCGTTGTACTTGATATCCAGTAAGCAGTTGCGAGGACAGCAGAATCAGGATTAGGCCCATCAGTGACCTCTGTCATCTCAATTTCTGGAGAAAGTCCATCGTCAGCAATCTCGGTTGGATTTGTATCCCAATCTGCATCATTGTATGTGCCGCTCATACCATTACCAGCTCCAAACACTAGTAATCCATCTGCGGGTATATCCACAACTCCGGGCAATATTTCGTTTTGTGATTGTGATGTGCTATCTGTCTGGCTATCATATGGCCCATGTTGGTCAATATCAGTATAGAGATGAGCATGAACTGCCCAACCGGCATTTCCTCCTTGAATAGCCACAGTCACACTACCACTTGATGAACCCAGATGGTTTTCATCACAATACCACATCTCCATGTGATTGCCAGTACCAATACTGTTATCTGCTGTATTTACCAGATCACATGATTTCCCGTCAACAGTAGCTCCAGTGAGATAGGTTCCAGTGCTTTCATCGTCTGCAACAATCACCACAAGCCTATCTTGTGGAGAACCTATATCAAAACTAAATGATGTACCTGTCGTGCCGCTTGATCTTACATAACTGAGGGGATCTAATATAGCATTGACATCTCCGCACTCTCCACCTAAACAAGTGATAGAAGAAGTAAAGGTAAAGAAAGCATTTCTCTGAACACTTGTATCTGAGTCAGGATCGACTAAAGATGCTGACAAAGTTCCCCAAGGAATTGACCAATTTATAACTTGTCTATCCCATAGACTAGAGTTATCATAGCAAGTTACATTTAGATAAAAATTACCTGAGTCCAAGATATGGACATCTGTATTATTAAAGACAAATTGTTTTGAATAATTATAGCTGCTTAGGTTATTAAAATAAACATAATTATCCTCCAAGTTAAAGAACCAGAAGCTAACGTTCTCAACTTTAAAGTCATCTGTGCAGTTGGCCCTCACAGCAGTCAAATTTTGACCAAATACAATATTTGTACAATCAATCCAGGTTGTATTCTCCAATTGACATAGCACTCCAGTTACCTGGGGCGGCGCATTATCCAGCACAATCCTATGGGATGAATTCATAGGAGTTCCAGGCCCTAAGTTATCAAACGGAGCAACCTGACAATGCCATTCTTCATTGGTAGAAGTATTTGAAGATTCCATAATATCAATATACTGCTGGCCACTAGTCACAGAATAAACATTGGATTCAAAAGTGATATTGTTTCTAAACCAGGTAACATTCACTGTTAAATCATTGTCGAAATCAGGATCATAAATAGTGAATGTACAATTCAAGTTAACATAATTCGGAGGAAAGATGGGTAACAAATCTAGCGCGGTAATGTTTGGCAAAGTGTTATTGACAATGGTAATGTATATACTTGGCGTATAATTTGTTTCTATATAACCAGTATATGTGGAAGCATTATAATATGCAAAGAACTCCCAGACAGTGTTTAGTCCTCCAGTTGCATTGACTTCCCATGAGGTGGTGCAGATATCTCCATCAGTCATATTTTCAAGGCATGAACTCACTGAGTATCCGTGGGGATTTGCTGTTGAGGTCCAGAAGGGTGTGCTTCCAGGGGTATTTGGGATTACTCCTTTGCTGAGTTGTGCCAATTTCCAAGAGGCAATAATACCTGTTCCACGGTTGTTGGCAGTGCTACCTCTTGCCCGAAACAATCTATCAGTTTGATCTGAAATTGTTGAAATCCAATAGGCAGTTGCCAGGACAGCGGAAGCAGGATTAGGCCCATCAGTGACTTCTGTCATCTCAATTTCTGGAGAAAGTCCATCATCAGTGCCCTCTGTAGGATTTGTATCCCAGTCTGCATCATTATATGAGCCGCTCTGGCCATTTGCCGCGCCAAATACTAAAAGACCATTCAATGGGATATCTATTGCTCCTGGCAATATTTCATTTTGTGATTGTGATGTGCTATCAGTTTGGTTGTCATATGGGCCGTTCTGGTCAACACCAGTATAGAGATGGGCATGAATTGCCCAACCAGGATCTGCCCCAGTAATAGCAATGGTCACATCTCCGCTTGATGAACCAAGATGATCTTCATCACAATACCACATCTCCATGTGATTGCCTGCTCCAACAGGATTATCTGCAGTATTTACAAGATCACATGATTTTCCGTCAACAGTAACTCCAGTAAGATAGGTTCCAGTGCTTTCATCATCTGCAACAATCACCACAAGTCGGTTATCCGGAGAACTAATGTTAAAAGTAAAAGAAGTACCTTGAGAGCCATCAGAGTGCACATAACTCACAAGATTGTGAGCATATACTCTATTAGGCCCATAATCAAACACAAGATTGTGTCTACCTGAAGTTAATACTCTTGATGTTTCATAACTTACGTCACTACATTCATAGCCAGGTACAAAAACTGATTGCTGATCTCCAGTATGTATCCATTCATAATCGACAATATCCTGACCGCATCGGAGATCCATGAATTTTAAATCACCTTTATCTTCAACATTACTCCATGCGGTATCCTCGTTCACTGTTATTGTAAGGTCTGATTTGCCTTTTGTATTGAACAGTACAGTCCAGTTACCCCCAAGCATTGGATAACTTTGCGGGTTTATGATGTTAATACCTGGCTCATTTCCTTTTAAAGCCTCTGGGTCCAGAGTCGCATTTATACTTCCGCATTCACCGCCACTGCAAAGCACAGATGATGTCCATGTAAAAAATACCCCTTTGGAAACACTAACATTAGCAGAGGGACTTACTAAACTCGCTACCAAAGTTCCCCATGGTACAGTCCAATCAGCAAAATCATATCTTTCATTACTTGCATTATCTCTGCATACGACATGAAGATTAAATTCTCCTGAATCTTGAATTAATATATCACTAATGTTTAATATAAAATAGTCACCCTGCTGATAGCTTGTTGTCGCATTAAAAAATTCATAATTATCAGGAATATTGATTAAACTGAAGGTTGCATTTGTAACCTTTTGTGTATCTGTGCAATTCACCCTCACCTGGGTAAGATAATCACTAAAACCAATAATGCTGCAATCTCCCCAAGTCATATTGTCTTCCTGACATTGAATGTAATGTATGAGAGGAGGAGCATCTGATAATATTGTAACAACAGAGGAATTTGTTGTATTGCCTGCTCCAACATTGTCAAAGGGAGTTACTTGACAATACCATTCATCATTAATAGACGTATTTGATGATTCCATAATATCAGAATATTCTATACCAGATGTCACATTAATTATATTAGATTCAAAACTTATATTGTCTCTAAACCAGGTTACATTCACATATAAATCATCAAATACGTCTGGGTCTTCGACGGTGAAGAAACATACTAGGTCATTGAAATCTTCAGGATAATCCGGAGTTAAGGATATATCAACAACATGAGGTAAGGCATTATTCACAATAGTCAGATTGATAATTGATGAGTTTATCCTAGAAACATTCTGTGAATAATTGAGTGGTTCAGACCATACTATCATATTCCAAACAGAGCTAATACTACCTGTTGCATTGACCTGCCACTCAAGAGTACAACTATCACCGCCGCTCATATTATGCAAACAGCTCGTATCTAATGGGTATAACGGATTTGAATCAATAGTGTATAAGGGTAAATCTCCAGAGGTCGTATTAAGCAGATTCCAGTAATAGAGCTTATATCCACTAACATTAACATCATCAAGTATCATGGTTTCAGCAGCTGAAGAGGTACTCCACCCAACACGGATTCTGAAGTCGTTAGTGACTTCGGAATATGGAATTGGTGTTATATGCTGTGACCAGACAGTCTGACTACCGCTATCTCGATTAAGGTCTTCCCACATAAAAGAATATTCACTCCCATTCCAATAATACATAATATAATCATCTGCTGATTCTGTATCTTCTGTGCTTGAATACATCTCAATAGAAACATCCTCGTAACCAGCAAGGCTAATGTTTCTGTACCAATAGTCTAAAGCCGGGTCAATGTTGCCTGTCATTGCCAATGCATAACTGCCTGTCCTAGGGTTCCAGTCTGCTCCTGCTTCCACACTTAGAACTCCGCTAGGTGCAGCATCATCAATCCACTTCGCTTCTTCAACAGCATCATCTTCAAAACCAATAAATTCAATAACCTGTAAACTAGTGTCTGCATTTTTGTACCATAAACTTGCATTTGAGTCTCCACATTCTCCACCATTACAATTGAGCTCAGCCCTGAAGGTAAAAAATTGGTTCTGTGTTACATTCCTATTCTGATTAGTGAAGGGTAATAAGCCTAGTGTCAAAAAGCCAAACGGAATACTCCAGTTAATATCATCAACTCCTGTCGGGTTAGCAGTACAGGTTGCATATAAATTAAAATCTCCAGAATCCCTTATAGTTATATCAGAAATATTTAGTAACCAATAACCCGAAGAATTGTCTGCGGTAACACTATCAAAATAAACATAGTTATCATTTATATTGGTTAACTTAAAGGTCATATTCTGTATAGGGTCTCCTACATCATATATACATTGGGCTCTAATAGCATCTAACTGGTCATTAAATTGGACATCAGAACAATCTCCCCATGCTTGGGCAATCTCCTTGCATTGAATATTTGATATCTCTGGCCTAATATAATCCACAATGGTAATTTCTACATGAGAGGTTATATTATTAGAGATGTATGATGCATATGTTGTCGGCGCATATTGGACTAATAAATCCCATTTGCTGTTTATAGCTCCTGTTGCATTTACAATCCAAGTTGTATCGCAAGATTCTCCTGATTTCAGGTTTCCGAGGCAAGGCCTTGTTAAAGGAGTATATGGATTACTGGAAGAGGTCCAGAAAGGAGCAGCCGAAGGTGTTGTTGAGATTGGAACAACTAGATTCTCTTCACTACCAATTGTAACTACGTTGTTTATAGGGTTAACAGGAGCAATTTCAACATTGTCCCAAAAAACATCACGCTGTCCCCACCCGCTTGCAAAAGTGACATCACTCAGGAAACGGAGATGAAGACGCTCTACGCTTGAAGAAGGCGTGTAAGTATTGCTTCTCATTGTCCAGTCTATTGGAGAGGATCCGTCTGGAGGTGTGCCAACACTCGAAAGAGTGGTTGTATCCATAATTATCTGGGCATAAAAGGCATTTTCTGTTGTGCCTGCGCTTTCAAGTCTGTTATATGCACTTACAGTTAAAGAGCAATTATGACATGGCAATACAATATCCTGGAATATCTCAGCATAATTGCCTTGAGTAGCTGCGGTTCCTGTATATATATTATATGATTGTGTGGGCGAGTATGACTGAGCTGTTGTGTATTCACCTGTATCATCAGGCTCAGTCTCATAATAAGTCCAGTCTGTTGTTGCTGAAAAATTGGAGTTATCAACATAGGAAATTTTCACAGCAGAATATCCCGGGTTTGTGGCAGCGATATTATTATAATATGCATAGTAGTGTGTGGGAGTAGTGGAGCTGACATTAGCCAAGAACCTTACATAACACCATGTGCTGTTGTCACCAGATTCTACAGTGAAAGGAATCTCTGCAAACTGCTCGCTTGTTAATCCAGAGATAATCCTCAGCTCATCATCACAGCTGGATAAACTTCCTCCAAAACCACTTACATTAACTCTGACAATCTCGTTAATTCTTTCTGTATTGTCAGGGCTGGTTAAATTAAATGAGCGTCTCTTGTTCCAATTTGTGTCCCACCACTCTCCTTTATAACCTGCTGTAGCATTAACATCACCGCACTCTCCTCCTATACAGCTCACCCTTGAGCTAAAATTAAAAGTAGTGTTTTGAATAACATCCCTTGAGGAAGTTGGATTAAGTAAAACACCTTCTAATGTTCCCCAAGGTATGGACCAAAAGGTGCTATTAGCTTTTTCTATTCCACGGCTGCTCAAACAAATAATACTAATATTAAAATCACCTGAGTCTTCAATAAGAATATCATCAATATCGAGCTGCCAGTATCCAGTGGAATTGTCACTGGTATAATTGTCAAGCAGATAATTAGAATCAGGTATATTAAAGAGAGATATTGTTACATTTGTTACATTTGCTCCTTGAACAGTACAGTTTACCCTTACTTGTCTAAGTGTTGAACCATAAGCAAGATTGTTGCATAATTGCCAATTTCCTGCAGAGTTAATCTCACACTCATATGAGTTAACTACTGGTGTATTTGGATATGCATCATCTATTAGCAGGCTTCTGTTTGAATCACCCCAGTCATGCTGAGAGCGGTTGTCATAGGCAAGGCAATTCCATGTATAATTTCCATTATGCAGACTAAGTGTCCAGTTGCAGCTCCCATTCTGAGTTGCAACATTGCATGAGTTATTAAAAGAAAAACTTTGGTTATAAGCATTTGTAATATAGAGCGATATGTTATACACATCAAAATCATCTTTTGCGCTGCAATTGAATACCACATTAACTGGATCTGAAGTTGAGTTTAGATAGTTTTGTGGAGGATATTCCAAAGTTACATTAGGCTCATAATCAATTGTGCAGTTCGCCTCAACATCATCTATATATACATGTTCTCCGTCAACATTCATTCTCGCCCTGAAACGAACCCAAAATCCTTCCACATTGGCTGAAGAAGGCACTGAGTATGAAGTTCTGAACCAAGTATTTTCTGTCGGATCTATCTGCTCTTCCATTAATGTCCAGGTGCCATCTTGCCCTGTTGTGCTGTCTGTTGAATAATGGACTTGGTGGCCTTCATTGGCCGGAAATCCATCTGTATCATCATGCTGCCAATACCAGCTAATAACAGTGTCTGAATCACAGGCGCTGAGATTAATGTTAATAGCTGCAAGGCATTGCGTGTTGCTGAATCCGTTATCACAATCCTCAAAAGTCAGATGGTTTCCGCCTGAAGGCGGCAATGAACCGGCAGCATTATCTAAATCAGAGACCTGCACTGCCATATCACCTCCTTCCTGCCACGCATACCATCCGGTCATATCCTGAGCAGTGTCGCCGTTACCGTCACCATTCCAAGTTCCATCTGCATTAGGAAATGTTTCTTTAAACATTTGTGCCTGGGAGGGATCAACAGCTAAATACCATGCTCTTGCTTCATAAAAAGAGCTTGTACCATAAGTTATAATAGAAGGACCAATCTCATAAAGTGCGGGTGTAATTAAAGGAATATAGCTTGAATAGACTATCAATGAGTTATTTGCCAGATTATTCCATGTTAGGTAAATATTGGACTCATCTGATGTTAATATAGCACCTGCTGCGGATTCGATTCCAAAACCAAGTGGAAGTACTTCTGCAAAGCTGAAATTCCCAGTGTAATTATTAGAAACAATTAATATACTAGATACGAGCCTATATTTCCAGGGATCAATAGTGATTGGAGTATTTCTTAAAATATCAAATTCATAGTGCTCCTGCACATTAAAATAAGACTGCATTGTCTGATTGGTGTTTGCTCCATATGCAATAATCTTCATCAAATAATTCCCTTCATGTTCTGTCTGAGTAAAATTCAGGCTATAAATGCCTGTCTGGGTTTCTGAGATAGTATTTGCATTTGTGCTAAAGTAAAAAGAGCTGTTATTAGGATCTGTAATAGTCAAATTGACCTCAGCATTGCTTACAAGATGACCATACTTGTCAAGAACTACAATCATTATCCCGGCTGTTTCATTTGGGTGATAGATTGACTTAACTGTGTTTATTGAGGCTACTCCTGCCTCAGCATAAGCAGGGTCTTCTGGACCAAGGATTATGGAGTATTCTTGTCCAGGAACAATGTCCATTATTTTGTCCCAGGACCCATAACATGACCTAGATAAAAAATCATAATTTTTGCATTTAAAAAGCTCCGTACCCTCGGCAATTAGTCTCAGCTCTCCAGAGCTGAACTCAAGAGTAGAAGGATCGATTGCATAAGCTTTCTTAATATTTTTTGAAGCAAGATTACCTTGCCTAACTATTCCTTGGTCAAGTTGTTCATAATTAAGAAGTATAGAATCACTAATTTTTATGTCCTTAAAAATAATTTTCGGCCCATTATTGTTATCTAGCTGGATTTCCATTGTGTAGGTACTGCTACTAACATTGGAACTTCCAAGTATTGTCTGTGTTTGACCATATATTTTTGCTTTTGAATCGAAAAGCTCATTATTGCTGTTTTTTATTTTGACAAGAGAATAGCTGACTTCTTCAGTATCTTCATTATCCTCAGGCTCTGCATCAACCACATCTTCTACCACTCCAATTTCTGATACTGAATTAGATATGCCCTCTGGTGCAGTCTCCACTATTCCTTCCACATTAAATTGTACTTCTGCAACAAGCCGGCCTAATGGATCAGTTACCTTAATAACATACTCGCCTGGTTCCTTCGGAACAAACATAATCCCAGAACGTGGCTCATTCATGAATCTGTATGCAATATCTTTGCAGTGTACAGTCAATATAAGATTTTTAAATCCTCCCTCATACGAAGTGAGTATCTGAACTGGTTCATTCACTGAATAACTCGGTTTATTGGTGTAGATTGCTAAATTCATTATAGAGGTATTCTCCAGCAGTTCCTCTTCTTCATGCGTTTGATCTGATTCATTTTGTTCTGACTCAGGAACTTCTCCAACCATAAATTCTTGACTGGCCATTAGCTCTGTTGAGCTGTATAACTCAACTACATATCTGCCCTCAGCTGAAGGTATAAAGTAAGTATACTGCTTGGGATCAAACAACTGGTACTCTTTTCCTTGGTTTTTGATAACAAGCCTGTGAGTATCCTGTATATCTATGTTTAGATTGATATTGACCTTTTCAAAAGGCAAATATTGATATTTATCTAATTGGATGAGTCTATCTTCAGAAAAGGTAGTCAATGTGAGTATGTTAAATAGCAAGATAAGTAATACAGTCTTTGTATTTGTTCTTAAAGTATGTGGAGTCAACATTTTACTGCATCAAAACATATTTAATCTTAAGCTGCTCTTCGACTGTAGAGAGTACCTCAAAAAATTTCTCATATCCGTAAAGCACAATTTTGTCTTTGATCAGCTTTTTATTTTGAAGAACCTCTTCTTCAAAGTCCTTAATTTCAAAGAAGATAGGATTAAACTGTGTTAGTATCGAGCATTTTCTTTTTATTGCCTCATTATCATGTATATGGTCCAAAAGAAAAATAATTGAATCATCAGCATAATAGACAGAATAAACTTTAAATTCAGCGATGAGTTTAGTTATTTCATAGCCAATCTTAGAGAGTAGTTTATTTTTTTTATAGAGGGTATTTTTATTTTTGATCTCATTCAGCATTAAATAAGCCCTGGCAGAATCACTCTTAAGGTTGATAGAGCACAGATAGCTTCTTCCTATAGTAACCTTTTTTAGAATCCCTTTGCTGATAAGTCTATTTGCCCTTTTGTTAATATATGGATAAGCCTTTTTTAATTTCTTTGAGATCTGGTTGATGCTGTATAGAGCAGTAATATCTCTATTATAGAGTTCTACAATTTGCAGATCTACACTATCTTCAATCACTGATATCGCTGTCTCCTAATTATAATTAAAATAATATAATATTATACCTTTTTGGTACATAATTAATATATAAATTTTACGTTTTTAGTAGAATATTATACTTATTTAGATATAATATTATATCTTTTATATTATAGAGAAAGTGCGCATAATATGAGACATATTATTAACAGTAAAATTGTTCGTATCAATTATATATTATGGATAAAATTCAGAGAATAAATCGTGCTATATGTTACTTAATAATAACACAACACAGGATAAATTATAATAAATTTTCTAATAAAATGCCAAAAAATATCCAAAAAGTTTAAATAGTAGTTTTCTATTTTTCAAGATTAGGGGGGTCAAGATGGGTTCAATTTTAAGCTCTAAAGTACAACCAGACGGAAAAGTCATTTATGAAATAGCAGTGGACAAAGAAGAGGCTCTGCAGCTCAAAGGATTTGTTGACAATATCTATGTGGTCTCTGAAGATGCGGCTGATATTAAATCCAGAATCTCATTCAGGGGCAAGAACGAAGCAACAAAGTATTTCCTAATCCCAAGAGAACTGAGAGAGGATATCAGAAAAAGCAAAGAAGTAACATGCCAAAGATTTGATACCAAAGGAAAATCAATCTATGTGTATCTTGTTGATCGGATTAAGATATAAAAATGACAGATATCATAAGAGTAGGCACAGGCATAAAGGCAGTTGATTCAATGATTGGAGGCGGCCTGCCAAAAAATAGTATTGTAGGACTTCTTGGGCCTGCTGGTGTGGGCAAATCCATATTTGCCATGCAGTTTGTGTTATGTGGAGCTAAAGCAGGTGGAAAAAGCGTATTTATCTCTCTTGAAGAGCCAAGAGAAAATATTGACAGAGTGCTTAGGATCATGGACTGGGGAAAGGAGTTTAGGGATTATGAGAAAAAGAGACTAATAAGTGTATTATGTATAAGTTATACTGACCTTGAAAAGATGTACTCAACATTGTTCAAAAAAATAAGCAATGATGCCAGAATTAAAAGATTGGTCATTGACAGCTTCAATTGTTTCTTCAGCTATTGCAACTATAGTAATATGAGTGCAGATGATTATAAATTAAACGAGATGAGGAAGATTATGAATGCATCTTTCTCCATGTTTAGAGCAAAAGAGCTCAACACACTCTTAATCTTAGAAGACACTGATGATCTTAGCGATCCAATCAACAGGCATATACCCTTTATGGTTGATGGCATCATCAGACTGGATTTTTTATCTCTTGGAAATCTGGAGAGGAGAATTTTTATTCCAAAAATGAGATGGACAGAACAATATGAGAGTTCTCTTCCTTTCAAAATAACAAGAAAGGGTATAGTTCTTCAAAAGGATAAAGACTTGAGAAAGGATTTTAGTTAGTAGTTGGAATGGTATTAGACAGCATAAGCGAGCTTTTTGTAAAGAACCTTCTTCTTCCAAAGACATATATTATTGACAAACCAGGGATTGTGATTAGTGAGAGCACAGGGCATTTCTCTAGATCAAAAAAGAGAATGCTGTATTGTTTTGAAGATACATTTGTTGAGATGCAGAAACTCACATTAGAAAAAATTGGTTTTGAGAGAACCAATAAATTATATTATAATATTGGTATTGCTATGGGCGAAAGACTTGCCTGCTTATCAAACAATAAGGTAAGGATACCTAGACAACTATTGAAGCAGGTAATTGTGAAGCTTTTTGGTATTTTCAGTGCCTATGGTGTCAATAGGAGTGAAGTAATCTTCCAAAGCGATAAAATAATCATCAGAGGCAGTGAGACACTAATCTGTAGGAAAACAGGGATAGGAAGTTTTTATGCTGGCATTACAGCCGCACTAATAGGTTCACTTATGAAGAAGGAAGTCTACGCATCAAAAACAAAATGCTGCTTTAATGACAGCTACTGTGAAATAATTATCCATATTAGATCACAAAGTAGAAAAGAGGAGCATTCTGAATTTGCACCCTGCCAACATTATTACCAATACAATTTTCCAAAACACATAAAGTATGTAAGACATGTCCACTCAATAAAAGAACTTATAGAATTCAAGCAGCTGACTTTCAGCAAACAAAAACAGGTTTTTATGAATCATACTATATTCCCCCTTGAAGTCGGGCTATTTGGAATTTTTTATTATTACTATGAAAAAGAATCACTGCTGGATGTGTTTGAGGCAGCTTTGGTAAAAAGCGGGAGAAACCTACTCAAATCTTTTTACTTAGGGAAAGATGTGAGCAAAATGGATGCAATTGAGAAAATCTTTTCAACTCTTGGCAATGGAGTATTGTTTATCAGTTGCAGCAGTGAAAGAGCAATAGTAACTTGCTTATACTCTCCTTATTCCAGATACAAACCCTTCTTTTTTGCTCATCTATTACAGGGATTCTTGGATGAGGCTACCAACAGAGAATGTGTGCTGAGACGTATTGAATTTGAGCCTGAAAGCACATGCTACAGATTCAAGTATAGATTAAGAGCTCGTTAATTTTGTGCTTGTACTCAGATAGACTATAAATAGTATATAACCAGCCATATATGAAGGCGTATTTGAAAAGCATTCTTTTTGGAAGCTTCCTGATTAGTAATTTGGATTTGCCATTGCCCTGACATTTTATCATCTGAATGAAGTTATCTGTATTCTTTTGTAGGACCTTTAGTATACTCACCCTATTCTTAAGATCGAGTTTTGTAATTAGGTTTTTTAAATAAGAATCAAGATATCTTTGTTTCCACTGATTTTGGTAATAATCCAGATTTTCTAGTTCAATTGCCCTGGCAAGAATTTTTGAAGAATCAAGTATTGGCCTGATCCCCTCACCTGTGCTTGGTGTTGCATTACCAAAGGCATCTCCTAAAAAGGCGATATTCCTATATTTTAGGGGCATGACCGGTGAGATAGGATACATCACAAATTCTTTTGATGCTATTTTTCTATCCTCTATACGATGGTAAAAACTGTATGGCCTTGGAGTTATTTTGGATAAATCAACTTTTTGGCTTATGCCCCAGTCCCCCTGCAATATTTTATTGTTTAAAGTATAAAACTCCTCCACATAACCATCTGGCTCAGATAAAAAGTTAACATATTCATCTGGCTCAATTTTCCCGATAATCACTCTTCTATTTCCATACATGTAGATTTTGGGGAGAGGGAGTTTAAGAAGTCTTCTTGCAAAAAACGCCATTCCAGTGCAATCAATAATATATTGATATTTGTACTTCTTTTTATCTGTGATTAAGGAATTATTTTCTAATGACAATGCTTTTTCCTTAATTAACTTAATATTTGATCTTGATAAGAGATAATTACATATCTTATTATAGTCAATAATAAAAAGTTTTTCATTCACGACTAAATATTTTTTTCTGTGATCCCCAAAGCACACTCCCTTGAAAATATGCTCATAGGGCAGATTGTATTCCCTGATAACCTCATGGAATGTTCCTCTTAGATTATGAAGCCCTTTTTTTCTATCTAGAGGATCTATTATTTTAATTCTCTTTGAACCTATACGTCTAGAAAGGTTGTATGCCAGTCCGCAGCCTGCTATTCCTGCACCTAGAATTATTATGTCATTCATGCCTGCTTGCCTTTTCCCTTGTAATCAGTTTGAAGTGCTGCAATTTGTAGCTTAGGTTTAGTAGATCTGGCTTAATGTCATTAATAAGGAAGATAGTGTACAATGAGAAAATGACTCCTGAGATAAGATATATAACAGCACTTGTTGCATACTCAGATACAAACCCAATTAAAAAGAACAGAACCATAAACCTCATGTAATTTAGTGACTCTTTTTCTCTATGAAAGAGAGCAGTGTGTACAATATGATTCTTTAGAATATAGATTATTAATAAAAAAAAAATATATTTTATTCCAAAACCGAAGAGAAAATAAGCTAAAGCAATTGATGCAAAGCCTATCTCATAGCAGAACAATGTCCATTCACGGCCATTTTTAAATTCGGTTGTGAGAGTCTTGTAACCTCTGTCTTTGTCTTCTCTTGTATCTTTAAGGTTTTTTAAATGTATCAAGAACCAAAATGTGACAAACATATAAACACTGAGTTTGACAATTATTGCAGATCTTAAACCAAGCAGGATTGAGGAAGCAACTGTCGGGATAGTATGGTGAGTTATGCTAAGCAGAGTCACATCTCCAAATAAAACATATCTAGAGTAGCTGTTGTAGACGTAACCCAATATAGTATATAATAAAATTGTAATTAGTATGATTTTATTTGAAAATGCAATTGACAATGCAAGAACCAAGATTAGTGCTATAACTATTTTATAGTATGAAGGTAGTGCATAATCACTATCTCTTTTTGCATTATGGATACCTGCTGCCGCATATATCAGGATTCCGCTTAGGCCAAGAAAAAATATCTCTTTTGTTATTGAATTAGCAATAGAGACAGGGACCATTATTGCACAAAGACCAGTCAGAGTTCGATGGAGTCTGGTTGATTTAATTAAATCAGTAATATCCTCAAACCCCATAAAATAATCCGTGAACAGATATATTTAAGAACTTTGCTATCATAACAGGATAATAAACAATTATATTGGATAAATATGTTATAATTGATATAGGAGAAATAATCTATCAGGAAAAATATAAGGATCGGAGAAGTAAAAATTGGATTAGTCTATTCCGCTTGCTCAGGTTTCTCAGATTGATCTTGTGTTTCTTTAGTTTGGTCTTTAGGCTTATTATTATTCTGTTTGCTGAAAATTTTGCCAAAGATTCCTTTTTTCTCTTTTGCTTCTTCGGGTTTTATCTCTTTTGTTGGCTCACCTGAGGAGATTCCTGTTGCAGCCTCTTGTGAAGTTCCTCCCTCCTTTCCAACTAATGCTGGTTCTGAAGATGCTGTTTTTACAGGCACTTGCTCTGGTGACTTGGCAGCTGGTTTTTCTTTTTTAGGCTCAACTTGTTGCTCTGCTGTCTGTTGCTGTTTATCTAATACTTCTGACAGCCGCAGTTCTGCTGCAATCTTTGGAGCGCGCTTCTCAATAGTATCAAGTATCCTATTGGTTTTGTCTGCTTTTCGTAATTTATTCTGGAAGACATTGTTCAAGCTTTGTTCAAGTTTGGCAAATCTTTCATTAACTTCTTTTGGCAGCTCATTTGCTCTTCTTGTCAGAAGGTCGATGACATTGCCAACATGTTTCTCAAAATCATTTAGTTTGGTGATTAGATTTTCAACCTCTTTTTTGGTAGCCAAAGAAGGTATTTTCACTTTGTTTTGATCACTTTGTTGAGAGACTGTCTTGAGCTGCTTTTCTGTCTCCTTTATCCGGTCAGAAATCTTTTCAAATTCCTGAAAACGTTTCTGCGACTCAACAAAGATTCCCTCAATCTTGTCCGAGTGTCTTTCAACTGTAGCCTGTACCTTCTTAATATTGAATAGTTCCTTTTTTACTTCTTCATTTAGCTTAATAACTTCATCAAGCCCGCGAAAAACAGTAATTTGATGTCTCAGTTCCTTCAACTGATCCAGGATGGATTTCATCATAGCCTCGTTGCTTTCAAGGTTTGCCTTCAATGCCTCTATTTTAGCATCCTGCTTTCTTACTTCCACCATTAACTTATCAGGCTGGACTGCTTCAACAAGGTCAACTGCCTTCACAGTCTTTACTTCCATGTCCTGGATGCCCCTATTGGTATCCATTATCATCCCTCTAAGCTCACCAACCTGCTCGTTTATCCTGGTGAATCTCTCATTAATTACCTTCCTTAGCTCAGAGAATTGTTCAAATTGGGCTTTGAGCCTAGTAAATTCAGCAGATAATCTAGAAGTAGCTAGGTTTGCATCTGGCTTTGCTGGGGCATCTTCTTTTTTATGCTCAGGGTCGCTTTGGATAGCCTCTTCCTGCTCCTGATCTTCTATCCGCTTGTATTTTTTAAAAAGCCCCATACTACACCTCTTTTTATTTTGTTATTTCCTCTATTTTTATAAAACTTTACATTTCTTCTTTTGTTGGTTCTGCATTTTGCTCTTTGGGAGTATTTTCATCTAATGAGTTAATATGATTGATTTCTTCTCTTGCGTCCTCTATGAGCTGTTCCACATAGTGTGAATCCTTTTTGCCAAGTGTTGCCCGGAAAAGTTTGATCCTTGGTTTAATCCTCATAAGCATTAGTTCTGCAAGTCTAGTATCTTTCCCGCTTTTCCTTAATTCACTGCAACGGGAATATAGTTTTGAGTGGGTGTCTTCATACATTTTAGCAAGGCTGTCAGGAGACAGAACCTGCTCATAACTCGCTTTCTCAATTGGCGGATAGTGGATTGATTCTTTTATCTTGTCAATTCTGTTTATATCAAGCTTTGGTGCTGATTTCGCAGTATTTTCCTTAACTGGAGGAACTTCTGAAGTTTGTTCATTACTTGTATTACTATTATCAGTATTATCCACTGTTTCTGGCCCAGGTTGTCCAACAGAGTCCGCAGATTTTACTTGTATGTCCTCTTTTGCAGGATTATTTGTCTCAGGGCTCTCATATGCTGCATTATTATTTTCTATCTTATCATGTTGTTCTGTTGCTTTTTTTTCTATTTCCTGTTGCGGCTGCTCCGGCACTTCTTCTTCTTTTTTGTCGAAATACTTACCTAACACTGCAATCAATTCAGGTTTAGATGTAACAGAACGCATTTCCTTGCCAAGCCCATGATTATTAAAGACATCCTCAACCCAGTTTGCAAAATCATTCTTATTTTGATTCAAGTGGAAGTCAAATACTGACGGGTTTAAATTAGGTAGTATATGGAGCAATTCAACTGGATTTTTCGCAATCTGCCCATCTTGGAAGCGAAAGTATTTATCCACACCAATCTCCTTAATGCTTGTATTTGAATCAGTTTGTGCCATTGTCTACCTGCTCTTCCTTAATACCATGTTCTTTACCATTATTTGAGTTTTTTTCTTCATAATAGTGAAGTGCATCAATAATGAACCCAATCTCATTTATTGCACCGTATAATTTGTGCTGAGTGCATGGATCAATTTCTTGGGTATTGCCCTCAAGTACATTGATAAGGTGAGTCCTCCTCTTTGTGCATATCTCCATATATCTTTCAAACATTTTGATTTTGTAATTATCTGCTAATTCTGTTTTTCAATTGCCTCCTCTTTTTTAAACTCATCTTCTTTATTCTGCCCAGCTAGTGAAAGCAGCCTGGCAAATTCATTTTTTGTTTTAACCTCTCCTGCTATTTTTGCCAGTTTTGCATTGTTTGTTGCATCTTTTATCCAGTCGGCGAATTCATTTTTTTGGTCATTAACATGCTGTGCGAAATCATCATCACTCATATTATTTATCTCATCACTAAGGCTCTTGAGGCTCACTACAAGCATGCCGTTGGAAAGCAAAAGGAATTTTTCTGGAGCAACATCATCATTGAAACCAAGAGCTCCAGCTGATGCCTGTTCTCCCTGTCCAATAGCTGCCGGCTGCCCAGTGGTTTGTGGTTGAAGCTGCTCTTTTTGTTCAGCTTCTCTTTTTTCAGGTGCCTCCTGAACAGCAGGAGCAGGCTCAGTCTGTTTCTGTACCTGTTCTTCAGCTGCTTTTTCAGGTTTTTCTTTTTCCTGTGCCTGCTCTGGCTGCTCCTGTTTTGGTCTCTCCTGTGCTGGCTGCTCAACTTTAGGCTGCTCTTTTTTAGCCAAAGGTTTTTCTCTCGGAGTTGTGATTTTGAATTCCTTCTCTTTTCCCTTCTCTGCAAGTTCAAGAAAGCTCAAATAGTCTTCCTTTGTAATAATCTGGTCTGCAACATCAGCAAGCTTTATGTTTTTTATAGCATTTCGTATCCAGTCAGAAAAATCATTTTTTTCCTGGCTCACATGCTGCTCAAAATCCTCTTTTTTCATTGCCGCTATCTCATCATAGAGGCTTTTCATATTAATGACAAGCATACCATTAGACAGCTTCAAGATTTTGTCAGGGGCAACATCCTGGTTAAAGCCAAGAGGCCCTTCCTTTTTCTTTTCCTTAACATCTGCGCCTTCATCACTTGCTTTCTCAAATTGCTCTCTTGATTGTTTTGCAGCCTGCAAGGATTCTCTAAGTTCCTGCTCTGATATTAATTCAACCTCTCTCTTTTGAGGTTTTTTGCCAAGAGTCTGCCAGTGCTTCTCAACTCTTGGTTTTAATCCTTCAAGGTATATATCAACCATGTTGAAGTTGCCAGATTTTATCTTATCTCGTGCCAGCTTAAGTTCAAGCTTAAGGTCAAAAATATCAACACCTTCCTGTTCAAGTTGCTCAAGCTGATAATCAATATCATCGACCATATTATTGTACTTGTTGTATTTGTCAAGTTCTTCATCACCAAGTCTTTTCACACTATGGAGGATAGGTCTAAAGGTAACATAATACGGCTTGCCTCTGTTCCAGGCAGAGTTTTGCACCATGCCAGAGCCGACTGGCGCCTTAACCAGTTCCTGGATATAAGCCTTACCATACTTGGTTTCTATCCTCTTAAGATCACCCTCATCTCTTGTCTTCATCTGTACTTCTGTGTTTATATTTGCCTTAATCTGACCAACGAAATCTGCGAGTACCTGGGACACAAGCAGTACACCTATACCCCATTTTCTAAATTCCCTGCATGCTCTCTCTATCTGGATAAAGCCCTCTCCAGAACCTCCGAATTTTGGGAGCAATCTATGGACCTCGTCATAAACCATGAGCATTCTTAACCCACGGAATTCCTGAAGGTTTGAATGGAAGACCTCTCTAACAGTATTTGCGACAAAGATATCGATATCCTTAGGGTCAAGTGTGCTCAACGTGAAAACATGTATTTCTCCAGGCTTCCAATATTTCATCAAATCAATCCTTTCTCTCGGATTCTTAATTGCTCTTATGTTCCCATTAAAAGCTCTGGAATCTTTTTTTGTCAGGTGAAATCTGGCATAGAACGACATCATCTTCTCATCTGAGCATTTTCTTAACATGCCGGTCCATTGTGCTGTTGGATCAAACACAACAACTGACACATCCCTCATCAAACATTCCTCCACTATTACTTGAGCTGAGATAGTTTTACCGCCTCCAGTCGAACCTGCTACTATTGTGTGCACGGTAAGCTTGTCCATGTCGAAGAATGTATCTCTTTCAGTCTCTGCTATCTTTCCAATATAAATCGATCTTGGACCTTTTTTTGGAAGCAGGTTGTATTCAACTTTTGCATGGAATCTCTTTTTTGCTTCCATGCGTGTCCGGACTATGATAACCGTTAATATTAGTAAAGTAAGTCCAAGCAAAATCAAGAGCAGCTTCCACAAGGGCATTATACCAAACACAGAATACATGTAGATTGGTTCAAATATTGTGAATACTGTAGATGCCTGTGAATACAAATCAAGATAGTATGCTTCTACGATTAAGAAATAATCCCCTTTTTCCCAGTCTTCTGGCAGTTCAACCTCTTTAATCAAAGAAGTTGCTGTGAGCAGCTCCACGGTATCATTTCCAAGGTAAAGTGTATTATTAGCAGTCGATGACTCAACTCCTCTTATGTAATAATGCAATGAGACATTATATTTCTCTTCCACTAGTAAGTTATGGAGATTCATTCTGAACTTGAACTTATCACCTGCATAAGGTCTGCTTGACAAAACTTCAAGCTGCATTAGGAGAGCTTCAACAGGCAGTTTGTCCTCGTCTGTTACAATGATCTCAACAGGCAGCGAGTCATTAAAATCCCCTGACACTTGTATCTTTCCGGTGAAGGTCCCTATTTTGCTACCAAAAACCGTAATAGTAACATTATCATATTGGTTCTGTTCAATAACAAACTGTGTTTTATCTATCTCCAAAATCTCTGTCACATTTCCAGTGATATCCACATTCACCCTTGCCGGCTCTGCTCTGAAGCTGTATATCAGAAGGTGTTCAATAAAGAAGTTGCCAAGCCTTATTTTTTTATACAGCCTGTCAAGCGAGACAAAATGGTCTATACCCATCTGCTCAGGCTTCTCTAGGTAAGGACCAATGCTAGGTCCAATGCCTGGCCCAATGCCTGGGCCCTCACCAGTCTTTCTTGTCTGTCCAGGCCCTACACCTGTACCAACTCCCGGCCCGGTGCCTGTTAGCGGCTCTTGATACTGGACCATTGATATGTTATGGTTTGTATAATTGTTTTCTATTACAGTCACATTGCCAACATAGTTGTTGTAACCCATCTTAATGGCAACTATCTTATAGTCACCAGCCATCTCTGAGACATTATAATATCCATATTGATCGGTAACATCATAATCCCTGCCTAAGAAGACCATTACATTTTCCAGCGGCACACCAGTTGCATTATCAGTAACCCAGCCATATACAGTTCCCTTCTCTACCGACTCTCCTTCACCTGCTGGGCAGACATCACTGGGATCAGAAAAGATATAATAAATAGGGGTAGTGTTTATCTGGACAGGAACAAACATCTGGTAATTAAGTGGATTATTATTAAATCCTGTAGGATATCCCTCTGTGACTTTTGAGACTATTATTATATTAGTCCCATCCCAAAGGAGTCCATGAGCAAAGACAGTGCTGGACCAGTTTGTTGACTGATAGGTATAAACAGCAGGAACATTTGAGATAGTATTGTTGCCAACTTCAACTGTAATTGTCTCAGTAAAGGTATTTACTGCTGAAGTGCTGTGATTAAGAGGAATACCAAGCCACGTATCAACCATCTCTGGCGAAGCATTTGTTATAGTATTCCAGCTTATGTTTGCTGAATTTACCAAAGAAGCGTAGACTTCATGCTCTATCCCAGGTTCAAGGCACTGCACTATAGGGTTAAGATTGTCCATGCCTGCATTTGAAGCCTCTACATACCAGGTGCTGTTAATCGAAGGCGCCATGATAATTATTCCATATATCCCGTTCCAGTACCAAGCAGGCGATATCTCTTCAACTATTAGCTCTGTTATCTGGCCTGCTTCTGCTTCATGGTAACCTACGTATGCAACATAATCCTGGACAATTAATAAGGAGAGTATAGACAGTACAATAAGCAAGGCTACAAAAGTATTTTTCAGCAGATTATCTATATTATTTTTCATTGTCTCCAAGTATTGATGCCAATTCTAAACATTTGGGGTAAATCGTTTCTTTATAATTTTCAGGGAGCTGTTGGTATTCCTGATTCAGCTCATTATAGAGTTCTATTACTCTCTCATGATCCTTTGTTGCCAGATGAGAATATATATCCTCGATTAGCTTCAAGAGATAGTGATAGTTGGTCTTATTACATAACTCTGTTATTTCAGGATACAGCTGCTCTTTCTGTCTATCTTCGAGTGCATTAAACATTAATTTTGACTCTTCATACTTCATTGCTGCCTCCTCGACTTTATTTTGGGTTAATAGTACTTCTGCATCACTCAGGATTTTTTGCATTTCTGCAAATGTGCTTGGCACCTGCTCAAAATCTTCATTACTAAGCTTTTTTGTATTCTTCATATAGACTACTAACAAGACAACAATGACAACAATCTCAATAACAAAAATGAATTTGTTTTTTGATGATACTCCTATTTTGTCAAGCACAGCCAAACCAGTAATCCTGTTTTGGGATTCATCAACATCAAGAGCAACAACTAATGATTTGATTTTTGGTATTATGTCAAGGTTGATTTGATTGCTTAATTTGTAGGAAAGCTCTCTCACACCTGTATTTAGGTCGAGCTCTAGAATTGGATCTTTCTCTATGACTAAAGCTTCTCCAGTAAGCAGTATTATATCATCAGCAGATTGAACAATGTCTTTTGGTAGGAATTCAACAAGTCTTAATGTGTTTGTTTCTGAGCCGAGCTCAATGCTCTTGCTTACTATGGTAAACTTCTCCACCCGTTTGGACAAATATTCAAGCTCAACATTATATGCTTCTGTTGATATAGTGATTTTTTTCTGCAGCATCTTATTTTGCTCTATGTAACTCCTGCTCGCTTCCAGATGCTTAATATCTGAGTATCTTTTCAGCAATTCCTCAGCATCATCATCCTCTATATACTTAATAAACTGCACATTCTTCTCAACTCTGACTGAGATAGGAGTCTCATCTTTTATTGTCTCTATCCTTACAAGTATTTCATCCCTAGTCTCAATAATATCAGCTGAGTCTGTCTTATACCTCAGATTAAAGAGGTCTCTGTTTGCCATATCAAGTTTTTTCTTTGACTCTTTTAGTTTGGATTCAAGCACTAATATTTCCGCAACCCTTTTCTGCTCAGGAGTGAACTTGTCAAAATCAGGCAAGAGGTTATAGACTTCCTGGACCACATTAAATGTCTCGTTCTCTTCCATTTCCTCTCCCGCAGAGGTAAATATCTTCGGATTTTCGTCCCCCTCCTCATTATCACTATCAACTATTATATCTGTGAGCTTAAATCTCCAGGTCTCGCTAAATACAGAATCAATGTTCTCGCACTCTATTTTCCAGTAATATACGCCTTTTTCAAGCGCACTTGAAAGATCATTTGCACCTATCCCAATTTCTTCACCAGGTGCTGCTGCAATACTTTTCTGTGACGTCCACCATGAATTATCCTCAGAAGTGTACAGGGTACAGTTTGCATAAGCTGTAGCTGTGAATTTGAATTGTGCATTTGAAGTAATCTCAGAGTTATTAATTGGAGCAAGCAGAATCACGTCCAAATCATTTTCACTCTTAAGACCAATGGTAAAATATGTGTCAGAGTCGATTGTTATTGTATCTTCATAGTCTTCATACTCTGATTTAGATATCCTTAGGCTATAGGTTTTGTTGGTAGCAATAAATTCAACAGCTCCATTCTCTGTGTATTTTTTCTCGTCATCAAGCTTAACTCTTGCATCATCCAGCGTATGATTCGTGCAGTTGTCTACAACCGTTATTTTTACGCTATATTTCCTTAAAACAATAAGCTGCTTGGTTACAACAACTTGATTATTTTCCAGGTCCTTAACAATAAGTACAATATTATATGTCCCTGGTTGTGTGTATGTATGGCCCAGGGTTTGCTGAGTGCTCGTAGTACCGTCATCAAGATTCCACTCGTATGTCAGGCTTCCAAGGCCTCCTGAAGCTGATGCTGATAGTGTTACTCTATCATTTACATAGATAACAGATTGGTTAACAGAAATCTGGGCTTGAATGCTATTTTCAACATTGAAATCAAGTGTTTTTGTGAGTGTGTAATTGGTGTAATACAAAATGCTCTCAACAGAATATGTGCCAGACCTGTTTGTGAATACAAATTCCTGTGTAATGGGGTATGATTTGTTTGAAAAGATGTAGATATAGGATATATTAATAGGAGTATTTACTGTGATATACACATCTGACCCGTAATGTGCGTCAATTGTGATATAGCTGATCTCTCCCAAAGAATAGGTCTGCTTACTAGCAACCAGTTCAAGTACAAGGTAATCTGGCGTTGATATATTGCAGTCATCATCAATCATATTATATGGGATTTCCTGCATTCCAGGATTGACATTTGGGTTTAGATCATCGCAGTCAATGCTTGCATTGTAGCCGTCTCCATCATAATCTGTATCTGATGAATTAGTAGTATTTGACTGAGGTGAAGAATAGCTGCTTATAATGACATTATCTGCTGCTGTCAGGTTGTCATAGCTTCCGTTGTAGCAGTTGACAGTATATGCATATGTCCCAGGACTATCAAATGTCCTGTTGTAATAATAAATAGAATACTCCATATTGTACTGCATTGCTGCTTGGAGACTATCAAATGTTATGCGACAGTCTGCACCTGCCCTAGTTTCATTCACTGAATAATTTGCAAAGAACTCTGTGGTGTTTGTAGGGTATATTGTCTTATTAGCATAAGGCAAATCATTGTCTGTACTGTCCCAGATCAGCATGGCAGCAGCATAAGTACTGTTGCTTGTGTTTGTATCATTGCTCCAGCCAGTATAGGCGCTGAAATGCGTAGCAGTAAACCATACATGAGTACCATTCTGTTCAAATTCCAGGTTTGTGAATAACCATGTACATTCACCAGTCTCAAAGTCAAAATCATCGCAATACATTATATTATCTATATCCCTATTTTTTCTAAGTGAAATCACTGCCTGCTCAACTTCAACAGAGTTAATGGCAAATATGTCTGCTGCCATCTCTGCATCATGGATCATTTTAATATCTGTAATTTCCTCTGGCTCCAGACCATTAAATACTGCTTTGGATTCATCATGAGCAACAATTATTTTTGTTCCTTGCTCTGCAAATTCATATTCACTAAATGTGTTCTTAAGGTTTTCAACCTCAGAACTAAGCCCAAGTTTCAGAGTATTATTTGGTAATGGTTCATTAAGTGACTCATTAAGCAATTCATCAATATCAATGTATTCACTCTCATAAGAGATATTAAAAAGATCCTCTGATTGTACATATTCTATCTCTCCATACAAACCATTTTCATCTTCGAAAGTCACATTTTCAAGCGTTATGTTTTCTGAAGCAACAAATGATATTGCTACCACTACTATAATTAGGAAAATCATCCTTGTTATTGCTCTGCTTGTAACACTATATCTCATTTAGCCTCTCCATAAGCCTTTTTAAATCCTGTTTCAAAGCATTTACATCTGCAGGAACAGTAAGTTTTGTTACCTTCTTTCTAATGTCTTTTAGGTGAGCACTGTAAGGATCCTGAAATTCGAGCCATTTGTATCTAATAAGAGATCTTATGGCCTCGCTTACATCAAGAAAATGGTTTTTTTCTGCTAATGACTTGAGCTCATCAACTAGAGAAACAGGCATTCTAACTGAGATTATTTTATCTGTCATTAGCTATTCCCTGTTTTTAAGAACATAGTCCCGAGTAAACTCTCTTATTGCTTCTGACCTGCTGTTGTAAATGTTTTTCTTAACAAGAGAATCAAGCCAATCCACTATATCTTCTGGAAGTCGGACATTGACTACTGAAACCTTCTGTGACATTTTTAGTATACTAAAATATTTTTATACGCAGTAATATACTCGTATGACAAATAATGTATATATGTAATATATAAACCTTTCCATTATGACAGAAGTAAGGTATTTGTATTACTGGTGTATGATAGAAAAAGAAGAAGTGATTAATTTATGAAATGATATGCTTTTTCCAGCATATTTTTAGTGTTCTCAAAAGTTAATTTATTTATTGCATCTTCATACTCTAACCATTTGTATCCTATATGCTCGAACGACAGTGTAATTTTTTGTGACATGGACTTTACCAGCATAAAAACAACTTCTTTGTGTATTAGCTCTTTCTTATTTCTATAGAAATATTCTGTTTTCTCTTTGAAACCAGGGATAATCTCAACTTTTTTCAGCCCTGTTTCTTCTTTTATCTCTCTTAACAGTGCCTGCTCTTCTGTCTCCCCTTCTTCAATATGGCCTTTAGGGAAACCCCAGTGTCCAAGGGAATAGTGCAATAGCAAAAATTCTTTTTTTTTGTTTTTTTCATAGAATACAACAGCAGCAGCTGACTTTTCTTTTGTTGGCATACTTGAAAGGAAGTAAAAACTTATTTATAATTTTTATTTGAAATACCTAAAAAAAAGATAGTTTTAAATAGTAGCAACATTGACCTGCTGGAACCATGAATCCACAAGACTACCATCATAGGTCTATGTTCATAAGCGGACGTGCTGTTGATTGTTTAGAACAACTCGCAGGAGAGGCAGGATTAGTTAGGTACAATGGTAATTCAATACCTCATATTGATCTAGCACCAAGAAGAGTGGAAGAAACCCGCTGTTATGTCCATACTGCACACCCAATTTACCAAGGAAACATGAGTTTAGCAGCAGTTCACATATTCCAACGTGAGGAAAGGACAGCAGGTGGATATCTTGACCTCTGGCTATATAGACTAACATCACCTGAAATAAGAACTGCTTTTGAAAGGTTGTTTTCAAGACTTGTGGAGATGGAGGAGAAGCATAGGAGATACAGGTAAGATTAAATTATAATCTTATTAAAATATTTTCCTAATTCTTTCAATGTTCTTGTGTTTAAAATATCTTTCTTAGTAGCCCATCCTCTCCTTGCTTGGGCAACACCTATTTCCATTGTCTTCAACTGCTCCAATGCATGAGTGTCTGTACCTATTGCCAGTTTAACATTATTGTCAATTGCAGCCTTAATGTTTATGTCACTGAGATCCATCCTCGGTGCAGAACAATTTATCTCTAAACAGATATTCTTTTCTGCTGCTTTTTCAAAGATCCTTGGAAAATCAATCTCATATGCTTCGCGCATCCCATAATAAACACCTGTCGGATGCGCTAGTATGTTAACATAAGTGTTGTCCATTGCTTTCAATATCCTGTTTGTCATCTCCTCTTTTGGCATCTTGAATTTTGAATGGACTGCAATAATCACAATATCCAATTGTTTTAGTATTTTATTATCATAATCAAGCTCTCCATTTGCCAGAATATCAACTTCAGCTCCTCTTAATATCCTAATTTTTTTTAATTTTTTATTTATCTGATCAATCTCTTTACATTTTTTCAATAATCTCTCTTCTGTTAAACCATTGCCAATCCTAGTTGATTTTGAATGGTCTGCAATACAAACATACTCATAACCAAGCCTGATGCATTCTTTGGCAACTTCCTCTATGCTTGCTGAGCCGTCACTGTAATTGCTATGTACGTGGAAATCTCCTTTTACCGCATTATAAGGAATGATCTTTGGAAGCCTGTTTTTTTGAGCAAGCTCAATCTCCCCCCTGTCCTCCCTCAACTCAGGCTCAGGACACTGCATCCCAAGTTTCTTGTAAATTTCTTCTTCTGTTTCTCCAGCCACTTTCTTATTATTTTTATTAAATAAACCATACTCACTTAGCTTGTACCCTAATTGATTTGCAATAATTCTGGTTTTAATACCATGTTCCTTGCTGCCAGTAAAGTACTGTGATGCTGCTCCAAAATCAGAGTCATGCACTACCCTCAAATCAACTTGAATTCCGTTTTCAAGTATTACACTGGACTTTGTTGTTCCTCTTGATAGGACTCTCTGAACATTTTTCATTGCTGTGACAAAATCCATTATTTTTTCTGGCTGTTTAGAAGCAACAAGGACATCTAGGTCGCCTATAGTTGATTTTCTTCTTCTAAGTGAACCTGCAACCAGAACCTTGCTTGTATCTTTCAACTGCGTAAGTATATGCTCCAATTCTCGAGCAATGGGAAGCGCAAACCCAAGAGGTATTCTTTCCTTGCCTTTTTTATAGATTTCAATACCTTTAAGTATATCCAGCTCACTTGTCTCCCCAAATCCATCTAATTTTCTAATCTTGCCTGATTTAGCAGCATCTTCTAAATCTTTAAGAGTGGTTACTCCTAATTTGTCATGGAGCTGTTTAGCCTTCTTTGGACCTATGCTTTGAACCTTGAGCAATTCATTAAGATGTCCTGGTACCTGCTTTCTTATTTTTTCCAAGTACTTTAATTTGCCTGTCTCAATTATCTCTTCAATCTTTTTTGCAATGTGCTCCCCAACTCCCGGGATCTCCTCAAGCTTATTTTTTTTGTGCAGTTCCTCAATGTCTTGTGGCATAGACTCAATATTTTTAGCAGCTTTTCTGTAAGCCCTTGGTTTAAAATCTATTCCCTGTATCTCAAGTATATCAGCGATTTCATAGAATATCTTAGCAATTTCAAGATTCTTCATAAGAATAATAATACAAGCAGGATTTAAGAGTTTATTGGTTCATATGAACTTCAGCATCTCTTTGTCCTCTTGTTTGGGAGCCATAAATACAGGTATTTTATTGATTATCTTGTATTGCTCGTAGAACCCGTAAATACATAGAGCAAGACACAATAATGCAATTACTTTGTTTACAAAAAGGGGAAGCGCAAAAAGAGCAGTGGCTTTTAGATACCCAAATAAAATCTCATATCCAAGTTTGCCAAACCATAGCCCGCCTATTACACAGCCTGGCAACAGCAGGAGTATGGATGCCATAATCAATTGTCCAATAAACCCAATAGTTGGTTTGAGGTCGCGGACATAAGCCAGCTGAACAGAAGACAGCACTGCTCTTGTGAGCTCAAATGACTGCTCGTGCACAAATTCAGGAAGGCCGGATATTACAAGAAGGAGACCCACTATGAAGAACACAGCATACATCAACGCCTTTCTTGCTACTTCTTCCATCTGAAAGTTTAATATGATATAGCTTAAATATTTTTTGAAAAAATCCCAGGGATAGTGTGATTGCAGTGCCTACACTTTGCTCCTTTTATATTATTATGCAATATGCTGAACCCATGTCTGCGGATCAGGAGCTTATGACAATTTGGGCAATATGTGTTATCATGTTCATCCCCCCAGACATTGCCAACATAGATATAATTGAGACCTGCATTTTTGCCAAGCTCAACTGCTTTATGGATTGTCGCAACTGGAGTTGCTGAGCTCTCATACATTTTATAGTCAGGATGAAATCTGGAGACATGCCACGGTATGTTTTTATCAATGCCTGCAATAAATTGGGCTATCTGTCCAAGTTCTTTTTCAGAGTCATTCTGCCCAGGTACAACTAATGTTGTAATCTCTATCCAAATCCCAAGTTCATAGTAGACCTTAATTGAATCAAGAACTGGTTTGAGTTTTGCACCACAGACTTTCCCATAAAAGTCATCTGAGAAGGATTTCAAGTCAATATTTGCTGCATCCAAATAGGGCTGCATTTTTTTTAATGGTTCTGCATTTATGTAGCCGTTTGTGACAAAAACATTTTTAATGCCCTTTCCATGTGCAACTCTGGCAGTATCATAAGCTAATTCATAAAATATTGTTGGCTCAGTATAGGTATAAGAGATGGAGTCGCAGTTCCGCTTTTGTGCAAGTTCCACAATTTCCTCTGGCTTTACTTTCTCGCCCGCGATGTTATATCCTTTATCCTTGGTAACCTGGGATATAGTCGAGTTCTGGCAGAATTCACATCTGAAATTGCATCCAACAGTACAAAGTGATAGAGACTTTGTTCCTGGAAGAAAATGGTAGAGCGGCTTTTTTTCTATTGGATCAATATGAACTGTCTCAATATTATCATACACTAATGAATAAAGAATGCCCTCCTTGTTTCTTCTTACTCCGCAGACACCAACGTTGTCTGGTTTAATAATACAGCTGTGAGGACAGAGTGTGCACTGGACAATATCTTTCTCTTTTTTTTCGTAGAACATAGCTTCTTTCATTTTTTAAGCCAACCATAATTTATTGCCTATTTTGTTTAATGGGCAAGCAGATAGTGACTGTTGTTCCTTTTCCTAGTTTACTGTCAATCATAATTGTACCTTTGTGCGCTTCAATAATATGTTTTATAATTGATAATCCCAGACCAACGCCTCCCCTTTTTTCCGTCATAGCTTGCTCAGCTTGATAGAATTTATTAAACAAATGCTTAATATTACGCTTTGATATTCCAATGCCATTGTCTCTAATTTGAATTTTGACAAAATTTTTTATCTTGCTGTGCCTAATTTCAATCCGCAATGGTCTTTTGCTTCTATACTTGATTGAATTTTCAATTACATTTCGATAGACTTGTTTTATTCTGGTCTTGTCAATGTTCAACATATATGATCTTTTTTTGTGAACCAATATGTTACCATTTATCTCCTCAACTCTTGGCTGAAACTCTTTGATTACTTCATTTACCACCGCAATGATATTCTCTCTTGAAAAATGCATTTTCATCTTACCTACTTCGAATCTGGATATCTCTAACAGGTTACTGATTAGCTCAGTAAGATAATCTGCACTTTCTAAAGTTATTTTTAGACTCTCCTTTTGTTTTTTGTTGATAGGGCCAAAAACCTGATCATAGATCAATTGATTATATGTGCGTATCGAGGTCAAAGGTGTTCTCAATTCATGGGAGATATTTGAAAGAAAAGTATCTTTCAGGGTATCCTGGCGCATAAGCTCTTCGTTAAGCTTCTCCAGTTGTCTATTGACTGAGATTATCTCTTTTTCTTTCTCCATCAAATCTCTGTGTTTCTTTTTAAGTGCCTCTTCTGCCATCTTGCGTTCAGTGATATCTTTATCAACACCCCTATAACCGACCAGACTTCCTTTATCATCTATAATTGGAAACCCATTAGTCAATAAGCAGACCCTTTTTCCATTTTTTGTCAAGTTCCAATTTTCAATATCAATTAAAGGTCCTTTTTCCTTTGCAATTCTGGTGAATATCTCCTTGACCCGTTGTGCTTCACTTTTTGGCATGAAATCAAATGGCTTTTTCCCTATCAGCTCTTCTGATGCATAGCCCAAAATTTGTTTCACTTTTCCTGATGCAAATGTATATTTTCCACTTTTATCAACTTCCCAAATCCAATCTGCCATGCTATTTGAAATATCCCTAAAACGCTTCTCACTCTCCATCAGATTAAGTTCAATTTTTTTTCTTTCTGTTATGTCTCGAATAATTGTAAGAACACCGACAACCTTTCCGTTTTTTATTATCGGACTGTCTTTATAATAAGCAGTTTTGACTCCTCCGGGAGTTCTAACCTGTGTTTCTCCTTCAGTGGACTTGCCTCTCAATTGCTCAAGAAAATCTCTTTTGGCTTGTGGCCAAGATTCTCTTGTTAGGAAATAAAAGAGTGTTTTTCCAATAAGTTCATCTCTTTGCAAGCCATATTCTTCAACAGCCTTATTTACATCAATGATTTTTCCTGTCAGATCACTTTGTATTACTACTTCGCCTGCAGTGTGAAACAGGGTCCTGTATCTCTCTTCGCTTTCTTTAAGCATTTCTTCAGATTTCTTGTGCTCAGATATGTCCCGCATTACACACTGAAGGGTAATCACTTTCCCGCCTTTAATTACAGGTTTAGCAGTAACCTCTACATAAAAGGGTTCTCCTTTTTTTGATTTGTAGAGGAATTGAATTGATGCCTTTTTTTTATCTATAGTAATCTTTTTTATTAATTGCAAAGCATACAAAAACTCCTTTTTTGTGGCAAAATACTTTGCAATGAAGTTACCAACTTCTTTTTCAGGGGTGTAGCCACCGAATTCCTTAATTGCTGGGCTGATATATTCAAGCACGCCTTTGGTTGAGACTCTAAATATTACATCCTGTAGCCCTTCTGTCAAAAGCTTGTAGTTCTCCTTGCTACTGAACAGCTCTTCTTCTGTTTTTTTTCTCTCAGTAATGTCTCTCAGAAAGGCTTGCACCCCAATAACCTTTTTATCTTTCTTAATCAGGTTAATTCGTATTTCACCAAAACGAATAGCCCCGTCCTTCCTTCTCCATTTAAATTCAAAAGGTTTCTTTATCTTCCCTTTAATAAGAGATTTGAATAATCTGACATAGTTAAGAATATCTCGCCTTATTATTGTTGGTAATTTTGAAAAATGTCTGCCGACAATATCTTTTTTTGAATACCCTGTCAAATCAATAAAAGCCTGATTGCATAGTTCAACCTTGCCTTTTAAGTTTACGATTATAATTCCATCTGGAGCGCACTCGAAGATTCTTAGAAATTTGTCTTCCAGTTCGTGGGGGCTACTCTTAATTTGATGCGATGACTTTCCATTCATTTTTGCAAAAGATGTAACAAAATCGTCCAACTTATCCAATGAGTTTTTTTACTTCCTGCACCAACTCCTTATTATCAAAAGGCTTGGTCATAAATTTATCGCATGTCTTTAGTTCTTCATCGTTTAAATAGTAATCTATTCTTGCAGAAAGGATTAGAACAGGCACATTTTTTGTATCTTGATCTGCTTTCAACATTTTGAAGACGTCTTTTCCTGAAACACCAGGCATCATCAAATCCAAAATAACAAGGTCAATGCCTTTGTTCCTAACAATTTCAACTACCTTGCTGCCATCACTTGTACTTAAAACAGAAATTCCTTCTTTCTCTAATATTATTTTGATTGCCCGGGTAATGTATATTGAGTCTTCAACAACAAGCACTTTTTTCATGATTAATCACCTAATTACTCAATACAGATGAAAAGGTATTAATACTTTTCGAATTTTTTTTTGAAAAAGGATAATATACTATGGATTATGTAAAGTATTTGTTTAGCATCTTATTTTAAAAGAACTGAAGTCATTAACTGGACCGAACCATTCAATGTCAATATCATCCACTTCTGCATTGGGAGGGCCATGACGGCACCATTGTATCAGTTGCTTTAAATTTTCCTCTGGGCCTTCTGCTATTATTTCAACATTACCCTTACTTGCATTTCTGACCCAGCCAACTAGTCCAAGTTCAGTTGCCTTTTCTTTTGTTTCTGACCTGTAAAAGACACCCTGGACTGTGCCTGAGACAATAATATGGACCCTTCTGCGCATATTTATTAGAATGTAGAAGAGGTTTAAGAACTTAATTAAAAATACCTGCAAAAATTAAATTTTAGGGTTTTTTCTTGCATATGCACAACTAATGCTTAAAAATTTTGCTTATCTTTCTGACAACATATTTTAATTTACTCACCTTAGGGGGCTCGATTATTTCTCTACCTTCACCTGAAGAAACTTCTTCGTATTGGGGTGTATAGTTTACGTATTTACGGTTTATTGTAAGGGTCTGACGCAGACTGGCTAAATTTTGCCCAGTAAAATAAAAGAGTTGATTATATCTCTGCCCTAAACTTAGAGAGGGCAAATCAAAAGCAACATTAAATAAATTATCTATGGTTATGTCTTGTGGAGAAATTGATGAGCCTCCAATTCTTATAGGAACCTCATTATCAGACACATACTTCTGAATATGAGCAACTGCCCCACCAAACAACTTTCTTCTGAAATCCAAATCGCCAACCGCTCTCCCTATCAGATAATCTGCCTTATAGGTTTCAAATCTCCATGCTTCCATAAGATAACTGGCCCACATGTAGTTTGCAAATATCTCCCTCCCAGAAATGGTCCCAGAAGATATTTGGAAAGCAAGCTCTACAAATCTTCTTCTTGAATTTGATATTCCCCCATCAATAGCTTGCTCACTATCCGGATTTATATTCACTGGTTTTATAAGCCCTCTTAACCTCATCTTAATATACATATCTTGTGATTCTAGAGCAGTTCTTGTTTGGAATTCATCAAGACTTATTGCCCCAATTCTGAACGGCAGGCGTGCAACACCACTCCTGTCATTAAATTGCACAGGGTAGTATTTCCTGGTTGTTGGAAGATAAAAGGCCATCTTATCTCGAGCATCTTCAACATGCAAAGCAATTGTCTCAGCGTCCCAGCCAAATTGTTTCCCTAAAGCTTCAAAAAATGTTTTTGGGTCTCTGTAAACAACAATAAAATCAGGCCGTTTGTCAAAGAAATCCCTTGTTAAAATCCCTGGTAATTGTGCAGCGTGGTCTTGATAAAAAAAAGAGCCGTATCCGATTACAGCTGCTATATTCTCTCCGTGGGGTTGTGTAAATTCAGCAGCAATTGCCTGCAAGACATCTTCCAAAGTAGTCAATTGTGTATCAGAGATTACTTCTTCAATCATTAAAAGGGGGGATAAATTTGTTATATATATTTTTATTCATGAAGCTGGATATGGCAATAGGTTCTTTATCAATTAAAGTTCAATAAAAATAAGGAAAGGCTCCCTAATTCTCTTATTGGGGGAGGGGTTTGAGAGAAAGAAAGGGCAATAGGGAGCCTTGATAAATATGATGCTTAAGAGATCCCAACCTCCTAAGCAAGACGTGGGGGTGGTAGGTTGATAACCACTTAATATATTAAATATAAACTAGTATATAAATATTACGCTTTTTTACATTAGTATACAAAAAAGTATATTAAATAAGAATATTATTGAAGAATCTAGGTATTTCTTTATTGTAGTCTCTTGATATTTTTATGTCCCAGTCTCTGGGAAAGCAATTGTAGTAGTTGCTCCACACAAACCTCTTGTCAAGGAATACTACCACGCCTGTATCTGTTTCTGACCTGATGCAGCGGCCTGCATTTTGAAAGCACTTAATCATGGCAGGAAACATATAGCCATAATGCCATCCTTTGCTAAATTTCTTGTCATAATACTTTATGAGCTCATTTGTCTCAAGGTCTGGCGGGCCTAGCGGGAGACCGACTATAATAACTCCTTTCAGAAAATCGCCTGGCAAATCAATCCCCTCTCCAAAACTTCCTGATGCAACTCCAAGAAGAACTGCACCGGAATCCTTATAGGACTTAAACTTCTCCAGTACACTATGCCTTTCTGATTTGCCCATCCCAGGATCTTCCACAAAAACAGGTTTTGTGATTGAAGTGGACAAATACTTATTCACTGAATCCAGAACAGAATAGCTTGGAAAGAATAAAGCAGTATTGCCAGGTATTTTTTCCACAAGCTGGGAGCACACCTTTGAAATCTCTTTATACTGAGCTTCACTCCGTGCTATGAATTTTGTTGTTGTCTGCGGCACTATCAGATTCAGTCGATTTTTCTTAGGAAAAGGGTCCTTAAAAACATGCTCTTCACTGTTCTCTATGTTTAAGAGCTCTCTGTACATTGATGTTGGCATAAGCGTTCCTGACATAAGTATAGTAGAATAAGAATTATTAATGGTATCTGCTGCCACAATGCTGGGATCAAGACATCTGTATGAAAGCTGTATGAAAGGCTCATTAAAACCTTTTTTTAAGGAAAGGATTCTGGCAAAGCCCTCATCCTTACCTTTCCATGCTTCTAAAAACCTGCTCACTGAGCCAATATAGGATTGCTTCTGCTTTTCTCTAACTTCCTCGCCAATAAATTCCAGGTCTGCAATAAGCTGTTCATAGTCAATGAATTCCTCGATTCTCTTTACAAAGTCTTGTTTAAGAATGAGTTTCTCAGTGTTTATGCTAAGCCCTGAGGATATCTCTTTCAGAAGATGAATTAGCTGTTCTAATACTTCTTGGGTTTCGGAGTATTCGTACTTTCTAGCTTCTGTAAGAGATCTTTTTAGTGTTACATTGCTTAGATATTCTGAGGCCAGGTCCTTCAGCCTGTTTGGAAGATTATGCGCCTCATCCACAATGATTATAAGGTCAGCAATACTCTTGCCAATTTTAGTGAGGAAGGTATTTCCAACAAGTGGATGAAAAATATAATAGTAATCTGCGATTATCACTTGTGATTTCTTTGCCAGCTCTGTTGACATCTCATAAGGGCACATCTTTTCCTGTTCACATATCTCAATAAATTTCTCAGTCGCGATTGGGCAGAGCTGCTGGATACGGCTTTGCACAAGCCTTGCCTCTTGTGTCAGCTTGTTCGATTTTTTTACATTATTGTAGAAATCGCATTTCTTCTCTTCAATCTGCTTTCTGCAATATTCCATGAATTCGTTGCTGTAGAGCTGCCTGATACCTGATTGGAGGCACATCCATTTTTTCCCTATAATTGAAACTGCATTGAATCCTGGGTTATATTTTTCTTTTATCAGCCCAAGGGTCTCTATGGCAATCTTATGCTGGGTATGCCTTGAAGTAAGAAAAAAAACAGTCTTATTATTTTTTAAAGCATGGTTTAAGGCAGGTCCTAGGACAGCAACTGTCTTTCCTAAACCAGTTGGAGCATGCACAAGAAGATTTTTCTGTTTTTGAATGATCTTGCTGACAAGAATAAGTAGAGTGTCTTGCTCTTCCCTTATATTCTCAAATGGAAAGAGCAGCTGCTTGTATTCTTCAGGAGACATATTTAGTTAAAAAAAGGTGATTGTTAAAAAAATTATCTCTTGAATAATGTCTTTTTCTTACCTGGGTATAGACCCATTGTCAGCATCTGCTCATATTGCTCGAGAGTGAGTGAAAAGGTTGATACTGTGAAGCTGTATTTTTCCTTTACTCCAGCGCAGAGCCTCTTAATTTCTGCTGGATCGATATTCTCGCCTATAAGAATCAAGTTAGCTCTATCTTCTTTGTCGTCACCCACTGTTAATACCTGCTGCAGGCCTGGCAAAGATTTAATTTGATCAACAAAAGCCTCAACAATTCTTTTCTCTATTTTCAAGAAGGACTTAAGAAACTCGGTTGACTTGTTCTGGGCAAGCTTATACAGCTTCAATTTCTTAATCTGAGTCAGCTCTAGTATATTAAGCTCAGTCAACCTTGCCATAATCCGATAGGTTGAAGCAGGAGACGTATTTGTCATCTTGGCAATTTCTCTTTGATAATACTGCTTTGATTCATTGTTTATGAAAACCCTCAGTATATCTATCATTTTTGTATCAAAGAGGTTTTCCAGAATTTCAAGTGACTCCATGCAAAAAATAATTTTAATCAGGTTTAAATATTTTTCCATTTTTGAAACAACGTTCCATTTTTGAAATGATAAATCAAGGGAAAAAATATTTAAAGAAGCAGACTACTAATCTAATTATGGCTGAGGAACCGGATCAAGAGAAGTCAGTTGATACAGAATTTACAGCGAAATCCAATATGGATATCTTTGAGTGCCTGGCAACAAGAAGATCTATAAGGAAATTTACTTCGTCTGACATCCCCATGGAGATGCTTGGCACAATACTTGATGCTGGAAGATTTGCACCGAGCTCAGGCAATATCCAGAACTGGAGATTTGTTATTGTGAAGAACAGAGAGACTATAGCCAAGATTGCAGAAGCCTCTATGCAGCAACTTTGGATCAATCAGGCCCCAGTTGTTGTGGTAGTGTGCGCTGAGACAGAGAAGATTTCTCAGTTCTACGGTGTAAGAGGAGAAAGGCTGTATCTTATACAGAACTGCGCCGCAGCAATAGAAAACATGCTTCTGGCTGCGCATGCAGTTGGTCTTGCCAGTTGCTGGGTCGGTGCTTTTGATGAAAATGCACTGAGAAGAATATTAAATATACCTGAGGACATAAGGCCCCAGGCTATCCTTCCTATAGGCTTTCCTGATGAAATTGTTCCCTCGCCTATGCACTATACTTTGGAAGCGGTATGTTTTTTTGAAAGATATGGCAGCAAGATTGCCAACTTAGAAAGAGTCCTCCAGAACCCTGACGTCTTCGGAAAGATACAAGGAGCAGTAAAGACCACTATAGAAGCTGGCAAGGATATTGCAGAAAAAGCAAAGGGAAAGATCATTAAGAGGTAAAATATATATATTCTAAAATAAAAAAATTTAAATAGAAGTAAAAAACTATATTAGTATATTAAAGATTTGTGGGGACAAATCTAAATAACTCGTTTGCACTAAGTTTCGACCAGAAATACTTTGTATTGTCTTAAATTAAGACAGGTTGTGGGAAATATTTAACTCGTTCTAAAATAGAGTATATACTAAATCCCTATATAAAGTTTTGTTTAATACAAAATATATAATTCGATATATACTCTACACAAAAGACAAAGAGGAAGGGGGTAAAAAAATGGACTTCATCGTTGACAACGCATTGAAAAACGCACAGCCAGATTTCGAACCATTAGATATTAAACAGGCTAATATTAAAGTTATTGGCGTCGGCGGAGCCGGCAACAATATGGTTAACTGGTTGTACCAAAAAGGAGTAAAAGGTGCTGAGATAATAGCATGTAATACAGATCAACAACATCTTAGTGTGACCGAAGCAGACAGGAAATTCCTCATTGGCAGGGAGACTACCCGTGGACTCGGCTGCGGAGGTTTTCCAGAAAAAGGCGCTGAGGCTGCCCAAGAACAATTGAACCAAATCAAGGAATCCTTGAAAGGAGCTGATATGGTTTTTGTATGCGCGGGAATGGGCGGCGGAACAGGCACAGGAGCTGCACCGGTAATCGCAAATGTAAGCCGCGAGACAGGATCTATTGTAATTGGCACTGTAACCATGCCTTTTAAGATAGAGCGGGCCAGAGTTGACAAAGCTGAGTTTGGCTTGCAGCAACTAAGGCAGGTTAGTGATACTGTTATTGTTATTGATAATAATCGGCTTGTCCAAATCGCAGGAAATCTTCCAATCAGACAAGCATTTGCAGTTGCTAATGAATTGATTAGCACAATGATAAAAGGAATAGTAGAAACAATAGCTTTGCCCTCACTAGTCAACTTGGATTATGCAGATGTAAAAGCTATAATGACCAATGGCGGTGTAGCTGCCATAGGAGTAGGTGCATCTGACACCAACAACAAAGTGGACGAAGCAGTGAAGGGTGCATTAAGCAATCCTCTATTAGATATTAACTACGAAGGTGCCACAGGAGCATTAATACACATCTGTGGAGGACCGGACCTGACTCTGGAGGAAATCAACAGAGTTGGAGAGCTCGTTACAGATAGTCTGGACGACGATGCCAATGTGATATGGGGCGCAAGAATTACAGAAGATATGAAAGGGAAGCTCACTGTGATGACAATCATCACCGGAGTTAAAAGTCCATGGATATTAGGGAAAATGGACAGAACCCAGCCCAACAGGCAAATGCTCCAGATGTCAGATGAGCTAGGCATAGAAATTATACGCTAATACTCCCTTAGTCTTTGTGTGCGTGTGTTCTTGCCTCTATCTGTAAATCACCCCCGAAAAAATTTATGGTAGAGGCACTGAAAATTTTTCTCTCCTCGGGAGGGGAGAGATTTCTTTTTTTTATTGAACTAATTCTGATAAAAGATCTAATAATAAATTCTAGTAAGAAGGGTACCCTCTTACCAACGCCCAACACATCAGGGGAGGCTCAAGAAGGGGTTTACCCCTTCTTGTAAAAAAAAAGTTTTATATTTAACCCAAAATTACTCAATTTTATGACACTCTATATGATCGGCCTCGGCCTTAATGATGAGAAAGACATTACCATAAAGGGATTAGAGGCAGTGAAGAAGTGCGATTATCTGTTTTTGGAGAGTTATACTTCCAGGTTAAGCGTAAGTTTAGAGAAATTAGAGAAGTTCTATGGCAAGAAGGTTTTCCCAGCCAGCCGTGAGTTGGTTGAGAAAAGAGCTGAGCAGATTTTGGATAAGGCACTGGAAAAGGATATTGGTTTTTTAGTTGTGGGGGATGTTTTTTCAGCTACAACCCATGTTGATTTGTTTTTAAGGGCAAGGGAGAAAGGGATTAAAGTTGAGACCATTAATAATACTTCCATCCTGACTGCAGTTGGTGTTGTTGGTCTGGAGCTGTACAAGTATGGGAGAACAGCATCAATGCCCTATTTTCAAGAATCATTTAAGCCAGAAACACCATATGAGGTCGTAAAACAGAATTTAAGAGCTGGTTTGCACACCCTTGTTTTGCTTGACATTAAAGAAGATAAATCCATGACAGTAAATGAAGCAATAATCCAGTTGTTGGAGATAGAAAGAAAAAAAAAAGAAAAAGTGCTTACAAGAACTCTAAAGATTGTGGGGTGTGCCAGGCTTGGAAGTGAAACCCAGTTAATTAAATATGGCAGTGTTTCTGAATTAAAGGATTATGATTTCGGAAAGCCATTGCATTGCCTAATAATACCTGGAAAACTGCATTTCATGGAAGAAGAGATGCTGAAGCTGTGGACTATTTAATCCTCCAATACCTTATCTGCCCCAATCCAATGAAAGCAGTAAATAAAACATAGACATACAAATAGCTGAATTCTGTAAAGAAAAAGCCTAAGTCAATTAATCCTTGACCAGAATTTAATCTTAAGCAAAATCCACAGCTAAACAAAAAAAGAGGTAAAAATAATGCAAACAGAAAGCTTTTGTGTATCTTAAAAATTTTTACTGTACTGAAAAGAACTAACCAGGATATCAGCAAGGTTGTTATTAATATAATTATTTTCATTTTATTTATATATTTTATTATTTATTTTATAATATATAAAACGTAGAGTATATTTATAACGCTATTGGAACAATAAATTATAAAAGCTGACTAAATTTCTCTTGAAACATAGCCCTGTGGTGTAGCGGTCAAATCTTCGTAAGAATCATCTTAGAAGAGCCGACTCATGCGTCCCTTTGGAGGACGCGACCCAGGTTCGAAGCGGAAATCGGGGATTTCCTGTATCATCAAATCCTTCGGTTTCAACGATAATCCTGGCAGGGCTATTATCTTCTTCAGAAAAGTATTTAAACCCCCTGTATGTCAATAAAACTTGTGAACAGAACAATCAAGCTATTAATGCTCTCTGATATTTTCATGCTAACAGGCTTCGGACTAATACAGCCGATACTGGCAATTTTTATTAAAGAGAATCTTCCTGAAGGAACAATATTTGCAGCTGGCCTGGCAAGCACTATCTTCATCATCACAAAGTCTGTTGTCCAGCTTCCATTCTCAAAATATGTAGATGATCATGATAATAAGGTCAAGTGGCTCATAATTGGCTCATCTATTATTTGCATAGCGCCCTTTATCTATATCTTTTCCACCCATATTTATTATATATATCTAGCACAATTTTTGTTCGGGATAGGCAGTGGCCTTGCATATCCGACATGGCTGGGTTTATGGAGCATTAACCTTGATAAGCACCATGAGAGTTTTGAGTGGAGCCTTTATTCAACACTGACAGGGCTTGGTACTGCAGTAACAGCTGGTGTCGGTGCAGCTGTTGCCCAATATATTGGCTTTCAGTTAACATTCATACTTACTGGAATTATGTCAGTAATTAGTTGCTGCGTCCTATTCTTCTTAGAGCAAAAAAGAGAAAAAACAGCAAAAATCAGAGACTTGCACTACTATATGCACGAGAAAGTGTAAGAATTATTTATTTATTGAGTCTCTAATATGTGCTAAAATATCAGAGATTGTCCCCCGGAACTCATTACCAATGTCTTCCCAGTCTTTAGCCTTTTTTTCCCGGGTTCTTCTCACTGTGGTTTTGACAGGTTTTTCTTTGCTTCTTGTATGTCTAAGAAGCCTATGAAAAATAGAGACATATCCGGCAATAATAACAATGAAAAAAATCAGAGTGTAAATCAGTGTAGCAGCTGGTGCGAAGATATCCGTAATGCCAAGCTCCATCACTTGATCTATGAAACTAAACATCCTTAGCATAAATTTGACCAACATTACTGCTGCAACTGAATTGAATATTGGCGCAGGCAGGTTGAATGGAAAAAACAAAGCATTAAAAACCTCTCCAACAAGAAAAACAAGGGACATAACAACCAGGAGCACTGCATTCCGGTTTATAAAAGCAACAATATTTGAGTAAATAGGATTTTCAATGTATTTATTGAAGAAATTGACAAGAAACAGCATAAGCAAGAAAACCATCAATCCCATTATTTTTGAGATTACAATCCAAGAGAGTGATTTTCTTCTCATTTAATAGGAGTAAAATAATTATATTTAAAAGACTTTTGAAAGGAATAGCTTTAACCCAAACTAAAATCAAAAAAATATTTATATATACTTCATAATATACCAGATAATATAGGTTATGATGAGGTGAGATGAATGAAAAAGTATCTTGTTACAGTGCTTACTCTGTTTTGTGTGGTGATGGCGGGATGTGCAAAGCAGCAGAGCATAGGCGGCGATAGAGAAGAGCACGGTTGTCTAGTAGCTGCTGGTTATTCATGGGATGACGAGGTGGCTGCATGTATCAGAACATGGGAGTTAGATGAGGATACAAAAGCTGCTGCAAAAATAGCTGTTGCTCCCTTAAGCTATCGTGTGACAGTCACTGAAGTTGTGAAAGTCGACTGCGAAGGATGTTTTGTTGTTCATCTGCAGAGAAATGACAACCAGGTGCAAGAGACAGTAAATATCAAAGGATGGGAGTATACTAGTGAGCAGCTTGAGGAGATTGGTTCATTTGAAGATTGTGTGAATGCAGGCTATCCAGTGATGGAAAGCTACCCCAGAAAATGCACGGTGCCCAGCGGCGAGACATTTATTGAGAAGATTGAAGGACATACTTGCACAGATGAGGAGAAGACAGCAGAGATGTGCACAATGGAATATTTGCCGGTCTGCGGCAATGACGGTGAAACATACTCAAATGCATGTGTTGCGTGTGCAAGCGGCAATGTGGATTCATGGACTTCAGGAGAATGTGTTGTTGAACCTGCACTCTCAAAGGCAGCTGCATTAGTTATTGCCCAGAACAGCGATTGCACTGAAGAAGGGGAGCTTACAGACAACATGGTTTACAATGAGAACACAAAAACATGGTGGATAGATCTGACTCCTTATGAAGAACAGGAGGGCTGCAACCCTGCCTGTGTTGTAGATGAGCAGACAGAGACAGCAGAAATCAACTGGAGATGCACTGGATTGGTGCCATAAGTTTATCCAATTTTTCTTTTTATTATCCTTTTCTTCTCACAATATTTTTAAAACAAGGTTGTATGATTTTTGTGCATGAGAATCAAAGACATTCCTTTGCAGAATCAGCCAAGGCATAGGTTTGAGAATATGGGTGCCTCAGCTTTAAGCGATGCAGAGCTGCTTGCAGTGATACTTCAAAAAGGAACCAAAAATGAGAATGTAGTAGATATGTGCAATAGGCTCCTTAAGAAGCATAATATAGAGCAGTTGTCTCAGTTGTCATTGGCTGAACTTAAGAAGATCCATGGCATAGGTCCTGCCAAAGCAATGCAGGTCAAGGCCATATTTGAATTCACCAAAAGAACTAGGCCGAATGGAAAAAGATACATAAATTGCGCAAATGATGTCTATGATATTTACTATAATAAATTCAAAGGTGAGAAACAGGAAATATTCATGGTTGTGATGCTTGATACAAGAAATAATATAATCGGAGAAGAGATTGTCTCAATAGGCATACTGGACAGTGCAATTGTACACCCAAGAGAAATCTTTAAACCTGCTATCAAGAACTCTGCTGCCAAAATCATTCTTTTGCACAATCACCCAAGCGGGGATGCAAGACCAAGCAGGGAAGATCTAAGGATAACAGAAAGGGTAATAGAAGCGGGGAAATTATTGGATATCCTAGTATTAGATCATGTGATAATTGGAGATAATTACTGGAGCTGGAGAGAGCAGAGAGCCTAACAAAATCCAAGAGATAAATATTTATACTCTTTACAATAATTAACAGTTATGGAGCTAACAACAGATTTTATTGGAGGTTCATTTATCTTTGCACTTGTTGGATATTTTATTGCACTATTGTTCCAGCTCTACATGATGTACTTGAACTGGAAGCAGAGCAAGGTAAATAACCAGATGGATGAGCTTATCAGAGAGATTGGAAAACTGACAGATGAAGTGAAAGATATAAGAAAGTTAATTGAAAAAAAGAAAAAGTGAGTTCTATCTCCCATATAAAAACCAACCAGAGACCACTATAGTTGAGGTTATGATACCAAGGGTGTTTGCCAAGATTAAGGCAAAATTATCTATCTCAATCCCATATAACAGCCAGACCAAGCCCCCAATAATCAAAATAATGTAAGTCACTATTGCAATATCTTTGGCGCTCTTTCTCCTAAATATCTTATAAGCCTGTGGCAGAGCTGATAAAGCCATAATACTGCCTACAATTAATGCCAGGGTTGACAAAAGGGTCATGTTTTTCTTTTTTTTTGATTTGCGATTTGGTTTAATATTCAGTATAATTATTAACACTTCTGAAATCAAATTTAAAGTCCTTTGTAAAAAGGTATCTAAGATGAGGAATGATCAGTGGACCTAATAGGATTTTTACTATCGCATCAAAGAATGCTGATTGTCTATAGAGCAAATCCATTATTCTGGGTAAGAGGAAAATGCTGCATACAGCAACAATTGGCATGATAATCCAAAAAAGATATTTTGGACTTGCCTTGTTATGAAGGAACTTGCTTAGGCTGTGCGCAAGAAAAAGAGGTGTTATGAATACTATTGCCAGGCCAAGCACTATTTCTACAAAATAGACAATTGCTTTGCTTATGCTGGGGAACATAGTACCAAGCTGTGCCATATCTAGGTTAATTATGTAAAAAAGGTAGATAAGGACAAATGAGATTGAAAAATAGGCAAAGATAAAGAATTTTTTTAATTTTCTGGTAAGAAGCCAATACACAAAGTATGTTATGAGAGAGAGAAAGATTACAATAAAAATTCCAAAAAAATCTTTGTACAAATTATTTCCCTCTATCAGGAACAGAAGGAAGATAAAGGGCATATAAATGAGAACAGGAAACATAACAATATAGGAAAAGATGAGCACAACCAACTCTGCTATATGCAGGATATGCCATGGATCAACAATTTTGTTGAACGAATCAGTTATTTTTTCCTTCATAATCTCAACACAATTGTATTTAAGATTTATATGATTTTCGGATGTATAAAGATTGGTCAGAATATCAGCCCGCCAATTCAAGATTTTCAACAACAATAATGTAGCCTGCTGTGCTTTGTATGAACAAGCCTTCAATTTTGTAGTAATCCTTTGTCTCAACATTTTTAGGAAAGAGATGATATTGCTCTTCCTTAACTTCCCTTAAGGTTATTCTGTTGTTGTACCTGTCAATTGTAATTGGCTCTGATATGGCTAATGGGTCTGTACCCCTGCTCCTCAGCATCAGCTTTCCATATACTGTGATTTTTGTGTTGAGATATTTGTTGGGGTTGTCCAAGAATTCCCTGAAAGAAGGATTAAATGCCCTTTCTTGAAGAGTGGTGGAAGTTGTCTGTAAAGTTGTGGGCATTGGCAGCTCTATAGTTTTGTTCCTGTGAAACCATGATAGAAAAAAAGGGTTCTGGATAAGCACAAACATGCTTGCTATCAAAATAGTTCCTACAACAAAAAGAAAAATGGTCATAAAGTCATATTCCTTTTTCTCCAAATCCTCTTCAATCTTCTTTAGCCTGTCTTCTGAGATCTCAAGAGGCTCTTTTTTCATAAGTATATCTAAGGACAGGTAGTATATAATTGTTTCAGTTAAGAAAACTGAATTTTAGGTGAGTTATTCAAAAACAAGAGCAAAGTGGAACAGGCTGATATTATAATCCTTAACTTTTCTGAAATTGTATTTTTTTAATATAGAGATAATTTTGTCCTTGCTCAACTTAACACTATGTGAAGGGCCAAATACGCTTACAACTTTTCTGAACTCTACTATGATTAATTCTCCTTTTAATATCTTTTTTATGTTTTTAATAGCTATAAGTTCATTATTTTCAACAAGACCATGCAGTACATTGGACAATAAGCAGAAATCAACCTTCTCTTTTATGGGCAATGGTTTAGTGATATCTGCAACCAGTGGGATAATATTTGGGATGTTTTTTGATTTTAATTTCTCTATTGATTCTTTGTGGATGTCAAGGGCATATACTTTCTTACACTGCTTTGCTGCCTCAATTGAGATATAGCCGTCTGAGCAGCCTGCATCCAGGAACACATCTGTTTTATTCAGGTTCAATGGCTTTAGAAGCCTTTTAGTATTGACATGCGATTTTTTTCCACAATGAACATGGACCATAAGCGATAGAAAACAGAATAAGAATAAAAATTTTTTCTGGCTACAGATTAAAATCATCAATAAAATTAATTATTGTTTTATACCTTTCCAAATACTTAAAACCTTTATCTGTTAAGGTAATATATTTTCTCCCTTTCTTATCTTTGATTTCCTTGACAAAATCCTTTGTGATAAGCTCATCCATATACTCAGAGAACCGCTGAGATGAAAGATTAGAGTACCTAAGCAGAGGAGTTGGTTTGATAGAATTGTGCCGATCCTGAATCAGTCTCAGAATGTCATAGATTACTTCTAATCTATCTCTTTTTTTTACCATTTTTAAGAATTCTCCAGACTAACAAGAGATACAGTGCTGCAGATATAATATATATAAAAACTCTTAACCCAAATAGGAACCTGGGCATCTCTATTGGCACCAAATTCAAAATCCAGATAAGCAGAACCAATATATAAGCGACAAAAAACGAGTGCTTTTTCTTGGATTTTTTTTGAAGCAAGAGGCTCATAAATACAGTGGCCGCAAACAGGAGCGTGATTATTGAGATATGGACAAAAGGATCCCTAAACAGAAGGTCCGAAACTACTGTTAAAAATGCAAGGATATTGAACAGCAGAATCACAATTTTTTCATTTATTTTTGTCTTTTTCCACATCACACTGTAAAACATGAACAAGCCAGCCATAACACTTGCATATATGAATACCAATTCTCCTATTCTAAATGGGGGCCTTCCAGGCATAAAGGGCCCAGGCCCGGTAAGGAAGGAACGGAAAAATATCCTAAAGAAAAATCTAAAAAAGTGGGCTATTGTAAAAAATAAAAAGGTAAGGCTGAAGTATTTTATACCTTTATGGTCTGTAAGTTTGTGCATCTCTCTTGTTTTCAGAAAAACAAGCAGAACCGAGAAAGTAACAATCATAGAATATATGGTCTCGATTAAGAAATTTGGTCTGTAGAAAAACATATGGCCGTCCATATTAGTTCACCAAACACAGCAGATATTTAAAAGTATATAAAAAATATGGACTTATAGTGCACATTTTTGTTTCTTCTTGTTTATAAAGAATGCTTGGCTATCTGCTCTTTACAATGAATTTTGGAGGCGGAAAAATGAAAAAAGAATTAGTACTAGGGCTGCTTGGGCTGTTGCTTGTTGGAATAGTAGCAGCAGGTGCATCTGCTTTCGGCTTCGGCTTTGGGCAGAACGATGATATAAGAGGAGCAATTGAAAACAATGACTACGAGGCATGGAAGAATGCAATGGAAGCAGAGTTGACAGAAGAAAATTTTGAACATATGGTGCAGAGGCATCAAAAAAAGATGGAGATGTGGGAAAACAGAGAGGAGATGAGACAAGCGATTGAGAACAACGACTATGATGCATATGTCGAAGCAGTCCAAAGCATGACTGCTGCGGACACCCTATCAGAGGTGGATTTCAACACACTTGTTGAGATGCACCAAGCAAGGCAGAACGGAGATGAAGATTTTGAGAATGGGCCGCGAATAGGTATGGGACCACAATCTAACCATAATGGATTTGGCATGGGGAGATGGTAATCTCCCTTATTTTTCTATTTTAATTCAAAAAAACATGGAACATAAATCCATATTGCTTATAAACCTGGTTAATAAACCATTATAAGAGACAATGGAAACATTGGTTAAGCTCAAGGACGTTTGGAAAATTTATCAAATGGGTGAAGTAGAAGTCCCAGCATTAAGAGGGGTAACTGTTGAGATCAAGAGAGGAGATTTTGTTGCCATAATAGGTGCTTCAGGCTCAGGAAAAAGCACTATGATGAACTTGATTGGCTGCCTGGATATTCCATCTAAAGGGAAGATATTTCTTAAAAATCAGGAGATTACCGAATTGTCTGAATCTGATCTAGCAACATTGAGGGGCAAGACAATAGGTTTTATCTTCCAGCAGTACAATCTCATGCAAAGCATGTCTGCCTATCAAAACGTAGTGCTACCAATGGAGTTCCTTGAATATGATGATAAAACTTCTTCTGAAAAAGCAGACAGGATTCTTAAGATGGTCGGCTTGGAAAGTCATATGCACCATTTGCCTTCTCAGCTCTCTGGCGGACAGCAGCAAAGGGTTTCTATTGCCAGAAGTCTTGTTACTGACCCTGAGGTGATTCTTGCAGATGAACCAACTGGCAACCTTGACTCAAAAACAGGAAAAGAAATTATTAACATATTCCTAAGACTCTGGAAAGAAGAGCACAAGACAATTATAATGGTTACGCATGATCTTAAGCTTGCCCAATATGCTCATACTCTTATTGAACTGAAGGACGGGCAGATAGTTAAAATAGAAAATAAAAACCAGGTGGTGAAAAAATGAAGAAACAAAAATATCTTGAAATCTTATTGTGCGGAATGATTCTTTTATGCAGCACTGCTTTTGCCGTTGACTATACTGACACAAGCGACATGCAGCTTATTATATTGAGTTTGATCAATCAAGATCCTGACCCTGCTATTGCAGGAAATATCCTGGAGGTCAGGATTGGTGTTGAAAACATTGGAGGGGAAATGGCTGAAAATCAGGTCATAGAAATCAAGGCAGAATATCCATTTGAAAAAATTTCTGGGGAGAGTCTAGTACAAGAGATCGGCTCGATTATGGGATATATGGAAGGAGAGGATATGAAGATAGTAAAATTTAGATTAGGAATCAACAGGGAAGCTGTTGCCGGCACTTATGATTTAAAAGTACTGCGTTATAAAAAAGACTCAATTGTGGTTGTTGAAAATTCTTTTTCAATAGATATCAAGAACAGAGAAAGTGCTGAAGTAATTTACATAGATAAGACCATCCTTATTCCAGGAAAGGAGGATACTCTTAAATTTACTATCAACAATGTTGGAAATGCCCCCCTAAGAGATCTGACTTTTAGTTGGATAAATGAAGACAAGATTATTCTTCCTGTTGGAAGCGACAACACAAAATATGTTAAATACATAGATGTTGGTGAAAGTGCTGAACTGGAATACAAAGTTATTGCTGATACAAACGCTGATGCAGGACTATATGAACTGAATTTGCAGCTGACTTATGATGATCCAATGAGCAATACTGAAAAAGAAATCGACACTATTGCAGGGGTCTATGTCGGCGGCGGAACTGATTTTGACATTGCTTTTTCAGAGAGTTCGAGCGGCACTACCTCTTTCACTGTGGCAAATGTCGGCAGCAATCCCGCCTTCTCTGTCTCAGTAATTGTCCCAGAACAACAAGGATGGAGGGTCACCGGCTCCAACTCAATGATTATTGGGAACTTAAACACAGGTGATTACACTGTAGCAAGTTTTGCTCTGCAATCATCACAAGCAAGACAATACACAGCAGAGCAGCAGGAGAGCATGACACAAGAAGAATTGATGGAGCAGAGATCCAGGATGCAAACGTCCTCTAGCTTGAAAATTCAGATTGCCTACACAGACACAAGAGGCCAGAGGGAATTAATTGAGAAAGAGGTAAGCATTAACACCCAAGCCATAACAAGCTCAACACTAACCCAGTCAACAGAAACACAGATGTCGACAGCATTTAGAACTAGATTTAGACAAGAGAGCTTTTTCGAGAAATACAAATACTATATAGCTGTCCTGGTTGTTTTAACACTTGTTGGAGGCACATACTGGAAATACAGAAAAGAGAAACACTATAACCCCAATTTCAGATTCAAAGATTTGTTTAGATTAAGGCATCTTCTCAGGAAAAAGAAAAGATCAAGATGAAGCTAAGCAAATGTCTTAAACATGCTTTTGCTATGGTATTGCATAGCAGACTAAGAAGCTGGCTTACCATACTCGGTATTGTTATTGGTGTTGCTGCAGTCATAGCAATAATGTCAATAGGCGGAGGTATGCAGCAGACAATGACGCAGCAGTTAGGAGGATTGGGCGGGGATATTCTTACTCTGAGCGCAGGATATTCAAGAGGATTTAGAATGTTTGGTGCGCCGGGCGAGAGAGGAGGATTTAGTGGCGGAGGCACAGCTGTTGAAGAGGAGCCTGTTCTGGACAGGACAGATGTGCAAGCTCTTAGGGGAATCCCAGACATCGAGCTTATTGACACAAATATTAGGGGCAATGTTAAAGTTGCTTATCTTGGAAAATCTGGCACAGTTTCATTGACAGGAGTTGACCAGAAAGTGTGGTCCAGGATAACAACCTCCGAGATACAAGAAGGGAGAATGCTTGATTCTGCTGACCAAAATGTAGTAGTTATTGGAGGAAGATTGGCTGATTCATATTTTGATAAGCCCATCGGTATAAATCAGATGATCACCATCGAAGAAAATGTCTTCAGAGTTGTAGGCATACTGGATGACTCCAGCACTAATATTTATATGCCAATACAGATGGCATACCAGATGCTTGATGACAAAGAAAACAATGTTTATGATTCTATTGTCATAAAAGTCAAGGACGAGGACACATTAGATGAGACTATAGAAAAGATTGAGAACAAGCTTATGCTAGTTAGGCATGTTACTGAAAAAACACAGGATTTTTCAATAAGCTCTAGCAAACAGATGCAGGAGACAAGGTCAGAGATGATGACATCAATGAATGCATTCCTGGTGGCAATAGCAGGAGTTTCGCTAATAGTGGGTGCTGTCGGTGTCGCAAATACTATGTTCACTTCTGTTCTGGAAAGAACAAAAGAGATTGGAATAATGAAAGCTATAGGCGCTCGGAACAGGGATATTATGACCATATTTTTAATAAATTCTGCGCTTATTGGCCTTGTCGGAGGTTTTTTAGGGATTGTTTTCGGAACAATACTCTCAGGAATACTACCTGCTATGATGGGTGAAGTCGGGATGTTGAGAGAGGGAACATTTGTTTCAGTCCATTCAATAATTATAGCAATTTCTGTCTCAGTTGTCATAGGAATATTTGCAGGCTTTATTCCTGCATTCCAGGCATCTAAGCTAAAGCCGGTGGACGCGTTGAGGTATGAGTAAAAAAAGATAATACTCCTGCTGGAGAACTTTGAAGATGGTCCAGCGCCAATTGATTTGGATCTTGCGGTTATTAATAAAGAGGGGGATAGCATCTTCCATGACATCAGCAGAGTGAGTGTCAACACTCTTCTGTGGAGAGAGTACACATCTCTGGAAGAGCTGCCTGAAGGGACCTACACAATTGTCCTGGATGCAGTCTATAATTCCACTGTCACAGAAAGATTTGAAAAAAAGGTAGATATCCGCTCGGAAAAGGGGTTCCTGACAAGACCTATACTCGGAAAGTATCCTCTATTAAACTGGATTAATATCATCGGGGCAGGCATAGTACTTGCTGTCACTTTTTCATATCTTTATTTCATAAAAAACCCCTACAAGAAGAAGTTCATGGAGAAAAGGAAATAAAAATTATTTCCTGTGTTTTTTCTTTTTCCCTAAGGAAAGGATTAGTATCACAATCAAGATTAAAGCAATACCCACAATTATCCAGATAAAAAAGAAGCCTGATTTTGGCGCTGCTCGATTAGTTGAGATTAGTTTCTCGCCTTTTTCATAATCTGCCTTCTGTTCTACATAAGTGTATTTGTAATCCTCTGGCTTTGCCACAAGATCCTTTGTCTCCCAGTAAGGGATGTCATCATCAAGTGTCTGTGTTGTGATTGCAGCTGGTTGTGGAACTGAGTCTGTTATGCCAAAATTATGCTCCACAAAATAGCCCTGCTCAAGCGGCTTGTTGCCCGCAGCCTCAAATTCCAGCGATGTAAATTCTAATGGCTTGGTGAATTTGACGCCTATTGGCTCAACAATTATCTTTGCATTGTTTTCCCAGGAAGGTATCTCAAAGAATATCATTCCATTAATGTTATCAGCAGTGGTATCATAGTTGTATTCGGGATTATCTGCAAAAGTCACTTTAACTTTGTATAATGGGACTTTGTTGTTCACCTTTATGAAATGGCCTGGAAGCCTGACTGCGTTCTCTCTTTTTGCCCTCTGGTAGTTTGCAGAATATCCCGGCTCCTCATTATCCTGCCTGATCATCCATGGCCTTCCAAGATTTGGCTCCTGCGCATAATCAATCCTCAATTCGTTTGCATCAATAACATTGTCATGATTAAGATTGTGCCAGCTTTCCTTCGGCTCCCAGCTTCCATTCCCTCTTGTTTTATCATTAAAAAAGCCGTTGTTTATATACAGTAAATCAATTGCATCCTTCTGCTTGTCAAATTTTTGTTTAACAGCAGTGTACACAACATAGTTGTTCTGCCTGTAATCCTTGATAATATCCCAGAGGTCCATGAAAGGGATCTCAACATTGTCATCATCCTTTGGGTCAACTAAATCAAGGAAGGTTGCGGAAACAGCCATCTCCTCTGATCTTCCATAATTCTGCCATGCCTTTATCTTCTTGTCCATATTGCCCCAGCTCGCATACACTCTCCAGTCTGCTTCCCCATAATGCTTTGCTATCATCAGGGGCATGAACTCTGCAAATCCCTCGCAGAAGCTGTCCGCAGTATTTGGATTGGAGTAGCCGTTATGGTTTACCTCTGGTACTGCACTTCCTGCTGGAGGCTGCGGCCACTTGCCATAATTATTATATTGTACGAAATGAGAAAATTCGTGCCATTCTCTGTTCTTGGGCCTGTTTGAATTGGACTTGTCAGAATCAATATCCCTAATAACAATCCTTGAATTTGCAGGCTCAGGAGTGTAGTGTGTGCTGTCTGTGCCGCCCACAAACATAAGCACATGGACAGGCATCTTGTATTTCATATCTACTTTTAATATGTCGCGATAATATTCATATACACGAGCCATCTCATAATATGATATGCCGAAATCATCTATCTCAGTAAGGTCATTGGGAAGGCCGCCGTATTGTGCTGCAGGCAGGCTCTCGTTCAATTGGAAATTCTGGGTGAGGTCTGCTTCGCTTGCGAGATTGAATTTTTTATAAAAGTACACAGGGTTGCTGTTCCATAAATACACAAATTTTATCTCATCCTTGTCTGTTGGATCATGGTACTCTAATTTTACAAAAATCTTTGCTTCTGTACATAATTGCATAGGGCTTGTTATATTAAGTTCTGCTGCAGTGAATTTATAATTGCCATTTGCGTCCAGGTATCTTGATGCTGTTGTGGCGCCGCAGACAAGTGTTATCTTTGCATGCTTTATAGGGTGGCCTTCTGTATCTGTTATTTTGCCTTGGAATGCCTGACCAGTCTTTGTGTATGCTACTCTTGCTCCCTGTATGTTCCTCTGCTGATATCTGGCAACAACACTGTTGAAATACTGTGTTGCGCAGAGCTCAGTGTCATCTGCCTGCTGGCACTGCCTCGAAGTTCTAAGATACTGCATTGCCTTGCTTTCATGTCTTGCGCCGCCTGAAGCGACATAAGCCAGAGTATATGTCTCTCCAAGACCGCCTGTATATATAAAGGTCTTTCCAAACTTGTTCAGGAAGGTTGTCCACTCATGATAAGAGCCGGCTGCCTTTAACGCATATTCCTCGGCAGCAGCATCCTTATATGCATTAAAAGCGCATGTTGCTGTGGCAAGATACGCGCTTGGCGGGTCTCTTGACTCTCTAAAGCATTTTGTCGCGCCTTCATAATCTTCTGCATTGCACAGTTGTACGCAGTTTGAATCAAGGCCGCCATACTGGTCTGCCGAGACTATGACAACTAGAAGAATGAATAATAAAAATAATTCCCTCCCCCGCATGCAACAAAGGGAAATTTCAGAGTATAAAAAGTTTGTGTTTTATCTCAGCAGAATAATAGTAAGAGCAGCAAAAACACCTAGGACTAATGATACTATAGCGAAGAGGATTGCTCTTTTCTGATATCTTATCTCTTCTTTAGTTAGTTTTCTCAGTTTGTGCCTGTACTTTTTTTCCAGTGCTGTTCCTATTGCCAAGCCAATAGGCAGACCAAAGCCAGGGCCGAGCGCGATATTATCCATTGCTATGCCGAGAGGCATTCCTAAAGCTAAGCCGAGACCCATTCCCAAGCCGACGTAATGCCCTTCCGGGTGCTTGCCTGTTTTCTTGTACAATTCATTTTTTAATTTAATCGCAGGCCAGGCAATGACAGCTCCAATCATGATCAGCAAGAATATGGTTACGAGGATTATTGGGAACATAATGATTCATATTTAGTTAGAGTATATAAATATTGTTTTAGACTCTGGAAATTAGTCACCAAAAAATAGTAAAATTTATAAATAAATGCTTTTTAATCTATGAAAATTAACAAGAGGTTGAACAGAATGACACCAAGGATTCCACTATATGGAGTACATGTATTAACAAGCCAAGATGAAGTTATTTCCATAGGGCAGCGTGGCTTGACCCTAGGTAAGTTGAAAAAATTATAAGCTTTCCATGAACATTTTTATGACAACACACCAATAGATTTTGGTGCTACATCTTCTTATCCACATGAGATTCCAGTAGCAGCAGATTTCAATAGTTATGTAACAGAAAAAAAAAGATTGAACGATCTGGCAGGTAATGAACTTATGCGTGAGGGAATAGTCAGTCCTACTCCAGAACCAGGACAGGAAGCAACACTTGGAGATCTGCTTGATGCAATATCCTCTGCATATAGGGATAATTTCCTGGACACACTTGCAAGTGTATCCAATACTCCTATGTTTTATTTAATAGCTGGAACAGATGCTCAAGGAGAACCTGTTCCAGTGCCACAGCAATTAACGGAATCTTTGGAAGCTGCTTTGCAAAGTAGAGGCTTGGTTGGTAATATTCCTATTCCACAAGGGGTATGTGCATTCCCTTATCAATCTACTGTGGAGCGCACACGTGTTGGTTCAGATACAATTGATAGTGGGCCTAAAACCATAGAATATATTTAAAAAAAGTTACCGGATAATCTGAAAAAGACACCAAATACTTAAAAATCTTTAGCAGGTTGTTTTTTTCATGGTATTTTATAGCAGCCTGTGCCGTCAACAGTGTACTGGTAGCCAGTTGCGCAGTAGCATTTTTCTCTGAACAATATATATGGGTTTGTGATTAAATCACAGGGGTCAAAATTAGGCTTGCTAAAAGCATGTTTTCCGCAGTCTACCACTGGCTCATCTATGCAACCGTCTCCTGCTTCATTCATGCAGAAAGCCATATTGCAGACGCATATGTCTGAAAATTTTGGCTCAGCAGGAAATTCAGTCAGGTCTCCCATGGGCACTGCGTTCCTCACCCTGCAGTATGTTAAGAACTGCCCGTATGTGTCTTCTTCATCAATAACGCATGCAGAATCTACACATATTTTATTAAAGGTCCTCCCTTTTACAGTAATGCTTAGTTTTGTGCAGTCCTGCCCTTTTAATTTATAGCACTCTCCTGTATTTGGGTTGCAGGCCTGCTCCCACAAAGTATTTCCTTCGCAGAATTTTGGGCATTCTGAATCATATTTGCAGCCTTTCACTTCCACTTCTTCTGGCTTGAAGTCTTCTGCTGACAGGCAGTCTCCGCTGAACAAGTTCCTCTTTACATAATACGGCCTGTCCTGCGGGCAGTCTTTTTTATCGCCTAACTGCAATGCTTTCTGGGTCCGTATGAAATTATCTGTGTCTTCATCATTTCTGACTTTCTCAGAGTACTCTGTCATTATCTCGCTGCCAACACATACACCGCCAAAGCCTCCTATTCTAAATGGTTTATCTTTTGGGCAGAGATATATCTTCCCTTTCAACAGAGCATTCTGCTTTATTTTGACATCTTCCATTATCTCCTGCATAATCTCTTCGCATGATGTTGTTACCAGCAGAACTGTAATTAATAACAGAAAGATGTGCTTTTTCATTTTAATTACCCCCTGTGAAAATGGATAAGGGATTAGTATAAATAATTTATCCAAACCTAGAATCAGAAACAAACTTATCCTTTAGCCATCCTATCTTTATGTCTTCATGGTCAAACTGGGGTACATATGGTTTTATGTCTAATAAGGGTGTTTTGTCCAGCATATCAACACCCTCTACTTCAATAATGTTATCTGTTATTTTAATTAGCTTTACTATGGTCAAACCAATTGGGTTTGGTCTTCTAGGTGCTCTTGTAGCAAAAACACCTTTTTCTCTATTTTCTAAAAAAGGCTTTACCCTAAGCTTGTAACCTTTAGATTTGTGGAATTTATAGATCAATATTATATGAGAGAAACCGTCTAAATCCTTTAATCCTTCCTGGTATTCTGGAAATACTTCTATTTTACCTTTGTGCTTGAATAACCTGCCCTGAATAGGGATATTATCTTTAGTCTGAAATTCAGTGCGGATTATTCCGATTGGCTTCATAATAGGAAGAAAGAAGAGAGGGTTAATAAGGGTGATGGTTTGTCTCTAGTATTCCTTCGCCCGCCTGCAGTATTCGCATTCCTTATTTGCTTTTGGGATAGGTTTATTTAGAATTTCGATTGCTTTTTTGAAAAGTCTTTTTGCTTTTGTTTTTAGTTAGGTGACCACATATTAATTTTTTTATTTTTTTGTGGTCACCTGATTAAGAGTTTTATTGTATTGTTTTATTAAAAATTTAAGAGTTGGAACAAGAATTTGGTGCTTATGATATTCTTGCAGTGAATTATAGTACTCTTTTCTGTTTTCAAGAGAGATATTTATTGGGGGATATTTGTTTTTTATTAAAATATAATTCAGCAGCAGCCTACCAACCCTGCCATTTCCATCTTGGAAAGGATGTATGTGCTCGAACTGGTTGTGGATTATTGCAGCCAACACAAGCGGCTTGAATTTTTTCCTATTTTTTTTATACCAATCAATCAGGTCATAAAGAGCGTCCAGTAATTTAGGAACAGGAACACCTTCATGAATTATCTTTCCTTTCCTATCCTTAATCACAACTTCAACATTTCTAAAATTGCCAGCGAAGTGCTTGGAGCCCTGAAAGCACATTTTGTGAAGCTTTTTTATTAACTGCAGGGATAATTCTTCGTCTGTTTCTCTGATAAAGCCAATTGCCTTTGCCACACCCCTTGTCTCAATCTCTTCGAAGGTATCTGCACTTTTTTTATGCATGATTGCCGGAAGCTCATCCAGTTGGATGCTTGAGCCTTCTATTGCGTTTGTATTGTATGTAAACTGTTCAGTAAACTTTTTCCAGTCCCATCCTTCAAGATGATGTATTTTTAGTTTCTTATCGTATCTGTTTAATCTTTCAATCTGTTTTTTAGAAAGAGCGAAATCAAATATCTCTGTGTTTAATTTATCTATTTCCTGCTTAATCTCTTGTTCTGCTGTTTTTTTTTCCTTTTCTAATTCCTCTCCAGAAAGGTTTATCCCCAAGTACTTTCTGATCTTTTTTACTTTGTCTTTTTCTCTGTAAGAATAAACCAGATAATATTTTACTTTGTCTTTTATCTTTCTTTTTTCAAGATACATATCTTATAATAAGTGACCACATTTTATAAATATTGTTATTTTGTGGTCACCTAACTTCAGCCCACCTGCAGTATTCGCAATCTTTTACTTTATTGTAATGCAGCCAGAAGAATTTAGGACATTATTTCATTAAGTTTATGTTGGTGTGCGCATGATTTGTTTTTAGGGGGTTAATAAATGTTGTTGTGAAAACAGTTCTATTTTATCTTCTTCAGATTAAAGAAAGTGCCTATTGTTCCTATTAGGAAGAGCAAGGGGCAGATGATAAGAGCTATAATAAAGAAAACAGGCTCATCTTTCCAGAAGCCTTGTCCGAACAAGACTATGAATAAGGCATATACTAGATTATGCAGGATTGAACAAACAAGTATTCCAGAAGCTCCTACACCAGTTAGATAAAGGAACCTTCTTGCCGGCTTATTTTTAATTTTCCTAGCCTTGATAATAAGCATGATTCCCAAGATAGTAACTATAAGGCCGAAAAAAGCAGCAAAATAAAAGAACGGCTGCATAAAGAAAAAGAACAGCATAATTGCAAAGGCTATCAGCAATGAATAGAAGAGATGTTTTGTTTTCATGATATAACTAAGATAATATGATTTAAATGTTTTGTTGTTGAATGAGGGGGAGAGAAGGGGGAGAGTTTCAGTGTGTGGAAATTAAGAATTACTATTTAACCTATTAACAGTTATATCCAAAAATTTTTTTTCTTTCTCAATTCCAACATATCTTCTTCCCAAACTCCTTGCAGCAACGCCAGTAGTTCCCGAGCCATTAAAAGGATCCAAAACCAAATCACCCTTTTTTGTTGATGACGCGATTATCCTTTTAAGAAGTTCAAGTGGCTTTTGAGTAGGATGCTTTCCATTTTCTTTTTCTTTTAAAGGTGTCAAAGTTATAGACCAAACACTTCTCATTTGTTTCCCTTGATTATTAATTTTATCTCCATTAACGTCCCAATTTTTCATAAGTTTATAGTTAAAAGTATGCTTTGATTTTTTTGATTTTCTTGCCCATAAGACAGTCTCATGACTATGAGCAAAATATCTACAAGCCAAGTTTGGAGGTCCATTGGGCTTAAACCAAACTATTTCGTTTAAGATATCATAACCAAGTTGTTCTAACGCAAATCCCACTTTGTATATATTGTGGTGTGTTCCGGAAATCCAAATCGTGCCATTATCATGCAAAACTCTTCTGCATGCCTTAAGCCACCTCTTTGTGAATTTAAAATCTTCTTCGTGTCCATTAGATTTGTCCCACTTCCCTTTATTCACTGAAACCATTTTACCGGCCTTACAAGTTATTCCACCATTAGAAAGAAAGTAGGGAGGATCCGCAAAAATCATATTAACTGAATTTGGTTTTATCTGCTGAAGAATTTCTAAACAGTCACCATTAAATAGTTGAACGTTATTTTTGTCATAAATAGAATTTGACATATTTTTTCTTATTAAGATCTCCTTAATAAAAATTGTGGTTACGCGATCAAATATTTTGATCATTGATCAAAAATTTTAGTAATTTTTTTATATAATAAGATTTAAACTTTATTTTTATGGCAACAAATTTTATTGAATTTATCTTTAGTCAAGATGGGATGACCAGAAAAGAGATAAGAGAGAAAGTTGTTAAGAAATTCTTTGAAGAAGACCCTGGGCCCGCTCAAGATGCAACGTACAATCGATATATTTACCATGTAGAAAACTCCAAAGACGGAAGAATATTACTTGTCAGACCAGCAAATCTTAAATTAGGATTTGATTTCAGAATTGACGTTGAAAACAAGATTTTTCATAAAAAAAGTAAGACTCCGAATGCTCCAAAACATATTGATCTTTTCGAAGATCTAAAAAACAAAAAAGAAAGAGATGAAGAATATTCGGAAGTTGTTAGAACTGCAATTATTAAGGTAATTAATTTAACAGATCCAGAAAGACTCTTGCCAACCATAGAAGACAAGAACATTGGTTTATCAATTGAACTGATTTTAAAGTTGTCAAAATGGTTTTCAATTGAGATGGACATAAGATATTGGAATGGTTGGGGAAGAAAAAAGTTTGTAAACTGGCTAAATCTTATGAGACATTATAATTACAATTATTTAACCACAAAAAATGGATTTAAATTTTTAAATGAATCTGGAAAAAAACTAACTGAAGAAAAAGCTTTTGAGATTATGAATAATTCTTCACAACAACTTCATTTATAGTTTTTCTCTTTGTTTTATCAGCACTTATCATTCTTCTTGTGCTAACTAAATGAATATTAAATTCAGAGTATAACTCTTTGACAAATTTGGTATCACTATTACTTAACATAAATTTAACTCCTTTTTTATCGAGTTTTTTACAAAATTCAGCTAGTCTTTTTTGGTCTTCTTTTCCAAAATCCTGCTTTGAATACGAAGTAAAACTTGATGTTTCCGAAACTGGATGGTATGGCGGATCCAAATAAACAAAATCGTTTTTATTAACCGAAGGTAAAATATTTTCAAAATCTTGTTCAAAAACCTCTGCGTTTTTGAGTAAAGAACTGGCCTTTTTTATTTCTCCAGCATTCACTATTGATGGATTTTTATATCTACCAATTGGAACATTAAAATGACCTTTTGCATTTTCACGATATAATCCGTTAAAGCAAGTTTTATTCAAGTAAAGAAACAAAGCGGATTTTTCTATGGTGTTGTGTAACTGATTATACCTCTCTCTCATCTTGTAGTAGTATTTTGAACTATCTGGAGTATGTTTAGATTTATGCTCTTTTAACAGTTTAATTAGTTGGTCTGGATTCTCTTTAACATTTCTATAAAGCTCAACAAGAACATGGTTTATGTCAGAGAGGACAAGTTTGTTGGGTTTGTAGAACTGGGTAAAATAAAAGAATACAGCGCCTCCACCCAAAAAGGGCTCGTAATATGATTCAACCTTCTCAGGAAAGTGCTCCTTAAACTGAGGAATTAACTTAGATTTTCCGCCCGCCCATTTAACAAAAACAGGTAAGGTTATGCTAATCATGATTAAGTGAATATGATTGACATTAATAAAGGTTAATGATCTTGTCAATAACTTGACATTCTAACTCCTAATAAAACAGAATATTCAATCCCCCCACTAACTATTAATCATTTCTTTATTATAAAGTCCATTGTGAGACCAGGATAAATATGGACATTTCTTATTTAAGTTGCAGAATGTCTAGTGGTTCATTATCAAATATTCTATCTCCATTAAAGGTAATAGAACGACCAGAGTCCAGAACTAAGCCTGCACCACGCTTACCAAGGATTCCGCCGTAAGAGGTATTGCCAGATATTGTGTTTCCGCTAAAATGGCACCCAGAATGTTGTACAAATACTGCAGAAACAGGACCATAAACAACATTCCTCTCAGAACGATTATAAGAGATTACATTGTCCTCTAGTGTTGCTGGCCCGTCCAAGTGGATAGCAGCTCCGCTTTTGCCTTCATTATATTCAAATGTGTTTGTTGACAAGATTGCATTAGAATATTCAATAAAAATACCGCCCCCGCTCCGAGAAGCCGAGTTATGTTGAATCATATTCTCAGTGAGTGTTGGTTTTCCTCTTCTAATACAAATCCCTCCTCCCAATCTAGCCTGATTATGATCAATAGTATTACCAGCTATAACTGCATCAGAACTCTGTAAATAAATCCCTCCTCCTTCTCCTAGCCTAGATTCCAAAGAAATGGCTATATTTCTATGGATCTTGTTATTTGATAGTCTAGGATTTCCGCCAGATACATATACACCCCCACCCTTCCTTGCTGAATTATGCCTTATGTCACAGTTTAATACTTCTGATGACGAATCAAAGATTCCCAATCCGCCACCAGCCTTAAAATATGCAAGACTCCGTTGACTCCTGCCTGTACTCCGTTGACTCCTGCCTGTACCACCCTCAATAATACAATGTTCAAGTACAGACTGATTTGAACCTTCGCCAGCAAGCGTAATATTTCTCCATCCCTCTCCTGTAAAGCGAATCTTGTCTGATTTATCACCTCTTGCAATCAAAGTTCCATAAGAAATTATTCCTCCTTCAGGACCAAACCTTAGTGTTGTTCCTGGCAAAATTTCTAATCTGCCTCCGGGATGAACAGTGATGTCAAAGGGAATATCATAATTGCCAGGCAGAATAGTAACATAAGAATCAACAGATCTAAGTGCTTCAAGACCTCCTTCTAGAAATTCACTCGCACCAAACAGTGTGGCTTCAAGTTCACTTGGTTCTACCTTTTCTGACATTATGGTCTCTGATTTAATTAGGTTATATATAAAACTAACCCAAGAAATCAGCTCAATACCTTTATAATATCACAACATCTGAATAAACAACATTATACACATCACAATCTTATTTACATATCATCCAGACAAGGCAAGCCTAATATAATCTAAGCCTCTCAATTATAAACTTTGCCACAAAAACAGGATAAAAAAACAAAGAACTTGCTTATTTCTCTACACTTTCAATAACCATCACGAACTTATAATGCTGAAGAGATATAGAGAAGATTAGTTATAAGGAGATTTCTTATTGTGGGATTGGGACAAACTCAACCGAATTAATTTTTTATATAAGTTCAGTTAAACTTCGAACATGCCTATTGATATGCTATTGAAAGAGGGTTTTTCACTGGAGGAAAAAGTACTTGGCGGACCATTGGTTTTGAGATACGCAGGAAAGGATTATATTCTCTCATATGGGTTTGTAGCAGTATTTAGAAAATTAGTTGATAAGGCTGGGCAGGTTTTATCCTATGAAGACTTAATGCAAATATATGCTCAAACTAAAGGCAAGAACCCGGAAGATTTTAGTGAGGATTATATATACAAAGTGATGTCAAGATTAAGAAGATTATTGCCTCTTGATTTAAGGCATAGAATCGAGACAGCTGCAGGACAGGGATACAGGTATCATAGATTAAAAGAATTCAATCTATTAGACGTCATCCCGCTAGAAACACCAAATCTATCTCAACTTGAAAATTTAATGGATTATTGGAGGAGAGAGGATGGGTTTGATTCATTAAACGCATATAGCCCTCCAACAGTAGATGTGCTTGATGGTCAATTATATTTAGCAGATGGGAACCATAGAGCAATGCTTCTGGCACTTAACGGTGCAGATACGATAATGGCAGAAGTAAGGTTTATTGGGCCAGAAGATAAGACACGCAGAAGAATCTATGCCCAAAAACAGAGAAGAATGAGTGAACAGGGAATAGTAACTGTTTACGATGCTGCACAAAGGATACCCCATCCTGAAAGGTTTAGATTTCTGGATACATCCCAACCGGTTTATGCAGATTAATAGTGTAATTTATAATTTTTTTACAAACTTTCCCATAATAAATAACCATCACAAACTTATAATGCTGAAGAGATATAGAGAAGATTAGTTATAAGGAGATTTCTTATTGTTGGAATGGGCAACTGGTAGAACTTTATGTTTATTACAAAACCCATAGAACACCTATCTCCTAATTGTTTCTTGCCTGCTCAGATGCTACTGCCTGTTCAAAGTAATGTTCAGAAAGCGCCGGGGAAAAGCCTCTCGCAAGATTATAGGCTGCAACTAACTTCTGCATTCTGGTAAGATATTGGCCCTTATCTCTTCTCAAAGATAAAACATAGCTGTGTGCTGCTGCTGTATATTCAAAGACTGTAGCGACAAAGGAGCGATAGTGTTCTATGTCAAAATTAGGATGAGCAATAAAAGAATAGAAAGAAGGTACTGCCTCTCTGCCTTCTTCTGTTGCTTTGACCATAAACAAGACCCCGCTGCCAGATTGTTCAACCCCAGGTTTACAGTCCTGCATCCCTTTTCTCTGGGCCAGCATCACGCCGTAGAGCGTCTGTGTAAATGTGAGGTGGTATATCCTCCGCAAGGGATCATCTAACTGCAGCACTAGGATACCCAAGTCAAAAAACATCCCTGCATGCTCAAGAAATTCGGGTTCATATCCTTCTAAATATTGTTCCAATTCCCGGGGTAAGTTTGACATTTTTAAATCATTAAAAACAGTTTATATTAAAATTTAACGTTAGGTTTAATAATAAGATATGTTTGGCAGTTAAAAAATGACACTTAATGCAGCTATCCCCTGGTTCCAAAGGCAGGATTATTATGGGGTTGTCTTGCTGTCAGATAGGAACAGGCAGTTCAGTGTGCAACAAGGCGCAACTCTTGATGCGCTTGTTCCGCAGTCTTCTGGCGTTGCTGATGTTTCAAAATTGTATTTGACAGATAGTTCGGCAGCTGTTATCAAAGGAAGTTACAGGCTCCTCATACGTGGTGAATCTCCAGGAGTAAGACAGACAGTGGAAAATTTAACAGAAACTTTAATTCGAGCCACGCTTAGTGGAAATTTAAGTGGGCTCGCCTTTTTGTTGCAACATGGAACGAGGTATGCTGTTCTTCAGTACGAAACTGCCCAGAATGCAGTTATAGTCTCCCATATTGTTTACAAGGATGAACAGCTTTCTAGAAGAGAAGTAATGAGAGTTGGTCCGTATAGGCCTGCTGAAGCATTTATCTTGTCGAATCTTCATGATGGTGTATTCATAGCCCAAGCTGAGGATAGATCTTTCTTTAATTTACAGGAAGCAGTAATGGAAGCAGAAAAAGTGCATTCTGCATATCTAGCAGATGAAAGAGATTCTAATATCGGAGGCAGGGAGATTGTCATTATCTCAAACAGAGGTATAGAACGCATAGAAGGGATTACATTAAAACCACAAAATCCAGGCTACCTCTGGATAGAACTACATAACTTCAGTGCCTGGGTCCAAGGCCAGATGCAACCATCAGGAAAGCCTTATGAGTTAAGGGCGGTTACCAAAGAAGGATTTGACAGAATAAGGAGAACTCACAAAAAGCTTCCCTTAGGTATTGATCCGACAAGATGTGCTTATATCTATTATGAAGACCTAGATGAGTTAGAAGCTGCAAACGATGTCCGTGCCGGCATAAGTGCAATAGTTTTTTTAAGAGAGGGAAGAGATACTGTTTTGTATGACCATCTTGGCCATTATGCGACTATGACTATTCTATTAGATTATGCACCACAGCCAGTAATAAACGTAAAGAAAGGGGATTTAACACATAGTATAAGGGAGGTTGAGTGAGTATTATTCTATTTTCACAACAATTGTAAATGTTTTCAATAACCATCACAAACTCACAATGTTGAAGAGATATAGAGAAGATTAGATGTGGGTGAGGTATTTTATATATCTTTACCTCAAAAACTATTTTTTAGAAAAATATTTATAAACAATTCAAATATCAAGGTATTATGGCAACAGAATCTGTGACTATTCCGGTTGAGGAGTACAATATGCTTAAGAAAAAGGCAGAAATTGCTGATGATATCTTAATCCAGTTAGACAGCAGCCTAAAAGACCTAAAAGCAGGCAGAATAAAAAGAGTTTAGTCTATCAATCTTAAGTATTCTTCTTTGTTTAAGATTATATGATTGATTATTTTTTGCTGATCCTTCTTATCTCCAAAAGCTAGAAAAATGGCTTTCTTGCTGTTGAGATTTATCAGAAAATATACTCTTTTCCAAACTTTTTTTCTCTGAACCAGTCAAAACGCAGCGGCTTTCCGACATTCAAGGTTTTTCTTAACTGCTGCTTGACATTATCAATAAACTGTTTTTCCCTTGTATCAGAAGCAGCATAGATCTTTGAAAATGTTTCTGTTTCGTAGATTTCATTCATGGTCTAAAATTAGACCTTGTTCTTTTTATATTTTTGCTTCAACTATTGGGCCATAAGCTAATACCAGTTCTTATAAACCTTTCTTCAAAAACAGGATAAACCGTTGTAAGATAGAAACATTTATATACATGTATATACTTGTATCTACATGATTCACTTTGACGGAAAGCCCATAGTGATAAAAGTGCATGCAGTTAAGAGAGCGCGAGAAAGGGATATTGCTTTCCCAGACCAAGTGTATAGCGCAATTCAAACAGGAAAAGTGGTGAGGTTCGGAAAAAACATGATCAAATTTGTTAAAAGATCAAAAAAAGGTTCAATAGTCTGTATTGGCGAAGACCTTGGTCACAGTATCATAATAAAAACTATTGAGAGAGGAAATTAAAATGGATTGCCCGGTATGCAAAGGAAAGATGGAAAAAGTAGATGATAAAATAGAACAGGATGGAGTGGAGTTCGAGGCTTACAAATGCCAGGAATGCGGTGAAGAGATAATGACCATGGCACAATTGAAGGACCTGGCACATAAATACAGGAAATTAAAAAATGCCAAGGAAGTTGTTTTCAAAAAATGGGGGAACAGTCTAGCATTGAGAATTCCGAATGAGATAGCAAATGAATACAAGATTGCAGAAGGCAAATCAGGATATATCATAAGAGAAAAAGAAGGCATAAGAATACTCCCAAAAAAGTCGTAGTGTGTTGAAAGCAAGGAACCTCATCCAGATTCTGAGGAATAAATGTCATTTTGATTCATATATTAGTTTCAATTTACCTATACCTAAAAGCTTCAAGCACCTTTTTATGCGATTCTAATTCTTCATAAACTCTCCTAAGTATTTTATCCATAGAAGCGCCTTCTTGCCTCAAAAATCTTTTTAAATTTTTCCTCTGTGTCTAATTGGGATTCCAGCTGCTTCCTCTCAATATTATCCAATCCCAGGAATATTTTCGCATTTTTTTGAAATAAACTTGCTCATTGAGACAAAAGCTCTCATAATATGTATATTTACTTCAATGGCTTTATAATTGTTTAAAACACTTGACAGGTTTGCAACTCCTTGTTCTGTAAAGGCATAGGGAAGAGCGCCTCCCAGGTGCTTTTTTGAAGGTATCACATTTTGTGACACCAGGTTATCAGCCTCCTCTTCAGTTAATGTAAACATAAAATCACCTGGAAACCTGTTTTTATTACTATTTACTGCCTGCTTTAATGCTCTTGTCTCAATTTCATAAAGTGTTGCCAAATCCCTATCTAAAATAACCTGAATTCCTCTAAGTGTATAGATTCTATTTCGTATCTTATTATCATCAACTGTTAAATCATTGCTCATTTTTTGCTTCTCAAATTTCATCCTTCATTTTTTATATCTTATCTTAGCTTGTTTTATAAACTTTGTTGTAGAACCGGGATAAAAATAAAAATCAAACTCATGCGACCCAGAAGCGAGCTATGACATGCATGAAAGATTTCCAGGCCTAGGCAACTGGTAATCTTTTTCTTTTTTTCCATATATACTTTGCCTCAGCAAGGAGATTAATTACCATTACCTGAATCCTTCAAAGACACGAGCATATTCCAGCGCATCAGCATATGCTTGCTCCAATAATGCTTTCATATCTCCACGATGCTGCCTGTAGAGCCCACCAAAATGTTCCGCCACTGACTTGTCTCCAATCATTGCCCTTTCGTAAAATCGATAAGGCCCTTCATACTCTGCTCTTTGAGTTAATACTAATTGGGAAATAGAAGGCTCATTAAGCATGAGAACAACAAACAGCTCGCTCAAGTGCCAAGCCAGAGCCGGACGATCATACTGGGCTGGGTCATGATCAGGGAATATCTGCTTCCATTTTCTAAAAAAGAGGAAATGGATGATCTCGTGTGCGCATGCCTGTATTGCTGCTTCAATATTTTGTCTATAATCTAAAACAAACTCCCTGGATTGTATATTCCTGGGATTGCCGGGTGCCAAAGATACATAGCCACTTATTCTTCCCCTTGACCATTTAATGTCAAGGATATGTTCAAGCTCAGACATGAAAGGTTCATGTATTTTATCCCATCTTGTCTGCAATTCTTGTGCAAATGCTTCTAACTCGCCTTTAAATAAAGCATATTGTCCCTCCATAAAACCCTTCAGGTATCTGAGATCCTTTCTCCTTGACCCAGTCAAATGCTCGAGCTTGGGCCAGAGGTGGTCAATAATGCCCTCCCAGTAATCTGGATAGTATCTGTAAAGGCATTGGGCGTCTATCCGGGGATTGCCTGTTTTTATTCTTATGCTTGGAACAGCCATAGCCTCGGGTGAGAATATGTTAATTATAAAATTTACCACATAAATTTAAATATAATCGCTCCAAACAAGGCATTATGGACAGGCTTAAACTTGAAAGAAGACTTGAGCAACTAATCAGCAATGCTGAGCGTAGGCTTAACTGCAATCCTGTGAAAGCAAGGCATGGATTAGAGGCAGCAGAGAGGGTTATGGACAGGCTTAATCTAGAATACCATACGACAAGAAACGATTATCCTGCTCAGGATGCAAGGATACAGATGGCGTATGATTATCTGAATAGGTAGAGATAGAAACTGTATATACTTGTATTACATAATGAACTGCCCACTATGCAATGGAAAAGGAATAACCACAATGTCTCCTTTTTCTAGAGATCTTTCCATGCTTTATCCTCTTCTTTCACAAGCCAGTCTTTAGCCAGAGATTTTTCACTTGCATAGGCTGTTTCAATCCTCTCCTTTACCTGCCACATTGGTCTGATCTCAATCCTGTCTTCGTAGGAAACAACTGCCACTTTATCCCCTTCTTTAAACCCTGTCTCTTCCCTGATTTCTTTTGGCAAGGCTATCTGGCCTTTGCTTGTTATTGTTGCAGTCTTAATATCAATCATAATAACCACCTTTCTTAAAAGTAAGAAAAGTAAGAAGATATATAAATATTTTCATTTACCAAATTTTCGGATAAATTTCTATCATAAAGTTTTTATATGTTAATTTTTTAAATAATATTACAAAAGATAAAGGAGGGCAAAACAATGAAAAAGGTTTTATTGGCTTTAGTTGCTGCATTTTTGATGGCGGCAATGGCAGCAGCAAAACAGGAATGCACAACAATACAGAGCGGCCAACTGTTATCGTCAACAGGAGAAACTCTGGCTACAGGTTATGATGTGTTCGGGTATAATTACCAGGCGCATATGTTTAACGGCAGATACTGCGACTATGACAGGGTTCTTGGGGGAGATTATTGTGATGTAAAATTGATGATGAAATGGAATGACGCATGGCTCAGCAACAAAGACTGTGACGGAGATAATTTATTGGACAGGCATTACGGCTTTGCAGGCTACATTGGCTCAGGAGCATGGCTCACAAACCATGAATATGAGGAGTATGCAGAAGGATGCTATTATGATTATTTTGTGAAGATAGTTGCTGCTCCAAGCGATGCTTATCTTGACACAGGAGTATGGTACGCAGCAGACGGCACCAGAATCGGAGCAGAGATATGGGGCGCTTTTGCTATAACCCAGGAAAATTATTATGATTCCTGCGACCCAGAAGCAGGCTATGAAATGCATGAAAGATTTCCAGGCTTAGGCAACTGGTAATTTTTTCTTTTTTTCTTAACAACATTTCTCAATCTGAAAACTAAGGCAGAGTGCTGCAGTTTTAAGAAAAATATTTATACTCTCTTTAAATTAAAAACAATGGGGTGATCTTATGAGAACTATACATTTCCTGGTAATTCTTATCCTAATGAGTGCTGTTTATGCTGAACTGTCTCCTGGTGAGGATTGCGCAGGCATGTATGATGTATGTGCTGCTGACTGTGAGGATGAATGCGAGATGACAAAATACGAGTACTGCCAGGAGCATGGTTATTCTGGATGCGCCCTTGATGTGTTCTGCTACTGCAATGTATGCAATATCTATGATAGCAAATGGTGTCCTGAATATTCTGATTACAGGGCATGCGCTGAAGGAATAAAAGGAACATACACTGGATGCATAAAAACATGCCAGTCAAAAAGGGAAGCTGGATCAGATGTGTCAACATGCTGGGCTGACTGCAATAAGATCTTTGATGAAAAATTAACCGAATGCAAGCAAGTCCCATGCCATGATTTCTGCATTGAAAAGGGGTATGAGACAGGAGAATGGGCAAGATACACCCAGGAGTATGGATGGGATTCATGCTTATGCGAAAACAAGATAAGGGACCCGGTTCCAGACGAACCAATAGGAGAGCCTGAACATTATCAAGAACTGGAGTCAGATGAACCAACTGCAAGCGCAGAGATTGATACAGACTCTGGCATAGTAAGCAAGATAAAATGGCTCTTTTCAAAGCAGCCTGTTGTGACAAGGACAATCACAGCAAGGATTACTGGCGTGTTGAACAAAGCAGGGATTTCTGTGTTCAGGGAAAAGCAGAATAAATGGACAAGGGCAGGATCAGGCACTTCTCTGTATCCAGGGGATATGCTAAAGATTGGCGACAAGAGCAGGGCAAGGATCGAGGTATTGGAGCCAAATGGAGGAAGAAGGATAGTGGATCTGCTTCCAAATACTATCTACACTGCATATTCAACTGACCCAAACTTAGAATATTCAGGCCAGTATCCTGTAAGTGTAATCACAAAAGGAATAGTCAAGGTCATGTACAGAAGGCTCACAGGACAGAAACCAGAACTTTATCATAAGACACCAACAGTTGTCCTGGGGATTAGGGGCACAGAATTTATATTAGGCCATGACAATGAAACAAACACAGATATCTTGATGGTGTATGAAGGAGAGGTTGAGGTCCAGGGAAATGGAGACTTAGTTATAGTTGAAGCTGGCTCACAGATCAAATTTAATGATGGTACAGAAGGAGAGAAGCAGGACCTTGACACAGAAGAATGGGAAGCATTGACAAAAGATATAGAGTATGAGGAACTATACACACCATCGTTTTTCAGCATACCCATTGTGAGGATAACTGGAGCTATTGTTATAGTAATCATAATGCTGTCTGTGCTGAAAAAGAGGAAGAAGAAAAAAAGAAAGAAATAAAATCAATGGCTAGTTCACTAAAAAAGAGCACTGTGCTATAACCGTTTTAATCTTGAATCAGTTTCCTCAGTAAAAAATCGTAAAACTCTGTCAAGCATCATCTCTACTCTTGTTTCCCTAATATATGCAAGCCTAGGAGAGCAGGTAGTACCATACAAACACCCATTTATGTGATTATATGCTGTTTCATTTGCACGCCCATCATAAACAAGGAAATTAGGTTTAATATTTAGTCTGGCGCACAACTCAAGCATATTAGAAAGATAACCATCTGATCTGATCAGTGGAAGAATATTCCCATCTTGTCTGGCATTCGCAACTATTAAGTCAGGTGAATCTGATCTAAATCTCTCAAATTCGCCACCTTCACCAAGAACAAAATTACGAGTAACCCTGTGGCCTTTTTGGATAAAATAGTTTTGTAGATAATCCGCATATTCATCAGTTTCTTTGGCAAATATATACACATGTAGCTGATGCTCATGCCGCTGATATTTATAGCCTTGGCCACGTTCTGTCCTTATTCTGCCCCTAAGAGATACTGGCAGCGCCTGTCTCAACCTGTAAATTATATTATATACACGGGAACGTTTATACTCTTCTTCAGCCACACCACCAGTATACTCATTAAATATACGTATATATGCAACTGTTTGGCCTGGAGAACGTTGAAGAAGTTTTAGCACATTAACCAAATCATCAGAAATAGGGCCTTGTTCATCGTCATACTCAAGAAGCCAGCCATCACCCTCTTCCTTTGTTAACACAATATCCTCAATTGTTTCACGTTCTGCCATAAACACCACCCCAATGAGCAGGGGTAGAAGAATCTTATATATAAAATTAATCCCAGCATACCCTATTCTCATATAGAGTTATTGCAATGCCTACCACCCACATTGATATCGGGCTAAACTTAACCAAAAATTAAATCTTAGGCCAGGCTTATAAACTCCAATAAAAACAAAAGATTTATATAGTAAAGCTTACTTTACGTAAAGTATACTTTACAATGTTAAGAAAAAACAACCTAAAGAAATACAGGGAAAAACACAACCTAACGCAGGAAAAGCTAGCGTATAAAGTAAATGTCACAAGGCAGACCATAATCTCAATAGAAAACAACAGATATATCCCAAGCTTGCCATTAGCAATCAGATTTGCCAAATTGTTCAAATGCAAAGTTACAGATTTATTTGAGGTGTAAAAAATGGAAAAAAAGAAAAAAGCAACTTATATGTATTTTATCTCAATAGCCTGGATGATACTTGGCATGCTCTTGAATTACTTCAAGCTCGGAAGAGATGACTATTCAAGTTTCGGCTCAGTTGGCAACTGGCTTATTTATATTGGTTTTGTTGGATTAATAATAGCTACAGTAAGGGCATTCATAAGCAAGAAAAAATTAGTAGATGAGAGAATGCATTTTGTTGCTGCAAAAGCAAACAGGATGACGTTTTTAGCATTAGTAACAGCAGCATTCATAATAATGATCATAGATGGAATTAAGCCAATAACAATGCCGTATCATTTATTTATGAGCTATCTTATATGCAGCATTCTTTTAATCTATTTTGTAGTGTACAGGATATTGCTGAGGTTTAGCTGACACTATCATAGATTGCTGTACAGGAACCACAGCAACAGGAATCCAATCAGATAAACCCTGTATCCGTTTGCTATCTTCATCTCTTTTTTCTTAAAGTACTTGTTAGACAACAATGCCTTTATCTCCTGCCAGAAAACCGGCCTGAAATTTATCTTCCAGCTCTTATCATTGTAGACAATGCTCCTGAACTTATAGCGAAAAATCCAGAGAGGCCTGGTATAAAGAAAGATCACGATCAGCAGGATTATTTTCAGAGGTTCCATTTTTTTGACAGACCAAACACCATAACAGAAGTCAGCAAACAGAGAAAAGTGCCCCACAAGGTATCTACAATTACGAGACCCATGGGCCATTTTGCCAGCGTCGCGTAATTTGTCAGATCATAGACTCCATACAGGATTAAACCGTAGAATGCGCCGTTCTTTGCAGCATCAGATATTTTTTTGGACAGAGGCAGTACAAACAGGACTATTCCAAGGGGAATAAGTATCCAGGCAAGGGCAGCGGACCATACCACCAGTGTCCTCTCAAACACAGAGAACTGCATATCATAAAAATCTTTCATGAGCACAGCCAGCCAGACAAAGTCAACAGCAAGAAGAAAGATGAATGAGATAGTGTATTGCTTCAGTTTGGCAGTTTTCATTTGACCTAGCAAAGTAATCCTCCTTATAATATTATCTGTGCCATATCAATAAATTCTGTTATAGATTTTGGTTCTTGGCAGGTCTAATAATAACAGAGCATTAATAACTATGCTTACTGTTGGGAATATGTTTACTGCCAATATCATCTTGTTACATAGGTGAGGTATAGATAATCACAGGATAATATTTATAAGCAACATAATTACCTAGGTAATATGGCAATGTGTCCGTATTGCAGTGCAGAACTGACTTTAAAGAAGCTGGAAAAAGAAACAGAAGGCAGAGGTTTTTTCAAGCAGGAAACAATGTATTCATGCCCTAAATGCAAGAAAGTGCTGGGATTCAGCAGAGGAAAATTTACAAGCTGATATTATCTGTCTGTCCTCACTTCTATTGTTTTTTCCACAGATTCCATATAATTGTAGTCAAGGACAAAGGTAAACCAATGGTCCAGAACTGCCAACTCGCTTGTATCCAGTGTACAGGCAAGCGCAGCAGAGCCATTTTCTAATGTAATAAATCCTGGAATCGTCAAATCAGAACATTCAATCTCTAAGCCACTCATATTTGTGCGTATATCAAGCCACACTCTATTCAAGTCTGTATTATTTACCTTTTCGTAATTACACCTTTCACCTTTCTCAAACACAAGTCCGTTGTTCAAATTTTCAACTACCAGAACTAATTCAATTTCATCTTCGCCAATCTCTTTCTCATTTACAGATCGGATATGAATTGGAGAGCCTGAATTAAAAACTTCTTTTTCGCCATCAATCTCGCATTCTCCGCACCCACTTTTATCAATGCAGATTTTTGCTGCTGCGATTGTGCTGTAGCGGTAGCAGTAATCAGCCTTTATCTTGAGGAATGAAGGCCCGTGCTCATCTATCATATATCTAAGCTCATCAAACTTCACCTGTCCGATTGAGCCAGGGTTTAAAGGATATTTTATATACTGCCTGAAATCATCTGCGTCAAAATCATCTGGGTCTGCATCAATCTCAACATAGCTCTCGCTTATAGTGCCCTGGCCAATATTGGCAGCAGAAACAACAATGCTAAAAACAAATCTTCCCTCATCAAAAATAAATCCAGGAGGAGACCCGTCCTCAAAATACAAGTCAATAGTGCTTGTCTCATCTGAAAGGTTATAGGGGATAGGCTTCTCAACAATATTGCATTCGCAAGTATTGGAGATACATTCTTCTGCCTCGCCGCAGTCTGAATTGTTCAAACATTCTACACCGCATTTGCCGACAGTAAGTCCCTTGTTTAGTTCTTCTCTGCAGCTGCTATCTGCTTCAACACAGGCAACATATTCATTGCCTGCACAAGAATCTTCTGTGCACTGGTCAGAGCAATCCTTTGCTGCTGTATCTGCTGTTTCTGCAGTATCCTTGCTGCAGCCAATTAAAAAAATAGTAAGCAATATAGCAACTAAAATCTCTTTTTTGGATTCCATTATTTACTAGATAAAATACTGGTGATATAAATAATTTATTTTAATAAAATATTTAAAACCAAAAAACTAAATATAAAAAATGGTCCTAAAAAAGTTGACACTTATTCTAATATCTTCTTTGTTTGGTCTGACTCTTTGCGTGGCCATTGCTGGTTTCAGCGCTCAGGTACTTCTCTATCCAGACATATATGAGACAGCGCTTGAGGAGAATGATGTATATGATTATATTGAGGAGAGGATTGCTTTACAAGGTTATATACCTGAGCCGATATTTGCAGAGACAGGCATCAAAGCAACTCTAAACAAGCTTATAAGAAGATCACTTGCCTATGTAAGAGCAGAAGAAGAAGTTCTAGACTTAACAATTGAATTTAATGACACGATTCTTACTTTTTTTGAAAAGAGGATAATGGAGTTGGACACATGCAAGCCCAATCAAATGCCGTTTGCAGAAGATGATATTGTGTGCAGGCCAGCAGACCTAAGCGCAGAGGAATTTAATGAGATAGTCCTGGAACAGCAGGATATTGACATTGCACAGATTTCCTCTGTTAACCTTGGAGAAGCACTTGGCATAGAAAAGATGCTCAGTCCTGTGAGAGAAGGTGTGAGAATTTTCAGGATTGCACTTATTGCTGCAGTTGCACTCTCTTTTTTCTTCTTAATGCTTATCATTATCCTAAACAGAAAATCAATAAGCTCTATTGCTAAATGGGTCGACACAGAGCTGTTTATCGTAAGCCTGAGCATGCTGACAAGCAGTTACTTAATAAAAAGGTATCTGCCTGATAATATTCCTGTGGATATAGACATATTAAAAGCATTCTTGATGCAAATAATATTCACTATCCTTGACATTATGGCATACTATGCAGCCATTATTATTGTTGTTGCCATAGTAATGATGATTGTGGCAACAGTTTTCAAAAAGAAGAAATAAGTTTTCAGTTTAGAATTACAATATACAAATTCAATACTGAAGCAAAACTAACCCAAAGGATATATGGTATGAGCAAATAAGCTGCTATTTTGTTTATTCTGTAGAAAGAGAATATTGTAAGCAGAATTGCACACCACAAGACCATTATCTCAACAAATGCAAAAAATGGCGACCTAAAACCAAAAAACAGGATTGACCAAAGTAAATTCAGAAGTAACTGAATCCCGAATATTATCAAAGCCTTGTCTGCCTTTTTCTTCCAAATAAGATACAAAGAGATTCCCATAAGCAAGAACAATAAAGTCCACACTGGAGCAAATACCCAGCTAGGAGGATTAAACCAGGGTTTAGTCAGCAGAGGATACCATTGCTTGACTGAAGAAGTAGTAAATATTGAACCAATTATGCCTGCCAGCTGGCAAATTAAAATAGATATTATCAATTTCACTAATTCTGTTTTTTTCATATACTTATAAGATTTAAACCAGATTAATATATCTTATTATTTACTTTTCTTTTCCTATTAACAGAAAATCTTTTAAATTGCGTTTTATTCATTGAAGTATTGGATAATGACAAAAAAAGTAGATCTCAAAACCTTTCTTACCAAAAACTTGAGATTCATACTTCTAGGCTTGCTTTTATTAGCAGTTTTCCATAGCTATATTGTGCAGATTGTCCTTATGCTAATGCTGGCCATACTTGGAGTATACTCCTTGCGGGTTACAAGGATGGTACCGCATATCTCGGTTGAGACAATAAGCGCATCAGCCATATTGTTTGGTTATCTTTACGGGTGGCAAGTCGGCCTGGCTTTTGGTGTTATTGTCGGAATCGCAGGCTACATTATGATATCTCTGATGAAGCTTACAACTATAGTCAATGCGCTTTTCATGGGGCTCTGCGGTGTACTTGCTGCACTATTCCATAATCTCAATTTCAGCTTCCAGGGAGCTTTTATTGTGAGTTTCACTATAAGGGCTTTCCTAGGCTATCCAACTTTTTCGACACTCAACCCCGGATTGGTTGAGAACATAATGCATTCTTTCGGGGATGCATTGTTTAATATAGCCATTACAATGCAGATCATGACACTGCTCTATGGACTAATTTTAATTTTAACATAACCGGAGGAGAGAAAGATGAAAAGAATATTCAACAGCTGGAGGATACTGACAGACATACCTGTATCAAAGATAATGATAACAACCATAAAGAAACTGAATGAGAATGATACAGTTGACAAAGCCATTAAAACTATGACCAAGCATTCAATTGGCGGGCTGCTGATATTGCAGAATAATGGATATCCTGCAGGAATAGTTACAGAAGGAGATATAATGAGGCTTGTAATTGCCAAGGGCAAAGACCCATGCAAGGTTATTATCAAAGAGATTATGAGCAAAAACCTTATGACAATAGCTCCAAATATTTCAATTGGCAAGGCCAGCAGCATAATGGATAAGCATCACATTGGCAAGCTGCCGGTTGTGAAGAAGGGAAAGATGGTTGGGTACATTACAAAAGCAGACATATTAAAAGCGACAAACCAGATTTATATGCAGAACAGGAGACTTGTACTTTCACTAATCCTTAATGTTGTACTAACCATTATTATTGTAGTGTTGCTTGCCCAAGTGACAAAATAGTTACAATAACTTTTTTATAGTTCTTTTAATTTAACAAAAGCATGATAGAGGTATTTTCATTTAAAGAAAATAATATTGTACAGGGTGAACTAAAGGAGCTAAATAGAGAGCTGTCCTGGATAAGGGTGATAAGCCCTAATAAAGAAACCATTGAAGCTGTCAGTGAAAATATTGGGATTCCGATAGAGGAACTTGAAGAACCATTGGAAGAAGATGAAAGGCCAAAGATATCAAGCGGAAAATATTTGGAGATAATATACAGGGCGCCTTATATTGAGAACCAGGAAGTTAAAACATACCCAATCTACCTGTATTTATTCCAGGATAAACTTATTTCTGTTGAAAAAGAGCCTTACCAGATTCTCTCAAATATCAGCCTCCTCATGGAAAAGAACAAAGCCAAGTTCCTTTTCAAAAAGAGGCTGGCTTATTTTGTGTTCTATATATTAGATAAGATCAATGACGACTATCTCGCAAAAATTGACAAGATTGCAGCTAATATTGATGTTTATGAAGAAGTCACCAAGAAAACACTTACCAAGAGGGATTTTGAGAATATCTATGAGCAGAGCGTTACCCTAAGTTTTTTCAATCATGCGCTAATTGCCAATCTTGAAGTCTTGAATGCATTAAGAAAAGGCTACTTTAAGCAGATCAGCCCTAGAGATAAACGTTATTTTGAGGAGCTTTATTATGACGCGCTCCAGATACTTGATACTGAAAAGATTCAGAGAGAGGCCATATCAAATCTCTTTAACCTGCAGTCAGTCATTTCAGCGAACAGACTTAATGAGTTTATAAAAAAGCTCACTACAATAGCATTGATTGTGGCTATCCCAACAATGATATCAGGCATTTATGGGATGAATTTCAAGTCTATACCGCTTGCGCAGCATGAACACGGCTTTTGGATTACTCTCGGTATTATGCTCACTATTACTGTCACTCTCTATATCTATTTCAAGAATTCAGACTGGTTATGATTTTAATAATAGTACAACAATCGCAACCACCATCTTATTCTCATGGGAGACACTGCAATCTACTGAATGAATATTTTTTTCTAAATTTAAGTTAAGGAAATCAATTATTGGTTTTCCCATTCTAGATTTTTTTATTTCTATATCCTTCCAGTTTTTTATTTTAATCTGTGTTGCCTTGAAGAATGCCTCTTTTAATGCAAATGTTCCTGCCAATGACTCAACTTGTTTATTATGCAGTTCATTGTCTGTAAATATCTTTTTAAGAAAATCTGGATTGTTAACCCTTTCTTTGAACCTATCGAATTCAACTATATCAATTCCTGTCCTGATTTTCATCTCATGCTCCTTATTGTCTTCTCTAGATCTTTTGTGATGTCAATCACAGACTCATTTGCCCTGTACTCAACAGGGCTCCCAAAAAGGATCTCCACTTTACCTGTTTTTTTTGGCCAGATACTCTTTTTTGGGAATATGTTAAAAAATCCGTTGATTCTAACAGGTATTACTGGCAAGCAAGATTCCTTCACAATAATCCCTACACCTGCTTTAAATGCCCCAATTTTGCCAGTTGGGGTCCTTCCCCCTTCTGGAAAAAGCAACACTGACAAACCATGATCAATCAATTCTCCAGTAAACTCTAGGCTTATCTTAAAGTCTTGTCTCCTGTCAAAAGGATATGCACCATAGAGCAGTTTGACTATTCTTGAGAGTAGTATCCTGTGGTCAATTATTCTTTTATTAATGAAGAAATGGTCAGCAGCAGCAGCTGTCGCAGTTTTAAATCTAATAGCTGCTGGAAGATGTTTCAGGATTGCAGGGGCATCCATATGGCTCTCATGGTTTGCAACTATTAGGAACTGGCCTTCCAACCCTTTGATATTCTCATAGCCTTCCACTGTAATCTTACAGTATTTTTTAACAACTAGAAATACTAATTCCTGAAGAATAAATCTAAAGGGCGTAACAATTGACCAATAATATTTTTTACTTAGTCTAACTCTTGGCTTTTTTGCTTTTGCGCTCTTAATCAATTTTCTTAGGTCCATAACCCTAGTCTTACTATTGATTTGCTGCTCGTCTATCTCAATATGGAATTTCTCTTCTATCATCAATGAGAGTTCAATTATCTGGATTGAATCAAGCCTCAGTGTCCTAAAGATATAGTCTTTTTCCTTTATCCTTTCTCTGCCAGACAACTTTGAGAGAAGAACATGCAAATCATCTTTCTGTTTTTCAGCCCGTATCTTTCCCCTAAAAAATTCTTCTACCTCATTAACAACAAATCTCTTCTGGATTTTTAGTGTTGGGGTCTTTGGAAAATTCTTTTTTTTCCAGATGAAATGCTCCTGTATCTTCTGATGCTGCTCTAAGCTCTTGTTAACCTGGTTTACTATATTTTGTGCACTTTTATCAGGATTCTTGACATGAGACTTGAGCAATAGAACTGCGCATATTTTTATGTCTCCATCTGATTCTCTGCCAATAACGCAGCTCTCTTGAACAAGAGGATGCTTATTAAGCAGCAGCTCAATATCTTCTGGATAAACATTAAGGCCTGAAGATTTCAAGATTATATCCTTTTTTCTGCCCTTGATAAAAAGAAAACCTCTATCATCAAAATAGCCTATATCGCCTGTTTTTAGCCAGCCATTGATAAATAATTTGTTTGTTTTTGGTATATCCTTATAATAGCCTTTTGTTATGTTTTTTCCCTTAACTAAGATTTCCCCTTGTTTATCCAACTTTATCTTGACTCCTGGCAGGGCCAAACCTGCTGAATTAACCTGCTTATAGTTCTCATGATTAACAGTCACCACAGGTGAGCATTCTGTGAGTCCATATCCCTGTACAACCTTCATACCAATGTTTTCAAAGAATATTTCTGTTTCGGGATTCAGTGGAGCGCCACCTGAGACTATTAAGTTTAGATTTTTGCCAATCGCCTGCCTTACTCTTCTAAGCAACGCCTTTCTAACAGCCAGGGGCATATATTTAGATACAGACAGTAAATGCTGCAGTCTATCATAGCGTCTGGTTTCTCTTGCCTTTTCCTCAATCTTCTTTTTTAAAAGCTCAAGAAAGGCAGGTACAGTAACAAGAGTGTTTACTTTTTCTTTCTGCATCAGCTTGATAATCTGAGAAGGCTTTCTGGCGCGCATGTGTATTGTCTGGGCTCCAGAAGTCATCACTGCAAAAAAACCGCTGATCTGCTCAAATGAATGGCTTAAAGGGATTATTGAGAGAAACTTATAGCTCTCTTTAATATTAATAACTTGTTGTATCGCTGTTAAGTTTGAATATATATTCTCATGTGTCAGCAGGACGCCTTTAGGGTCACTTGTAGTCCCAGAAGTATATAAAATCTGCAGTAGGTCATTGTCACTGGATTTATTTATCTTTGCTTCTTTTCTTAACCCTTTCAAGACACTATCGAGCTCCTCAACATTAATTATCTCAATCTCTGGCTCAATAATTTTATATATTGATGTTATGATGAGCTTTGCATCTGTTTCCTTGATTATCTTCTCAATAAAATCTGAAGACAGAGAATAATCAAGGGGGACTAGAATTGCTCCATATAAGATAGATGCAATAAATGCATATATATATTGAGGGCAGTTGTAAGAGCAGATAACAATCCTATCTCCTTTTTTTATATTTTTATTCTGCAGATAGGTAACAAATTTTCTTGCATAAGTGAATATATCATGGTATGAATACCTATGCATCATAAAATCTGTCTTTAGGCTGACAAGTCTTCTCTGAGAATATTTTTTTAATGAGCTTGTAAGATATTTGGCAAGTTTTGATGACATTAACCAATGAGATTATTGTATTTTTTTTAAATCTTTAGATTAGATTTTTATATAGTTTGTATTTCACGGTTTAAACAAATGTGTAATAAGGAGGAATTTGAAGATTGACAGTGGACTCAGAAGAAGACCAAAGCGCTGTGTTCGCAGGACCAATTTTGGAAGAGATTGTCTACAGGCTTTTTCAGCAGAAGTATTACAAACTATATCCTAGCGCCACAGTTAGATATTTTAATGACGAGAAGAAAACCGTATTATATTTAGAAGACGGAAGAACTATATTAATTGATAGAGGAGCGAGGCTCTCCGAAGAGACTCAAATTGATGTTGTAGTAGAGACATATGATTATGCCAGTAGTACTATTGAATTTATTCTAGTTGAGTGCAAAGCAAAAATAGACCCTGAAGAAAGTGTTGATTATAGAGACGCACATGTCTTTGCCAATAAGGTCGCTGAATATTATGGAGACATAACAGGTAGATTTACCCAGACTGTAATAGACGTCCGCCAAAGAGCAGGTGTAGGTACGAGTCCAAACCCTGCACAGAACTACAATCAAGTATCTGTGATAGGTCTTTTTGCGTCCAACGGAATATTGGGCCCTCATTTGCAGGCAGTATTAAGAAAACAACAGGATATTACTAAGGCCAAGTACGGACCCAACATAGAGATAGCGGCCTTATCCAGATTAGATATTGCGGAGTTATACTATGCATACTGGCCCACACTTTCACAAGATAGTCAGGAATCAGACATGGAACCTGAAACTGCATTAAGGATATATGGTCTTTTGGATAGATGGATGCAAGAAGGGGGGGATTCGGAGTCGAAACACTATAAGAAAATACAAAAAATCAAACCAAGTGACATTCGAGCTTGTCTGGACCTATATGAGAAATGGGTATCTGAACAGGCTAAACAGGACCCACATGACGGAAACCTTGTCTATGAAGATTATCTGTGGGTCAAGGGAGAGATTATCAGATCTCTTGTGATGGCAAGATATCATATGCTACATGACTTAGGCCGTATGCTTGAAGACATGAGAACAGAGCTCCATATACTTGAGAACCAGGAAGACTCAATTAAGTATAATCTAATGCAACACGAAGCTCATGGAGCACCTCCTGCATTCCAGTTTAGGAGATGGATCAGGTATGAATGTTTTAAGAGAGAGAGTAATGAAGCCATAAAAAGATTTGGGAAGCGTAAAGGTAAAATTTCAGCAGTAATCTCCAAACTAGAATCAAGATATTTGGAGCTTCAAGTAGGATTTACGAACTATCTACAAGGATTAGGTGCAGTTTCTTTTGAAGAATTTTATAATAGCTTTGTAGGAGAACATGATGACAAGGGCAGGATTATTGTGCGCCGGATTCATTAAGTACCTTTGTTAGGGCTATGGAGAATATATCTAGGATAAAATTCTATATACTAGACCCTAAGCAATTCTTCAGCCTCTTTTCTAATCCGCTCCTCAAATTCATATACTTTCTCGCCTTCTTTTTTTTCCCTGCTGAAAAGCATCATCAGCTGATGTGTGAATTTTCTCTCTTCCTCCAGGTCCCATGCTTTGACAGGTATCTGGCCAAGGTGCTCTTCAATTACACTTTCCTCAATCTCCTCTGCAGTGCTTGCCTTGATTTTTATCTCTTCGAATTCCCTGCTTTTTAGCTTATTTGTATTTCTCATGACAAAATAGGCTGACTTGCTGTATAGCAAAGAAGTGATTTTCCTGAAATCAATATCAGTTGTCTTTCCTGATTCTAATGTGCCTTTTATTCTGAGTAATACTATAGTTTTATTGAATTCTCTATCTTTAATAAGAGCTATTATCTCATCAGTTAGCTGCTCAGGCAACTTATGGCTGGCATCAATCTTAAGCGAGTGCACATTATATATCTGAATGGGCTCATAGCTTGTTTCACCATTGTCATAGAAATAAAATCCGCCCCTCTGCAACTCTTCTAGTTCATAGAAATTGTTTGGGAACAAAGGCCCTGGATAAACAACATTGGTATAGCCATGCAAAGAGGCTTTTTCCACAATATGGACGTGGCCGCCTGCATAGTAATCAAAGTTTTTTGGCAAAAAAGAGATCGGAGCAGAATCCATCCTCTCAAGATTTTTTGGCTTTAGTTCAGTTAGAGCAGTGTGGAACATGAATATCTTAAATCCTGGCTCTGATTCGAGATGTTTTTTATCTAACACCTCATAATAGCTTCTTTCAAGCATTCCCCTCCTTCCTATCATCCCGGTAATTTTTGCTCCTGTGTTTCTGTCTATAGTAAATTTTAGTTTTAGTTTTTTATCTTCGACTTTTCCTTGAACAACATTAATGCACAAACCTGCTTCCTCCAAAACATCCAATATTGTTTTTCCGCTTGGAGAGAAGTCATGGCTGCCTGCAATAATATAAACCGGAATATTTTTTTCCTGCAACTGTTTTAATTTTCTTACTGTTTCTTTTAACAAATCAATTTGAGGAAAGCTATTATTAAACAGGTCTCCTGAGATAAGAACAAAATCCACTTCTTTATTGATGCAGATATCAACAGCTCTTTGAAAGGCTTCTAGACTGATTTTTTTTAGTTTTGGATCACGCCAGCCTCCGATGTGGCAGTCTGCCATGTGGGCGAATTTCATAGATAAAGGGATAGGGAAATTATATTTAAAGATATTGGCACTGCAGCATATTTCTTAAAAGAAACAGAAATTATCCTTCTGTGCCCATGTTTTCATAAGCAGGTGGAACTTGATTATCATAAAGGCAGCAGGCAGGAAAAACTCAATTAGATATGTGTCTTGTAGGCTTTTTTTGGGATTCTTGTTCCATAATGACTTCTCTTTCTGTGGGATCTAGAAAAGTTTCCTAAAAGCCCGATCTATTCCGCATGGGGCAATTGGCTTTGTCTTGCTCTACAATGCCAAGAATCTCAGCAATCCGTAGACAAGCAGAGCTGGCCAGACAATAGCTTTCAAAATTCCTAAAACTCCCATCCAGAATCCAGTTGCAGTAGATATATAATATATTACTGCACCAACAAAACCAAGTCCATATACTGCATGGCCTGAATGGTGGGGGCGGTGCTTGCATAGGTTCTCCTTAATTTTCTCTTTTGTTTCTTTCTTCATTTTTTTACCTCTCCTATAATAACAACATAATTTTTACCATATTTCTTGGCGCATTTTGGGCAGGTTGTGTACCACATATATTGTTTTTTTATCTCCATTTTCTTGCTTTTTGCGTATGCCTCAAAATCCTTGCACCATGTACCGGTCTCCTTAAAATCTCCTTCATAGACCTTGCTTAAGAATTTCCCACTTAAAGTCACGTTTACTGCATCAGGAATTTCTTTATCAGCCGCCACATAAATGTCCATATTCCATTTTGAGGTATGATCTGAAAGCCCCATCCAATCTGGGCATTTGGCATTGGCAGCATCCATCTTGTTCTGCAATTTTTTTATGACACTGCCAAAATTCATTGGCATATAGAAGAGGGTAAAAACTTTATCCTTGACAAATCTCTTGTTTTTCCATTCTAATATCTTTCCATCCCACGGCCCGGGATTAAATTTTGGACAACATTCTTCTTTATTCATATGGTTCACCCCCACTTAAAATTTAATAAAATTAGAGTATATAAATATTACCAATATTGTCTATCTCATCAAGATATAAAAGTCAAGGCCAGAATAAGTAATCCTGCAACCACAATAAAATAATCTTTTATAGAAAATTTCGAATTTATTGGCAGTTTTTGTGTTTTCTCCCAATAGTAATTAAAGGCTATTTGGACTGAGGCCAACGGTACAACCATTAAGATTAATGAGATCATTCCCAGGATATCACCCGCAATTGGAAATGAGTCTGATACTTTATAAGCGATTCTGTCAAGGCTTTTTATCACAAATATTATGGCAATTAATCGAACAGCATCAGCTTTCGACTTATACCTTTTCTCCTGTGCAATCCTAAGAATCCTTTTGATCTGATCATAAATGAACCAATAGCTAACAATTGGCACCAATAACCCAAACGTCCTCCAAACTGGTCTAATGTCATCACCAGCTTTTTTCAGAAGTTGCCAGTTTTTGTAATACCAGTAGAGGTTATAAAAACCTAATGTAGCTATACTGTAAATAACTAATTTTTTAATTGGTAAGACATTTGAATAGGTTTCTTTCTTTTTTATTCCCTTCCTTGTATCAATCAACAGACCAACTAATGCACCAATAAACACACCAATACATAATATCAGGCAAGGAAGTATGATGTATTTATAACAACTAGGTCTGCAAAACTGACGAGTTACAGCATTAGATGTTTTTGGACAGAATACAAGGGCACCAAGAATAGTAACATATATGTAATAAATGCCAAGTCTATCTAAAACTTTAATATTGCTTTCTGATGAGATAATTAATATTAAAACCAGAAGTAATGAAATGGCAGCACCAATTAACATCCCTTTGTTAGTATAAGAAGATGTTTTCCAATATTTAGCCAGCCTCATAAGTCCTAGAATAATTTTAATATATTTAATTTTATGCAGAATATTTGAGAGCGTTGAGTTGATAATAACTAATGTATCTATATTTCCAAAAACTTTATATATTAACCAAAATTACCTTTTTGTATATGTAAATAAGGTCCTTGTGTGGGCAGAATACTGCTCATCCAACTGACACAAGACACTTACATATACAAGCCCGGCACGAGCGTTACTCAATGGAGCTCACGGATGAACAAGCAATGAGCTTGAGGGTTGGTGTCTGGGCGACATTATCCAGAACAAGTAAATTATTATCATCATTTCACTTTTATTGAGAATGAAACTAAGTAAATCCAACAAAGATAAAATATTGTAAATTTGCTTGTTCTGTAACCAATACATAGAAGGAATTTACTATGACACTCCTCAGTTCACAAAAGACAAAGGCAATAAATTGGATTAGACTGAGTAAGATATGCTCCTTCTTGTATTGAGAAAAATAGGAGGTTATTAAAATGGGAAAAATAAGCCCAGTATCAGCTAAGTATATAATTCATGCATCAATCAACATAGAAGGAGTTGTAGACAGACCTGATGTGATAGGTGCTGTCTTTGGGCAGACAGAAGGTCTGCTGGGCAGCGAGCTTGAACTAAGAGAGCTTCAGAGATCTGGTAGAATCGGTCGTATTGAAGTCGAGACAGAGACAAGAAGCGGAAAAACTCAAGGGGTGATAATAATCCCTTCAAGCCTGGACAAGGCAGAGACCGCAATTGTAGGAGCCTCGCTTGAGATAATTCAGAGAATCGGCCCGTGCAATGCAAAAATTCATGTGGACAATATTGAGGACGTAAGAGTATCAAAGAGACACTATGTAATAGACAGAGCAAAGGAACTGCTGAAACAGTTAATGGACACTGTAATGCCAGACTCTCAGGAATTGAGTGACGAGGTAGCTTATAGTGTTAGGGTTATGGAGATCCAGGAATTCGGAAAAGGAAGGCTGCCATCAGGACCGGGGATTGACGAATCTGACGAAATCATTGTTGTCGAGGGAAGAGCTGATGTACTTAATTTGCTTAAGCACGGCATAAAAAATGCTATCGCTCTTAACGGCACTTCAGTACCCCCTGAGATTGTTGACCTTTCAAAAAAGAAGGTCGTTACTGCATTTGTTGACGGCGACAGAGGAGGAGATTTGATATTGCAGGAGCTAATGAGTGTCACAGACATTGACTATGTATGCAGAGCACCTGATGGAAAAGAAGTAGAAGAGATAACAAAAAAAGAAATCCATAAAGCTTTAAGGAGCAGGGTCTCAGCTGAACAAATGGAGATGGAATTATCTCCTTCACAAAAGAGAGAACATTCTGATAAAAGAAGCATCAGAAAAGAGCAGATTAGAGATGAGTCAAGAAGAAAACCAAGTACTGGCAAACCGCAACAAAAAAGAGACACCAAGGAGTTAAGTGAAGAGGAGAAACACAGATTTGGGGACATGTTAGAAGATCTCATAGGCACGAGAGGTGCTTATGTGCTGGATAACTCGCTCAATATACTTGGAAAAGTACCCATATCTGAGCTGCACTCCACTTTGAAAAGTCTCAGCAGCGGGGTATATGCAATTGTATTTGATGGGATTATAGACAAAAATCTGATTGAGATATCAGAAAAAGCAAATGTCAACTATCTTGTCGCAATGGATACAAAAGTAAAAGATAGCCAAACCCGAGTTAAGATCATGACTGCTGATGAATTTTAATCTTAATAGATTTTTATTATTTTTGAATTATTCTTCTTTTCTGAGATTAATTCATCATAAAGTTCCTGCTGTTTCTCAAGAGTAAGTGTCTCATTTATTTGGTCTCTTATCTCATCAAACTCAAGTGTCCCTTCAGGAAATTTCTCATATACCAATATGAGATGATAGCCAAATACTGTCTCTACAACCTCAGATAATTCTCCAGGCTCGAGTCTAAATGTAGCATTAAGAAAGGTCTCATCATAGGGATCAGTTTTCAGTACTCTTCCCGGAAGGTTACCTCCAGTCGTTTCCGCCATAGGCTCATCTGAATATTGTCCTGCCAGATCAGCAAAATTAGTATCATTGACCTCAGCTCTAATATCCTTAATGAGCTCAAGTGCCTCCTCTTTTGTTCTTTCACTTTCGCAATTGAGGCTCTCCTCATGGCAAATGATCAAATGACTAACATTTACGCTCTCAGGTACAGCAAAGAATTCAGGGTTGTCTTCGTAATATTCTCTGATAGTATTGAGAGTGACTCTAGCTTTTTCCACCACAGTCTCGTTCACAAGTTTAGTTATTGTAATCTGCTTCTTATAGAAATCCTTGACTTCCTCAAGAGATATGTTCTGTTCTTCAAACCTTAGTTTCAGCTCGTCTTCTGTCATACCAACTTGTTCTAATAGAGCATCAAGCAGGGCCTCAACCTCCTGATCAGATGCTGTTATGTCCATTCCCCCTGCAAGCTGCATTAACAGTTTCTCTTCTATCATCTGGTCAAGCAATTGATCTTTATCAAGAAAAGCCTTATATTCATCAGGCAGGCGGGCATAGTTTCTCTCAAGCTCTTCCAGGTAAATGGGTTCCTCATTGACAAGTGCTGCTATCTCCTTATTCTGGTCTTCTTTGCTAATGAGGCGGTTTGCAATACCTGAAGTAGTTAACCAAATAGCTGCAGCGCCAAGCAGAATAACTAAAAATGAAACAATAATTATTGGTTTTAAACGTAGTTTTTTCTTTCTTCTCCCTTTATGCTTTGCTAACCCGGGTTCGGTTTTTTCTTTTTTGGGCATTGGTCTTGATCTAGATTTTCTTGTTGATTTTTTTGCCAATTTGAATCACTATTGGTGAGAAGAAGTGAATATATAAAAAAGTTTTGGAATGATAATATTCACTTTTCTTTATCAATGTTCTCTAGTTTCTCCCTTATTTTCTCTAATCTATCTTGAGTCTCCATATGCGCTTTCAGCATATCAAAATCCTCTTGTTCCAGGTCGTATCTCTTTTTCTGCACAATGAAGATATATGATGATATCATTGTCACCAGCATCAGCGCAAGTGTTATGAAGATTATGTTAAGTTTCTGTGAGATATAGCCTAATAAGAAATGAAGGAATTCCGCTCGCTTGGGAGTAGTTGTTGTAGTTGTAGACAGCGTAACAGTTTCTGTAAGTGTTGTTGTGGTTGAGGTTGTTGAGGTTGCAGCAACTTCGGTTGAAGTCGTCACCTGAGATTTTTCTGCTATTGCAAAGTAGCTGAATCCTGAAGTTATGGCCTCATAGTATACATAGTCTGAGTCAGAGTTGAGCTTATTTGTAGGCAAGTCATTCCATTCTTCACTGTACTTTTTAAGAACAAGATTGTTGCTGTTCACGCCATTCTCTTCAAGCCACCCTTTCTCAACTTTAAACCTTATTCTGAATGAACTTGTCACCGAGTTCTCGAGATTCTCTTGATCTATCTTAAGGTACTGGTAAACCTTTCCACTTATTTCATGAGAGACTGCAGCTGGTTTTCCAGATAATCTCTGAACAGTAAGTTTTCCATCATTAACTTGGTTGGAAACACTAAAAAAGATATTTATTATCCCTATCTGTGAGTTGTTAATCTTCATTGAGATTTCAGCGCCTGGATTAAGCAAGGTCCACTCATGTATTGCACTGGGCAATGAAATACTTGGACCTGGACCTCCGCTTCTCCCTCCTCTCCCCCCATCATCGTCACCAGTATCACATGACTGAGACTCCTCTTCACTGGTCAAACCGCCGCCGTAACATGTTCTTGTCCTGGTTCTGTATTGAGTGCCTCCGGAGCAAGCACCCCAGTCAGACCAATCTGACCATCCGTTGACGCATGGTGTTGCAGTAATATCTTGATAGGTTGAGTCTATTGAAGTATTTTCATTACCAGCATCATCCAATGAAGTCACTGCGTATGTATAATTATAGTCCGTGGTTATATTAGTGTCTGTGTAGTTAAATAGGGCGGTACTTGTTATGTAAGACAGGTTAGATACATTGAAAAGGCCTGTAATATTTATTCCTCTATAAATCCTGTAGGTAATGTTGGTGTCTGCATTATCATTGACATCAAAGAGGACTTGGCTCCAGGAGAGGGCTATTGAACCATCACTGAGGTTTGTTGCATCAAAACTTGCAGGTAGCCTTGGTAAGATAGTATCATTTGCAGTAGCATTATAACTTGCAGAAACAACAGATTTATTCTCATTCAAGGCAGAATCCAGAGAGGTGACAGCATACCAATAGGTATTATCGTGTATTGTTGTATTATCTTCATAAGCTAATGCTGTGGTTGTGGCAAGTGCTGTTAAGCTCGTTGCGTCTGTGATACTGGATAAAGACCTGTAAATTCTGTAGTAATCAGCATTTGGATCTGCAGTCCAGCTAATTTCAATATTTCCATCATTATCAGAGTCATTAATCTCAGTTATATTGGGCGCAGTGTTCGGGGGCGCATCATATACTTCAAAATAATGCACACCTGAGTAATTGGCTGCATTGCTCGCATTATCCCTAACTTCAATTGTCCAGTAATAGATAGCGCCAAAAGTCTCAAAACCTGACACTGTGAATGATGTTGTAGTATCGTTTCCCGCAGTGCTTCCTGTCTCATTTATTGTAGAGTTCAGATATAGAGTATAATCGAGTATTGAGTCAAGGTTGTCATATGAAGTGAAGTTGAATATAACACTTGAGCTGATATTTGTGTTATTGGCAGGAGAATTTAGACTACTGACTGCAGGCGCAGAAACATCTGTAGTGATTATAATTACAGAAGAATTGAAGGTTTGATCTGCTTCATCTCTTGCTTCCACATAAAGAGTGTGTTGCGCTTCTGTTACAGTTGAGAGGTTAATATATGTTGGCGTATTGTTGTTCGCAGAGCCAATACTGTTAATCGAGCCGTCTACAAAAACTGAGTAATTTATTATGGAGTCCATACTATCTGTAAGAGTAAAGCTGATTTCAGGAGTTATATCGCTTATCCAAGTGAGATTTGAGGGAGTATTGATTGTTGAACTTGGGGTGTTGTTATCAATAAATATTGTGATTGGAGTTGAGTTCTGCCTTGCATTTGCATTATCCCTTGCCTCAATTATTATATTAAAGGTTCCCTCGGATAAGGTAAGATTAGTAGAGGTAGGAGTATTATTCAATGCTGAACCAAACTCTGTTGATACATTGTTAACAAAGACAGTATAATTAAGAACAGGATCAAAATCATCTGTTAATATAAAAATAATTTCAGGCGTTGCGTCTGTTATCCAGGAATTATCAGAAGGCGAAGAAATAGTAGATGAGGGGTCATTTCCATCCATCACAACTAATGTCTCGGTTGAATTAAAGGTGTTATTCGCCTGGTCTCTTGCTTCCACCTTAATTAAGTAAAATCCTTCGTCAGGCAAAGTATAATTAACAAGCTTGATTGAGTTATTTTGTGCAGAGCCATAGGACACTGGAGAGTTGTCAAGATAAAGAGTGTAGTCCAATTCTGAATCCAAATTGTCCATCAAGGTAAAATTGAACTGGATTGTGTCATCATTTGTCCAGGTATCATTTATAGGATAATGGAGAGTGGAACTAGGTGGTATGGTATCTATGTTCAATGTCAGAATTGAAGAATTTATTCTCTCATTGCTGCTGTCCAGAGCCTCAACAATTATAGTATTGCTGCCTTCTCCAAGGCTGGATAGATTAAGATAAGTTGGTGTAGCGTTTGCTGTCGAATTTGAGTAGTTGGCTATATCATTAATGAAAAGTGTATAATTAATATAAATGTCAAGATCGTCTGTTAGAATGAAGCTAAGTTCAGGCGTGCTGTCACTTATCCAGCCATCATTATCAGGGCTGATAATATTTGAAGTTGGTGGCTGGTTGGAGTAGGTGGTATTCATATAAAAGAAAAACATCCCCGAGTAATTCGCTGTGTTTCCAACATTGTCTGTTACTTGTATAGTCCAGTTGTGGAATGTCCCCTCTTGGAAATCATTAACTGAGAAGTTAGTAGTTGTATTGTTGCCAAGGGTGAGTCCGGTGGAGTTTGCATAGTTGTCCAAGTACAAGGTATAATTCAATATATTATCGAGGTTATCATATGATGTGAAGTTGAATTCTACTATGCTGCCTGACAGGTTTGAGTTGTTTGCTGGACTATTCAGTGCTGAAACATTGGGT
>JAFGJW010000004.1 GCA_016928835.1 Candidatus Woesearchaeota archaeon | reverse complement strand
TATAAATCTTTCTATTTTTTATTACTTAGAAGTAGTTAAAATATCGCTTATTTGAACAATCTCTCATAATTCATCCATATATTATTTGCTGTCTCCTCTGCCTCCAGCTCCTTTATCTCTGCCATTTTTTTTACTGATTCTACTACAAAAGAGGGTTCATTGCGTTTGTCTCTATAAGGACTCAAAAATGGAGAATCAGTCTCTGTAAGTAATTGAGATAATGGTGTCTCTTTTACTATTTTCTGCATATGTTCTGATCTAACAACATTAGTAGGTATAGAAAAGAACCATCTATTGTCTCTAACTCGTTGGACTAGTTTATGGTTGCCGTTAAAACAATGCATTATTATTTTCCCATAATTATATCCCTCCAAAACGTCTATTACATCTTTCTCTGCTCTTCTGGAATGGACTATGAGTGGTTTATTATTTTTCTTAGCAATCTCAATTAATTTCTTAAAAAGATTAATCTGTTTCTCCTTATCTTTGCCATTCTTGTAATCCAGGCCGACTTCGCCTACTGCAATTATTTTCTTAATATTTTTCTCAATAAATACAAGCTCATCATCTAAATCCCAGTTTGTTTCTGCATTAGTCTCAATTCCAAGAGCATCCGGCGGATAAATACCCAGGGCAGCCTTTACAAGACCATACTTCTTGCTTAACTCAAGAACTTCTCTATTTGTCTTTCTATCAACGCCATTGGCTATTATGGCTTTCACATTATTCTTTAATGCCCTATTAATAACTACATCAACCTCTGTCCCATAGAAAGTAGTGTCAAGGTGCGCGTGGACGTCTACAAGCAACATACTGAAAAAGAAAGCAGGATAGATTTAAAATGTTTTTTCATTAGTACTAATAATTTGAGTGAGAGGTTCAGTCTTTATGTCAGGATATCTTGATAACAATGCGGGATAGGCGCAATATGCAGTTGCTGCTCCTCTCTTCAATTTTTTCAGCAGTCCTGGCGGTATCCTAACACCCACCCCTCCGTAAATTGCTCCAAAAAAAGGTATACTTTTCAATGCCGATAAACCATATAAAATTCCTCTCCACCCACTGAACTTCCATAGGTTTCTAGGGGTAGGTTCAGGTAAATCATTTGCATGATAAGCACCAATATGCCTATCCTGATCCCAGACTTCATAGTTTATTAATTGGCCTTCTCTTGTTATCACCTGAACTTCAATCTCTTTAGGAGATAAGGCACCAAAGATTATTTCCTCCTGGCCATGTGTCGGCAAGCCTAATCCAGATAATCTGCTTCTTGGGATCGTTGTTGTTATGAGGACATTGTAATAAGTCTCATCTGTGTCAGTAGCACTAAACTTGAAATGCCTCAAACATTGGCGCCAGTAGGAATTTGCTAAGGCAATTCCAAAGTTCTTCTTTTTGGCAAAACTCTGTGTATTAATATTTCTATACCCCACCTCATGAAATAAACACATCAGGAATTTAACAATTCCCGAGGGATCATAGTCAGGACAGTAAGCAGAAGGGTATAACCCATGCTCATGAATATTATCTATGTCTTGTGCAGTAACAAAATACATCCCTCTATATAGAGTGATTAGATTGTTTCTAAGGCCAAATCTTGGCACAAAAATAAAAGATTGTACTACATCTTCAAGTCTATCGAGTAACCAATCTGGACTTATTTCCATTATTTTCTCACCAAGCCTTATTACTCAAATTATTGCCCCACATATTATTTTATTAATAAATATTTTGTTTATGTGTAATGTGAATGTATATAATAAGTAAATCTATAACATCAAAACATATATAAACCCTGCATCAATTAATTATCATCAATGAAGCGCCACCTTCATCCGTTGGATAAAAAAGAGGACAGGATAATTGCCTATTTCAGCATGGAAATAGGATTAGATGCCAATATTCCAACATACAGCGGAGGCCTGGGTATTCTTGCTGGAGATACGATCAAAGCATGTGCAGATCTTAAAGTGCCTATGCTTGCTGTTACCCTAATGTGCCAGAAAGGCTATTTCTACCAGAAATTAGACCATGAGGGAAACCAGACAGAGCATCCTGTTGAGTGGAATCCTGGGGATTACATGGAGCTGCTTCCAACAAAGATTGTTGTCAGTATAGAAGGCAGAGATGTTATTGTCCAGGTATGGGAATACTGGGTAAAAGGGGTAAAGGGATATGAAATTCCTGTATATTTTCTTGACACAAATGTGCCTGAGAACACAGACCAGGATAAAAACATTACAAGCATGTTATATGGAGGAGATGAAAAATTCAGATTGATACAAGAGGTTATCCTTGGTATAGGCGGAGTAAGAATAATGCAGGCTATCGGCTACCACAATATCCAGAAATATCATCTAAATGAGGGCCATTCAAGTTTACTAATATTGGAATTACTAAGGCAGACCAAAATTGAGACAAATGATACACATAATTTTGAAAAGGTTAGGGAGCAGTGCGTTTTTACTACACACACACCAGTGCCTGCAGGACATGATAACTTTGGCATTGATCTTGTTAAACAGGTTTTAGGTGAGTTTTTGCCTGAGGATATAATGAAACGGGCCTTGCATGAGGGGCAGGTGAACATGACATGGCTTGCGCTTGAGAATAGCAAATATATTAATGGAGTAGCTAAAAAGCATGGAGAGATAAGCAGGGATATGTTCCCTGGATACCCAATTGATTCTATTACAAATGGGGTTCATTCCTTAACATGGACCTCTGAGCCTTTTAGAACTCTATATGATAAACATATCCCTGGATGGAGGATGGATGCTTTTGCCCTGAGATATGCTTTGAAAATATCAAGAAAAGAGATCTGGGATGCGCATATGCAGGCTAAGAAAAAGCTGATTGATTTTGTAAACGGAAAAACTAACGCGGGCATGGACTACACAACACTAACAATAGGATTCGCCCGCAGGTGCACTCAATATAAAAGGCCATATCTTTTATTCCAGAACATCGACAAGCTGCGTGAGATAGTGGACACTGCCGGGAAGATCCAAGTGCTATTTGCAGGCAAAGCCCATCCAAAGGATAATAGCGGCAAGGAGCTTATAAAGAATATTTTTAGTAAGATTACCCAGCTAAAAGAAAAGATAAAGATTGTTTATCTTGAGAATTATGATATTGAGATTGGAAAACTTTTTACCTCAGGAGTCGATATATGGCTGAACACCCCTTTAAAGCCATGGGAGGCATCTGGGACAAGCGGGATGAAATCCTGCCACAACGGTATCCCCAATTTTTCTGTACTGGACGGATGGTGGATTGAGGGCCATATTGAAAATATTACAGGGTGGTCAATTGGGCCCAAGCACAAAACAGAGCATAAGGACCATATTACAGACGATGAAAAGGATGCAGAAGATCTATATTACAAATTGGAAAAACTAATAATCCCAATGTTCTACAACGACTGGGACAAATGGACAGAGATAATGAGGCACACGATCGCATTTAATGCCTCTTTTTTTAACACTCATAGGATGATACACCAATACGTGCTGAATGCTTATTTTCACTGAGACCTTCCCATGAGCCCAAGAATCCGTTCTTTGATTGGCTTTATAGTGATAATCATTATCACAAAACCAATTATCAGGAAACGGAGCCCATATCCAGAAAAGAAGCCGGACAGCGGCTTTATAATAAGGCTGAGAAAAAAAAACACCAAACCTATTCCAAGAAATAATTTTCCCCAGCCAGCCGGCCTCATCAAGAAATAGAGCATATTCATGCTGTATTCAATAGATTAAAAGTATAAAAAGTTAACGCAAATCTAGAAGACCGTAACAAAAGAATTTTAAGTATTATGCATCAGTGATGATATTATGGGATAAATTTATATACTAGTATATTTATGTATAATAATCAAATACTATAAGAGGTGGCAGGATGAAAAGATTCTTTTTACTATTTATTGTCTTAATAATGGCAGTTAATAGTGTTATTGCGCCATACAACACACTGGAAATAGGAAGCAGCGCTGCTGCAGCTTCAGAGCCTGCAAAAGCAATGCAGATAGCTACAACAACAAAAGAGGAATATTCATGGGAAGAACAAGTAAGAAAATGCTACGATTATAAGATAAAAGAGTATGGAATGGATGCAAGTGAAGCAAAGGAGAAGTGCATTGAGATGTATGGACCAGAGGCAACTGGAGCCGGTATTGTCAAACCAGTTGAAGTGAAAGTTGGAGAAGCAACAGAGACCTACATAAAGCCAGTAGAGTATTATGATGAAAATAAGCTTAGGGAAAAATATACAAAAGGATGGATTGATGATGATGAACTGAAGGAAACCTATGAGCAAGAGATTATTCTTGATAGACCAAAGCAGAGCTTTGGCTATGCACTGCCCTCTTTTGAAGGAAGAGAGGAGGATTTCTTAAAAGGCTGGATATTGCAGCGGGTTGGAGAAAGTATTGGGGAGCCAGAAGCATTGTTAAAAGAGTATTGTGATGATCCGGATGAACTGCTGGATGTGCTGTATGAGAAGATGGATAGTCTTTTCGGAGGAGAAGAGGGGATATGCAGAGTCTTGGAAGACAAAGCGAAGGAGTGCGAATCTAATATTGAAGAGCAATGCAACTATGGAATGAAATACTCCTGTCCACCATCTGAACAAGAGATTATTGAGCTTTGCGTGGATAATCTAAGGGAAAGGCTTGAATATAAGGTAAGGAATGTTGATGAAGAATGCAGGAAGGAATGGTCTTATTTTTCAGATAGTTTTACAAGCGAGTGCAGAGAGGAAGAGCAAAGAGCGAGAATCTGTGATTATGAGGAGTTTATGCAACAGTGCAAAGGAAGGCAACAGGTGGATCAAGCTGAGCCTGTAGAAAAAGTGGACCAAGTAAAACAACAAGAACCTGTGGACATGGTAACAGGCCATGTTATATACGATGAGCATTATAATGTTGTAGAAATAAAACCAGAGGCCACAGCTACTGGTGAAGCTGATAGTACAAAGGTTGAGCCAGCAGACTGCGATGAGCAATGGCAGGTACAAAAAAAGGGGTGTGAGAAAGCAGAGGCACTATGTGATGAAGACTCATTCATTGAGATGTGCATAAGAGAGAGAAAAGAGGAAGTTGAGCGTGTTAGAGCTAAAGAAGAAGAGTACTGCAAAGAAAAGGCAAAAACAGAATTTGAATATGCGAAGAGGCACTGTGAGGGCCTGGAAGAGCAGGAAGACAATTGCGTAACAAAGCAGAAAGAGATATGCGCAGAATTGAGCAGCACTGTAGATAAATGCAAACAATTTGTATCAAGTGATGAATTCAAAGATGAGCTGAAGGAGAAGATTTACAGGGCGTGCAAAGTCTCTAAATATGATGTTGATTATGAGGGATTAGAGGAAACTGAAGCAGAAGAAGAACAATTAAAGGAGGTTATACTCGCACTTTCAGAAGACATAACCACTGAAGAGATTGTCGAACTGGCAACCTATGTTCAGGAGCTACAGGAGAGCACAGTGGTAATGGGTATTAAGCTTTATAAGGGGCTTATTGAGCCGAATAGGTTAAACGACCTTAGAGAACTGCCGTATGTAGTCGATGCAAAATATAATACAGTAAGGACCATATTAACAAAGGAAGGAGAGACAAAAAAAAGGATAGAGCAGAGATATGTCAAGAAGGAAGAGATAGAAGAGGTGTTAAAAAACCTAATGGTGGTAAAAAAGAGTTCTGATGTGCCAGATGAATTTGATCCTGTGATTGAAGCCAATGCAGAGGAATTGCTCACTGTTTCGGAGGAGCTTGAAGAAGTTGAAGAAAAAGAAGAAGAAAAGAGCTTTGGCTATAAGTTTAAAATGTTCCTCGGTCTAGCCAAGAAAGCAGAAGAGCAGGAGATTGCGCAGATCAGGGCAAGCAAACAAAAGATGGAAGAGGCAATTAGTGAACTAGAAACATTAGTTGAGGAGATACCAGATTTAACATCAAAGGCAGTGCTGCAGGCACAGATAGAAAAATTAGAGCTGCAGAAACAGGACATTGAAGAGTTGGCGCAGAGAAAAGAAAAGAAAGCAAAGGGCTGGTTTAACTACTTATTTAATTAATTTTTTTTATTCTCCTTTACTCATTCTTTTAAAACTTTCTGGCAGGTCTATTACATATTTGCCTTCATCAAGCTTGTATATTAAGGGTTGGTCCTTAAACAGGTTTACCAGATCAAGCTCATATTTTCCAGGTTTCAGAACCCGTATTGACTCCAGGTCAAGAATTACTGGTTTATCTTTGTCTGCATCAATCCCAATTATATCATAAACATCCTTCTCAATCTGCCTCTTTTCTTTCCTAGAAAGTTTATAAGCAACTTCCTTTATCTGCTCCAGCTTGTCTTTGCTCACAAAGAAGAATAGTTTTCCCCCGCATTCACATCCCTTAAGAATGTCCTTACTACCATCATCATAAAATGTTCCGCATCTAACACACTGGTGTGGCATTTTATTTCTTTTTACGTTTTGTCTCTTCTGTAAGGAGCTGTATCTTATCCGGGTCGCGTTTTATTTCTTTTACAATAGTTGCAGGCCCTATAACAGTAAAACCTTCTCTATTTCCCAATAGGAGCCTAATCATCCGTCTTTGTATTTTTCTCCAAAAAACCGTATCTTTGACTTCTGGGTATATAACACCTATCTCAATGCCTTTAAATTTGTCGTCAATCTCTTCCATAGTCTTCTGTATTAATTCAGTTTCTTCTTCCTTCTGCAGTCTTCCTTCGAGCAAAACAATTGTTTCTTCTTTTACCAAAGACAATATTTTTTTAATCCTTTTGGAGGAATTTAAGTTCTCAATTTCTGAATATGGTACGAATTGCAGTGTTAACACTTAATACACCTCTTTTTATGAAGCAAGGTTGAGCAGCTCCTCATAAAATTGGTCGATGTTGTTGCCAAATTTTGCAGATATGCCAACTACTTTATATTGTGGAAATGCTGCCTGGACCCTTTTTATATCTGCTTTTTTTAAATCAATCTTATTCGCGATAAGCAGCACGGGAATATTTCTTGCTTCGAGATTACCTATAATCGTAATATTAACCTGTGTATAAGGGTCTTCGGTTGCATCAATAACAACAATTACCGTATCCATGTCATCCAGCCATTTTATTGCATCTATGACTCCCTTTGTAGCTTCTTTTGCTCTTTTCTTTGCAACCTTTTTGCTCATGCCGTATCTTAAAAAATCTTCATAATCAATCTTTGTCGCAATTCCTGGTGTATCAACAAGATTAAATGTAAGCTCCTTGCCCTTGGATTTTATAGTAATTTGTTCTTTTACCTGGATTTCCCTGGTTTCATGCGCCACTTCTGAAACTGTACCCATTTCCTCACCCAGCCAGTCCTGGCATATTCTATTTGCTAGAGTAGTTTTGCCTCCGTTTGGGGGACCATAGATTCCTAACTTTATTTTCTTTTTCCTTCGGAAAAGCCGGTTAAAGAACTTGTCAAAAAATTTTTTGAATATTCCAAGCATGGAAAATATAATTTAAAAGAGAGTATAAAAGCTTTTTGGTTTATGATTGGAGAGTGGGGATACTGGTCATAGTTAGAATTTATTAATAGGTTAGAAGAGAAGTCTTCAGCATTTCATGGCACTTGTAAGTGGTTCAATGTGGCAGCTCTTCATTGTAAAGATTTATAAAAAAAGTAAAATTAGTTAATCTATGCCAACACCAATCCCAAACAGAGAGCAATACAAAACAAAAAAAGACTTTGAGGGGAGGTACAAATCCATATTAGGGAAAGAATATGATAAATTTATTGATTATTCTTTATCTTTTCTAAGGAGATCTATAAGAGTAAATACTTTGAAAATTTCTATAGAAAAACTGAAGACTAGGTTAGAGAAAAAAAAATGGATTCTTGAGCAGATACCCTGGTGCAGAGAAGGCTACTGGGTTAATCATGAAGAAGGCAGAAGGGATATAGGAAATACTATTGAGTTTAAATTAGGTTATATTTATGTGCAAGAAGCTGCTTCTATGATACCTCCGATTATACTTGATCCTAAGCCTGGAGAACTAGTAGTGGATATGTGCGCTTCTCCGGGAAGCAAGACAACACAGATAGCCCAGTATATGGAAAATAGTGGAATATTAATTGCAAATGATGTAACTGGAGACAAGATGAAGCCCCTGGCAATGAACATCCAAAGGATGGGGATTGCAAATTGCGTAATTACATTGATGGCAGGCCAATGGTTTAAGGACTTTAAGTTTGATAAAGTCTTGGTAGATGCCCCTTGCTCGGGCACAGGGACGATAAGGAAGAGCCTTAAGACACTGAAGATATATAATATAAATATGTTCCCTAAGCTTGCTAAGGTCCAGCGGCAGCTAATAGAAACAGGTTATAGTGTTTTGAAGAAGGGAGGAACTTTGGTGTACTCAACTTGCTCTACAGAGCCTGAGGAAAATGAAGGAGTGGTGAGTTATTTTCTTAATAAGCACAAAGACGCTGAGATTAAGGACACCAGCCTAAATATCAAAAGATCAAAACCACTTCTTGAATTTAACGGTGAGAAGTATCACCCGGATGTCTCTAAATGTCTTAGGATATGGCCCCATGATAACGATACAGATGGATTTTTTGTTGCGAAGATAGTGAAACTATAGCATATTCTCTTCCAGAAACTTGTCAACAAAACGCTCCAGCTGCTTCCAGTGAGCAAGGATTTCCTCAGCAGAAGGGCTCCAAGGAAATTTAATAAAGATACCCAGACCAGCACCTTCTTCAGTACTTCGTCTATAAGATTCCAGAGTGACTGCAATCTCCCCATTCATAATGGCTTTAATCAATTGACCAAACAACGTTTGAGAGGGCATTGGACACAAATGATTATTATAATATTCTTGGCCGACCTGATAATAGCAGCCCATGCAAAAGAGCATAACCTGACTTTGGTCACCAAAGACAAATTATTTAAAAAAATTGATGAGATTAGAACAATTATTCTTGATTAGTTATATAAACAGTGAAAAATTCTAAGCAGTAATGAAGAAGAAGCTGCTGCTGAT
>JAFGJW010000020.1 GCA_016928835.1 Candidatus Woesearchaeota archaeon | reverse complement strand
TTTGCCGGAACTGCCGCTTTCAGCTAGGGACATGGTGCAGTCGCTTATGGATGCCGTCCTCATAGAATTAGGAAGAGATGCTGATAATATTTTGTTTATTAAGTCAAACTTTATTGTTGAAGATAAAAATGTTGAAGGCTCATTGGTATTATTTTTTGATCAAAATTCATTACAGCTAATGTTAAATAAACTTAGAGAGATATATGGAATCAATATATAAACAAAAATGGTAGAAGAAACTGTTGTTGACATGGGAAAATATGTGGTTGCACATAACCCGGATGTTTTAATTGCGTTGGGCTTGGGCTCATGCGTCGGAGCTGCAGTAATCGACAGTGAGATGCATATCGGGGGGCTTGCACATATCATGCTGCCCCACAGCTCTGAATGCAAGAGAGAGAACACCGAAGGATTTAACATGAATAAATTTGCAGATATTGCCATCCCGAGCCTCATTAGAGATATGGAGTTAAAAGGATGCAAGAGAGAGAGAATTAAGGCAAAGATAGCAGGCGGAGCCCATATGTTTAAAAATATTGTTGGATTAGAGGTTTTAGATATTGGCAAAAGAAACATAGACGCTGTTAAGCATGAGCTTGGGAAATTAAACATTCCCATTGTTGCTGAGGAAACAGGGGGTTCAATTGGCAGAACAGTAAAATTCGATCTGAAAACAAGTATCCTTCAAATAAAGACACTAGATGGACTTAGGGAAATTTGAGGAGTATATCAGTATATAATGAAGCCTTTTAATCGGAATATACCAGCTTCACCAATGGAGATTTTGCCTGAAAATGATTCTTGATGATAATAGTCCCGAGCAATGGGAATATTTCAAGAAAAAACTTAGCGCACTAGTAAATTTTGACTTTGACAACTACTGCAATAATTTCCTTAGGAGAAGAATTGAGGTTAGGCTCAAAGCCTTAAATATATCTAGAATAACAGACTATTTGTCCATTTTAGGTAGATTTCCTGATGAAAAAAATTTGCTCATTAAAGAGCTTACTATTCCAGTGACAGAATTTTTTAGGAATCGAGAAGCCCACCAAACGTTTATTGCAGGGACAATGATGGAGCTCTTGAGTGAAAAAGAAAAAAAAAAGCAGTGTACACTGAAGATTTGGTCTGCCGGGTGTGCAAGCGGTGAAGAACCATATACAATTTCCATGATATTACATGAAATACTCCAGGGCAGGCTTAATGATTTTATTATTACTATAATTGCAACGGACTTATCTTCATATATGATTGAAAAAGCTGAGAAAGGGATTTATGAGCCACAGCAACTTAAGGAAGTCCCGGAAGAATATGTAAAAAAATATTTTGATATAAAGGACAATATGTATTTAGTTAAACCCGAAGTGAAAAAAAATATTAGGTTTGAAGTAGGTGACATAATCACAATGCAAAAACCCAAGTGCTTGGATGTTATTTTCTGCAGGAATACGATAATTTACTTTCAGAAAGCGTTAAAGGAGAAACTTTATATGGACTTCTATGAATGTCTGAGGCAAGGAGGTTTTCTTGTGATTGGAATGACAGAAACCCTGATTGGGCCGGCCAAGGACCTGTTTAGGGCCTATAATAATATTTATCGTATTTATAAGAAAGAGGCAGAGTTATGATTATTGATATAAAGGATATTGGCAATTGGTCACAATTAAAATCAGTAATTACTAAATATGTTGGTGTTGACTGCAGTCAATATTCTGACCAGTTCTTAATTAGGAGGGTTGAAGTACGGCTCAGGGCATGCAAATTAAATTCTTTATTGGAATACAGCAAGATACTTGAGCTTGATATGGAGGAACGGCAAAAATTAAATAAAGAACTTACAATACATGTTACTCACTTTTTCAGAGACAAAAGTCTTTATAAAACATTTATGGGAGAGATTGTACCAAAGCTTGTTGAATTGAAGCAAAATGGAGACAAGGCAATTTCTGTATGGTCAGCTGGCTGCTCAACAGGAGAAGAGCCTGTGTCTATAGCCATATGTCTTTTTGAAGTACTTGGTTCTGGACTGCAAAATATGAAGATTCAAATCCTTGGGACAGATATTGATGATATTACTATAGAAACTGCAAAACAAGGGCTGTATGGTGAGTACCAATTTAGGGAGATACCGGAAGCATATAAGAATAAATACTTTAGGAAAGTAGATCCAGATGGCATATATGTGCCAGTTGAGGGTATAAGACAGGTTATTACATACAAAAAGGGGGACATATTATCACCTTTTAAACCCAAAAATATAGATGTAATCTTCTGCAGGAACACTGTAATCTATTTTAATATGGATGCAAAGTTCCAACTCTATTCTGAGTTTTTTGATTGCCTGAATCAAGGAGGATATCTTGTCCTGGGAAATACTGAGGTGCTTATTGGTCCGGCGCACGATAAATTTAAACTTGCCAATGATAAGGAAAGAATATATATTAAAGAATAAAATATTTATATGCCTGTTATTTATCTAGACCTAGAAAAAAGATGGATGCCAAGACAGAAGTGGGTGTGAAAAAGGCTTCAGAAACAGTATTAGGCGAGTTTGAACTTGACTCACTGAAAGAGATGGCAAATATTGGAACAGGCAATGCTTCAATCGCATTGTCTTCTTTGCTTAATACAAAGGTAAAAATTGATGTGCCAACTACTGAGGTTGTTTCAGTACATGATGTGAAAAACTATTTTACTAGAACAGATGAACTAGCGGTCGGCATCTACAGCAATATTAAGGAGGGTATGACAGGCAATCTTGTGCTGCTTTTTCCGCTTCCCTCAGCCTTGGTATTGCTTGACCAGCTTGGAAGGGAGAATGCCAAAAAAAATACTCTCTCCAAACAAGATTTAGATATTCTGAAAAAGCTGGGTTCTGTGCTCTATTCTATTTATCTAACGAGCATTGCGAAGTTTCTTAGCCTCAAAATTATCTTCCAGCCACCTAATATTGTTTCAACCCTTGAAAGCTCAATTATTGATTTTGTATTGGTTGATATTGACCAGGAAGAAAAATGTATATTAATTAGAATAGGATTCCAAATGGAAGGGACAGGAGTAACTGGTAATTTTATTTTACTTTTTACACTGTCATCACTGACACCGATGATCAACAGACTAAAGCAAGAAATGGAGGCAGGCTGATGGATATTGATCTAAAAACTGAAATTCAAGGCAAGAAGACATTTCTTGTTGTAATGCAATCTAGACAATATCAAGACCAGATTCTTAATTTAACCCTGCAGATGAACAGCACTTTCAATCGCATTGCATATATTAGTCTAAACAGATTAATAACGCCACTAAGAAGACAACTTGAAGAAAATAAGATTAATGTTGAGAAATTTTTTTTCATTGACGGGATAACAAAGACAGCAATACCTAACCCGCCTTCAATGAATAACACAATTTTTGTTCCTTCACCAAATGATTTGACTAAGCTAAGCATTGCTGTAACAAAGGTTCTGCAAACATTTGATCCTGACTGCATATTTTTTGATAGCTTATCTACTCTCTTGATTTATGAAGATATGACAATAATAAGTCAGTTTGTTCATTCGCTTATTAATAAAATAAATGCGTATGGCATAAGGGCTGTGTTAACATGCCTTGAAGGAGACAAAGAGCAGCAGCTTATAAAAGATTTGAGCCTAATTCTTGACAAGGTAATCAGTCCCCAGTAATATTGAATTGTTGAGTTGTTTTTAATGAATTGCTCTATCTATCTAATTCTATTTTTATCCTCAACCCTTTCTTATCACCTCGTATGATGCTGTAGCATTATGCTATGATTAAAATAGAAAAATTTATATATGACTATCATAAAAAAGATAATAATATACAAAATTGTGAAGTAATTATCGATATTTTATAATGAGCTATCATAAATATGATAACTGAGCAGATTGAAGTAATTGGTCTTCTTTCTAAAGAGTATAATAGAGAATTGACTATTAATCAGATATCCAAGTATATAAAAAAGTCATATGCTTTCACCAATAAATACGTAAGAGAATTAATCGACCAGGAAATACTTGCCAAGAAATTTGTTGGAAGTGCAATATTGTGTTCCTTGAATTTTTATAACGAAAACACAATTGGTCTTCTTATTCTAAGCTCGATCAATAATAAGATCTTGTATTTCAAAAAATTGACTCCCGACAAAAGAGCGAAAATTGCAGGTTTTATTGATAGTATTGAAGACACACATCACCACTTAGTTTATATGAAGGACAATAGAATCACAATAGTTGCTGAGGATAAAGCTCAATTTAATGCTATTAAACTTGGCGGGTTTGAAATAGAGGTGCTCAACAAAACTGAATTCAAATTATCTGTTTCAAAGATAGATTACTCAAAGTTGGTTATACTGAAGAATCATGAAGCCTATTGGAGACTAGTTGGTAAAATGGTGTAAAATGGAAAAGCAATTGGAAGCAAAATATCTGGAGACGTTCCTGAAGTCGCTCTCAAAAATAGATGAGGCCACTTTCAAATCAAGAGTGTCAGGCGAACACAGTGATTTTGCCAACTGGATCTCTAAAACAATTAAGGATGAGCAGCTTGCAAAGGAGGTTGATGCAATAAAAGACAAAGGAAAATTGATTGATTTCCTGGGAAAAAAAGTAGAGGAATTAGAAGGTAAAACAGAGGCCAAAAAAGAACCAGAACATGTTGCAGCACAAAAACCGAGGGAAGTGAAGCAGGAATTAGAAAATAGCGGTGCACAAACTCCTGGTGGGTCCACAGGAGTTGACAGTATCAGTGAGGTAAAATATCTGCGTGTCTTTATCATGTCACTAGGCAAGATAGATGACGCAACTTTCCATAAACGTGTCAATGATCAAAAAAATGATTTTGCAGATTGGATTATAAAGACAGTTAAGGATGAGCAGCTGGCAAAGGAGATAGAGCCTATTAGAGACAAGCAAAAACTAATAGAGTATTTACAAATAAAAATCAGCCAATTAGAGGGCAAAAAAGAGCAAGAGCCAAAAAAGAAAGCCGAGACAAAAGAAATTCCAAAAAGAGCTGCTGAAAAGACCTTACACACCTATTTGAGTTTGCTTGATTCTCACAGCTATTTCACACTTAGAAGTGGGCAAGTAATAAAGAGTCTGGGAGAGCTTAATGAAATCCTGCCAAAGCTGGAAAACAGCATTTTCTACTCTCATGTTACCCCACATAAAAATGATTTTGCATCATGGATATATCATTGTATTAAAGATGAGCAGCTTGCGAACCAGATTGGGCCTATTAAGGATAAGAACAAGATAATTGAGATTGTCAAATCCAGAGTCCAAGAACTGCAACAACAGGCGCAAGCACAAGAAACAAAAGTCATGCCTCAGCCAGCTGTGATAAAAGCAGAGCATAAATTGGAAGCGCCTGAACAGGCAGCTGCTGCATCTGAAAAAGCGTCCATACAAAACTTGTTCTATAAATTGAAGCAGCAGAAGGAAGGAACTGCGGTTAGGGAAGAGATTCAGGGAACTAAGAAGCAGCCACCCATGGCATATAAGACCACAGTTGATTTTGATCTGGTGAAGATGTCCTCAAGGGATATACTTGAAAAGCTGAATATGGTGGACTTCAAGAGCCAGTATATAGCAACTGAGGAACATGTTGAACTAAAGGCAGAACTGAGAAAAGGCCTTAAGACAGGTGTTCCAGGTTTTGACGAGCTTATCTTTAATGGGATTCCTTCTGGTTCAACTATTTTGCTCTCAGGCGGTCCAGGAAGCGGCAAGACAACTTTCTCAATACAAATGCTTGGATGGGCTGCTGAGCGTGGAGAAAAATGTCTTTTTATGACATTTGAGGAATCAGAGGATAACCTCATAGAGCATATGGAGGCATATGGCTTGAACCCAAGAAAGTATATTGAAGAAGGGACTTTAGTAATACAAAAGCAGGATCCTTACAAAATATCTAGAATAATTGAAGCATTGCTGGCGCATGCCCGTGGAGAGTTATTGATTGATGTTGATCAAATACTCAACATTGTACCTGAAGGTTTTAAACCAGACAGGGTTGTTTTGGATTCCCTCTCTGCGATATCTTCAGCATTTTCAGAATCAGATACTGCCTACAGGATTTACGTAAATCAATTGATTAATATCTTAGAAAGAGTCGGTGCAACATCATTCCTTATAAGCGAAGTGCAGGGTATTGAAAATATAGGCCATGGTCTTGTTGAAGAGTTCCTGGCAGATGGTGTCATTGTCTTCTATAACCTGCAGAAGGGAAATATTAAGCAGAATGCGCTCGAGATACTTAAAATGCGAGCAGCAAATCATGAAAAAAAGATAGTTCCTTTTGAGTTTGTTTCAGGCAAGGGGATTATTGTATATCCACTGGAAAAAATATTCATATAAAATGAAACACATAAATCCTCGGAGAATTATTGTTTTTGGCATGTTCATATTATTAATATTAGTGGTAACTGATGCCGTATCTTTGGAAAATCATAGCATAACCAAAACAGAAGCGGAAAATCTGGTGTACAAGCTTGAAAAGAATGTCTCATATCTTAAAAGTGCTGGTTTTACTACAATAAGAATAGATGATGGACTAGATGATATGAGATACAGGCTTGCATCAGGCGACTATGATTATGTGTATGCAACCTACTTTGACCTAACAAGCTTAATCGAAGAGCTGCTCTATCTTGATATGCTGATAAATAAAACTTCTATTCTGATTGAGGAGGCAGAAAAAAGGGAGCTCGATCTTGGGGATACATTATTGGAATATAATGCTGGAGTTAGTGAATTTCAAAATAATAATTTTGAAGCATCAAAGACCAGACTTGAAAATAGTTATAATTCTGTTGTTGAGAAACTTGAAGGCAAATCTGCTGGCATTCTTGAACAATATTCACTGATTATGGAACAGGCAGCAAACAATTCGATTGCTACTCAATCTATTAATACAACCCTGTTAAGTCTTAGGAGGGCCCAGAAAGAGAATGATTTTGCCACAATTTTCCTTATGGCAAATGAGATTGATATGATAAATGCCTCCATTAATATGTTGATTGAAATAAAACAGGAGATACTTGCTCTGCAAATAGCTGGTTACAGTACAAAAAGAATGGATGACATTTACTTTGAACTTGAACACCTTGTAAATAGTAAAGACTACACAAATCTCTTTAGTAGATATAAAGAAACAGTGAGGCTGATAGACACGGTCTATAAGCTTGATCAAGATATAAATGACACAAGAATTAGGATACAAAATCCAGAGCTGCAGGGAATTGATTTTTCCGAATCAGAATATTATCTAAATCTGAGTGTCTTTGAGTTTAAATCTGAGAATTATGAGCAGTCAGAAAACTATCTAAAACAGGCTAATGATATATTCCATGAGACAGAGAGAAAACATCTTTTTGCCTCGATTGTCAGCAAGGCTAAACACAAGCTAAGTCCTTTAGAATTTCTTAAAAAGAACTGGTGGAAATTACTTATTATTCTGCCAATTCTTTTGTTATCATACAAAATTACCAGATATTATATTATGCTTTGGTTACTGAGGCTCAGAATTGATAAGCTGCAAAAAGAGCATAAGGCAATTATTGAGCTGACAAAAAAACTCCAGCTGGACTATTTTAAGCATAAGTTAGTGGATAAATCAACATACACCCAACAATACTCTGAATTTGAGATAAGACGCAGTAATATAGAGGAAGAACTTCCGTATCTTGAATCTGAACTGGAGCAGGAATCAAACAAATTGGAAGAGATTAAACACTCGTTGCCATTCATGGAGCTATTTATTTCATATGTTCAAAAAAAGGGGGATAAAAATGCTGCTGCAAAAAAAAAAGCCAATTAGCTGCGTTGTAAAATGCGCTGTATTCTTCTTAGTTGCAGTTTTTGCAATTATAGCTAGTGGCCGTGCCTCTATTGCACAACTTGAATGTGATAATAGGCCTGAGATATCAATTGAGCCGAGACTTGTCCTGTTTCAGGACCAGCCCTTTTATTATAAACTGGAGGTATCAAATGCAAATCAGACACTGCTCTATTCATATGCAGAGATCAATTCCACTTTGAAGAATTTTCAAATGGATATTGTGGCAGGCGAGATTAATTTCACTCCAAAAAAAGAAGACCGAGGAAGGCACAAATTAGTATTTATTGTGAGCAATATGTATGATTGTTTTGACACAAAATTGGTTGAATTATATGTCCATGCAAGCCCTGTTATAGCTAACCATAGCCCAGAATCACTCTCTCCAACAATAAATGAGGGCTCTACTCTTCATATGAGTGTTGATATCATAAGTGAACTGGATTCAACAGATCTTATTTACAGCTGGTATATGGACAATGATTTCTACTCAAATAAAAAGTCTACAATGTTCAGACCAGATTATGATGATGCAGGCATGCATAATGTCTCATTTGTAGTTACAGACGCTTTTGGCCTGAATGATACTATTAGATGGAGGATTAATGTAAAAAACACAAATAGATATCCTGTACAAAAGTATCAGCTTCCAGGTTTGGTGCTTTACCCAAAGGACACGGTGTCTGTATATAATCTTAATCAATACTTTGAGGATCCTGATGGAGATAATCTAACATTTGATTACTACTTCAGTGATGAGCATGGAGAAGATAAATCTTCTGAATCAAAACTATTTGATGTGATAGTTGATGAAGAAGGAGAGGTTACCTATATTTCAAAGACAAATATTACTCTGACTGAGTACCTAATAATCACAGCGCAGGATTCATATGGTGCTAACACATTGAGCAACCCCTTCTCTTTGCGTATCATAACCAAAGAAGATAAATTTGAATTTTTTAGATCTCCTACTGAACAGTGCGAGCCAGAAATAGTGTGCGGCAACTGGTCTAATTGCCTAGTGACAGGCATCAAGATAAGAGAGTGTTTTGATGCCAATGATTGCAGCGCAGAAAACAAAACCCTTATTGAGTCTGAGCCATGTGACTTCAATGCTAGCTGTTATGATGGAATAAGAAACCAGAATGAGACAGGAGTAGATTGCGGCGGCCCTTGCGAGCCATGCCCTTCTTGTGAAGATAACCTCCAAAATCAAGGAGAAGAAGGCATTGATTGCGGGGGTCCCTGCGAGCCATGCCCTACCTGCAATGATAATATCCAAAACCAGAATGAGACAGACATAGACTGCGGTGGAAATGGATGTCCAGCCTGTGAAGCTGGATTTCACTGCAAACTTCATACAGACTGTTTGAGCTATAATTGCATCAATTCAACATGTATGGAAGCGACATGTGATGATTATAGAAAAAATCAGGGGGAAGAGAATATTGATTGCGGCGGTCCCTGCGAGCCATGTCCAACATGTACTGATGAGATCCAAAACCAAGATGAAGAAGGCATTGACTGCGGTGGTCCCTGTAAAGCATGTCCAGCATGCAATGATAGAATCAAGAACCAGGGTGAGATATTCAAAGATTGTGGAGGACCATGTCCTGGATGCCTCCTGCTTACATTATTCCGTTATAGGGCAATTTTTATAGTAATATCTACTTTAATCATAGGTGGAGCTTTGCTCTATTTTATGTTTTCTAAGACACGAGGTCGAGACCCTTATGCATTCCTAATCAAACTTAACACAAAACTAAGATTCTTAAGAAAAAATGACGAGACACGAATTAATCTGGTAAATAGCACTATTAATAATTTGAGAAACATACAGCAAAAACTCTCTCAGGAGGGTGATGAGGCAAATCTCCAAGGTGAATTTGTGCAGACATGCCGGTCTCTTTTTAAAGATCTTTTCGGACTCGATGATGTTTTTACTAAAGGGGTCTTGAAACACAATCTGGCAAAGCAAGTCAAGAACCCGTTTGTACGCAAAATCCTGATGAGATTATATAATGATTATTGTGCAGAAACCACTGCATCACCTTTATTCAAGCTTGAAATCAATCAAAAGATTGAGCAGATCATCTATGTAATTGAGGAAATAAAATACTATCTATAGAATGAATCGTAATAGTAGGACTAAATTGCCTGTACTGCTTACACTAGTGATATTTGAAGCACTGTTTGTTAGTGCGGAAATACTTGTTTTGGAAAAACCAATAATTCAGCTTGGTGAGCAGATTAGTTTTATGATAAATACAGACCTTACAGAAAACCTCTCTCTAGAAATTATTGCCCCTGATAAAACTATGTACCAGTACTTAGGTATACCTGATAAGGAAATCATTTTTAATCCAAAAATGACTGGCCAATACAGAATTAATCTCTATGAGTTTGATGCTCTCATAGAATATAAGGATTTTTTTGTTGAGAATGTGTCACAGGACCTAGTTTTATATACGAATAAATATGAATATGAAAGCGGGGAGCTTGTTGAAATTTATTTTGAGACAAAGCTTTCTGAATACACCATAGAAATAACTTCAGGGTTAGACGTATATAAATATCTTGGAGAACCAGAATCGCCCCTTCATTTTATCCCTAAATCAGGAGGCCTTTATATGGTTCAAATAGTTGATATGAATCAGAAAATAGTTGCCACTTCTGACTTCTTTGTGTCGGATAATACATCTGAACCAAAGGCCATGATAGAGGGCGGGAGTATAGAGAAATCCTTGAGCAAGATTAATCTCTTTAATAGTAGGGATGAGATAATTGATACAAATATCCTTTTTTTTGATATGCAGAATAACCTTATTGAAAATGCAACAACTGTGAATTCAGTAGTGCTTAGTGCAGGACAATACAATATTGAAATTGAGCCAAAGGTGGCGGGTATAAAAAAAATTCGCTTAGACAATTTTACTTTTAGCCAAAGACTTGATTTTGGAGTCGAAGATGTACCTACTCAGAATATGACTTATCCGCATGCTGTGGTGAACAAGGCATATGCAATTGACCCATCTAGACTGGACTTTGTTAATGGGACAGTGACTGCAATTGCAGAAGGATATCAATTATTAAAATGCAAGGAATATGATTTCTCGTCTAGGACTTGTTATGGCAGTTTTGAGACTTTAATGTCGCTTGTTCCCGGAGAAGAATATTCCTTTACAATCACTCCAGAAGATCCCCTCTATACAGAGGTTACTTATCTGACACAGGAGTGTACATGTACAGACGAGCAGCGGACTGCTCCGGGTGCGAGCTCCCAGCAAACCGCATCTTGTACAGACTATTGTGACATCAACTTCACTGTGCCACAAGGAGCAATAGATGGTCATTTAGAAATGGTTCACTATAATGTAACTATAACAATTTATACAACAGGCACGCCTATAAGCGGTGCTCACGAGGGCAGACTTGATCACGATGAGGTCTCAAATAACGGAAATGAAGAGACTATTGGAAGCTCCATGTCTACTGTTACAGAAACAATTACATGGAGGAATGATGACTTAGAAGACACAGGGACTCTTGCTTTTGATGCATCTAGCTGTAATACCTGGGGACAGGGCTATTGCACCTGGAAACCTTATTTAAGCTCGCAGTTCACTTGCCAGGGCAGCAAAAAGATTTGTAGGACTACTATACATCTGAACTGGATTAATTATACCTGGGACTATTCCCTGGATACAACTCTGCCCAATATCCAATTAAATGATCCCCAAAACAATACTTACACAAATCAACAAGACAATGTTTTCTACTATACTCCTTCAGACAATCTTGATATGAATTGCTCTCTTTATATTAATAATATACTTAATCAGACTAATTCCTCAATTAATAATGGGACTATGAACAATTTCACAGTTGCAGGAATAAAAGATGGAACTTATACTTGGAATATAAATTGCACTGACGCCGCTTTAAACAGCAATGTGAGTGAAACAAGAACATTGCATGTTGATGCCAACCCGCCAGGAATTATATATGTCTCTCCAACCCCGGAAACAGGAAAATATCAGCAGGCAGCCTTTCTTATTATCAATGTTAGTCATATCGGCGAGCTTAACCCGGATAAAATCAGCCTATATATAAATGACCTCGAAAATCAAACCAGAAGTTACTCTGGCACCTATACTAATTTTTCTGTGGACTTAGATGACGGATTCTACGAGTATTATGTAGTGCTCAATGATTCAGCAGGCAGTGAGAACCAGACAGAAGTTAGAAATATTACGATTGATACAATAGATCCTGTTGTAGTATTGACTGAGCCAGAAAGTGGCAATTGGCTTAGCTATGGTACATCTATTACCTTTAATTTTACACCAATAGATAACAATCTTGAGAATTGCAGTTTATATGGAAATTTCACTGATTCGGGCCAATTTGAGCATAACCAGACAAAAAATAGCGTGTTTTCCAGCGTCAAAAATAGCTTTCAGCCTGTTGATATTGATGACGGGATCTATGTATGGAATGTGCTCTGTTATGATAAGTCAGAAAGAAGCAGCTGGGCTTACTCGAATTACAGTCTCCTTATTGATACAATCGAACCGATTGTTGCTCTGTCAGCTCCTTTAAACAATACTTACTGGAGCTCTTCAAATACAATACAGTTCAATTATACTGTCACTGATAATTTTAATAATATCACTAATTGTACTTTAGAGATAATATCTAATGTGTCAGTATCATATTATGAAGAATATACTATACTGACTGGAAGTATCCAAGACTTTAATGTTAGCATTGGAAATAACAAGTATAACTGGACGATTCGCTGTACAGATCCTACAGCAAATACAAATGACCCTGAACCAGGTTACTATAATCTAACTGTTGATGTGGGCGAGGATACTGTAGGTCCGGCAGTTATTCTTAATGAACCATCAAATTATAATTGGACTAATGCAAACAATCTTGTCCTTAAGTTTACTCCTAGTGACTCATCAGATATATGGAATTGTACTCTATATATTAATGGTCTTTTTAACCAAAGCAAAGATGAGAGTGAGATAAGCAATAATGAGGAGAATAATTTTACTATTAACAATATTAAGGAGGGTAACTATAATTGGCATATTAATTGTACTGACAATTCCACTAATTTAAATTCAGGAGCTTCTGAAACATGGAATGTTAATGTTGATAGAACAGAACCACAGGTTACATTGCTCTTTCCTGCTGACAGCTACAATACTAGCTTATCCATAATTAACTTTACTTGGAGGGCAATTGACAATATGGATAGCACTTTGCTATGTAATCTTACAATTAACGGGAATGTAAACCAAAGCAATATTAATTCAAATAACAACACGCCTGCAAACCGTTCTGTATTGTTATCAGAAAACAAAATTTATTATTGGAATATTACTTGTATTGATAATATTTATTATACAAATTTTTCATATACAAGGCATCTTACTTTTGACAATACTGCTCCTTCAGTTAACCTTGGAGCCCCTTTGAATAATACAATATCCAATAACAGGACCCAGGTTTTTTACTATACGCCCTCTGAAAACCTCATTGGTATTTCAAACTGTTCTTTGATACTTAACACTGTAAGAAATGCTACTAACTATACTGTCCAGAACAATTTTGAAAACAACTTCACATTGTCTATTATGAATGACGGAATTTATTTTTGGACCGTAAATTGCACAGACAGACTTAATAACCAGGGAACTAACAAATCCACTAAGAAGATTACAATCGACGCAACACCTCCAAAAACAAACAGTTACAGTGCGGTGCCATTAACACAGGATCTCGGAGCTGTGGTTGATATAACTGTTAATGTCACAGATAATATCAATATAAGCAAGGTAATTGCAGAAATTGTATGGCCTTCTGGGATAAGGCAGAATTATACAATGCAGTTTAAGATCCAAGATATATATAATCTGTCTTTCTACGAGACTACAGAGCGCGGTACATACAATGTGACTATAATATCCAATGACACTGCCCAGAACAAAAATATTTCTAGCACTTATCATTTCTATGTCCGCGCAGGAGTGTCAACAAATAAAACATACTATGGTAGAGGAGAAAAAGTAAATATTACTGGCAGCGGTTTTGATCCAGGAGACAATGTTACTATTAGTATTACTGATCCTTATAATAGTTATATTGAAGGATTTCCCACAACAATCCTTGCTGATATTTCAGGGAGTTTTAGTTATCTTTGGAATATATCTAATTCAACGTCTAAGACGACCGGCAACCATACAATACTAGCATATGATACTGGCTCACCTTCTCAGTCCGGGACGACATCTATAATAGTTGTAATAAAGCCAAAAGCTGCTGAGGTTTATGACAAGAGTCGGACTAATGTTGATGTCTTGGCTGAGTTAAATGATACAGATAATAGCAGAGTGACTATTGTGACTTCTACTCCAGAGGACTATATAAACCTTTCATGGAAAAATTTTGTTCCTCCTGGCCAAGTCATCTCAGATTTAAGGATGAGGTTTCAGCACTATGAACTTTACCCTTATAATCTTTACATCACTTGGTACAACTCTTCATCATCATCATATCAGACAGTCTGCATAATCAATTACAATTATGAGGAAATCTTTGACGAATGCAGTCTGCACACTCTTGTTACAGATTCTCAGTCTGCGAATAATCTTAACCTGAGGATAACTGACCGGGGCCAGATTGGCTCATCTATCGGCGATTGGACAGTAAATAACTTTGTCTATCTTGATGTGGACTTCACTACTTTAAGAACTGACAAGGAAGATTATGAACAGGGCGAAACTGTCCATATCTATGGAAGCAGCTGGCCATCCAGCACAAATATAACCCTTAATGTGTCAAGGACCAATAATCTATATGATTCATGGACCCTAATAACAGACCCTTACGGCTATTTTGAATCAGCCTATAATATATCTTTTAATAGCTCTCTTGGAATCTACAACCTAACAGTATATCTGACAGGTTATCCTGCTGACACAGATAAAGCTGACTTTAATGTGACTGCGAGACCTTCTTGGATTATTACAGACACTGACTATTATGATAAAGGAGATACTATAAATATTACTGGTAATGGATTTTTTCCAGGAGGAAATGCTGCAATCCTGATATATGATTTTTATTATAACCTTGTTCATCAAGGTTACGCAAATACCTCTGATACTTTCAATGGTACATTTGAGTATTTGTGGCAGGTACCTCAATTGTACAATGGAACTCTGGGATTGCATAGTATCTATGCCATTGACACATTATATGACAACTTGAATGGCACTGCAAATCCTTTTGTAGTTATAACACCTGATGAAGCTGTTAAGACAGAGAACTCAATTTCGAGCAATATTCTTGATTTAGTAAATAAATCAGATAATATTACCTCCACACTCTTTACCTACAATGATGTGGAAGATTTCATCCAATTGGGATGGATTAATTCATCTATTTGGAATTATGAAGTTATTGATTGTTCAGTGTCTTTTGAGCACAACGAATCACAGTTGCAGAATTTGAACATACAATGGTATAATGGAACCAATTGGATTGATGTATGTACTGTACCCTATATCACACTGCAAAATTTCAGCAGCTGCAATCTGTTCGCATATGTTAATCATGCTTCAGATACTGGGAATATCACACTCAGAATCACAGATAAGAATTCAAACACTTTGGCAAATGGTGCTTCATGGACTAGTCTTGATTTCTCATTCCTTGATTTAAAGTCAATCCCAGATACCAAGAATCCAAATATTACACTATTGACACCTGTACCAGATTCTGAGTTTAATCTCAGCAATACTGTTAAAATTCAGATCAATGCTTCTGATAATGTATATGTCTCTAAAGTGTATGCAAATATAAGTTCTGACTTATCAAATGAGTTAATTGAACTAATGCCAGTAAGTGTTGATGAGTCGGGCAATGGAATCTACGAATCTAATTTTACTGGCACTGTTGCTATAGGTCTTTATAATATTACCATAATTGCCAATGACACTATGAATAACATCAATAACACAATTGCCACAAACTTCTCTGTCTATGCCCCGGATTTCACTACAAATTCTTCTTATATCAACTTTTCAAATCCCTGTCCCAGTGAAGGAGAGCAGCTAGGAATAAATGTCACAATATTCAACAATGGCAATCTTAATATTAGTAATGTCACAGTTCAGTTCTGGGATGGGTATTATGGGACTGGGCAGCAGATCAATGGAGATATTCAGATGAATATAAGTGCATTGACTAATGTTACTGTCAATATAACATGGACAGCTGAAATAGGGACACACAATATATATATTGCAATAGACCCGCCAATACAAACAAACGGTACATATTTTGAATTGAATGAGACCAACAATGTGGCAAATAGCACGATTATAATACCTGCCTGGCATATCTTTTATGGTAATTATACTGGTTTGATAGTCCTTGGCAATGAGCTGAATAAATCCCAAATTGAGTGGAATGCTACTACTACTGGCAATGTTTATGCTGTTGAAACAGGTTCAAATATTGACTGGTTGGAACTTGAAGCTCTGAGCCAAAATACAAGCCAGGAGTACCAATTCGATGATTTCAATGATGCTGACATTGCTCTTGGTATGGAGAATTTTAGTGACTCAGTAAACGCGACATATACTGATAACAATTATCCAAAGGCTGTAGACACATTTAATGTATATACAAATATAATATCTAATGTGCCTATAGTTAATTCAACAAATAGCAGTTACTTTACAACAGGGATACTTTGGGATACATCTGACCTGCTGATAGGTCATTATAATGGTACACAAGACCTAGTTTTTGTGACTAAAATAAATAGAAAACAAGAAGGTAAATATGGTACATATGATTATGAATTTGGAGTGCCTGCCCTGCTGAAAACATACAAGCAGTCTTCTGGCAGTGTGACTCTTTATATTGAGCTCACTTAGTTGTCTTTTTTTCAAGCCAGTATTTTCTAACTAGCAGCAAAACTAATAATACAATTATCACTAGCAAGAGAATAAGAAAAAACCATTCGTCGCATGTTCTTAATAAGATACTAATCAGATTTGTCCTTCTTACTATCTTCTGTTGTTTCTCAACTACTTTGTACTCTACAGTGCTTGTGTTCTCATTTGTCAATATATGCTGCTCTGTCATATAGCATAACTCCTTTTGCGGCGGAAAGACATGCGCCAGAGCCCAATAAGTCAGTGCTGAATCAGGCTTTTCTTCTCTTGTCTCAATTCTGTACATTTCGCCAGGCCCTATCCAGTGTTCAAATGTCCTGCTCGTAAATTCAATCTCAGCAACCTCCATGAACCTGTCCAGTTCCTCGGAAGTTTGGTATTCATACTGCTCATAAGGATATTTGCTGTCATCAAAAAAAGAAAAATTTGTTATAAATACTCCCCAGTTCTCCTCACTATTCTGGATAACTATATAAGGCTCCTCATCTTTGACTCTATGGTTGATTCCCTTTTCTAGGACACTGTAATCATAGCTTATGTTGAAGCACGCTTCCTGGGTTACAGGCTTCTCGTAAGTAAGGTTTTTCCAGCTGTGAACTGGCACAGTCTCATTATACAACTGTATTTGCTCATACTCAATCTCTATAAGGAATAAGATTGGAAGAAAAAAGGCTAGGACTATTATTAGTAGTACTAGATACAACCTCCTGCGCCTCTTTTTTTTAATTTTATTTTCTTGCTCCATAATTATTCTTATTACTCTGCTAAATATATTATTGTTGTGTTATTAATATTAGTATCGCTCCAAAAATATGATTTGCTTGATAAGAACCAGTGAGTAGAAAAATATTTAAAGCTGGATTGTTATTCAAGTGACTAGGGGTGCAAATGGGGTTCTTAAAGAATCTATATTTTGACTTTTCAGGAATTAAGAATATACTAGGAAAACCTTTCAAGAAAAAAGAAAAGCTAAAGGTCCCTAAGCCAGAGACCAGCACTTTTTCAAAAGAGCTTCCTTCCCTATCAAGAGGTCTAGTGAAAAAAGAAGTCCAAAAGGAGGAGCAACAGATACATGAAAGTGAAAAAAAGGCTGAAGTTCCAAATGAATTGCCAAAAATTACAAAGAAATATGAGGCGGTTCTACCTAAAATCAATGTTCCACCTTCAATTCCTGTCTCCACTGTTCATAAGACTGTGAGGGAGCCTGAAAATAAGACTACATTTTTTAGAGAACTTCTTGAGCACATAAATAAGGAAGATAAATTTATTCATGAAAACATGCCGAAAGATAAAATAATGGAGAATCTATTGGTGGAGATGAAGTCTTTTTGGAATGCTCAGCGATATGAATTGGATAAGGAACTTGAAAGCAATAGAATGAAGGAGGAGCTTAGAAACAGAATACTCGAACTGCATAACCTTGAGATAGAGTGGCAGAAACTGCAGCTTAACAATGAGAAGATAAAAGACGAAGTTGAGAAGAATGAAAGAGTTATTGAGGGCAAGATTTTGGAGCTAAAAGACATGTTTAGAAATATTCATTTCTCACAGGAAGTTGATTCACGTTTCTATTTTTATTTATCAGGAGGCAAAAAACTAAAGAATCTGCAGGATCTGATTGACTCACTGGAGGAAATGGAGGATAACATATTTAATTATCATGTTAACGAGAAAAAGAATGATTTTGCCAGATGGATTCAGGATGTGATGGGCCTTGATAATCTTGCAGACAATATTGCCGGTTTAAATTCTAAAGAAGAGATTCTTGAAATCCTAAATAGATTCAAAACAAAATAAAGAACTGGTGCAATTCTTATGTATGATTACTTGCTTTATAGACGATAGATTAAGAGTTTCTATGGATGTTTTTTAGTTGAAAATCGAAACATTTATATAATAGTTAGTATAGTATATTGTATACTAATATAAAAAATAGTATTTTTTATATATTAAAATACAAAAAACAACATAATGTATATTAAGGTAACATTTTGTATTTTAATATATCAAACAAGCAAGCAAGAATTAGTTGTAAGTAAGTTAAAATAACCAAGCGAGTCGAGTGTGGTAAGCATGTCGGAGACTAAGCTAGTTGAGCCTAGCGAATGGGTTAAGCTAGTTTTTAATGAAACACCAACCAAGGTGAATGTAAAACAGGGATACCTCTATGATGAGGGTGATTTCTATAAGGTTATTGGTGATTTTTCAGTTAGTTATGTCCGCAAATCTAATGTTATAAGTATTACTAAGAAAAGGCGTTCTCCTGCTCCTGGATTTTCCAGAAAAAATTCTAATAAAAAAGGTGAGGTCGAATGAATCAGAAACAAAAGAATTTGATGTTTGTTAGTGCATTAGCAACACTATTTGTAGTACTAGCTGCAAGTGTTTTTGCAGCAAACGTGCCTATCGGCGCAGAAAAATTAACACATATAAAGACAGAAACACTGAATACAAGCCAGATTTCAGTGTCCAATTGGTGGGCATATGCGGGCAATGTGACCCAGATGGACCTATACGGTCTCTCTGTCACAAAGCACTGGCAGGGTTTCTTTGGAGATATAACTGGTACGATTGTATTGGATGATGCGCAAAACTGGACCATGTATGACTGGCCAAACCTGGAACCAAAAGGCGAGGTCTATGCTGTGAATACTTCTACTACTCCAACCTGGTCAAATGTAGAATGCTTCAATTTCACAGATTTAAACGGTGCTACTGGTAATCTGACAGATGTTGAGAACAGCTATAATATTACCTTTAATGATGTAGATGGAATTGATGAAACCTATAACATGACAACCCATCCAGACTTTTCAATTGGAACAGACCACAGCATCGATGCAAATACGTGCCCAAGCACTTACACGCATATTAACGATCTATGGCAGGACGATAAGTTTGTGCAACTGCTGCTCCAAGATGGAGAGCGACCGATATTCATGACAATAATAGAGAACGATGATGAAGGAAACAATACTGGTGTGGGCGGTTTTGACACAGTGGACCATGACTTCCAATTACTTGTTCCTGAAGACGGCACAAGCTGGGATACTGGTGAGATCAACAGAAATCCGACAAGATATTGGTTTTATCTTGATCTGGAGTAAAGCAGCTATGCATTTGTATTATACATTAAAACAAAGAGAAAAGAACAAATGGACTTGCAAAAAACAGGAGAAAGGATAGGGACTCTGTGTTTTATCATAGTGATTATGGTCTTTCTCCTTAAATTGACATTTGTTCATGGAGATCCAGAGGGAGCTCAAGTGCAATACATAAGCAATACAACAAAAAATGTAACATTTCCTGACAACAGGACTGATGATAAGGGTACAATCACCACAATAGTCATCAGTACTACCCAACAGAACAACAGGTGGAAAGCCTATGTTGGAAATATATCAGGCACATTGGTCCTGCAGGATGCTCAGGGCTACAGCATATACCAATGGGCGTCTCTTGCTGACCCAAATGGTCAGATATATATCACTAGGTATGATAATATTACCTGGGGCAACATTAAATGTGCCAATGTAACAGATATTCAAAGAGAGGAAAATGCGACAAATATTACATCTGCTAATAGTGACAGCATCAACAGCACTTTTGAGATAGATGATCCAAAACACGATGGGTTTTGGGTGGGCTCGACATCTATTGGCAATAGTACATGCCCTTCCCTTGTTACCTATGTTGATAGCGCTTCCCAAACTTTAAGCGAGGATGCACTCTTCCAGGAGGTGCTGTTGAGTGATGGTAATTATCTTGTCTATACAGCATTACTTGAGCACGATGCAGACACCTACAAAGATGATGCTGACACAACTTATGATTTCCAGGCATTAGTAACTGACGGAGGAATTCCTACGGTAGGGCCCCTGACATATTATTTTTACGTAGAGTTATCAGCTACATAAAATGAAAACAAAAAACAATACAAAAAGAGAAAATATGATTGCAGTAGTCGCAATTATATTATTCATAGCTCTTTGTATATGGTTTGTTCCATTTATTATCCCTATACCTGCAGAAGGGATATGGGGTATAAATGAAACAATGATAGTTAATACTACTGTAAATATTACAAACGCAGCACCAGAAGTTAGGCATGTGGTTCTGCAGGACCCTATTAACCTTGAGGCCTATGGCAACACGACAATAACCTGCAATGCAACAGTGTTTGACTGGGATAATGATACTCTGGTTGTTAACGCAACAATATATATATACGGTGTAACCGGGCCAGAAAGCCAGATTGACGGGAATAACAAATACCATGATGTCAACTGCACAAGAATCTCAGCTCAAAACCAGGAGATGAACTTCACCTGCAATGTAAGCATGATATACTATGCAGATAATTCATCATTCTGGGAATGCAATGTCACAGCTAAAGATGATGATAATGCAACACATGCAAATGTCTCAAGTTACAGCACAGTAAATCCTCTTGTTGCTCTTTATGTGCCGGGGATGATTGATTACGGCGAGTTAATGGTCAATGAGATATCAGACAATCGGACAGCGAATCTAACAAATGCAGGAAACAGAGATATCAATATAACAGTTGAAGGATATGCCCAATCCAGAGGAGATGGCCTGGCAATGAATTGTACGTATGGGACTATTGCTGTTCAGTATGAGAAATACAATGTGACTGCTCAGACAGACTATAATACAGAGATGAAATCACTCACAACCAATCCTGTTTCAATGCAAGGACTGATTGTGGATCAGAGAACTTCAGAAACGCAGGAATCTCTTAATGTGACTTACTGGCGATTGCAGGTACCTCCGTTTGCAGGCGGACTTTGTACTGGTAAGATAATGTTCATAGCAGCAGACTCACAGACAAACTAATTGTTTCTTTGTTTTATTATTCTAGGTATATCTCTATCCTTTCTTTGTCTGCGCCTATATTCTTTCTCTTCAGCCTAATCTTGCCAATCTCTTTTGTGTTCTTGACATGCGTTCCGCCGCAAGGCATGCTCCACTCATAGCATCTCCACCATCTCATGTCCGGGTTTTTTTCATCTGGTTCTGTTATTATCTCATGCCCTTCTGCGAGAAACGGATTCACCTGTTCCTCTATCATTGGTAGCAAGTCACTTATCGGCTTATTATACAGAAAGTCAAACCTTGCTTTTTCTGATGCAATATTTGACCCAATGATCCTTAATCTGCCTAAACTCGAAGTCACAAAATAATATACAATATGTGCAGCAGAATGCAGTCTCCTTAACTTATCTCTTTTTTCTTTATCAATTTTTACTTCCACTTCATCTCCAACTTTAAAGTCCGGCACTTTTTCTAACTCATATTCAATATCAATAATATTCTCTTTCTCACCTTGTTTTACTGCATTTACCACTTTAATCCCGTTGATAGTTCCCTCATCAGATTCCTGGCCGCCAGAAAAAGCGTAAAATATTGTTTGGTCAAGCTTGACTTTATTGCCTTCCATACTTGTTACCATAGCTTTGCATTCTGTTAGATAAGGGTCTTTCCAGAATAATTTTTTTGTCATAATAATCACCTAACTGAAGGAGTTATTTGTAAATATTTAAAATCTTTCTTTGATTTTGTTTTCTATATTGCAATCTTTTTTCTTAAATAATAAGTATTAATTCTAATAAAATAA
>JAFGJW010000019.1 GCA_016928835.1 Candidatus Woesearchaeota archaeon | reverse complement strand
TTTTGTTTTTACAAAACTTAAGAACGAAGTGAATATTGTTTTGTTTTTACAAAACTTAAGAACGAAGTGAATATTGTTTTGTTTTTATAGAATAAAAAAAAGAAAAATAAAAAGATTAAATCATTTCACCAATGTCAATGTCTTCTTCTGGGTCCACGAACTGAGAGTCAATATAATCATTGGTTTCTGACTCGGGTTCTAATGTTGGCTCTGTTGCACTTGGGCTGCTTGGCTCTGCAACCTGTCTTTTACATGCTGTAAACAGAGATGCAATTAAGACAATGGCAAGTATAGTAAAGATAATCTTTTTCATCTGGGTCCACCTCTTGCTACTGCCTGAGCTCTTCTCTCTTCAATTCTCTCCTGTATCTTGTTTTTGATGAAATTCTTTGTCATTACGTTCAGCCTTGCTTTTTTCTCTGGATATGTTAATGAGTCATCATTCAATACATTTCTAACTTGTTCCATGTTTTGTTCTGTTACTCCGAGTCTTTTTGCTAATACCCTGTTCCTTACACTAAGTCTCTTTATTCGCTCTTCTTTAACTTTATTAACAAACTGCCTCTTATGTTGATTCTCAAGTCCCTTGAATTTATTTTTAATCAGATCCCTAAGTTCAGGAACTGTAATGTCGCCTGCTTCAACTTTTTCTAGAAGCTCTTCATCCTCAATCCCCAGGTTCTCAAGCATGAACATTACTTTGTTTTTGTTATGCTCTCTGACATTGCTCCTTATCTGCTGGTCAACATCATCCAGTTCTGAGAAATCTCCTCTTTCGACACTATCTCTTATCGTCTGCCTCTGTGCTATTGTCAGTTCATCCCTTACAATATCCCTAAATTGTTTTGTAAGGTCAATTGCTTCTCTTTTCATCTCCACAAACTGCTCAACAGAATCAGCTCCAAGCTCGCTGTCAAGCAGTTCATTTATCTCGTCTTCAAGATCTTTGAACTGCTCAATAATATCTTCAAGTTCAGTTGTATCTACATCATATCCCTCATCTTCAATGACCTCAACCACATGCTCTCCGTAGATTCTGTTCCTCATCACTCTCTTTAACAATTGAAGCAACCTGATTTTTGCACCTAGCGGCTCATGCATTATCTCTGCTTCATCCATATCCTCTTCTGTCTCTTCTTCTTCTTCTTCCTCTTCAGGGAGAGTAGTTGTAGTAGTCTCCTCGGCAGTTGTAGTAGTGGTATCAGCTACAGTTGTGGTTGTTTCTTCAACGGTAGTAGTAGTCTCCTCCAGTGTGGTTGTAGTTTCTTCAACAGTTGTTGTGGTCTCTTCAACGGTAGTAGTGGTTTCCTCTAGTGTGGTTGTAGTTTCTTCAAGTGTTGTGGTAGTTTCCTCGGCTGTTGCACCTATTGCAAGAATCGTCAATGCAAGCAACAGCATACCTAATGCTTTCTTCATTTTTCAACCTCCAAATATTCCTTAAATATTTCTTTTTTTTAAATTTTTGTAGTAACTAATAAAATGGAACAGAATATAAATCCTATGCGGAACAAGATGGAACAAGTATAAACTACTTTATCAACTCTTCATTAACAAAGATAACATTAACCATGCCTCTGCTTTGTTTCTTTAGTATATTCTTCTTTTCCATGATATCTAAATTCCTTGATAATGTTGATTTTGGGAGCTGAGTTCTATGCAGCAACTGCTTCTGTGTTATTGGCTCTTTTGCCTGAATCAAGATATTAAATATTAGTAATTGGTTCTGCGTTAATGTTTTTCTTATGAGATCAGTCTTCTTACTATCAACACTTTTTTTGGGAAATAATTTTCTAATTATGAAAAATAGAAAAACAATAAGCGCAAATGCCACAATAAAAAATAAGGTATAATTTTTTCTATTAGGAACAATCAACTTATACTGTGCGACTATTTCTATAGGTTCATCATTTCCAAATGTAATAATTCTTAAGTTGCCGTTCTGAGCCAGTCTGAAACTGCCTTTGACCCTTAGATAATTGATTTCAGTATTTGCTGGAAACTCCACAGACACAAAATAATCTGAAAAACTTTCCTTTGTTGTTAAGTTGAAGAGCCAATACGGACCTTTTTTTGATGTGAGATACTCTGTATCCTTTATGCTCAGCTCAGCATAATTGGTGGTTCCCTTTGTATGTACAACACCGTTATCTTCAACTTGCAGTTCTAGGTCGGCATAATATTTTTCTGAAGAATAGGCAAATGCAGATATAATTATTAAAAATAATATTGAAAAGTAGTATTTTTTCATTAATTGCTGTTAGTGTATGCTTGTTTATAAGGTTTTTTCTTTAGAAAAGTCATTTTTATTAATATTAATTTTAAGAAAGGGGGTGCCCCCTATCGAACCTCCGCGCTGCAAGGAAGAGTGCGAGCAACTTTGTGTCTCGCTAAAATATTTAAATAAAAATAATTTACAGCTAAAAATGAAATACGCGCACAACATCGAGATGAGGGTGTTCTGCAAGGAAGATGATGACGAAGAACAAATAATAAAAATAATTCATAGTCTATTCCCATTTGATTTTGAAAAAGAGAGAATAGAATTTCAATCAGAGAAGGTTGTTACTTTTGAGAAAAAGAAAATAAAAATATTTAAGGTTTTTATAAAAAAAGAGAGGCATACCTCAAAGTTCTTGAAAAATTTTTTCTCACAATTTACTCCAGATCAAAAGGACTTGCTGAAAAAACAGCTAAGCTCAAGATTAGATGAAAGATTACACTTTTATATCAGGTTGGATAAACCAAAATTACTGCAAGGAGGATATTGGATAACAGATGCCGGTGATTGTTTCCATTTTAATATTTGCATAGCAGCATACCCCCACAAGAGGGAAGTTGCTCAGAAGATCGTTAGTAAGATGTTACACTTATATTAGACTATAATAATCCTGCAACACAACCTTGTCCAATTCTTCTATGTTCTTCACTATATAAAGTCTTCCTTTGCCGAGCTCAACAATCCTTTTTGCCAGGTCCATACCCTGTTTGTTAAGATTTATTCCCACAATTGAAATAGTGATCCCATAATCATTTGCAATAGCAGCAGCATTGAGCGTGTCTTCTTCAGGCTCTTTTCCAATTGTCGGCAAGGCATCTGTTATCATAATGAGATGTTTGCTTGTCCTTGTTCTTGGGAATAAATCAATAGAAGTGGTAATCGCACTAGTAACATTAGTTTGCTTAAGTGCTTTTGCTCTTACAAGTTGATTTAGAAGGAACATAAAATCACTTGATGGAGCAATCTTTTCAGTAACTTTTGACTCAAACAAAATAAGTCCGACTTTATCCTGATTATTAAGCGCGTTAAATATCAATGCAATTCCAGCCTTTTTTGCCATCTCTATCTTGTTGCCTCTCATGCTTCCAGAAGTGTCAAAGGCATATATTACATTAATCCTTCCCTTGCTCTTTTTGCTGTGTGCTTTGAGGTCTGCCAATTGGATTTTTCCATGACCTCTTTTTATGGCAAGGTTTATTGAGGCCCTTAATGCAATGTCTCTGTAGGGTTTCCCTTTTTCATACTTAATAATCTCATCAGGCTCACTGCCGATTTTGTCAATCTTGTATCTCTTATCACCGGTGCCCTTTGTAATCAGGTTATTGAGCTCTTCAATATATAGTACAACAGAGCCCAGCTTGATTCCTGTGTCTGTCACTTGGCCTGAACTATCAATTACTTTGTCTTTTCTTAGTGATTCAAACTTTTCTCTCAGCATTTGCTTTAGCTTTCTCCTAAACTCAGGCAGTGACAGGTTTCTTTTTATATAACCTGAGTCATAGCCTGTAATCTCTTTAAGAAAGGTCTTACCATATAATTTTTCAGCAAACCGATAATCGCGTATTATGTTCTCAAATGTGATATCTGGTGTAAAACCAAACCCATAATTGACCATAGAATTTACCAGTTTACCTTTCTCAATATCCTCTTTACTCTCATGAGCACTGCTCACAATCTTTTGCTTTCCAGTTCCTGATTGTGATTGGATCTGTTCTCCTTTTTCATAATTCATTGCCCTTTTGTTGCTTCTCTTGCTGCTAGGGAAGATCACTTTCTTTATCTGAGATATTGTTCTCTGTCTTGAATCTCTTCAACTCTTCTTTAATCAATTCCTCAGGCTTTTTAAGGTACTTCAGAGAAGGCTTTGCCTTAATCCTATGCGTCAGTACAGAAAAAACAGCATCTTCAATATCTTTAAATGATACTTTTTGCTTATCTCTTAGAAGTGCATTTGACTGCGCTCTTTCATACAAACCAATAGAAGCTCTCACACTGGGCACCTTTTCCAGGTCTGGATTTTGTCTCAATTCCTGAACGAATTTTATCGTCATACTTAAAAGAATTTCTGGAAACTTGGTTATTGTTTTGCCTTTTTGCCTAACAATCTTTTTTTCAGTCTCCAAATTATCAGGATACTTCATATAAATTAGGTCAAATCTATCCATAAAAACATCTGACAATGGTTCTGTACTAATATCACCAGGGTTCATTGTGCCGATAAATATAAAATCAGCTGGCAAATCTATGTCATAAGATGCGATTGTTGCCTTTTTCTCCTCTAGCGCCTGCAGAAGTGCATTCTGCAATTTTTCAGAACATCTATTGACTTCATCAAAAAATAAAATTTTATTATTAGCCTTAAAGATCTTGCCGGGAGTAAATGACCTCATATCCTGTGGACCAAATTTCAAGGCGTTCACAGGATCAATGTCGCCAATCAAATCCTCAGCAGTCAAATCAGGGCTTCCTTGTATCCTAATAAATCTTTGTTCCCCTCTTATCTTGATTTTTTTTATGCTGTTATTGCTCCTGCATTGAGGACATAGAGGTTGGTCTGGACTGCAATGATAGGGGCAGTCGTTTACTATAATATCAGGCAATAATTTTGCCACATTTTTTGCTAAGGTTGTTTTTCCAATGCCTGGAGCTCCAACTAGGATAACATTTCTCCCCGCCACCAGCGCTGATTTCAGCTGCTCTTTGACAAAATCTTGTCCGAGGATATCTTCAAAATCTATCTTAAGTAAAACATCAATCAATTGATTATTCATAACTAAATTGAATTGGAATTTTTATATAAAGATTGCTATGCAAAATATTTTTATACTTGACTACACTATTTATTATAAAATGGCATACGCAGTTGATATAATAAATGACAGTTTTAAGAAAACAAAAGAACTTTTTTTTCCCATAAGATTCAAATACTGGGTAAAAATGGGGTTTGTCAATCTGTTCACTGGTGGAAATAGTGGGGGATTAAATGACCCAAGATATTCCTCAAACAACAAGGATTTTCCTTCCTTTGCTAATCTCAGAGATGCGCTTTACCAATTCAACACCAAATCACTTGAGTTCTTATCGCAGTACGGGCTTTTTATTGGTATTGGAGCCTTCTTTTTATACTTGATTGCATTATTTTTTTCCTACATTAGCTGCGTGTTTACTTTTATGTTTATAGATGGTCTTGTAAAAAAAGATATCCATATAAGAAAAAGCTTTGAACAAAATAATCCTCTTGGACTCTCGCTTTTTTTCCTCCGTTTTATTATTGGAATAGTTGAATTAGTTATTACCTTCTTAATATTTTCTCCCTTGATATTGGCCTTTTTTAGAAATGAGCTCTCTATGTTTAATTTCTGGTTACTAATTCCAATGGTCTTGGTATGGTTACTGATAGTTATTGTGTTTGGAATATTCCTATTCCTTGTCAATAGTTTTGTGATTCCAATCATGTATTTCAAGAAAATACCTTTTATTCCAGCATGGAAATATTTTAAGAAGATTGCAAAGAAAAAATTTCGGGAGATAGTGATCTATTGGTTGTTTTCTATGATACTTGTCATAGGTGCTAGCATCCTTTATTTGTTATTATTATTAATAGCCCTGATTCCGCTTATTCTAGTGCTAATAGTTTTTGTTCTAATAGGTGTTCTCACATATTTTGGAATATCAGCACTTGGCAGCGAGCTTGTGGCATTGATAACAGTAATCCTCTATGGGATATTAGTGATACTGTTTTTAGTGTTCTTAATAACGGTATTATTTGTACCAATACCTGCTTTTTTTAGAATTTATTCAATAGAGATGCTAAAGAAACTGGAGAGCAAGACTTAGACCTACTTAACAAATCTTAATTTATCTATGTTTTTCCTTGCTTGTCTAATCCCTTTCTCTAAATTATTCATGAACTCAGTCATCTTTTTGCAGGCATTTTCTTTGTCTTCTCCGCATAACAACGTACCTGCTTTGCACCTTTCATAAATGTCTTTTAACTTTTTGTCATCTTCAATCAGATGTTGTTTATATAGCTCAAAGATCATACATTTCTCTGGCTCTCCGCCTATTCTTTTCTGTTCATCAACTGTGTCCCTTCCTCCTGTCAATGCTCTCTTAATTTTCTTACACATGCTCTTAGGGTCTTCAGGGAGCTCAATCATACTTTCTGGCATTGATTTTGACATTTTGAAATTGCCGCTCAAAGCTGGAGTGTATTTATGGAAAGTCGCACTCGGCGCAAAAAATTTCTCTTTACGCATTTTGTTGGCTATATCCCTGGTTAATAATATATGCGGGCATTGGTCAACGCCAACAGGTATGACACCAGGCATTCTCTTTTCAAATTGCGGAAATAGGATATCACCAACCTGTGTCAGTGCAGAATAAATCTTGCTTGGGGCAGCGCTTCCGTATAATGCCTTAAACTGTGCTTCTGTGACTTTTTTTGAGTATTTGTATCCGGCGTGCATAACTGCAATATTATCTGACTGAAAATAGAAAGTTGTTTTTTTCAGGTCCAATCCAAGAGCAATATAAGCCGGAATATGAAATTCAAGAGCTCTTTTTCTTCCTTCTTCTAAAGGGATGCCCCTTGCAGCTTCAGCTTCCAAATCAGCTACTAAGATATATGTCTCCGCACCTTGTTGTTGGAAATAGGAGATCATCTCCACAACCATCTTATTTCCAAAATGTATCTTTTTGCCAGAAGGCACTATCCCGCTTAAAACATAAAATGGTTTTTTCTTTTTAATTGAATCTGCGATAACCTTTAGGTCAATACCAGAAAAAACAACACCTCTGCGCATTATCCTGTTTGGCTTTGGAAATAATTTAGCATCAAAAACTTCGAGATGAAAGTCTGTAATTAGCTTGTTATAGTCATCTATAAGAGTACTCCCCCAAGGGTCGATTAGTTTTATCATATTCTCACTTTAAACTAATTCATTATATATTATTTTCGATATTCGCCTCAGGATAAACAGACACTTATCTTACATATCTTTTTGATTCTTAGCTATATTATCCCTCTTCTATGATGCGGATTTAAAAGATTAGATAATTGAACAATATTATAGTTACCATAATTAGGCGGTATCTCAAGAACGTTTTGATAGTCAGCTGATACTTAAGTGTTAATATAGTTAAAAAAATGATTAAACCACCTGAAAAAAATTGACCAAAAAGAAACAAGACAATAATAAGGAAAAGATTCATAAGTATAAAATTTGATTTTAGAATCTTTTTTGCCTTATTTTGTGTAAATAATTGGATTGTATTCCTAATCTTGTTTTTTTTATCAATCAGGTAGTCCCTTATTTGCCCGGCCATCTGGGTTATTACCGAGTTCCAAAATACAATCATTATAATAAAACTTCGAATTTTGGAGGATAGCCTCTCTGCGTCTAAAACAAAGGGCAATAACAAATAAACCGGCCAGATACCATGTAAAACCATGTCTAACACAGGTTTACTTTTAATTCTGACTTTTTGATTTGAATATATAAAACACATGAAAAACCCTAACACAACATAAAGTAGAAAAGTCAGGTCAAATACAACAGTAATTAATAGACTAAGTATAGGGATAAAAAACAACAATGTCATCGCGATTCTGTAATTTATTGAATCTTGTCTATGGCAGAAAAAATTTCTCTCATTTTTCAGTATGTCCTTTGCATCCTCTTCTTTGTCGCAGTAATCATTATATAAAAATAGATGGATATTAATCAGAAATATCACAAAGAGCCTTAACACCATTTGTTTATCTAATGTCCCAAAAAATAGGGGAAATAAGATTATAATAAAAGTTAAGACCATTAAAGAAATCCTTGATTTTACGATAAATTTTGTTATATTTTTAAACATTCTATCTTAGGACTGATTTAACTTTATATTCTTTTCTATCTCTCCCTGTTAAATATCCCTCCTCCAACCCTTACCATGTTACTTCCCTCTTGAATAGCAACTCTATAATCCTTTGTCATTCCCATAGATAAAAAACTCAGTTTATAGTCTTCTTTTGATTTATTGAATAGCTCTTTCATTTTCTTAAAATAAGGTCTTGTTTTTTCATTGTCTTCAAAATAGGGTGTGATGCACATTAGACCCTGGACTTTCAGATTAGTAAATTTTGAGACTATTTTTAAAAAGTCTGATAGTCTTTCAACACTAACCCCGTATTTCTGCTGTTCTTCTCCAATATTAATCTGGACCAAAACTCTTTGGACTTTATTTATGCTTCTAGCTCTTTTTTCTATTTTCTTAGCTAGTTTCAATGAATCTAAGCTTTGGATCATGTCAAATATCTCAACTGCTTTTTTTACTTTATTGGTTTGCAGATGTCCGATAAAATGGAATTCAACATTATTTCCTTTTAAAAATTCTCTTAATTGTCTATGCTTTTGTTCTGCTTCTTGAACCCTGTTCTCGGCAATAATCTTTACTCCATCATTGACAGCTTCTCTTATCTCTTCAATTGTTCTGTTTTTTGTGACTGCGACCAAAGCAGTATTTCCAATTTGAGAATGTATCCTTTTTAGGTTTTCCTTAATTGTCATTATTTATTATTAGCATTAGTATATCTATAAAAATATTTACCTTACAATATAATAACTCCTACCTTTGCAGAAAGAACAGAAAAAGCAAGACAAGCGAGCACCAATTATATGAATAGAGTTATTGGTATAGAATAATTATTAATTGATATTGACAAAGCTACAAAAGTTTATTGAATAAGAAATAAAAAAATTAATTTTATCTTTATCTAAAAACCTCTCCTAGCACTTCAGGTAAGTATTGAGTATCTCTCATTATAACCTTGGGAGGTCCGGCTTCATAGAATAATTCAATCTTGACTTTTATTGGTCCCCCTTTTCCATAGACCACATCATTATGAACCGGCTTAAACTTAAAAAACTGTGGCCTTATTCTTCCTCTGTAAAAATGTCTGTTTAAACCATAAGCCCAGTGAAAGCCCTCACGCTTTTCGCTTTCCAGCACACTTTCCGAGTCCTCTGCTCTGTCATTACAACCTCCAGCAAACTCTGCAATAAATCTTCTTGCTGGATCGGCATCAAAAAAGTCTCTCATTTCATTCGCTTTTTCGCTGGTCCCTACAACCTCGATGATTCTTCCATTCTCTACATGATATACAACCAGGGTTTCGCCAAACAGAACAGGGATCTCTCCTTTTGTCCTACTTTGGCCAAGAATATGTCTATTATACAAACCACGGTGGTCTCCTTCGTAAGCTGCTGCAAAAGCTTCCCCACTTGGGAAATTAATTCTTTGTTTTGGGCGGCGACAAACGCCATCATCTGCTTTCCCTTTTCTACCTCTTAAATCAAAAGTGCAAACATAGTCTTTTCTATTATATGAAAAAGTGACAGTAGCATGTGTTGCAGCAGTGATTTCTCTTGCTAGAATTCTTGCTTTTTGTTTCACAGCTTCATAGTCTGCTTCAAAAGCCCGCATATCAATCCAAGCTCCAGGCATAGTTGCAGCTCTAAATCTCTTTCCCTCTTTTTCAATTAGTGAAAATAAAGGAGCTGTTGGTGAGAATCTGGTAATAGCAATTACAATGTCTCTTTCTGTGAGTGAGTGTAATTTATGCTGCAAGTCAATCTTACTTACAACTTGGACTGCAGCTCTAGGTAAATCTGCTCCGTGACCACCTGTAGGCTCATAGGTTATAATACCTTCAACTGTAAATCCATGTTGAGTTGCTAGATTTATTAGTGCATTATGCCAAGTCCTTACCATCTCTCTTCTTTTATCATAATCCATCTTTTCTGCTGCTTGCAAGCCAGTACTGTCAGAAGGATAATCATTTAATAGAAGTACTCGCTCACCTCGTCTTGGCCTAAATACCTGCATAATTAGTGCTTCTAAATCATAATTAAGTGTCATTTTCTCCCCCTACCAAATTGTATTCACTATTCTTTTTACTTTTATATTTAAACCTTTCCCTTTGTAACTATCTTTAAATAGATATATCTTAAAGTAACTTTTTTAAATTGAAATTTATTTCTTAGCTTAGTGCCTCCGTAGCATAGTGGCTAATGCGTTGGACTTGTAATCCAAAGATCATGGGTTCAACTCCCATCGGAGGCTTTTTTCTTTGTAGTTACTAAAAAGAGAAATATTTATATACCAGTAACCAAATAAATTAATATAAAATGGAAAACGAAAATCCCAAAGTGGATATACCAAAATCTGTTGTTGTTATTCTTGTTGTTTTGGCTGTTGTCGTTTCTGTGCTCGGAACATGGACAGTAATGAATCAGGTTTCAACTGTGCCTGTACAGGCATCAGGTGCACAAGGAAATCCAACACAGACTGCCAGAGTCGCGCTTACAGTGAAGAATCCGGTAACAGTTCAGACTACAGGCAGGATTGCTTTTACTTATGAATCGGAGGTAAGTTAAAATGGAGGATATATCTAATAGAACCTTAGCTACACTTCTTATAGCAGCTATTGTTGTTTCTCTTGCAGGAACACTGACATCACTAAATAGATTATCAAGACTTGGTATCAGCGGTAGAGGAACTACTGAGACAGGCTCAACCAATGTCACAGTTTTAAATGCACTTAGTATCACCCTTACAGAGAACTCAGTGGATTTTGGTGTTGGCCGTGTGAATGATACCGCTGTGTGTGCCAATCGAGGTTTTGCCAATATGGTCTCAGGTGATAACACTTATAATGATGTGACTGAGTGTTGGATAGAATCATCAGGTGGCTCGCCAGCAACAGGGTTCATTGTTGAGAACGACGGCAACATCAATGCAAGCGTCAGCATTAGGGGCCCAACAAACGCGCATTTCTTCGAGAGCTATTCTGGATCTAATCCATATGGTTTGTGGTGGTCGGCCAATTCAAGTGATGATGGCTGCGTTGGATGGAGAAATGACAGCACTTATATACAGTTTGACCAAAACGATACGCTATGTACCAATATTGTTTGGGATAACACATTAAATGACGATACCCTGGCTGTTATGGTTAACATAACTGTTCCAAAAGACCTGCCAGATGGAGATTATGAGAATACAAGCATAACATTCTATGCTGTTCAGGCGTCTTAAATAATTCTTTTTATTATTTTTTATTCTGTTTTCCAGTAATAACTAGATTTCCAGGTTTGCCTTTCTCTTCTTTAACTACAATATACTCAAGGTCATTGATTAGTATATCAGAACCAGCCAATAGGTAGCTCAAATTCAAATTTTCAAATACTATCTTATGTATTTTTTGAAAATCAATAAATTTCTCAGGAACAATATCTGTCTTATGGGGGTCATTTATTCTAAATAGATGTACAAAGACAGGTCCATTTCCAAACTCATCTCTCTTACCTGACCTGCCGATAATAGCGCTTTTAGTATGGTATTTCATAATTCTAAAGCATTTTTGCAAATTTATAAATTTTTTTGTTTTTTATGGTTTTACTTTAACAACAAGTTTTATAAAGTCAGAGTCCTGTGATATTACTATGGTCTCTTATGAAAATGTAGACGACAAGCTGTTATCTAGGCTTAAAAATCATGGTTTCCAAACAGTTAAAACTAAAACAAAATATGAAAAAACCAGGTTTCAAGGTATAAGTACTGTTATTTTGTTCAATACTGGTAAATTACTTGTGCAGGGCACTAAAGAAAGCGTTGAATCTACAAGGAAAATTCTCGAATTCCTTGGAATTCCCAGCAAAGAAAAGAAATTCCATGGATTGGCAGTTGGAAGCGATGAAACTCTGAAAGGTGACACTTTTGGGGGTATCGTAGTTGCAGGGTTTTTAGCTGATGATACAACAAGAGAACAATTAATTGACTTAAAAGTGAGAGATTCTAAAAGGCTTACCACTGCACAGGTCTGTGAACTAGCTAAAAAATTAATTGAAATATACCCAGGGCATTATAGTGTTGAAAGTCTCTTCCCAAAGGAATACAACAAACTCAATACAAGAAAGAATGTTACAGAGATTCTGAATGACCTGCACTTAAAATGTTATAAAAAACTTATAGGCAGAAAAAGGATTATACACATTGTGGACAAATTTCCAGGATGCCAAGTTGGTGATATTATAGAGGCCAAGGCTGAGTCACGCTACTATGAGGTTGCAGCTGCTTCCTGTATTGCCAGATATTTTGGTCTGAAACAGATTAGAGAGCTGGAGCAGAGAGCAGGTCTCATTATTCCACTCGGAAGCACAAATGTCTATTCAGCATTAATACACTTGAAGAAAAAATCACTTAATCCAGCGGATTATGTAAAACTAGAATTTAAAAATGTTAGAGAACTGTTTGGCTAAATAATATTCTGTCTGCAATTGAAGCAAACCATTGAATCCTGTTTTTTGTATAGGTAATTTGTATACTCACCGCATAATTCACATATCCCTTCTCTCTCCCCTATCTTGTTAATTGGTTTATTTGCCTCTTCTCTAAGCTCAATCTTGTCAACGATAATCTCGAACAGCTGCGGCTCAATCTTGAGTACATCTTTTTGTGTTAAAATGCCTATTACCTCACCTTTAGATATCACAGGGAGCCTACGCACATTTAAATTTCTCATTTTTTTCAGCGCATCATCAATATCCTTTTCAGGTGAAATTGTGATAACATCCTTTTCCATAATGTGCTTTGCCTTGGTCCTTTTTAGATCCATCTCTTTGGCAATAACCTTATAAACAAGATCCTGCTCAGTCAATATTCCAAGAAGTTTGTTGTCTTCCATTATAAGGAGATTGCCTACATCATACTTTTTCATTAGTTTGGCGCATTCTTGTATAGACGTATTTGGCAAAACACCAATAGGTCTTTTTGTCATTGCGTCAATAACTTTTAGACCTGTTTTCATCAGTTCTCCCCACTATAAGGGATAATTTGTAAATTTATATATTTTATTGTGGTAAGAAAAAAGAGGATAAAAAATTAATAACAAAAATTTTCTATAATTTTCAATAATTAATCAAAATCTCTACATCTTTGCCGAAGATATCTCTAAGGTTTTCAAAGATAGGCTCTTTAATAAAAACTTTGGCAGGTATCTCCAGTTTTGTTAACGCTTTTTCCAGCTCCTCCAAAGATGATTTCTGGAAATTCTTTAGAGCTCCTTTATCATCTATCTCTGCCTTGCTGATATCCTTTTCCTCGTTATCTATGTCATGTATAATAAATGCTTCCTTACCAAGCAGGATCACTTCTCCGAATTTGCTGCCATGTTTAACCCTTATTTTGGTTTTTTCAAGCTCTTTTCCTCTCTTCCGCTGTATATACTCAATGAGAAACTTCACAAGAGTCTTTGAGTTCTTCTGCACATTGTGGATGTCTGATCTTGTAAGTTTTCCAGAGTCATAGTCAGCTTTTGCCTTAACTACCTGCTGCAGTATCCGTAGATATTTCTCAGGCACTTTTCCCTTGCTAATCAGAACATGCTCAAAATCATCAACCAACTCTTTTGTTTTCACATCATCCATGCCCTCAAGTTTCAGAACATCTCTTGCTATTGTGATACAGCTTTCATATGTCTGCACCACTGATTCCTCTTCTTTGATTTTGTCTATCTGTTTGAAAAGTTTCTTAAGTCTTTTAAGGTATTTTTCTGCATTTACTATTAATTCCTCTATCTGCGCTCCACTTAGGTTCTTAACATTGCCGTGTTCAATATCCTTTCTGACTTGGATATTTTTTTCAAGGATCTTTACATATTCTTCTTCCAAGAGCTTCTCTTTTTTCACAAACACATCTCTCATAACATCCGGAGTCTCTTTCGGTGTTGGCGGGGGCAAGCCGTAGAGCATGATTGCTGCCTGACTTGGTGTGAGTATAGCATAAAAAGTATCCTCCATGCCAATTGCATCAAGCTTGAACCTGATCCTGCTCAGCATTTGGTCTCCGCTGTGCATGAAGATATCAATTGCTTCTGGACTTGGCTTTACTTTTCCTAATTTCAGAAGTAGCTTCCACGGCATGAATATCCCTCTATCGTAAAATGGTATGCCATCACGCAGGAAAGTAAATATTATTGGATTAGCTTCTTTAATATTGTCCCAGAAGTCTGTTAAGATATAGACTTGGATATTTATCTTATTTCTTATACCTGTAATATCCCCTGCTTCTAGCCCCATCCCAATTATAATAGCTCTCAGCTTGTCCTTCAGTTCTGCGCGGGTCATCTTTTTTACATCTGTGTCATCAATAACTAGAAATACATCAATATCAGATTCTGGTGTCGCTTTTCCCTGGACAAGACTTCCTGCAAGCACATAGCTGACAATATACCTTTCAAATTTCTTAAGGACCATTTGCTTATGGATTTCAGCTATTTTAATTGCAGAGAGCATACCTGTGTCATATACTTGGTAACCAAGGGAGATTAATTTTAGCAGGTCATATTTTCCATCATAACAGTTCTGCCAAAGCTCACTGAGTATCACCACATCTGGAACTAGTTTTGGGTCAATGTCTTTGGCAATCTTTGCAATAATTGTTGACAATTTCTGCTGTAACTCATATTTTAGCATACTCTTACTATCTGAATCATCAACAAGAATCAAAACATTAATCTCATCAGCAGGAGGTGCCTGTGTTCCTGGAACAGTGCTTGGATATGGTCCAAATGGGCTTTTTGGCTGCAGCATATCCTTTGGAGGTAACAATGAGATACCCATAATATACTTATCAAATTTGGTGGTTACTTCTTTCTGAAACCTATCCAGCTTGCCCTTTACTTTTTCTAGTCTTTCTTTAGCTTCTTTTGAGAGAGCAGGGAGTCTTTTTGTATCTAGAGCAAGATTATCTTTGGCTGATTTTTCCTTATACGATTCTCTTCTTTTGGACATATTAATCACCTATCAGTCAGGAAGAATTAGTTAATATTTAAAGAATTTTATACAGCGGAATATAAGAGTGAGACAAACTTGGCAGAATTTACACTACAGAAATATTTAATTTATTTATTTTACGGTATAGTGTTCTCTCGCTCATACCCAGCTTTTCAGCTGCTTTTCCTATTTCAAAATTATGTTCTTCAAGCACTTTTTGAATATATCCCCTTTCAAATAAATCCATTGACTCTTCAAAAGTACTGGGGTAATCAAGATTGTCTGCAAGCACAGTGGTAATATCATCCAACTCAGAATAAAGAGATTCTAAATTATCCTTGTCTATGAAGTTCTTGCAATCTTCAATAGACTCTTCAATCACATTTTGCATATTGCTTTTCATGTACATGACTGGGTTTATCATCTGTTTTCTGTGGCAGTCTATATCTACATTGAGTTGGTTGATAAGCCTGTGTAGATGTCTTCTGTTTATATTTGCCAGTTCAGCAGCTTTAGACACATTTCCAAAGCTGAAAATTAAGATATTATTAACATAGTTCTTAACAAACTCCTTTTTTGCCTGTTTAAATGGCTTTGAGAAATTAATCTGAAATAGCAATTTGAACTCTAGATCATTGCAAATTTTTGTTTTTAATTGAGGACTATCTTTGGTATGCTTTAGTAATGCTTCATCAACAAGAGCAGATATTGTCTTCATAGAAATAGTTAATCATTGTTTATATTTAAAACTTCTCCTCTCAAATCATGTTTTGTAGCATTATTGATTTTTACTTTAGCTGTCTTGCCCAAGGTATAATCCCCTTTTATGATTATCTGCTTATATGCATAGTTCCTTCCAATAAGTGTATTATTCTTGCCAAACTCATCAATTAATGCTTCTCCTTTCCAACCAAGCCATCTCTTATTTTTTTCAACTGAAATTTTGTCAAAGAATTCGCTTAGCTTTCTGGATCTGTTTTTTGTTTCCCATCCAGGAATCTGCTTTAATTTTTCAGCTCTTGTACCTGGCCTTGGCCAAAATCTTGAAATATTGAGAACATCAGGTTTTGCCTCTTTTATTAGTTCTAAAGAGTCATTAAAATCCTTTTTTGTTTCAGTTGGAAAGCCGCAAATAATGTCAGTTGAGATTGTGATTTCAGGTATTTGTTTTCTGAATTCGTAGATTATTTTTTTGAAATCTTGAACTGTATATTTCCTATTCATTAATCCCAGTATCCTATTGTTGCCAGATTGTACAGGTATATGGAGAAACTTGAATATTTTTTCATTTTTGTAAATCTTAATTAGATCATTTAACATTGGTAAAATATAGTTAGGATTAGCCATTCCGATACGAATATAGAAGTTGCCATTTATCGCAACAACTTCTTTTAATAATTCAATCAAATTTGTCTTTATATCAAGACCATAACAGCCCATGTCCTGTGATGTAAGCCACACTTCTTTAATCCCCTCCTGAACTGCAGATTTGATTTGCCTTATTATTTCCTTTTTTTCATATGACAATAGACTGCCACGAGCTTGTTTAACCTTGCAATAAGTGCAGTTGCCTAGACAACCATCTGAAACTGGCACAATCTCAATTATTTGATTTTTTCTAATCTTTGGGAGGTTTAGTCGGGAGTCATTCTTAAAAGAAAGAAGATGTATAGTATTACTCTTTATAGCCTCGTCTAGTACATGAGTTACCTTTGTGATTTGAGAAGTGCCAATGATTGAGTACCCATGATATCTCTTTTTATCAGTTTCTGCCTGGGGCACACAGCCAGCAAGGATAACTAGTTTATCCCTTATTGCTCCCAAATATTTTAAAAATTTTCTTTCGCTGGATTGTTTTACTGTACATGAGTTAACAATAACAATGTCTGCTTGATTCAGGGCATCAACTATTTTATATCTTCCAGAATGAGTAAGCAGTCCAGCCATTACCTCTGAGTCAGATTGGTTGACAGCACACCCATATGTTTTTATAAAAACTTGCTTCATATAGCTTTGAAAATATTATTTTATTATAAAATGATAGGAAAAAATATATACCTCTAAGTTATGCTTGGTTCATGCAACAGGTAAATCTATTTCAGATAGGATTCTTTTTTATTACACTAGGCTTCCTTGTTATACTAATAGCTTCTTTATACTCTATAACTAACCAAAACAATGAAACTAGGTTTTCTTTTTTTGGCATGCTAGGCTTTGTTCCGTTTGGGTTCTCAAATGACAGGCGTCTTTTTGTGTTTTCTATACTTCTGACAATTCTATTTATATTGTTCTCTCTCTTCTTCTTAATTAAAGGGACACATTAAAATGGATTATCAAGAAAAAAAGAAGAGTGTTGCCAACATGTTTTCAAGCGAGTCTGAGATTAGATTCTATAAGGAACAGGCTAGATACGGGCTTTTTCCACAGGAAAAAATCCTATTCAATAAATATTTGGCAGTAAGGGGAACTGTTCTTGATATTGGGTGCGGTGCTGGCAGAGAGGCAATTGCCCTGGCAAAGCAAGGCCACAAAGTAACTGCAATAGATGTATCAGATAAGATGATTACAGAAAGCAAAAAACTTGCAGCGAAAACTGAAATGGAGATAGAATTTATGACAGGAGATATAGAATTGTTGCCTTTAAGGCCGAATAGCTTTGATTATGCGGTAATGTTGGCACAGATGATTGAGCATATCCCCTCTAGAAAGAACAGGATTGGTTTGCTTAAAAAGATACACACCTGCCTTAAACCAGAGGGTGTTCTAATATTTACAACACATAACAGGTACAGAAATTTTCTGTTTTGGGGTTATTGGCACATGACATGGCTCTCTGATTTTTTAAAAGGAACTAAGAGTGAACTTGGGGATACGTTGCTCGCAAAAACTAATCCGGGTGTAAAACAAAATAAGCAAAAAATGTTTTTCCATGTGTATAGTATTAAAGAGGCACTTGCAGACATTGAGGCAAGTAGCTTCCAATTGATTGATGTAAAATCAGATAAGGAATTAGTGGCAGATAAGAACACAGTTATCAAAAATGTCCTTCATTATTTTTATATCTGCAGCAAGAATTCTCGCACAAAGTAAAATATTTATACTTATTGTCAGCATTATTATCTTATGTCTAAGTGGCAATCAAGGATAGAAGAATTTATTCTGCTCACACTTATCATCGTTACCGTATTTGAGTTTTTTGGAGTATTGCCAGGCGAGATCGAGTTCATAAAGAAGGTTGTAGCCTGGACTGCTTTGGGATATTTGCTATATAAGGTAAGCCTTAGCGACATATTCTTCGGTCATAAGCACAGGCATATTGATATAATTCTGATACTGAGTTATTTTCTTCTCGTATTGAAAAATATGGTTGATTATGTGCACCTTTCATTTGAGCACTCCGGATACCTGATTAGTTTTTACCAGTATATCCTTGACAATGCACTCTTTTTTGAGCAGATTTCCTTCTACATCGGATGTGCAAGCCTGATTTTGCTTTCATTCTATATTACATACTGCATTGATATAAAAGAGCCAAGCATAATACATGTAATTCATGGGAGCGGAAAGTCAAAGTTAAGTCTGAAGAGCATGGTGAGACTTGTTTCAGTGTACCTTGTTATCCTCGGTTTCTTTGTGATTGTTTTCAACTTTATCATTGAATGGCTTGGTTTTGCGTTGGATGCTCCGGTCCTCATATTTGCCATTCTATTCTACATATTAAGGTTTCATAAATACAGCAAAGGTCTTGACAAGCGGAGCCTCCTCTATAAGATAAGTGAATTGGGTGAGGAACTTGCACAGAGGTTTATCAAACTATTCCATAATAAGAATACCATCTTTCTGGGTATTAGCGGAATATTGGTACTTCATCTTATTGTGGATTACACCTATTTTATCATTCCTGAGATAACAGGTTTGTACGATATTGTATATTTTGGCAAATTAAGTGCAGACAAGCACATGACTTTGTTAAGCCTTATTAGAAGCGACTGGCAGACAAATAGCCTGGTAAATATCTTTCTAGTTGTTAATTATGTAATGAATCTGGTGATTGTTAGTATTTTGATGGTCTTTCCAGCTTTTATATGGTACGTTCTTTCTGGTTTTGATACTTCCCTCGAGAAGATTCCGAATGCATTTATTGCCTTATTCTTCTCATCTTTAATCTTTTTTATGCTTTCTCCTGCTTACAGGTTTGAGAAACTTTCAAATTCAAATTATATTGGAGTTGATATTGTTACTCATAATGTCTTCCTCAATGAGAAAAGCACAGTCATATTTGGCGGGATTGCTTTATTCACTTTTTTTATGATCTGGATATTATCAAAAAAAGAGTCTATAAAGCAGAAGCTGTTGTTTGTGGCAACCATGGTTACATTAGTCTTTTTTGGTTATTATCTATCCTTTTATTTAACAGGATGGATGTCTCTATATTGGAATTATATAACTATACTTTTCAGTAAGGGCCAGTTTTTTCTTTCATATGTCTTTCTTGTCTTTCTACTGATTACTGCAGTTTTTTACGTTGGAGGGTATATTATATATTGTTACAATATATTTGAAAAAGAGAACTAATCTATCTTTTCCAGATAGTCTAATGAGGAAAACTTCTCCAAAGCGCACTGTTTACAGTAGCGGATGTTAGGGCTTCCCTTAATGCAGAATTCTCCTTTATTATGCTCGCACATGATGCAATTTTTGTCAAGCTTGAGCGAGGTGGTTAGCTCACTTATGATTGAATTCATGAACGGAAAGCTAATGTTTCTTTGCGTCTCTAGACAGCTGATCCCTTAGGAGTTTTGTCTCCTGTAACTGGTCATGGACAATTTCCTTTAGTAATCTGATCTCTGTCACATGTTCTTTTGAGATCAGGGCCAATTCCTCTTTGACATCCTCATTTGTTGCAGCAACAATCATGGCAAATATTAAGATCATCCAGCAAAAGATTGCTGTCAGTCTTGCCCATCCCAGTAATTGATCAGGATAATGGTCTGTTCGGACAATCAAATAAAAACCAAACACTGTGGTTGCCACTCCGACAGGGAGCAATATCTTTTCAAAAAGATTGATTTGCCTTGTCGAAAACATCCTCCACCTCTTTTAATTCAAGTTTGAATGCTAATACCTTGGCTATTTGGATTTATAAACTTTGCTGTTTGTATACTACTGCTCATCTCTTGCAAGACCTGTAATAGTCCTTTTCTGCTCTTATATCTAACAGTTGTAATTGATATGTTCAAGTTTGTCTCAAGGTACTTAATTGCATCATCCATATTGCCCAATTCATCCACTAAATGAATTTCCTTTGCGTCAATCCCAAGATAGATCTTACCTTCTGAGATTTCCTTCTGCTCTCTCAAGTTTAAATTTCGGTTGGCAACAACGTCCTCTACAAAAATATTGTGGATTTGATCAATTATGTCTTGGTAAATTACTCTCTCTTCATCACTTAAATTCTTGAAAGGACTGCCTATATCCTTGTACTTGCCTCCAACCATTCTTTCGTAAGTGATATTAAACTTGTCCAGCAATCCTGAATATTGTAGGTAGGAGCCATATACTCCTACACTGCCGGTTATAGACATTCTGTTAGCGAAGATATGGTCACATGCACTTGCTATCCAATAGGCACCGCTTGCTCCAACCTCTCTTATCACAGCAATCTTTGTTTTGTTTATAGACTTGATTTTCTGGACTACTTCGTCTGTGGCAACAGGCGCACCCCCAGGCGAGTTTATATCGAAAATAATTGCCTTAACAGTTGGATCGTTGTTGGCCTTGTTAATATTTTCAATGATACTTTCACTTGACAAATAATCCGAACTTGGGAAGGTGCTTGGTTCAGTAAGTGTAATAGCGCCGTGAATAGGTATGATTGCTACATTCCCTGTATCAAAATCTCCCTGGAAGGAAAAGAAAAATGCGACTATCGAGCTAGCCAGCCAGAGGCCGGCGAGAATGCCGAGTGTTGAGATTAATTTATTTTTCATACCGAGTAGACCTCAATTACTTTTGTTTTTGCCAGTATATCACTAAACCTCTGTTTCTTAACTAGAAGGAATATCGGGTCAACAACCCACAGCAGGATAAAAGGGAATATTGGAAGGAATATTAAATTTCTTAAACAAATTTGCCATATGCTTAAAGTGTTTTTTTTCTGTATCCCTCTAACATATAGTTTCATAATCATTTTTCCAGGAGTCTGGTGCAATTTAGCTTCAAATACTACAAAATATAAAAAAATAAGAAAGAACATGGCGAGGAATAGCCAATAAAACCTATCACTTAAACTGGGGTTTGCGGCCATTGAACGATATTCTGATAAGTTTGTTGAATTGGGCATAATACCTGAAATAGCTCCTGAGAAGGGGGAGCCAATAACAAACTCGATTATGAACAGATCTATGATAAAGGCAAGAATTCTCTTGATTGGGGAAGCATCTGCAACAATCTTTCTTTTTTTTGGGAGCTCTAGCTTATCCATCCAAAATTATGAAATTTGATAACCTTTAAATTATTTACTGTAATCATTAGGCAACTGCTGGAAAAAACTTCCTGGGTACACTACTCAAAATATTGTTTTATATCCTCTAAATTGTATCATAAACTTTATAAATGTATGATGAATCCATAGGTATATGTTTTAATTGGGGGGAGAGATATGGAAACAGCTAGACCGTTAGATGCGCTTAATAAGGCAAGAAATCACAGAGTTATAGTGGAACTAAAGAATGGAAAACAATATGTTGGCGAACTCAAAGCGTTTGATATACATATTAACATAGTATTAGATGAGGCAGAAGAACGAGTAAATGGTGAAGTCAAGAGGAAACTGGGCAGTATTTTTATTAGAGGAGATACAATTATAATGATATCAACTGAGTAAAAATGAAAGGAACACCTTCGATGGGAAAGAAGTCTGGAAAAAAGACGCATATCTACTGCAGAAGATGCGGAAAACCTACCTATCACATGAGGAAGAAAATTTGCAGCTCCTGCGGATATGGCAAATCATCGAAGCTGAGGAACTATAATTGGAAAAAAACCGGAAAATAAGATTACTCACTTTAATACAACTCAAGATAATTCTAAATGTGTATTTTCTCGAAAATAATAAATTATAAATAATAACTTGAGTTCTAATGATACATGTATGATCTAGAGCTTGGGCAAGTTGTAGCACATATAAATAGAAAGAAAGCCAAGAGGGTATGTATTCAGCTTCCCGACGGTTTAAAACCTAAAGCACAATTTATCCAGAGGTATATTGAGAAAAACACTACCTCAAGAGTATTTATCTGGGGAGGAAGCTGTTTTGGCTCATGTGATATTCCTTTGGAGATTAAATCCTTAGGAATAGATCTGCTGATTCAATGGGGGCATAGTGAGTGGAGATGAATACATCTAAAAATAAATTATTCAATATGCTTGATGATTCGGATATCGGAAAGATATATACATCCTATTGTATTGTTGAGAGCATCAAACAGACAGCAGGGCCTACAGTCTTTGTTCTAAATGACGGCACAGCCTTTTTTGAAGCAACGGCGTTCAACAAACCTGGAATCAGGGCTTTTCCCTCTCTTAAAGAAAAAATGGCAATTAAAGCTGATATCCAAGTCAAGGAGAGAAATTCAAAAATTGTTGGTGAGCTTGAAAAATATCTCATAATGGACCAAAAATATACAGACAAAATTAAAAGCAAGATAAAAAATAGGATTCAAGAACAAGCGACTCCTGTCAAGAGCAGCTTTCTTATTAAGTCGGATAAATTAGATAAATTATCCTCAAGAATTATAGCTGCTGCAACGTTAATAAAAAAAAGTATTATTGAACAGAGGCCAATAATTATAAGACACCATGATGACTGCGACGGCTACTGCGCTGCTGTGGCGCTGGAAAAGGCCATTCTTCCTCTGCTAACCAAGCATCATAGACCAGAAAAATCTCTCTTTTTATACTACAGGAGGCATCCTAGCCCTGCACCCTATTATGATTATACAGATGCAAGTAAAGACCTGTCTTCTTTTTTAGATGACTCAAGACTAGCTAGACCTCCTTTGGTAGTTCTTCTTGACCTTGGAGATTTAGAGCAAGGAAATATTAGTATAAAGAAGATAAGGCTCTATGATTTTAAGATAATTATTATTGACCACCATTTTCCTGGCAAGGTTGATATTGAGAAAGATGTTGATGTTTTTCTAAATCCCTATACTGAGAATTTGGACGCGAATCTTGTAACAGGAATGCTATGCACAGAAGTGGCCCGGCTGGTAAATCCTAGTGTTGAAAACATTAATTTCCTTCCTGCTCTTGCAGGCACTGGAGACAAGAGTGGTATACCAGAATTCTCTGAATATTTGAAATTAAGCGGATATGACAGAGAATTTCTTAAAAAATGGGCTTTATGCATTGATTTTGAAACCTCTTATCTTAGGTATCTTGAAAGCAGAAAATTTGTTCATGATTTCTTTGGTGAAGATACCAAGAAGAGAGACCAGTTTATTGAGCTTGTCTATCCTGAAATTGAAAGACGTTTTCGAGATCTGACAAAAGCAGTGGTTAAATACTTAGAAGTAGAGGAGATGAAAAAATTTAAATTATTGATAATAGATATTGAATCATTCCCAATTCAAGAGTTCCCCAATAATTCTAAGATAGTAAGGCTGGCACATGAGCAGGTGAAAGGTCCGAGAATATCCATGGGGCTGTTGCCTGACTCAATAATCTTTAGGGCGGATAATGTTGAGGGATTCAGCGTGAACCAACTTGTTAGTGAAATGAAACAGGATATGCCCCACGCGCTTGTGCATGGTGGAGGTCATGATTTTGCAGGCACACTCAGATTTATGAAAGCTGCAAAACAAGAAATCATAAAAAAGGTAAGGGAGTATCTAAAGAAAAAATGAATCTTGTTAAGAACATGTTTCTACTTTTTGTATCTCTCCTTGGATTTCCTGCAGGCTTCCTATTGGGCAGGTTTACACAAGAAGAGCTTAAGCCAGGACTAAAATATTTTAGGGCCTTGCAGCTTGTGTTGCTTGCAGTCTTTATTGTATTAGTTCTGCTTAATTATAATATAATCCTCGTTTTCTTATTATTAGCAATAATATTTTTCTTGTATCTTAAGTTTTATGCTTACAACTACTTACAGATTATAGTCTATTTAGTAATGTATATTACTATCTTTTTTAGCCATACTGATCACTACTGGCTTTTTTCTGTTGCATTCATATACAGCTTGCCTACAGGGACAATATATTACAAAAATTTGTTTGATAGAATCAGGCGTCAAAGAAATAAGTAAATAATTTTAGAGATACATACCCCAAGAATCATGCCAGCAAATACCTGCAATGGCGTATGGCCCAGCAATTCATATAGCTTTTTTGTCTGAAAGGGCTTTGACTTCTGTATGTCCTCTATTATTTGGTTAATGATTTCTGCCTGTTTTCCTGCTGCTCTTCTGAAACCCATTGCGTCAGAGATTATTATCAAAGAGAAAAGAAGAGTGGCAATAAAAAGAGGAGTAACTCCTGTCTCTAGGTATATAGCAGTTGTAAGAGCTGTTACAGTGGTAGTATGTGAGCTCGGCATGCCCCCGTTTTGGAAAAACACTCGCACATCAATCTTTCTGCATTTGTACCAGTTGGAGAATATCTTAAGGGTATTTGCAGCAAGGAAAGCAACAACCGTTGATACAAATATCCTGCTGCGGAATAGTTCAGGGAAAAAACTTACCATGACTATTATTTACTTGGCACAATTTAAATATTTATTGGTCACTTCACTATATCGCAATTAGATAGACAATAAATTATATATGTGAATCTAAATTTCCTGCTGCTATGGTATTCACAATCCTTGACTGCTATACTGATGAACCTTCTGGCCTTGGTGTGCCGCCATATATGGGAGTATACCCTAGGTATATATACGGATATCTTAAGAAAAAGGCAGAAAAGATAAATTATCTCACCATAGATGATCTAAGATTAGAAATACATTATAAAGGACAATTAAAAGAATCAAGGAAGACCAACATCAAAGTATATAATTTAACAAACAAAAATACAAGAAAAATTCTTGATGAGACAGATATTTTAATAGTAATTGCCGGTGTACATGTCCCTGGTAAATATCTGTCTGCAGTTCCAGGCACACTTTATGAGGTAACAGATTTGCTTAAGAATATCAAATGCAGGAAGGTATTAACCGGTCCAGGAGCTACTGTATTTGGTTCAAGGCTGGAAGGCGGTAAATTCTCTGAAAAGGCAGACTTCCTTATGTTTGAAGAGATTATTCCTGATTTTATTAGGGATTATGATGAAATCAGAGAGGCTTCTATTAGAGGAGCTGAAATAGTAAGGCAGGTGCCCTATCTGCTGATTGCGGAGATTGAGACAGCGCGAGGATGTGCAAAATCAGTGCCCTGCAGTTTTTGTACAGAGCCATTAAAAAATAAGATGGAGTTCAGGAAGATAGATGATATCATTAATGAGATAAAATCATTAAACAACTTTGGTATTAAATACTTTAGACTTGGCAAGCAATCAGATTTTTTTGCATGGAGTGAAAATGATATTGAGCTCATGTTAAGAAGAGTAAGAAATGAATGTGACATTAAAGTACTGCATATTGATAATATTGACCCGGTAAACGTGACTGAAGCTAAAGTTAAACATGTTGTTAAGTATTGCACGCCAGGAAATGTTGCTGCTCTCGGCGTAGAATCTTTTGATAAAGATGTTGTCAAATCAAATAACTTAAACACTTTGCCTGAGACTGCAATTAAAGCAATAAGAATAATAAACAGTTATGGTGCTGAAATAGGAGAAAATGGAATGCCAAAATTCCTTCCTGGTATTAATATACTGTTTGGATTGATAAATGAGAGCAGAAGAACACACGAGGAAAATATGAAATATTTACAGAAAATATTAGATGAAAATTTATTGCTGAGAAGGATCAATATCAGACAAGTTGCTATATTCCCGGGAACACAACTTCATATAGAATGTGGAAATAAATATATTAAAAAAAATAAAAAGTATTATTGGAAATGGCGTGATGAGATAAGGCAGAAAATAGATAATCCGATGCTGAAGAGACTGGTGCCAAAAGGCACAATATTAAAGGATGTAAGAATGGAAGTGCATGAAGGCAATGTTACTTTTGGAAGACAGATAGGCACATATCCTTTAATTGTTGGTGTAAAAGAAAAATTAGACACAGGCAAATTTTATAATATTAAAATAACAGACCATATGCTGAGAAGTGTTGTTGGGGAAGTTGTTTAGATCTTACATTATTTTCTATAGTATCTAGTTGTATTGTAGTCTATAGCTCACTGTTGCACTTTTTTTTCCATTATTAATAATAAGCAGATAAGAATCTTTTTTTGCAGCTGTTTTTCTTGTGAAATCTGTCTTTCCTTTTGTATCATAATACCTATCATAGAATTCCTCTAAAAATGGATCGATTTCTTCCTCTCCCTCCAATATATAAACGCACACAGGAGTATCTGATGTTATCTCAATAAGAAGAGGATATTCATCATAAAGTCCAAGTGATGCATCATTAAGATTTACGGCGAGATATTGATCAGGTAAAAAGGTCAATTCTCTCTCAATATTAAATTTTGCAAAATTCATGACTATGTAACAGTATTTATCAAGACAGGTAACACCAACAGCAGCATGAGTGAAGAATTTATCTCTATCTACAATAACTGATCTATGCCCTGGACTGTCCATCCAACCCTCAACTGCCTGTTCAGCAATATTCTCTGTGCTTGAAGGAATTAAATACAATATCTCGTTGGCAATAATATAGAAAAGGTTAGCTGTTCTGAACCTGTCTGCTACAGACATTCCAGAAGCGGTAGTATGAGCAAAATCTCCTTTTTCAGCCATTTCTCGGCTGTAGACCTTAGAAATTTCATAGACCTTAGAGTGCCATTCAACAGCAGGGTTTCCGAACTCTGCCCTTTTCTGATTTATTAGCTCAAATATCTCGGATTCTATTTCAGACTCATCAATATTGGACACTGCTGGTGAGTCTTCATGAAATAGTGTCCTCTGTTTTTCAGAATTTTGAACCATCTCTCTTAAAAAAGCTCGGTTTGTCTGAATTTGATATGCTACACCACTGACCATACTGGATATGAACAACAAGAATAATAACAATAATATGGTAATTACAAAAATTGTTTTATTTACTTTTACTATCCCTTTAAACCATTTGGCTAAGAACATGTAGAAGAGAAAGTATACGAATCCTATTATAAAAGGAGAGAGGATCATATTTCCAACTAATAGAGCAAGACTGGACGAGATTTCTATACCATATATAGTTGTATGAAGAATAAAATCAATCGGAGATAACATGAGTGTAATAATCAAAATAAGAAAATAAATTCTCCAAAAAATTGAATTAGAAGGAAGTATGTTTAGCAAGCTTATAAAAAGGATGCTTAGTATTATATAACTAAGAACAGTACTAAAAAGGATGCTTAAAAAAAGGGTTAGATAATTTGTGTCTGGAAATAGGCCCCTATATAAGGGCAGTACTAAACATATTAAAAAGGACAATAATCCGAAAAACATGCCAGTGAGCACTCCTGCACTTATGCCTAATCTATAACTTTTTTTTAGAACTTTACGCATGAATCTGCAAATTAAATATTATATAAAAATGTTACTATCCCAAAGTAGACTCTTAAAATAACTAAGGCACAGCCCTGAACTTAGTATTGATCATGCCCCATTCTATGAATATTAATATTAGGCTTATTGTTAAGAAAGCAACACTTAGGTCAATGGATAGGTTGCCTTCCTCTGTCAATGAATTAATCTCAGAAAAAGCATATAGGAGTTCTTCATTATTTGTGGCTTCAAAGAACTTTCCACCTGTTGCTTCAGCCATATTCTTCAGCTCTTCTTCATCGTAAGAATAGGTGATTTCCAGTTCCTCTGGAAGGTTGCCAAAATCACCTTGCTCAGTTCCTATACCAATTGCATATAAGGTAATATGACTCTTCCTTAGATAATCTAATCCAAAATCAATATTTTCATCAACTGCAAACCCAGAAGTATCTGAGCCGTCAGTCAAAAGGATAATTGATTTTGCCTTGTCTCCGCTTAACAACAAATTAGTGCTGGTTATTAAGGCGCCCCCCAGGTCAGTGCCGCCTGCTGTCATTATATCAAGGTTGCCAATTTGTCTTTTCACTTCATTTATGTCTATAGTGAGAGGGGATTCAATAAAAGATACTCCTGCAAATGCCACTAAGCCAAGTTTTGTCCTTGAATCAAGTGAATCAACAAATACCTTGGCAGACTCTTTAGCAGCCTCAAGCCTATTTGGAAGCACATCCTCTGCAGTCATACTTGCACTCATATCTATGGCAATAACAAAATCATTATGGTTGCTTTTGCCTCTATACCAAAAAACTGGTCTTGCCAAACCGATTACCAGCACAATTAAAAATAAGACCCTAATTATTAGAAGTGTAATATTTTTTGTGATCAAATGTTCTCCTGTTACTCTCTTTAACGCTTCAAAATTGGCAAATTTCATCGCCTTTCTCTTTGTGTGTTTTAGTGAATAGTAATGGGTAATAACAAGCAAAGGTATGCTTACAAGAAGTATCAAATAATATGGGCTTTGGAAACTTATCTCCATTTTTGCCCCCTCCTATTGAAAAACCTCATTAGAGGCTTGTCAAATGGGTTGTCTGTAGTGAGCAATAGAAAATCAGATTTAGTAATAGTAAACTTGTTTTTTATTATCCTCTCTTCGTTTTTTACATGCTCCTCATATGCTTTTCTGTACTGGCTCACATCAATATGCAGTTTCTCATTTGAGTAAGGGTCCTCAACAATATACTGTCCGGCATCCTCTGGCAGTGCCCTATCCCTTGGGTCACGAATCATCATTCCGATGACTTCATGTCTTTGAGAAAGTATTTCCAAGTACCTGAACCAGTTGCCTTTCAGACCAATGAAATCAGATACTATGACAATTAATGTTTTTTGCTTCAAGTAGGATAAGAGGAATTTCATTGATTCCTCCAGATTGAATTCTCCTCCATAATTATTGACATTAGTTAGCTCTTTTGTTATAAGATAGTACTGCTTTTTCCCCATCTGAGGTTTCACATGGACATTAATCTTGTCTGTAAATAGCCCAAGCCCAACCCCTGCGTCAAGCTGCAATACTGCAAAGGAAATCGAAGCAACAAGCTCTGCACTGTATTCACATTTTAGTTTTTCAACACTAGAGAACAACATGCTATTGCTCACATCAACCAAAAAGAAAACATAGTAATTGCGCTCAACATCATACTCTCTCACCAAGAGCTTTTGTGATCTAAGAGACGCTTTCCAGTCAATCCTGGCGGCATCATCTTGTGGTGTGTATTGTCTATAACCCTCAAACTCGAGGCCTCTTCCTTTAAATGTCGTCACCAAATTGCCTGCAAGAGATAATGTAAGAATCCTTGTGTGCGGATGCAGATCTGTCTTCCTCAGCTTAGGGCTTAATTCTGCAAGAAACTCTTTAATGGCCATGTTTGTCCTCTTTTTATATATTAAGGCGCTATGCATTATTTAAAAGTTGCGATTAGAACAATAACCAGAATATGATTAAGGGAGCGGCACTTTGCCCAGAATCTCATCTATTATCTTGTCTATGTCCACCTCTTCTGCTTGTCCTTCATAACTGAGGATTATCCTATGTCTCATAACATTTGGTGCCACGCTTTTGATGTCTTGAGGAGTTACGTATGCCTTTCCATTTATCAGTGCATGGGCTTTTGCAGCAATGAAAAGCCCGATTGAACATCTAGGTGAGCCACCAAAATCAATGTATTTAGCGCAGTTAAGCTTGTACTTGTCAGGATGTCTTGTTGCATCAGTTATTTTAATGACATATTTTTCAATTTTTGGGTCCAGATATATTTTTTTTACATCTTGCTGCAGCTGCAGTATTATCTCTGGGGTCAGCACAGGGTTCAGGTTAAAGTCATCAAACTTGAACAGACTTATGTTTCTATGCAGGATTTTTGCTTCCTCGTCCAGATTGGGATAATCCATTAGGATTTTATATAAGAACCTATCAATTTGCGCTTCCGGCAGCTGGTAGGTACCCATCTGTTCAATCGGGTTTTGTGTAGCCATGACAAAAAACGGATTTGGCAGAGGGTATGTTGTTTTGCCAATTGTTACCTGCCGCTCCTGCATGGATTCAAGCAGAGCAGATTGGACTTTTGGCGGAGCCCTATTTATCTCGTCACCTAGGACAAAATTGGCAAAAATGGGTCCTTTAACAGTATAGAATCCTTTATGCACATCATAAGTGGTAATGCCAATGATATCTGTAGGCAGCAAATCAGGAGTGAACTGGATTCTTTGAAATTTGCATCCTGTGACAGTGGCAAGAGCCCTGATTAATAAGGTTTTGGCAATTCCAGGGATTCCTTCAACCAGGCAATGACCATTAGAAATAAGAGCTTCAACTAATGAATTCAAGATATCTATCTGGCCGACAACAACCTTGGCAACTTCTTTCCTAGTTAACTCAAACAATCTTTGGTACTCTTTTACTGTCTGCTTGAGATTTTCATCCTTAACTGTCTGCATACTTTGTTCCATACACTTGTAAATAAGCACATAGGTATATATAATTTTTTATTCTACTGTATAAGGGTGACTAGCTCATGTTGCGGTCAGTCATTGAATTTTTTTGAACCAAGCTGCATATGATTTTAGTAAAATTTATATAAGTCTACAATAATAATTTCTAATATGGCTATCTTCTCGAAAAAAAAAAAGAAAAAAATTAGCAAAGAAGAGAAGATAATTGAAATTCTTAGGAGAACTGCCAAGATTAAATCGGAACTTGAGCAAAAAGACTCTACAAAGCTTTTCAATAAATTTGTGCGGGTCTTGAGGAAATCCATTTCAAAGCTCTTTAACATCCATTACGAGTTTACATACGAGGAACTGAGTGAGGATATTAAAAGAAAAAGGATACCCAAGGAGCTAAAAGAAAAGATATGTGCTCTTGCAGAAAAACTTATTGAAATTCAATATACAACTAGTGATATAATAGGCAAAGATACACTGACAAGCTTGATACTTGATTTTGAGGATATTGTCAGGCATTCTAAATTCAAACTGGAAAAACCAAGCAAAAAATTTGTTGAGAAAGTGCCTCTTATAAATAAGATCATAAGATCTAAGGAGAAACCGAGCACAGAGCAACTTCTTAAGAAATTGTCTATACAACCAAGTCCTCAGAAAATAGAGCCAGCTTCTATGCATATTCCGCCGGTTGAGATGCCGGAAGCACCTAAACCTGGCGAGACCATACAAGATGCCCCGACTATTCCAATACCTGCAAATATTCCTACTCTGGAAAGCCCTTCCCCGGAGAAAAATGCACAACTTAATGCAGTAAAGGAATTAACTCCTCCTGAAGTGAAAGAACCAATGCCTTTGCCAGATAAGGAGAATGCAGATAGCCACAAACCTCTCCAAACCCTAGAACTGGAGCCTCTTCCTGCATTTGAAAACAAAATGGAAGAGAAAGAAATTCCAGAAGGCCTCTCTGACACATTTCCTATTGCTGACACTCCCAAAGATATAAAGAGAAAGGTTAAGCATGTGGTTGATTATAAAGAGAAGGAAGCCCAGGTAAGTGAAGATAAAATACCTGATATTAAGAAAATTGAAGTAGAGGAAAGCATAGTCAAAAAGAGGTTGGAGTCACTTCCAGAGTTCAAGATATCAAAAGAAGACCAGGAATTAATTGACAAGAGAAAAAAGGTCCATACTCAAAAAGAGAAGCTCAAGGATACATTAACTGACCTTATAAGCAAAGTAACAGGCGAGAAAAAAGAAATTTTAGAGGAAGAAGAAAAATTAAGAGCAAAATCACACGAACTTGAGGATCAAAAAACAAGGATTGACCTCTTAGAAGAGAGGCTGAAATTATCTAAGAAAAAAACAAAGCTTCCCGTGCTGAAAAAGTTTAAGGTGGCAATACTTGATGATCAGGTTGAGATAGAGGATAGGCAGAGAGTCCTCCATGAAAGGGACAAAGAATTGACTATAAAGTTTGATGAACTTAAAACAGTCCAAGATGAAATAAACAAGACATATATTAAGGTGAATGAAAAAGAAAAAAGCCTCTTAGAGAAAGAAGGCAGACTATTAGAAAAAGAGCAGCTTGTACAATTAATTAAGAAGGAGCTGGAAGAAGAAAGCAAAAGGATAATGAGGGAGCTTGAAGGGTTCAAGAAAGAGCTGAGTGAGAAGCATGACGCCTTCATTAAATTAAGAGATTATTTTAGGAAAAGAGAAAATAAACTTTCTGTGGAGGAATCAAACCTGCTTAATGAAAAGAGAACTTATGTTAGGTTCCTGGAAGCAAACATGGATAAGCACAAGGAATTGCTTGAAAAAGACATTATTAATACAGAAGAGCAAATACAGAACAAACGACTTCGAGGTATGGAGATTGAAGAAGAGATTAAAAAAATGCTTGAAGCTCAATCACAGCTTGCTTCAGAGATAGAAAAAGTAGAGGAAGAGGCTAAGTCAAAGCGGATTTATTTTGAAAGAACTGAAAAAGGCTTCTTGGAAAAAGACCCGTTGTTTGAGAATATTAGGCTTGAGATTGAAAAGAAGGAGTTATCATTATTAGAGAAAGAGAAAAAGATTGAGGCAATCGGCAAGGAGCTTGAGCTATTAAAGACAAATCTTGAGAAGAGAGAACAATCTATTGAGGCCAGGGAATTTGAGGCAATGGCACATGAAAAAGAGCTTGATACTATTAGGATTAAAATAGAAGGAAAGAAAGCAGCGCTTAAGCTCAAAGAATATGAGCTCAATAGACGCATTGACAACTTTAAGGACCTTCAAGAGGAGGTCAACAGAAGCATTAGAGAGAAGCGCGACGAGATTAAAGAGGTACATAATAAGCTCTGGAGAATGCATGAAAGGTTAGGATTACTGGGTGCAGAAGATAAAGAATTAAAAACAGATCTTGAGCAAGTTCAAGGCGATATTGCTGAATATGATACTATCTTTGATGATGATCTTATGCCCGGAGAGCCCGGTACACCTGTATTCTTAGAAATATTGAGGCTTGTGAGTATAGCAAAAAAGGCGATAAGGGAGGATGAGCTTGATGAGGCAAGAAACATGTATGGGGAAATCTCGTCTCTATACAAAAAACTGCCAGATCATGAAATGGAAGAAGCGTATAAACACATTACTACTGTATTTCAGCCTAAGGAGAGTGCATTACCACCGCAAAGTGTGAAGCAGACTTGGGATTATTCCCAATTGTTAGAGAGAGATAATTCAAATATTGATATCCTTATGGCCCAGTTTGAGCATCATGTCTCCAAAGGTGATTTAAGCGCCTCAAACAGAGTCTATAACCGCTTGCAGGATGCTTATAATAACCTATCTGATTCCCAACGAGAAGTATATTATCCAAGGATCATACAACTCTATAACCAGGTACTCGCCACCAATTCTGCTTAGACAGTTTAATCAGATATATTTCTTTTCTAACCGCCAGCACCCAACCTTTACTTTGTAGACCTTTTTCCTGTGGAACTCATAGCTTTTTTTAAGGGGAAATTCAAATCCAAAGAGATGGGTTGACCTAAAATTATTTTCTTTGGAAATCGATTCAATGAATTGCATTGATTCTATCTTATGAAATGAATATACTACTTCTGATAATGAAAAAGCCTTTTCCAAAAATATTTTGTCAGCATGCCTGCTCTTGACACCAAAAGGAGGGTTTTGAATTACAACATCAACCTTATTATTAAAGGCGCTTATCTCTTTGTTTATTATTTTGCTGTCTTTTAATTTTAGAGTAAATAGATTCTCTTTTAAAATCTCGAAAACACTTTCAGCCTTGTCAATGAAATACACCAATCTGGCATTCAATAATAAACAGCCAATCCCAAGGATGCCTGTTCCACAACCGAAATCAGCAATTATCTTGTTTTCTATATCTCCATTTTGATACGCAAACCAAAGCATTTCAGCTGCAATCTCAGAGTCTGTTGAATATTGCTCAAGTCTTATGTCTGGAGCAGCAAATACCTTCAACTTGGATAAGCTAACTGCAAGTTCTTTTTTTGATTTCATCATTCAATGAATTAATTTAGAGTTATTTATATTTCTTTACTCTTGTGAACGCCTAGTTTTAAAGTAGATTTTTATTGATATATTTACTAAAACAGAAATATTTTTATAATTGCATAATTACTCAATTAACCCGGGTGATTTGCATTAGGATATATGAGCTATTTAACAAGAGTAAGAAAAAGCCTGTTTCTCTTCACACTAATCTCAAAGCATCTTTCGACAAGATAAGAGAGGAATTGGAAGATCACCTTACTTCAATTAATGAGAATACTAGTGAAATCACTGCAAATAACGAATATATAATGCAGCTTGAAATGAAAATCTCAAAGCTTAGTGAGAGATTGGATGAGATTGAGATGGCGCTTGCACAGCTGCTTGGTAAACAGACCCTGAATAAAGATTTATTCAAAAATATCTCTCTCACTCTGCGTGAGCAGGAGATCTTTGTGGTGCTCTATTCAAGAAACGGAGATTTGATTGATTACAAAGAGATTGCTAAGGTACTTGGATTGACAGAGGAAATGGTTGTGAACCATGTGAACAACCTTACTCTCAAAGGTATTCCCGTTATCAAAAGATATATGGATAATAAAGTATATTTGATTCTGGATGCGGATTTCAGGAACCTGCAGGCAAAGGAGAATGTAATCAAGATAAAAGGGAAATTGTCTCGGGACCTTCAGAATAGAAAGGTAGTATAGTCATTTTAGACTACTTCAGAATAGTTACAAAGACAAATATTTTTATATAAGTGATTATTTACCTATTTAATATAATATGGGGTGAATGCAATGCCTTACTCTTTTGATGTCTATAACGACGCAGCATATTGTATAGGTTCAGCACAGAAGCCTGCGGATTATCCAATGCCTTTGGAAAAGTTTTTGGCAGATGAAAAAATCAGGAGAGGATTAGCGCACCGCGGCGGCATGGTTGAACTTGAGTATGAGTTAAGACATCCTGATGAAAGGATTCATCAACAATTGAAAAAACAACTTTCATACGCAAGACAATGTTTTCTAGATGTGCATGAGATTCATAGGTTTTTGGAGGAAGTACCTTGGAAGCTAGGATTTATTTATGAGACTGGCTATGAGGAAGGAAGAAGGGATCTGAAACGTATCGATGAAATGAAGCTCGCATTCCATGTTTTGCCCTTTATTGGACCATATAGAGGAAGGACTGTAGAGTCTGTCATGAAACAATACAGAGCTGATCTTGAAACGGTTTTATCAGCTTTCATGGAAGCACAACGCGATTCTCAAGATGAAAAAAATCAGGCATTTAGAAGGCTTGTAATAGCCAGACTTTATCCAATTGATTTCTCACGAGATAGATGGATTTCACGCAGAACCTATCTGGATAGGTTTTACCATGCTTTAGAGAATAATATGTCTCAGGTTCAAAGCTATTTGGAACGGCGTGGCCTCTCATAGAAAGTTATGTTTATTTTTCACTTTTCTCCAATTTTCAAAACCTATTTAAAGCTTTAATGTATTAAAAATTCCATGGAGATATTTGGTCATCCTATTATTGTTAATAATCCAATTGGATTTTATAGCCTTATAGCTTTGATCTTCTTTATTATCCTCTACTTCTTAAAGCCGAAGCCTTTCAAAAAAATTATACCCTCCATTATCTTTCTCGAGGGCCAAAAAAAAAGGAAAGCTCTTTTTTCATTCTTCGGAAAATTTGTTAAGGACTGGCTTTTTGTACTCCAGCTTTTGGTAATAGTCCTGTTATGCCTGTCCACACTTAATCTCTCTACTATAATGAATATTGCGACACAGAGCAACGAGGTTGTTTTTGTTATTGATGCTTCTGCAAGTTCTCAAGTTAGAGAAGGGACCCAGACCAGATTTGAAAAAGCAGTAGACCTTGCCAAATCGAATCTTGGTGTGAAAAATTCAATAGTGCTTATCAAAAGTACACCTCTTCTGGTGGCAAAACAGACAAATATTATTAATGCAAGAAGACTTCTAAGCTCAATCAAGCCAACAGAATCAACAAGCAATATCTGGGATGCCATGTTAATGGCAGGTGATATAGCTGAGGAGAACAATGCCAAAATAATAGTCCTGAGCGATTTTATTGACACGGGCATGAGAGATGTTCTTGTTGCGAAAGATATCCTTGAGTCTAAAGGTTTTCAGGTTGTTTTAGTTAATATAGCAAGCAGCAAGAAAAACAATGGTATAATTGAATACGAGCTTGAGGCTAATGAAATTACCATTTATGTAAAAAATTTTGATGATTCAGCTAGCACCATTAACATGGAAAGGAAAAACTATGTCATACCGGCATATTCAGTTGAGTCCATAAAATTGCCTCTGCAAGAAGGATTGAACATATATGATATTAACTCTAAGGATGATTTTGAAATTGATAATTTGATCTATATCATCATACCAAAAAAGAAAATGGTTAGTGTGCTTTATATAAGCTCGAGTAAAGATTCATTTGTTTATAATGCATTAATCTCTATCCCTAATATTAATGTCAAAACAGCAGAGCCCCCTATCCTGCCAAAATTCGATTATGACCTTATTATTTTTGATGAGGTAGACCCGAGCAAGATCCTCTCAGGAACTTTCACAGATTTGAAAACAGCGGTCATAAATGGAGCCTCAGTGGTTATAATGGCAAATGAGAGATTAGATGATTACAAATATGGTGACCTGCTTCCTGTATCATTAGAGCAGCTTGAAAATGCAAATATGCCTATTGTCAACACAAAAAATATTGATACGACTCAGGAAATCAACTTTGAGCAGTCATCAAAATATTTTAAGGCTACTCTGACAAAAAATAATTCTCTTGTGGTAGCTGAGACTCTTGACGGAATGCCTATTATAACTCTAACTCAATATGAAAAGGGGAAGGTTCTCTATTATGGTATAATTGATGAATATAATTCGTTCAAGACTTCGATTGACTACCCTGTTTTCTGGTATGAGATGGTAAAGAAGTTGACTGGCCAGCAGACTCCTTCTCTGCTTAATAGAGAAGTTGGAGATGTTATCACAGGAAAGCGAATAGTCCTCCCAGACAATTCAGTTGCAGGGGAATATGTTACAGCAGAAAAAACTGGCGTGTATGAAGTTGATGATTTGGAGATAGCAGTGAATCTTGTTAATGCACAGGAGTCAAATATTAATTCACAAATAGCAGAGCAGGAATCATTTATAAAAAATGTTGAGAAGAAGAAGACAAAACAGGAGATATCTCTTTTATTTTCAATTACAGCTCTGGCTAGCATCCTTATGCTCGTTGAAATCTACTTTCTGAAGAAAGGGGGAGAATTATGATAAAGTATAATAATATCATTATTGAAAATCCAAACATGCTCCTTTTTCTTATACCTCTTATGATATTTCTTATATTCTTGTTTAATAAGAAATTTGTTAAGCAAAGCGAGTATGTTAAGAAAAGAACCTTTTTCCGCATTATTATCTTCTTATTCAAGCTCATAATATTTTCCCTGCTTACATTGGCAGTCGCATCCCCTGTCATTGAAAGATATGAAAAATCAACAGATGTGCCCACTGTTGATATACTTGTTGATTATTCTGATTCTATGAAGGTCTTTGATTTGAATGATATTGAAGAATTAAAATACGAGTTAGAGAAAGAAGGAATTCTCGTTACTTTAGATAGGATTGAGACCACAGAACATAGTCCTTTAGGTGATTACCTGCTGAGGAAGTTGCAGCCAGATTCCAACACACTCTTTGTGTCTGATGGGAGAGTCAACCAAGGTACATCACTTGAAGATGTTGCTTTTTTCGGCGCTAATATGAATTCCAGGATTTATGGGATTGAGTTAGATGAGGAAAACAAAGATGTTGCAGTTACTATTGAAGGTCCCTCAAAAGTCATTACAGGAGTAGAAAATATCTTTCAGATTAACCTAAAAAAGGTTGCTACCTCTAGTGATGTAGAGCTAAAAATAACGATTGATGATAAGATAGTGTTTGAACAATCCACTGACAAAGAACATATAGAAATTAGACAGTCATTTAACAAAGGTTACCATAAAATCCAGGCTGAGATATTTGAGGAAGACCTTTTTCCGCAAAATAATAAATTCTATAAAGTTGTTAATGTTGTTGAGAAACCAAAGATACTGTTCATCTCAGATGATAATTCGCCGCTTGGGGATATTCTCAGAGCATTATATGATGTTGATGTTGAGCAGCAACTCCCAGAGGCTCTAAGCGAGTATTATGCTGTTATTCTCAATAATGTCCCGGGAGAAGATTTTACTGTTGCTGATATTGACCTGCTTGGAGAGTTTGTGGCTAATGGCAACGGACTCTTGGTATTTGGAGGCAAAGACTCGTTTGACTGGGGAGATTACAATAAATCAGTGATAATGCAATTGCTGCCAGTTGGCATAGGCACACCAAAAAAGAGAGAAGATATTGTGAGCATTGTTGTTGCCCTTGATACTGGTGTCTCAGGCGCTTTGCATATAGTTGAGGATGACGAGACAACTCCAACTTTTATTGAAATCGAGAAAGCTTTGGCAATTGATATCCTTGATGCAATAGCAAATACTAATAATGTGGCAGTTATTGAATCTAATGCTAACCCCAGCATTATATCCGGACTGTCAGAGCTCGGGCCAAAAAAGACGGATCTTAAGGAAAAAATTAGGGATATAAAGATACATGATACTACAAGGATATTTGACACGCCCTTGATAGCCCTTGATATGCTTAAGTTCATGCGTGGCAGCAAGTACCTTGTGCTGCTTACAGACGGCAAAGTGGGAGTAACAAGCTTTTATGCGACTGCTATGAAGAAAAACCTGGCAAAACTTGTCCAGGAAGGTGTGAAGACTATCATTGTTGGTGTTGGAAATACGCCTAATGTAGAATTCCTTACAGAAATGGCTCAGAGCGGAAATGGCCGGTACATTCAGGCAGATGACCGGAATCAATTAAGTATCTTTTTTGGAGACCCTGACGGGAGACAAAGATCACAGAGCCCGTCACTTTTTATTTATGACAATAACCACTTCATCACTGATCAGCTGGAGTCATTAGGAAAAGTATACGGCTTTAACTCTGTTTATCCTAAAACAAGTGCTACCCTCCTTGTTACCACACAGGACGGAGACCCTATATTAGTTGTATGGCGATACGGACTGGGCAGAGTAGCTACAGTTGCCACTGATGATGGCAGCTACTGGGCATCTGATCTTCTTAAGCCAGACAACTCAGCTTTTATTATTAGGACAATCAATTGGGCTATTGAAAACCCAGAACGGAAACTGGATCCATTAATTGAGGTGCCAGATATGGTTGTTAATGAGACTGCAACAGTTACTGTGTACTCAACTATGTATCCTGAAGAAGAAGGGCTGAGCTTCTTTGAAGAGAGGGATAATGTTTATAAAGCTTATTATCTACCATTTGTTACAGGATTTTCGGAAATAATGGACAGAGAAGCAGCTGTGAATTATAAAAAGGAATATTTGGAATTAGGTGTAGACACTAAACTTGACAAGATACTGGCTATTTCGGGTGGAGAAATCCTTAAAAATGTAGAAGAAATATCTGAAAAATTGAAAAGTATGGCTAAAGCAGAATCTGTCCAAAGAATCAGTATCTCTTGGCTATTCCTTTTAGGTTCACTTGTTGTGTACATCTTGGAACTTGTCTTCAGAAGGATTTTTGAGATCCGCTTTGCTAAAGACTATAAATAGGTGTTTGAATGGGATACATACGGAAGAATACAACACTAATATTACTATTTTTACTTATTGTAGCACTGCTGGTCTATGGGGGCTCTACAGTTTATTATCAAAAATCACTTACAAAATTGAATCAGAACCTGGCAGATAAAGACACCCAGATTGAGACACTGACTGGAACTCTTCAAAGCCTTGAAAGCAATCACACAAGGCTTGAGGAATTGCTTAATATGAAAGTCCAAAGAGAGATGGACCTCACAGACCAATATGAAGATGTAAAGAGTGAGAAAGAGATTCTCTTTGTTGACAAACTTTCTGTGGAGAGGGAATTAAACACCACAAAAAGAGAGCTGAATATAGCAATGCTCAATATTTCAATTCTTATACATGACATGGATGAATTAAGAGTATCCTATGACGAGCTTGAGGCTGATTACTCAGAGATATATAATGATACAATAGGAATCTGTGAGGATGCAGAGGACCTTAATATAACTGAATGCGAGGATTACCTGGAATGAGACTTGTAAAAAAGATGTTTTTTGAGATTATCTTTAGCTCTATCGCTCTTCTTTTCCTTGATTCGCTCCTCACTGCATTGTTGTTTTTTAGCCTTTTCTACTTTGTATTTACGTTCTTCCGCATAGATATATTGTTTGCAGCATTGATAAGCACTGTTTTTTTCTTAATAAGTTTCATTAAAAAAATCAGGCAGAACAAGATAATGGTTTTAGAGAAGAGATATCCCCAACTGGAGGAAAAGCTTAGGACTTCATATGATTGTAGCAGCGATGATAATCCTGTTGCCTTGGCACTCCATACAGACGTAATTAACCTGGTGACAAATGCTGACATCAATGCATTTCTCAATAGTAAGAAGCTACTGATTAAGGTTAGTGGCGTCTCAGTTCTACTATTTCTTACAATTGTCATTTCTGCCTATGGCTTTGATGTGTTTAGGATTACTGAGAGAATAGGCATTCCAATCCAACCAGTTGTTAACAGAATCAAAGATATTGCTGTTGACATCTCAAACAGGGTTCCATTAAGACAGACAACTGAATATATGGAGAATGGAAAAGTAGCACAGCTGGGTGATCAAGAATTGAATATAACAATTGATACATATAACACCGATATTGATATTAATGAGATAAATGAACCTGAAAAGAATGATTTCGGCGGCAGTTTCCCCGCAGAAGTTGGAGGCTATGCTCAGGAAAGCTATGAGGAAGATATCTCCACAGAGCATAGAGAAGTAATAAAAGATTATTTCAAAAGAATAAGTAGGTGATTAGCTTGAAGGAAGTAAAACAAAAGATTGATGAAATCTTTAAGGAGATGAAGAAAGTCATTGTTGGTCAGGATGAGATAATAAGACAAATAATAGTAACTGTGTTATGTGACTCAAACGCACTCCTTGAAGGTTATCCTGGTCTGGGAAAGACTCTTACTATAAAGACCCTGTCAGAACTTATGGATCTCAAGTTTTCAAGGATCCAATCAACCCCGGATTTAATGCCGTCTGATATCACCGGCACTTATGTTCTTGAGGAGAAGGGTGGGAAGAGAGAGTTCGTATTCCACAGGGGCCCAATATTTGCAAATGTACTGCTTGTTGATGAGATAAACAGAGCGACACCAAAAACACAGTCAGCGTTATTGGAGGCAATGCAGGAACGACAGGTTACTGCCGGAAACCAAACTTTCAAATTGGATTGGCCCTTTTTTGTACTCGCTACGCAAAATCCAATTGAACAAGAAGGTACATATCCGCTGCCTGAGGCCCAATCTGATAGGTTCTTATTTAAGATAAAGATAAACTACCCAAGCATTGAGGAGGAAGAAGAGATAATAGATAAATACACGGGTGCAAAGAGTGAATATAATGTCAGGAAAGTGTTTGACAGCAAGATGATTGAGAAATTCCAACATTATACAAGACAGACGCCAATTGCCAAAGACCTTAAGAAATTTGTACTGAAGATAATAGAGAAAACAAGAACAGAAAAGGAATTAATCGAGTATGGCGCATCTCCCAGGGCTTCTATTGGTCTGATACTTGCAAGCAAGGCAAATGCTTTGATAGACGGCCGGAATTATGTAAGCAAGAAGGATATTGAAGCAATGGCTTATCCTATTCTTAGACACAGAATAATATTGAATTTTGAGGCAGAGAGAAAAGGTCTTTCAACAGATGATGCAATTAAAAAGATAATTGAGAAGGCATGATAAATCTAGATTTCTTATCGCAGCTTAAGAGATTTGGCTTGATAGTAAACAAGAGAGTCACATCCAGCTTTGCAGGTACTAAGAAATCTACACATCTTGGCAGGGGACTTATTGTCAATGACTTCAGGCAATATGTTCCAGGAGATGATTATAGAGCTATAGACTGGAGGATCTATGCAAGGACTGATAACTTTTATGTGAAGAGATACGAAGAGGAGAAAGCATTGACTGTACATGTTATAATAGACGTGTCAAAGTCAATGACATTTGGTACAAAAAAATACAAAAAATTCGAGTATGCAGCAATGCTGGGTCTTGGATTTGCGTATTTGGCAGCCAGAGAAAACAACAATTTCTTTATGTCGACAATGTCTAAAGACATAGTAACTTTCAGGGCGAAAAGGGGCATGTCGCAGGTTGTTGGATTCCTGCATCACTTAAACAAAGTAAAATGCGAGGGCATAATTGAATTTGAGGAACTGATGAGACATTATAAGAAGAATATAACATCAAGATCGATGATAGTCGTTATCTCAGATTTTCTCTTCAATATAGAAGAGATAAAGAATGTATTTCCTCTTTTTAAAAACCATGAGCTGAAGATAATACAGATATTGGACAGGTCAGAGACTAACTTTGAACTCAGGGGAAGCGTTATTTTAAAGGACTCTGAGACAGAAAAAGAGATTGAGACTTATATAAGCGAGGCAAAAAGGCAGGAATACAGAGAAAAATTATATGAGCATATCCTAATGATAGAACAGGAAGCTAGGGCTGTTGGAGGAAAATTCTTCTTATTATCAACAGAGCAGCCATTATTTGATTCTTTTTACAAAATATTGAATACTTAAATTATTTTTTCTCTGCTATTACATCCAAATAAGCATTCCCATTATCCAACTTTTTCTCTTCTAGATATATAATATTGAAGTCTTTCAATAGCTTTCTTGCATAATCTTCGCTGAAAAAATGCCTTATATAACCGCTTAGTTCATAGACATCTTTTTCCAGTTCTTTTCCACTGCCATACACTCTATCATTTACTGATTTAACCTGGAACATGAGCAAACCCTCACTTTTTAATACTCTTTTTATCTCTGAAAATATCTTTTTTGTTGTCTTATCATCAAAATATCCCAAGCCTATGCGAGAGAACACATAATCAAATGAATCAGTCTCAAAAGGTAATTTCTCTTGTATATCCCTGACCAATGAAGTAATGAACACACCTTTTTTTCTCTGAATATAATTAAATTGATTGATAGCTTCACTTGAATAATCAATGGCAGTGACAGTAAATCCATTTTCGTGGAGAAATACGCTGTCTGCGCCTTTTCCGCAGGCCAAATCTAGCAGCTTGCCTTGTTTTCCTTTTAGATAATTCAAGAAACAGAAGTTGGCAAATTCAGTGATTCTGTTGTAGCGCCCTATTGATTTCCTGTGCCTGTTATCCCAGATTTCCTTCACTTACTCTCACTTTTTTCTTGTTTATGCTTAGTATACTTCGAGAGAATGACCCAGTCTTTATTAAAATAATCATTTTTTAGTATTGCTTCTTGCTTAAAACCGAATTTTTTGTAGAGGTGGTATGCAGCTTGGTTAGTCTCTGGGCAAGTCTTAATCCGCATTTTATGGCAACCCTTGTTTTCAGCAAAATTCTCAAAGAACTCCATCATCTGATGCCCAATTTTCTTATTCCTAAACTCACTTTTTAAGATCATATCCTCAAGATAAGCCACCCCAAGCGTAACTTTTATGTGCAAATAACCAATCTCTTCATCTTTATTATGGACTACAAAACAAAAAGATTCTTCGTCAAGAAGCATCCCTGACTCATCTGCAAATTCTCTCCATAGCCCTTTTGAGAATTCTTCTATTAAGGATTTTTCAACTTCCTTTATCCTAATCTTCATATAGACTCACTTTTACCTTTAAATTTATTAATTTTATTATTTGTTATGTATTATTTGCTATATTGAAAATATGTCTGTTGGTAAAATACCAGAATCAGATATATTATTATTACATTATGATATAATAACGAATTTATTTGATATTTTGTATAATATCAACACTTGTTGTTATAATATTAAAATTATATTTTGATGATTAAGAATAAAAAATTAATCAAATCTATGAGAGATAATTAAAATATTTAATCAAAAAACAAAATTTATGATTAATTGCTTTTCTTATCAGCTTCCTTTGCCTTCATTGTCTCGCTGATTTTTTCTTTTTTCAATGCATTTTGAAGCTCTCTAACATACTTCAAAGTCTGGTCCATATTATTCCTTACTTTTATTGCTGCTTTTTCAAAAGCCTGTTCCAATGTATTTCCATTAAGTCTGTATCCAATAATGACTTTGCCTTCATAAATATATGAAGTCTTGGTTATAAGCTCAAGATCAAGCCATCTTTTAATATAGTCATACATGGTCTGCCTTGTAATTCCAGCAAAATTTCCCATCTCCTCTACAGTCATAACTGCCAGCTCTGGCTTTTTTTCTTGTGCGCCCTGCTTAGTCCTCTCATAAAGCTCAATCATAGTTTTATACATCTCTTCTGTTGACCCCTTTTTTCTGGGCATCAATCCAATCCTTGTAATTAGGATATTGGCCAGTTCCTTTGAGTCTGGACTTAATGAGCTTGGTTCAACATTACTCAGTATAAAGTGTCTTCTTGCCATGCGATCACCTATTATTTATTTTGGCAAAACAGGTTTATATATTTTTGCATTATACCGACACTTAATATCTTATAGATTTTTTTAAAAATATTTACAATGGGGACTCTGTCCCCCTTGAACCCCCTACTTCGCTGGGAAGAAGGCGAGAATCGCTAGTGTCTCGCTTAATTTTATTATAAATTAAATGATTTTTGATTAAATCTTTTTATCAAAACAAAATGAGGCGTATTTTAAGCCTGGATTTATTATATATTAACCTTTTACCTATCAGAAAAACCCTGTTTTTAGGCATTTTTTATGTAAAAAATCAAGTTTCTAAAACATTCGGTAAAATCCCGAATAAGGTATATGCAGGCAAACTGGCATTTTCTGGTATAATATCAACGCAGTCTTTATAATGCCGACTAGTAAAGCATTATGCCGACAAACAGGTTTAACCTAGTTTGGTTGTATAAGCCGGCCTAAACAATAAGAATATGGCAAAGTACATAGGTTTTGGTAAGTTCTACTGCCTTTGTCGGGATTATCCATTCACATGCTTATGGTATAGATTTTAAGTTAATTTTTGGGGATATGCTTTTAAACAATAATCTTTTCACACAATCTGTGATTGAAATGACTGAATTAAATGGACTTCAAATTAGAGTAAAAGAGTGGACTAGTGAAAAGGGATTTAAGTGGTCAGATTATGCAGCTTATTGTCATTTGGTTGAGGAAGTTGGAGAATTAGGAGAAGCGTTGGTTGTCAAGCATGGCGAGAGGAAATCAGGCACCGGACAGATAGGAGATGCAGATCACTATGATATTGAGGAAGAGATAGGTGACGTGCTATTTTCTACAATAGCACTGGCTAATCGTTTTAACATTGGGTTAGACCATTGTTTAGATAAGACATTTGACAGGTATGACAAAAAAGTCAAACTTCGCAATAAAATTAAATAGGAACTACAAGATAAATATTATAAAAGTTTTATTGTAAAATATCACTTTCATCCTTTATTTTTTAAAGTAATTTTTACAAAATATATTTCAATATTGAAAATTAATGCTATTGTTTAAATTAAAATATTTGCTCTTTTATTAAATATCATAATCAATAATTGATTAAAAATTTTAACTATTAATCAAAAGTTTTAAAATGGGTTAAATTTATATTGTTTATTATTTATATTACTTTACAATCTTTGAAAAAGATAGATTATAGAATATTATTCTATATGGAAAACAACTATAGAAAAGTTTTTAAAAAGATATTGCCTTTGCTGTATCCATGACTGAAGTTTTAGATAAGGAGCAGAAGAAGGAAATAAAAGGCCTAGAAAAAAAGACAATTCCGACTGTAGACCAGCTTGAAAAGGAGCTAGAAGAGTTGGAAAAGCTAGAGGAGAGTTTTGCCAGCAAGTTTAAGATTAAGAAAAAAGCAAAAGCAGGTAAAAAGAAAAAAAAGTGCAGGAAGAAGAAAAAATAATTTAAATAACAAAATTATCGTTAGTTCTATGGCCAGCAAACCTCCAGAAAACGTAATAGATTTCCTCATAAATACAGATTATTTTGGCTATAAAAAAGTGTTTAATGTAGATGAGAGAAGCCCTGAAGTAGAGGATGAATTAGCCAGGAAAATAGAGGAAATTACCCGGGTACATGTAGTAAGAGAAGAAAGGAGAGAGCATAGGATTGTTCTGGATGACCCGCACACAGTTACTGAGGATACGATAAGTGATGTTATTGACGCATTTGTCGGCATGAGAAACGGCGCTACGCTGACAGAACTTAATGGGGGCAGTCTTTCAAGAATGCTGATAATGCTCAATGAGCAGGTTAGGATGAAATTTCATGAGCAGATGGGCCAAGAGCTTGGTTTTGAGACAGGCATTGTAAGTCAGGAGATGCCTATAGCTCCTACAAGCAGCTTTGAAGCATATTCTATATTAAGTCCAATAGAAATACCACAGCGGTATGAGCCAGGAAAACAGCTCTATTAGCCTAAGTAGCTCATCTGTTTCTTATCCCTTTGTTTTGTGGCCACAACACTCTGTTTTAATATGTCTCTGAATTTCTTTTCAAAGTCTTCAGCTTGTTTTAATAATGGTTTGTAGTCAACTTTCAATTTTAGATATATATCCAGTGCTTTTATTATATTTGACGCAGCCTTGCTATCAGGCAGCTCAGTATGAGTCTCACCAAAGAAAGCTGTGACAGGTATTTTTGATCTTAGCATGAGCGCTCCAGTAACACCTACAATAATGCTCTCTTTCAAAGGTTCGATCTCAGGGATGTCTTTTACCTTTTTTCTTATTGCAGCATCTGTACAATAGTAGAACACCCTTTTTGATTCTGTAACCTGCGGTGATGAAACACCTTCAAGACATATTATCTCAGGAGACTGAAGCTCTTTTGCCATCTTGGATATAGATTTGCTTAATCTCCATTCCAATCCCACAGAGTTAAGTATGGTGTGGAATATCACTAGATTATGGTCTTTAATATAGAAAATCCCCATTGGATCAACCAACTTTTCTTTATGTATGGCAACAGTCGCCGGCAGCTCATCATATGTAAAGCTGCCTATCTGCTGGGCCTTTAGATGGTCAATGAGAAATTCAGTGGATATTGTTCCTATCAATCCAAAGCCAGGAAACCCTTCGATTATCCTCGGCTTTTTTGGTTTCTTGTCAAGTTTTATTTCCATGATAAGCACCTCTTTTAATAATCTAATTGGAGGAAGAGTATATAAAAGTTTTTGTTGCGGGAGAGAGAACTGGGGTAGAGACAACTATTTCTACAAATATTCTAATGTTTTAGAGCAACCAGAAGTTTACGTAGTCTATCTGTCATATGGCCTATTGTGTTATACAAATCATCAAATATTTTACCATATGTCCTTAATTGATTTTTCTGATTACCAGTAAATCCAAGTAACGCTTGTACTAACTGTCTGACATCTTGATTCATGTGATAAGATGGATTAGATTTAAGTTGATATATCTCATTCTCAACCTTTTTCTCATCTATCCCTCTATTTAGGCCATTGACAATTCTGGCTAATTTATTTTCAATATCTATATCCTCCCTAATTGTCTGTTGAAATAAAGACCTAGTCATTTTTAATATTCTAGCAATTCTTTCTAATTCATCAATAGCTTGCTTTGTTTCAGTGGTATTGGGTAATCTGTTTTGCTCTATTGTCTTAAAAAAGTCAACTAGATGATTATAGTATCTTGTGTCAATATGCAGTTTGTCTCTTAATGCCTGCAAATGCTGTTCAATTTGTTGCCAATCTTGCATGATTCTTACAGTGGATTCTACAACTGCCATCTTTTCATTGTGTTGCAACTCTTTTAGTACTGTTTCTAGTCTTTCTGCCTTGAGAAGTTCATTCTTAAATTCATTTAGGGCCCTAAAATAAGCTGGAATCGTATCTGAATAATTTTTAAAATCTCGATTCAATTCCTGAATTATGTTAGCATCATCAATACCCGGTTCAATGTTAATATCAACAATAGCCTGATTTCTTAAGTGTAAGTTACCTTCATCGATATGTTCACAGACAAGTCTAATTTCATTTTTCCCGTTTTCAAGTATATTATATATATGAGATTTTAACTTCTTTGATTCTATAGGCCCAGGACCTTCCTTAACTTGACTAGATACAGGATATTGATGGTTATTATGGATAATACTCCAGTGACAATGGTATTTCCTGTTTCCAGGACCCCCAACTATTTCTCCAGTGAACACTGAGACATGCCTCATAAACTCAGACATTTTATATGTTCCTGGTTGGGGCCGTGTAATCTTAACCCTAAATCCCTTATTAACAACTGTAAGCTGTGTCTCCTCAATATTCTCATTCATGATTTTATCTTCTTTGTCAAATAATACCCAGTGGACTACGTATACTCCTGGTGTGGTTACATCAATAGCAGCTTTAATTTCTTTTACTTCCGGGCCAGTTCCAAGAGGACTTAATAATCGACTATTTACTGCAAATTCTCTCAATTCCGGGTTTTCTTTCGGCCTTAAAATAATGGCCCAATGATATCTCCAAGTTACATTATGCACCTTGCCTTCAAAACCTATCTCGCCAGTACTATATTTAGCTGGAGGTCCCCATGGTTTAATTGGTTCTATTCTGGGCTTAGTTTTATGACTCTGGTCAAAATGTATTTTCACATTTCCGATACGTTGTACTCTAACCATTTTATTCTCTTGGAATTATGTCTGCACTGACAGTGATTTCAGCTCTCAGGACTTCTTCTGTAAAATCTGCTGGTGTTCTATATTTACCTATTAACATTGTACTGTCCTCGCCGAGTCGGACTTCTAGAGTAATATCTCTACCTCCTTCTCTAATACCCATGCTATAGGACTTACTAGAATCAATCTTAAAACCGGGATTTACAGGAACTTTTATATCAATTACATTTCCAGGAGTTATATTACTTTCTGGGTTTGTTCTAATCTGGTCCATTATAAAATCAGCTTGCTTTGGTTTAGGTTTTAATTTGATTACTATTTCTTGTATAGGCTTTTCTGTTGTAAACACTACCTTGCTATCAGGATGACCTCCTTCATCTAAGTGTGTAGTTTTTGCATAATGTTCTGCTTCTGCAACAAATGTTAATCCTTCATCTTTTTTTAAATCCTTGTCAAAAAGATAGAATATCTGTCCCATCTCACTCACTAACTGCCCAACAGTATTTGGATATTCTGCTATATATACCTTATCTGCTCTCATTGGCTGGTCAACTTCATTACGTATAAAAACAATAGCTTTTAGTTCGATTTTTAAAACAAATATATTAGCTTCCTGTGTTTTGTTATGTTCGTCGAGCATTACTTCTGCCTCTTTTATCACTCGATAATCTTCATCCTCTTTGATTGAGATGTCAAGACGTTCGCCTAATCGTACATTTTGAATAATAAATCTGCCTTCAGAATCAGTTGTCGCACTAAGGTGCTCATCTTGTTTAACAACAACTGTGAGCTGTTTTTCTGGCGCTCTTTGTCTTCGCTCCTCAATGACTTCAACCACTCTTCCCCATATCTTGCCAAGATCGTCTCTTACTTTCTCCAGCTGTATTAGGACGCCCTCTTCTCCTCTTTTTGGAAACACAGGATTCTCTTTGGTTAGTTTTATTTTTGAAGAGGGGTATCCACCAGGGTCTGTATGCGCCCCTTCTCTATAGTCCTCTGCCTTTGCTCTGACTACCAATCCTCTGTTTGTGGGCACTTCTTCCAGTATAAATGCACCTTTGTGCTCTTCTTCATCGATAGTTTTTGTACTTATAGATGTGCCTTCAATCCAGACATCTGCAGCAGGGACAGGTTGTCTAGTTTCTTTATCATAAACATAACCAGCAATCTTACCAATCCTCTCTCCCTCTTCCTCGTCCTCCTTCTTCCCTTCATCATCTTTCTTTCCTGCTGCTTTCTCTGCAGCATCTTTTGCAGCTTCTGTAAGGTCCTCTCCTGTAAATAAGGTGTAGAGAAAAGAGAGGAAGCCAAATAATAATGAGATGGCACCGCCAAATTCAAGCCAGTCAGCCAGCTGGTTGGCAACTTCTCTGTTTAATTCAACCTGGGCAGCAACTAAAGGTATAATTAAGAAAAGGAGAATGGGCAGTGTTCTATATAGCTTGTTTTTCATTTTTATATTGGATAGCTGTGAATTACATTTGCTGCCACTATCGCAAGGATTCCAATCAATATGTAAAGGAAGGATCTTAACATTGCATATGCCCTGCCAGGCTTGTTAAATACATTCTCATTCAAATTGAGTATTACCCCAAGAAACGCTGGGAAAAGCAAAAGCAGAATCGAGATCACGAGACTATAATTCTTGAAGATATATGCGATGACTGCTTCAGGCATCAATAAGACGCTCATTAATGACAAGATCAGTGCAACAATCTTTGCTGTTCTCTTCTCAACAGCCCCTCCATCTTTTCTGACAATGGCTTTTCTTGCCCCATAATTAAGCAATGCAAAGACAAGAACCCACATCAGCAGCTTTGCGTATATAATAAAAGGGGGAGTGTTGTAATTTTTTGGAAGGTCTATAAGGAGGTATTGCAGCGCCTGTGTAATTCTGGAAGGTATGATCTTGCCAGTTATAAGCGCAGACGCACTGACAGAATTAATCAGAATAGTTAAAACTAAGACAATCCTTTTTTTCATTACTAAAAGAAATGAGAATAGAGGTATATAAGGTTTTTGTTTTTTATGAGATTAAGCCTTCTTCAAAAATTGCAATTTTGGTGCAGCTATACCGTAGTAGTTGGGCCAGGAGGATGATTACTTGAAGGTGGCGGACTTGTCGGCGGTTGATCTGCAGCAGCTGATTGCGGTTGAGTTGAGGCTTCTGCTTCTTCCTTAGGAATTGATGTTTGTATCTCAGCAATAATCCTGTTTATTGCAGCGACAATTTGTCTAATATTTTCATAGATATTATCTATAACTTTATTTTTTTCTTCAAAATCATTCTTTAAGCTTCTATTGATTTCAGCTTCAAATCTTACACCTTTTGCGAGCTCTTGGATCTCTTGTGACAAACCACCTTGGCCACCTAATATATCAAATATTTCCTGAATTTTTGGGTAGCTTTTTTGTACATATGGTGTAATAATTGTATTTTTATCTGCTTTGTCCCAATCAATATCCTCTCCTTCTCTAACCATGCCCTCCATATCCTTGAATATTGTTCCAAGCTTGTTTGAAAATTCTTTTGCAACATTTCTGAGGTTCTTCAAATCTTGTTTTTGTTGTAGAAGGTAGCCTTCTTCATTTTGCTGTCTTTTCTTAATCATATTCAAATTATTGTCAACTAAGTCCTTTACTTGATTCTGCAGTTGTTGGATACTAGTTATTTCTGTTTCTATTTTCTGCTGTAATTCTTGATATTGTGGATACTTCCTTTCCTTACGTTGTAAGAATTCCTTAATCTTTTCTTGTATCTCTAAAAGTTTGCTCATGCTCTCTGCAAGTCTCTTCAAAATGTGGTCTTCGCTCAATATAAGCCTTCCAAGTGAGTTCTCTAACCAGTCAAAAGCACGACTTATCGTCCTCACTCTTTCAATGAGTTTTTTAGAGTCTTTGAAATACGGCTGAGCAATAATTGTTTTTGAACTTTCATGTATCTTCTTACCAATTAATCGCACTTCTCTCTGTCCTTGAAGGCCATTATAAAGTATGCTAACAGCATTATGAAGGCGTGTCAAATCTAAATTTATCTTTTCAATATCTGTGCTTTCTTCCCAACGGATGCCTCTGTATTCTTCATCAATCTCCTGCACTTCTTTATTAAGGATGTTTTTTAGTTCTTGGAACACTTTAACCAGTCCCTGTATTACATTCTTAAAATCAAGATGTTTGGATTCTTCTGCTTCTTCCTGTTTTCTTTTTTCCTCGGCTTGTCTTTGTCTTTCTGCATCCAGATGCACATTTAATTCCTGTATTTCTGCTTCTTTTTCTGCTTCTTCCTGTTTTCTTTTTTCCTCGGCTTGTCTTTGTCTTTCTGCATCCAGATGAGCATTTAGTTCCTCTAAAAATAATCTCTCTTGATTGTTCACTGTTTCACCAACTGCTGCCTCTTTATTGCTCAATTCACTAAGAGCCTCCTCAACTATTCCCCTCATTTCCTCAAGCATGGCATATACTTCCTGATTGCCTGCAAAGAGCTTTACATGTCCGTGCAACATATCACTGTGGCTTTGCACAGCCTTTATCAACAAGCCTAATTGTCTCAGCCCCTCCTCATTGGTAATACTTACTGCATCAATATTCTTCTGGGGATCAGCAGTTGTGCCTGTGTGGAATCCTATCTCCTCTTTCACTTTTTCTCTTGTCTTTCTAAACCTGTCTGCTAGACTTGTCATCTTATTCTCTCTTCCAATTGTTCTTGGACTCCATAATTTTTACTTGATTTTCAAACAATTTCTTGGCATGTTCAACTAATTGACTATTATATGTCTTTATACGCTCTATTTGCTCTGCAGTTGCACGGGTGAAATTTGGGTTATCAAATAATTTGTTCATAAGGCTTGAAATAGCTGCAATATGGAGCCGCGCCCTTCCGCATGCACTTAGATATGCGTTCCAATCACGCATTGGAAACTTGAAACCTTTTGGAATTGGCGAGTTTTCTTGAGGGGGTTGAGTTGATTGCCTAACAAAACGCGCCCTCATTTCATTTAGAAAATTATTTCCTGATGTCTCAACATCTTTAATAAAATTGGCAAGCTCAGGAAGGTATGTCATTATTCTGTTCAGATGCTTCTCAAACCTTTCTTCATCAGGCAACCCGGCTTCTTTTCTCTCTTCTCTTTTTTTCTGCCAGTCCTTAAGTTTATCTAAAAGCCCTCCGCCCCCTTTGCCTGCGTCGCCAGCTGCAGCACCTTTTCCTCCAAATGCACCGCCCAGCCACTGCCCCAGGCTGACTAAGGCGCCTATTAAAAATATTGAGCCGGCAAAATCAAGCCATGTAGCAAATTCTGTTGAGATAGTGCTGTCGCCTGTTCTTACATGCAGTTCTGCTATAGATAGTGTTACCAGACCAAGCGCAAGAAACATTAAGAACCTTAGAAAAGACCATCCAGGAGTCTTATCACTGAATCTTGACTGAAGCAAGAATAATGCCACCACAGGAACCAGTGTAAGCGCAAGGCCCACAATTGTGCTATACTCAACAAACAAAAATCGAATCACTTCATTCGGCAATAGCAGGGTGCCCATCAAAGAGATTATTAAAGCAACAATATTTGCAGTTCTTGAACCGTCTTTTTCTTTGAAAACCCATCTCCTTGCACTGTATCTAATTAATGTAAATACCAACAGCCAAATAAGGATTTTGAAATAAATTTCATTATCAAGGACATCAATAAACTGAGCAAGCAGACCAAGTGCTCTCTCAATGCCGCCCATGGCGCCTGTCTGGGCAAAAACTATTTTTGAGAATAATAGTAGAAATCCAAATAATAAAAATCTCTTCCTGTTCTTGTACTGCATTAATTTTCTTTTCTTTTTTTCTCTATTTAAACTTTTCGATAGGTATGAGTGGGGGTTCAAGGGGGCGAAGCCCCATTGTAATAATAAGAAAAGAGCTAGTTAATATTATGATTAGAAATAGTAAAATATTTAAAGCTGGGCAATAAGAAAAGTATCATGGCAGAGCCTGCAACTACTTTTGTTTTAATCCCTGCCCTTATAATGGGCGGCATTATTGGTCTTGTGGAATTGGTTTTTGTGCATGCGGATGAGCGCGGCATGGGCTGGTTTGTGCACGGCCTGCATGCGCTGCCAGTTACAATGCTCTTTGTATTTGTCAGTATGAATGTTGGCTGGGCTTTGAATTTTTTGCATATAGGGATAGCAGAAAATATTTGGGTTGATCTTGGAGTAAGATTTGTTATTGCATTAATAGCAATGTTGAAGATTGCGGGAGCAGCAGCTATTGCAGGAAGAGTGGGAGAAAAGATTATCCATACCTTGATTATAGGAGTGCTGGTGTTTGCAGCGCCTTATGTCTGGATGCTGATCGGACCGATTATGCCCTTTTCTTAGATAAGAATGGAAGTAAGTGTTTTGGCAAGCGGAAGCAGTGGTAATTGCACTCTTATTAAAACAAAAGAGTCAAAATTCCTAGTAGATGTTGGATTATCATGCAAACAGACTGTTAAAAAACTTGCTTCCAAAGGTTATGATTTAGATGAAATAAATGCTATTTTTATAACACATGAGCACATTGACCACATTCGTGGGCTAAATACTATTGCCAGGAAATTTGATACGCCAGTTTTTATGAATTCAGCTACATATGAAAGTTCTTTTTTCTCAAAATCAGTAAATCTGTTTGACGGGATGCCGTTTAGTATTGAGGATATTCAAGTAACTCCAATTAATGTTAACCATGATGCTGCTAATACAGTGGGTTTTGTGCTTGAAAACAACAGAAAGCTTGGGATATTTACAGATCTAGGCACTGTATCAGATGAAATGAGGCAACTGATGCCGGATTTTGATGCAATTGTGCTTGAGTCTAACCATGACATAGATATGCTAATTAACGGGCCTTACCCTTACCACCTTAAACAGAGGATTCTTAGTGATAAAGGCCATCTGTCTAATATTGATGCAGGCCTTTTTATAAGAGATTGTGCAGGTGAGAAGCTGAGAAATGTTTTCCTCGCGCATCTCAGCAGGAATAATAATACAGCTGAGCTGGCGTATAACACATTTCAGTCTCTTATTAGCCAAAATAAAGAGTTATGCGCTAGGCCAATTATCACAAATCAGTTTGAATCAACAGAACTAATAAAGATTTGACTAATAGATTTTGCTGTGCTAAACATACTTAAGAAATTCTTCTCTGGATAACTGTAAATCATGTTTTACAATTTTGTTAAGAAGACCTCTATCAATCTCTTCACCCGGGTGGTTAGGTATAACCGTAGTTCTTCCGTCTTTATGCTCAATAAACATGTGGCTTCCTTGCTATCTTTTGAATCTAAAGCCAATTTTTCTAGAATTTTGGTCTTGATTCCTCTGGCTTTTTAACACTTAAATATAGAGAAATAGCTTCTTTAGTTCTTTCTATTAGCTGATCAAAGTTTTTAGCCTGGGTGTGGCATCCAGGAAGTTCTACTACATCAGATATAAAATAACCATCTTCTCCTTTTTCTATTATTACATTAAATTTTTGTGTCATACAATGTAATAAGTCAATACAAATTTATATGATTATAGGCATAATAAGCTATCTTGAGATACTTGTTTAAGAAACAACAACTTTTTGTCCGATTGCCTGGCCAGGCATTCCTCTTTCAAACAATACCCTAACTGCACCACTATTGCCATGTACAGAACTTATTTTTCCTGTAATGGTAGTCTTATTTTTTCCAGGGGCTGTCCATGAAACAGAGTTTCCAATAAGCTTTTCTGCTTTTTCTTTTGAATTAATATCTTCTACCTTAACAACCATTTGATTGGTTTTCTGGGTTCTCTTTCCCCTTCGGAAATTGACAATTACTCCTTCCATAGTGCAATGGAAACTCAAAGTATTTAAAAAGATTACTGATTCTTATGAAGAAGCTTTAAATATAGAAAAATATTAACAAATAGAAAATAAGCGTTTGAGATATAAATTATTGTGTGTTGCCTTGGAGAAAGTATGAAGAAAAATATATTAATACTGCTATTCTTAATCCTACTCCCAGTGCTTGTCTTGGGATTTTCTCTAGGTAATGAAAAGACTATAATCAAGCCAAAAACAGCAAGTCCAGAGGTTAACACCAATGTATTTGCTGCGCCACAAACGACCACAACACTCCCCTTAGTAAATATATACACTCACAGGCAGAAGTATTTTATTGAGATAGCTGGTCCCAGTCAGAACATGTTAGAGTCTGAAGGATATGTTCACCTATTGCCGATTCCTAGAGATAATGTCATCATAGAGGAAGAGGGTAACAAACTGAAACTCACGCAGGACAACTATTTCATTATCTACACGAACTCGCCAGGAGACCCTATGCTTCCAGGCTTTATTATTTATATGTTGCTGCCTCCTGAAACAGATTTATCTACAGTCCAGGTTGGCTATGCTTTTAGAAGTTACAAAGAAGTTGCTATGGCTAATATTATTGCACCTCAGCCACCAGATGTTTCCTATGATAAAAGTAACAACCAAATTACTTGCTGGGGTGAAAACAAGAATATAATTGATGGTAAAAATGCAAATGTTTACGACAAGGATGCTGATTATCCGCAGATACCAGTGAGGTTTAACACAGGGCAGAAACAGGATTTGAAATTCGTGACAATAGAGGTCTTTCCTTATCAATATAACCCAAAAAGGGATAGGTTGGAGTTAAGTAAAAAGATTGAATTAGCAATAAATTATCAAATTGGGCAATCTAAGATAAAAACAGAGATAAATGAAGCAGAGATGGGTTCTTCCAAATTTATATTGAATAACAATAGAATTAATGATTGGTATGAAAAGAGTCGGGTTTTAACAGTGCCTGGCTATGCAATAATCACTACAAATGATGTTGTACAAGGAAGCAGTAAAATATCGGATTTTGTATCACATAAACAATCAAAAGGTTTTGATGTCAACCTTGCCACAGAGACGCAGTGGGGAGTAAATGGTGCCTTGCCTTCTCCAGCACAAAGAGCTCCTAAGATAAGGGAATGGCTTCAAAATAATTACCAGAACCTGAATTTGCAGTATGTTTTGCTTGTTGGAAGTCCAGACCCCCATGATCCTGGCTATCCAGCTGGTTCTACAGGAGAAGTACCAATGATTATGTGCTGGCCGGGATCTGATCCAAGTTTGCAGACTGCCCCAACAGACCTTTATTATGCTGAACTAACCGGTGACTGGGATATTGACAATGATGGTTACTACTGCGAGTATCCTGATGACACTGGCCCAGGAGGTGTTGAAACTGCTGTTGAAGTATGGGTCGGAAGAATTCCTGTCTACAGTAATGATTATGCGAAATTAGATGATACTTTGCAGAAAATAATGGACTATGAAAACGATCAAGGCAACACTTCATGGCGCTCAAAAATAATTTTGCCAATGCATTTTATTGATGCAAATACCTTTGGCTGGGAACTGGGAGAGGCCATAAGCCTATGGTCAAACACAAGGGCAATGACAAAATTCAGAATCTATGATGAAGATTTTGGCGTAGAGCCTGAGCTGGTTCCAACAACATACAGTAACGTTAAGGAAACATGGAATGGGGCAAATGATTTATTTTCTGGCGGTGTTGGTGTTGTAACCTGGTTGAGTCATGGATATATTAATTATGCTGAGAACGTCATGAGCACAATATATGCACCAGAGCTAAATGACAATAAACCTTCTTTTGTTTTTCAGGCATCCTGCTCCAATGGCTATCCTGAATCAGATAATAACCTTGCCTCCGCCCTGATAGAAAAAGGTGCTGTCACAACAGTAGCTGCTTCAAGAGACGGGTGGTACCAGCAGTGCTATGGAAATACCTGCAACTATTATGGATTATGTGAATATGCATATCACGGGACAATGCGGCTGGCTTGTCGCTACACTAAATTCCTTACCCAAAATAATCCTGGCGGAATTGCTTTGGATTTAATGAGACAGGGCATTCCTCTGAACTCTAGAAGCAGTTATCATAACCTGTTTACGTTTAATCTTTATGGAGATCCTTCTACATCTTTATCTCTGCCACAGGGAAATATCGCTGGCACTATAAGAGACAATAATGGGAATTATGTAGATGGTTCGTGGATTTATTTTGATGGACAGAAAACAGTAGCTTACACTAACAACGGGGAATTTGAGATCCCCCATGTTTCGGCAGGTTCTAGGATAATAAGTGTAAAGAAACTAGGATATTATCCCTCTGAAAATATTACAATACAAGTAGAAGAGGGACAAACAACTTATGTAGAGCTTGTGTTGCCTGGATTAATTAGTCCCGAACTTATTGCACCTGAAGATAATTCAGTTTTAAAGGTTAGACCGACTTTAGATTGGAAGTCAGCTGAGGGTGCTGAGGCCTATCAGGTTAGATTGGTGGGAGGAGGAATCAACTGGCATAGTAAGCCTTTATTTGTAACACAATTCAAACCTGTGTTTTCATATAAACCAGGAGTTGAGTATGAATGGAAAGTCCGTGCATGCTGGGATCCAGATTGCTACTCTTATAATCCATGGTCAGAGCCATTTACCTTTTGGTGGCACTACATTCCTTCAGGAGCGCCTGCGCTTAATCTTCCTAGTAATGGCAGTGTTGTTTCAAATATCCCTTTTGCTTTGGATTGGGATAATGTTGAAGGAGCTGAAAAATATAAAGTCAAGATTAAGGGAGGAATACCTCCTGGGACTATTGATGCAACTTATGCTACAAAAGCCACTTCTTATACTGTCAATGGGTTAATATTTGATCCTGGGGCAGAATACAAGTGGAAAGTGGCTGCATGCTGGGATTCTGCTTGCAGCAATCAAGGTCCGTGGTCACAAACTAATAGTTTCTGGTGGCAGTATAGTAGCTGTGTGCCTTCACTTATTAATCCGCTAAATGATTCAATTATTATTTCTGGTCCGGTTTTAAGCTGGAGCAGTTGTGATGGCAACAATGGCTATCAACTTAGAGTAAAAGGAAAAGGAGTTAATTGGTTAAGCAGTCGAATACCTGATACATGCAAGGACATTAGTTATTTCATATTCCAACCAGGCAATTCTTACACATGGAAAGTTAGAGCATGCAGACAATGGAGCGGAGTGACCTGCACTGATCCTGGTGATTGGTCCGTAGCAAATATCTTCTGGTGGAAGCATAAAAGCGGACAATTTTTATTGACTTCTTGATTTAGAAATATTTATAAACGTAAATCCTCCATTATACTATTTATTTTATAGACTTGTAAATTGTTAAAAAGGAGGGACACTATGAAAAAGACAATTTTTCAGTTACTAGTAATAATTATTATAGTAAACTCTAGTTATGTGCTTGGAGCAGGAGGCACGCACACAACAGATGAGTTAACAGCGCCATATATTTTTACTGGGAATCCGCTGCAAGTTGACCTGACCGAAGGAGGAGCTGGTGGCGATGGCAGGGATGCGATAGTAATAAATGCATCTAGCGGCAATACCTATGCTTCCATTTTATTGAATAAACCGCATCTTCTTTTATGGAATACGACTAGAAGCGGCTCAAGGGCAAGCTTGTATGCTTATGGCGCTGGGTTTACTGGTAGAGTTGGTATTGGAACAGACTCTCCTGATACAAAATTTGTGGTTACAGACGGAGGAATCAATACAAAGATAGATTCAGATGGAATACTTACTGGTGGAGATATATATGTAAGTAGTGCTGGTATAGTAAAGTTAGGAGATTCTGCGGGCGTCAATAAATTGACTGTATATGGTGGCGGAGCGTCAATTAGTAGTGCAACTGCTTATAGTAGAACCTCCGTTCCGAGCGGAGGATTAATAGTTCAGGGAAATGTTGGTATTGGTAGACCAAACCCAACAGATAAGCTGCATGTTGACGGCACAGTAAGATTTGAGGATTTTACTTCATGCACTGCACTCGAGACTAATTCCTCTGGTGGTTTGGTTTGCGGGAGTGATGATAGTGGCAGTGGTTATTGGTCGCCAAGTGCTTTAGGTATTTATTATAATAGTGGGAATGTTGGTATTGGAGAAACGGATCCTACAGAACAGCTTGAAGTTGTGGGGGATGCAAGAATAATAGGTAATATAGCAGCTGGTCCGCTTGGTGGATCTGTTTCTTCAGATTATGGTTTGTCGGTTGGTGGAGGCGATGTGGCATCTATCGTTGGCCATGGTGGTAGTAATAGATTCGGTGTAATGGGGTTACAAAATTCTATTTCAGATTTTGCAGCTATCTACGGCAAAAGTTCACAGTTTAGCAGTATTGGTATAATGGGCCATGCTACCCATTCTAATGGTACTAATAGGGGCATTTATGGAGTGACTGAATCTTCTTCAGGCATTGGTGTCCATGGTTTGGCAAATAGTACTTCTGGGGGGAGAGGTGTTTATGGAAGGGCACAAGGATCAAGTGGCACTGGAGTCTATGGTATTGTTGATTCTACCTCAAATTCAGGCACAAGATATGGTGGTTATTTTTCAGCAACAGATGGTGGTGCAAGTTCTACTACCTATGCTTTGTATGCAACTGGAGGAGATTATGGTGTTTATTCTGAGGCTAGTGGAACTTATGGATTCTATACTCCAGATGATCTCTATGTTGGTGGAAGTGCGAGTATAGACAGCACGACATTTGTTGTTGATGCTGGAAATAACCGTGTTGGCATAAGAACAGCGAGTCCACAGGCTTCATTACATATAAAAAATCCAGCAATGACAGAGTATGCAATCCGAATTGAGGAGTATAGTGGTTCAGAGTACATAGAAATTGGAGTAGATTCTGAGGGAGACTTAAATTTTTATGACGAGGGAAGTAATACTGTTACAATTCAAGATAATACTGGCAACTTGGGTGTGGGTGCAGCTGCACCTACACACAAATTAGATGTTAATGGTAATGCAAGTATAGACGGCAGTACTTTTGTTGTTGACTCCACAAATAATCGCGTTGGTATAGGAACCTCTTCACCAACCTCTCCATTAACTGTCTGGGGAGATGTGAGCCTAGATGCAGACACTCTTTTTGTTGATTCATCAGCTAATAGTGTTGGTATTGGCACTACTTCTCCGCAAAGACAATTACATGTTGAGGATGCTGCTGCTGCCAAGTGGATAGAGATATTGGATCCAGATACTTCTTCAGGATGGGCTTCCCAATTGAGATGGATTGCTGATGATGGAACTACAGCAGAGCATCTGTTTTATTTGGATAGAGACAATAATGACAGGCTCCACTTGCTCTTGGGGCATGGCGGCAGCCCTGATACAACCTTTCAGATACACGGTGGTGACGTTTATCTGTCTTCAGGAAATATAATCTCTCCTGTAACATATAGCACAACTGTGGGAGCAACGTACAGAGATTTGTTAGTTGATAATACGGGATTATTTGGTTATCAGTCCTCAACATTGAGGCATAAAACCAAGATTGAAGATTTAGATAATGCTAACTGGATATACTTGTTAAGGCCAGTTACTTTTGAGTACAAGGTTGACAGTAATGGCAGAATCAGTGAGGATGGAACAGCTGAAGGTACTAGAAGAGAGGGATTAATTGCTGAAGAAGTTGAAAAAATACATCCCTCTTTAGTATATTATGATGAGCAGCATAAGGTAGAAGGTGTAAATTACAAGGAGTTAATAGTCCCTCTGCTAAAAGAGGTCCAGAACCATAAAGAAGAGATAAGTGAACTGAAAAAACAAAATGAGGCATTGAAAAAAATTGTCTGCGAAGCTAAGCCAGCGGCCGAGATGTGCAGATAACCAGGAATGCCTCTTTGAGTCAGGATGATTCCTTATCACTGAGACAATGAGAAAAATCACAAAAACAAAATTGTTATTGCTCTTTTTTATTAGTATGCTTTTTCTTTGTTTAGTTAACGCATCCCTCAACTGCGAAGTTGATACAAGCTGCAAAAATACACAGCTTAAAATAATGACTCTTACAGATACAACAAATGCACATGCGGCAGATGACACTTTCAGTTATTCATATGATGTGTGCTGTGATGGTGTTACTGGCTTGGCAATTGTCGATTCCCCTGGCCAGGTTAATAACCTTGTTGTCTCTTTGACAGACACAGCAAATGCGCATGCATATACAACCTCTGGCCATGGCCATGATATCTACCTAAATGCAACAGGCAGACACATTTTTTGTCAATACAGGACTACTGATTGCGATGCGACTGAAGCTTGCGTTCTAGAGCTTTCTGATTATGATAATGCGCATGTGGCAGACTGCGACAGCCCTTATGATTTAAAGGTGTGCTGTGCAGATATAGAAGAAGGGCTGATTATAACAAGCTTAGGACTAGTTGGTTTTCCAGAGCTCAGTGAGGACTGCACAACATCAAATGCAGTTATACTTCTTTTATTCTTCTCACAAGGATCAACAAAGTTCAGGCTTAGCAATGAGAACACAGTCGATTGGACCGCATGGCAAAATCCCTCTACACCTTATTATTGGTCCCTGCTTGATCAAGAGGGTTTAAGAAGGGTCTATATGCAGGTAAACCATTCTGACGGGATGGTTATGAATTACAGTGACACTATATACTACAACAGGACAGGTGCCTGCTTATTATTTAATGTGCCGATGCTGCCTATTGTTGTGGATGATGGGGACTATACAAATATTAATACTCTGCTACATGCTTACTGGTATGGCGCCTGTGACCCATATGCAGAGCGTCTTGGACTGACATTAAAATATGAGTACAAAATAGTTAATCAAACTAACAGTACTATTGTAGACTGGACAGATGCAGGCTCAGCCACTGAAATTACTAAACCTGTTGATCTAGATGAAGGAGGCAACTACTCTTTCTTAGTTAGAGTAACCAATGCAAAAAACCTTTCAAATATAGTCAGGTCAAACGGTATTGTTGTTGATACAGTAGCACCAGTGATGGGGACAGTTCAGAGCACGAGCCATACAAAAAATGAATGGACATACGACAACAATGTCAGCTTTGCCTGGTCTGCTTCAGATTCAAATTCAGGTGTAAAAGGCTATAGCTATAGGCTAGATAAATTCTCTGATAATCCGCCTGATATATACACAATAAAGACAGGAAGTGGAATAACCTATACTAATGTGCCTTATGGAGACGGACAATACTATTTCCATATCAGGGCAGTAGATAATGCAAATAACTGGGACAACACGGTTACAGAAGGCTGGTATGGTATAGACACCTCGCCGCCAACTAAACCAGTTGTGTTAAATGATGTGAAATCAGCTGATTCTAATGTACTGATTTTTGGATGGCTGCCGGCACAGGATGACGAGTCAGGTATTGCTGATTATCTTGTCAATATCACTGATATTGACACTGAACAGCTGCTTGTTCGCCAGTGGCTTGGCAGCAATGAGACGGGATTTCAGGCAAATAATGCTACGCCAGGCCATAATTACATGTGCGGGGTTATCTCTTTAAATAATGCTGGACTTAATAGCTCTTCGGATCTAAATGCAGATACTGTGCCGCCAGAGATATTATTCAAGAAACCAAGAGGGACAATTATTAACAGTCCGATCCTGGTACTTGAAACAGATGAGACAGCATCTTGTTATTATAATACCAGCCAAGGTTACGCACTTTTTGAGCATACTAATGATACATTCCATGAGTCAAAACTAGACCTCTCTCCAAGCATACAAGAGTACAATATTGAAGTCAAGTGTTATGATACAGTTGGTCTGAGTACATCGGAAATTATTACATTCACTTATAATGCTTCAGCTTCACCCTCAAGCATATCTGTTCCCCAGCCACAATCTTATTATGTGAATGTTAAATCTCTGTTAATTGTAAATACAACCCCTGGCATCGGCGAGATACCAAAGTCATCTTTCTATGTTTATGTTGATGAACAAGAGGTTTCTTCAAATGATTTTTCCATTGTTGATAGAGGCAATGGTACTTATTATATTTATTTTGAGCCAGATAGTGTAGGATATTCTTCTGTTAGTGTCAACGTTAGTGTGAATAGTGTAGTGAGAAGTGATGAACTTGATATAGACATTAAGGATTTAACACAAGTTATAGCATATGTAGATGAAGAGTTATCTGCACCTTCAAATTCGAAATATATTATATATGGGGGATTAAGGAGTACAACCTTTGGATTGGGAGGTGATGGTACTAATACAGAAACAGATCCTATTCCTAATGGTTTGAATCTGAGCTCAAGGCTCGATGGAAATATGTATATCATTGGAACAAGAGGCAATAGTAACCTTATGAGTAAGGAGAATTACCTAAGTTCAAAAACATTTAGTGAGTTTACAAATAAGTTCGGCTACCCAATTGAGGCAGATTATCTGCTCCGCTTCTACATCTTGAAACCGAATGTCGGATTCTCAAATGACATTGTTCTTGAGAAGGGTAGGCACGTCTTGGTTGTTAAAAATACAGGGATAAGCGGCGACAAATTAATGTATGAAATTAGTGAGAAACGAGACTGACTGCTTAGAAAAATATTTATAGTCTTATCTTCTTAGAAAAATACATGGGAAAAAAGGGGAGGGGCATATATAGATTTAAATTTCTGTTTACCTCATTAATTGCAACTGTTTTTTTCCTTCTCCATGCTCAATTTACATATCCTTATGCTTGTGGTCATGACTACTGTGACGGATCCAGTTGGAGATGCGAGGACTCAGGGCATTGCTATTGTGATGATGCGATAGACTGCGGTCCGCCGAGCTGCGGTTGCCAATCAGATGAATGTGCTTGGACATATGGTCCATGTGACCCTGCTAATTGTTACACATATCTAGAAGAATGCGGAGGTGATGAAGCATGCAGCAGCAGAGATGGTGATTATTGTACAAGTGGAACTGAAATAGAAACAAGAGATTATTGGTGCGATAGGAAATGCAGTCTAATAACTTCAGGAGTATGCAGCTGTAATTGTTTGGATCATGGAGTGTATTCTTATTCAAACCGCCATAGTTGTGGCACAATTTCCTGTCCTCCCACGTGTGATGCGACAAATACTTGGGTTCAGGAGGCTACACAAGACCCCTGTAACAATCTGTGTCAGGGATCAGGTCCAAACGCGTATTGTGGAACATGCACATGTGATTACCAGAATGCGCAGAATTGTAACAACCTTGATGGCTGTTATGGTAATACATATAAAGACTATTCTTGCGACAGTGGAAGTTGTAGTTCTTCTGATACGCCCTGCGATAATAATTATTGTGATGGTACATGTGGTACAGGGATAGATAGTTGCAGGTGGAGAGACGGAATATGCTACAATGGCTGTACTTTTGACCAATATGATCCAGATTTAAATTCAGGCTATTGTACTAACTGTGGAGAAACATGGGCCGCTACTGGTGAATCTTCTGCTCATGGCGAGTACAACCCACCAAGCATAACAACTGGCTGTTGCGGTGATGATTCTGGAGAACATTATATTGATTATACTATTAGAGGGTGTCCTGGGGCAAGCGCGAACAGGTGCTGCGATAATGCAAATGATTATATTAGTGCTGATAATGAATGCGTGGATTCGTGTTGTTCTGCAAATGGTATGCCATGTGATCATGGTAACGAGTGCTGCTCTGATTATTGTGTGGAAGGCGTTGGCTTTGCAGATTGCAGGGCTAATTGTGACGGTTATAATGGTCATATGTGCAGTTACAACAGTGATACTAGTTATTTGAGTTTTGGTGTTTGCACGCAGGGTCCTTCTGGCGCTCAGTGCGACACAACTGAAGCAGCTCGCTCTTCTGGTGGCGGAACTATATATTATGATTGTCAGCACTCTTCTGTTAATTACGGTTGGCAATGTGATCAGGGAAGTCTTGGTGGTGGATTTGGGCCTGCGGGTTTATGTGGTGGCGCAAGCCATGCTGATTGCCATACCAACTATGCCTCTGATACAACCTCTTCAATCACTTCTGGCTCCCATTTTGGAGCACAGGAGGAGGTATGTGACGCAGAAAATACCTGGTATTGTGATTATATAGGTGATGCGTCTTTCGCTCCCTCAACAAAAAGATGTGATGCATCTGACGATAAATGTGCTACGTGTGATTTAACAAATAAGAAAGAATCTGGAGGGGATAACGGATGCGAGTCGGGATGTGGCGCCTCTTCTAATTGTGATGAAGTAACCTATGCGTATCATTGGTGGTGCAATACGAATCATATTGTTAATGGAGAATGCGGCAGGGAATCAGGCAGCGGATTCTGTACTTATTACAGTTCGAGTGGTGATATTGGAACCTGTGAATATACAGATGACATGAATTCCAACTGTGGCGGCAGCAACCAATGCGATGAACTGGTGCCTAATGGCTGGTGGTGTAATGTTAATCATGTTATTACTTCCTTCTGTGATAGTGAATGCGGATATCAGACAGGCGGTGGAGACACTGGTGAGTGTGAATATACAGACAGTTATAATACAAATTGCGGTGGGGACCTTACTTGTGATGAACAAGTACCAGGTTATGACTTTGTTGTTGGACAAATTTGTAACTGGTGTTCAAGTTCATGTGCTGCGTCCTCTGATACAACTGTTGGCTCAACAACATGCACTAGCTGCGCTTCAGGCTATCAAATGGCAGATTCTGAAAACAGATGTTACTATTCTATTACTTGCAATAATGGTTGGACTGATGCCACTTATGATACTTGCTTAGATGAAGGAAATGTTAGTGGCGGCAAATGCTACTATGATGAAGGTTGTTCAGGGAGCGGGGCAAATAATGGTTGTGAGAACGGCGAGTCTTCTCCCTATTCTTGTGACTTTGGTGCCTTTAGTAATGGTGCCTGTTACTGCTATAGAGATGCTGCAAACCAGTGTCTATATCAAAGTTCAGATTGTTGTGCAGCTGACGATGATGGCTGGGATTATTATAATGTAAGTTGTTATGATCCTGGAACAGAAATTGGGAATAGTTGCTACTATGATAATGGCGCTGCTGTTAATGAGGCTGATTCGTGCACAACAACCGGCTGTACAGGAATTAGTTCTCAAACTCATCCAACGTGCAATGAGGGAGATATGGGTGGAAGTGGAGCAGACTGTGAGCAAATAAACTATACTGGGAGCAATGATAGATGTCTATATAGCAACACTGATGCTTGCCAAGCTGATACAGACGGATGGGATTATTCACAGGATACAACAATAGGGACATTTGCATGTGTCAATTGCGGTGCTGTAGGTTATGGATTTGAATATAGTACAAATGACCCAGATATATGTTATTCTCAAGTTCAATGTACAAATACAGGCTGGACTGCAGGGGTAACTGTTACTTGTGATAACTATGATGATGTAGATGGTTCTGATGGAAAAATGACAGAATCTGAATCCTCTGCTGCGTATTGCAGTTCCTCTTGTTCTGGTTCGGGTTGTTGTGATAACCAACAGCGAGAATGTAAGTTTGATTACCAGTGTGATTATTTTTATGATTTGATAACAAATGAGGATGAAACACCTAATCATGTTTGTTATAGAAGCAAATCCGCCGCATGGATATGGGATTCTGTTCCTGAGGAAGATGAATTAAGTGTTTGCAGTGACCATTATGATAATGATTGTGACGGTGAATGTGATTATGATAGCATGTATTGCGGTCATGGAGATAGTGACTGCCCAGTTCAGATCACTGGAATCAGTGTGAATAATAATACTCCCTGTACAGGACAAGTTATTTATTTGAACTGCACATCCAACCCAGGCAATATTAATAGTGTTTTGGGCTATTGGGACCTAAATCATAATGGTGGATATGATAGTGGAGAGCAATGCAATTTCAATGGATGGACATGGAATATAGCTAAATTCAATTGTTCTTCGCCAGTGGTTGATTCCGAGACAAATTACACCCTTGGATGTGCAGTTGACGGCCAGAAATCCTACCAGAATGGCCAAAATTACACTGAGAATATTACTGTGGGTAAAGATCTTCCTAAGGTTACTTCTATATCTCCAGAGGATAATGCAAAAATAACTTCCTTCTGGGATGCAAATCCAATTGTTTTTGATTTTTCTGTTTTTGATTGGAAGCATAACTTATTCAATTGCTCTTTATTTGTTGGTCGGGAGCTGGAACAAAACAAATTGGATATAGGTCAAGGAGCGCATAACTTCACACTTAGTTTATCAAACGGTAATTATACATGGTATATCCGCTGCATAGATCAAGGATTATGTGACAATACTGGTTTTTCTGAGAGAAGAAACCTTGAGATAGCAATACCTGAAGGGCTGCAGATAACTAATTTTGGTCAAATTGGCTTTCCAAATATTAGTCAGGTATGTACAACTTCGATAGCAGTTATCCTATTTTATTCTTATTCTCCTACTGCAGTATCATGCAGATTTAGCAATGAAGACACAATGCATTGGACTGCATGGCATACATGTTCCAGCCCGGAGTATTGGTCTCTTGTTAATGAGGAAGGCATAAGGAGAGTTTATCTACAAATAAACCATTCAGATAGCCTGATAACAACACATAGTGATTCAATACAGTATGACCAGAGCGGTTATTGTTTGCTTTTTGCCTCACCAACTATGCCAGTAGTGATAGATGATGGGGATTATACTAATAACAATACAAAATTAGCTGCAAGATGGTATGGGGCAAAAGATCCTCAAGCAGAAGCTATGGGTCTTAAGCTTGCTTATGAGTACAGGATACTTGATGAAAACAAAGATGTTGTTGTGAATTGGACAGATACAGGCCAGTATACTGAAGCTGAGGTTACAGGGCTTGAGTTAGAAAATGGGAAAAATTATACTTTTTTTATTAGAGTCACAAACTCAAATAACCTAACAAATGTATCTTCGTCTGACGGCATTGTTGTTGATACAATAGCGCCTACTGCAAGCGGAGTCCATTCAACAACTCATGAATGCAACTCGTGGACTCATAGTACAAAAATAGGATTAACTTGGAATGGGGAAGACACAATATCTGGTATAAAGGGGTATAGCTATATCCTTAATAAAAATCCATCTTCAAATCCAGATACTTATATAATAAAGAGTGGAAATGAGGTAATATACAATGGTGTATCCTATGGAGATGGGCAGTACTATTTTAATATTAGACCAGTAGATAATGCAAATAACTGGGGGAACACAGTGAGGCAGAATGATTGTTGGTATGGCATTGATACCTCACCGCCAACAAAACCCGAAGTGCTGCATAATGTGCAATATGCCGATTCTAATGCAATTATGTGTGCCTGGTTGCCTGCTGCCGATGGTGAGTCTGGAATTGATGACTACTTGGTCAATATTACAGATATTGAATCTAGTCAAGGTTTAGTCTGGAAGTGGTTAGATAGTATAGATACCTGGTATCAAGCAGATAACGCGACACCAGGCCATAATTATTTATGTGAAATAATCTCACTTAATAAAGCAGGCCTCAATAGCTCTTCTGACTTTGGTGGAGATGTGGAGCCACCTGAAATATTGTTCAAGAAGCCTAATGGCTTAATTGCCAATTCTCCCATTCTTGTACTAGAAACTAATGAAAATGCTGTGTGTTATTATAATCTTTCTTATAATTATATTGAGTTTGAGCACACTTCTGATCTATATCATGAGTCTCTTATTGATGCTAAACCAAGTGAAACACCTTATGTTATTGGTATAAAATGTATAGATAATGCTGGATTGGCCACAATTGACGAGCTAAGCTTCACTTATGATGATAGTGTGACTTTAGCCAATCTTGGTATTCTTACTGAGTATACACCTTACATTGGTGTTAACTTCAAAATTACTGTTAACACCGTCCCAGGAGTGGGTGAAATTAGAAAAGATAGCTTTGCTCTATTATTAAATGGGAAGCCGCTTGGCGGTTCTGACTATATTATGACTGATAAAGGAGATGGAATCTATTTTATTCACCTTGTCCCTCGCATAATTGGCCCCCACAACATTGTACTAAGTGTGGACTTAAATGGGCAGGAGGTAAATGATTCCATAAGTTTTGACGTTTCAGAACTTGTTCAGTCAGTGAATTATGATGATTCAGATATGTATACTGCTCAGGATCAACAATTCATGATCTACAATGATGAATTAGGGAGCTTGTTCGGGTTGGCTGGCGATGGTGATAATACTGAAACAGTGTATGTGGAAAAAAATCTTGGTTTATATACAAGATTAAATGGTAATATGTATCTCTTTGGTACAAGACAGAGCCCATTGGTCAAAGATAAACAGAAGTATCTGAGTTCAAAAACATTTAATGAATACACAAATAAATTCGGCTATCCTATTGATAAGAACCAATATCTTAGGATATTAATTAGGGAGTATCAGGTCGGTTTTACAAATACAATAGTCTTAGATAAGGGCGAACATCAATTGTTTATTAAAAATCTTGGACTGGGTGAATCAGGAAAGGTAATGTTGGAGATAAAGAGAAAGTAAAATGCGTAAATATTGTATTATCATTAGTGCGTGTTTGTTATTACTAAGTCTGGCTTCTGCAGATTATGTTTATATAACAAATATTGGTGTTCCGGGCATTGGTGAGACTAATCAAAATTATACAGCATTAAGAACAGTAATACTTAATCTTGAGTTCATGGGGTCTGCAATTAATTGCAGGTATATTAATCATGATAATAACACTGACAAACCCTTAGATTCAGATTTGAACTGGTCATATCCTGAACCTTGTGTTAGCCTCAAATACTGGCTATTGAGCGAGAATGATGGAAATAAGACTGTTTATTACCAAATTAATTACAGCGGCACATTAAACACTTTTAATGATTCAATCTATTACTATCATAATGGCACAGGCTTGGATATTACTCCTCCCAGCGCTCCTCTGATAATTGACGGGGACTATACAAACAACAATGATTCAGTCTCAATAAGCTGGGAAGAAGCCTCTGATTATGAATCTGAAATTCTTAACATACCTCTGATCTATAACTATACTCTCTATGATGGCACAGATTCACTTGCTTCAGGCACAACACTATCAACAAGTTTTACAGCATCAGGCCTTGGAAGAGAGCACGGTGATAATCTTACTGT
>JAFGJW010000018.1 GCA_016928835.1 Candidatus Woesearchaeota archaeon | reverse complement strand
GTCTTGGAAAGCCTGGAGAAGAAGGGTTTTGTAGTAATGAAATTGGGCAAACCAATCAAATATATTGCAGTGCCTCCTGAAGAGGTTATAGAGCGGGTAAAGAAACAGATAAAAAAGGATGCGGATCTTCGAGAAGTACAGCTTGAAGAGTTAACAAACAGTAAAGTTATGGATGAACTGGTGTTGTTACATTCTCAGGGAGTAAACCTTATTGACCCCACAGAATTGACTGGAAGCATTAGGGGACGGGAAAACATCTATTCCCATCTTGATACACAAATTAAGAATGCAAAAGAGAGTATTTTTATAGTATCAAGTAAAAATGGTCTTATTAGAAAAACAAAAGCTTTAGCCAAACAGCTTAAGAAAGCAAAAGCGAGGGGGGTCAAAATTTACTTGAGCGCACCTAAGGCAGAAGAAGCTTTAAAAAATATTTCTGCGGTAGGAGATGTTACTTTCACGCCAAGCCAGGGCCCAGAGAACAGGTTTTGTGTTATTGATAATAAAGAAATTACTTTTTTTATTACTGACGACACAAAGGTACATCCCTCTTATGATGTAGCAGTATGGATAAACTCGCCTTATTTTGTTAAATCTCTTTTATCGCAATACTTTTAACCTTTGCTTTTTATATGTGCTTTTTGACATTGGCTACATATTGCTTCTTTTTTACCTTTTTTATGTATGTATGTTCCTTCTATCTTATTTAAAAACATCTTTTTGATTTCCTTTTTGCATATTGAGCATTTCATTTTTTTATCTCTGCTGAGTATAAAGCCTTTCAACATCCTTAAGCGTATTAATCTCTTTTATATCCTTTTCGTTCGAACGCAATCTTTTTATTGTAGGAAACCGCAACGCATAACCCGAAGAATATGTTGGAGACTTTTGAATTTCTTCGTAAGCTACTTCTAGAATTATTTTTGGTTGTACATATACCTCTTTTCCTTCGCTTTTCTTTATTAATGGTTTTAAAAGTTGAGTTAGCTCTTTGAATGATAGCCCTTCTTCTTCTTTCTCTTTTAGTCCGGTGGAGACCTTCCCAATCTCAAGTAATTTTTCTTCTTTCTCTAATTTACATGCCATGACATAGCTTGTCAGCCAGCCGCTTCTCTTCCCTTCCCCGTATTCTGCTTTTACAATAACCAGGTCTAAGGGCTCTAGGGTAGGTTTTATTTTAACACCATAACCTATTCTTGCACCAGGCTTGTAAACCGCATCTAAATTCTTGGCCATTATACCTTCTTGGCCGGTTTCCAATGCACTTCTATAGAACTCTTCTGCCCTCTTTTTTTCTGATGTAACTAATTGTTTAACAAGCACAATTTCTCCCTTCTTTTCAGATACTATCTCTTTTAGCAATTCTCTTCTCCGTATAAATTTAGTGGCCAAATGACTTTTTCCATTTAGATAAATGAGATCAAAAAGATTTAACTCAACAGGATATTGTTTGGCTATTTCACTAATATTGTATTTCCTTTTTATTCGCTGAGATATTTTTTGAAAAGGAAGATATCTTTTTGTTTTTGGATCATAGCCGACAGCTTCGCCCTCTAAGATATAGGAATCTGCCTCTACCAGTTTCTCAAGAGATTCAACAACCTCTTGAAATTGCGCTGTTACATCTTCAAGTCTTCTGGTAAACAACAAAATTTTGTTGTCTCTTTTATGGCACTGCAACCTAAATCCATCCAGTTTAAATTCAAATGCTGCCGGGCTTCCAACAATTTTAATTGCATTATCAATATCTTCTGCTTTAATATATAGCATAACATTTAACGGCTTTCCGGGCAACAACGCAATTTCTTCAACACCTTGAATTCCGCACTTCTTTATGCTTTTAATTACAATAGAAAATTCATTAGTAATGTCATAGCCTCTTTGAATGGCATCAATATACTCTTTGTACCTCTTTTTCGGTTCTCCTGTTAGATTAATAATGTTGCCCTCTTCATCGTAACTAATTCCAATCTCTTTACCAAAATAGACCCAGGCAATAGCGTCCCGCAATGTTCCTCTTCCAATACCGACGCGCATAACTTCAAGAATTGTGCGGATAATAAATTTGGTCTCATCGGGGCTGGCCGAAGAAAGAAGTTCTGCTATAAGATTATTCTTCTTTTCATTCGAGCCAACACCTTCTGCTTTCGCAAGGTTTTTAAGTGTTGAAAAAACCTTTTCAATAGTTAATGTTTCTGAGTATAAAGAAGTTTGTTTTCTCTTTTTAGTAACATGGGCCGCAACATCACCCAAGTCGCCCATTTCCTTCCATAGCTTTGTTATCTCTCTCTCAGAAAAACCAGAGGCACTATTTATGGCCTTGATGATTAATTGAGAAGCAACTCCCAATTTCTGCTCTGAATGTTTTGGAAATATCCTGCCCTGTAAAAGCAATAAAACTTTGTCTATTTCCTTCTCACTTGTCTTTTTCAATAGCTCTGCAACATAATATGTTTTTTTAAGTCTCTTTTTTGTGCTCTCAATTTTTTTATATGTCTCTACTAGTATATTGTAAAGCATAAGTGTCTTTAATTACCTTAACTTTAAATATTTGCTGTTTATCAAAGAAAATCCTTTAAATTTTTTATTTCAGTTTTTCCAAGTAATTTAGCTTCAAGCAACACTTGCTTCCATCCTCCAAAATATTTCCTGTAGGTGGTGTAAGAAGCCAACCATTTGTTCTTTTTTAAATCTGTTGTTCTCGGAACCCGGCCTTGCTGCTCAAAGAATTGCTTTAACGCATTCACCAATTCCCCTTTTGTATACCTTCTCTTTACATTAGGTTTAAGACCCGCTTTTTTTAATGCTGCATTCCATCCGCCAAATCTTTTTGCATATGTTGAACAAGAAGGATATCTTTTATTTTTATTTATTTCCTGGGCAGTTGGTGTCTTTTTATTTGTCTTATAATATTTTTTTAGGAAATAAAGTAGCTGTTCTTTGGTATATCTTCTCATATATTGAAGATAATTCATACTAGTTTTTATACTTTCTCTTTAAAAACCAAATCTTTTTATACCAAACACCTTTTAGAGAGAAACATGTTTCAGCATATTACACAATGGCTGCTTGAAAGCATTAGAAGCCACGGAATTGCAGCGGTGCTTGTGGGTGTTGCAATTGAGACAATTATCGTTCCGATTCCCTCCCCCTTAATTCTGATGGCGGCCGGGTTTATATTAATTCAGACCACCTCTTTTATCTCTGCGCTTATTACTGCTACGGGAATAGCGATTCTTGCCAGTTTAGCACAAACCCTTGGTTCATATTTCCTTTATGGTTTAGCGTACTTTGGCGGAAAACCCTTATTGCAAAAGTCTGAAAAATGGCACGGGGTTTCATGGAAAGAGATAGAGATGTTTCAAAAAAAATTTGGAAAAGGAAGAAGAGAAGAGATTATGCTATTTATCTTACGGGCGCTTCCAATAATCCCCCTTTCTATTGTTTCTGGCGTTGCAGGAATAATAAAAATAAGATTGAGACGCTATACTCTATTTACTCTGCTTGGAACCATTCCGAGAAACCTCTTCCTAGCAATGCTCGGATGGGAATTGCAGGAGCTTTATTACAAATATGCCCAGAAAATTGATTCTCTAGAAACAATAATGTCTATATTTCTGCTACTTATGATTTTTGCATATCTTTTATTACATAAATATAAGATTCTTTGGAAAATCCGGAAAAAAATACTTAGTTAAATAGCATGAGAAAAAACCAAATTTTATTTGGGGGCGCATTATTATTATTTATTGTGGCTTTTCTATTGGACGACGCGGTTGTCAATTTAATGCCCCTTATTCAAAATAACTATCTTACATACATCATGGTTTGGTTTACACATTCATGGAGTACATTTTTTGTGCTCATTTTTCTCACAAGCCTCTTTTTATGGACAGAAAAAAAGAAAAAATGGATACCTCTACTGCTGATCAGCATATTCTTTGGGGTGTTTTTCAGTTATCTTATCAAATTTATTATTGCCCGACCCAGGCCACTGGGATTTGAAAAATATTTCTTTTCTATCAAAGATTATTCCTTCCCAAGTTCACATGCAACAATCTCTTTTGCGGCAGTAGCAGTGCTTGATAGGGTGTTCTGTTTATTAAAATGGTTTTGGTTATGCTTTGCATTAGTGGTTTCTTTTAGCAGGCTTTATTTTAACTACCATTACTTAAGTGATGTTGTGTCAGGAATTTTTTTAGGCTACTTTATCGGAAGAACCATTTTGATTATGGTGAATAAAAATGCTCATCTCAAGAGAATCTTTGGAAATTAGAAGGAAACTGTTTCATATTTTGTTTGGGATAGCTATTGCATCGTCTTTGCTCGTGCTGGCAAAAGAACAGGTTTTACTAATATTAATTTTATTTTTAATTTTTGGTATTGCTTCAAGTATTTTGGTTTACTTTAGAATTAGGTTGCCGCTTTTATCTTTTTTTCTCAATAAATTTGACCGAGCGGAACATCTAAACAACTTCCCAGGTAAAGGCGCATTTTATTATGTTACAGGATGCTTTTTTACGATTCTTCTATTTCCAGTGAAAATTGCAGTGGCATCAATACTAACATTAGCATTTGGAGATTCTATTGCATCGTTAGTAGGTAAGTATTACGGCAGAACAAAGCATCCTTTGAACCCTAAAAAAATTCTGGAGGGAACAATCGCAGGAATAGCTGCAGCTACATTAAGTGTGGTGCTTTTTGTCCCGTTTGCAAAGGCGTTATTTGCCACATCAGTAGCAATGATTGTTGAAGCACTAGAACTAAAATACTTTAATATAGACGATAATCTGTCAATACCTTTAGTTACAGGAGCAATCTTATTGCTTTTATCTTAAAAGAAAATTAAAAGAAAGATTATGATGCTGCAATAGCATAAAAGGTTATGCTTGTATTCTCGTAATCTCCGTCTGGCAAATCTTTTGGAATTGTAAGGTTTACCATTACAGCTAAAGTATCATCATTTACTGTGCCGTCCCACATGACGTTGGTACATAATGTCTCGTTTTGATCAAACTGGATATAAACGCTGTCATTTCTTGAGCCGGCGCACCCATTATCACTAGCATTGGCCCTCCACCACAACCCATAGGGGTTAGATCCAGAATAGCTCTCGAAGAAATGCGCGTTTGTTGGGCCCCTAATGCTGACGCTTGCATTGATGTTTCCATCGTTCTCGACTATAAATCCCGTTGTTGGGGAACCGCCCGTAGATTCTATCCAGCAATCTCCTTCATCATCATAGGCACTGTTGCCAGACACCATATTGGCAAAGCCTTGGTTGGCGCAAGTTGTGGTTTCGTTAACACGGCCAACACCAAAATCCACAGAATTTTCAACTAGCCTAATACTAAGAGCATTAAGTACGGTAATATTAGTTGAGCCGTATTCAGTAGTTCCCCTCCCTGTTGTTGGCACTATGCCCGGCAGAGATATTTTACTGAGCCTATTAAGACTAACAATCGTGCCTCCGAAAGAGATTACCAAGGCAATAATTAATAATAATGCAAGGGTTCTGTTAGATATGTCTTCCATTTTAAATTACCTCCGTTTAACTTGAACAGAAATTTTTCCAGTTACCTGTGTGGTCTGGGGATTTCTTACACTAATTGAAATTCTTCCTGTTTGGACAGGATTTTGGCCGGGCGGAACTTCTTTTATGCGCCTTACTTCCTGCATTACAGACCAGGTGCCAAGCAAAGTAATTACTATGGTTAATACAACAAGAACAACAACTACGCTCTTTGGCAGGTCACCTTCTTTAGCCATTGGTTATAAATCTACTAAGTGGATATTTAAATATTTCTATTTTTATATGGCTTAAACAAAATCTTTAAATATATTCCGCTATTTTACCTATTGGTTAAGGGGGTTACTGAAATGAAACTTACACTGGCTGATCCGAAAATATTGAAAGAGAGTATTTCTATTATATCAGATCTTGTAACTGAAGCAAGATTTAAGATAAGCAAAGATTCCATAAACCTAGCTGCTATGGATCCTGCAAACGTTGCCATGGTCATATTTAAAATGTTAAGCAGCTCATTTACAGAATATTCTGTTGATAAAGAAATGAACTTAGCATTGAATCTTGGTAATCTTAAACAAATTCTTAAACGGGCGGGGGCAAATGACATACTTACAATGGAGCTGCACGATAACAAATTTAAAGTAACGCTTAAATCAAACACAACCAGGACATTTTATCTGCCAATTATTGATTTAGAGGAGAAAGAACAGAAAATACCAGAATTAAGTTTTCCCATGACAATAAGTATAGACACAAACACCTTTAATGAGGCAATTGAAGACGCAGACATTGTGGCCGACTCTGTTAGCTTTGTTGCAGATAAAAACAAATTTATTCTTGTGGCAGAGGGAGATTTATCTCAGGCAAAGATTGAAATTAAAGGAGACGAGCAAATATCAATCAAAACCTCCGAGGATACGCAGATAAAAGCCAAGTATTCTATAGAATATCTGAAAAAAATGATTCAGGCAGGCAAACTAAGCCCGCAGGTTCTTCTGAGCTTTAGTCAGGATTATCCTCTCAAACTAGAATATAAGCTCATGGACAAGTTAATGTTGTCGTTTATACTTGCGCCAAGAGTTGATAATGACTAATAGCTCCACTTGAAAACCCTAAAGCCAGTATAAACTTTGGGGTCTTTTTATCGTTTTTAGTCGATAAATACTAACATATTTCTTATCTAATTCTCCCATTGAGTAAGAGGAGGGTGTTTAGCCTTTATAAAGACATTGTTCTCAAAACGTGTTTCCAGTATGAATATTCATTCTGGTTTGTTCTATACTAAAATAATATTAAGAAACAAATAGATATTCAATTACTAAGCAGGAAATTGTCATAATGGCCTGTTTGCCGGTAAACTTAGGTTCTGCCCTTACTTAGTGGGGGCATAGATTTGTGATAGATGCCTGTCTAAAAAAATGATTGGAGGTAGATAGGAGAATGCAAATTATAACATCTGGCGATCTCTCACAAGAGTT
>JAFGJW010000017.1 GCA_016928835.1 Candidatus Woesearchaeota archaeon | reverse complement strand
ATTTTAAAGGAGGCACTGCAATACAATTAACTATTCTTGATCATGTTAGAATTAGTGAAGATATTGATTTTACTATTGATAAACCTGTTAAGGATATTCAAAAAAAGATAGAATTAGCTATTGATGATTCTAAAATATTTGGTAAAGTAACAAGAGATAAGGACGTTGACAAATTTATAAGGCTAATAGTTCCCTATAAGTCTGTTCTTGGTAATGACATTATCTTTATAGATTTGAACGAAAGAGGAAAGCTATTTCTTGCTACAGAACATCTAAAATTAAAACATTTTTATCCAAATATTCCTGAATTTAGTTTTCCTTGCTTGAATAAGGAAGAGATGGTTGCAGAAAAAGTTGCTGCTGCTATTGGCAGAAACAAGCCAAGAGACCATTTTGATATTTATCAACTTATTAAACACAAGATTCCCATTAATATGTCCTTAGTAAGAAAAAAATGTAAGCAAACTGATATTGATGCTAGTATTATAAAGATGTTCAATAAAGCCAAAAAACTCTATAAGCGTTGGAATGAAGATATGCTTCCTTTAATTGTCAAAGAAGTTACTTTTCAAGAAGTGATGCAAACACTTGCAGAATATTTTAACCTTAAAGAAGAGAAAGATAAGTTAAAGAGATTAGATTAAAATATATCCCGATATTTAGGGGGAGGGATTTTCATTTTTTACCAAAGTAAAAAAATAGAAATAAATATACTAAAATTATCCTAATCTTATATTAATTACAAATGTTAGAAGATTACTGGAGCCCTCAATTATATGACCCGCTTTTATATGAGGGATTATTATTTGCTGCAGGAGGCACTTTTCATCAAGGTATCCCAAAATATGACCGCGCAACTGGAACTTCATATAGTAGAGGCTTAAATCTTGGTGACCTTATTTCAAGAGTGTTTCCTATTTATGCTCATATTGCTCCTGCTATAACTCATGGATTATGTGGATATGGTTTCACACTAACAGTTGGAGGAGCTCTTGGACATTATTTCTACAATTCGCCTTCCTTGGTTCCTTTTATAATAGGATTTACACTATGTAGTATTGTTGGTGTTTTAGAAATAGTATCAGATGTTAAATTAAAAAAAACCTCACTATGTGATATCCTACAATGGATTGCAGACTTTAGCGGCCCACTAGCCGCCCTTATTAGAGCATACCATTTATTATTTTGAAAGAATAAATATTTTTCGGACCAAAAGTAAATTATATACTGCAGAACAATAATGCTTAAATATTTACAAGATTACTCGGGAGTAATAACATAATTGTATCACTAAAAAGGGGAGGGGGTAATAAAAATGAAAAAAGTATTAATAATTTTGCTGTCTTTGCTTTTGATTGCAGGTGTATCAGCTATAGATCCAGATATTGATCTCCCGGCATCATTTACAATTAATGAGGGAGAGGACCTTCTTTTTAACTTGACAGATTATGCAGTGCTCGCTGAAGCAAAAGAGAATTACAATTTAAGCTATTGGGTAAATGGCTCTGGATACGACCAGGCAATAACTGGAGATATTTTCCATTTTATCTCTGCAGCTGGAGATGCAGGACAATATCCCTTTACTATAACAATCTATAATTATAGTAATCAAGGCGGAGATGACACTTTTACAGTTATTGTTCAGGCATTAGGGGGCATTTCTGTAACCAGCGCCAAACTTGGCGATGAAAATCAGGATAGAGGTCTAACAATAAGTTCAACTTTTGTAGTCACTAATACTCGCTCAGAGACTATTACAGGTATTTCAATCAGCTCTGACGCCAATTCAAAATACAGCATAGCTTTTGCAAATGTGCCTTCGTCTCTGGCCTCTGGACAGCAGGCTACTGTGACTGTCACAGGATATGTGCCGTTGGATTTTGATGCTGTTGATATTGATGGGAAAAAGGTTGCCTATAAAATTGGAAATATTATTGTTAATGCAAATGGTGGTTTTAGCACTTCTGCTGACCTCATTATGGAAGCAGAGAACAAACTTGAGTTCCAGAAATTCTATGTTGTTGTCAATGGTGATGAGGACAGAGTCGATGATGGAGATGAAGTAGATGAATTGTCCCCTGGAGATGATATTGAGATAAGGGCTATTGTAGAGAATAGGTTTGATGATTCTGGAAAATGCAGCACAGATGGGACCAATTGTGAGATTTATGATATTGAGGCAACAATAGAAATTGATGAGGATGACTGGGATGTTGATGAGGATCTTGATTTCTCAGACCTTGATGCAGAAGATGATGATGAAGATAGCGTGTCTTTTTCAGTAGATAAGGATGCTGATGATAGGACATTTACAATGTATGTCCAATTAACTGGTGATGATGAAAATGGCGCAAGACATGGTGAGTATTGGGAAATTGATATGACTGTGGAAAGAGAGAGGCATGAGATTCTTATTGAGGAGTACTCTGCCAGACCAAACACCCTGGAATGCGATGAAAGAGATTTTAGAGTCACAGTCACAATTGAAAATACTGGACAGAGAGATGAAGACCAGGTAACATTAGATATTGAGAATGAGAGATTGGGCATTCTGGATAGCATCCCTAGAATTGAGCTGGATGAAGGGGACTCAACTACTGAATACTTTGAAGTATCACTTCCTTGGGATACTGAGCCAGGGACCTATTATTTTGATATTATTGCTTATTATGACAATGATGAGGAAACAGACAGGGTTTCACTTAAAATAAGTGTGGAAGAGTGCCAGACTACAACAACACTGCCTTATGTAACAACAACACTGAAAGTTATAGATTATCCCCCTGGTTCAGGAGTATACTATGGACAGCCAATACAAAAACAAGGGTTTATGGAGTCGAAAGAGTATATATTGCTTTTAATAGTGGCGATAGTCATTGTGCTGATGCTTATATTAGTGTTGGTCGCAGTGCTGGTCAGAAAATAATTCCTTGTATAATCTTTTCATCTTTTTTCTTGTTTTTATGAGCAGCCTATTGGCTCTATCAATAAGATAGTCAATATACACTTTATCCACCAATAATCTAGAATTTTCAGCAACAGGCACATCTATCCTGTCCAAAGGTGAGATTTCAATAATTATTCTTTTTCCCAGTGCAATAACAGCACATCTTCTTAGCCCGGCATTATTAGCGCTCTTAAGAAGATATTCGGCTGAGCTGAGGTCACGGGCACAGAGATGAATAATTGGAGATTCCATCCTAAAATATATTGTCTCGCTCGGAAGAGTATCCAGCAATTTTGAGATATCTTTGTATTGTATTGGGCTGTGCGTACAAAAAAGCCACTCGCATTCACATTTCTTGCTCTCCCCCTGCTTCTTGAGCAACATTATTCTTCCTGAGCATGAACTTGTTGTATAGAAATTGTCATGGCTGTTGAAAGAATCTACCAAATATTTTATGTCTTCATCAACACTTCCTTTTTTTGATCTGTCATCTGACAACATCTTTTTTATTGTCTCAGCTTTTTGCTTATCAAACCACATGTTGGCTCCAGATTTTATTATTTTCATTCACTTATTATAATGGAGTTTAGCAAAGTTTTTAAAACTTAAGCATATTTGTAAGAGAAGGTGAGGGTTATGGATGATATTAAAGAAAAGATGCAAAGTATAAAAGAGAAAGCTGATGTGACTACACTTGAAAAATTAAAACTAGTAAGATATTATATTAATATTCAAAAGTATTCCTCTGACAAGATTATAGAAGAGCTCTCCCACTGGGATCGAGCAGAGATTCAAAAGCTCATAAAAGATGTTGAGCAGGAAAACCTCAAGCCTGGACCAAAGAGATATTATGTGAGCTTGAAAGAACCTCTTGAAGACTCAGCTTTAAGATAGCCTTTTCTTAACAGCAACAACTATTCCCAATATTACCATACTTATTCCAAAAGTATTGAATTCAGGAATGCCATCATTTTCGCAATCAATTGATCCATAACCAGGCGTGCCTTTCTCCGTACTCATAGCCCAGTGCTCCATATAACTATTGTTCAAATTCCAGCACTTCAGCTCAATTGAATGGTCTTCATCTGCAAGATCAGCATATTCAACAGAGTCCATTATCTGCCTTTGGCTATTTTCAATAATTATTTTTTCACCACCATTGCTCAGCTGCATATAACCTGAAGTTTCAAATATGTTGCCTTTAAAGTATGGGTAGTCTATCAGAAATTTTGCTTTATTATATGTAATAATTGCATAGGACTTGCTGGAAAGGATATAAGACGAGGAAGACAATGTATGTAGTTTGTTGCTTTCATTTAACTTCCAGCCTGTAATATCCTTTTCAGTGTTTGCAGAATTATAGAGCTCAATCCACTCTCTTCCAGATTCTGAGCCAGAGACATCGTACATGATTTCTGTTACAACAATTTCAGAACACGCAAGCTTAACCACCACCAATAACATTAGGAATACCGTAGCTCTCTTCATAGATCCCACCCCTTTTATGCCTAATGAAAAGAATGACTCAACCAACTAAGGATCAAGAGGTCCAAATTCATTTCATTAGTATACACGAAAATCTAAAAATGGGCAATTATTTAAATTTTTAGTGTAACTTATTGATGAAAAAATGTTAATATTTAAAACATTGGATAAAATTTATAATCCTGTTGCTACAATAAACTTATATGATAAGTGTATAATTGAATTTAGGAAAAATTTAAATACCGAATTGATTCACTTTGGATAAGAGGTGAGAGCATGACACATCATAAAAAGCATTACATTATTAAGACACATACAAGCCACAAATGGCTTATCGGTGCAATTATGGTTATGCTGGTTGTGTTTGGATATTTTTTGTCTACCAAAATTACCTCAGTTGTAGCATTGGATGACAACAGCTACAAGGTAATTACCACAGGCCTGCTTTTTAGCATTACTCTAATACTGATGGTTTTGGTAGTGCTATTGGCAACATTCTATATTGAAGTAAAGGATAAGTATTTAGAAGACTAAAGAAGAGCGCCTTGTAATGCGTCTTTGCAGGCGCATTTTCTTTCCTCGCTTATCAAGGGAATTATCTCAGTAAGCAACCTTTTTACCTTTTCAATATTCTGTTTCATGGTTTCCACAACTTCATCTGAAGTAACGTGGTGCTCATACCAGCAGTCATAGTCGGTTACCATTGCAATATTTGCATAGCAGATCTCTGCTTCCCGTGCGAGTACAACCTCTGGGCACATTGTCATATTTATAATATCAGCATCCCAGCTTCTGTAGAGATGAGATTCTGCTTTTGTTGAGAATCTTGGTCCATTGATTACGATACATATACCTTTTTCATGGAAGCTAACCTTAAGTCTGCTAGCTGCTGATACCAGTAATTGTCTCAATTCCGGGCAAAATGGCTCTGCAACACTTATATGACATATTTGGCCCTGCTCATAAAATGTGTGCCCTCTCCCATAGGTTCTATCGATAAATTGATCAGAAAAAACAAAATCCCCTGGTTTTATTTCCTTTTTCAATGAGCCAACTGCGCCTGGAGCCAATATTCTTGTTACACCTAGTTTCTGCATAGCCCAGATGTTTGCTCTGTAGTTTACTTGATGGGGGGGGTACTCGTGATTGCTTCCATGTCTTGGTATAAAGACTACCTTCTTGCCTTTAAATTTCCCGATAGTTACTAAATCAGAAGTTGCCCCGTATGGTGTGTGTATCTTTTTCTTTACAACATTAGTCATCAATTTAGGATCATAAACCCCTGTACCCCCAATAATCCCAATTGCCATCCTCTGTAAACCACCCACTACATTATTTATTTGAATAAGTGATATATATAGTTTTTGGTGATCGGAAGAATAAGGTTATATTAATACCTGCCTCCTCTTGTTTTTCTCCCATCTCTTGTCTTTCTAATCTTTGGTTTTTTTTTTGGACCTTGTCTCTTTCCCATTAAAAAATAATTAGAATCAAGTTCAGGAGGGCAGGGGAGATAATTCAATGAAGCCAGTTCATTTACCTCAGCATTTCTATCTATAAATGCGGAATTTGTCAAATCATCCAAAGTAGTAACAAGACTTGCATTGCCCCAAACATAGTTAGTGGCAGCCTTATCTATTGAGAGATATGTGGAGATAGACCCAAATAACCTACGAAAAACCTCTCTTCCTAATTCAACAAATCTCTGTAAATCGTATGGCGGATTTTGCATTGGCGGACAATATGCTGTCATTATTTCCTCACCCCGTAATATTTTCTTCTGGAATTGTTCCCACTATTTTTAAGCCTTGCGTTTTTAAAAAAGAAACCTTTATAAACAGTTTAACTTTCCTGACAATATGGGTTTTAGAGGTTCTTGGAGAGATTAATTGAGGTTAAAAAATGGCTAGTGTACTTGATGTTGACCCTACGAGTCTGATAGAAGAAGCTGCAAAAGAATTGAAAAAAATGCCTGAAATGGCCCCACCTGTGTGGGCAGCTTATGTAAAAACAGGAAGGCACAATGAAAGGCCGCCTGCCAGAGAGGATTGGTGGTATGTAAGATCTGCTGCTGTTCTAAGAAATATATACAAATTAGGTCCTGTTGGTGTTTCTAAATTAAGAACCAAATATGGTGGCAGGCGAAATAGAGGTATGGCTCCTGATAGGACATATAAGGGCTCTGGCAATATTATTAGAAAGATAATGCAAAAACTTGAGCTTGTTGGTTTTGTTAAGCAGGAACAAAAGGGAGTTCATAAAGGAAGAGTCATCACAGCGCAGGGCAAATCATTTTTAGATAAGGTGGCAAGTAGTCTGTATAAAGCTCCTCTAAATCTACAAAAACAAAAAGAAGAAAAAGATAAAACACCTGTTAAACACAAAGCAGAAGCAAAGAGTCAAGTTGAGCAAGAAGAAAAGAAAGTAGAAGTAAAAAAGAAAAAAACAGACAAAGAGGAAGAGAAGAAAACAGAAGAACAGCCGGAACATAAGCCTAAAGAAGAAAAACCAAAAAAAGAAGAAGTAAAGAAGGAGAAAAAGGAAGGTACAAAAAAAGAAGAGAAAATAAAAGAAAAGAAGAAAAGCACTAAATCAACCAAGAAATAAAAATGGCAAGATATAAACATCCTTCAAAAAAAAAGCGTCTGGCAAAACATGCCAAACAGACACGCTGGGCACCTTTTTGGACTGTCCTAAAAATATTTGGAAAGAACAGAAAAATCCATCCAGGAAGAAAAACGCATGTCAAACGGCACTGGAGAAGAAGAAAAACTAGGGCATAAAAAACAATGAAGAATATTAAAGAAATTATTTGTATGCAGAAACCTCAAAAAGCGAAGCTTTTTTGGTCCCAAAAATCAAAAGATTTTTGTGGAATCACAGAGGTGATTCTTTAGCATGGCAAAACTAGAAAGGGTTTATAATATACCACTAAGGAAGGAATTTATAAAAGCCCCTATATACAAGAGAACAAATAAAGCTGTCAGAGCTCTAAGACAATTTATTGAACGCCACATGAAGTCTGATAATATCAAAATAGGCAAGCATCTCAATCAAAAATTATGGGAGAAGGGTATTAAGAGACCGCCCCACCACGTAAAAGTTACTTTAGTCAAGGAAGAAGATGGTTTGGTCAAAGCAGAATTATTTGGTTACAAGTATGAGGAATTAACAAAAGAGGACATGGAAAAAGTAAAAGAGAAGAAGGAGAAAAAAGAAATAACAAAAGAGAAAGAAGAAAAGGAAGTAAGTGATTTGGAGAGTGCATTGGAAGTCAAGGATGAGAAGAAAGAAGAAAAAGAACCAACACAGAAAATGAAAGCCGGGAAAAAAACAGTAGATAAGGAGAAAAAGAAAGCAACAAAGACTAAGAAGGCAGTAAAAAAGGTCAGCAAAAAACCATCTAAGAAGCCAACTAAGAAGAAAACGGTGAAAAAACAGAGCACTTCTAAAAAGAAAAGCAATACAAAGGAAACTACCAAACCTAAAAATAAGTCAAGGAAGAAATAGTCATTTGGAAAGCATTTTCTCTATTTTTTTAAGAACTGAATCAATCGCATAATACAAGTTTTTATCTGTAATCTCACTAGTAACTGGTTTTCCTGCTTTTAATACCTTTGCATGGATCTCATATTTCTGTGAGCCTTCTATCTGATGAACTGGTTTTAAAGTTAGAGAAAGTTTTTCATATTCACTCGAAAGCTCCGTATATCGCCGGGCATAATTACCAATAATTTTCTTTAAAACTATCATAGAAGCAGGCTCCAGTTCACTAAAACCGACAAGTTCTATGTTGCCCCCGAGCTCTATCATTACTTTACACCAAATTGCTATTATTTTATGTTAACAAGGAATTAGATTATATAAAATTTTTGTTTTTATAAGTCAAGAACAACTTGAACAACGTATTGGTTGTCCTCTTTCTTAATAAACATATCACTATAAGTCACAGATTTAATATTGCCATGAATGTCGTAGTTTTGAAATGAGTCGCCATATGCAGTACATTCTAATTCATATTCTTTACTTATTTTCATATCTTCAATTTTATTTAAAAGAAACCCCTCAGTGTCAAGCAAGAAAAGTAGTTCTTCTAAGAAATCATAGAGCAAAGACTCAATTCTTTTTGCTGATATTTTAATTTGCTTTTTTATAACTGGCCTAATCTCATCAGTATTGTGTAAGTAATTAAATGCGCCCAGTGCAGAATTCACAAATGCTTTTTCTATTGTTTTACCAAATGCCTGCAGCTTTAGGTCTGCTGTATGATCGAGGTATTTGAATTTCATAATTTAAAGGAAAATGGCAATTAATTTAAATATTATTAATAAAGTATTGGCCGGATATTAATTTCTTCATCGTCTTTCTTAATTTCTGCGGATTTATCTGTTTCCTTGTTAAATATGTTAAATGCACCGTCATTAACTTCAGGCATATTGCTCAAGGCCTCACTGTCAACAAATTGTTGCAGAAAGACAATTGCTTTCTCAATATCTTCCTTTGAATCTTTTTTTGTATCAATTTTTATCTCCATTGTTATCACCTTTGTTATTCTGCCAAAAACACAATTTCATTCAGTCCAATAATATAGTCTTACAATCCTGGGGGAATAGTCTGTAAGATTGCCAGTCATAAATAAAGTGTCCACTGGGACTTTGACATTGGGTAGTGCATCTGGGGTGGCTGCTATGCAGAACTGGTACTCATAGTCTTCAGACAGGTAGCTTTGCATGAAGCTGTCCACCGTAGTATTTGTATTATTATAACAACCAGTGTTTCTAGTTACAAAATTCCTGAATTCGTCGTTTTTCTCAAGGTTCTTAAGCACGCGTATACTTTGTTCAGTAGTCTGGACTCCTGTGAATTGAGGAAGAAGGTAAAATATAAAAACAGTCGCCATAATAATTGCCAAGAACACTTCCATTGTTTTCATGAATCCTTTTGAGTCCATTTTACCACACAACATAGGTTAATAGTATAGGTATTGTTTCTCCCTCTTCTGAAATTAGAACTGTGTATTCTTCCTCAGAATAGCTTATTGCATATTTTGTTGGTAGTTTTCCTATTCTAAGTAAAAGTTCCGACTCATTGATCTTTGTGGTATTTCTTACTGATACCGCAAAGTCTCTTTCAGGAGGATAATCCCACTGCTCTTTAAGATATGTATAGTTTAGGCTCTCAAGAGCAGAAAGTGAATAGCCCTCTATCTTCTCAATTATCCCATATTCTATTGTTTTATCTTCTCTTGTAGCATTCTGATAGTCCCCTTCATGGAAAACAAATAAATAGCGTGCTGAATCATTTATAATAAATGTTGCATAGAACTCAACATTGTTGCTGGCATAACTAAGATTGAGGCTGACATTCCTATCAAAGAAGACAGAAAGCGCACCTTCTGTATCATAGAAGGTGATCTGGTCTGCATTATAAGAAGCATTAGTTTCTATAGATGAGGTTAGATTATCATAGTGGTCATTGTCTGTGTAATAGCTCAGATAGTTATTTCCATTGAAGGTTATGGCAACAGTATAATTATTTTCCAAATCGTTCAAGTCAACATATGTGTCAAGTATAGAATTTTTTGTATACACATAAGTCGTAAAATTTAGGGAAGGTGAGTTTGCTCGATATTTTGCCATGATAGGAGATTCGTTGAAAGAGATATTTATGGGGCTGTAAAGTATGTCATTCAGGTAAATCCTTGAATTATTGATTTTGGCTCTTCCCTTATAATATACATCATCCACCATACTATCTGTAATATATACACTTAGGTTTTTTGAGGTGGTCGCCCAGTCCTCAGTAGCCATTAGATCATATCTCTCTGACGACAATGAATAGTTAATATTGTTTTGGATCCAAAAGACAGTCTTTGTATCTGTAAGGTTTGCTAGGAACACTAATTTTTCTCCATCATAAAAATAATCCTCATCGGTCTTAAATTTGAAATTATCCCACTTATAATAGAACTCAGCGGTGACTGGCTTATACTCTCCCAGTGAAGCAGAGGTTATGAATAGAGGAAGATTTTCTACGGTATATAGATAGTCTCTTTCAAAGTTGTTTCTCACAACCATCATAAGCGTTTGTTTGTTGTATCTTTGTTGAAGATTCGGCTGGACAAAGACAAAGAACCACGCAATGAATAAAACAAAAACACCAAGACTTATGGCCCAGTCTATCTGAGAAGTAGCTCTTTTTTGCATAACAAGGAATTAAGATTTGGACTTTAAATATTTTATTGAATAATCGTACCCTCAAAGTGTTTTCCTTCAAAATAATTTTCTAAATTTCTAATATTTTTCCCATTTAGAATCACTACTTTTTGTTTTGATTTTTCAGCTTCTTTTGCTGCTATTGGATCAAAAGGTGTGCTCAGCCGGGGTGACCATTTATCTGTTATCAGTTTCCTGTATTGTACCCAAGTAAGGCTCTCGAATTTTTTTGCGTCTTTATTTGTTCTTGGATCTCTGTCATACACATAATCAATATTTGTCAGATTAATTATCTCTCTTGAGCTATATTGTTTTGAAACCAATACAGCATCATAGTCTGTGCTCCAGCCTGGTTTCCACCCACCCCCTAGGATAATGTGTTTTTTTGTTCTTATCTTTTCTGTGGGGTTTGTTATCACTTTTTCATACGCGATTCCGCCAAATACTGCTCTCATCAACTCTGCATTGAGCTGTGTTGCTTTTATCCCTATCCAGTCTAAGTCTTCTTTTTCAATATTTGACACTCTACAAGCTGCCTGATTGTATTTTGAGTTCAACTTGCCACCGCCGCAAAGAATAATAAATCTGTGGCCCTTGCTAACATATTTTAAAATAAGATTCTTAAATTCTTTTAGAAAAAAATAATCGATCTCATCCGGGACTATTAAGGAGCCGCCAACAGAAAGGATGTGGATATGCATATACTAGAGATAAACCAAGGCACTATTTAAGGGTTTTGAAAAAACAAAGAGAGAGTAATTAAGTAATTAATTAATTTATTACAATAATTAAAGACATAAAATAATTTATAAAATGAAATAATTTTACAATGTAAATAATTAATCATTATTGAAAAATCAGATTAACTTTAAATATATCTATGTATTTTCCATAAAATATGGATACTAGAAAGATTCAAAGATCTGGTGCAACCTACTATGTGTATTTGCCAGCATCCTGGTGCAGGGAGAACAAGATAACAACAAAATCAAAGGTCAGATTGAGCAGATCTTCGTCAGGAGGTTTGGTCATTAATACTGATAGTAAAAGACCAGAGCTCCCAAGTTTAAGCTTGGAACTGGAAGAGACTACTCCAGAAGTGATTAATAAGATAACTGTTGCATCTTATATCAACCCAGTTAAGAAATTTGATATACTATTAAAAGATGAGTTGACCTCACGGCAAATTCTGGCGCATAAAAAGATTTTGGGCGGATTAGAGCTTATTGAATTTGACTCCAACTCAATTTCATGCAACACCACAATAACCTTAGAGAATCCCAAGCTAATGATAAGTACAATGATTAAGAAGATGATAAGTAGCATCAGGCTGATTAAAGAAGCTGAGACGCCCGAGCTAATAGAGAAGTATGAAGAAGAGATCGACAAAAGCAATCTTATGATTAGAAAATCAATAATCAGCTCACTGATGTATAAAAAGGACACTGAACTGAGGCATATTGACCTTTTCTATATTGGGATGCTTTCTAGAACATTAGAGCAGGTAAATGACATATTAATTAAACTAGATAAGGAAGAGAAGATATTGGACAATTTTTTAGTATCCTTAAAAAGATTAGAAGAGGTTCTGAATAACCTCAATCAGCAGTCAGTAATTTCTTATATTAAGCAGCTTTCAAGGTTTGAAAAAATTCATGTAAAAGATGAGAAAACCTTTTACAGGGAGAGGATTGTCTCTCTCCTTGCTCACATTGGCGAGATATTTTCTGATTGGCTGATATCAAATGAAGTAGACAAAGACTATCTGCTTTCTTCTAACCTCTGAGTTACTGACCAATCCATTAGAACCTCGCTAATGCCTGTTAATGTTCCTTTGATTCTATGGACATTATATTTCTTACTATCATCTACGTTTATATCAGGTATTGATTTTAACATATGTACGAAATCAACACAGGTACCATTATTTAAGTTTGTATCAGGATTTTTTAAAGAGACAATTATTTCCTTTAATTTATCTATTATCTTTATTAGAACATTCAATATCTTGGACTCGCTAGGAGTTAGCTGAATCAGATGGTCAACAAATCTTTCCAAGTCTTTTGAAATTTGGGAGATATAGTATATTTCAATTGTTTTCAGTTTGGGAACTTTATGGTAGGTAAAAGAAGCTATCACTGATTTCTCAATTAAAATTTTACTCTCATCAATTTCTTCTTCGTAGCGGTTGATCAACTCAGAATCATAGTTTTCTATCATTAAGTATATCAAATTTCTTGTTTTTTTTAGCATAGTTATTAATAAGGATAATGGATTCTCAATAGAGACATTTGATTCGCAGGAGATAGTATTTTCACAACATTCTACTAATGCAAGGCTAATGAGCTTCCTTTGCTGGAGGAGCTTTGCCACATCCATTTTCTTTTCTAGGTTTATTGTAAAAGAATTAGTCGGATTGACATAGCACCCCATAATTACTTTCTGGATCACATCAAGATTATCTTCTTTTAAGTTAATCTCTATATCTTTTGCTTTTTTGTCCTCAATCCTTGCTGACACAGTCAAAATACCCTGATTATCCTCATTTACAATTACTTTTGACTGTGAGACTATCTTATGCTTTTTGCACCAAGAAGAGGGAAGATACATATAGTACATATTCCCTGTTTTTTGAATACTCCTAACATCCATTTTCCACACTTATAAAAACCAAATACCCCCTATTTAGTAATATATGGTAACGGAATACTATTTAAAAGTTTTACTGAAATTCTTTATCAAGGAGCCTAGATCCTCTTTTTTTGCATAATCTACATTTTTATATGCCATAACAGCAAATTGAGCTGCCATTGAGATTCTGCCTAGGATTACACCGATTAGGAAAACACATAGGTAATAGATACCATCTACTACAAATTGCATATATAGAGAACTAACAATATACCAATTATAAGGTTCATCCAAATGTTATATAGATGGCAAATACCATAAATGTTTATCAGAATATCTCATAAATAACTATTCTATTTCTTTCTCATAGAGTATTTAGTATTTTTATCAGTTAATATAAGTATTCTACTAAAAGTACTTAGATTAAGTATTTATTAAGTTGGTGTTTTCCCCATGCTAATAACATGACAAATAATCTAAAAACTGAACTTTCTGAAGTTGAGAAACAGGCGCACAAGATAATAGAAGATGCAAAAACAGCGAGGGAAGAAAGTATAAAAAAGGCAAGAGAGGATGCTGCCAAAGGGATTACACTAAAAAAACAAGAGATTGAGCAGAATATCGAGAAAGAAATCAAAAGAGAAAAGAAAGAGATTGACAGACAGCTGGAAAAGCATGAACTGGCAAATGAGAAGCAACTGGCTGACATCGAAGATATGTCAAAGCAAAAAATATCAAGTGCCTCAGACTTCATATTTCAACAAGTTGACAATTATATAAGAGGGTTGTAAAATGCTTGAATCAGAACGAATGCTTAAGGTAGAGATTGCTGGACCAAAATCCTTAATGAAAGAGACAATAGAGGTTCTTTATAGATTGAATGTTTTGCATATTACCGAGCATTTGAAGAGCGAGGAAGATGTATTTGATATCGGCAAGCCCCTTGAAGAAGGCGAAGAATATGCTGACATGATTGTCAAAACTAGGGCAATTGCTTCCTTTCTTAATATAACTCCACGAAGAGTTAAGTTAAAAAAAGACACTGATACTAATAAGATTAAAATAAGGCTTAATAAGCTATATGAGGATATATCTGCTCTTCAGAAGAAACTCAAGTATTATGACAAAGTCATAGAGCTGTATCCAGAACAGGCTAAGCTGCTGAAGGAGGCAGGTTTCCAGCTGAAACTCGATGCAGATTATAGTAAGCAGAGCCACTTTTTTGGTTTTGTTGATGATGATATCGAGGAAGAGATTTCCTCTAAGGTTCATGGCTATGAATTGTACTCCCTAAATATAGATAATGTTAAGCTGATTGGACTTTTTGTTGACACTAAGAATAAGGACAAAGCTAGACAAATTCTGGCAGAACATTCTTTTTCTCCTATTGAGGAGGAACATGTTACAACTATGTTTCCTGACCTTAAGGCTGGTCCCGGAATGAAAATACAGAAGGGTAAACAGCTTAATATGTTGCACAAGCTGAAAGATGAACTTAATGGCAAGATTGAAGATATAAAAAAAGATAACCAAGATTTTATCCTGGAAGTTGAGAATCACTTGACTATGAAGGTTGAGATTGCTGAGGCCCCATTAAAATTTGCTACGTCTGAAAACAGTTTTATCATCACAGGATGGGTGCCCAAAAAGAAGTGCAGCAAATTGGAGAGCGAGCTTAATAAAGCAACAAAAAAGAAAGTACATTTTAAAGCAGAGATGCCAGATAAGCATGATAAAGTGCCAGTTGCATTTAAACACCCTAAGATTGTTGAGCCGTTCCAATTTTTTATGAATCTCTATACCCTGCCCAGTTATGGAGAAATTGATCCGTCATTCTTTATGTTCCTGACGTTCCCGCTATTTTTCGGGTTCATGCTCGGGGACGTTGGTTATGGGCTCATTACACTGGTGCTGTTTTTAATCATAAAAAGAAAGATGGAGAGCCCTGAAGCAAAAGGTCTATTGAATGCTATGATATTTGCCTCCTTGTCAACTATTTTCTTTGGGCTGCTCTTCGGAGAATATTTTGGCATTGAAACCTTCACACTAAATAATGTTATATATGACTTCCCAAGAGTGATGAGCAGGATGCATCAGATCAATGATTTATTAAGTTTATCTGTTCTTATCGGAGTAATCCATGTCGCTATTGGCATCCTAATTGGATTTGTGAATATTTACAAACACCATGGATTAAAGCATGCTTTCATGGAAAAGGCAGGCTGGTTATTATTGCTACCAATCTTGCTATGGCTAATGTCTTCATTTCTTAAGATAATAACTGGACCTTATGCAGATTTTGTAAACTCTATACTCCCTTCTCTGGGTATAAACGGACTTCTTGCTGGTGTCGGTTTTGTTATTATACTCATTGGAGAAGGAACAAGGGGAGCAATAGAGATCCCGGGAATTCTAAGCAATATCCTATCTTATGGGAGGCTTATGGCTGTTGGTCTTGCCTCGGTCAGTCTGGCAGCTGTTGTTAATGAGATGGCAGGAGAACTATTCCAGACGGGTGTTATAGGAATCCTGGTTGCGGTTCTCATACTCATTATTGGACACACAATAAATATTGCACTGGGCATTCTAAGCCCCTTCCTACATTCTCTAAGACTCCATTATGTTGAGTTCTTTACAAAATTCTTCAAAGGAGGAGGCACTAGATACATTTCATTTGGCAGAAAAGAATAAGGAGGAAAAACAAAATGGCGGATATAAGTACAGGATTGATTGCAATTGGTGCTGGTTTGGCTATTGGTTTAAGTGCGATCGCCGCAGCATTAGCTGAACAGACAATTGGCGCTGCAGCAGTCGGAGCAATGGCTGAAAAAGACGAACTCTTTGGTAAGGGGTTAATCTTAACGGTCATCCCTGAGTCATTGGTTATCTTCGGATTAGTTGTAGCCATACTTATAATTGGACTAGCTGCGCACTAACGCAAAATGGGACTAAAAGAAGTTAAACAAGAAATCTTGGACAATGCTAAAAAGCAGGCAAGCAAGATTACTGCAGATGGCAAAGCAGAGTGCAAGAAAATCAGTGAAATAGCTAGGAGAGAGCTTAACGGAGCAGAAGATGAACTAAAGAAGCAACAAGAAAGGATTGTAAGCGACTATAAGACTAAAAATACTGCATCCCTCGGATTTAAGATAAAAAGAAGCAGGTTCAATATGGAGAAGAGAGTACTTGAGAAAGTAATGGAAGCAACAAAGGAGAAACTTACTAAACTGGATAAAGATAAGAGAAAAGAGCATATAGAATACATGATTAAAGATGCAAAAAAAACAGTGAGCGTAGATATAGTATTATGCAACCAAAGGGATATGGGTCTAGTCAAGGAATATGAATGCAGAAAGGCAGATATTATTGGAGGGATTATTGTACTGAACAAGGATAGGACAGTAAGGATAGATTACAGCTATGACACAATGATCAATGACATATTCAACAAATATCTGAAGGAGGTTTCAAATATCTTGTTTGGTGAAGATGGATAAGATAACGTTTAGCACCTATACCTATGCAAGAGTGTGTGTAATGAGATCAAAGCTAATTAAACCTATAGAATATGAGCGCCTTGCTAAAATGAGACTGATGGAAATGACGCAGTATCTTCAGGAACATGAATACAAAGAGGAAATCGACAAGCTCGGCCTAGAGTACTCGGGAGTTGAGCTATTAGAAAATGCATTACGAAAAAATCTTGTCAAAGTCTTCAATAGATTGAAAACCATATCTAATGCAAGCACTCAGGTTTTGATTATGCAATATCTAAAAAGAATGGACGTATGGAATGTCAAGACCATTATCCGGGGAAGATACGCAAAAAAATCAAAAGAGGATATTATAAAAATGCTGTTGCCCGCCGGCACCCTTAACAGCCATGACCTAAACTTGCTGGTTAGGCATGAGAGTGTAAAAAAGATACTGCAAAGTTTAAAATTCATAAATTATAGTTATTTAGAAAGAGGATATGAATTTTATAAAAAAAATAATAGTTTGGCATTGATTGAAAACCTTTTAGATATGCATTATTATAATGATTTACTGCAGTTCAGCAGATCCCTCCCTGAGCAGGGAAGAGTCTTAAAGCAATTTCTCGAGATAGAAGTTGATTTTCTAAATATTAAAAATTTAATAAAATCCAGAGCGCTTGAAATTGATCTTGGTGAGTTCATGATTTATCCTGGCTCTAGACTTCAATTAAAAGAGCTTGTTAAGCTAAAAGACACTTCCTCTCTTATTAAAATCCTTAAGAAAAGCTGTTATGGCAGGATGCTTGGTAGTACGCTTGAAGCTTATCACAAAAAGAAAGATTTAGCACAAATTGAGCTTGAGATGGACAAATTTATGTATAAGAAAATTTTGGATACACCAAATATATTCCCTTTATCCACTGATACAATATTGCTGTACATGTTCGGAAAAGAGATTGAGATAAGGAATTTACTTATGCTTGCCAAAGCCAAGCAGATGCGTATGCCAGAATCTTTCATTAAAGAGAATTTGATTGCTGGGTGATTCAAATAGCAGATCTTGTTGTGCTGGGCCAGGAAGAGTTTGTACTTGGATTTAAGTTAGTCGGAATAGAACGCATCTATACAGTTGGCGAGAAGCCTGAAAGAGAAGTTAAGCAGCTCATGCAGGATTCGACTGTGGGAGTAATTGTTACTGATGAGGACACAGTGGGCTCAATCAGCCAAAGCTTGAGAAAGGAGATTGAAACATCAGTAAAACCTATAACTGTTGTGCTCTCCGAGAAGGATACGGCACAGGATAATTTGAGGGAAATGATCAAAAAATCAATAGGCGTTGATTTATTGAATGCGTGATGGTGATATTATCATGAGCAAGGAAAAAATTGGTAGAATCTACAGGATTGCTGGACCTGTTGTCACTGCAACGGGTATTAGTGCTAGAATGTATGACCTAGTCAAAGTAGGAAATGAAAAACTAATGGGCGAGGTAATCCAGATTCAGGGTGAGAAGACAACAATTCAGGTTTATGAAGATACTTCTGGTCTTAAACCGGGAGAAGTAGTCGAGAATACAGGAGAGCCACTAAGTGTATTGCTCGGCCCCGGCTTGCTTGATAGTATTTATGACGGGATCCAGCGACCTCTTCCAGTGCTTACCAAGCAGATGGGAGAATACATTAAGAGGGGTGTTGAAGCCCCAGGTCTTAATTTAGAAAAAAAATGGGAGTTTAAGCCTAGTGTTAATAAGGGGGAGAGTGTAAAACCAGGCACAATTATTGGGGAGGTTGAAGAGATGCCCGGGCTAATACATAAAATCATTCTGCCTCCACTGCCTGAGTATACAGGAAAAGTCGCCGAGATAAAAGCTGGAAAATTTAATGTTGAAGAGCCTATTGGAAAATTGGATAATGGAGCTGAACTTAAACTGAGCCAAAAGTGGCCGGTAAGAACCCCGCGAAAATTTACAAACAAACTCCAGGCAGAGGTCCCATTCATTACAGGACAAAGGATATTTGATGCATTATTCCCGCTGGCAAAAGGAGGAATGGCTGCAATCCCTGGAGGTTTTGGAACTGGAAAGACAGTTGCTCAACAAACCTTAGCAAAATGGTCTGATGCAGACATTATTGTATATATCGGCTGTGGAGAGCGAGGCAATGAGATGACTGAGGTATTAAAAGAATTCCCAGAGCTGAAAGACCCAAGAACAGGAAGACCTCTGATGAACAGAACTGTACTTATCGCAAATACATCAAACATGCCTGTTGCTGCAAGAGAGGCTTCTGTTTACACGGGCATGACTATTGCAGAATATTATCGAGATATGGGATATAATGTTGCCCTAATGGCTGACTCAACCTCAAGATGGGCTGAGGCAATGAGAGAAATATCTTCAAGACTTGAAGAGATGCCAGGCGAAGAGGGTTATCCAGCTTATCTAGCCACAAGGCTTGCCGAGTTTTATGAAAGAGCTGGCAGAGTAAATACCTTATCAAAAGAGATAGGCTCAATCACTGTTATTGGCGCTGTCAGCCCGCCAGGGGGAGACTTCTCAGAACCAGTTACTCAGAATACATTAAGAGTCATAAAAACCTTCTGGGCACTTGATCCGAGATTAGCGCAAAGAAGGCATTTCCCTGCTATCAACTGGCTTACCTCATACAGCCTTTATAAGGATACTTTGGAGAATTGGTTTGTTGATAATGTGGGAGCAAGATGGGTTGAGATGGTGAATGAGCTGATGGCATATTTACAGGAGGAAGAAAAACTGTTAGAGATTGTGCAGCTTGTTGGAAGCGACGCTCTGCCAGCTAAGCAGCAGCTTACTCTTGAAATTGCCAGGATGATACGAGAGTTCTTTTTGCAGCAGAATGCATTTCATGAAGTTGACACTTACTGCCAAATGGATAAGATGTATATGTTAATGGAGACAATATTACATTATGCTAATCAGGCAAATCTCGCGCTTGACCAGGGAGCTGGGATCCAGTCTCTTATTAATATGGAATCAAAAGAAACTATTGCAAATATAAAGTTCATTAAAGATTACAAGAAAGAGCTTGCCAAGATTAAACTAGATATGGATAGAGAATTTGACAAATTCAGGTGATATTAATGCTTAAGGAATATAGAACTATAACAAAGGTGGCTGGTCCTCTTATTTTTACGGAGAAGACAGATGCAGTTGGTTATGCTGACCTGGTGCAGATAAAGCTTTCAGATGGAAGTATTAAGATGGGACAGGTGCTTGACACAAGCGAAGATATCGTTGTTGTCCAGGTTTTTGAAGGAACCAGGGGTATTGACAGAAAAAATACCTGGGTTAAGTTCCTTGGAGATACAATAAAGCTTAATGTTTCAAAAAATATGCTTGGGAGAATTCTAAGCGGAGCTGGAAAACCGATAGACGGAGGTCCAGAGGTAATTCCTGAGAAAAAATTAGATATAACAGGGGCTGCTATTAACCCATATTCCAGAAAATCACCAGCAGAGTTTATCCAGACGGGCATAAGCACAATAGATGCGTGCAACACCCTTGTCAGAGGGCAGAAATTGCCGATCTTCTCTGGAAGTGGGCTGCCTCATAATGAGATCGCACTGCAGATTGCTCGCCAGGCAAAAGTCCCTGGAAAAGAGCAGGCTTTTGCAGTTATTTTCGCTGCAATGGGTATTACAAATGAAGAAGCACAGTATTTTATGAAAGATTTTGAGCAGACAGGCGCGTTGCAGAGAGCAGTTGTTTTTTTAAACCTAGCAAGTGATCCTGCCTCTGAAAGACTAATTACTCCAAGGATGGCTTTAACTGCAGCTGAGTACCTGGCATTCGAGCATGACATGCATGTACTCGTGATTTTAACAGACTTAACTAATTACTGTGAATCCTTAAGAGAGATTGGTGCAGCTAGGGAAGAAATCCCAGGAAGACGAGGTTATCCAGGGTATATGTACACTGACCTTGCCACGATCTATGAGCGAGCCGGAATGATTCATGGCAAAAATGGTTCTATAACACAGATTCCCATATTAACTATGATGGGAGACGACATTACACATCCTATTCCTGATCTTACTGGATATATCACAGAGGGACAGATTGTACTGAGCAGAGAATTGCATAGAAAGAATATCTATCCCCCAATTGACATACTGCCTTCTCTTTCTAGATTAATGAATGCAGGCATTGGACCAACAAAGACAAGAGAAGACCACAAACAGGTTTCTGACCAGCTCTATGCCAACTATGCTGAAGGAAGAGATTTAAGAGGGTTGGTGGCTATTGTTGGTGAGGAAGCGTTGTCTGACAAGGACAAGAAATTATTGAAATTTGCTGATGAGTTTGAAAAGAGATTTGTCAGGCAGGGAAAACACGAGGACAGGGATATTAAAGGTACGCTTGGCATTGGCTGGGATCTTATGAGGATGATGCCAAAGAAGGATTTAATCAGAATTAAACCTGAGTTTAAAGATAAGTATTATGATAAGTAAGATCCAAGGGTGAGGTGAATATGGCAAAGAAAATAGTCAAAGATATGCTCAAGGGAAATGAAGACTACATGAATGAAGTGAATCATGAAATTTGGGAAAATATAAAAGAGGGTCAGAAGCCGAAGATTACAATGGTCTGCTGCTCTGATTCAAGAGTTGGCGGGCATATTATGAATAAGGATCTTACAAACCATGTATTTCATATTCGAAACATTGGCAACCAGATATCAAACTCAGAGGGAAGCATTGATTATGGAGTTTTGCATTGCAGGACCCCTGTGCTCTTGGTTTTGGGACACACTGATTGCGGTGCAATTAAAGCATCTCTTGCAGATTTCACTAATGAAACTGCCGGAATAATAAGAGAATTAGCCTCACTTAGTGTGATTACCCATTCAAAAATAAAAGAGTTTGGCGATAATAAAAATGAGTATAAGGCTAAATATACTGAGCTTAATGTAGACGAGCAGGTTAAGGATGCTATGAGACTCTATAAAGGAAAAGATACAACTATTGTTGGAGCAGTGTATGACATACATAATGTATATGGGGCCGGAAATGGTGCAATTATTGTCATTAATATTAATGGAGTAAGGGATGCTGTTAAGTTGAAAGAGCATGAAGTGTTATCTGAGCTAGAGGATGAGTTTAAAGAGGTAAGGGTCAAAAGGTTGACGTAATGCTCTGCTTAAACAAACAAAAGAGAGGACAAAACTAATCAATGAGGACATGAAGTCCTCCAAATTGCTTAAAAATGGAAATCAAACCCACACGTTCAGAGTTAATGAAGCTTAAGAAAAAGATTAAATTGGCTAGGTCTGGTTATAAATTGCTGAAGAAAAAGAGAGATGGTTTGATCCTTGAATTCTTTGAGATTCTTAAAAAAACAAAAACAGTAAGAAAGGAACTAACTGAGAAGTATAAAGAGGCCAGGCATAAGCTTAATATGGCCCGGCTACTGGCATCTGATATTGAGATACGGTCAGCGGCAATGGCAATCAAAGACAAACCTGAGATAATTGTAGAAACAAGAAATATTATGGGTGTTATTGTGCCGCGAATTGAAAGCACAATTGAAAAAAGAAGATATGGTGAAGAAGGATATGGCACTGTTACCACTTCCATCGCAGTTATGGAAGCAACAAGGGCCTATGCTGAGCTGCTTGAATACATTCTCCTTGTAGCAGAAGTTGAGACAAGCATAAAAAAGCTGCTGGGAGAGATAGAGAAAACCAAGAGAAGAGTAAACGCTCTGGAATTTGATGTAATCCCAAAGATGATCAAGCTAAGCAATTTTATTTCGCTAAGATTAGAGGAGCAGGAGAGAGAATCCATTTTCAGGACTAAGAGGATTAAGAGCAAGAGATAGGTTTGTATGTTAGTTCTTGTCACCACGTGACTAAATTTTACTCGAGACTCCTATTGTGAAAGACAATGGCTAATGGAAATCTTACAATTGAAAGCTAGGATTAATGCTGTAGGTCCAATGCTAGCATAGAATTTTTTGTATATTTCTTAGTAATTATTTTTCAAACTTGTTATAAAAGTTAGAAAAGTTTAAATAGTTAAACATTTTCTATTGTGTTGGTGAAAGCCATGGATGTTTGCATAAAGAAAGTAAATGACGAAGATTGGATAGCGTTCAAAGTAGAGGCTGCAAAAAATAATCTTAAGACCGGAGAGATGTTTTCCAAAATGGTAAACGAATATAAGGAGGGGAATGAAGAAGGAAACTGGAAGAAATTGGTCTACAGGAAAAAAAGTCTGGATGACAAAGATGTAATGGTTATTAGAGAAGGAATGAAGGAGTTCAGGAAAGAAACTGAGTTCAGAAAAACAAAATGAATTTCATACTGGACACTTCTATATACATAGAGATGGAAAGGGAGAATAAGAGAATTCTTGAAAAGATTATTGAGATTTCAGCAAAGCAGAAGAGTTTTTTGTTCATCTCATCTCCGACGTACAGTGAAGTTTACTACGGGATATTAAAGAGAAGCTCAGATAAGGAAATAAAACTCCATAATCTAAACGAGACTCCGCTTGTGGGCACTACAAAAAACAGCGCCAGAATCTGTGCTGAACTAAAATTAGAGTTAGAGAGAAAAGGCAAACCAATTCCAATTTTTGACTTGATTATTGCCAGCATTGCTATTGATAGGGACATGACTTTGATCACAACAGACGAGCATTTCAAAAAAATCTCTAAATTAAAAAAGATTATTGTTTCTGAAGATTAAAGTTTATCGATTATAATCCATTTATTTGGAAAGAGGAGAGTAAAAAACAATAATCTTTAAAAATAAAAGCTAATTTTCCGTCTAATGTGTGGTACTTCTACCACCTCAAAAAAGAGGTTAAGTCAGCAGTATATTTGTTAAATATAGAAAATGGAGTGTGATGTGAGATGAGTATTATAAATAATATAAAAAAGATACTTCAGGGAAAGATCCCAAAGACTATTGATGAAATAGTGTTAATGTGTGTAGATTCTAAATATCCCGGAACATGTTTGGGAAATGGGTTTGAAGAGATTGGAGTATACTATGATGACGCACATATACAAAGAGCAGATTCTACGTGGACTCTTGTTGCACTGAGATATAACGGAACAGAGTTTGAGATAGTTGATCGAAGACAGTTAGCTGTCAACAGACCTAAGGATAAATTGGAGCAGAGAGCACATAAATATTTACAAGAGGGTTTTATTCAGTTAGCATATAGAGATGGAATGGTTGTTGTTGGTATAGCCGGAGATGCTGGGGCATTCAGATTTAGTGGCGACGGTTTTGGATTCGGAACAAAAAATGCCCCCCCGCGGGTGGCACATGAGTTGATTGAAGCACTATTTGGATTTTCGAATGTGCCTAATGAGGACATATGTGTTTATCTTATGAAGCATCCAGACTGTGGTCACTATGCTGCAGGAGCGGGTCGAAAATTAGAAAGAGAAATTGACCAGCTTGAGGAGGTATATGCTCAGAGACAAGGAACTGCTTTTATTAATAGTGAATACAAGAAAATAGAGGAAACACATAAGAATGAAGGTGAAAAAGATCTAAATAAAACTCTCGCACGATTGGGTGCATCATGTGTGGAAGCAATTGTCCCAAAATACATGCGTCGAGAACCAGAAGTCTTGAGACAGAGAAGACTCTAACCCTCTTTCTCTTTTTTTTAGATTAAGGAATTAAACCTAGTTTCCAGTCAGTTCTACATAGAAGTAATAAGGAGTTATTGGAATGCTGCCTCGTGGATCTTCTGCAACTATCATCTGGAAGTCATAAGTTGTACCATCGCTCCTATAACCAGGTATGTCATTCTCAACAAAAGTTGTATAAACCATTCTTCCACTACCGTCAGAAAGCAAGACTTCCTGGAATGATACTGATTCTGTTAGACTTTGTGAAGCATCGTTAACATAAGTAGCTATAGAATAGCAGCTGCTGTTTTTTATATACAAATCTCCCACATAAAATTCTCTATGAATCTGGCTTGTGAATGTTCTGTTGAGGCCATCCTCTGAGCTTGCGGAATGATTTACACTAAGCCCCTCTGCTGTTTTTTCAGCAACTTCTGTACAATTAATGGTGCTCCAAGTTATTGAGCTGTTCCTGCTTGCATACACCTGTCCTGTAAAGCTATTTATGTTCCAGCTGTAGATTGTGTAGTCAGCGCTGTCATCAAGAGTAAATGTTGCCGAGACATTTCCTACATACGCTTTCCACTTTGTATCCTGCTGAATACCTGTGAGTAATACTGTTGTTATTGTTCCTCTGGAATCATTCCTTTGACCCGGAGCTGATGTATTTTTTTGAGAAGTAGTATAGTTGGTTACTACAGCCCCAGTTGGATCCACTGCAAATACTGTATTAACAAAGGCGAGGAGAGTTAGCACTAACAGGAGAGCTGCAAGTAGTGCTTCTCCTTTTGCCCTTGCTAACTTTTTGTTTGTCATTTTTGTCTTTCCTTTATTTTATACCTAAAAAAGATAAAAAAAAAGGTTTAGTTCAGCTCTACATAAAAGTAGTATGTTGCTGTACCTCCATTTGTGTAGTTCGTTGGAACTAACAGTTCAAAATCCCAGTTATATCCGTCAAATCCATCATTGTCTTCATTGATAATTGTTGTATACACTGGATTTCCTGTTGCGTACACTGCCAGCATCACATTCCAAAATGCGCCGGCTCCTGTGGAGTCATATGCCTGTGTTGATGGACAACTTGCCATTGGTCTGTTACCAACACTGAACGCGTCATGTGATGTCGACGTATAGGTATTGTTGATACTGTCTGCCCAGGTTCCTGTTATTCCAAGACCTGAGTGCTCATTATCCATGTATGTAGAGTTGGAGCAGTTTATGGTCGCCCAATCAGCTACCGTCTCTCGAGTAGCATAGACTTCTCCTGTTATTGCTGTCATTGACCAGTCATAGAATGTGTGGTTTCCTGCATCATCTAAGGTAATACTACCTGAGATATTACCATAGAAGCCCTGCCATACATCTGTTATCTTTGTCTGGTTAATGTCTAGTCTTGTGACATTGCCAGCCTGAGCATCCTGGGTCTGTGGACTTTGTGCAGTGCGCCTGCTCGAATTGACATACGTCAAATCTGTGCCCAAAGGATCTGCAATTACTGCTAAGACGCTCAACAAAAGCACTACTGTCATTACTGCTACTATTTTTGCCCTTTCTTTCATTTTTTCTCAAACCTCCTTCCTCTTAATGTTCTAATTTAGAGCATAAGCTCTTGAGCTGCATAAATGTCAGCTCTTCAATGAACTCAACAGTAATTGGATGCTCCCAAATCCTGTTTATGTTCATCTTTTATCCCTCTTTTTCCCCAAAACTAACTGTTCAGGATCATATAATACATGCAATTCATATTTTGAAAGATTAAGATTAGAAAACTCATTACTTGTAAGAATGGTAGTTCTCACCTCTTTGGATGTAATCTTCACTTTTTCAGGTTCATCTGCAATAACAATTATTTCAAGTTCTCTTTTACTCAGATTAAGTACAACTGATCTTATATAATCCAAATATGGCTCAAGCTCCCAATAGAATTTTGAAATTATAGTATGGTGCTCAACATTGTCTAAAAACCAGGATTTAAGTATAAAATTGTGGTATGTTGTTAGCGGAAGCAACCTTTTATCTGCAAATGATTTTGATGTTAGGATAAGATATGAGAAATTATTTGCCAGAGAATATAGTACTCTGGGCTTACCTCTCTCTGCAGTAGATGCCCTCTCACTGGCCACTAACCCCGCCAATTCAAGCAGTCTTAACTGCTGGCTGATATTTGCTGGGGTTGTGTTTAGGAGTTCAGAAAGTTCAATAGGAGAATAACTTTTTTTGGATAATGCTTTTAGAATTTCCCACCGTGTACTGCTAAATAAAGACTCTAGCTCCATTGTTGTATCCTTTTCCCCTTTTTGTTATTTTAACCCCATTAGTATACAAATTTGTATGTTAAGTAATATAATTATACAACTAGTATTTAAACATTTCGTTTTTTTAATTAACTACTAGAAATAAGCATGTATACTAGATTATATAATTGTTAAAGTTATTATCCATAATTAATAATATCTTAAATTTATTTATATGTAATTTAAGATTATTATTTTTAAAATATTATAATTTACTTGAAATAATTTAATACACTATCTAATTAACATAACTATTTAATTAATTATTTAAACATTCATTAGACGAGAAACTGTAAAAAACACCGCAAAGAATCAGTCTGGGACAGCTGTAAAAACTATCTTCCCATTGCAAATACCGCCTGTCAATTCTGGAATTTTCAACTTCCAATATGTTTCCTTAGCAGATTCCTGAATCTCTGTTCTTGGCGGGAGGTTAAAATTAATTGAATTTGGAGAAGACTTGTTCTGCAAAGCTGTCATCAGAGCATAGTCTGTTCCAGAATCCAAATCAAATCTTTCCCAGTCAACAGAGATATTGCTTTTTGTACAATTCATTGCCAGCCCATCATTGTCATCGATTGCATAACCATACAGCTCCAAATCCAACAGTATGTTCCCATAGTTGGTGATATTTACAATCAGATCCATTGGAGACTCCTCTGTTATCCCCAAATCACCATAGTTAATAAAGGAGGGATCTGCACCTATTGCCAGTAATTCATTAACTGTTGCATAAACCTCAGAACTGTTACTGGCATTTATCAAATCACCCACAGTAACATTACAAACCCAGCTTCCGTTTAAGGCATAGTACACCACATCAAAACTACAATTAAAGTCAGCCATATTCCCCACTTGATTATAAATAGTGCAGCTTGTATCTGTGTAGTGTATACTATTATTATCACTATCCTCATGATAACTGCCATAATCTATGTTGAAAAGGGTAGCATTCACATTTGCTATATCAGGATATCCGTCCTCATCAAAAATTGTCCCATTACATATAATAGTTCTTGCAGATGCAGCAAACAGGTCTATTGGATCCAGGATATCTATTACTGAAACACTAGGAAAACTATTGATTGTGAGGTTATAAAAGCCTGCACTGCCTGTATTATGACTTGAGGAAGAATCTGTGCAATTTATAGCCCACCAGTTGTTCTTAGTGGATATTGTCTGAGTAAAATTTAATAAGGCATTTCTCAAGGGATTCGGTGTGGTAGCAACAATAACATTATCAACTATAAGAGAACAGTTCATAATAGGAGAACCATCAGTTACATTGTAATAGAAGACGACTGGGTTGTTCTGCCTTGTGTTATTTTCTGGTGCAATCAAGGTAATGTTTGGGGCAAGATAGTCTGAAGAAGAGATATTTATAACAGTATCACTATTTAATCCTTCAAGATTTATACCGTCCGAGCCGCAAGAAGCATCTACTGCGATATTAGTAAAACCTGTTTGATTTGCAGTAACATTCCATACAACAGTAACAGAATCCCAAAGCAAGATATTACCTAGATCAATATCATTGTTTTCGCCTGAAAATAAGACAATTACACTGCTATTGGAAAAGCTAATGGTGGCATTACAATCCAAGCCATTATTTCCCAAGACTTGAATAAATGCAGTTACATTAAAGTCAGCGCCCATATTATAAAATGAATGGTCTTGGGGCACTGTAATTGTAACATTGGTTTCACTTGGACGAGAAATATTGAGAGTTATATCAACATTAACTCTTGTTGGGCCCATTGTACCTGTATTATAACCATACTGGGTAGCATTCCATGCCCTCACATATATCAAGTCTCCTTCAGAAGCAAGTATAACTGCAGAATATCTGCCTGTCTGGGTTGGAGGACCATATGTTTTTGCATAAGTAACCTGAGACAGATTTGTGTTGTTTATCATAATATCTGTACCAGAGGGCGCTTGTGTAACTTCATCTGACATGTATACTGTTCCATACACTGTCTTCGGCTCAGGAGGCGGGCTAGCAACCAGCCTGGAAAAGACTATAACTAGTACTACACACAACGCACAAAAGTAATTATTTCTCATTTTTAAATGTCCTATAACCAACGACAGCTAGCACCCCGAGGTTTAATAATACTATACTGATTATTAATATTTTGTTAGATAATCTTTTTTTAAGTTTTTGATACTCTTCTTTGGTGATATTAAGCAGAATGTCTTTTTTAATTACATCCCCTGTTAATTTTATTAATGATATTACCTTTTGATCATTCTCACCCATAGAGATCACAGCAATATCATCCTTGTTGCCATGGATAACTGCCTGGTAATTATTTGAGTTGGGTAAACCGGTTTCTCCATGCACTTCCTGCTTAGTTCTGTTATTTACTAGGCTGAATTCCATGTTTTCATCTAATGGCTCACCATCTTTATAATAGACTTCACCAAGGATCACAAATGGATTCTTTAGTAAGGCATCCTCATCTATCTCAGGTTCAGCATATTCAGCTTTTTCAGCAATTATGGCAAAATAACTAAAGCCAGATGATTCCGCTTCATAGTATGTGTACTCATTTTCAATTGATGTTAATTTAGTTGAAAGTGGTGTCCAATCGTTCAAGTACCTGTAGAGGGTAATATCCTCCGGGTAGATTTTATAGTCATTCAGCCATCCATTAAGCACTTTAAACTCTATTATTACCTTGTCAAAATCAAACTCTCTATCTTTTTCAAATCTAAGATATTTGTAGACCTTTTTTGGTATACTCTCAATTTCCTTTGGTTTTTGCGAAAGGATACCAATATTAATATCCATATCCTCTAAATCCTGTTCTGTATAGAATTTCACATTAACAACTGCCATGTCTTCTTCTGGGGAGACAGTAAAAATATTTTTCTCCTTTTTGAACCAATTTTTTTTGGTTCTAATAACATAAATTTCAAATTCCTGGGTAGCACTAAATTCACCATCTGATGCCTGAACAATCACTTTATGCCAAGTATTTGGGTTTGTCCTTGGCACCCACATAAGCCACCCTGTCTTTCTATTGATCCTCATTCCATCAGGAGACTCCAGCAGTGAATAGACAAGGTTGTCATTATCTGGATCAACAGCATCTACATCGTAAAAATAGAGTCTTTGAAGGTAAGCAGTAGTTTTTGGCTCTGAGACAATCTCAGGGGGGTCATTAACATTAAGAACAGTTAAGTTGTATTCCTGTGTGGCAGAACCAAACATGCTATCTATGACAAGTATCATAATATAATGTGAACCAACATTATCATTTGTTGGCAGCCAATTTATCATCCCATCTGTCTGGTTGATACTCATGCCTACAGGACGTGCTATAAGATAGTATCGAAGTGTGTCATTGTCCTCATCAAAAGCCTCTACCTGATATTTATAAGAGGTATCTTCGGTAACAGTAAGGATAGGTTCAGAGACTATTTCTGGATTATGATTAATTACTTGATTAACATATATACAAAAACTTTGCTCTGTATGTGCAAAACCGTCACTTACTCTAACAGTGATATTATTTTCACCAACTTGGGAAAACGTAGGTGTCCAAGTAATAACTCCTGTATAAGAGTCCATGTTCATTCCGTCTGGTTTGTGTAATAAAGAATAATTTAGTATGTCATTATCTGCATCGACAGCCTCAACATCATACCAATAAAGTACTCCAACTGTTGCATTAACAACAGGAGTAGATGTGATATTCGGGGCATTGTTTGCATAGGTCATATTCAGAGTAAGACTGATATTGTGCATTACTCCTTTCAAAACAACAGTTCTGTTAGCAATATGTTCTCTGTTCCATGCCATAATCTCAATAACATCATTATCCTCTCCATTTATAACAACAGAATATTTTCCAGTGTTTTTTCCTCTACCAACATAGCCGCTGATAAAATAGCCTGATGTTGTATCATTGACACTGAACATGACTGTTGAAGGTACTTGGGTAATCCCATCCAACTCATAAACAGTCCCATCAATACCATGAGGCAGCGGCACAGCAAATACAGAAGTAGATAGAAAAATTAAATTCATAAAGATTAAAATCAATTTTCCTATGTTTAACAAATTAGATTTTACTAGCCTTTTTTTCATTTTTAAGTTCCAATCTCCGGATTAAGATTCCATATTGCGTCTTCAACCGCATCAAAATAATAACCCTTGAACGGTTGAATTGATGTAAAATTTGTGTTGTTCCATGCTGGCACCCATCCATAACCTGACCAGTGCACTGTAACCTCAAACCAGTCAGTTATTTCATCATAGCGATGTATGATCCACACACTATCTGAGGGAGCTACATCTATTGGTTTTTGTATTGTCTCATCTCCAAGTAATGCTGTCTTTCCAGAAAACCATCCCACAACATTAAAATACTCCTTAAGGTCAACAGATATATTGTATTCAGGGACAACCCCAACAAAAGTGACATTACAGGGCTGATTAGTTTCAAACCAATATCCACGAGCTGGCTCTATCCCAGTAAATTTTTCTGAACCTGTAGCTGGCAACCATACTGTGCCATCATAGTCTGTCCTTTCAAATGATTGGTTTGATGCATTTAATCTCCAAAGAGAGATAAGACAATTGCCTGGTTCAGTAAAGATGTCTCTGCCATTATTTGTTCCATTGTAAAGCAACCAATTTGGTTGCTCAAATGGTATACTTAGTAAATTCCAGTTAATATCAAGCTCTTTTTTGTGCATCCCTGCTGTCTTATCACTGACAGCAATAGCACTGCCTCTGACTGCTCCTATTTTGTAATATCTTTCAAAAGAGAGGTTCGCAGCAGAATCTGTCCAATTCAAATCAGTGATTCCTGTAGCATTTGGTATTGATGAAAAGTTCTGGGAGTAGTTTGTTATGATATACAAATTGTATGAAATCGCATATGCTGCGCTGCTCCAATTCAGGTCAATACTATGATTGTCACTGCTTATACTAATAGAAATATCAAATGGACCTTCAATCACTGTGAAGTTTATTGTGTCGCTTATGTTAAAATTCCCGCTTGTATCAGTACAGTTAATACTCCAATTATACTTTCCGGACTTAAAATTATCGACAGAGTAGTCTCTAGGAACATTATTCTCGCTGGTAATGTTAGTCTGGTTAATAACATCATTAATCAATATATCACAACTTAAATTATCTGGTCCATTATCCTTGGCTGTCCAATTGAAATTAATTGGGCCTGCTGAAAAATTATACTCATTGCCCGGATTATTTAAAGTAATTCCTGGTCCAAAAATATCTCTAACAAAGTAAGCAGAGTTATCTGTACTGCCGCTATTTTTTGAAGTATCATTCAAGTAAAAGTATACAGAATAGTTCTTAGAGTGTGTTGTAGTAATATTCACAACATAGTAAAATGCGCCTGTGTCTCCAGAATCGTATGTTCCGCCTAAGCTTAGGTTCCAACTGACTTTGCCATTGCTGAAGTTGCCTCCAGTGAAATTTGTGGCATTAGCTCCGTCCACATACCAGATGTCTCCCCAGGTAATATCCCAGCTTTGATTCAGCCCGTTATGATACGCAGTGTCTTCTTCGCCTATTATCCATTTACGCCCATCATTTATTATAACAAATTCTGCTCTGTAAAGGTTGTTTGGTGTTAGATAAAAGGTCTCATTGAGCCCCTGCCCAATCAAAGTGCCGCCTTTATGTGTGCCACTTAGACCAGTTACATTATAGATGTTAATTGAAGTTAAATTGGGCAACGTATCCCCCGGGCCACCTCCAAAAGCATCAAAGGAAGAAACATTAAAATAGATATATGAAGAGTCATTATAGTACTCAAAGTCACCAGTTTCATCCAGTTCCCATTGCTGACATTGGGCATTTGAATAATCAAAGTCCAGACAGTGTAATATTGTATTTACTTCTAGACCCTGTGTTGGGATTTTTAACTGTGTCTTGTTATACTGGATTAAAGTGTCGTTGACAGCCACTATCGATGTAACATTGGTAATAAGACTGGGCAGGGTATAAGAATAATTTTCAATCACTTCTGAAGTTAAGTTAACACTGCTTGAATAATTCAAATCAAAGATAGTGTAAGTGATGTTATCTATTGAAAGAGGAGCAAATACATGAACTTTTAATTGTTCCAATGGAAGGTATCTAAAATACGTCCCATTATCCGAGTCCAGTAGATTGTTGTTGGAGAAATTATATATCTCAATCTGCGTATCTTCGATAATCACAAAAAACTCATTATAATTGATAACCTGCAAAAATTTATCGTCATAATCTGTGCAGGCAGCTTCTGGATCCTCAGATCCATAAGAAATATTCAATTGAAGAAAATCAATAACAAGAATGTCATCCTGATAGCCTGTTTGGTTGAAATCAACTTCAAACCGTATCATAACAATATTATTCTGAATACAATCCAGTAGTGAGTTATCAGTGTAAAAAGAATGGTTCTGCTCATTATTTGTATCATTGTCAACTGGTAGCTCAGATATGTTCAGCCACGAACCTCCTGAGAAATTGTAAATTCCGATGCTTTGCGGGCCATTAGCAACACCTTCATGCTGCTCATTTAGCTGGTTACATTCAGGATTGGCAGTGTCTCCGGAATGACAGTATTCAATTTTAAAGGATAGATTCTGAATTCTGTTTATTGAAAGACCAAGCTCAGAAATGTTAAAGCTATAATTAATAAAAGCGTCAAAATTTCCTGTTGTCTGACCATAGTCCTCTCCTCCGAGGTATTCCCATTTATTATCAGAAGCAGTTGTATTAACATAGGGTCCTGCATAAAGGTTATAGCTTCCATATGGGGCTGAACTATTTGCAGTCTGTAGTGAGGAGTTGTCTTTAAGGATTGTAATATTAAAGGTTGCATTTGCTGCTAATGAAGATACTGTCAAGTCGTGTGCTTCAACAATGTATTCCCCAGAACAAATATCTGTATTGTTGAATAAATGATTAATCTCTCCTTCTGAGTCGGCCATTATTGTTTTTGGATAGTAGTAAGCATATTTTGTTCCATCAAGTGTTCTAATAATTAGCTGGACTTCGCCATGATTAGTGTAGTAAAGACCTGTTATGTTAACTAACTCATACTGATGATATTCATTCTTGTCAGTATCAAGAATTGCCACTCTCATGACTGTAAAATTAGTTGAGGCATTTTCTGAGGGAGTATATGGATTATAGGCAGTCAAATTAAACAGCTCTGTTCCTTGTATCAAAGTCTCAGCAAGACATGAGTCACTAAGAATTCCATTAGCAGTTGTTGTGACATTTTTTGGGTATCCTGGTAGAGATTGTCCTGTAGAATTAATAATAAGAACAGTTATATTAGTTAGTCGCGACCAATATTGACCAATGATTAGCACATTTTCTCCATTCACATATTGATTTTTATTTGTTGATAGTGTCTGGTTTACAATCTCAAATAGGGTGTAATTATTGAGGTTCTCATACATAATATCAGATGCATTTATGGTGTAATTCCCAAGCTGAAGATTGTTTATTGTGAAAGAATTGTTAATAGCTCCAGTATTATTACTTGATATATTTTTAGGGTAATCAGAAATCGATTGTCCTGTTGAATTATAGACTTTAATTGTTACATTGGTATATGGAGAAAACCCAAATCCTGTAATATTTACTTGCTGCCCCTCTTTGTACCAAGGGTAGTCAAGCTGCAAATAAACAGGTCTCTGAGTTATAGTAAAACTGTAGTCATCATTTTTGCTTGGAGCACTTGGCTCGTAAGCATAGATTGTATGGACACCGAGAGTGGCATTATAGTCACTGAACCACGAATGATTTATCCAACCAGAAGCATTGCCAGTAACATTAATGGGGCCATAGGCTAATTGTCCATTTTGGTCTGTAATGTTGATAGTGACATCAAACCCAGGATCCCAGTTATAGCCGGTAATATTCACCATTTCGCCTTGTTGGTAAATCCATTTATCTGATTCAATTACTGCTGTTACTATATCAAAAGTTGTTATGATGGAACGTGAACTATCCTCTTTATCTGTAGCATTTATTGTATAAGCTCCCAATGTCTGGCCAAAAGGGATATACCAAGAGTTGTTAATGTCTCCAGTTGCATTTGACAATATATCATAAGGATATACCCCAATACTCTGTCCAGTGGAATTAAATACATTCACTGTTATATTTGAGTAAGATGAAAACCCTCTTCCAACAACATAAACTGTTTCTTGTACAATATAGCTTTCTTTATCAGTCGAAAGCGAGAGTGTATAATATTCTACTGCAAAATTTATTTTTTCAGATATGTTTGAATTCCCAAGAGAATCATTGACAAAAATGGTGACATTATACATGCCAATAATAAGGGTTCCTGTAAAATGGGCATTGTAAACAGAATCGCTCTCCGGATCAGTCATGGTTAGGTTAATTTGTGATGAGTTCGGCAGGACAATTCTTGCTTCAACATTACTGATTTGACTGTAGAGATCTGTGATATTTGCAGTTATATCAACTCCTAAACCAAGTTTTTGAGGAGAAGGTACTGCCTGCAGATTTTGAATATTGGGCGGTGTTCTATCCAGGGTTATATTATAGCTTACATCATAATTCCCAATATTGCCGAGGGTGTCATTTGCATAAGCCCTAATCTGGTATGTGTTTCCATCTGGAAGAGAAGAGATATGCCATGTTGAGGAATAAGGTGCTTGCTCGTCTTTTCCAATCAACTTCCATGTGGTGGTTGAATTTTCTCTGTATTCAAATACTACAGTATCAATCCCTGAGTACAAATCTGAAGAAACCGCAACAACATTATAATCAGAGGTTATATTTGTATAATTCACTGGAGCAGTCAAATTTGATATTGGACCCTGCCGGTCAATTGTAAGATTGTAGACCGTATAATTATCCCCAACATTGCCAAGAGTGTCATTCGAGTAGGCCCTTAGTTGATATGAGTCGCCATCTGTCAACAATGTCAGATCCCATATGCACTGTGCGGATCCGCCAATTACTTGGTGGTCATTGCACGCCGGTTTCCATGAAGCAGTATTATTTTCCCTATATAAGAAGGTAGTTGTATCAACATATAGGTATTGGTCTGCTGCATTTGCCACTACCGTATATGTATCTTCAGAAGTGTTTGTAAAGTTGATAGGATCAGTAATATTGGTGCTGGGACCTGTATAATCAATTGTTATGTATAAGACAGAAGAATTCTTTGCATTTGAATAATCATCTTTTCCTTCAATAAGTATTGTATGTGGTCCTTGTGTCAAAGTGGATATATTCAGTGTTTTTGAAGTTCCATTGTTCACAGTACCATTTTGTCCATTAACAATATAATCAATAAAGACAGTATAATTCAAGATAGTGTCTAAATCATCTGTTATTGTGAAATTTATTTCTGGTGTTGAGTCGGTTGTATTGTAATAATTGGGGGGCGAGTTAACTGTGATATTTGGCGTCACTGCATCAATTGGTTCACAGATAAAGTATTGCTGAACAGATCCTACTATGGCATCAACATCTGTTGAGTAATATTGTGTTGGAGCTGAACCCTCATAGCCTGGGTTGGGGTTAGACGTGCCTGTTTTTGTGTTGTAATCCAGCCTTATCCTTCCATTTCCCCCTATTCCTCCTGGTTCACTTCCATCATCGCCTCCTAAGCCGCCGGAGGCACTAACTGTCTGAAAGACTAGATTATTTGCACTCAGCCAGATTGTTCCGCCAGCCCCCCCGCCTCCTGTTGCAGAAGTAGTAACACCTGAGTCACCATATCCCTCGTGGCCATCAGATGAGATTATGCTCCCGTCCAGATTCTTCGAGACAATGTAGATTATTCCCCCTCCACGGCCACCGTCCCCTTCTGGATTGGCATTGTCGTTATCGCTTCCAGCTCCCCCTCCACCTCCAAAATACATTCTTGACAAATCAGAATAACCAATTTCTACACCTCCTTCAGACAGAGATTGTCCTTGGTCTTGAACTACAGACTGTCCAACTGTTCCATAACCCCCCCCAGCACCCGGGTCTCCGCCGTTATCATTACTGCACCATGAACCTGCTCCGCCGATGCCATTCGGGTCCTGCATGCAGTCCCCTGAAACTTCCCAGTCCCCTGAGGGGTAGTCCCCTGCCTCAGGGTTATACCCCCATCCTGCTATGCCTTCACCGGTTCCGCCCTCAGAATCATCATTAGTCCCGTCCTGTCCTCCGCGAAAACCTCTGCCGGTTACATTTATCTCTCCAAAAACAGTAGTATTGCCAAGAACCCTGAAAACCAGAATTCCCCCCTCGTATCCTGTCCAGTTAGGAGCAGTAATAGAAGCACTGCTTTGAACAGTGACATTTCTGTAATGGGGAACCTTGACAACCTGTGCTAAAGCTGAATCAAATCCGCTTATAGTGTCTGTACAGTCTGTTGAAACTGTATTAGGGTTATTGTAACAGTAATCATTCTCAATCGGGGTTGTGAGTGTCAGGTTATTCCCGCAGATTGCCTTTATTATATGAAATTCATAATCCCCTGCACCGCAGGCAGTGGTCCCGTTCTGGACCTGAATTAATAATATTTCGTCACCAACACTGAATTCAGAAGAATCATTCACACTAATATTCCAACTTCCTGCGCTCTGATTCTGGTTTATGAATGTATAGTTGTTGATAATAGTATCCAGTGAAGAGACCAGCAAATCACCATCCTTCCCAGTACCATATGGCAGAATAATATTCGTGTAATTCGGATATGCTGCCTGGGAGTTATTGTAATAAACATAATAGTTGCTCTCATTTACTGCATTTGCACTAATATTTGCAATGAAACGCACTTCACAATAAGTGCTGTCATCACCGCCAAGATGATTTAGGTTAATTATTTGACCTGTCATTGTTGAAATAATCCTTAATTCATCCATGCAGCTCGAGACATACCCATCCAGTCCAGTAATATTCAACTCAATTCCTATCTCTGCATAGTCTTCATTATCAGGGTTAGTCAGCATAATAGGCCTCCTTTTTTCCCAGGACGAGTTCCACCACGGTCTGACTGTAAAATTTTTACTATCATTAAGCAGGACAGGAAAAGTCTGGTCTGTGCCAATTACAGTGTACTCTCCCTCACAATAAATGCTAATATTGAATAAATGATCCAGATTTCCGCCTGTATCTGTCGGGAGAATTTTTGGGTAACCAAGAGCAGTACCGCCATTATTCAGGCTTTTTATCCAAAGAGTTATATAGTCATTTGGCATATATAGTCTTCCTGTGATATTTACGACCTCTTTTTGTACATAGAAGTTTTTGTCAGTTTCTATCACTGCCTGCCTAAAAACTGAAAAATTTGTTGAAGCATCCTCTGTAACATCGTCTGGTTGCCATGCACTAACATTATAGACTACTTCTGTAAGTCCTATAGCTCTGGCCACCCATGTATGATCAAAACCGCCCGTGATATTGCTTGAAACATTTTGAGGATAACCTGTTTCTGATTGTCCGGTTATATTAACAATATCAATTGTGACATTAACAAAACGGTCCCAGTAGCTACCGGTCAAGTATACTGTCTCGCCATCATTATAACTAGATTTGTCCGCGAGTATCTGCGCAACAACTACCTCAAAGGTTGTATAAGCATTGAGATTAGTGTAATTCTGGTCAGTTGCGTTTATTGTGTAGGTTCCTTCTGGTAAACCAGACATAATAATACTGCAGTTTATGTGCCCGGTTGAATTGCTGGTTACATCTCCCGGGTATCCAGACACAGACTGACCAGTACTATTAAATATATTGATTGTAATATTAGCATTTGGTGAAAATCCAGTTCCAGTTATATTAATCTGTTCTCCTTCCTTGTACCAAGGATAATCTACTGATAGAGTCACAGTCCTGGCCGTTACTGCGAAAGTGTAATCATCCAGTTTAGCAGGATAAGAAGGTTCATAAGCCGCTATAATATGATCTCCAATTGTTGCGTTGTAAGGAACAAACCAGGAATCATTTATCCAGCCGGAAGCATTGCTGGTCACATTTACCGGCCCATAGACTAGTCGGCCATTTTCATCGGTAATGTTCATAGTAACATTAACCCCGCTATCCCAGTTATAGCCAGTAATATTAGCCCAGTTGCCCTGCTCATAGCCTGACTGGTCAGTTGTGATTATCGCTGATACTATCTCAAATGTAACCTCAATAGACCTCCCGGGGTTAGTTTTATCCGTGGCATTTATGCGATAAGTACCAAGCATCTGATCTGTTGGGATATACCATGAATCATTTATACCGCCAGTCAAGTTTGAGATTACGTCTTTTGGATACAACGATTCATTGACTGGGTCGTTTGTAGGATTATAGATTACTAATGTGATATTCTCAGTGTAATTAAACCCGGTTCCGAATATGTAGACCATTTCTCCGACAACATATTCAGGTTTGTCTGTCACTAGAGACAGATCTTCAAGAGAGACATTAAATCCGGCAGTCACAGTGTCATTCAGGCTTCCCAGGGTGTCGTTAGCTAATATGGTAACATTATACTGGCCAACAAGACCGGTATACACAAAAGTAAGATTAAATACCCCGTCTCCCTCAGTATCGCTCATAGTGAGATTAAACTGAGTGGAATTTGGCAGGACGATTTTTGCAATTACAGCATCGGTACCAATAAATTCAGTTATATCAACTGTGATGTTTACAGGAAGATTTACAATCTGTGAGCTTGGATTAAACTGTAGATTAGTAACATTTGGAGCAGAGGAATCCGCGGTTATAGTGTAGTTTACATCATGCCAGCCATACTTGAATGGAAGTGCATCATCAATACATTTTACATTCCATCTATAACGGCCATCCGGCACACTAATTGTAATGTTTGTATTAGTATTGTTCAGTACATTTGAATTACTGCCCTGGATTGTCCAGCCGGAGATGTTCATGTAGAGGCTGCAGTTCTCAATACCAAAATCATCAACAACTGTAAAATTAAAATCGACAGGGGACGAAATATTTGCTCCGTTAGGCGGATAATTCAAGGAAGTAACATTAGGCGGCTTGTTCTGATCGTAATAGAAAGTATCATTTACAATAAAAAAGCTGACCTCCTCAGCAGTGTGAGTTGTTTCCGTGTCTCTGTACACATCTTCCTGAGAATAAGGGACAACATTAGAGGCTCCGAAAGGGGAATCCTCCCAGTTATCAAAGTGGCCGTCGCCGCCGTCTTCACCTATCATATCTACTATGCCCCAGGCAGGTGTCTGGCTAAGGCTGTGGGGTTCAGGATTATTTCCTGAGCCGTATTGCTGTATTTGGTCAGCTGATCTTTCCACAGAGTATTCAATGCTTCTGCCGCCCCCATCTATAAAAGAACCGCTTGTTCTCTCTATAACAATATAATGGACTGTCTCGCTTGAATGAGTAAATTCCTTATCTATCTCCATAGCATTTAATGCAAGATTGAAGTTAGTAACAGTTGGCGCATCAGCTTGAGCGCTTCCCCGGGCATATGTTTCAATAAAATCCAGATCGTTTGTTGTAACAGGATTATGAAAGAACTCAGCATTACCAGCCCATCCTGCATCCATAGTTATTGGATCCGCAGTCCAACTAGTCTTGTATGCAATATTTGATGTTGTGTGTTCTCCAGCTTCAATTGTGGGAAAACCGGAAATATCCCAATATCCTGATTCTGCAACCATCAGAAAAACAGTGTTATCTGGAGCAACTGACTGGGTGCCGTTTTCAGATACTTTCATAGCTCTTATTTCAACACTTGTAGATGAAACGTTGGTTATTCTTACGCCTGTTGGTGTATCGCTAGGGGTCTGGGAAGAAGATATTTCCAGAGTAGCTATAACAATTGGATCATAATATGCATTTGAGAAATTGACTTGTATCCAATTTTCTCCCACATTATCTAATCTTTGAGCCTCAATTCTAAAGTAAACTGTTGGGTCAATTGCTAAATACCAAGACCTTGCCTCATAAAATTTTTGAGAGTTATAGGTTATATAAGATGGACCTATTGCATATAGTTCCGGGCTTTTTTTAGGCGGCAGTGCAGTGTAAGAAACAATTGAGTTACTCTGTAGATTAGTCCATGTTAATAAGACTGAGTTACCTGTTATGCTTTGTATTGCGTCCCCGAAATTACTAACCTCAAAACTTGATGGCAGAACCTCGGTAAAACTATACTCACCTTCATAGTTAAAAGGGACTATCTTCACTTTTGATTCAAATGCTCCCCTCCAAGGATCTGTAACTGCCGGCGTTTCTCTTATGATATCAAACTCATAAAAGTCTTTAACAAAGAAATATGAGCTCATGGTCTGATTGACATTATTGCCAACAGCTGTAACAAACATTGAATAATTCCCTTCAGTATTGGTATAAGAGAAACTAATTTCATATATCCCCCTTTGTGTTTTGATAACCTCATTATCCTGAGTTGCAAAAGTAAAAGTAATATTATTTGGAGTGGTTATATTTATATGTACTTCAGCATTGTCCACTAAATGCCCCTTATTGTCTAGGACAACCATAATAATCTCTGCGGTCTCACTAGTATGATAGATTGGTTTGTTTGTATTAACTGTTGCAATACCTGTCTCAGCAAAGCCCGGATCTTGGGTTGTTAATAAGAACGAATAATTCTTGCCTGGAGTGATGTCCTTAATTTTTACCCAAGACCCAAGGCAGGCTTGCTGAGCAAAATTCCAGTCTTTGCACTTCCATAGCTCTGTTCCTCTCGCTGTCACTGTAACTAATGCGTCTTCAAATGATAATTGAGCAGGATCTAAGGCATAAGAACTAACAGTCTTTTTATTGTTAACAAAGAAAGAATCATCAATTTCATCTAGTCCTAAAGTCAAATCTCCATCAACATTTAAGTTGTTGAATTCAATTCTTTTAATAGAAGATTCTTCAATTGAAATAATAACCTTGTGTAATTTTTTTTGCTGAAGAGTCAACGAAGCACCCTCCTTAAGAGTAGCAGACACTATTGTAAATTTCCTTGACTGGTTCTTAGCATTGACCAGTTTAAAAGGCAGTTGTTCCTGTGTGACATTCTCAGAAGTAATTACTCCAAGAGACACATCTTCAGATTTATTCTCTGTAGACAATTTTTGTTCCAACTTCTTAGTCTCATCACTCAATACTGATGATAAGCTGCCGTTGACATAAAAAGAAGTCTCTGATACGACTTCATTGTTTCTAGTAAGAATGACTAAGTGCTTGCCTGGATTTGATGCTAAAATTCTTATTGGACTACTATCTAAATCAAAAAATTTGTATGTCCTTTGATTATCAATATGTTCAAGTTCGTAACCTGTAAAATCGTCTCCACCGCAAATCATAATAACAATTAGCTCATTTAAATCATATTGCTGTTTGTCTGTTGAGATAACAATTTTAGGTTTTTCAAAATCTGTCTCTCTTTCCATATCCTCACTAATAACGTGGAATTCTGTACTGTCAATAAGAACAGAGTCCTTAAAAAAGCTAATATTATATGTACCATATATACTAGGGACATATTTTATTATGTTGACTGGATTAGGGTAAACAAACTTTTTAGCCTGGGAACTAATTTCCAGTCTGGTGTTTTTAAAATTACTATAATTCAGATGTACCTGTACTATTTCATAGAGTCCATAATTTTCCTTGTCAAGGAAGATTGCCTTTTGATCGCTTTGTGAAGAGGAGAGTATTATAGCTGCAGCTAAAAATGTTCCTATAACTAAGAAAATCTTCCTTAACTTCATATTATTTCCTTGTTAAACAGTGGTTATACTTAGTCCTTTATTGAGTATCCTATATTAAAAATAAAATACACACTCCAGAATAATCTCTCAAAATCGCTAATTATTCTAATGACAAAATCACCCCAGTAAGATATAAGAAAATAGTTGCGTTTCTCCTATATAAATCTTTGGATTGTTAGTCGCTATACCTGCTTGAAAACAAGAAAAAAGCGAAGAAAAGATTGTTGGATATATGCTTGGTTTGTAAAATATTGCTGCAATATTTGGAATAGCTTTTAGCCTGAATAATCACTTGCTGTAAAAAGTACTTTGCCTGTGCAGATACCTCCTGCTCCTGAGGGAATCTCCAGCCTCCAGTATGTTTTATTCGTCGAATCTGAGGATGCTGATGTCCTTTTAAGAATATAAAAATCAGGAATCATTGTGGGAGATGTCTGAAGCTCATACATACTTGTATAAGGTTCACTTGTGATGTTATATTTCTCATACTGCCTCGCTATATTTCCGTAAGTGCAGTTCATCGCTAATCCGTCTGCCTTGGATTCTCCCCATCCTTCCACACTAATGTTGATTCGCCTGTTACCTGCATTAGTGAGATTGGCCTCCACAGGTGTAATAGTTATATCTCCTTTGGTCATTTCGCCAAAATCAATAATCCCTGGCACATATATGGCTACAAGAGAGTTTACTATAGCTGCATTTGAACGATTGTCACCTGTAGCATCATAATCATCAGCCGCTGTAGCATTACAATACCAGGTACCATTATTTGCGTAGAATGCAACAGAAAATGTGCAAGTGAAATTCCTGGCAACACCATCACCAGTAACGTTTACACAAGAAGCATTTGAATAATGGACGTTATTGTCATCTTGATCATTCGAATTGTTCAGGTAATAGTAAAGGGTGGCATTCACCCTATCCACATTATTGTCATAGTCATACACAGTAACATTACATTGCACAGTCCTGTTTCCATAAGCTTCAAGTGATATGGTCGTCGGCAGAAAGACCTCTCTGACTTCAGGAGCAGAGTTCGTAATATTTACGGTTGTATTGATTTCTGCTGTATCATTAATGTCTGCTATGCTAAGATACGGGCCCATGCCAATAAATATCCAGGCAAAGACAAGCGAATAGAGTGCAAGCAAAGCTAATACTACTCCTTCCTTTCTCCTAAGTTTCATCATGAATCCCTCCCAATTTTCATAATAGGTATTTTTGAAGTAAATTTACAAATTCTTCTCTTGATTTGGCATTTTGAAGAGCATCAGCTAAATCATTCTTATTAAACACTGCACGAATCCAATTGACAAAATCATTTTTTTGGTCATTGGCATGATAATAATATATAACATCTTCGAGCTGAGATACTACAGCAAGCAGCTCACTCAGACTCCTTATGACATCTCCATTCTGAAGGTAAAAATAATGATGGGGAGAGGTAATAAGATTATCATCTATTTTTTGAACTTCCTCATTTTTTTTGAATATATTAATTCTGTTTGTAATAGCAGGCATAGGCACTTCCTTTACGACAATAATATAATAAAGCAGTAGTCCGATTACCAATAAAATGCCAATAAATATGCCAACACTTTGAATTACACTAAAAGCAGTAATCCCTGAAATAAGTGTAGTGAAACCAGTGATTATATTTCCATCATCTTCAATTGCATCCTCTGGATTAAGAAGAACAATTGTTCTGGCGCTTTTTGCAGACTCAGATTTATCTTCTGAGAAGATTATGTATTGCAACTCTCTCTTTTCATAGCTGAGCTGATCCAAGTCCCACATCACGACCGGATCCTCATTAACTATAATATAATCAGGTGTTCTGAAGTCAATAGTTGAGATATCTGAGGCAACGGTTTTCGGGATTATCTCAACAAGTTTCACACTATTTAAAGAGTCGGGACTTTCATAGCTTACTTTCTTAATAATAAATGTTTGAACTGATGAATCACCATTAAGATATTCAATTGTCAGCGTTTTAATTTCCGATTCAACCTTAACATCTGATTGGATCTCATTATTCACCTCAGCATATTTTCTAATCTGTTTTTCGGTATAATTGGTATTTTTAAGCAGTTCTTGAATTGCTGTGTCAATAGACATCTCATCATTCGGCTGCACCTGTGTCGATTTCTTGCTGACCTCAATTTTCTGCGGAGTAGTTTTTTTGATTGTGGCAAGACTTTGCTCGGCTTTTGTTATAACTTGTTTCAGTTCTGTATCTGTAGGAGATAATCTAAATACATTATTGAGCTGGTTTTTCAGCTTATCAAGTTCCTCACTTGCATCACTAATGTCTTTCAACAGATTAAGCTCATCCACTGCTGACTCTTTTGTCCTTAGCTCATTAAGATTATTTTTTGCCCACTCAATATCAATATACAATGATTCAATGCTTTTAAGAGTCTTATTATATTGATATAAGGTATCTGTTTTTGGTTTATCCACTTGAACTGTGCTCTGTGTTTCTTGCGCCTGGCCTGTTGCTGTGCCACTGATTTCTCTGGACAAAGGCCCAATGTTTCCAGCACTGTCAACTGCAGCAACTCTATAGTAATATGTAACACCAGGCTGTACATCCTCATCTTCAAATTCCTCAGACGCAGCAGTGTCATAATTATGTATATAGTCAACTCCTGATGAAGTCGATTTATAGACAATGAAGTGGTCCTCTTCTTCTCCTTCATAATACCAACGTAAAGCTATGAAGTCGTCTGCCACTGCACTTATCTCTATGCTATTTACTGGTCCTGGTTTGATTGTGTCAACCAAGAATAACGAACCTTCTGTAATTTCAGTTCCTCTATTGCCACTGATATCATAACCCTCAAACCTAAAAAAGCCGACCCTGTTTGTTTCATATGAATCAAGAATCAGATAGCCTTTGTAGTAGCTGTCCTCTTTTATTAAGGATATTTCCCTGTTAAAGCTAGGCTCGTCTGTAAATGAATAAGAAAGAAAGGGTATGCTCCTTAATTTTTTTGAAGGCATTAGCCTTAATTGATACGTGCCCTCCTTGAGTGGAGGTTTCTGACTGATAATTATTTCAGCACTTGGTGCTTCTTCGATTTTTATTATGAATGATGCTGAAGCGAGGTTGTTGATTAAATCTTTGCATTTAACATAGTATTTTTCTTCTCCATTTCTTACATCATAGAGTGTTGTTGTGAAAGTATTTCCAGTAACAGTATCGAAATCTATCATGTCGTCAAAATCATCATCATCATCATCACTATATACGCAGTCTGATTCTTCATTTGTCTGAATTTCAAACTTGGTGAACGTGTCAAGAACAACTGATTGTGGCGCAAGCAAAGTAATTTCAGGCGGAGCTGTGTCTATAATAAAGTTTATTTTTGATGATACAGGCATAATATTATTCAAGCTGTCCTTGCACCGTACAAATACAGTATGCTCTCCATCTTGTATTGGATTTACAAAAGTGTAGTTATGATAGGTGCTAGTTCCATAAAAGACAAAATCAAGATCTTCATATAGCTCATCTTTATCGAGCGAGCCTTTGCATATCGCATCCCTATTAGTATATACTACAATTGTGGGAGTATTATCAGCTATCACAGGTATGTTTTCCTCGGTGGGGGTGGTGGGAGTTCCCTCAATAATACTAATATCCGCATCAAGTGGTGTTGCCTCATGAACAACTAATACTGTGTTCACTTCGTCAATGGAACTCCCTCTATAGTTGTTCGATGAGGAATAGTTAACATAAGCCGAGTATACACCTTGAACCGGTGAGTTGCACTGTATTGTCCAGGAGGGATTTAAAGATGAATAGGACAGAGCGTTAATATTACCAATTGAAAAGAACTTTGAGGATACAAAGTTTAGTCCTGCTGAGCCAGGTATAACTAATTCCGCTACTACATTTGTAATAGTTGTATTCTCTTTGTTATATATATTGCTTGCAGTTATGGTTACATATTGCTGGTAATTTCCGCATAGGTCAATTTGCGAAGGATGCATTATTTGGGTTTGGATTGAGCCAAGGCTGTAGACAATACCTACAAATAACAAAAATATGCAAGACAGCAAGCCTGGTAATTTTTTCATTTTTTCATCTTGTCCAAAATATGTTTGTCTTTATCTATAGCATCTTCTATTGCCTTTTCAAAAAACTCGTTAAGAGTAATATTTTTGAGAACTGCTATAACCTTAGCCTTAATGTGAGTGTTCTCATCAAGGGCTAGGTGAACCTTTTTTTTTTCTGCCATAAAACCACGAGTTAATATAATCTTAGTATACAAAAATGGCTACTATGTTATAATTGTAATACATCTTATTTATATACTTTTCCATTTTCTATAATATAAATTATAATTATAATATTTGTCGATATTATAGTAGAATACCTTTAAAAAATTTTTTATAAGAATTGTTATTATTGCCTTAGATGGTACTATTGAAGCTGTTTGGCATAATTGATCTGCTCGCTGTAATTTTGTTTGTCCTGTCTGCTTTTTTTGGAGTGAAACATATATTGCTTTATGTGGTAGCAGCTTATCTCATAATAAAAGGCACCCTCTTTACTGTAATGAGCAGGGATATTGCCAGCATGATTGATATAATATGCGGATTTTATGCTCTAACCATTACCCTTGGAGTAAAAAATAATATTGTTAATGGTATCATTGTTTTATACCTGGCCCAGAAAGTTTTTTTTAGTTTAAAGTGATTTCATTCCACTTTTCTGTATTTCTCTAGGACTTCCATCATCTCTTTTTTTGACTTAGTATTGCGGAGAGCCTCAGCCAATTCTTGTTCTTCAAAAACATCCTTTAACCATGTGGCAAAATCATTCTTTTGTGCGTTTACATGATGATTGAATACATCTTCATTTATTATTTTTAATTCCTGATACAGCTCTTTGATACTCTTAAGCATTACCCCGTTGTGTAGAATAAAGTATTTGTCTGGTGGACATACTTTTGTGAAATCGATTAGATTTACATGGTGCTCTTCTTTTTTCTCAGAGAGATTTTCCTCCTCGCGTTCCTTCTCAAGTTGTTTGGCTGCTTTTTGCACAATAAAATTTTTACCTTGTTCTGTATCTACGTGCTCTTCTTTGCCGTTTTCTCCATTGCTTTTTGAATAATTGTTGTATTCTTCTACAAGTTCATCTATCTTGTCTCTGTGTACTACTTCCTCTCCAGTACTTGCTTCTTTATCTACAGTATCTCCTTTATTAGCTTCTTTTGCAGGCTGCTTATTCGCCTCTGTGCTGCTGTCTTGTTGAGGCGTCACAGCACCAGGTATTTCTTTTTTTGTTTCAGTTTCTTCATCCTTTTTTTTTCTTAGGAGGAGTTTCTTGAAGATAGATTCATTCTTTACAGCTCTTTTCTTTATTTCTTGTATCTCACTATCAATAAATTCCTCCTCTTTATTGTCACCAACCTCCGGCTTTTCCTCTTTGTGTATCAAGGGTATTTCATCTTCTTTGAACTTCTCTGTGACCACTTTACTTTCTTCTAACTTATGCTCAATTTCTATATCCTGTTTGAGCTGTTCTCTTAGCTTATTTTTATCATCATATATTCTTTGAATTAGAAGCAGTGAATCATATATCTGCCTTAGATCAATTGTGTTGAATTTGTTTGTTATTTCCTCTTTTTTTATTGCTTCAATCTCATCAATGGCCTTTTTTTCCTCTATTGGATTATCTGATTCGAGTGACTGCAATACTTTTAATATTTTTTCTAATGGATTTTGAACAGATTTATCTAGTTTTTTTGATTCAAGTTGCTTTTGTATCTTAGGTATTAGGTTCTGCCTTAGTCTTGATACCTCTTCCTTTTCCAACTGTATTATCCTTCTCAGTTGCTCTTCATGGGTGTGCAGAAGCAGTTTCATTTTTAGCTGTTTTCTCTTCTCATCATATACTAAATATTTGATAATAACTGCAGCAAGCAGAGGTATTATTAGCAGGATAAGAATAAACATCCAGACAATGACTTGGCAGAGATAGTAAAAGTAGAGAGCAATGGCACCCATTAAGACAATCCCAATCAATACTAACATGTTCAGATTTCTTTTCATTGAATATAATCTCTGCAGCTGTTCTAATTTAGTTAGTTTCTTGAATTTCTTTGTTTCCTGGATTTTCTGGATATAGTAATTGTAAAATAAGTATATAATCAGCAATAGCATTGATGATACAAGCACAAATATCCAAGGAAACGGACCGCAGCCTATCAATAAAAAGTTAAGGATTGCGCCTGGCTGTTCAATACGCAAAGGAGGCATCGGGCATGGCGGGCATGGGCCGCCGCAGTCGATATCCTCTTCTCCTTGATTCTTGAAACCATCATCGCAGGTTGGCAATCTGCATACTTCCTCGATAGGATGGCAGAAGCCTGATTTACAGTCTGTGTCAAAAAGACAGTGTTTCCCTATGTCGCAGGGCTGGCATATCAGACCACCACAGTCAATATCTGTCTCATCCTGATTCACAAAGAAATCAAAGCAGGTACCTAGATATTGGCATTTTCTTGTAGCATCTGGCTTATTGTATTCAGTGCCACAATTGTTTCTATCAATGCAGATTCGTGTTTGTGTTTCATTAATTGGACAAACTTCAGGGAACCAGTCAGTACATATCCAGTCCTCCTGGCATACTTGCATACTTACTTCTCTACCAACTAATCCAGCACCACCTGCTGCGCCTCCACCGCCCGCGCCTCCGCCTCCACCGCCTCCTTCTCCACCTTCCCCTCCAGTGCCCTCTCCTGGTCCCTCAGGAGGACACACACCACAATCTTCGGGGCAGGTTATGCAAGATTCTGTAAGTTCGCAATGACCATTGCCGCAGTGAGGCTCAGGATAAATATCAACTCTGTGAAACTCACCTCTGTACCATACAGTATCTCCAATTGCCAGAGTTGTTCCATTTTCAATCCTAAAGAGAATATTCTGGCCCTGGATGGCTCCTTCTGTCACATTTGTGTCGAGATCATCTGCATTGCAGGAAAGCAGGCCATAATAGCCTTGGTTCACAATGTAGAAAGTTCCGCACCACTGGCTTCCTGCATATGAGTCAACCTTAGTACCTACTGGGAAGGGTGTTGAGTTTACATCATACCATGTCACCGTACCGTAGAATTCAGTTGGGATAAAAGGGATTGTGTCTGTGTACGGATGGGCTTTTACACTGTATATAACGATGGTTAATAAGAACATAGTGAGAATAGCTCTAGATGTTTTTCTGTTGATAATGTTGTTCTGCATTTTCATTTCTACCAGTCAATAATCCAAGTGTCTGATATGTTCATTTGAACCCAATAACCCTGATAAGGTGATAAGTTGTAAAGATTTCCTCCAGCACTGATGTTATACTCAAACCAGGAATCAGCCGATGTATTATACCTATAGACAATTAAATAATTAGGATAAATATTTGCCAGGGAATCATTAATATTTCTTATAGTCATGGTCGGGTATCCAACCAAGTTCCAGCCTGCTGATAGACCGATAACATTAGGTGATGCTGTCCCTCTGTCTAAATAAAAAAAGGCACTTTCATTCAAATTTATCCAGTATCCTTTTTTTCTGTCAAACTCAACTAAATCATTAACAACCCACCAAGGAAGTGAAGGATTATAGGCGTTCCATGGATCAGCGGATCCAGGAGTGTATGAATGGATTGACAAAACGCTTGTGTTTATAGTAGTGGTAACATTGTCTACCGGCTCATTCTGTGGCAGACATGGAATAGAAACTAGATTCCAGCCCTGTTCCATTGTAAAATTACACTGTGCACTTGTCACATTTAATATTACCAGATAAGTTGGAACATCAGCTGTTGTGGCAAATCCTGTTATGCTTGCTTGGAAAATGTTTAAAAGAGCCCAGATAGTATAAAATAGGAATAAGAATACCGTGAGCGCAGATAAGATAATTCCAATCCTTTTTGTCATTTTATGAATCTTCCTAATATCTTGGTTTTTTTATTTGGTTTGAGTCTATAAATTTTGAATTTTGAGATAATCTTGTGCTCAATAAAATCGTGTTGCTCCAGTTTTTTAATAATACGGAATGCTGTTGCAAGAGGCACCTTAGTCTTCTGGCTCACAAGATTAATATGGAAGTATTCATCAGAAGAATCCAGGAACAATCTTAATATAGCTAAAGTCTTTGCCTCAATAATCCCCTTAAAGAGATCCATAGGAATTATCTTATAGTTGTATTATAAAAATCTTTTCATTTTTGAAAATAATATTTCAATAATGGAAATTTGAAATATAAAGTAAGAGAGATTTATTCACCAATTATTTTTACTAGAATCATGAATCCAATTCCAAGACTAAACAGACCAAAATGCACAAGCGATTTTGACAAATCTTTCTCTTTATGCAGCTCTGGAACTAAATCTGACATTGCTATATAGATAAAGCCTCCAGCTGCAAACGGAAGCAGGAATTCTGATAATTTACCAATCAGCGGGAATAAAAAATATCCAACTAAAGCACCAAGTATGGCTGTCAGTGCTGATAAAAAATTATAACTAAGTGCTTTTACTCTAGAAAAACCGCCGTGGATAAGAACAGCATAGTCCCCAATTTCCTGTGGCAGCTCATGAGTAATAACCATGAGAGTAGTAGTTAAGCCAAGGGAATAGCTTAGTTTGAAAGCTGTAAGTATAACCAATCCATCTATAAAATTATGCAGTCCGTCTCCAAAAAGATTCATATAAGTGAAGGTATGTACATCGCAGACACCCTCGTGGCAATGGTGCCAGTGTAAAATCCTTTCCAAGAGGAAAAAGAGTGCAATTCCAAGAATAACATAAAAAAATATGTAATTACAGTCACAATCGCCTATCGCCTCTGGTATCAAGTGGAGAAAAGCTCCTCCTATCAGTGCTCCAGCTGAAAAACCTACCAAGGAGAGTATAATTCTCTGAAATATCTTTCTGTTGACAGCTATAAAAAAGATGCCTACAACAGACAACAGGCTAACAATAGTGGTGGCTATTAAAGAATAAATTAGATAATTGATTTATATCACCTAAGCTAGATTTTACCACCACATTTTTTGCACTTGCTGGACCTTAGATTATTGATCTCTCCGCAATGAGGACATTTCTTTTTCATTCCGAGTATCAGTATTAGCAATATAATTATTACTATTAATGGACCAAACACGACTGCTTGTTTTCCCAGATCCTTTATTATCTGGCCTGTTAGGTAGCCAAACCCAGTAAGAGTATACTCGTATTCGCCGCTAAGCACATTGATGAGGCTTCTCTCCCTTTCTCCAAAGTAGGCAGTTATTCTTACTCTTGGATTGTTTTCAATATCTTCATCAGTCATAATGACATCAATAGGAATCAGCAATTTATCTCCTTTCTGAATAAATACTACCCCCTCTGTTCCATAGGTCACCAGCTCGTCATTTATCAGGATATCAACGAGCTCAAGATCCACAAATACGTCCACTTCTCCTGTATTTACCACTTCCACTAGAAATTGGCCTTTTCTTTTATCATACATAACTCTGGAAATCTCTATCATAGAATTATCAGCAATTTCAACAATCTCAACTGCCAAGGTTTTCCTGAGGGAATATTCAAGCGAATTCTTTGCTTCCCCATAGATTGTGAATACTTCTGCAGTGATATTGCCGCTCATTGGATCAATGTCATATACAATAGTCTTAAACTCTCCTTTGTCAATAAAAACAGGGTCTATATCGCCAACTGTCTGGGTTTCATCACCATACATTAATGTAATAGTTCCTTTTAAGTATGCGGCCAAATCCACTTTGTTCTCATATGTAACCTCAAGTCTGTTAGCAAGTCTATTGTATCTCACCCTATAGATATCAAGGTCCAGGATATACCTCGGAAGATAGAATCTGTCCAGGTCCTCCACAGCAGAGATAGGTCCTGTTGGCTGCCGCGCGCTCTGAGCAAATTTAACAAAAACGCTGATACCAAGCTGTCTTCTAACATAGGTTGCAGTACCTATTAATTCATTCCCAATCAGAATTCCAATGTCAATATCGCTGGCGGGGATGTATTCCCTTACTTGGTCAGGCACATTTGCTCTTCCGATAAACACAACCGGTTCAACACCTGACATTATTTCAGATTCAATAAACTCGCCGTTAGTAAATATAGCCTGCTTTCTCGGCTCTCCATGCAGCTTCTTATATACTTCCTGGTATTTTTCAACAATCTGCAGATTGTCATCAAATCTATTCCCCGTTGAGATAATCTCCGGGTCAAATTCTGCCAGCCTATCTTTCACTTCCCTGTCTACCTGACCATATATTAATAATTCATCTATGTCTCTGTTTGCCAGGAAAGAATATACTTTGTTAATATTCCTCCTGTTCGCAAAAAGAACATACATCCTGTTGATGACAGCATAAGATGCAACAGATAAGGAATTATAGCCATACGCATCATCAACAATGATATACTTATTTATCTCATCAAGCCTTGATGCGAGCTCAAGGTTGACATCATCAGATGCAATCTCCTCAGTTGGATGCCCTTTGGATTCAAGAACTGATTTATATCCAAAAGCATAGGGATCTCTTCTTGAGCTAACTAGTAGTATTTCAGAATCCGGACCAAGCTGTGAAATTAAGAGCGAGGAATGTCGTGCACTCACTAAAAAATAGCCACGTACATTGATAAGGTTTGAGTAAAGCATAGACGAATACACATCTTGCCATTTTGCGGAGTTTGATATTATATAGCCAGGCTGAGCCTTTACACTTGTAAATGCCAAAATGAGAATAAACAGTAAAAATGTAAGCCTTTTATTCAATTTTGTCCCCTTCACCCGCTCGATGTTACTAAGAAATTAAAATAAGTTTTTTATATAAATCTTTTGATTTTGAAAAGATTATTAAACTAACTCTTCATTATATTAGATATGAAAAAAGTCAATATTGCTATCCTCTCAATAATTCTACTCTCCTTTATCCTTGCAACATATCTCTACCCAAGAATGCCTGAGCAAATGGCTTCGCACTGGAATGCTAGAGGAGAGGTCAACGGCTATATGTCAAAATTCTGGGGCTTGTTCCTGATGCCTTTAATCTCAGTATTAATGTTCCTGCTCTTTATTTTCATTCCAAATATTGACCCATTGAAGAAGAATATCGAAAAATTCAGAGAGTATTACGAGACCTTTATATTCCTCTTGGTTGCCTTTTTGTTCTACTTATATATATTGACTTTGTTCTGGAACCTTAATTTTAGGTTTAATATGACCAGCATGATAGTGCCAGCATTCGGATTTTTCTTTTACTACATTGGTGTTCTTTTGAAACATGCCAAGAGAAACTGGTTTATTGGCATTAGAACACCTTGGACATTAAGCAATGACAAGGTATGGAACAAAACACATGAATTAGGAAGCAAAGCCTATCAGACATGCGCAGTGATTTCTCTCATTGGAATTTTTACTGGGGAATACGCAATCTTTTTTATTATTGTCCCAATATTAGCAGTGAGCATATATCTAGTTATTTATTCATATATTGAGTATAGAAAGGAAAAGAAATGAATATCAATCCAATAAATAGGTTCATTCTTTGCATATGCATGTACAGTTATTGCACGTTCCAGGGCTAGAGCTAAATTCCATATTTTTATATTTCTGTTCATAGGACTGGCACGCTGCTTTACAAGCATTGGCGCATTCATCTTCACTTCCTATTGAATGGCTTATTGTACCCCCAAGGGGCCCGCACTCATCTCTAACTGCATATGTCACAAAGCTAGGTCTTAGTTTAAGATAGAAGAAGACAGCAATTGAGAGCAAACAGACAACAATAAGGACATTCTGCACCAAGATTCTTTGCTTCACTTTTTTTGAATAAGTAGTTTCAAAGACCATTATAGTTTATCTTGTAATGCTATTATAAAAAAGTTTTGATTCTGTGCAAAGCGAAAAATATTAATAAGGAGTGCGTTTCTGAAATATTGGGGGATCTGTATAGCGCAAACAATTAATATTGAGGCAATTGTGTGGTTACTTATTGTTGTTTCTATTGTTGCTGTCGCAGTCAGAAGGATAAGATTGCCATATACTCTTGCTCTTCTTTTGACTGGGCTGGGGATAACTTATTTTAAGATACCTCTGGGAATTAAGCTCACGCCCGAACTCCTATTGACTTTATTCTTACCAGCACTGCTCTTCGAAGGAGCCATGAATATTGATATCCAGGATTTCCAACGCAAAATCAAATCAATTTCACTTTTCGCAAGTTTTGGTGTCGGCATTGCCATAGTTCTTACCGGAGTTGTTCTGCATTATGTATTTAAGTTGCCACTTTCAATTGGATTTTTATTTGGGGCAATTATCGTGCCAACTGATCCGATAGTAGTGCTTAATATATTTAAGCAACTAGGAATATCCAAGAATCTCTCTGTAATAATTGAGGGCGAGAGCCTTTTTAATGACGGAACAGCAATCGTGTTTTTTAAGATAATCCTTGCATTAATTATTTCCGGAGAAGTTAGCATAAAAGCCGGCCTTCTTGAATTCTTTAGGGTTGCGTTTGGCGGAATTGCATTAGGCTTTCTAATGGCCTATTTATTTTCCAAGTTAATAAAAAATATCCAGGAAAGTTTTATCCAGCTTACGCTCACCACGGTACTTGCTTACGGCTCCTATCTTGTAGCAGAGAATATCTATGTTTCGGGAGTCATTGCAGTTGTGACCTCGGGTCTCGTGGTAGGAAATTACGGTAGTAGATTTATTTCTCCCATAAGTAAAGTCACAATTGCTTCCTTCTGGGAATACATGGGATTCATTATGAATTCTATTGTATTTCTATTAATTGGCGAGGAATTCGAGGTCTTTGATTTAGCTTACCATATTAAACCAATATTTATCGGTTTTTTGGTGGTGCTTATTGCCAGGGCAATCGCTGTGTACAGCCTCTCATTCCTTATTAATAAAATTGATGATACAAGATTTCTAACAAGGATAGATGAATCTATCCCATCAAAATGGCAGCATGTAATAGTTTGGGGAGGGATTCATGGCGGACTCTCCATGGTTCTGGCCCTTAGTATACCAGAAGCTCTGCCCCAGCGCCAGTTTCTTATCACTATTGCATTTGGAGTGGTCTTTATTTCTCTGGTGCTACAGGGTTTAACAATGGCACCTCTACTAAATTACTTAAAACTGATAGGAGACAAGGGTAAAAATCTCCAATACGAGAGACTGGTTGCCAATACTATAATGTATTCATCTGCAGAAAATGAGATCAAGAAATTATATGATTCCAAGATTATCTCAAGAAAGATATATAATAAATACAGTAAAGAGTATCAATCAAAGAGAGAAAAAGCTGAGAAGGAAATAAACCAGATAATTAAAAAATATCCCTCACTACAACATGCTCAACGGGAGGAGGTATTATCTGCTGTCAAAATCGTTAAAAAAAGCACTCTCCTTGAAAGCTTTCGGAAAGGACTAATTTCAGAGGAAGTCATGAACGAGATAAACAGTGAAATTGAGAGGGAATCAGCTTAGTTCTTCCTTATAGATGTATTCTAATATGGTCTTTATTCCCAGAAAAAGAAAAACAAAGCTTGTTATTAACACTATTATAAGCATATTCTGTGAAAGGCTCAGCAAGGATAAATCATGTTTGGAAAGATAAAAAGAAAAGCCGATTATTAGATATGCATTTCCCAGGACATATGACCTCCCGTATAGTAACAAGAGAATTCCTACAAACAAGGGCAATACTATTCCTGCAAATGAAATAACTAGTATACTGGAAGGGATACTGCACCTAAGCTCTGTGTGAGGAAGCGATTTTGCATCATATATTACTGCCTTGGTATATTCACAATGGTAGTACTGTCCTGCGAGTGCGTGGCCTAACTCATGCAAGGATATCACTGTAATAAAAGTAAGGACTAGGTTAATAACAATGAAAAAGATAATACTAAAATAAACTAGAACAGGATTTTTCTTTTTCTTCTTTGAGGTAGTTAAACCTTTTTTAGAGAAATAACAAAGGAGATAGTATATTGATATTATCAGCAGTATTTTATTCAAAATGAAGAAAATATTTAATTGCAATCCACCAAAATTGTTTAGTAAAATAAACAGCACCGAAAAGAAACTAAACAAGGAACCGAAGATGGCTGACCTCTCCAGCTCAGAATCTTCAAGACCTAACAAAAATAAAAAGCCGAGCATCAAAAGTGAGTAAGAAATAAAATTGACAATTATGAAAAATTTCTGAAAACTAAATTGGAGAGCAAGAGCTGAGATGATATATAAAAAGAGATAGAAAAGGATATTTCTTTTAGCAAGAAGATAAGAAAAGATGATAAGGAGCACAGTAGTCTTCCCAACGAGGAACAATGATTCAAGAATCAAAGCATCATTGGCAAGTGGCAGAGCTGGTCTAAAGTGCCAGAGAACATTCATAAACGCCACTATCCCGTAAAAGGTAGATAGTACATAAAATATGGTATCCAAATAGGATTTCTTTTTCTTAATTACAAAAAAGAGTATAATACCGACAAGGATAAAATCAAGAATGCCTGAGAAGAGAAAAAGCATTATTCTTCCTCCTTATTTTTATAGCCAAATTTTTCTCTGAAAATTGCCAGTCTCATCTTATAATTAATAAACTTCCTATGAAAATAGCTTTTAAATTTATGTTTGCGCAGGTCACTATTAGTTGTTTTGCTAGAGAGCCTGCTGAACTTCTGCTGGAGTTGATCCATTGCCTTTTTGTATCTCTGTTTTGCTCGTTCTTTATTCTTCTTATTCGCCACTTCTTTTTCAAATTTTTCATAAAGTCTCTGCTTTTCTTCCTCATACCATGCATCAATTTCTTCGTGGTTCATGTAAATAGAACACCCACAATAACATGAGTAATTCTGTCTTTGCCCACAATTTCACCTTCTTTGAGATTGTCGCCTTGTACAAACACACTATTCTGATACACTGCCCTAATCCTGTGAATGACAGCGATTCCATCTTCGTTAATATATCGTATAATCTGCCCGGCATCTAAAGTTACATTTTCATTGTATTTAATCTGCAGCAGTGTATTGTCATCAAAAATTGCTGGCTGCATACTCGGGCCGTCAAAATTTCCAAAGTCATTGACACTTCTAATGAAAAAACCTTCGGTTGTCAGCATATAATCCAGCTGGTAGTGCGCTGCCTGAATATGATTCATACTAATTTTGTCCAGGGTAGTGTTCATGCTAATTATTCCTTTTTTTACCTGAACAAGATTAATACAGAGTAGAAGGCAGGTAATGATTAGGCCCATGAAAAGAACAGTAAATATAATGTTGAAATAAAATTGGTTTTTATCAAACATCACTTTAGGCACCTCTTTTATTTATTTAATTAATTTAGGGTATTTAATTTTTGTGATTGGATGTATTCTATAACTACTATGCTCAAACTTATATCTTTTTTTCATTCTTACACGAGCTCCACATAAAAGTAATATACTGTGTTCGGCATGTTAAAGTCAGTATTCTCTGCCACAATCATCTGGAAGTCATAGGTTTTATTGTTGAATCCAATGACATTGTTCTCTACTGGCGTGGCATATACAAGGTTGTTTCCATCAGACAGCAATATCTCCTGGAATAAGGAATTTTCTGCTATGGTCTGTTCAGTATTATTGACCCATGTGACAGTAGATCTGCAGGTACTGTTTTTAATAAATACCTCTCCAACATAGAAGCTCTTATGTATCTTATACATGAATGTGCTATTAATACTGTCTGCACTTGTTGTAGTATGGTTCAGCTGCCCTTCCTCGTAGGTTATATTTGAGTAACTCGAGCAATTGATGTCCATCCAGTCTATGTCACTGCTTCTGCTTGTATAAACTTCACCTGTAATATCTACATCAGTCCATCGATATATAGTGTAGTTGTTTGCATCATCCAGCGTTAAGAGACCTGTAACATTACCCGCATAAGCTTTCCATCTCGGGTTCTGTGTCTCTGCATAGAGCACCAGTGTTGTGAAAGTGCCTCCAGAGGTATTGACATAGCCTGCAGGGCTTGCATTCTTGGTTTCAGATACATTATATAATATAGTTGCACCTTCTGGCTCGATGGCTAAGACTAGTGTAGCTAAGACTATCAGAACCAGGAATACAATATTCAAGTGGTTATTTTTATTCCTCATTCTTTGCCTCAGCCTTCTTGTATGTTGTCCATATTGTCTGGTAGTCTCTGTTAAGCAGGGAAGAAATCTTTGTGAAAGAGAGACCTTGTTTTTTGAGATAGAGTATTATTGATTCCAATACACTGAATTTTCGCTCTTTGAAGATAGAGATTGGCAGATAATGAGAAGCAGCTGTGATTGCAAGCCTAGTCTTTAATTTTTTTACTGCGTTATTGTATGTCGACCAGATTGTTCTGTCATCTCTATTCAGCAATTTTGCTATCTCATGATAGGTCTTGTTGAGGTCTTCTTTGAGATATTTTGTGACTAATTCTAGAGAACCAAGACCTTTATTGTCGAATATGGAGACAGGGATAAATATCTCCTTTCTATCCAAGAGCTCAAGAACTTGCTGAGTTTTCAAGTTGTATTTCTCTTTAAAATACTTATCAATGAGAGCAAGTGCTTCGCTTACCTTGTCACTCTCTAGCTTATCTAGAATACCTTCCCCAATGGCCATCTGCTACTTATTATTTAATAACTTGTTTATATAT
>JAFGJW010000016.1 GCA_016928835.1 Candidatus Woesearchaeota archaeon | reverse complement strand
GGTAATGAAACGTCATACCTGCATCCATTAGAACATGAAGAACAATAATAGGTCATTTTGTATTGAATAATATTTCAGTTTATAAATCTTTCTATTTGTAACTACTATTTAGTGGAAAATATAAATCAAAAATTTTAAATATTCTTTGACTATCCTACAAGCAGAATTTTTTGGTGGGGTATAAGAATGGCTCAAAAGAAAAAAAAACACGATGATGACTACGAGAAAGAGTTTCTTGAAGAAGATGATGAGACAGAACCTGCTGATGATGATGATTATGATGAATTTCAGGAATATGAAGAGGATTTCTAACCGAACTTATGCGTAAATTTAATAACTAACAGCAAAATCATTATATTTATGGGGCCGTAGTGTAGCTTGGTCTGGTTCATAACACTAAAGAGAATCAGGAGTATACTATCACTCTACCTTGGGGAAACCCATTAATGGTTTCAGTGTGGTAGCAACCCGTGTTCAAATGAAAACTGTGCCTGCATAAATCAGTCTTCCTGAAAATCACGGCGGTCCCATTCTTTATATATTCTGTATATTAAAGCAAGGGCATTTTAAAATAAAACAAAATCTTTATATAGTAGTTTAAAGACTTTATATCCTATTAATAAGTGGAAAAATATGAAAAAACTGATATATCTTTTGTTGACAGTTATTTTAACGTCTGTTGTTTTTGCTAATTTTGAGGTTCAGGTAACTCCTGTAAGAGACAATATCTATCTTGATGAAAATGCACATTTTAAACTTATTATATATAATCAACTTGACAAGGAAGACTTATTTCAGATATACTCCTCTGAATATTCATGGTATGTTGAAACTGAGCCATCTATAATCAGGGTCAGTCCAGAATCAGATAAAACCTTAGAGATGCTTCTTATCCCGAGTGTATGGACTGAGGTAGGTCCGCAGAAGGTTAAAATTGCTGTAGAATCTTCCGAGACATCAGAGAGAAAACTCATTGACGTGCCACTATATGTTAGGCAATTCTCTCCTTTCAGCAGGGAATACTCTCCTTCCATAGAGCTGAGAGTATCAATGAGAGATGAAGTTGATCCAAGAATTCCGCTTGCTGTTCAATTATATTTACGAAATAGGAATAGACTTGATATACATGAACTGCAGATTGGGCTTTCTAGTAATCTCCTAGGCAAAGAGATGATAGTCCCTTTTAGCGGACTAGAGGAGAGAACAGAAGAATTTATCTTTAATCTTGACCCGCTTACACCTCCTCAGGAGGATGAGCTACAAGTAACTTTGTGGATAGGCAACAAGACTGTTAACAAGGTAAAGAAACAATATAAAATAACATCCTACTCTGATATGGTTGTAGAGAAGGAGATTAGAGAGGAACTATTCAGAAAAATTGAAGACATTACAATTAAAAATGTTGGCAATATTGGAAACAGCAAGAAATATTATTATCCTATCCATTTTTTCCAAAAGCTTTTTGTCAAATCTCAGCCAAGGTTAGAACAGGAAGATATAAACGGAGAAGATTTTTTAGTTTGGGATATTACTCTGCAACCTAACCAGGAGGCAAAACTTAGAGTTACCACAAATTACAGGTCAGTACTTTATATCATTCTAATTCTGGTGTTGGTAATCATAATGTATTATATCTATCGAAGTCCGGTAGTTGTCAAGAAAGAAGTATTGGTAATTGGCAGCCCAGAAGAGGGCATCTCTGAGATGAAAATTGTTATCTATCTCAGAAACAGAACTCAGGAAATAATTGAAAACTTGACTATTGTTGATAAGATACCTTCTTTGGCGGAGCTAATCAAGGAATCTTATGTAGGTACTCTTGAACCCACAAGGATACTGCATCATGATAAGAAAGGTACGTTATTAAAGTGGGAGCTTAAATCCCTGGAACCGTTTGAAGAGAGGATAATTACTTACAGGATAAGGTCAAAGCTAAGCATTTTAGGTGGAATCCACCTGCCTCAGACCAAAGTCAAATTTGATACTAAACAAGGAAGGGAAAGAGTAATTTATTCTAACAGATGTGAAGTCAGGATCAACTTTGGATAGATAATCCTATATCTTTTTTACTTGTAATTCATAATTCTCTAATATCCCAAGTATCCTTTTTTTTTCTTGTCCCAGACCTTTCCAGTCAAGCAGAGCGACTTCAATATGTTCAATGCTGCGGTCAATCATCTGGTCCAGCATATTTTTATCTAGGTGCTGCAATGAATACTTTGGGCAGATATGACCTAATGCATATTCAGTTTGGAGCATTATCTTATTGAAATTTGGACAATAATGTGGCCCGCCCAAACCAATTGCAGCTGGTTTTTTTTCGATTTTGCCAAGTGATTCAATGATTGTTTCTGCTATGATTTTTCCAGCTTTTTCATTTGACCATTCCTCTGGTGTTGAGCCTATTTCAATAAACATACATGGCTTTTTTAGATAAGGTCCATGGTGGGTTGCTTCTAAGGTAATATCAAAATTTGATAGAGATTTGCCAATTCGATTCAAATTAATGAACATGCTCTTCAATAAACTTGGATACGCAGTGCACAATTGCCGATCCCGGCCTCCAAGCTCAGCTTTGGCAAAATTACCAGGACTGTGGATTAGGAGGGAGGGCTTTCTTGCTTTGCTTTCGTGCCTTGTGGCAAAGATAAGAATATCTGCATCTATGTCTCTGTCCAAATTTTCAGCGTATACTGTGTCCTTATTAATGGTGTAGCATTTAAATTCAGGCTTATAAAATCTCAACTGTCTCATGATATTCATACTTGCATTATCAATTGCAGAGAAGATTATTGCGCATTCCATGGAAGTATAGTGTAAGTAATGATTTTTGTAATTTAGGTTAACCAAAGGATAATCTTGTATATGGCATTAACAATGTTTGACATGATTAGGGTATGCCAGATAAAATCATTAACTGTGTGGGTAATATTATTGAAAATATCAGGATTGACAAACAAAAACAGGACAAAACTAATAATGTTCCTTATGGATGAGGCAAGGATATATGCCCAAAAAAAATTACTAATAGGTTGCACCCAGTACCCAAGAAAAGCACATAGTCCTGTAATCAGTATTGTCAATAAGGTTTTTTGGTTTATCCCTGCTTGAGACCAGATATAAGAGCCAAGCCCAAGGCCAAAAAGAAGTGCCCATCTCCATCCATACACATAACCCAAGAATAGTGTAAAAGAAGTCATAGTCTCAATATGAAAGCCACGCATGTACTTTGTGATTCTTGCAGTTACAACAGATATAGGATAAAATATCATCATTAGTATAATTACCTGCATATACTTAGGAAATAGAAGGTACAAAAAAATAAGTAGCAGCAATATCAAAACATTCTTGACCGTAATGTATTTCCGTATATCAAATGGATAGTAATCACTTCTTGTTTGGAATAATTTTTTCTTTTTCATTGAACCTTCCATAGGATAATTGGACAAAACAAGAAATATCATGATAAATAATAATATTTGCTTCCATATATATCGAATTTCCCTTTGGTATATAAAATTTATTGTTCTATTTTTTTAATAAGAGACTTGTAGACTAAAATCCAAAGATTTATATAACAGCTTGCACGCTAAAAATAGTATGCTTTCCTTCACATTGATGCAGAAGTGCATTACTTCTTTATTGCTTGGAGCACTGATAGGGATAGAGAGAGAAAAGGTCAAACAAAGGTATAAGAGAGTCTATTTCGCTGGCATAAGGACATATATGATTGTTACTTTCTTAGGAACCCTCTCAGCCTATGTCTCTGACAACTTCTTTGATTGGTTCTTAGCTGTAGTTCTAGTCATGTATTCACTCACAATACTAGCAAGCTACATTACTAACTGCTACATTACAAAACATATTGGCATTACTTCAGAAATATCAGCTTTAGTGGCATTTGTTATCGGCGTGGTTAGTTATACAGGGCCATTTGAGCTGGCAGTGTTGTCAGCAGTTGTAATTACTCTGACACTTTCCTTTAGCACTCCGCTCCATAAATTTGCCTCACAAATAAAGAGACAAGAGTTCATTGATATGATTAAGTTCCTAATCATTGCATTTGTTATCCTACCACTGCTCCCAAACCACTCTTATGGTCCTTATGGCTTTTTTAATCCTTATGAAATATGGCTAATGGTTGTATTTGTCTCTGCAGTAAATTTTGGCAGTTACATCCTAATAAAATTTTTTGGAGCAGAAAAAGGCATAGGCCTAATAGGCTTTTTTGGTGGGTTCCTATCAAGCATGGCTGTTGTCAGCAGCATGGCTCAAAAGTCAAAACAAGAGCAGAAATCTCTTGATCCTTACATATTTGCTGCTGCTATCGCCAGTTCCACAATGTTCTTAAGAGTAATCCTTGAGGTATTTCTGCTTAACTCCGCTCTGCTATACAAATTGGTGTTTCCACTCGTGTGTATGACGTTTGTTGGTTATGTTCCACTAACCTTCATGTGGAAAAAACTCTCGCATTCATCAGCTGAGATGAAGATCGAAAATCCATTAAACCTGAATGCTGCCTTGAAATTTGGAGTTTTTTACGCAGTTATCTTGTTTATTTCAAAAGCAGGTCAGCTTTTTATGGGTTCAAAGGGTATATACCTGGCAAGTATCATCTCGGGAATCGCGGATATTGATGCAATTACTATCTTTGTTGCAAGACAGGGTCAAAATATATTGACAGAGGTTGCGGTCATGGCGATTGTTATCGGTGCTACAGTGAATACTGTTGCTAAGATATTTATCGGCTATTTGTTTGGATCAAAAAAGTTTGCCAAGAATCTAAGTCTTATCTTAGGTGTCACAATCTTGCTTGGACTGTTATTCATATCTCATTTATTTGGAGCATGAGGTGATGTGATGGGAGACAGAATAAAGTATATATGCTGTTACTGTAATTATAAGTTTATTAGGAATAACGGAATAACATTTAGGTATTGCCCATATTGCGGAAGGACTGGAACAGTGCAAGAAGACAAGCATGACAGAGCATCGAGATTATTGGAAGAATCAAACGATTTTCAGAATATATTCTGATTTGGTATTCTGATTCAAATCTCATCTTTGGCTTCCGTCAGAAATTTTACCAACTCGGTTCTCCAGGAATAAGGTACAGTGCCCTTAAACAAGGTGCCGAGCCAATCTTTGAATTCTTTGGAGAATCCCTCCCTCTTACCATCAATGATATCATTTAAGTCCTTGTAAAATACTGGATCAAATCTTGTTTTCCTATATGCTAGGTTAAGTTGTTTTTTAAGAATGGCTGTCTTGTCAAATTCCTTCATCTTCTGCATTATAAATACTCTTGATTCTTCTGGCCAGTTGCTTTTGATTTTGTCTTTCACTTCTATTAGGTATTCAAAAGCTTTTTTAGACATCTTTTCATTGTAAGTGAAGTCCAATAAATCTTCCTTAGCATCGTTTGGTATGTCTGTTAATTCGCTAATCTGCGCCCTGATCTTGACTATTTTCTCTTTTTTTTCTCTGAACTTAGCCTCCTCGGCCTCCTGCCAGATCTTCGAGTAGCTAAATCTCTCTATTTCTTTATTGCCGATCATATTTAGGACTTTCTGGTGCATTCTCCTCAGAAAGTCAGTTTTATCTTCTATCTTGAATATATCAGAGTAACCCTGTAATACTAGATTGAATGCAAACGGACTTGGGAAATCTGAAAATACTTCCTGTACTTTTATTGTTCCTTTTTCGATATTTTTTATTACAAGTGCAGCGTTGTTAATATCCATAAAATCCTGCAGGATCTCCCGTCTGGTCTCTCTTAAGATTGGGAAATCTCTGGATATTCTGGTTACTGCTTTTAATAACAGTAAGGAGCTTACCTGTTGTTTGCCCACACTTTTTTTCCGCCCATGATAATTTTTCAGAATCATCAATGATCTGGTTGCACAATGCCTGAACCGGCGTTTCAGTATTTCTGTCTTGTCAAGAGCAATATTCATTATTCTATCTAATTTGTCCTCTTTAAGTAACCCAAGAGCCTTTCTGATCTGGGCAGTTCCTCGGTAACTTAACATAAACCCATTGTCTGATATGGCAAGATTAATATCACTTTGCCCCATCTTTGAGAGGGCGAACGCAAGTGCTCTGCTTAGTACATCATTTACCCTTCTCCCATAGAGTGTGTGGAACACGACATGCTTTTGCTTTTCTTCTTTAAAATGTTCAATCACAAGTATCTTGTCGTTAGCGACTTTTGAGAATTTATTCTGCTGATTAAAATAAGAGTATATTGAATTTGCACCATACTTGTCCACATATAGATAGGAGTCAATAAAAACTAATATCTCCTGCTTTGATGCATTACTGCTCATTTTATTTAACATTAAGCGCCGAAACTTCTGGATTTGCATGGCTAAATCAAAGCTTAAGGGCAGCATCTCTGAAACCCATGATGGCACAGTTGGTGGTCTTCCCGATGATGTTTTTACCTGGGCAGTCATTCCTCTGCTGTACTGAAATTCATATGTCTCTCCGCCAAGCACAAAAACATCGCCTCTCTTGAGTCTCTCGAGAAATCCTTCATCAATTTTGCCGATTATTTCGTCTCCTAGTTTAACAGTGACATATGTTTCATCTGGAATGGTACCAACATTTGTCATATAGATGACTCTGGCTAGGCTGCCTCTTCTGCCTATGGTACCTGTTTCCTTATCATACCATATCTTTGCATATACATTTCTGTCTTCAAGACTCGCATAATCTCCAGCCAAGTAGCTTATTATGCTATCAAAATCTTCTCTTTGCAATGTTGCATAGCAATAGCTCCTCTTTACACTCATGAACAATTCCTTTATGTCTTGCTTTGATTGAATAGCCATACCATATATCTGCTGTGCAAGAACATCAAGAGCATTTTTAGGGATATCAATCCTGTCAATTTTCCTCTCAATCGCCTCTTTTAATAGTACTGCACACTCTATGAGATCATCTCTGTCAAGAACAATAATCCTTCCCTTTGCAGTATCATGCAGTTTGTGACCGCTTCTGCCAATCCGTTGAAGCGCCCGGGCAACAGACTTAGGGCTTCCCAATAAGATAACTAGATCAATATAACCAATATCTATACCAAGCTCAAGAGAGGTTGAAGAAACAATGCATTTAAGCTCACCGTTCTTTAACTGACTCTCTATTCTTAGCCTATGTGTCGTAGACAGAGAACCGTGATGCGCGCCTATTAGTGATTTTGATTTTCCCTCACCTATCTTCTCTGTATATTGATGTGGGAAGTTCTCTTTAAGGTTATGCACTACTCTTTCTGTAGCAGCTCTTGTATTGGTAAAAATGAGTGTTGTTCTGTGATTTTGAACAAGGTTGTTTATTAGCTCGTACATTTTTTGGTGCATGATATGGTGGGGTGTACTTATGAGATCTTCTACTGGGCACAACACCTTGAGGTCCATCTTTTTTGAGAATTGAGCATCCACAATTTTACATTTTCTTAACATTGCTGTGTTTGGATCTTCAAAACCAACCAGAAACTTAGCAATCTCATCCAATGGAGATACTGTAGCAGATAATCCTATCCTTGTGAATTCACATAGGTTCTGGAGGCGCTCTAATGAGAGTGACAAGTGTACTCCTCTTTTGCTTGCAGCTATTGAATGAATCTCGTCAACTATACACCACTGCACTTTCTTGAGATGGTTCCTGAATTTCGGCGAGGTAAGCACAATGGCAAATGTTTCAGGAGTTGTTATCAAAATATGGGGAGGCCTTCTGAGCATTGCAGCTCTCTGGCTCGTAGGAGTATCACCAGTTCTTGTTGCTACTCTTATTTTGATTTGTTTTTGCTTTTCCTTAGCAATTTTTTTTATTGCAGTCAATGGCTCTTTTAAATTAACCTTTATATCTCTAGATAATGCTTTAAGAGGACTGATATAAACACAGTAGACCCTGTCATCTAACTGGTTTGCATCTGCCAAGAAGGTAAGCTCATTTATTATGGACAGAAAGGCTGTCAGTGTTTTTCCTGTGCCTGTCGGAGCAAATATTAGAGTATTTTCTTTGTTGTGAATAGGTATTATACCATATTTCTGTGGGATAGAAAACTCTGGAAAATTAGACTTAAACCATTTTTTAAGGATAGGGTGCAGAATAGCATAAATCTCTTCGTCTAAATAAGGTGTTTTTTGATAGGCTATCATCATCTGCTAAGAATTGCAGAATTATTAAAAAGATTATGGATTGATTATGTGATATTTAAATATAACTTAAATATGCAACGTTCTAATGAACCGCTACGAATTGTCTCATGTTATTTATAATATGATAAGTGGTTTTGGGGGAGCTGCCTTATCAGCGTATATTGAAATTACCCAAGAGATTTATATTAGAAATAACCAAGAGATGAATCTTATACTTCAATCAGGAGGCAGTTTTTTACAGCCAGTCGTATGTACCGGATTGGTAAATTTGGCAAATGAACTTCACAGAGAAGCATATGGTAGATACTTTGTAAATCCAAGATATGTTCCCATTATAGTAACACCTGCATTAGTCTTATTGGAACTGGCAAGCCCGATTATTCATGCATTAACTGGATTTAATATTGTATATAGCAAAGAAGATATGATTGCATTATTGATGGGCGGACTTACAGCATACTTAGCGGTGTCCTTATGTGTGGGGCAGAAAAAAGTTACTAAATATAGAATTAAAAAATAATTCATTGCTAATGTGCTCTTCTCTTATTGGCCCTTAAACTAGGTCTTACTTTTTCTGCGCCTTTTCCTTTATGTCTTAGACCTCTGCTTTTTTTGCCAGCGCTTGTAAGTCCTCTGAAAACCCTGCCTCTATGCTGTGGCTCAGCAACCCATCTTGTTGCTTTGTCCTTCATAATTGAGGGATGTGCTTTGTCAAGGAGAATAACTTCATACCAGTAATGTTTTCCATCCTGTGCAACCCAATATGAGTTAAGTACTTCACAATTTACATATTTTCTATTTGCTCTCTCTTCAGCAATTTGCTGATAGCTTTTTGCAACAATCTTCCTATGTCTTCTTGTCTTAGGTCTTCTTGCATGTCTAATCTTTTCTCTTGTTCTTCCGCCTCTATTTACTCTCTGCCTCACCATTATATAGCCTTGTTTTGCTTTATAGCCCAGAGCTCTTGCTCTGTCTAACCTGGTAGGCCTATCAATCCTGACAGTTACAGGCTCTTTTCTCCATTTTATAAGCCTCTCTTTCCATAATTCAGGCATATTTTTCTTAGGCTGTTTCCATAATTCTTTGATATACGAATAAATTCCCATGTTTTATCACCTTCAAGATTCAGGCAGCCTCTCTTCTTTGAGAGAACTAATCCCACATTTCTTAGTCTAGCGGAATTACATGTTGTTTATAAAAGTTACTGAAATATTATACTATCTCACAAAAAGGAAGTAAGCCAGAATAAGACCAATTATTAAGCAAGTAATCCCCTGCAAAAAAGCAACTCTGCCCCTAAAAATAACTGAAGCGACCAAGGCAGGCAAAGTCTTCCTACAAATTCCTGAGTATGCAGCAATAAAAAAAGGAGAAATGAAAGCAAGTCCAAAAAGAACATAAACAAGATCCCTAATTGCTCCAATTTCAATATTAAAAATAAGATCAGAGTAAAATATTATGCTTAGAATTATCATAACTAATGCGCACCCAATAATAATTTTTAACGCTTTTTCTTTCACTTTTTCATTATCATTATTAATATCAATAATTCTATTTTTCTGATTCCTTTTTGAATCTTCACCCCAGAAGGCATGATAGTACTTGTAAATAAATAAGATAGATATGAGTACAGGAGCAGAAAAACTCCCAAGTGGAGGTGTCCATGTATACATAAAGGGCATGCACCAGATAATCAACAGTAAGAGTACTAGAATGGTTGCTCCAACTATTGGACTTTTTATACTTAAATATTTCGCCATTTACTCAACTGTTATAAATAATGATTTAATATACTCTTGCCCGGCATCAGACTTGGCATATATATTACATTTATATATTCCACTCGCTACTTCATTAGTATCAATGTCCATTTCAAATATTTCAACCTGCCCTGCGCCAATTGATATGGTCTTTGAAGCTAACAATACAACATCTCGTGTGCATTGAGAAGTTATCTTATATATATCATTTATCTCTAAATTATTTTTAATCCCCATATATATCCTGTCTTGTGAATTTGAAGACATTCTAATATCACTTATCTCTAAAGATAAATCATTTGTCTCTGATTTTAGTTTGTTAACTCGGGCTTCATCTAACAAATCAAGAGCTTGACCCAATTTCTCAGTATCTTGATGAAGTGCTTCCAAATCTTCCTCAATTCTATCTTCTTTTATTTTACAAGCCACCAACACTAAGATAGTCAAACCGATTAAAATATATTTTTTCATTTTTTCACCTTATGTTTTTTATTACTATAGGTTTAGTATAGTATAAAAATTTTTTTATTTAGAAACATTGAAGATTCACTATTTAAAACCACAATTTCATGAGCGAGAAAGGTATGTTCTTGCATCAACATCTTTATATACTTCAACTGTTTCAATAATTTGTATGTCAATTGACCGTGAAATCAGGAATTTTGCTTTAGAGAATGCTGTCAGATTTAATGGCAGAGCTAATGTTGGTGCAGTTATTGGAAAAATCATTGGTGCTCACCCTGAACTGAAAAAGGATATGAAATCATTGTCACAGAAAGTCAGCGAGGCAATAAATAAGGTAAACTCACTGCCCCTTAAAAAACAAAAAGAGGAGCTTGAGAAAAATGCTCCAGAGCTGTTAATCAAGGATAAGAAAGCAAAGCAAAAAGAGCTGCCTGAGTTGAAAGATGCAGTGATGGGCAAAGTAGTCACAAGACTGCCGCCAGAGCCTTCAAAATATAATCATATTGGGCATGCATTAAGTTTTCTTATCAATTATTTGTATGCAAAAAAGTATAAAGGGAAATGCCTGTTGAAATTTGAGGACACAAATCCTGAGAAATGCACCAAGGAATATGCAGAGGCTATGGAAGATGATATAATGAATTATCTGGGCATTAAACCAGATAAGATAGTATATATAAGCGATGATATGGGGCATATGTACCAGAAAGCGGAGGAGATGATAATAAAGGGGAAAGCTTATGTTTGTTTCTGCAAAAGGGAAAAGATGCAAGATTTAAGGCATAAGGGAAAGGCGTGCAAATGCAGAAATAATACCGTTATGAAAAACAATGAATTCTGGCATAATATGATCAACAAAAAGTACAAAGATGGAGAATGCACTCTAAGATTAAAGGGAGATATGAAATCCAATAATCATGCAATGCGCGACCCCGTTCTATTTAGAATAAGTTACGCATTACACTTCCGTCATAAGAATAAATATTGCGCTTGGCCTTTGTATGATTTTGAGAATGCTGTTGAGGATTGCAATTACAAAGTTACCCATGTACTTAGGAGTATAGAGTTTGGGAAGATGAGAGAGGAACTGCAGAATTTTATCAAGAATGCAATTGGCTGCAAACCTCAAATAGTGAAGGAATATGGAAGATACAATATACGGGGGGCTGTTACGCAGGGCAGAGTTATTCGCAAGTTGATTGAAGAAGGAAAAGTCAGTGGATGGGATGACCCTTCACTAGTTACACTAAAGGCATTGAAAAGAAGAGGAATTGTTAAAGAGACATATTATAAGCTGGTAGAGGAAGTAGGATTGTCACCAGCCGGCTCAAATATAGATTGGACCATAATCTCAGCAATAAATAGAAGTATATTAGATAAAAAGGCAGAAAGATTTTTCTTTGTTGAGAATCCAGTAAAAATCAAGATTCAAGGAGCACCAAAGCAGAGGATTAGCATTAATCTGCATCCTGAAGACACAGCAAGGGGAAGCAGAGAATTTGTTACACATGAAGATTTCTTTATAAGCTCTGAAGATTTAGATGGTTTTGAGGAAAGTAAGCTTAACAGATTAATGGATTGTATGAATTTTGTAAAAAAGGATAAGTTTATCTTTGACTCTTTAGAGTATAATAAATTCAAAAAACATGGACATAAGATAGTTCAATGGGTTATAGATGAACATGTCAAAGTAAAAGTGAGGATGCCTGATAATACTTATAAGGTTGGGATTGGAGAAAAAGCTCTGCATAAATTAGATGAAGGAGCAATAGTGCAATTTACAAGATTCGGCTTTTGTAAATTAGACCAAAAACACAAGGATGAGCTAGAATTCTGGTTTACACATAAGTAATTATGTGCACTAGAAAACAGTAAGCTTTATAAAGTGATGCAATTTCCAAAGGGAGTATGCTCATAAAATCTTTCTCCTAGTTGACTCTGTATAGTAAGTCTACTAAGAGAAAGCAATGCCCTGGTGGTGTAGCGGCCTATCATAGAGCCCTGTCACGGCTCTGACCCGGGTTCAAAAAACTGATACATGGGTATTAGTATGAATATCCCGGCCAGGGCGTATTAACGGGCCGGTAGCTCAGCTTGGTAGAGCACCGGACTTTTAAATAATGATGAAATCCGGTGGTCGCGAGTTCGAATAAACCCTGGGGATAAGCTCTTCAGAATCTTAAAGGATTTTTTGAGCAAGGCAAATGCAAAAGCATTTTTCATTTGTTGGGATGAACAAAGTTGGTCAAACCCGCAAACAGGGTATCGAAAGTCTCGTCCGGCCCAGTTTCCAAGTGGTGAGGTAAATAATGGCAAAGAAGGTTGATATCACAAATCATGTCCTTGTACCAAAACACGTAAAGCTGTCTGAAAAGGAAAAAAACGAAATTCTTGAAAAATATAAAATAACCTTGAGCGAATTGCCAAGAATTAGTATAAATGATCCAGCAATAAAAGATACAGAAATAACTACAAAAGATGTAGTCAAGATTATAAGAGAAAGTCCTACTGCCAAGGAGACAGTGTATTATAGAAGAGTTGTAAAATGAATAAAAGAAACATATTGATAAAAAAGTACTTTGAAGAAGTTTCTTTTGTTAACTCTGATATAGAGTCTTTTAATAGCTTTATTGAAACCGAGCTTCAGAGTATAATTGATGAGAACTCGGTAATTCTGCCAACAATTATTCCCCATACAATAGACGAATTCAAAATCAAGCTTGAAAAAGTAACAATCGGAAAACCGCAGATAACCGAAGCAGACGGATCAAAACGACCTATTTACCCGATAGAAGCCAGACTTAGAAAGATTTCTTACTCCGCACCAATATTCTTGGACATCAGTGCCCATGTTGACGGTATCCAAAGAGAATCTTTTACTACTCAAATAGGGAGCTTGCCAATCATGTTAAAGTCAAAATATTGTCATCTCAATGGGCTTGGCCAGAAAGAACTCATTGAAAAGGGAGAGGATCCTTATGATCCGGGAGGATATTTTATTGTCAATGGTACTGAGAAAGTTTTGATAAGTGTTGAAGACCTAGCGCCAAACAAGATGCTTGTTGAGAAGAATGATGTTGGGGTATCACTTTTCACAGGCAAGCTTTTTAGCGAACACGGTTCATATAAAATTCCTCATACAATTGAGAAATTGAAGGATGATCTTTTCTATCTGACTTTTACCAGGGTGAAAAGAATACCTATAATTATTATTATTAAGGCATTAGGTATTGTTAAAGACGAAGAAATCATGAATCTCATAGATACAGAGTTCAAGGACGAGGTTCTTATTAATCTCTATGAGTTTGTTAGTATTAAGAATGAAGAGGATGCCCTTGATTATGTCGCCAAAAAGATAGGTATTACACAAGCAAAGGAGATAAGAATTGAGAGGATGAAAGAGATATTAGACAAGTATTTACTTCCGCACCTTGGCACGCAACAGGAAGACAGGATATTCAAAGCTTATAACTTGTGCAAATTATTAAAAAGGCTGCTAAGCGTGGAAAATGAACAAACTCCCCTTGATGATAAGGATCATTACATGAATAAAAGACTAAAACTAAGTGGGATATTATTAGCGGATCTTTTTAGAGTTAATTTAAAAGTATTAATTGGAGACATGCTGTATAATTTTCAGAGGATTGTCAAGAGGGGGAAGTTTCCTTCTATAAAAGTGATTATAAGGGATAAACTATTGACACAAAGAATTTATAGCTCAATGGCAACCGGCAACTGGGTCGGTGGCAGAAAAGGCATCTCCCAGAGGATACAGAGACTTAACCATCTTGAAACATTGTCACATCTGCAGAGAGTAGTATCTCCATTGTCACCGAGTCAAGAAAATTTTGATGCCAGGGCATTGCATAGCACTCATCTAGGGAGATTATGTCCTATTGAGACTCCTGAAGGGACTAATATTGGGCTCAGAAAAAATATGGCATTACTTGCGAGAGTGACTCAAGACCAGGAAAATGAAGAGTTATTTAAGTACTTAAAAACATTCGGGCTTAAGCCCATTAAATAAGAGGGACAAAATGAGCGAAGTATTTTTGAACGGCAAGTTCATTGGAACCACTGACAATCCCAAATCTTTTGTAGACAATCTTATTGAGCATAGAAGAAAGGGCAAAATTCACTACTCAATTAACATACTGTATGATACAATCCTTAATCAAGTTCATATTGAGAGCTCAAAAGGTAGAGCAGTCAGACCGTTAATAGTTGTTAAAAATAGCAAGCCTCTTTTAACTGATAAACATCTTGAACAGCTGGAGAAGAGTGAAATCACATTTTCTGATCTTGTAGCACAGGGAGTCATCGAATATCTGGATGCTATGGAAGAAGAGAATGCACTGGTAGCATTTTTTGAAAATGAAATTACAGAGAAACACACCCACCTTGAAATATTACCATTGGTTATGCTGGGTTTGTGCACGAGTCTAGTTCCTTTTGCCAATTTTAACCAGTCTACTAGGCTTAATGCAGGAAGCAAGAACCAGAAGCAGGCACTAGGTTTGTATGTAACTAATTTTTTAATAAGAATGGATATGGATGTTAATATTCTTTATACTCCGCAGCTGCCTATTGTGCAGACAGTTATGCATAATTATTCGGAATATGAAAAACATCCTGCAGGCCAGAATGTAATTGTTGCCGTACTAAGCTTTGACGGATATAATATGGAAGATGCCATTCTCGTTAATAAAGGATCTATTGAAAGGGGCTTTTCCAGGTCATCTTATTATAGGCCTGTTATTACTGAAGAACTGAGGTACTCTGGAGGATTGACAGATGAGATCTCTGTTCCTGATAAGGATGTCAAAGGCTACAAATCGGAACATGACTACCGCTTCCTTGAAGAAGACGGGATTATCTATCCTGAAGCCAAGGTCGTTGAGGGAGATGTGATTATCGGAAAAACTAGTCCACCAAGATTCCTGAGTAGTCTGGACGAGTATAACCTTACAACAAGTTCACGAAGAGAGACTTCCATGGCTATTAAGCATGGAGAAAAAGGGGTAGTGGATTTTGTTTTGGTAACTGAAAATGAGGAAGGAAACAAGCTTGTTCAAGTAAGATTGCGTGATGAAAGAGTTCCAGAGATAGGAGACAAGTTTACCTCAAGACATGGTCAAAAAGGGGTTGTTGGCATGATAATCCCTTCTGAAGATATGCCTTTCTCTTCATCTGGCATTGTTCCGGATATCTTATTTAATCCTCATGGGATTCCTTCCAGAATGACAATGGCCCATCTTATAGAGATGCTTGGCGGAAAAGTTGGCGCATTAAACGGAAGATTTATTGATGGCACTGCATTTGATGCTGAATCCACCCAATCCTTAAGGGAGGAGCTCCATAAATTGGGGTTTAGAGAGAATGGTGTGGAGACATTCTATAATGGCAGGACAGGAGAACAGTATCAGGCAAAAATATACGCAGGCAATATGTATTATCTTAAACTTAAGCACATGGTGGCTAACAAAGTCCATGCCAGAGCAAGAGGCCCAATACAGCTTCTCACAAGACAACCTACAGAAGGGAGAGCAAAGGAGGGCGGTCTGAGGCTTGGAGAGATGGAAAAGGATACCTTTGTTGCACATGGTACTTCCCTTCTCTTGAAAGAACGTTTTGATTCTGACAGGACGGTTGTGCCGCTGTGTGAAAAATGCGGCCTTATCGCAGTACACGATGAATACAAAAACCGATCTTACTGTCCAATCTGCGGGGACAATGTTGAGATCTCTAATATTGAGTTAAGCTATGCTTTTAAGCTCATGCTTGATGAATTGAAATCCTTGGGGGTCTACCCTAAAGTAAAGTTAAAAGAAAAATTTTGAGGATTAAGATGGAAGTAGATTATGTTGTTAAAAAGATTGATGCACTAAAGTTTGGAGTTCTTTCTCCAAAAATGATTAAAAAAATGGCTTCAGTGAAAATAGTAACACCAGAGTTGTATGATAAGGAGGGTTATCCTGTTGATGGTGGTTTAATGGATACAAGACTCGGTGTTATTGATCCGGGATTAAAATGCAAAACTTGTGGTTCTAAGTTAAAAGAATGTACAGGTCATTTTGGCTATATTGAACTTGCACGCCCGGTAATCCATATTAAATTTAAGAAGGTAATTCTTGATTTGCTGAGATGCACATGCAGGAGCTGCGGTAGAATCTTAGTACCAGATACTGAGCTGCAGAAAAACTTGACTAAACTCAACAAAATAGGAAAACTGCTCGGGCCAAAAGCAAAAAGAAGGAAGGTTAAGGAACTTATTGTTCAGCTTAAGACAATCAGCAAATGTCCGCATTGTAACGAAAAGCTCCAAAAAATTAGACTTGAGAAACCTACAACATACTTTGAGGAAGACAAAAGAGTTAGTCCCATTGAGATAAGGACACGGTTAGAGAAAATAACTGATGAGGATGCGGTTCTTTTTGGTCTTAATCCTGAGGTTGTAAGGCCTGAATGGCTGGTTTTAACACTATTGCCAATCCCTCCTGTCACAATGAGGCCGTCTATTACTCTTGAATCAGGAGAGCGAAGCGAGGATGACCTTACGCATAAGTTAGGTGATGTTGTCAGAATCAATCAAAGACTATTTGAAAATATTAATGCTGGAGCTCCTGAAATTATCATTGAGGATCTCTGGGACCTACTGCAATATCATATCACTACATTTTTTGATAATAACGTTGCACAACTTCCACCTGCAAGGCATAGGAGCGGCCAACCACTTAAAACACTAACTGAAAGAATAAAGAGCAAAGAGGGCAGGATTAGACATAATCTGGCAGGCAAGAGAACCAACTTCAGCAGCAGAACAGTGATCAGTCCTGATTCTATGATTGCATTGGACGAGGTTGGTGTACCTCATGTAGTTGCCATGAAATTGACTGTGCCTGAGAGAGTGAATGATTGGAATTTTGAATATCTTAAGGAATTTGTTAAGACAGGACCTAAAAAATACCCAGGCGCCAATTATATTGTGAGGCCTGATGGTAAAAAGAAAAAAATTACAGAAGAAACAACTGAACAATTATTAGAGGAGCTGGAACCGGGATATATTGTGGAGAGGCATTTAATGGATGGTGATATTGCCATATTCAACAGACAGCCATCACTTCACAGGATGAGTATGATGTGTCACAAAACAAAAGTACTTCCCTATCTTACTTTTAGGCTTAATCCAGCAGTGTGCGCTCCATACAATGCGGATTTTGATGGCGATGAAATGAATTTGCATATACCTCAGACAGAAGAAGCCAGAGCTGAGGCAGAGATACTAATGGAAGTGCAAACCCAACTGATATCTCCAAGATATGGTTTGGGGATAATAGCATGCAATATGGATGCCATTTCAGGTAACTATCTTCTAACCAGAAAATTGGTGTTGACAAGAGAGGAAGCAATACTCTTGCTTGGATCAGTGGGCGTGGATGATTTCTCTGATCTTCCCAATAAGCAAAAGATAGATGGAAAGGAAGTATTTAGTGCATTAATACCAAAGGACTTTAGTTTCATTGGGAGAACGAGAGACGGTGCAAAGGTAATTATAGAAAAAGGTAAATTAAAAGAAGGGTATATGGATAGCGCTAACCTTGGTTCAGGTTCAGGTTTATTGATTAGAAATCTACATAAGAAATATGGTCCAAAGGAGACTTTGGTGATATTGGGAAGAATTTTTAGGCTTGGAATTAAGACTTTGGTAAACAATGGTTTTACCACAGTTTTGTCTGATACAGATTTATCTGAAGTAGATAGAAATAAAATTAATGACACATTAAAGAAAGCAGAAAATAGAGTTTATGAGTTAATTTCTGTTTATGAAGCAGGTGAATTAGACGCTTTCCCTGGACGCAGTGTTGAAGAGACTCTTGAGTTAAAAATTTTGGAGACTCTTAATAAGGCGCGAAATGAGGCTGGGCGGATTGTATCTCAAGCCTTAAATGAGGACACGCATACTTTTATTATGTCTAAATCAGGAGCAAAAGGTAATATAATTAATCTTGCCCAAATGGCTGCCTGTGTGGGGCAGCAGGCTCTAAGAGGCAAAAGGATTGAGAGGGGCTATAACAAGAGGACCATATCCTTTTTTGAAAAAAATGATTTAGGTCCAGCAGCAAGAGGTTTTGTAAGGCACGGTTTTAGACAAGGCCTTAGCCCTAATGAATTTTTCTTCATGGCTATGACAGGCAGAGATAGCTTAATGGATACAGCATTAAGAACACCAAAGTCAGGTTATCTTTACCGGAGACTAGCTAATGCAATGCAGGATTTAAAAGTTGAATATGATTATACTGTAAGAAATGCCTCTAAGAAAATTATACAGTTTTCATATGGCGAAGATGGAGTTGATGTTTCCAAGTCAGAGGGAGGAAAAATCAACGTAAGGCGAATTATCGAAAGGATTACAGGTGCTTAGAATGGCTTCAAATGCTAATGTGTTTAAAGAGTATGAAAACAGAATTCCGTTACAGATTATAGAGGACGTTAAAAGTAATCTGCCAGACAAAGTCACAGCGAAACAGCTAAAGGAGATAATGGAAGAGGTTGCTGAGGAGTACTCAACTTCATTAATAGAGCCTGGAGAGTCAGTTGGCATTGTAAGTGCAGAATCAATTGGGGAGCCGGGAACACAGATGACTCTGAATACGTTTCATTTTGCTGGTGTTGCAGAGATGAATGTTACTGTGGGGCTTCCTAGGATAATTGAGATTCTTGACGGCAGAAAAAATATTAAAACACCCATGATGGAAATATATCTAAAAGAGCCTTATTCAAAGGGTAAAGACATCAAAAAGATATCACAATCAATAAAGCAGACCACCCTAAAAGATCTTACCTTGGAAGTTGTTGTTGATATAAGTGAGTTCAAGGTTGAATTTACAATCGATCTTAAGAAGAAGGAATTGCTTGACATAAAGGATAAACAATTAATAGCAGTTCTGAGCAAGAATTTCAGAAATCATACAATCAAGCAGGATAAGGATAAGGTGATTATCAAACCAAAGGAAAAATCGTCTAATCTAAGTGACGTTTACAAAATCAAGGACAAAGCGAAGGGGATTTTTATTGCAGGGATTAAGAGAATTTCACAGGTGTTGCCTGTTAGAAAAGATGAAGAATTTGTTATTATTACTGCTGGCAGTAACCTTAAGGAGGTTTTGAAGCTTGATTTTGTTGATCCTAGCAGGACTGTTACAAATGACATATTTGAGATTCAGGAAATTTTAGGAATTGAGGCTGCAAGACAAGCAATTATAAATGAGGTATATAAAGTAATTGAGAGCCAAGGCCTGAATGTCGATATCAGACATATTATGCTTGTGGCTGATACTATGTGTTACAGAGGTAAGATACGAGGAATTACCAGATACGGCGTTGTAAGTGAAAAGTCAAGCGTATTGGCCAGAGCTTCCTTTGAGACACCAATAAGACATATTATTAATGCAAGCCTAGTAGGCGAGATTGACAGACTAACCAGTGTTGTTGAAAATGTTATGCTAAACCAGCCGATTCCCGTTGGTACAGGCTTGCCGGACTTAGTAACAAAAATGAAATAGTTTTCTCAAATTCCAAATATTTATAAACAATCCCTTTTTTCCTCTTAAAATGGCAGATATTGACTCACAAGAGCTCAGTAACATAAAAAAATTGCTGAAAGAAGGCAAAGTAACAATCGGTACAGAGCTCTCTGTGAAGATGCTTAAAAATGGAAATTTAGCAAGGGTATATGCTTCTGCTAATACCTCCAAATCAGTTGTTAATGACTTAGAGTACTATGCTAAGTTATCTAATACTGAATTTGTACAGCTAAAAATAGCTAACAACGAGTTAGGTACTCTCTGCAGAAAACCTTTCTCAATCTCTGTTATTGGGATAATTAAAAAATAAAAATGGCACGGATTTCATATAATGCTGAGTTACTAGAGATTATGAAGCTTTTCGAGAATATTACAGATACTAAACTGAAGGATTGCTTTATTGACCACAACTTGCTGTTAACATTTATTGTCCAGGAGAACCAGCTCGGAAAGGCTATTGGGAAAAAAGCAGTTAATGTAAGAAGACTGGAAAAATTGCTGAACAGAAAGATTAAAATAGTTGAATTTAATCCCACATTAGAGCAATTTGTCAAAAATCTTGTCCAGCCGCTAAAAGTTGAAAAAGTTAATGTTGATAATGGCTATGTGGAAGTTACAGGTTTGGACACAAAAACCAAAGCTATGCTGATTGGAAGGAACAAATCAAACCTTACTAATAATGAAGATATAATAAAAAAATATTTTCAAATAAACGGTTTAAGAGTGCTATAGATGAGTAAAAAGACAAGCGGAATAAATGCCGGTAAGAAGCTGTTGCGAAGAAGAAAAAAAGCCAGATGGAAAAATATTAATTATAAGAGAAGGATTTTGGATCTTAAGAAGAAATCAGATCCCTTAGAAGGGGCATCACAGGCTTCTGGTATTGTTCTGGAAAAGACTCAGCTGGAAGCGAAACAGCCGCATTCAGGATTGCGTAAATGCGTGAAAGTGCAGCTTATAAAGAACGGAAGGCAGGTAACAGCATACCTTCCTGGAGATGGTGCAACCAAATTTGTTGATGAACACGATGAGGTTATGATTGAGTGTATTGGCGGTGCAAAAGGCAGAGCTAAGGGAGATATTCCTGGTGTGAGATGGACTGTTATCAAAGTGAATGATCAATCACTTCAGGCATTATTATCTGGAAGAATAGAGAAGGCAAGAAAGTAAGATAATGAAATAATGAGAGATTGGATACAAATGGAAATAAAGGCATTCAACAGATGGGGCACAGAGAGCATAAAAGTAGAGGATGAAGGCCTTAGAGATTATATTAATCTAAGTCCAAAAATTGTTCCTAAGACTGGGGCGAGATATGCTGGGAACCGCTTCCACAAATCAAAAATTTTCATTGTTGAGAGGCTGATAAATAAGCTGATGATTTCTGGTCATAAAGGGAAAAAGCATAAAACCACATCGGGAAGAAATACTGGCAAAGCTTTGTCAGCTTATGAACTAGTGGAAAAAGCATTTAGACAAATTGAGGGAAAACTCAATAAAAATCCAGTGGAAGTATTTGTCAGAGCTTTGGAAAATGCAGCTCCCAGAGAGGAAATTATCACAATTGAGTATGGTGGTGCAAGATACCCTAAAGCAGTTGAAGTATCGCCACAGAGAAGAATCGATCTTGCACTAAGATATATGACGCAGGGAGTGTATCAATCAGCGTTTGATTCTAAGAAAAGCAGTGTGAATGCACTTGTTGAAGAAATTATTAATGCATATAACTCAAGCGCCCAGTCTGATGCAATAGCAAAGAAGTATGAGTTAGAGAGACAGGCTGACAGTTCTAGATAAGCTTTATATAATAGTAATTATTTTGTTCTTTGTTAGCTTAGTGTTTTAAAAAAGGGGTTCTATTAATTTAAATAGTTGGGGTGAAAGTGAAAATGGTGCAAACACTTGTTACCTTATTAGAAAATGAGGGAAAGGTTCTAGAAAAAGAAAGGATTATTCAGATACTGGATGAGACTCTAGGAACAGCAATTACTGGAGCGCCGGTGCCTGAAGGCGAAGAAAGAGCAATAGGGCCCTTCTTGAGAGATGTAAATAATCCTGATTTGGTAGTATATAATCTTTTTAGGAGAATCGCATTTGCTAGGAAAATGCATGGTAATGGGCTCGAAGCAGCGGTTCTTATTCGTCAAATTCTGGCAGAAAGACCCAACCTAACAAGGTACTTTTACACTCCTGCAGTTGCAGAAGATGCTGATAGACTAGATGGAATTGCTAGATTTCAAGATGGGGAGAGAAAAGATCTGCTTCCAGAATACTCACTTCCCTTGAAAATTACTCTTGATGATATTTTTAATGGAAACTCACACGAAGCAGTTAGAAATATTAGGAAAAAGATTAGGAATTATGTTCAAGCTAGATGTGAGTTCTATGGAATGCCAATACTTAATGATTCTGAATGGAGACGTTTGGCTCGTAGGCTTAAGATTGTAATTAGCGATGGAGAAAGGATGCTTGGCGATAAGGACCAGGGTGCAGAAGGGAGAGAGATTTGTCATGGTAAGCTACTGCTTTACTATGCAAGCATGGGCTTTGATCCAAGAGAATTACTACCAGTAGTTGTTGATATTGGTACAAATAATATGCCAAAACATAAAGATAGATGGTATCAGGGTTTAAGAGAAATTAGAATTACAGGCGATTTATATGATTATGCGATGCATATTGTTGGCAGGGCAATTGCAGGACTGCATCCAGCAATGCTTCAACTTGAAGACTTTACAACACCGCCAGCAACCAGAACTCTAAGGCAGTGGAGAGCTATGAAACAATTGAAAGGTGTTCCGATTTTTGATGATGATATTGAAGGCACAGCAGCTCTTGTAGTCGGGGGATTGCTTTCCGCTCATAAGCAGGGTATTGTTGATTTAAAAAAGTCTTATTATCTGTTCCATGGAGCTGGAGCAGGTAGCGGCTTGGCTGAACAGACATTAAACATGCTTAAAGCAAAAGGACTTGAGGAGCATGATGCTTTGGCTAGAATAATAATGACAGATAGCGCAGGTTTGCTGTATCAGGGTAGAAATGTTAAAATAAGAGAGGGGAGAAGAATAGAGTATGAGCCATACCTTGATAAGTTTGTGCTGAAAGGTAACAGAAGAAATGAACTAGTGGCTTGGATGCAAGAAAATGTTGAAGGATGGCATGAAGGAGATAAGATTGAGATGGTATATGCTGCCCAGTTCTTTGGTACGAACATCCTTCTAGGTCTTTCCGGAAATAATACACAATTTACACCTGAGGTGCTTAAAGCAATAAGACTAAGCATTAATGGAAGGATTGATGCTGGGGAGGACAGAGAAAGGACAATGCTGGCATTCGGCATGTCTAATCCGCACTCAAAGTGTGAGTTTGTCTATTTAACTGAAACTGAATTGGAAAGTGAATTTCAGGATCTTTGGTCAGAATTTTGTTCAGCAAATTCAGGTAGAAAACAACAAATTTTACAGGAGGCAGCACAAATAAAGATTGGTAGATTGTCAAATCCTAAAGACAAAGATGCATTTCTGAAAAGCAGACTTCAAGGAATTATTGATGCGGCTATTGCTGATAAAAGGAGAGATAATATTTTCTTTGCTACAGGCAGCCCGTTTCCATCATTTGAATATAAAAATAAAATGTATAAAGTAACCACAGCCAATAACCAATTCCTTTTTCCTGGACTGGGAGCAATTGCTGATTTGACTGGTTGTCAGATAGATGATGAGATATTTTATGCGACTTCAGAGGGAATCGCAGCTTCTGTTGAGGAGGGGCAAGGTGAGATATATCCCAGAGTTGAAGATTTCCAGAAGGTAAGCATGAATGTTACATTATTTGGCGTGAAAAAAGAGCTATCAAGACAGAGTAAATTGAGAAGGAATGAGAGAATTTTTAGGAGATATGAAAAAGAACTTGATTCACCTGGGGCAGATGAAAAAATCATGGGTGCAATACAGAGACTTATGTGGTGGAACAGTCCTGAAGCTCAAGATATAATAGTAAAAAACGCTTATAGATTAAGTATGTTGGAATATGGATTTAATTTTAATCCTGTACAATTATGTGAATTAGCAGGCCAAATTGATGAGGCAAGAGGAGGTCAGAGAGAGGGACGAACAGAAATTCCAGCTTGGGAAGAAAGACAGATAAGAAACCAACAGGTACTTCGTCAATATGAAGGCTTAGGACGCAGGCTAAGGTACTTTCAAAGGAAGCATCTACCACCGCTTTACAGATAATCCTTTTTTTTCTTTTACCTTATCCCAAATTTTCTTGTTACCAGTACTTTGAAGACTATTGGAGAGATAATTGTAGTTACAATCGCCATAAAGACTATCGCCGAGAAAATATCAGCTCCGATTATGCCCATATTACGGGCAATTAGTATTGCAAAAAGTTCAGTTGCCCCTCTGGCATTCAATGCCCATCCCATAAGCAAGCCTTCCTTCAAAGACTCCCTGCAGAAATAACTTCCGATAACGCTCCCTAGAAGTTTTCCAGCAGTGGCAACTATAGTAAGGATTATGCCAAACCAAGGGTTATTTAGCATTGAGGTGATATCAATAGATAGTCCGACCCATATAAATACAAGCGGTTCCAGAAAGCCAAAAGCAACTGTCTCAACACCTTCAATAATATCATATTCCCTGTTAAAATTCTTTTCGGCGATTAACTGGTCTTTCAGTATCAAACCTGCTCCGAGTGCTCCAAGGATATAACCATAATTAAGCAATTCTGAACTCAGTACCATTATTAGAAGGACAACAAATGAACCAAGAAACAATTCATATTTTCTGGGACTTTTGCCTAATAACCTAAAAACTAGTGGGCTGATAACATACCTTAGACATATTACCGAGATGCAAAACAGTACAAATTCAATAAAAATCATTGATACCTCAATGCTTGTGCCTATGTTAGAATATCTCATAAATATGCCCAGCAGGGATATTGCTATTATTTCGAATATATCTCCTATCACACCTGCTTCAATGATAATTTGTCCAATTTTGTTCTTGATCAGTTTGAGTTCATCGAGAATAGCAATACTTACCTCCTCAGCAGTTATTGCAAGGCAAATGCCTACAAATAGAGATTTCAAAAATGAATATCCAAAAAGGTAAGAAACAAAAAAGCCTAGTTCTAAAGGTATAATTCCTGCATTTAGGGCCATTATAGAAGAGCTCTTTGAGAAACTTCTCAAAAATTTAAAATTGACTTTCAAGCCGAGAAAGAATAATAATAGCACTAGCCCAATATTTGCTAGCATCATTGTAACTTCGTGGAAGTCTGCAGCAATTTTTAGAGGATAGTGCAAAAAGAACCAGTTCAGACCAAGACCAAAAGTAAGCGGTGCTAGTATCGCAGGCAGTTTGATCATCCTAAATATTCTCCCCAACAAGAAACTGCCCACCAGGCTTAAAGTAAGTACAACAAGAACAATTTGATCCACAACCATGTGAATATTATTAAAGCTGAAATTTATAATGAATTCTATTTATTCTAAAGTAGTAAACTTTAGATATCTTTAGATATAGCTGCACTCACCCAAATTCCTTTCCTTTATCAGCTCATCCGGGTTTTCATAATTAAGTGCTAATCTCTCTTTAGGAGAAGAGTATTCAGCTGTATACGAGTCATATAATTTTAGCTCCCTAGTCTTGTCTCTCTTTGGGTCAATATCAAAACACTTAACCTTATTGCTAATTTCTAGAATATTAAATATACTGTTATGAATGCCCGCATTATTCAGTAGAAAATAGAAATCATCATTTGTAAAAAAATGCGCTGTAGGCCAATGCTTGTGAGACTGAATAAAAATCTTCTGACGCATCCTTCCTTTCATCTCTTGAATAAAGCTTCTGACAGCAGGACTACCCGGCTTATAAACAAAAGGGTTTTCTGCTATTTTGCTTTGAGTGTGGTTGAATATAATAAGTTTGTCTGCATAGCTTAACTGTCTTTTTATGCTGTTGAGCAAATCCTTTGTAAGCTTCTCCTGCAACTCAGATAATGTGTCTGTGGGCACTGAATTAGGATTTAGCCCAGGAATACCTACAAACAATATGTTTTTCTTAAGAGAAGTGGTCCCGCCAATGAATTTCAAATTCTTGCTTTCGTTGGCCCGCAATTTATCGAGAAATTTTTGGTATACACTGCGATAATCAGTATATAATATGCTTTTGCTTATAAAGTCAGGCGGTATATCTAACAAAAAAGGTATCTCTTTTATGACCTGATAGTGCAGAGGTGATTCGCTTTCTCCAATATTAAAGAGAGTGGGAGCTATCTGGGAGAATTCCTTAAGAATTCTTATAACATAATTATATCTGTCGTGCATATAGGTAAGGACTGCTTCGCCAAGTTTTTCCTTCTTTTTTTCATCGATAAAGCGGCCTGCTTTGTATTCATTAACAGAACTGATTATTGTATCTGCTGAATCAGGAGAAAGTCCTTTTAGGTATTTTTCTGGATCATCCGGCTCAGCTTTATTTCGATGCTCGCCGAGAATATCCCCATTGATGATGATATAGTCAATCTTGTATTTTAATCTGTTTTTTTGAAGATAGGCATGAATGCACTCAATGTTCCCTTTTGTATGTGTATCTGATATAATTACCTGTCTCATACACCTCCTCCACAATCTATATTGATTTCTAACTATATTAAGGTTTTGGTTAAATTGAAATGCATCCTAAAAGTCTTAATCCTTAATTTCTTTTATAGGATGCTGTTTTGATTCTGCCTTTTTTGTCCACTAACTGGAACATTACCTCAGGAGAGGGGTATATGTTAATATGCTGTTTGTTTGTGTCGCCGCCTACTTTTACCTCAATAAGTCTTGCTTCTCTTATCTTCAGCCCAAAGATAAATGTTGCTATAAACCTAAGTGCCCCAGATACGAAAAATAGGAATAACAATTTGTTTTGGTATAATTGTAGAGGCAATCTAAGCAAAACTATGCTTAATAGTGCTCCTGAAAAGGTGCCAAGACTTCTTATAAAATTATGATACGAATTAAGAGTGATTCTATCCTTTCGTGAGGTACTGTCAAAAAGATAACTGGAGGAGGCAAGATCAAACCCGGCCCATAAGAACCCAGAAATGAACTGAAGCATGAAAAGTGCAAATACTTGCCTGAAAAATATCCATGCAATTGGTATTATAGGAATAAATAATCCACTCAGTATTAGAATACTTCTGCTTCCTTGCTTGTCAATTAACTTTCCCCAGAAATCAATCAAAAGGAATCTTGCAATTATCGAAGCCAATGTAACCAGAGTAAATTCCATGTAGCTTAGTCTTAAATGCTCAAGCATGTAGACAGCAAAAAATGGACTTGCTATAGCAACGCATAGTTTGAAGAATGAAATGTACAGAACAAAATTTCCGAAATTGTCATGCTTTATATTTTTAATAAAACTGTAAAAAGGGATACTTCTTTTAGTAGGTACATACTTTTGTATGTAAAATCCTCCAATGTATTTTGTTGAGATAAATCTAAGCACCATTGAGATTATGAAAATGATTACAAACCCAGATATTTTATTTACATTTGAGAATGAATTTAGGATGAATCCAGCAATAAATGCACCTGCAGATGTTAGAATGCCTATTATCTTTTGCCTCCTGCCAAAGAACATCCCTCTTTGATTTGCTGGAATCCAGTCACCAAGGATACTGTTATATATTGGCTCCTGCAAAAATCTGAGAGAATACTGCAGAACGATCAACAATAAGAGCAAATACAGCCTGTTATAATCAATGAATGGTGTGAGTACAATAGGCAGCCATAAAAATGATTCAACTACTACGCTTGCCAGTAGGATTTTTTTTCTTGAGAATATATTAATAATACGAAGGGTGAATAGTTGGATTAACGAACCTAGAAATTCCGGCAGAGAAAATAATATGCTAATAAAACCTGCTGAAGCATCCATTGCAAGAGCGAAGGGAGTGATATAAGAAGAGCTGAATCCTGTCATCAATGCATTTACTGCAGTCTCCTTCCTACAACTGTCCAGACTTTTGCTAATCTTCTTGTAAAGTGGAAGCTTAGTGCATTTAGATTCAATGCTTTTATTAATATAAATCACCCCTTAAATATATTAATATACTTTTTTATATACTAGTATATACTAACTAATATTTAAATTTTATTGTTTCTAAATAAGATTATGATTTAAATCCAAGGAATGCTGGATAGAAATGCTTAAATATAATGAATAATTGATTCATGCAAATATGGGGAGTGCGTTATCTTTATCTGGTTCTAACATTGAATCCTTGATTGGAGTGCCTGGACCATCAATTAGATCTCATAACTTAAGTGCAACAAGCCGGTATACTTTTCGGTTTGGACAGGAAGAGCTTGAAGCAATAGCACGTGAGTTAGTAGAAATGTGGGACGCTGATTACTTTGAGATACCTTCTTTTACTCCTCAAAATGCTACAGGGCAGGAACCAGTTGAGTTGATTTATTATGAGGCAACCCCATTCTTGTATTATACTAGGTTAAAAGAAAGACTTAAAGCATCTGACCGATTACATAAGATGTTAAGCGCTGCCAGAGACAAGGAGGGTGAGGAGAAGAAAGTCTTAATTCAGGCTGCTTATATCGTGGCTCTTGAGAGTGATAGATACTTACATAAGCTAGATCGACAAGCACCTTCAGGTTCAACTCTAATAGGCATAAGAAATATGCTCTATCAAGCGCGCAGCGCATTAGTTACAGAACTTGGGTTGGAAGCGCTTGTTCCAATGACTCAATACAGAGATTATGAGGGGAGACGATATGCTTTAAGGCTTCGTGAATGTGCAATTCCTCGAAACGGGTTCAGAGATGCTGTGCTTCTGGGAGAAGGTCAAGATTATAGAGTACCTGATGATATTAAAAATGTAATTGCTATTGAAGATCCAGGTGATCCAGAACAGAGAAAAGAAATGTTTATTAAAGCAGAATCTGCAAGAAGACAAACTCTGCCTGGTTCTCATGTTTGCCTAGTTTTTTATACTATTCTTCATCAAATAAGAAGAAACAACGCAAAAGTCTGGAAAATTCAAGAATGAATATCTCCAATATTCAATATTGGTTTTTTTATTTTGCTAGAGTCATCCAACCCAATCCTGGGGCAGGCAGTATTTATAAAGCACTCTATAAAAGGAAAATTCTCCAGCTGTGAAAAATCAACAGTATCAAAAACCAAAAAATAAAAATTTTTGTCAGGGTACGCTTCTTTTAATTTTAAAGCACGTTTAAGCTGGTTTTGGCCTGGTTTTATTGAAATGAGAACTCCAATCTCTTTGCTTTCTAAGAATCGTAAATAAGCGCCTTTTTGTTTTTTTAATAGTCTATCTATATCTCTTCTTGTTATTGTTTTTACTGATTTGTTTAGTGGATTGTAAACATAAACCGGCTTATTATTCTTCATGACCAGTGCTTTTGGATGAAACAAACCATCTCCTATATAAAGAAATGCATCAACTCCTGAGAATTGTTCAATACTGCAACCCAGCAGCTGTCCGGGATATTTTGTATGCTTTGTTTTGAATAATTTAACTCTTTTGTCACTTTTTTCCAACTGTTTTTTTATATCTTTTAAAGAATCTATAAATTGAACAGCTGCAAATAATCCAATTGTCTTAGGAAGCTGTTTAACCAGTTTGATTGGCAGTTTTACCTTTCCTTTGTATTTCGCTTCAATGAATAGTGTCTTCATTTTGTTATCTTTTGTTTTACTGAATTTTCAATATTTTAATCTATTTTCTGTAATATCTAAGTAATATATAAAATCTTTTTTAAAAATTATTATTACTACTAGCTCATTGATAATCTCAGTGTATTCTTTTTACACTTGTCAATCTACTACACAAATTGTAAATAGGGAAAAGTTTTTAAATATCAATATACTTCCTTATATACTAAGGGGGTGTAAATGGTAATATTATACGACCGATTTAATTTACCTGATGATATATTTGAGATTATTTTCTCTACTAAGCAGCAGGAGATTGTAGCAAAACTTCTTATTAACTATATGAAGCAGCAAGGCAGCGAGATAGGCAAAACAGAGATGAGTCTCTTTGCTACACAACTCCATGAGGGGACCTATGTAGGCGAAATAGATGAGCCGCCTTATCGGGGTAAGAAAGTAAAAGTCTCGTATAATAAAAGACAGTTTTATGACAGGATTCTTACACCTATGAAAAGCATGGGCCTTATTGATTATGACCTGTATAATAAAAAGTATAGGCTTTCAGACAAATTCAACAAAGATATGATGAGAATCGGCTTGATGTGGTTGCAGGAGCTGCAGAAACCTGCCTATAGTTTTGAGAAAAAGAAGAAATAGTATTATTTATTTTAGAACCTTTTTCTGAATTTTTTCCTTTCTTTCCTAATTAAACCAATAAGAATGAAAATTAACAGCCCAATTATTAGATAGATTATTATCAATATTATAACACCTAGTTTAGGTGCTTCTTTTTTCCCTCTCACAACTTCAAAAACTTTGCTCTTTTCTTCAAATGTAATCTTCTTATTATAAAATACTCTTCCAGAGACCTGGTATTTTCCTGCCTTTTCTGGAATAAAAAACATGGGGAACTCCATTGTTTCACCAGGCAGCACCTGGAGTTCATCAGATTCAAGAATTGAGACTATTGACTTGTCATCAAGTGATTCGATTTGGCCTTTGAACTTCGCAACCACATTTCTGGGGCCTGTGTTCCTGAATAATGGTACGATGGGGGTCGGCTGATCAACATAGGCATATTCATTAGTCCTAATAACCATTAGTTCCCCGGTATCTACAATACCTCCTCTCTCAACCACATCGAAAGTCAATACGGCACTTGCTTCGCATTCTGTGACTGTGAGCTGTGCAAAATATTGGCCTATCTCAAGATTATGCTCCACTTCTTGGAACACTCTTCCTGAGGTAGTAGGCAATATCCTATCTTTGGCCGCAAATGTCTTCCTCATTAAAAGATTCTCCTGATCCTGATCATAGACTTCAAGGAGGAAAGTAGGTCTTAACCTGATATTGCCTGTATTGAGTACAGTTGCTCCAACTGTAAATGGTTCTCCTATTTCTGTAGCAGAGATATATAATGCTCCTGCATTGCACATGACTGTCTCAACATCTGTTACTTCTATATTAAGTCTTAGACCAATTGCTGCAATTACGCTGCTTCCTGCTCCTCTTTCAGGACTGACTATGGCGTCAGATAGTATTGTAATCAGCGTGCTATAATTACCATTCGGTGTGTCTTCTGGAGGCGTTATAATAATCTTGACACCGTACGGGTTTGCAGAGGATATTGTAAATTGCTCGCTCTCCGGCTCAAAAGAGATCCAGCTAATAAATTCCTCCTCTATTTCAAAATGTCCCCACAGCTCTGAAGGGGTATTTGTACTAATAAGTATCATATTTTCAGCATATCCCCCCCTAATCATATTCCTGGAGTTTATTATGCTCGGGCTTACACCGATTGTTACTGCATATATAGGGCAGGATAGAAGCAAAAGTAGCATTAATAAAATAAATGGTTTTTTCAAATTAAGCTCCCCTTCAACACTAATTTATTTCAATTTATTTAAATTTATTTATTAGTACTAGGATAAATTTTAAGTAATAATGTTTGTTATGAGCTTGCCCTACCTATTTGTGAAAATCTGTTTTCCTTTGCTTTGATGCAAGAAAACACCCTTGTGATAAACTAGGTTACCTCCAACAATTGTTGTGATTATTTGTCCTTTAACTTTCCTTCCAACAAATGGGCTCCATCTGCATTTAGTTTTTAAATCATTCTGTTGAATACTAGACTCTTTATCTAGGTCTACTATTACTAGATCTGCGTCATACCCTTCCTTAATAATACCCTTTTTTCCAATCTTGAACCTTTTAGCAGGAGTCTTTGCTGTCAACTCGACAATCTTTTGTAAACTTAATTTCTTATCACTTATTTTGTCCAACAGCAAAGGGAGAAAGCAGTCCAGATTGGGGACACCGCACGGCGCATTGAAAAAATCTCCAGACTTTTCCTCAATTGTATGAGGAGCATGGTCTGTAGCAATAATATCAATTATGCCTGTTTGAATACCCTCCCAGAGTGATTTCTGGTCATATATGGTCCTTACTGGAGGATTCACCTTGGCAAATGCTCCCTGCTCCTCTAAATCTTTTCTGTTGAGAAATAGGTATGTATGGGTGGTGTCGCATGTTATATCAACACCAGCCTCTTTGGCTTCTTTTATTAATTTCAATCCTTCTTTTGTTGACAAATGGGTTATATGGACCTTAGTTCTGTACTTTTTTGCCATGTTAATGCAGAACCTGATAGCTTCTTCCTCAGATTTATTTGGTCTTGAGTCTGCGTAGCAAAGATTATCTGTCCTGTGCTTATTTGCAGCTAAATACCTTTTGTTGATAATAGAGTTTTCTGCATGTATCACCAATATTCTAGAAGTTTTTGCCACCTCCTTGAATGCTCTTTCACATAGTCTTTTTTTATCCAGACTGATTCCGCTGGAGGTCATATACAGTTTATATCCGCAGACTAAATCCTTTACATTATATAACCTATCTAAATTATCTTCTGATATGCCAAAGTAGAGACCGAAATTAACTAGTGATTTTGATGAGGCAATCCTTGACTTTTTTACCAGTTCTTCCTTGCTTGTTACAGGTCTTTTGTTGTTTGGCATATCTAAAACAGTGGTTACACCTCCATGTGCTGCAGCCATACTTCCAGTAAGCCAATCCTCTTTGCATTCCTCACCTGGTTCACGCATATGAACATGGACATCAATGCATCCCGGAATACAATAATTGTGCTCAGCATCCAACCTTTTTTCTGTTTCGCATATTCCGTTAGATATCTTAATAATTTTGCCTTTATCTATCACAATATTTCTTAAGTTTGTCTTGTTACCATCAATGGTCTTACAGTTTGTAATTAAGAGAGACATTTTAGAAGAATTTCATGTTGGATTTGCCAAGTTTTTTCATCATCTTTTCCATATCTTTAAGACTATCGCCTTTGAACATTTTCATCAGTTTTTTAGTTTGCCTATATTGTTTAATTAATTCTCTGACTTCACTTATTTTTGTGCCAGAACCCTTTGCAATTCTTTCTGCTCTCGCTCCTGATACTATTTCAGGGTCTTCAAGCTCTACCTTTGTCATACTGTCCATGATAAATCTCCATTTTTTGAGCTTTTCCTCCTGGACATTAATCATGTCTTTTGGTAGCTTCAACTGGCCCATGCCTGGAACTAGTTCCATAACCTTTGACAGGGGACCCATCCTCTTCATTGCTTCCATCTGTTCATATAAGTCAATTAGAGTAAAATCACCTTTGAGAAATTTCTTCCCGAGGTCTTCTGCTTTGTCTTCATCTATTGCCTCTTTTGCCTTCTCAAGCAAAGTTTCAATATCCCCCATGCCCAGCAGCCTTGAAACAAAATTCTCAGGCTTGAATTCCTCAAGATCAGAAAGCTGCTCGCCGACCCCTATAAATTTGACCGGGGCGTTGGTAACAGAACAGGCAATTAACGAGCCTCCTCCCTTAGCTGTTCCTTCAAGTTTCGTTATGATTATGCCTGTAATGTTAACTGTCTCGTGAAATGCTTTGGCCTGTTTTTCAGCTGCCTGTCCGATGTCTCCGCTTAATACGAGCAAAGTTTCAGTAGGTTTTACAGCTCTATTTATGTTGTTCAGTTCGGTGATGAGCTCTGCAGAAAGTGCATCTCTACCAGCTGTGTCAAAAATGATTAGATCATACTTTTTTAGCTGTGCCTCATATTTCTTGTATATCTTTATGGGATCTTTTACTTTTTCTTCACCAAAAACTGGCACATTTAATTTTTTGCCTAATTGCTGCAATTGTTTTAATGCCGCAGGCCTCCATATGTCCAATTGAATCATGGCAATTTTCAGTGCCCTCTTCTGGAAGAATTTTGCCAACTTACCTGCTGTTGTTGTCTTTCCGCTCCCAAAAAGGCCGACAAGCATTATCTTAAAAGGTCTTTTATCAACGCTGATTTTTGCGCCTTCTCCACCTAGAAGAATAACTAATTCTTCATAGACGATTTTGATTAGATGTTCTTTTTTTGTCAAACCCGGTGGAGTTTTCTCCTCTTTGATTCTCTGTTTTATCCTGTTAGAGAGATCAAAAACAAGCTGTACATGAACATCTGATTGTAATAATGCTCTCTGAATATCTTTCACTAAGTCGTTAATTAAAGAATCATCTACAATTATGCTCTTGGCTATCTTTTCTAGACTTGTTTTCAAGGATTCTCCCAACTTCTCTAAGACCATATTTAATGCAAAAGCAGTATTTTTTATAAAATTAACTGAAAAATGGGAAAACCAACAAATTTAAAAACTTTCTAAATAAAAAAATTTATATAATGATGAAAGTATTATCTACAACCATTAGATTGGTGATGAGTGTGGGAGAGATTCCGGGAGTAGTGTTCATTGGTGTCGGTTTGTTAGTTTCAGTAATTTCTTTCTTCCTTGCATTCCTTAGGAAACAGAATACTAATTTTTTTATAATTACGCTGATTGTTGGGGTTCTTATGATAATATATGGCATAATTAAAGTTAGAGTGATGAGGAGAAATACAGATGAAGAAGTGGAGAGGAGAAGGGCCCAGAGAGAATATAGTAGAATGCAGCAGTCAGCACAGCCACAACAAGTTCAACAAGGCGGTGCATTTGAGAGAGCTACTCATCCTTCCCAATACCAGACACATCCGCATCAGACAACACACTATACCCATCAGGGTCATTCACAACCGTCCGAACATCATACAATGCATCAAACTCAGCATGCTAAGAAATTCTGTCCTAATTGTGGTAGCCCTGTACACGGACATCATAGGTTCTGCAGCAGTTGTGGTGGGAAGTTGTAATATATCTTAGATTATGAGTGGAAACACATAGACTTCTAGGATAGCAGCTACAGTTACCATGAGAAAGCTTAGGAACAGGAACATGATAGAGTCTTGGAATATCTTCCTATCTGCTATGATAAATTTCTTTTTGCTGAAAGTGTAATCGCCATGCAGCAGCTCTGTGCTTAGAGCCCTGCTGAATATCCCTCCTGAAAATGCGCCGAACAAATAGCTGGTTGCTTCTGTTATCATATGAGGAACATAGGGAAGAGTATAAGTTATAAAGCCAACAATAGGACTCAGCTTAGCAAATGCGTATCTTGCACTATAGCCAAAGAATACTCCCCATACAGAGGCATTCCACGCTAAGAACACAATTGAACCAGCCCCATAGAATATTGACAAAAGAAAACAGACTATCAATACAAGTAGGTTATTGAGATAGATTCTCCAGAATAGTTCATGGTCTGCAAAAACATTACCTAAAATACCTACTCTCCTTAATTGCGGATTAAATAGTGTGACGAGTGAATCAGACTTAACAAAGAGGCTCACTAGTACAAAAGCAGTAAATATGCCAAAAAACATAAACAAAAAGACCTCAAACACATCCGAATGGTCTCTGAGTATCGTCCTAAAAGAGATTTTCTTCTCGTGCGATGCCTGTTTCTCTTCAATGAGCAGTATCCTATTAATAATGGGAAACAGGAGCAGAGCAGCGAATGCTACTGCAAACTGGCCACAGCTTGATTTGAAGATTAGCGAAGCAACAAAAATACTGACAAGTGAATATACAAACCCAAGAACAAAAGAGAGCAGAGGCCTTTTCTCAACAACCTCTGCAGGGAGAAACTGTTCAAGGACCATTTTAATATTATTTTCCCAAATCTGCCAAATTTATCTCGTCATAAAGTCCCCTTATCTCATTATATACTGTCTCTTTCTCTGGATCTGAGCCCAATCTAAGGTTGTAGAACTTATCTCTTACTTTATTATATAGTAACTTTGCTTCATTTATTCTTCCTATCTTAACAAGATGTCTGCACTTGTGTATCAGTGAACTGACATTTTCATCGCTAGACTCACTGTCTTTTGGGACGTGAAGGTGTTGAGTTGTCTCAACATCACCAACTGTTACTCCAGTCTCTTTGATTAGACCAAGCTTTTCATGGAGGTATTGCTTAAATTCATCATCTTCTAATTTGTCTCTTTCGTCCTCTAATTCTTCTTTGAGGAATTCTGTTTTTTCTGCCTCTTTCAGCTTCTTAGAATATTTTTTCTCCTTGTGTTCAAGATCCTTCTTCTTCTGCTCAAGTTCTTCCTTGACTGTTTTCTCGTGGCCCTCCAATGTCTCGAGCTTCTTTAGATATTCCAGCTCTCTCTTTTCTAGTGCCTCTTCTTTTTGTCTCAGCATAGTGCTTTGCTTGTCCATCTCTTTCAATATATTCTTCACTTTGTCTTCTTTAGCCTTTACTGTAATCTCTTTATCCTCCAAACCATGCTCAAGCTTTTTCAGATTGGCCTCCTTATCCTGAAGCATTTCTCCTCTTTCTTTAAGCTGTTCTTCTTTCAACTCTGTGTCCGACTGCCTCTTAGCCAGCTCCTGGCCGCGGTTGAAGAATTCCTTTTCTAGATTAACCAAGTATTGTGTTCTTTCCCTGATATCATGATCTAGTCTTCTTTTTAATTTGTCTATATATTCAGCATCTCTTTTATGTGTTTCTTTATGGGTTTCAAGTGTCTCTTCCTTCTCTTTCAGCTTTGTCTCATATTCAATTAATTCAAGCTTTTTCTTTTCCAGTTTCTCAAGAAGATTAAGTATGTCCTCATGGCCTCTAATCTTAATTACTTTGCCTGGTAGTTTTCTCTTTAGCTGCTGCAGCTCATCTTTTTCTTTTTCAAGCTCTTCGATCAATGCACTGATTCCGCTCTTCTGCTCTTCTTGTGGTCTGCTCGCTCTTTTCTTTTTTGATATTTTTTTAGCATGTTTAATTATCTTTTTTGCTTTTTTTTCTGATATTTTTAGCTTGTCTGCCACATGCTTATGATCTGCTTCGGCAAGCTCGTCAACAGTTTTGATTTTAATTTTTTTAAGAGCCTGTTCTGTCTTTGGCCCTATACCCTTCACTTCATTCAGGGCTGCTGGTACATAAGGTTCTTCTTGTTTCTCTTCAATTATTTTCTTTGGTTCTTCTTCTTCTTTTTTATCTATTTGTTCTAATTTTGTTTCTTCTTTTTCCTTAACATCAAAGCCTTTTTCCAAATTTTCCAGCTCTTTCTCATCTATTTCTGGCAATTCTATATTAACCTTTTCCTCTTCAATTTTCTTTAATGCTTCTGGCTCATCTTCCTTTGAAGGCAGTTCATTGAAATGGAATTCAGGCATTTCCTCAAAATCAACAGGTTCTCGTGCGGGAAGTTCCGGTTTTGAGACCTCTTTGCCCATGAACTTTGGAGGTTCTGGGATAATATTGCCAAGTTCAAACTTTTGCTTCGTATCAATAGGCTCCTTAGGTGGTTTGGGCATATCCTTAATATCAGATTTTTCTCGGCCCTTTTTATCTGCTTTGCCCTTTTTATTTTTGCCAGATGTTTTCGTATCTTCCTGAACAGCAAATTTTGGAGGTTCTGGCAAAGCCGCTTGTGGTTTAATATCTTCTGGTTTTTCATCAAATTTCATATCTTCCTTAAACTCTTTTAGGTCGGGCAACTCAGGTATATCAAGACCTTCAAGTGAATCTTCTTCTTGTTCAGCCACTTTTTTCTTAGCAGGCATCTCTTCCATCTCTTTTGGCGGCTCTGGAATATCAAGTTCAATATCCTTTTCATCAGTAAGTAAAGGGGTCTCTGGGATAGGTGTGTCTTCTTCTGTATCGCTTATGAAATCATTGTATTCTTTCACTATCTTGTCCTGTTTTGGTTTCTTCTGAAAGAGCTTGCCGAAAAACCCTTTTGTAGGTGCTTTTTGCTCAGGAGAACTGTCTTGATTAAGTTCTGGAGGACTCGGTAGTTCCTTCAGAATATTCTTATTAGTAGTATCTTTTGCCATTTTGATATTAAGATTAATCATATCAGTATATATAATTTTGTTGTATTTAATTAATAGTAACAATGGCTAATAGCTGCAATAAAAAATATATACAAGAACAATTTATTTTAATATATGAAGCAGACAGCAACCAAGCCAAGTATAAGCAATGAGTATGACAAGATTGTAAAAGATTCCTTCAATCGTGTCAATGATATCGAGATGTCTGCAGATGACATAGAAAGGTTTCTTGATTCCAGGGAAAAAGAATGGCTCTCAGGAGCGGAACATGTATTGGAACAGATTAAGCTATTAAAAGATGAGCTGAATGAGATGAGAAAAGATTTTATGACTTCTGCAAACTATTTTCTTAGACAGATAGAATTTTTTAAGTCGCTTGGAACAAGGGATGATTTTGAAAAACTGAATAAAAGGGTAGCTATGTTTAGTTTTGAAGATAAAATATCAAAGGATGAATTCAAGATGATTATTCAGAATATACTTGTGCTTAGGAAATAAGCTCTTTCAGTGCCTTTACTGCGACCTCTATCTGCCGATTGTCTGGTTCTCTTGTTGTAAGTTTCTGCAAAAGCAGGCCGGGGAGAATTAGAGAGGCAAAAACCCTTTCATCTTTTTTATCAGCTGTGAATTTTAAAAATTCATATGAAATTCCAGCTATTAATGGAATTGAGATTATTCTTAATGTGAAGAGCACCATTCTTCTTGGTATAGATTTCACCAGAATGAAATCAGGCCATATGGCTGTTATTATTAAGGGATAGAAAGAGAAAACGAGAATGCTGACTAAAAAAATAATCATAATGAAGGCAGTGCCGCATCTCGGGTGAAGCGTGCTGTATTTTTTTACATTCTTTACAGTAAGCTTTTCCCCGTGTTCATAGCAATTAACTACTTTGTGTTCTGCTCCATGGTATTCAAAAGTCCTTCGTATATCTTTCATTGAAGAGATAATTACTAAAAACACGATAAAAAAGACTATCTTAACAAGGGAGTCAACAAGATTAAAGACAAGAGGAGAAAGAAGTTCACTGAATCTCATTAAAATTGTAATGTAATAAGGGGCTGCAACAAACAGTACGATAGAAAATACAGCTGATAACGCTACGGTTGTGAAGATTTCAGCCTTGCTTATTTGCTCCTCGTCTTCATAATATTCTTTGCTTGACCATATGATTGCATCAAATCCATATTTAAGCATATCAATTAGATTTACTAACCCCCTAATAACTGGCGGATATTTCTTATTTTGTATCTTTCTCTTTTTTGTTTTTATCTCATTGTTTTTTTTTCTTACAGCCATTACTAAACTTTTAGAATTTTTCATCAGAACCCCTTCAACAATTGCCTGGCCGCCTACTGTGTGTTTTTTAGTCATTTCAATTACAAAAGTGTTCAAGTTTAAAATTGTTTTGCAGAATATGATTAAGAAAAACTAGCCAAAACTTGATCTGTAATCATATTCAGGGTTTTGGTGTATAAACACAACCCTTAACAGTTGAGTTTTTCCTTTGTCATCTTGCGGGACATAATACAATGCATCACCTCTGCAAATAGGTGGCGATGTAGATTCTGTATAGTCTTTTGGACCATACCAATATGCAATCCTAATACCATCCTGTGCAAATACTTGTTGTTCTACAATATTTAATATTTCTTTGATTCCCTCTGCATTCTCGATAGTTATTCTATATACTAGATTTCCTTTATCTGATGTGTATAAGTCCTGTTGCATAGTAGATTTTTCCAATTGTGGAAATAATCTGTCTATTATTCTTGCCATATCTCCGATAAGCTCATCAGTTGCCTGCATTGGCTCCTCATTTGGCTGCATGCTAAGGTATAACTCTTCTATATACGCAACTGAAAGCCTTTCTTGATGATGCAGCAAGTGGACAAGACGGACAACATAAGCTGATTTGTCTTCATCAAAAGCTGCGCAACACGTATTCTGTATTGGTTTTTTTATTCTGCGTGCGGTCTCAGGTTCTGGCAAACGGGGATATAAACTATAAGATAATTGAATTGTATCTGAGACTGCTTTTCCAGCCTGAGATGCAGAAGGTTCCAAGATAACTCCCTCATCTTCAAATTGAATTGCTTCTGAAAGTGCTTTATAAGCTTTATATGCGGGAGGTTGATAAAGAACTGCTCCATCATCACATTGCATAAGAACCTCTGGCCTGAATATGTCCTCAAATCCATGAAGTTGATGTTCCATAATCTGTCCCAAAACTGGGCTCAGCGAATAAGCCATAGGAAGGTAGTACAACCAGCACTCCTCAAGCTTCATTCGCAATGTGGAAAAGGAATAAGCTTGTCTTGCATCTCTTAGATTATCAATCCTGTCAAGAATATGGATTATCCAGTTCCATGTGTTGGTAGTATGGTAAAACATATGGCTTAGGTGTTCTCTTTTTACTGCTCTCTTTTGTAAATAGTTGCTGGTTTTGTGTGAATCTGACATAGCTTCAATCAAAGAATATGTCTCTGGTCCAAAGTCTTGCTTTATTTTAGTCTCAATCTCGGAACGTTGGCCATTCTCTTTCACATTATCCAGGACATCATGAAGAACAGCTGCTGTTAGGATATCCACTCCTTCTCTCTTTATCCCAAATAAGGAAAGCATTAATAGCACTCTATCAAGATGATAATAAAATGGAACACCCTCAGATTTTCTCCTATCATCTTTGTGACGTTCCTGAGCATAATTATAAGCTCGTTTGAACTTTTCTAAGTCTTGATCTGTAATTTCAGTGTCCAACTTAATAATATCAGCCAGAGCTTCATAGCTGATATAATGTTCTCCACTTTGTTGTCTCAATTCTGGAAAATTTGTAAGAAGCAGATCGTCTAAAGTAATTGTTGAAGAAGCATTCTGAATTTTTTCTCGCAAGTCTCTAACAATTGTTGTCATTTTGCCCTGTGTCATACGCATTTATATTTAAATTTAATTAAAAACACATTGAAAATGTTAGATTTCATATTTGCATAAATTATATAAACAGGGCTATCTTCAACTGCATAAAATGAGTTTGTGGAACGTTGAGAAGCATTTGCAGATAAAGAAGGTAAATTCACCTATCTTGATAGCTGGGTTGCCTGGAATTGGCAATGTCGGCAAGATTGCCGTTGATTTTATGCAGGAGCAATTGAAATCAAAACAGCTGTACAGCTTTTTTTCTCACAGACTGCCTCACTCTGTGTTTGTCAATGAGCAGAGTATGGTTGAGCTGCCCAAAATAGAGTTGAGATATGCTAAGCTGAAGAAAAAGGATTTGTTGTTTCTTATTGGAGATGTTCAGCCCATAGATGAAGAATCGTGCTATGAATTCTGTGAAAAAGTTTTAGATATTTTTCAAGAAGCCAAAGGATATGAAATTATTACTCTAGGAGGTATTGGATTGAGAACAGTGCCTAAAGAGCCCAAAGTCTATTGCACTGCCAATTCAAAGAGCATAATAAAAAGGTATAAAAATAGTGCGAACATTAATCCAAAGGTTTATGGCGTTGTTGGTCCAATAATAGGTGTCTCTGGATTGCTGCTAGGATTGGCTGGCATGAGAGGAATAGATGCGATTTGCCTGCTTGCTGAAACATACGGCCATCCTATGTATATCGGCTTAAAAGAAGCTGAGAAACTAATTAAGATACTTGACAAGAAGTTCTCTTTAAATCTCAATATGAAAAACCTTCAAAAAGAAATAGAAGCTGTTGAATCCCAGTTTAAGGATATTGATGCACTTAAAAAGGTGCCAGAGTCAAAATATCTAAAGAAATTACGGCAATACAAAGAGACTAATTATATTGGTTAAGATAGGATAAAAACTTCCACTTATATTATATTGAATCTGGTCTAATAAGATCTAGAACTTCGCATTTTGGTATAGGCTGTCCATATCTGGAATTAATTCTTAATCTTACTGTGTCTCCTGGTTGAACAAAAACAGTATGACGTCTATATCCTCCTGACTGCAATTGAGATGATATTGTCCAACTTCCTAAGTCACTTAAGACCCCCAACGTGTGTGAAACATAGTGGTCTTCTGTGCTTAACTCACCTGGATATACAACGGAATGATATTCAATCGTTGTTAAGGTTCCAGATTGGGTAATTGGAACATCAACTATAACTTCTTTATCAAGACAATCAACTGAAGTTAAATCCAGAACATCATAAGTGGCGCGTCCCAAAATAGGGAGTCCGGACTTAATTAGGACATCAGTAACTATTTTGGAAGGCAGAAATCTAGTTGAAGACGTTATATATTGTCTGCTATTAAGAATAGCCGCAACTAAAGGTTCCTGAGAACCTGCTGTGTGTATCAATTCTGCGATGACATAATCTGCCTTCTCCGATAGATTAACAGTCGTTGCATCTGTAGTAAGAATCTGAAAACGAGAAGAAAAACCAAGTCGGTTAGCAACTCTTTTCATAAATTGGCATAAAAGTTCCTCTTTCTCAACAGCATATAATTTTTTACCACCCATATTAAGAAAGGTTAATCCTAGAATACCTGTGCCTGCTCCCAAATCTACTCCAGTTTCTCTCTCATGTCCATATGCAGACACCTGTTCCATAAAGCGTTTTGTTCTTCTTGAATCAAGTATGCATTGTTCTGCTCTTCTATCAACCATCCTACCAACTTGTGGTTCAATTTCGTGGATAAATGCTTGAAATTCTTCATGCACTATTCTGTATAATTGCTCATTGTTGAGTCTTCCAAATAAGGGAATTCCCCATTTCTCAATATAGTGCCCAAGACCAGGAGTATCAAATCTATCACTCCATTGATTACTCATTTGTGCAAAACCTGCTGCTTTAAAAGGGTCCATCCCACATACTAAAGCATAATAAAACATTGCTAACTGGGCGGGGTGTCTTCTTCTTTTATCTGAACAAAATTGCTTAGCTTGATTATAAATTGAATCAATAACACCGCGCTCAATCTGATCCATCTGGCTAGCACTCAACCCTGTTTGCAGCATATATCTTGACCGTGCTGATCTATACGTTGGCAAATTCTTTTCATGATAATAAATATCACTAAAAACACAATTTGTTACTATTAACTTTGAATAATAACCTAGTTTAATCGGTTCACTAGAAGATCTCCACCGACTTCTGATCCGTTCAGGAATATGTTCCTCTTCAGGTGTAAGATGTTTCAGACTACAAGGAAATCTTTCTAGTTCTAGCATAGATTCAATATTCCCCATGCAATCGAGCGAAAAATCAACTTATTAATCAATTTTCTGGTTTAGGGTAATTAACCAAAAAAAACCTTAATTAAGTAATCCAACCATCCCTTCTATCTCATCCATCACTTTAGCCATCTTCTCTGCATCTCTTTCTCTGTCTCCCCATGTAACCACCAAAATATTCTTTGTACTCAAATCTATAGAAGTCTTTTTTGAATCCTTATAGCCAACAACCGCAAATATCTTCTCCTCATCCTCAAGAACAATTCTGCCAGGAGCAATCTTCTGTTCTGCCTTTTGGCCATAAGGCAGATACTTATCCCCTTCTCCAGACATTCTAACCTTAATATCTCCTTTTACTTTATCATAGTCAAACATGCCAATAGAAGTCATATATTCAACAGACACAATGTTGCCTGCATCTACAGCAGAATTGATATTTGGAAACTTACCTTTGCTCAGATATCTCTTAATTAATGATTCAGCTGCAACTGCTGAATCTTTCAAACCGAGCTTATAGTGGAAATCCTTATAGGCTCTTAACTCTTTATGTGACTCGATATCTTTTTCACTTTTCCACTTGTCTGCAAGCTTCTGCTTTCTTAATTCAAGTTCTTGTGAAGTTTTAAGGATTTTTGTATGTTCTATAAGTTTTGATGCTAACATCAGATTGGGATGTTTTTCCAAAATATCTGTACTTATTTGCAGCAAGCCTTTTTGTTTGTACATCACTTTAGGTTCAGTCAGTATTGAAAATACCTCGCTTAGATTCAATTCAAAGGCAGCTACTGGCATTTCCAGATCAAAATTCTCAAGTACTTGTGGATGGACTTCTCCTATAGCTGCCGTCTCCTTATTGCCAATAATAACTTTTCCAGCTCTTCCGGGTATGAATAAATTATGCTCTGTTTCTTTTATACTGTATTTCAAGTCAAGAGCCCGCATAATATAATCAAGAACCTGTCTTATCCTAGTAAAGTCAGCTTCTTTTGAACAAAGCAGGCATGCCAGCTGTGTCTTTTCTTCTATACCTGTTTCAGACTTTTTATCCTTGGCAAATACAATACCTGCTTCGAATAGGTCCTGAGGGTATTCGTTGTGCTTGTTCTCTCCTAGTATTTGAAGCAGGTTTGGAAGCAGCCATGCTCTCAGAGCGTCATAATCCTGAGTCAGTGCATTCTCCAATTCAACCACGTCAAGCTCCACTCCCATCTTAATACACTGGTTTAATTTATTAGAAAGATGGTATGAGCTTGTCTCAAGAAATCCAAGTCCTATCATAAGATGCGCTATCTTGGACTTGAACTTCTCAAAATCATTTTCCTCCCCAATAGTGGCTTTAACTGGAATCTCAGGGTTGAAATTCTCATATCCATAGGCTATTGCAATATCTTCTACAATGTCAATCGGGTGTATTACATCTGCTCTATATGCAGGAACATAAGCTGTTTTTCCTTTATAATCATATCCCATCTTTTCAAGCAATTCTTTAAGCTGGGATTCATTGATTTTCAAGCCAAGCTTTTTATTGACATAATCTAGGTCAATATGCATTTTTGCTGGCTCTAGGTTAGGTGTAACAATTGTCTTATCAGGGTATACTAGCTCCATTGAAAATATATGCCCACCCATGTCTGCTATTGCGCATACAAGAATATTTAGTACCATACTGCAAACATTAAAGTCAAATCCGCTCACTTCGATAAATGCTTCTTTTGTTCTATCTGTAATCTTTCCGGTCAAATGCGAGTTAATTATTGGTGTTAAGCTTAATATTTCTCTCTTTGAGTCTATGAAATAAGCATATTTATCGAGCTTCTCAACCAGGTGCGCATATTCTCTGCCAGTCGGATGAATTTTAAGTAATTGCTTTGCATCCAACTCCCTAGCAAATTCTAAAGGCCTAAAAACAATCCTTTCAGGGACATCCGCTTTAAAATATATCGGAGGTTTTATTTTTTCAAATGGGTATATTCCTATTGCTGCCTTTTTCCTTTTTCTGCAGAAAGTAATATGGAGTTTCTCCTGCACCTCTATTATTTCCTTTATCTTCTCATCATCAAGGTTAAGATTCTTTACAATAGCGCATGCGGTATACGGCCTCACATCCTTCATTTCTTTGCCAATGATACATTTTTCTCCTGAGGCCTCTACTTTGTATTTCCTGAGACCTTTTTTTAAACCAATAAAAGAGCTTAGGGCACGTCCGAAACCCTGCTCAGAAAGCATATCCGGCCTATTGGGGAAGATTTCAACAAGTATCTCTTCATCATCCATTGATTCCAGCGCCGTGCCCAGCATAGAAATTCTGTCTTTCAATTTATCCTCGGTTAATTTCCTGCCAAGAATTTTATCCAGAACTTTTCTATTTACATTTATTGTCGGCATTTTATTCTCTTTTCTATTTTTTCAGATCCTTTTTTTATCTTTTTTGTGTACAATTCCTGGAAGTCACCAACGTTCTTCTTTAAAAGGCTTTCTCTTATTCTTTCAGCCAGCTCCATATCCTCTCTATTTATCTTCCTCATAAAGATATTCGAAGTTCTCCAGGCTGGATGCGAGCCTTTTTCTATACTCCTCTATCTCATGCTCATCAACTTCTGGGAAATCAGATGACTGGTGCCCGCATTTCCTGCATTTGCTTATATTGGTTTGTTTAGTAAAAAATAATAAAAATTTTTCATTAAGGGCCAATATATCATCATGGCCGCACATTGGACATATTTTAGTCTTTTTCATTTTTTATATTATACAACTCCTTTTCATCTATTTCTGGGAATATTGCACCCGTGTACCCGCATTTCTTGCATATATATAACGGCTGAATACCAGCTATGAAATTCATACCTCTTGTAGATTCTTCTCTAATAGAAGCACTTTTGCATTTTGGGCAAATTCTTATTTTAACCATAGTTTTATCTCTCTCAGTTGCTTAATATCATTTTTGTACAGCTCCCTTATATCATTAATATTATAGTATTTCTGAATAGAGCGTTCAAGTGTTAATCCCCAGGCAAGTACAGGGCATTCAAAGCCCATTAATGGTTTTGTCACCTCAGGTCTAAATATTCCAGAGCCGCCAAACTCAATCCATTCTTTTCTGACAGGGTCAAATACCTCTACTTCTGCACTCGGCTCTGTATATGGAAAATGAGCCGGCCTCACCCTAACATCTGGAAATCCCATTTTCTTGAAAAAGCCCCTTAAATATCCAATAAGATGCTTTAGATTAACGTCAGGGTCCACAACTATGCCTTCTACTTGATAGAACTCAAAAAGGTGCTTCCAGTCAAGGGTTTCATTCCTAAATACTTTACCGACAGCAAAAAATTTTGCAGGCAGATCTTCTTTTTTCAAGTTTGCTATTGTCTTTGCACTAAGCGCAGTTGTATGCGTCCTAAGCAGGTTTTCCTTTGCTTTTGCTGTGCTCCATCTGCATTTCCATCCTTTGCTTCCAGTTGTCCAGCCATTTTCATGGGTTGCTTTTATATTATTGACTGTCTGTTTGTATGGAAGGCTGCCTTTGGCAGGCTTATTGATATAGAATGTATCTTGCATCTCTCTTGCTGGATGGTCCTGCGGAACAAATAATGCATCCAAATCCCAAAATGAGCTTTGAACAAGATTGCCCTGCATTTCTACAAAACCAAGCTCTAGCCATATTTTTTTAATATATTCAACAACATCATTTGTAAAATGCCTTCTACCACCATGAATCTCAGGAACATTTATCTCAACATCAAATCTCCTAAATCTTTTTTTTTTCCATTTTTTTGATTTAAGGAGCTGTGGACTTAGTGCTTCGATGACATTGCCTGTCTTAATGTCTAACTTAATGATTTTTTTTCCGAGCTTGCTTAATTTGGCATATTTTAACTTCTTTGTTTCTTTTTTAACTATCTCTCTTCTTTTGTCGAGTTCTTCAAAAGCATGTTTTTCCTCAGGTTTTAAACTGCCGATTTTCATGGGAAACTTGTTTTTTAAGAATTTTTCTTCTAATGATTCTCTGGCTAGAAATCTCTTTCCATTTGGACTTATACTCAATACAAGCTCTTTATCCTTCTTTATAATGATAGCAGCCTTTCTCCTCAAAATGCCCAGTGAAATACTGATTTCATTCTTGTCCAGTTTTGTCTTTGACTGAATTTTTGATAATGATAAAGGTTTGTCTTCAATTTCTTTGAGAAACAATTTTTCAGGCAATCCTTTCTCTTTGTATTTTATACCATTTTTATCTAGGATTATCAGTTCTTTCTTCTCTTCTTTGAGCTCTATGATTTTTTTGTTCTGTAGCCACTGCAAAGCTCTCATTACTTCAACTTCTTTTAATCTGCTTTTTTTAACAATGTCTTCAAATCTGCTTTCTGATTTAAGGAGGGGAAGCACTCTTCTCTCTAGCGGATGAAGCTTCAGTGCGAGCTTTTCAATGTCCATGATTATCATTTGAATATAATGGGCTATTTAATATTTTTGGTAAACATAAAAAACGCATTAATCGAATGAGGGTTTGGCAGAAATTATGCCGAACCCTAAATAAAAAAGAAGATATGATTAAATGAAACAACATAAGTATCCATCTATGCTTAATAAATAATTCAAATATATAAGTCTTGCTATTTATTATAAATCCTGCTCTTATTCAGTAACCTTTATAAACTATGTCTTTTTCCTTCACTTTATGCAAAGACATGGAAGTTTTAGGAGTAAGACAAGACAGAAACTCAGTAAGAATTACAGAGAGAAAGGGAAGATATCTATCTCAAAGTTTTTTCAAGAACTGGAACCTGGAGACAATGTTGTCCTAAAAGCAGACCCTTCATTCCATAAGGGTATGTATTTTCCTAGGTTTCATGGAAAAAGAGCAATTGTCACAGGGAAGAAAGGCGAATGTTATATTGTCAAAATTAATGATCATGACAAAGAAAAGACATTAATCGTGCATCCATTGCATTTGAAAAAAGTAAAATGAACCCAAAAATTATTTCAGATGAGCCAATCAATATGTATGATCTAAATAAAGAGCTAAAGAAGATAAGAAAAAGAGAGGAAGAGGCAAATATAAGAAGTGCAAAGACCGGGGAATATCTTAAAAATTTTCTTGTTCTTAAACAGGGTGATGCTGATGCATTGAGGAAAGAGCTCAATGAACTAAATGTACCGAGGCTTAAGGATGTTCATGTCAATAAACTAGTAGATATTCTACCAGAGACAGTGGACGAAGTTAAACTTACTTTAAACAAATACAATGTTTCAATCAGCAAGGAAAATTATAAAAAAATTGTGAACTCTATTAATAAATTTAGAAATACATCATAAAATTTATATACTTTTAAATTCTTACTGAATTACAATGAAAAAAGAAGAATTTGCAATAGTTTTGGATTACCTGCCTCACGGGTATCCTTTTGACGACACGCCTGGATATAAGAAAACAGCTATTGTACAGGCTCTTGGAAAAGAGTTTTTTACATTGCTTGAGGTGGTTCCTAAAAAAGGCATGGTGCTTAATCCCCACGAGGAGATATATATTGGTGAGGGCAAGAGAGATAAAATACATCATGTTAATGGAAAATTGGATCCAAAAAAGCTAACAGCAACAGCAAGCGCTGAGATTGAGTATATTGTAAAGGAGAATATTGATAAAAATCCTCAAAGATTTGTTGATTTTTTCAATAAGGCGCCACCTTTAACTACAAGGATGCATACACTAGAATTGCTTCCTGGTTTGGGCAAAAAGCATATGTGGGAGATCATAGAAGAAAGAAAAGAAAAGCCCTTTGAATCATTTGAAGACATAAAAAAGAGAGTCAAGTTAATCCCTGATCCTAAAAAGATAGTAATAAAAAGACTGGTTGCCGAGATAAGAGGAGAAGAGAAGTACAGCCTATTTGTCGGGAGATGAACAATACTTTCTAGAAAGTGCTGCAGCTATTCTTTGTGATGTTATTCTAAAAGGAGTAAAGGGTCGAAGTCCAAAGTCCATAGTCTGCTGACAATTGACCATACTTACTACATAAGACTGACACTCTTTCTCAATATCTGCCAAAACATCATCTAATTGTAAGTGATGAGTCTGCATAAGTTTAAGTGTCTCAACCGATGATAAAGCAATCTCCCTACAACGATCTTGTCCTTTTGTTGCTTCGCAGTATGCCCGCATAAGTGCGACTGTATCACTAACTATCTGTACAGAATAATTTAGATTACAGTAATCTACAAGGCATCGAAGTGCATCTTGGAACTCTTGTCCTGGAGCACCAAAATGCCTATCAAAAAATCCTGGTTTTGATGAATGTTCATTCAAAGCCTCTGCGAGCTCATATAATTCCTCTCTAGTCACATCTTTTCCTTTTAGATACCTTATATCACCTACAGCGAATTCATTTGGATTTTCTTGTGCTACTAAGCCAAGAGTCTTGCTTCTTGTTCGCTGAGCATATATGTCAGCTAGGTCTTGAGATTCTTGTTGCTCTTCATGAGCTCTTAAGTATGCACTTATAGCGGTCCGTGTAAATCCAGGATTGATTTCTGGCCTGATTTGTCTCAATTCTCCAATATGTTCTCTGGAATATGCTATAACAGATTCTGCAAACCCAGGCCAATTGATTACTTGGTCACATCTCTCTCTAACAAGGTTAGTAATCTGATCATATGAAAGTTGTACGCCGAGAATATCAGAAAGTATTTCTCCTATGCTGTCTATTGATAGTCGTTCATTATAAATATATTGGTTGATAACCCAATCTCTGATACCATTATAATGATCCCAAGGATCTGCCCATGGAGCACCAATTTGCCACCTGGTTCTACTCATGTCCCATCCTTGCTCCTTGATAAACCAACTATGATCCTCACGAAAAAGCCAATGAGGAAGGCCAATTCCAGACAAGTAGTCCAGAAAAAGAATTGGTCCCGGATCAGAGTCTCCCAATCGACGCCAGTGGATTGTTGTTGCACTTCCACTTTGCCCAAAGCTGTTGATTTCGTCCTGACCTCCATATAAACAAAAAAAGTAGTTATTTACATGGTAGCCCATTTCAGTTCGATGCCTATCCAAATACCTCATTGCACGGTATAGAGATAATAAATCATCTGGCAAATAGGCTACAAAATCTCGGGTGGTGCCCTGGAAATTCTGGGGGATGGTACCTATATCTATACTAAGTTGTCTACTTAGATCATCCAAATTCAAATGAATAGCATGACACTTTCCGGAAGGAGCCTCTCCAGAAAGTTCTAAGCAAGGAATCTGCCCCAAAATTTGCATAAGACTCATGATTACACCCCTTAGTGGGCAAATAATACATAATATTTAAATGTTATCATTTAGAAATGCTCAAAGGATTTTAACCATATAAACACCATCTCTTCCATATCCCAACTTTTTATAATACTCTCTTGCACCAACACCGGAAATAACAAAAATCTTGTTACTGTACTTAAAACCAATCTTCTCAGCTCTCCTCAACAATTCTTTACCTATGCCTTTATGCTGAACATTTCCCTCCTCTCCTATGCCTAAAGCAGTGCCATATACATGCAATTCCCTGATTCCAACTCTCTCCCCCACCCTGAGCCTGCAAAAACCAAGCAAAACATCATCCTGTTCTGCAGAAATAAAGAATTCCGTGCCTCGAGAAGCACCATATTCCTGAACCTTATATTCAACATCACTAACCTTAATCCTTTTGCCGCGCGGCTCTCTGCACCTGATGCATCTGCACTTTGCTCCCTTCTCATGTACAAGCTGTCTAAGATTGGTCAAATCAACTCCCGCCTCAGTAACCTTGGTTGGGATATCCCTTTGCACCCTCATTATACGCATCCATTCTGGAACATGCCTCTTAAATTCAGTTATCAGTTTAACTGCTTCATCAGTTGACATGGGCTTGTATTCTCCTTTCTTGTACAGGTCATATAGCCTGGTCCCTTTCATAACCATGCAGGGATATATCTTCAAAGCATCAGGCCTAAACTTAGGATTTGAGATAATCTCCTTCAGGGAATCTAAATCCATCGTTAAATCAACTCCTGGGAGCCCTGGCATCATATGATACCCAACCTTAAGAAAAGCTTCCTTTAGCAGCTTAGTTGCCTCTATGCTGTCTTCAACAGTATGCCCCCTCTCAATTTTATCCAGAACATCATCATAAACAGACTGAACTCCTAGCTCAACCCTTGTGCATCCAAATCTTAACATCTCTGCAATATGCTCCTTTTTACAATAGTCTGGCCTAGTCTCAATGCAAAGTGCAACACACCTTATCTTTGCTTTCTCATTTTTCAACTGCTCTTTTTCCAAAACACATTCTCCTTTCAATTCAAGCAATTTTTTCTGTATCCTGGCCGTCCTGTCTTTATCATAAATATCGCCGGGCATCTCAAAGAACTCCTTAAATTTAATAAGATCTAAGCCTCCTTTATAGAACATTAAAGAAAAATCATTCATTGCCTTAAAAGAATACTTAATAAATTCCTCCTTATATTCAGAAGGAAACGAAGGAAATGTGCCGCCCATAACAATTAACTCAATCTTTTCAGGATTGTGACCTAGTATGATATACTGCTCCAGCCTGTTAAAAATCTGGAGATATGGGTCATATCTGTTACGGATACCTCGCATTGTAGCCGGCTCTCTACCAGTATAGGACTGAGGAACATCGCCAAACCCACTGCCCACTCCTCCAGGACACATTATACATTTTCCATGAGGGCATTCAAATGGCTTAGTCATGATAGCAATAACAGCTACACCAGAGCCTGTACGTGTGGGTTTTGTTTTTATTTTGCCTTTGATTTCCTTATACTCCTCATTACTGCAATTCAATAGAATCTCAATGTCTGTTGGCACTCTCCTGAGCTTATACTTAAGGGCTAGCTTATTTTTAAGTGCGTTCATATCTTGCTTCACTACTCTGCGTTCTTTCAGAATCTTGACAATGTGTGAAAAATAGTCTGACATGTATGCCAAAGAAATCAGATTTATTTATATTGTTTTAGCATGTTATTCTCTTTGTTTCAGACCAACTAGTTTAAACAGCTCGCCAAATATAAGTACCGATGATGATACCAGTACAATTAGAACCCATTCATAGACACCAATTGCCACTGTATTGAACAATCGATTTAGAGGAGTGTAGATTACCAATGCCTGAAGCGCTATTGATGATATGATTGCATATAGGAGGAACTTGTTGTTAAAAGGTCCGACTCTGAACAAAGATTCTCTCTGGCTTTTTGCATTCAAGACATTGAACATTTGAAGCATCATTAAGGTAGTAAAAGCGATAGTTGATGAATATATATATGCATCAATGAGCCAAGCTGGGCTCTTATTTGGCCCTTTTAGTATAATATCGATACCTGGTTTCCATCCTCTGCTGGTTAATGAATAGTAGAACAATCCGACAGTGGATAGCATCATCAAGATTCCTATGAGAAACATAACAATACCGACCTTTGTGTCAACAATCTGGCTTTCTTTCTTCCTGGGTTTTAGCCTCATAATCCCCTGTTCAGATGGGTCGACACTTAATGCAGTGGCTGGTAGGCCGTCTGTCACAAGATTGATCCATAATAGCTGGGTTACTATTACAGGAAGGGGTAACCCTAGTAATAAAGATGAGAAAACTACAAAAATTTCTCCTATATTACTCGATAACAAATAAACAACAAATTTCCTGATATTGTCATATATGCCTCTGCCTTCTTCAACTGCATTTACTATACTGGTAAAATTATCATCAGTTAGTATCATATCTGATGCTTCTTTTGCCACATCTGTTCCAGTAATTCCCATTGCTATGCCTAGATCGGCCTTTTTCAAAGCTGGAGCATCATTTACACCGTCGCCTGTCATAGCAACAACATGTCCTTTGTTCTTAAGTGCTTCAACAATCAACATCTTGTCTTCAGGATTAACCCTTGCATATATGCCGATATTCTCAACCTCCTGTTTAAGATCAATTGAATCCAGATCAGCACCGGCTACTGCCTTGCCTTCAATTCCCAGTTCTTTTCCTATTGCTTTTGCAGTTCCAATAAAATCTCCTGTAATCATAACAACCTTAATTCCAGCGCTTTTGCATTTTTGTATTGCTTCCTTGACCTCATTTCTTGGAGGATCAATCATGCCCTGCAGACCGACAAAAATAAGATTCTTTTCCCAGTCGTCCTTTTTTTTGTCCCTTATCTCTTTGTATGCAAAGCCTAACACCCTCAAAGCATTTGACGCAAAATCATCATTAATCTTAAGTATTTTTTTTCTTAGTGGACTAGTTAATTTTTTTACGTTGCCATGCAGAATATATCTGCTGCATTTCTCCAGCAATATGTCTGGTGCTCCTTTAACATAAGCATATTTTTTGGCTTCAATATGATGCACAGTTGTCATCATTTTTCTTTTGCTGTCAAATGGTATCTCATCTATCCTCTTATGTTTGTTGTCAAGTATCTGCTTTTCAAGTCCTGCTTTTGCACCGCTTACCAACAGAGCACCCTCCGTCGGGTCACCAATTATCTTATTTTCTTCATCTGATTCTTCGAGTTTTGCATCATTATTAAGCACCCCTATCTGCAGCAGCAGCTCTAAATCTTCAGTGTGCTTTGAAAAACTGCCTTGAGGGTTGTAACCAGAGCCCTCTACCTCCAGTGTTTCATCATCAACAAAGATTTTTTTAACAGTCATCTCATTATGCGTCAAAGTGCCAGTTTTATCACTGCATATTACTGTAGTGCAGCCAAGCGTCTCAACAGATGGCAATTTTCTGATTAGGACATTACGCTTTATCATCTTTTTGACGCCAAGTGACAGGGAGATTGTCACAACTGCTGGAAGCCCTTCGGGTATAGCAGCAACTGCGAGTCCAACAGCATAGATAAACATGTCAACAATATTGGCTCCTCTCAACAAGCCTGTGCCGAATACTATAAAACATATTATTAGAGTGAGTACCCCAAGAAATTTGCCCAATTGCTCAAGTTTTCTCTGCAATGGAGTTAATTCTTTCTCAGATTCCTGAAGAAGTGTTGCAATCCTGCCGATCTCAGTCTGCATTCCTGTCTTAACTACAATAGCTTTACCCTTTCCCGAGGTTATTACTGTGCCTGAAAAAACCATATTCTTCCTGTCACCTATTTCCAGCTCTTTTCTATAAGCAATAGTCTCCTTTTTGACAGGCAGAGACTCGCCTGTCAGTGCAGCTTCCTGTGTCTGCAAAGAAATCACTTCAATTAGTCTTGAGTCGGCTGGAATCTTTTCCCCTTCTGTTAGAATTATTATGTCTCCAGGCACTAATTCACGTGCATCTATAATCTTTTGCTCTCCATCCCTAATTACATTTGCCTTAAGTGAAGCCATCTTTTTCAGTGCTTCAATAGCTTTTTCAGCATTATATTCCTGAACAAAGCCAAGCACAGCGTTAACCAATAGGATTATTCCTATTACACCTGCTTCAACTAGATGCTCAACAAGATCACCGCCGTGCTTAAAATATTGGATATAACCAATAATAACAGAAATAAATGCTGCACCTATTAGTACCAGAACTAATGGATCTTTAAACTGTGATAAGAAAAGTGCAATCTTTGATATTTTTTTCTTTTCTTCAAGCTCATTATAACCGTGAATCTCAAGCCTTCTTTTTGCCTCTGTTGTAGAAAGCCCCTGTCCTGACGACTGGATAAGTTTGTATATATCCTTTATATCTTTGTTATAAAAGGTCATTAATTCCCCCTCATAAAAAGTATTTAACAAAGAAAGAGATTATAAATTTTTTGTTTAGAAAAGCAACAACTATCTGTTTCTAAATATCCTCTCCTTAACCTTTTCAAATATTCTGGTAAATAACCCTTGCTTTTCTGGAGGGGCTACAAGCTGAATGTCGCCTACTTCAGCTTTGATTTCTTTATCTCTATAATAGTTCAAAGTCTGCAGAAATATTTCAATTTCATTAATTGCTCCGTATATCTGGTGTTGTTTCTCGAGCTCAATATTAGCATCATGCTCAAGAAGAGCAATTAGCTCATCTCTTCTCTTTTCCAATAATTTTGACAATTCTTGTACAACCACTATCAACACCTCTTTACTTGCAGATGTTCTGATAAAAAAAAACCCAAGCAGTCCTTTCCGCAAAATGAAGCCTTTTTTTTGAAATCTGAAGGCCCGAATATCAGTGTGTATTTTGTATTAGCAGTATCCAACAAGATACCACATACAGGACATACATGGATATCCTCCTTTTTATTTTTTTCTATTTTATTGAGCCTTTGCTTTATAAGAAAGCTTATGTTTCCATCATATAAGTCCTTTTGCAGATATCCTAGTTCTTCTTCATTGAGATGTTTTATTAGGTTTTTCAATATATTCATATTCCCTCTTTCTTAATTTTTATCAAATCTCCTTTTATGTCTCTTAATATAACGACTTGATTGATTAATGAGGTGAAATATTTATCTCTGTTCTCTAGCCCCCTCTTTATGTCTTCTATAGAATGGATGCTTGCCTTGATTTTCTTTGCTTCTTCTCCCTGCTTTTCAATCCTTGCATCAGCAAATAGGTTTTGATGTTCATTAGGATTTGAACATAGTATCAAAATTTCCAGCTCTGTTGGATTCATATCTAGATACCCGAAGGCATCACATCCAGTTAATATATGCTCAAATTGGAAAAAGAATTTTTGTAAATAGTAATGCACCTTATAATCATTAATAAACCAAATATTTAACACAATATTATGAAAATAATCCAATTTGATCAGCCTTTTGCCTACAAGTGAATTGCTGACTATTGTTAAATATGCAAACTCTTTTTTTAGCGAGTAGAGTACAGCTGGTTTGCCAACTGAGTAACTCTTTTCTCTTGATTTTGTTATAAAGTCCAATGCTTCCAAAAGCCTTAATTGTGTGCTGACATTTGCAATTGTTGAACCTATCTTTTTTGATAATTCAGTAGGTGAAAGAGGTTTATCTGATAGCTCATTTAGCAGTTTCCATCGTGACTCAAGAAATACCTTTCCCAGCTCCATAAATTAAATATAAATATGCAAGTATTTAAATTTTTCTATTAGTTATATAACTTAGATAGTTAAATAAGTATTTTAACAATTGTATGTCTTGAAATGTGGTCTGTGTGAATTAGAAAGATATATATAGGTAATATTGTTTTAACATAGTTAATAGGTTTGTAAATATTGTAAAATGCAACTATTTTATAAACTGAGAAAGGGGTGTGAGTACTAAAAAATGTTTTTGAAAATAAAAAATTGTCCTAAATCATTCTTAAGCCCTTTCTTAGAGGCTGTTAAATGAAGGTTTTGATGTTCGGCTGGGAATTCCCGCCATTTAGCAGGGGAGGTCTTGGGACAGCATGTTATGGTCTAACAAAAGGCCTTACAAACAACGGAGTTAATGTGATCTTTGTTGTTCCAAGGGGGGCAGCTGAACAGGGAAGCCATGTTGACCTTATAGTTGCTGACAGGCTTTATATTGATAATCCTAAACTAAAATTGAGACTTATTAATTCTCCTTTGTTTGCATATCAATCGCAGGAAGAGTATAATAATGAGCTAAAAAAATTGAAACAAAAATTGGGTCCTGGTTTTAATGAGGAGATATATGGAAGAGATCTCTTTGATGAGGTTGAAAAATATTCGGAAAAAGCCAAAATCATAGCAAGTTTTGAGGATTTTGATATTATTCATGCGCATGACTGGATGACATTTAGGGCAGGTTTGAAAGCAAAGCAGGTTTCTAATAAACCCCTTGTGGTGCATGTTCATGCCACAGAGTTTGACAGAACTGGTGGCAACCCAAACCAATATGTATATAACATAGAAAGAGAGGGTCTGCATGCTGCTGATAAGATAATAGCTGTTAGCAACTACACAAAGAATAAGATAATAAACCATTATGCTATAGAGCCGGATAAAGTTGAGGTTGTCTATAATGCAATTGAGCCAAATAAAGATATGCAAATCAAGAGAGATATTGGTGAAAGTGAAAAAACTGTGCTATTCCTAGGCAGAATTACATTACAGAAAGGACCGGATTATTTTATAGAAGCGGCCCACAGGGTGCTGCAATTTGATCCAAATGTTAAGTTTGTTGTGGCTGGAAGCGGTGATATGTATGGAAGAATGATTAATAGAGCAGCAGAGCTTGGAATTGGCCATAAAGTGTTATTTACCGGGCATCTTTCTCCTAAGGAAGTTAAGAAAGCATACCAGCTTGCTGACCTATATGTAATGCCCTCTGTTAGCGAACCATTTGGCATAACTCCATTAGAGGCATTGAACAATAAAACACCGGTGATAATTTCTAAACAATCGGGCGTATCTGAAGTTTTAAAAAATGCGCTTAAGGTTGATTTCTGGGACATCAACGAGATGACAAATAAAATACTTGGTGTTTTGAATTATCCGAGCTTGAACGATACATTGGTGAGCGAGGGCAGCGAAGAGATACAAAGATTTTCATGGGACACTGCAGCACAGACCTGCATGAATATCTATTCAAGTCTGCAGACAGTAGGTATATAGGAAAAGTAAAATGGAGAATGTGTGTTTTTATTTTCAAGTACATCAACCATTCAGGTTGAGAAGGTACAGCATATTTGATATTGGCAGTAACAGCAATTATTTTGACGATTTAAAAAATGAGAGGATTATGAGGAAAGTGGCAAAGAAATGCTATCTGCCAATTAATAATCTTATTCTCAAGTTGATAAAGGAGACCCAGGGCAGATTTAAGGTGGCATACTCTATCACGGGAACGGCACTTGAGCAGTTTGAAAAGTATACTCCAGAAGTGCTCGAGAGCTTTAAGCAGCTCAATAAGACAGGATGTATTGAGTTTCTTTCTGAGACCTATTATCATACTCTGTCTTTCTTGTATTCAAAGGAAGAATTTAGGGAGCAGGTTGAGCATCATAAGCTGAAGATAATGTCGCTGTTCAAGCAGAGCCCTATTGTTTTTAGAAATACTGAGCTGATTTTTAATAATGAACTTGCCCATGTTGTCGAGAAAATGGGCTATAAGGTGATTTTGGCAGAAGGGGCTGACCATATACTTGGATGGAGATCACCAAATTATATTTATATAGCAAAGACTGCTGAGAATATCAGGCTGTTGCTTAAGAATTATAAACTTAGCGATGATATTGCATTTAGATTTTCAAATAGGGGGTGGGAAGAATGGCCCTTGACATCAGAAAAATTTGCTGCATGGGTAAGTGCCACACAGGGGCATGTTATTAACCTGTTCATGGATTATGAGACCTTTGGGGAGCATCAATGGGAGGATACAGGTATATTTAATTTCATGAAAAGTCTGCCTTTTGATCTGCTGAAGAGGAATATCAGTTTCAAATTCCCTTCTGATTTTGCAGATGTTGAGCCTGTTGCAGAGCTTGATATTCACAGCCCAGTTAGCTGGGCCGATATAGAGAGAGATTTGAGCGCATGGATGGGGAACAAGATGCAGGAGAATGCCCTAAGGGAGCTATATGTTTTGGAGAAGGCTGTCAAGTCTACAAATGATCCTCAGATAATAGAAAAATGGAGAAAACTTCAGACAAGTGACCACTTTTATTATATGTGCACAAAATGGTTTGCAGATGGTGATGTACACAAATACTTTAATCCTTATGATAGTCCATATGATTCATATATCTCTTTTATGAATATTTTGAACGATTTAGTTAGAATGATTAATAATGAAAACCGAGGTGGGTTTACTGAAAAACCAAGCATTTTATTAGCAAAAAGCTGATTGTCAAATAAAGAGGTGAATTAGTTTGCCGTTTAAGAGAAAAAAGAGCAAAAAATCCAGTTCTAAAAAGATTATAAATGCAAGACCAGAAAATTATTTTATTCTTATAACAGGAGTCCCCTTAAAGAATATTAAGGAACTAGTAAATGCTCTTGAAAATATGAATGACTGGGTTTTCAGACACCATGTGAATAGTGCCAGGAATGATTTTTACACTTGGATAAAAGAAGTCTTAAGAGAAAGTACATTAGCACAGGATATATCTACTGCTAATGATTCCAAGGAGATGGAATATAAGATCCTTAGATATCTTGTTGATAAATATGTGTGAGAGGTGAAAAAATGTCAAAATATCTAGATGATGTGGTTGAGACCCATTATTTTAAGATTGGCAATAAAAGACTCAAAAGCGTTAAAGAACTCCTTGAGGAAATGAGAATTATTAGCGATGATGTCTTTAGGCATTATGTTGGAGAGCAGCACAATCATTTTGTGAATTGGATTAGGCATACTATAAATGATGAGGAGCTTGCGGATTCGCTCGAGAGAGTTAAGTCCAGGGAAAAAACTATTGAAGTGATTGAGGATAGAATTAATAATCTTACCAAACAAAGAGGTGAAAAGAAAGTTGATGAAAATGAAAAGCCTCAACAAGATCTCAAAGAAACTAGAATTAAGGAAGAGATTGAGAAAAGAGATAAGAAAAGCTGCCCTCACATTATTTGGTGTATGGCAAAGGAGTTTTGGTTTGGCATGGCAATAGGCATGATTGTAGGAGTGATAGCTGCAAAAATATTTGGAATTGGTTAATATGGACAGAAAAGCTGATTATGCTTTTGAAGTATCTTGGGAAGTATGCAACAAGGTAGGTGGTATATATACAGTTGTGAAATCAAAAGTTATCCCAATGTTGCGACATTATAAAGATACTTATTTTGTGATTGGACCCTACTTTAATCCAAATGTTACAAAGGGAGAATTTAAGGAGAAAACGCCAACAACCTTTTGGAAGGAGATATGCGAGAGTATGGCCCAAAAGGGCATTTTGTGTCACTTTGGCACCTGGCTGGTCGAAGGGGAGCCTAATTGTATCCTTATAGACTACAGGAATTTTGCCCAAAGAACAAATGATATTAAAAAAGAACTTTGGGAGAAATTCGGAATAGATTCTTTGAATACCTCGTACCACGATTTTGATGAGCCGATTGTGTGGTCAACAGCAGTGGGTTTTATGCTTGATGATATAACCAGAAAGATGGATAGCAGCAGACTTGTCGTGCATTGCCATGAATGGCTTTCAGGAGGTGCCTTGCTATATCTTAAATCAATGAATTCCAAGATAGGTACTGTCTTCACTACTCATGCAACTGTATTGGGAAGGACACTTGCTGGGAACAATGTCGACCTGTATGGTGTTCTTGATAAGATTAATCCTGACGAAAAAGCATATCAATTTAATATTCAGGCAAAGCATCTTATGGAAAAGGCATGTGCGAAAAATGCTGATGTCTTTACAACAGTTTCAGAGATTACAGGTATCGAGGCAAAGTATTTTCTAGGTAAAGCACCAGACATACTGCTTCCAAATGGCCTAGACATTGAAACATACCCTACTTTTGATGATGCATCAGTGAAGCATAAACTCCACAAAACCAAGATGAAAGAATTTGTTCTGTACTATTTTTTCCCCTATTATGCATTTGACCTGGATAATACGCTTTTCTTTTTTATAAGTGGGAGGTATGAGTACAGGGATAAGGGACTTGATGTGTTCACAAAAGCACTTGCCCGGCTTAATAAGATGCTTGTTGATAAAATGAGCGATAAGACTATTGTGGCCTTTTACTGGGTTGTTGGTCAAGGCAAAAATATAAAGTTATCAATACTCCAAGACAAATCCTATTTTCATGATATCAAAGACGGCCTGGAAGATTCAAAAAAGGAGATAATTGATAGGATTATATACTTGTTGCTTGCTGAAGAGACATTATCAAATGAGACTTTGTTGGGCCAGTCTCTTTATCAGGAAACAATAAGAAGGTCGATGAGGCTCAAGAAGGAAGGGCTGCCTCCTGTTTCGACACATGACCTTTTTAATGAGGAAAAAGATTTGATTATCAATGGGCTAGCTCAAAATAAACTTAATAACAAGGAAGAAGATAAAGTAAAAGTAGTGTATTATCCAATGTATTTAACAGGTGCAGACCAGCTTCTAGATCTTACGTATGACGAGGCTGTAATGGCGACGCATCTTGGTGTTTTCCCTTCATATTATGAACCATGGGGATATACACCGCTTGAAACAGGTGCGTTCGGTATTGCATCTGTAACTACCGATCTTGCTGGATTTGGGCAATATATTAATAAAGAGAAAAAAGACAAAGATGGGGCTGAAGGCATATATGTTATTAAACGGCTTAATAAAAATGATGAAGAGGTTGTTGAGGAGCTGTCAGGAATCATGTATAAATTCACTCAACTCTCAAAACAGGAGCGGATCGAAAACAAGCTTAAAGCAAAGAGACTGGCCTCAACAGCTGATTGGAAAATTCTTGTAGAAAATTACATTATGGCACATAGTATGGCTATCCAGAAACACATACGATAATAGCAATAAGTATTAATTGATACAACTGCACTTTGTATACCCCTCTTTTTCAGCTTGATTACTATCGGAAAATAGAATCTTGTTTTTTTCAGAAATCCCCTTGGCATACCTACAATCTTTTTTGTGGTACTTCTTACTTGCTTTGGAAGCCATATATTGCCCGTTTTCAAGACCATAATAAATAATTTCAACTTTAGGCTCTTCAAGAGTCATTCCCCTAAGCTCCTTGTCTAGCATCTTGGATTTTTCTTTTGGACTATATTCGTAAAGTTTTTTCTGGATTTCCCTGTGTGTACCAACGGAGTTAATAGTATAATTAAACCCGAATATGCTTAATAATGCTGTCCCAAGTCCTATAATATTATTTGATTCAAAATACAGCAGTGGAATGTTTAGCACAGATATTGAAAAGAAAAAAAGCCATAAAAAATATCTTAACTTATCATGCCTATTTTGGTTCAGCAGCGATGCAAAAAAGACTAGTACTAAGATAAGTAATAAAAATGCCTGAATTATAAGAGATGTGCCTTGCTCAAAACTTAGTGATGCTGCCAGTAATGATAAATTTATGATTGACAAAGCAAGTAGAATATGATGCTCTTTCGACATATTAGATATTATTAAAATAAGATTTATATATTTTTTTATTTTAAAGTAGTGTCAAAAAATCTGATTCTGAGAAAATTAAAACTCATCAAACTCATCCAGCTTTTCCAAATAGCCCTTTCTTTTCAATAATTGCACCTGTGCTTTACTATATTTGAACAAAATATCACCTCGGTCTTCTGGATTCAATTCCCAAGGCTCTATAAGAACAATATCTCCCTCTCTCACCCATAGCCTTCTTTTTAGTCTTCCAGGTATTCGACATACACGAGTCTTCCCATCAAGGCACCTTACTCTAGACCTTGAGCCGCCTAATCGGGCATCCAAGATGCCTAATGTTTGAATTCCTCTGGGTAATTTCACCCTTCGAATCTCTTCTTCTATTGCATCTTTTCGCGCCTGTTCTTCTCTCTCTTTCTTACCCATAGAATTCTGGAAGAAGTTATTAATATAAAAATTATTGCTTTTTTAATTTGTTCTGTAATTCTTCAGACCTGGCAATCAGTTGCTGTAATTGGACAAGTATATTGGCTCTATATGCTGTAAGCTCTTCTTTCTGCTTAAGTATCATTTCCTGCACTTCTGGTATCGTCTTTTTAACAGCAACACTAGAGCCAACATTAACGAGTATATCTTCATTATCATCTAATCTCGCCTTAACGAAGATACCATCTGCTATAGGGATCCTTAGCTGCGAGCCTGCCTTGGTCTCATTGAATTCATTGATGATATTTTCCATAGTCAGCACTTCCTGCAGTTGTCCGTCTAGAGTTTCAATATGCTTTTGTATTTGTTTTATCTTATCATCATTATTTTGCAACTCTAGTACACTTTCTTTATTGTGGTTCATTATACAAGCGCCTCCCAATAGAAAAGCTTACCTAAACTCTCATTTGAATGAATCCTCTCAATCACTTGGGCCATTAAGGAAGCAACAGAAATAATCTTCATCTTTTTTAAAACTTTGTTGGAAGCTAGCGGAATCGTGTCAGTCAAAATGATTTCTTTGGCTTTGCATACTTCAAGCTTTTTAACTGCATCTCCTGACAAAACTGCATGGGTAGCACAGATATAGACTTTGTCAGCTCCTTTCTGTATCAGTGCGTCTGCTGCAGCTGAGATTGTGCCTCCTGTATCAATAATGTCGTCTATTAATATGGCGGTTTTGTTCTTAACATCTCCTATTACAAAACATACCTCTGCCCTATTATGAGCTGGTCTCCTCTTGTCAATTATTGCCATGGGAATTTCCATCAACTTTGCAAACCTTCTGGTTTTTTTAGCAAATCCTGTATCCGGCGCCACCGCTACAATGTTTTTTATTTTCTTATCTTTAAAATAATCAGCAAAAAGTGGATAAGCAACAAAATGATCCACAGGTATATCAAAAAAGCCCTGTATCTGGTCAGTGTGCAAATCAACTGTTACCACTCTGTCAGCTCCAGCAGCAGTAATAAGATTTGCAACAAGTTTAGCAGTAATAGGCTCTCGTGCAGTAGCTTTCCTGTCCTGTCTGCCATATCCATAATAAGGTATCACCACATTTATTCTTCCTGCAGATGACCTTTTCATAGCATCAAGAATTATTAACAGCTCCATAAGATTTTCATTAACCGGCGGACTAGTTGACTGGATAATAAAAACATCTTCTCCTCGCACTTTTTCTTTTATCTTCACATAAGTCTCTGTATCCTTAAATCTTTTTATTTCTAAAGGCGACAGAGGCACACCAAGTCTCATTGATATCTTCTCAGCAAGTTCATTGTTAACCGAACCTGTGAATAATTTTAGTTTTCGCATTCATCACACCCCCGTTATAAATCCAAGTGCCTGGTCCGCATTTGCTATCTCAGGGCCACTTGTTAAATTTCCAATGACAAAACCACGATCATTGCATATGATGCCAGAACGTATATAATTTGACCCAAAATTAACAGTGCCAAGAGTGCATGTAGTATTTAAGTGCTGCTCAATCGATTTCCTTTCCCTTTCCATAATCATATTGCCCATGAGACAGCCTTTGTTATTCATTGAGGCAAGTGAGCCAATAGTATTGAGATCCGCTATTTTTCCTCTCTTGACATGGACTTTTAAGGCTTTTTGAATTTGGTTAATTTCTTCTGAATTATACTCGCTATTCACAATGCACCCGGCATCATTACAGAGTATGTTGTTGCCTAAGGCAGTTAGTTTAGAAGTGACTATAGAAAAATTCATTTTCAGCTTCTTTAATTTGTTTATTTCGTGTTCAAATGCAATCTGAGGTACTAATATGGAATTCCTGTTTCCGGTTACAAACACACCAATGAGATTTGTACCTGCAATTGATATTTCGTAGCATGGAACACGCAGAGCCTCAAAAATCTCATTTTTTAATTTCTTTGATGCTCCAAAAGGCAAGAGGCAAAAATTGTTGTTAGCATATCCAAACAGCCCAACATTTGGGTTGCCAAATATATTTGTCTTTAGGATATGCATAGTATATCAGAAAACAAACAGATTTTATAAAAGTATGGTGTTTGTTTTGATATTTTTACAATCTTTACCAAACTACTAAAACAATAACATTTAAATATTATTACTATTTTTGAGTACACACAGTGGGTGAGGGTTTTATAGGTAGGTGAAAATATGGTTCCATGGTACGAAAAACTAGACTATGAAGAGAATCCCTTTACAACAAATCCAAAGAAGTTTACAGAATGTTTAGTTAATGTAGATGCTATACTAGAAGAAATCGATTACCGAATTAGTTCTGGCAATATGCTTGTTATTATTGGTAAAGATGGGTTTGGCAAGACTAGTCTTCTGATGTATGCTGCAAAGAAATTTGGTGGGAGAAGAAGAGTAGTACATGTGGACTGTGAGCTTCTTGACAAGAATCTTAATATTACAAAAGTATTACAAGAGAAATATGGAATTATTGGCAGACTTTTTAATAAAAAACCGCGTAATATGATACTATTGTTAGATAATGTTCAGAATCTTAGTAAACAAAATAATGATAGGATTAAGTATTATTATGACCAAGGCTATATTAGATCTATCATATTTACAACAGATAATTTGCGCAACTGCAAATTCTCTCCAAGCCTTAAGGACAGGATTGGAAGCCGAATAGTTAAAATTAATGATCTAGATGAGGATGACGCCATTAATTTGATTCAATGCCGCGTTGAAGATGAAGAGTTCTTAACTGGCGAACAGATTACTAAGTTATTTTCCTTGTCTGATAAAAATCCTTTTAAACTGCTTGAAATCTGTGAGAGGGTGGCTGAGCATGCTGTTAAGAAAAGCAGAGGCCGGGTACAGCAGATTGATATTGATGAGGTTTTAGGTGAGAAAAAATGAGCAAACCTTGGTATAGAAAAGTTGGGTTTTTTGATAACCCCTTTAGTATAAAACCTTCAGAATACAATGAAGAGGTTATTGCTTATGATTTAGATTATATAACAAGAAAAATTGATAACGGCCAGATGATGTTTATCGAAGGAGCCTATGGTACTGGTAAAACTACAATACTCAAGTCTATTATTAATAATTTTCGAGGGAAGAATAAGATAATTTATTATAATTTTAACAGGGCTCATAAAAAGTTTGATGTGAAAAAACTTCTTGCAGGAGCAAATTCATTTATAAGAAACATGATAGGAATGAATCCATATAATGTAATACTGTTAATTGATGAAGCAGGATTTATGAAGGTAAGTGATGCGAAATCAATATTGAAGCATTATAGGACGGGAGCAATTAAGTCTGTTATTTTTGTCAACCATGATTATTCAGCAATACGGTTGCCTGATGAAATTGAAGAACTTCTTGAAGGCAACGTAATAAGGACTATCAGGTTAAGTAAGGATGAGGCTGTTGAGTTTATTAGGAAGAGGATAGGGGACAGTCAGTTTTTAAGCAACATGAGTATTAGGAAGATTTTTGAGTTATCACACTATAATCCCCGCAAATTACTCCAAAACTGTGAAGATGTTTGTAGATTTGCCATTGAGATTGGGGATAATGAGGTTAGTGATTTCCATATCTCTGAGGTATTGGGAAGCAGCAGAAAAGAAAAAAAGAGGAAAAAACAGAAGGTACAAAAAGCAGAGAATCAGGTTGAAGAGAGAAAAACTGAGCAAGCAAAGACAATACCTAGTCAAAGAAGAACTAATAGAAAAATTAAAGAAGAAATTGTGCAAGATTCTACTATAACAAATATTGAGAAAAAGGCTGCAACTGTTGACCAGTCGGATAATGAAGATCTACCTGAGTATAATGTGGTCTTCTTTGATAGGGATTGATTATTTAAGATTTTTTCTAATTACTGTGGACTTGGCGGGAATCGCACCCGCGGCCTTCCCCGTGCGAGGGGGACACTCTAGCTGCTGAGCTACAAGCCCATATTCTTATAGAACAATAATGTAGTTTTTATAATTATGGGGTTGCTGGGATTTTCTTAGAAGAATTCCCCTCCTGTTCGAACCCAGAGCCACCGCGTCCCGAACGCGATATCATAGCCAAGTTAGACCACAACCCCATATAAGAAAGGAAAGAGGCAAAATTTAAAAATTTTATATATGGTTTTTGCAAAAATTCATTTAACTGTATTCATCCCAGCTCTTTATTTCAAGATCCTCTACTTTATACGAAGTAATTGCATCTACAAAGCATTTTGCGAGCTGAAGATTGGTTATCAAAGGAACATTATAGTCCACCGAAGTTCTTCTAATAACATAATCATTAGTAAGCTCTTCCTCGTGATAATTTTTTGGAATATTCACGACAAAATCTATTCTGCCTTCTCTTAGGTAGGTTACCACATTCGGCTCTTCTCTTTCCAGGGGCCACCTTAGGACTTTTACAGGGATTTTATTATTCTTCATAAATATTGCAGTCCCTCTTGTAGCATAGAACTCATATCCCCTATTGTGTAATTTTCTTGTACTTGCCAGAAAGTCAGCTTTGCTTTCAACTGGCCCAGTCGATAAGAGAATGGTTTTTTTCGGTATCTTAAATCCTGTTGACAATAATGCCTTTAAAAAAGCATCAGAAAAATTATCACCTAGACAAGCAACCTCACCAGTTGAAGCCATCTCAACAAAAGAGGTGGGATCTGCCCCTTTTAGTCTTGAAAATGAGAATTGTGGAGCTTTTACACCCACGTAGTCGAGCTCAAAATGGGACTTTTCTGGCTTTTCAACATGCTGTTTCATTATGATTTTTGTAGCAAGCTCTATAAAGTTTATCTTAAAAACTTTTGATACAAATGGAAAACTTCTGGATACTCTAAGGTTGCATTCTATTACCTTGATCTCATTGCGTGTCGCCACGAACTGAATGTTAAAAGGACCATTGATATCTAGTGCTTTAGAAATCTGTTTTCCGATTCTTTTTATTTTTCTTATAGTCTCAACATACAATCTCTGAGCTGGAAGAACCATTGTGGCATCTCCACTGTGGACTCCTGCATTTTCTATATGTTCAGAGATCGCGTAAACAATAATCTCGCCATCCTTTGCAACAGCATCCATTTCTATTTCCTTTGCATTTTCTATGAACTTTGATACAACAACTGGATATTTTTTTGAGACAGATGCAGCTTTTTTCAAGAAATCATACAGATACTTCTTATTTTCAACAACACTCATTGCAGCTCCTGATAAAACATAACTTGGCCTTATCAAAATTGGATACCCAACCAAGTCAGAAAATTTTTCAATGTCTTTAATATTGGTCAATTCTTTCCACGAAGGCTGATCAATATTGAGCTTGTCGAGCAACATGGAAAATTTATGCCTATTCTCAGCCATATCAATTTTCTCAGCATGAGTACCTAATATGTATACACCGGACTCATGAAGTCTTATTGCCAAATTGTTTGGGATCTGGCCCCCCATAGAGACAATAATGCCCAGAGGATTCTCAAAATCATAGATATCAAGCACTCTCTCAAAACTCAATTCATCAAAATAGAGGCTATCGCATTCATCATAGTCTGTGCTCACTGTTTCAGGATTGTAGTTCAGCATTAATGTCCTATAATTTAATTTTCTTAATGTACGTACAGTATTTACACAGCACCAATCAAATTCAACACTTGAGCCAATTCTATATGCACCTGAACCAAGTACAAGAACAGCTTTTCTATTATCTAATTGTACGTCATTTTCAGTACCATTGTATGTTAGGTACAAATAATTTGTTGCTGCAGGATACTCTGCAGCTAGAGTATCAATCTGTTTTATTACAGGCAAGACATTACATCTTTTTCTTAATCTTCTTATGTCCAGTTCCTCACACTTTTTAATGTCAGCAATCTGCTGGTCTGAGAATCCCAGCTGCTTGGCTTCGTGAAGCAATTGATTATCTAGCGGCTGATTTATTAATTCATTATATACTTGGACAATATTGTTTATTTTGTAAAGGAACCATTTGTCAATCTTAGTTAAATTATGAATCTCATCTATAGTAATACCATTTCTAAGTGCAGTAGCTACTGCAAATAACCGTTTATCTGTTGGTGCCTTAAGAGATTCATCTATTTTCCTGAAATTAATATTATTGTCTATAATACCTTGCTTTCCTATATCAAGCATCCTAATAGCTTTCTGAAGCCCCTCCTCAAATTTTCTGGCTATTGACATTACTTCACCTACAGATTTCATCTCACTGCCTATCTTTTTACTTACCCTCTTAAATTTCTGCAAATCCCACCGGGGTATTTTAACAACAATATAATCCAAGGCAGGCTCAAAACAAGCTTTCGTAATTTTTGTTATACTATTTTCTAATTCTGGCAATGAGTAACCAAGTGCAAGTTTAGCAGCTATATATGCAAGTGGATACCCAGTTGCTTTTGATGCTAATGCACTTGACCTTGATAAGCGTGCATTAACTTCGATGACCCTATACTCCTCAGAATTTGGTTCAAGAGCAAATTGTATATTACATTCCCCTACTATTCCAAGATGTCTTATTACTTTTATTGATATCTCTCTGAGCTTATGGTATTCTGAGTTTGTAAGAGTTTGCGAAGGAGCTACAACAATGCTTTCTCCGGTGTGAATACCCATTGGGTCCATATTTTCCATATTGCATACAGTAATGCAATTATCATCTTTATCCCTTACAACTTCATACTCTATCTCCTTCCAGCCACCTAGATATTCTTCTATCAATATCTGAGGAAGTGAAGAAAATGCTCTTTTTGCCATTCCCAGTAGTTTTTTTCTGTTATAAGCTACACCAGAGCCTTTGCCTCCAAGTGAATAAGCGCCTCTGAGCATTACTGGATAGCCGATGCTCTCAGCTGCTTTAACTGCGCCCTTAACACAACGCGCAGCAGTGCTTCTAGGACTCAGTACTCCTATTTTTGATAACTCCTTTACAAACAGATCCCTATCTTCTGTGTTGATTATTGTCTGTACAGATGTTCCCAGAACCTGAATTTCATACCTATTGAGAATACCTCCTTTATATAATTCCACACCGCAGTTAAGCGCAGTCTGCCCCCCAAAAGATAAAAGGATTCCATCTGGTTGCTCCTTTTCAATAACTTTGGTTACAAAATAAGGGCTAACAGGCAGAAAATATACTTTATCAGCAAGGTGTTCAGAGGTCTGTATAGTTGCAATGTTTGGGTTAACGAGAATTGTCTCTATCCCTTCCTCTTTGAGAGCCTTGATAGCTTGAGAACCGGAGTAATCGAATAAGCGCCTTTAAAAGGTCTCGCCTGCTTCTCCGATCTTCACTCTGCTTAGCTAGCTTTGCTAGACTAATATGCACCGCTACCAAGAATCATAATCTTCTTAGGTAACATTTCTTTTTTCACATTTTATCTCCCTTTAATTTTCCATAGATAGGATCTATTAGCTGCAACTTTGCCACATATTTCTACTAAATTCTTTTTTTTTAGAAGATTCATTTTTTTCAATGTTTTAGTTTTTGATTTTTGTATCACATTGGCAATTTCAGCAGTAGAATAATTTTTCTTTAATAAAAGAGTAAGAATCTCGTTATTGATATTTATTTCATTTTTTTTATTGTAATAATTTTTTCTGTTTACAATCTTAATTAATTTTTTATATTTTTCTCCAAATGTAAGACCAATAAACTTGTTGAAATTAATAATACTTTGATAATCCGTAATATTAATATAACCAATAATATGTATTCCGTCTTGTTTCTTATAGGTTTTTGAGATTATTGGATTCCCAGAATATATCTCAAAATTACTTAGCATTACTTTAATTTGATTCAATAAAGTCAGTAATTCTTCTTTTTGATTAATATGCCTTATAACATTAAGGTTTATACCCTTAGCATTGTAATTTTTACTATACATAACTGAACCATCGTCGTCAAAAAACGCTCTCAGAAAAGATTTTTGATGTTCTTTGGATTGAAGAATCCACTTTGGGACAAGATTAGGACTATAAATTTTAGGGGCCTCTGGGGCTCCAAATATTCTTAATATCTCTCCTACAATAGTAGGATAACCTATCCTATCTTTTCTTTCTGACATAGGATATAAGCCAAAAGACTCAAGAATCTGTTTTTTAACTTGTTCAATTAATTTTGGGTTGAAATTACAATACTCAAAATATTTTCTAGTCTTACCAATGTATCCGTCTCCAAAAACATGACCTACGAGAGAAGCAATTGTTTTATTAGCTTTTATTGGTAAGGGTATGTTAATTTCTGTGCCTCCTCTCGCTCTAATAGAGGATATATTATCCTGAATTTTGTTTAAAGGCATATTTGACAATTTTGACAGTTTTAGAATTTTGCTTAGAGGAATAGAATACATGTTTCGTCTTAAATGATTCAAAAAGGGATAAGTAACATTTAATTGCTCTGCCAGTGAATGAAAATCTAGCTTGCAACTATCAAAAAGTTTTTTGCAAAATTCTGAATCAAGATTTAATCTTATATCCTTAGACAAATCCCAAAAGTTTAACTCTAGCTCTATCCAACTTTTATCTGATTTTTCTTTGTTATTCATACCTAAATCCCTATCTTTTGTAATAACAAAATTTGAAAAATCATTAGGTAAATTGGAGCTACACATATTTGAATTTAAGAAGGATTCATTTAAATATCCTACGTGGAAATGTCCAGTGAATAAGGTAGTGTTCATGTATATCATTTCCCAGCTATCTTCAAGACTCCGCTTCCGAGTATAAGCACTTTTTTAATGTTTTTTTTCATTTTTCTCTTTTATTTTTGCCTGTTTCCATATTTCAAGTGCTTGTTCTATTGAAACCTTTTTTCCTTCTAGAACATAAGGTTGCCTCCTATTAATTTTTTCAACAATCTCAGCAATTATATCATCAAAATTGAATTCATCTTTAGCAAATCTGCTAATTATAATAACCTCCCTTAGAATATCAGCCAGCTCTTCTTTGATATGAGCAATGTCCTCATTGTTTATTGCCTCAAGCAATTCATTAGCTTCGCCAATAATTTCCTTGCCATAGCCTTTTAAACCAGTTTTTTTCATCCACGGATCACATTCCATGCTTTGATCAATCAATTTTATCAGTTCATTCAGCTTATCTCCCATTTTGCCTTATAACCTCTATAAATTCATCAAATAGAAAGCCTGTGTCAAGAGGGCCAGGACTAGCTTCAGGGTGAAATTGAACACTTCTGAAAATACCACTTTTGTGGATTATGCCCTCATTGGTCTTATCATTTGAATTAAAGAACCATTCATTCCACCCACCTGGTAAACTTTTTGTATCTGTAGCATAACCATGATTTTGGCTTGTAATGTAACATCTGCCTGTTTTATTGTCAGTGCATGGTTGATTCTGGCTCCTGTGCCCGTATTTAAGTTTGTATGTGTTGGCTCCCGCTGCTAAAGCCAAAATCTGGTTTCCAAGGCATATACCAAAGACGGGAATTCTATGACTTAGGGCCTTTTTTATATTTTGTATGGCTGGCCTACACATTTTGGGATCTCCCGGACCATTTGAAATGACAATCCCGTCAAAATTCATATTGAAGATATTATGATTCCAGGGCGTTCTTATTACTGTAACATCGCGCTTAAGCAGAGAGCGAATAATATTATGTTTAGCGCCGCAGTCAATTAACAAAATTTTTGTGGTGCCTTTGCCATAAATTTTTACTTTGCCTGTAGATACTTGACTAACAAGATTGCTCTTGTTCGGATCATAAAATCTGATGTTGCCTTTGCCTATTATTTTACCAAGCATTACCCCTTTATCTCGAAGTTTCTTTGTTAAAGAACGTGTATCAATCCCATAAATTCCAGGGATACTGTTTTGCTGCAACCATTGGGCAAGAGACATTTTTGCATTCCAGTGGCTACATTGAGCTGAATAATCAGATACTGCCAATGCTGAAACTTGTATTTTTTCTGATTCCAAGTTCATTGATAATTCATCAATAACTATGTTTTCAGGAACACCATAGTTGCCTATTAAAGGGTAAGTAAGCACAAGAATCTGTCCTTTATAAGATGGATCAGTCATAGTTTCAGGATAGCCAACCATTCCAGTGGTGAAGACAACTTCTCCAGATGCATTTTGGCTCGCTCCAAAGGATTTTCCAAGATACTCAGTGCCGTCTTCAAGAACTAGTTTAACAAATTCATCCATACTAAGATTGTAGGAAGATTTGTTTTTATTTATAAAGATTATTGCTGTAAAAGAAATATAATCAATTCTATAAAAATTTTTAAATGAGAAAAGGGTTACCAATGTTTTCTTTCTATATTTAAAGAGATAATAAACAAACTCCAAATACTGTGACCAATGACCCAATCATTTTTCTAAATAGATTATCTCTTTCTCCTAAGAATACTGCGCTGAGCAGGACAACCAGAACAACTGCTGACTGAAAAATGGGAACAGCTATTGATACTTCAGCACCCAGCTTGTATGCAGTTAGCATAGCTAGTATGGAACCAAAAAAAACACAAGCAACAAGAACTGTTAAGATATTATTTTTTGAAAATGGTTTTATGTTTTTGTAGTCTTTTATTATTTGTGGTGATATAATTATTATAAATAATGAGGGCGCCAAAAAATCTATGACCAGGTATGTATATGAATTGAAGAAATTTATGAAATACTTATCAGCAAGCATCCCCAATGAAAAAAATAGCGTAGATAATAATATTAATCTCTGCGGTCTTTTCAATCTTAAAGATAAGCCCTTGTGGAACACAATAAAAATTCCAGCAATTATTAAACTTACTCCACCAAGCTTATTTAATGTAATTTGTTCTTTAAAAAAAATAAAACTACCTATTAAAACCCAGATGACTCTAACTTGATTCATTATAGATGCCATTGAAGCCTCTGCGTTTTTTAACCCTATAAAGAAGAGGTAGGTACCAAGCCCATAAAACAAGCCGGTACAAATAAAAGCAAAGACAAGAATTTTAATCGAATCAGCTTCAAAGCCGAATAATAAAACACTAATTACACTGATAAAAGCTGTAATAAGTTGCCAATATGATGAAAAGAATATTGGATCAGCCTTATTATCTAGTATTACTTTTTGAAATATGGCTGTGATGGCTGCAAGAAAGGTGCTTATTAGCAATAATGAGAACCATGATAACATCTGGTAGTATAAGTTTATTTGGTATATAAATATTATCAATGAATTATTGCTAAATAAGAATTTTGTCTATTGCCTGTGAAACCACTATAAGGTCATCGCCTCTAGCCCAATAATCCCTAATCCTAAACTGTTCCTCAAATCCGCATTTTTTGTAAAGAGAATTAGCTTTGCTGAACATTGGAAGTGAGCCGCATCTAATACAGAATTTTTTTGCATTTCGTTTTTTAGCTTCTCTAATTGCATACTTTAGTAGCTGTTTTCCAATACCTTGGCCCTGCATTCGCTTCTTGACACCAAGCCATGCTAGCCAGAAAACACCCTTCGTTGTTTGTGTCAATCCTGTGATGCCCACTATCCTGTCATTTATTTCTGCCAGCCAATATAAATCTCCATTGGATATTCTAAATTCTTGGCATTTGAAATGGAACCTAATGTCATCTTTTGCATTGGTCTTATCATGCCTGTTAAAGACCTCGTCTATTAATCTCTTGACTCTGAGAGCATCATCAGCCCTTATCTCTCTAATAATAAGCTTTCCACCCATAGCTGATAAAGTACAATAGAGGCACTATTTAAAGCTTATCATTTTATTAAATAATCGACGAGAAAAAATAAAAAACATATAAATTTAAATACAGCTATTTTTTACAGAATAAAAAACTTCGAAGTTACCTTATGGGCAAGTAATTCAACTCGGTAGAATGTCTGCTTGGCTAGCGGATTGCTGGGGGTTCAAATCTATTTCGGCTTGCCGAGATGGCAGGAACGAATAGTGACTCTCCCCCCTTGTCCATATTCAACGATTCACTTTGTTTTCCTTTTTATGGAAAACCTAGTTTTGGTCAAGCTTTTGTCTCGAAGAGTACAAAAGGTTGTTCGGGTTCAATTCCCGACGAGTCCATCTCAATTATTTCATCTTTTCTGCTGCTAGCTTAACATCTCCCGCCCTGACTGTTTTCCTGCCTGAGTGCTCTGCAATCTTTACTGCATATTTACTGATTTCTGTGCCATACTCAGAAAGAATATCAACTAATTCCATAGCAGCATCGTCACTTACTCTTGTTGCACCAGCCTTTTGAATAAGTCTTGCTACAGGTGCCTGCGGCAAAATAGTAGAATATTTTCTCCCCATTTTTAAGAAATCCCCAAAGTCTTTGTGTGCTTAGTATCTATTGTAGGAACCTCCTTTATATATTTTTTGGTTCTAAAAAAGCAAAATTTATTAAAGCTAATATGCTAGGTAACATATTGGTGCATACATATGGGGATTTTTGATAAACTGCCTTTTTTCAAGAAAAAAGAAGATCCATTAGCAGCTTTGGGTAAGCAGAATTTTGACATGCCCCCTCTTGAGAAATCAGAACCTTTTGCGCACCAGCGAGCAGATAGCAGTTTTAACCCGTTACAAGAAAATACCGCTGCAGGCAGCTTCAACCATCATGACTTTAATATGGAGGCGCCGTCTCCGACCTTTGATCCTGTGCAACAGAATAACTCACAAACAAGCGCGTTTGGATATTCTGGCCAAAATGTCCAGCAGCATTATCCGCAAATTCACCAGCCTGTTCAACAAGCAAGACAGCATGCTTTTAAGAGCGAAGAGGATAGGTTAAGCAAGGATATTGAACTAATCTCGACAAAGATTGATTATTTAAGAGCAACTATAGAAAATATCAGCCAGAGATTAGCGAATATCGAGAGACTTGCCGAGCAGGAATATCAGAAAAAGAACACCTGGTGAATATTTTTCTAGTGAGTTGGAATTAATTAATAAATATTCCATTATACCGGATATTAAGAGTTAATGAAAAAGATGAAGTTATTGGCAAAAGATAAAATTTTTATAATTTAGCTTCAAGATTATTCCTATGAAAAAAATAAAAAAGAAGGATATGTTGTTCATTGTAACTGTTTTTCTTGTGGTGATATTAGACCAATCAACTAAGTTCTTGGCAAGAAAATTTGTTGCATTAAATCAAAGCATTCCCATAATAAAAAATATTTTTCATCTTACTTTGGTCTATAATACGGGCGCTAGCTTCGGCATGTTCAAGAGCATGAATTTTTTATTTATCTTAATCTCATTGATTGTGATTGGCTTTTTTGTCTATTATTATAATAAGTTGCCAAGACCCAAGCTTGTTAGTGCGTTCATTCTTGCTGGCGTAATTGGCAATTTAGTAGACAGAATAGCTTTTGGTTTTGTCGTAGATTTTCTTGATTTCAGGATTTGGCCTGTATTTAACGTGGCTGACAGCTGTATTAGTGTTGGTGTAGTCTTACTGGTTTTCCATCTATGGAAAGGAAAAATGTAGGGACTATTTTTTTCTCGCTCACAAACAAAAGATTTATATATAACCACCTACTAGTGACTAAAAATTGTACTGGTGAGGTAAATGACAAGAAACATCTCAGATTCATTGGCAGAATTTTCGGACAGTTTTTTAATAGGAGCATTATGGGTAGGCAGCCAAAGAGGTCTTGTAGGGAAGACAGAGGAAGTTGATACATATTATCCTTCTGACGCTAATAATGTCGTAGGGTTTGTAAGTAGGGCATGCCAACACATAGACAATTGCTTGACGAAGGCATTAGGAGACAACTTTACACCCATGAATTTGTTGATCAGACACTTAGATATGCAGAAGTCCGCAGAGCATTACAATTCTTTAATAGATCTCTTTGTGATTTAGCTGAAACCTGGTACTCTTATGATATTAGAAAACAAGAAAAGAATCCTCATCCACGTGAAGTAATTTTAAATTACGTTGGAAGGGGAGTGCTTGGCCCAGAAACACGCACATTTTTTGTAGCTGCAACAATTTTTTATGGTGCACTTGATGCATTTATTATGACTCTATACCCAAAAACACGAGAAGACGATGTTATAGGTAGTCCATTTCATAGAAGGTGGGGACGCACTGCAAGAGAGTATATCAAGTTAGCAATTAAAGAGGGGCTGTTTACAGAAGATACTCATGATATAATTGATACAAAAAACCCTAACCTTGCAGAAGAAGCAAGGAGATTTCGAAAATATGCAAGCGATAAATACGCAGAATTTTATGGCAGCACACAATTAGGTCAATATACAACCGAAAGGGCAAAGGAATTGGTTCTAGAGTTGGATAGATTAAGGAGGCTTGTTGCGTCAATTACCACGAATCCGTTCGAAGAAATGGATACTATAGCGTTGGAAGGTGCGTACAGCATGTCTGCTCAGCTATTAGATGCCAGAGGAGAGTATCAGCAGGAAGAAAAGCAGAATCCAAGTATAGAAGTAGCAATGCTTGTAAATGAGCATTTCATAGAGTATTTAAGTGCAACAGTCGCATTAGAACGATTAGGCTTAATAGGAGCAGAGGGGAAAACAGCACTGGCATTTTTTACAGTAGAATATGCAGCAGTAGGACTTTGGAATCACGCTGAAGGAGGTTTAAATGGTGCGGAGGAGTACCCGCGTTACATGGCTGCCTGCGACTATTATTTAAACCGGCATTTGGAATCTAGTTGTCCTAGCCTTGGTGGAATCCTTCCCCGGCAAACGAGTGGGTATAGCAAAATGAAACCAGAAGAGGTACACTGTCTGGAAAGAACTCATGTACTCCCGTGTAGGATTAGATCCTGGTAGAACTAAAAGAACCTTTAATCATCATCCACAGTAAACAATTTACTATCCTTAACCTTAAACAAGCCAATTCTAGCACCAGCATCCAGCCATCCATGCGCATAATTGACAGCTGCAAAAGCAGTAACATATTCGCCTTTCTTGTGATAGTAGAGTGCATCTGAGTAATACCTTGATGCCATATCAAGGAAATCTTCTGCGTCCTCTAGCCTTTTTTCATCTAGTGCTTTTTTTGCTATGTCTAATGCCTTTGCAGTGGTTGATAGGTATTTTAGCAGTTTTTCTTTGCTTATCCTAGCTTTCATCATATGTAGAATAGCATCTTAAGATATATTTTTGTTGTTACAAAAAAGTATATCTGTATATAAAAAAACATACAGATATATAAAAATACTATCTTTTTCTTTTAATTACCTTATGAACTGCAGAGATAATATTTTTTGCTGTCAGTCCATATTCAATAAACAACTCTTCAGTTTTTCCAGACTGGCCAAATCTGTCTCTGAGTCCAATGATTTCCATGGGGACTGGCTGGTTTTGTGACACAACTTCAGCAACAGCACTGCCAAGCCCCCCGCTGATTTGGTGCTCTTCAGCTGAAACTATAGCGCCTGTTGCCTTAGCAAATTGGATAATTTTTTTTTTATCCAATGGTTTTATTGTATGACAATTCAGCACAGCAGCACTTATGTCTTCATTTTCAAGCTGCTTTGCTGCAACTAGAGCTTCATATACCATAATTCCGCATGCAATAATGGATACATCCTTGCCGGTTTTAAGCACATTTATCTCGCCTGGTTTAAATGGGCTATTTTCGCTAGATACAATAGGTTGATTGCTTCTGCCAAGTCTTAAATAGACTGGCCCGTTTATTTTTGCAGCTGCTTTCGTAGCCTTTTTAGCCTCATAATAATCACAGGGCACAATCAAGGTGATGTTTGGTATAACTCGCACTATGGCAATATCTTCTGTTGCCTGGTGTGATGCTCCGTCCTCTCCTACACTTATGCCAGAATGCGTAGCACCTATTTTAACATTAAGACCAGGATAACATATAGTATTACGCAGCTGGTCCCATGCTCTGCCAGAGCTAAATATCGAAAAAGTAGTAGCGAAAGGTATTTTACCCACAAGACTTAGGCCAGCTGACTCACCCAGCAGATCCTGTTCTGAAACACCAACCTGAATAAATCTATTTGGATGCTTTTTTTGAAACCAGTCAGCTCGGGTTGAGCCAGCCAAATCTGCACTGAGAACGATAATATTTGGATTTTCGCTGCCGAGCTCAACTAATGCATGGCCAAAACCGTCTCTAGTGGATTTCTTTTCCGGATTATTGAAAAGGTTGGGATTTATCATTGTTTCTCCAATTCTCCAAGTGCTGCTTTCTCCTGTTCTTGACTTGGCGCCTTGCCATGCCATTCCGCCTTATTTTCCATAAAAGACACACCTTTGCCCTTTATGGTATGAGCAATGATTACATACGGCATATTTTTAATTTCTTGAGCTTTCTGAAAAGCATCAATAATCTCTTTAACATTATTTCCATTTATTTCAGTTGCTGCCCAGCCAAATGCCTGCCACTTTTCTTTATAAGGCTTCAGACATTTCACATCATCAGTGCATCCATCAATCTGGAGATTGTTTACATCAACAATCCCGCAGAGGTTGTCAAGCTTATAGTGCGCTGCAGTTAAGGCCGCCTCCCATATCTGACCTTCCTGTGTCTCGCCGTCACCCATAAGACAATATACTCTGTTCGGTCTCTTATCAATTCTAAAGCCTAATGCCATTCCTGAAGCTACAGACAATCCTTGGCCCAGGCTGCCTGTTGATATCTCTATTCCAGGAAGTCTCTTCATATCGGGGTGCCCCTGCAGTCTAGAGCCTATCTTGCGAAGGGTTAATAGCTCATTTTTAGGAAAATATCCTGACTCTGCAAGCGCGGCATAGAGTCCCGGGCATGCATGGCCTTTGCTCAGTACAAACCTGTCCCTATCTTGCCATTTAGGGTTCAGTGGATCATGTTTTAGTACTTTGAAATAAAGCGCAGCAAATATCTCAGCAGATGATAAGCTCCCGCCTGGATGTCCAGAGCCAGCAGCTGCAGTCATCTTGACAATATCAACTCTTATCTTGCTGGCAATTTTCTTCAATTCCTCAATAGAATAGTCTCTTGTTCCTTTATTCATTATATTTGACTGAAAATTGAAATATGATTTATAAAAGTTTTGATTATAGGGATACAATAGAAATATTTTTATTTAATGCAATAATATGAATTCATTGATTTTATGAAAAAACAGGAAGAAAACAAGATACAAAAGACGATTAAGAAATATCTTACCTGGCGATTTCTTCTCATAGGGATTATTTTTATACTGCTTCTCTTCCTTCTTTCAGATTTTGTTAAAGGCATATTGCTACTGGTAATATTCTTCCCAATGTCCCTCTATACTGCTAGGATAACAAAGTTTGTAAATGGTGTAACGCTGGAGACAGCAACTGCAAGCACTATTTTGATTGCTTATCTGTATGGTCCTTCTTTGGGCGCACTTGCAGGATTGGTAATAACTGCTTGGAGCTATCTGGCAAACAGTATAGCCAAACTAAGAGCTTATTTAGATATTATATATACTACTTTCTGCGGATTTTTTGCAGGTTATATGACAAGATTCGACTTCAACTTTGGTACAGCTTTCGTTATTGCGATTATAGTGAAAAATGTTGTAGCTTTCTTTTTTAATCATTTCTTCTTTGATCCGGACAAGATCTCAAATATTGTATATAGAATAACGCATCTGATTCTGAATGTCTTTATATACAGATTGTTCTTTGAATTAATATATGCTGCTTATAATTTAATATAACTAAAAACGCCGGCGCCCGGACTTTCGTGAAAACAGGATTTTTATACAAAATACCTAATTATCATTTGAACCGGGACATCCTTTCGGATACTGGCTCTCAAGGCCAGCGCAGTAGCCAGATTGTGCCACGCCGGCTTAATTAAAAGGAACTCTTGCTCCTATATAAAGTTTATTGGCAGAATTAGCTTCTTGTAGCACTTGAATAATAAACCCATTTTCTAAAGGGACTTGGATTACTATGTGCTTGCCATCTTCCTTTAGCTGATCTTCTTTTATGATCGTTTCTATTTTTAGTTATGTGTTTATTGCCCCTTCTCATGTTGCTTACTATTACTTTTTCAAGCCGAGGGGCATCTTCCTTTTTTATGTCGATATGAAGCTCGTTCAACACACGGTCAAAAGTATCATATTGCGGTCTTGTAAGTATACTTATGGCTTTTCCCTCTTTGCCGGCTCTAGCTGTTCTTCCAATCCTATGAATATATTGCTTGCTCTCTGTAGGGATGTCATAATTGTATATATGAGACACATCTTCGACATGCAGGCCTCTTGAGGCTACATCTGTGCATACAAGTACACTTGCTTTACCAGAATGGAATCTTTTCATTGTTTTAGTTCTTCTTGCTTGTGAGAGCCCTCCATGTATAGCCATAGCTTTTATGTTCTGATTCTGGAGATTTCTTGCAACAAAATCTGTTACTCGTTGAGTATTACAGAATACCATGGCAAGACCTGAACTCTCTCTCTTGAGCAGATGAACAAGAAGAGAGAATTTTAAGTGAGAGGGCACCTCATAATATACCTGGCTTAATTTACTTGGATCAACATACGAATCTACAGATATCTCAACAGGATTATTCATGTGATTTTTTGCTAGCCTGCTTAACCCACCGTGTATTGTAGCAGAATACAATAATGTCTGCCTCTTTTTTGGGCATTGACTTAATATCTTACTTACATCATCAATAAACCCCATGTCAAGCATTCTATCTGCTTCATCAAGCACTGCTACCTTTATTTTGCTTAAATCCATTTTGCCTCGAGATAGATGATCAAGAACTCTGCCTGGTGTTCCAACAACCACATCAGCATGTTTCAAATTCTCAATTTGCGGGTTAATAGACACTCCTCCATATATCTTAGTGATATTGAGGTGTTTGTATCTTGAGAATTTCTGAATTGATTTTGAAACCTGTTCAGCAAGTTCTCTTGTTGGAGTAAGCACAATTGCCTGTATGCCTTGTCCTTTTTCTGTCTTGTGGATAATTGCACAGGCATAGGCAAGTGTTTTTCCTGAACCTGTAGCACTGCCACCTATAATGTCCTTTCCTTGAAGAACAATAGGAATTGATTTCTCTTGTATCTCTGTAGGACTATCAAATCCTTCTTCTTTTATGGTTTTTAATACTGGGTTCATAATTCCCAATTCTTCAAATTTTTTCATATTTATACCTCTATCTATTATTTATTAAATCGTAAATAGCAAAGAAAAAGTCAAGTTTCAATAGTTTCTCTACATGCCAACTGCTCTTTCTTTTGGCCAATTGTCTAATTTAATATTTTCTAGGGCTTAGTGTAAAGTCTCTATTTATAAAGTTATTGTATTTTTTAATAAGAAAAGCGCTGTGGGTACATGTGTAGACCCTTGGGCAAATCACTAGCTGTTCCAATAACTTTGACCTTCTTCATTTGATATATACATTAAAGTTCACAAGATGTAAAAAAATATTCCTAGAAAATGCAAAAAACTGCCAGTTAATACAAACAAGTGCCAAACAAAATGAGAATAGGCCGGTCTTTTCCACAAATAAAAAACAACTCCAAGTGTATATGCAATCCCACCAGAAAGCATCCAAAAAAACAATCCATGCGGTAGCATTATTAAAGCCTGTTTGATTACAATAACTATTAACCATCCCATAAGTACATATAAAAGGGTTGATATGAACTCATTTTTTCCAAAAAATACACTTTTGAAAACTGATCCAATCACTGCTAAGGTCCAGATTACTCCAAATAATATCCAACCTAATTTACTTTTCAAAGGCCCAAGTAAAATAGGGGTATAAGTGCCAGCTATCAATAAATAAATCATTGAGTGATCTATTCTCTTAAAAACCTTTTTTGATTTTGTGAATGAAAGTGAATGATAAAGAGTGGAGCTTAGATATAATAAAACTAAACTTGCACCATAAATACTGAGGCTCACTATTTTCAATGTATCTTTTTGTTTACTTGAAAAAACAAGAAAAACAATCAAGGCAACAATGCTTAGTAGCGTACCAATACCATGACTTATGCTGTGTGAAATCTCCTCACCAATACAGTATATCCTATTTTTTTTCATTTGATATAATGGATTGTAGAATCTGTATTTTAATCTATCTAAATGAGCTTTTAAAATATATAATACAGTTTATCTGTCAAGTTATCATTCAATTGGGTAAAAAAAGAAAGCGCCGCGGGTGAGATTTTCAATCTGATTTATTTCAACCAGTTCTTTGAACTCACGTGTCCGCAAGGACAGAGGATCTTTGCAGGCCATACAAGGTAATCTAAAGGACGGATATGTCCTTAGCAATCTTGCGGTTCAAATGAATCTCCGCTATGGCCAGGCTAAGCGACCGCGGCAATATAAGGTAAAAATTAAGGTTTGTATTTAAAAGTTTTCAAATTTGATAGAGTTTTATAATAAAATGAATCACAGGAGGACTTCGTCCCTCTAAAAACAGGATGGGGGTTTAAGGGGGCTTGCCACATTGTAAATTATTTAAAATAATACTGATTCCAATAAGATATGCCTGTCTACGAACCATCTGACGACTCCCATTTATTGCAGAAATACGTGCAGGAATACACAAAAAAGGACTCCACAGTCTTAGACATGGGCACTGGCTCTGGCATACAGGCTTTGGAAGCTGCCAAAAAAGCAGAGAAAGTAATCGCCATAGATATAAACCCTCTGGCAACAGAATATGCAAAAAAAAAGGCTAAAAAGGCTTCTATAGCGAATGTAAGATTCATTGTCTCTGATCTATTTGAGAAAGTGCCAAAAACTAAGTTTGATCTAATTCTGTTTAATCCTCCTTATCTACAGAAAGAGGTAGGAATTGAAGATAAGGCAATTATGGGGGGAAAGGAAGGATATGAGCTTACCGTAAGATTCCTTGAATCAGTTGCCCCGTATATGAAGCAGGATGGCAAGGTCCTGCTTGTATCATCATCGCTAATAAAACAGGACAAAACTGTTGAAACTATTCAGAAGCACCTACTTGAGCAGCAAGTGCTAGAAAGAAACCATATCTTTTTTGAGGACATTATATTATATGAAATTAAAAAAACTAGGTTGCTTAGGAGACTAAATAGATTAGGGATAAGCAATGTAAGGTTATTTGATAAAGGTAAAAGAGGACTAATTTATAGTGCTAAGTTAAAGACACAAAAAGTAGCTGTAAAGATTAAAAAATTATCAAGTGATGCAGGAAATACTGTTCAAAATGAGGTGCATTTTCTTAAAATATTAAATAAGAGTGGAATAGGTCCTGAATTAATCTTATTTAGTAAAGATTTTCTGTGCTACAAATTTGTTGAGGGGCAATTTATCCTGGATTTTATTGAAAAAGAGACTAGAAAGCTAATTAAAAATATAATATGGAATATACTTGAGCAATGCTTTGCAATGGACCAGCTTGCCATTAACAAATTCGAGATGTCTCATCCTGAGAAGCACATATTAATTGATAAAAGCAGAAAGGTTACTCTTATAGACTTTGAAAGAGCGAGGCATACTGAGAACCCAAAGAATGTGACCCAATTCTGTGATTTCTTGATTTCTAAATATGTTAGCGGGTTAATAAAAGCAAAAGGAATTAGAATTAATAAAAATAAAGTGATACCCCTGGCTCGGAGGTATAAACATAATAAGGACAGAAAAAGTTTTGAAAAGATCTTAAATTTAATCTAAGTTTTATACTATATTTTTTATTTAAGTCCCTTCCACTCTTTAATCGCTTTCTCATACCTTTCAGGAGTGCCGGTATCAAACCACTGTCCTGAGAAAGGGTAGCCGTATAGTCTCTGTCTTCTTGCCAGCTTTGGGAAAACATCTTTTTCATACATTGAGAATCCAGAAGGAATCAGCCGTAGAGCCATTGGCTCCCATATGCTTAACCCTGAGTTGATGAGATTGGAGGGAGCATCTGTCTTATCTGGTTTTTCAACAAATTCAAGTATCCTGTTCCCTTTCAACTTTGCCACACCATAAGCGCTCGGATCATTTACAGTTGTCAATGCCACTGTCACTTCAGCTCTGTTCTGCTTATGGAAATGATACATCTCTTCAAGATCAATATCTTTAAGTTCATCACCGTTTGTAACAATAAAAGTCTCCTTCAATAATTCACCTGCCAATTTCAGAGCGCCTGCACTTCCCAATGGTTCTTTTTCCTCGACATAAGTAATTCTTACACCGTATTTGGAGCCATTGCCATAATAATCTTTTATCTTATTTGCTTTATAACCAACAGAAAAGATTAAGTCCGTGATATGATATTTTTTAAATAGTGCAATCAAATGCTCAGGCACTGTCATACCCTGCACAGGCAGGAGGGCTTTTGGCAGTTCATATGTTATCGGCCTAAACCTAGTACCCTTGCCTCCAAGCAGCAGCACAGCTTTTTTTGGTCTATTGTTCCCTAATATCCTTGAAAGGAAGAGTTCAATAGCATGTGACCTATTCTTAATCTTAGTGCCATCGATTCTCTTGTCCAGCTCTGCTAATATCTCTTTATTTAGGGTTATAGTGATCCTTTCTTTCATAATAACCTTGGAATTTTACTTATTTATAAAAGTTATGTTTTATATGATAAAGTATGATAATAAGAATGTTTAAATATTAATTCAATTACTGAATGTACAATAATTTCAATATTGATTGGCAAGAACCCAAGGTTATCGTGCCTTCCTTAGGGATATTTAATTTTAATATATTAATAATTATAAAATAAGGAAGTGGGATAGGTGACAAAATGGATAGGAATTTAGCTTTAGATTTTGTACGAGTAACTGAAGCTGCTGCAATGGCTTCTGCAAGATGGGTGGGCAAAGGTGATAAGCATAAGGCAGATGAAGCAGCTGTAAGGCTGATGAGAAAAACATTTAATATGCTGGATATTGAAGGCAAGATAGTCATCGGTGAAGGGGAAAGGGATGAGGCTCCCATGCTCTTTATCGGAGAAAATGTAGGAATGCAGGGCGGCAAGTTTAAGATCGACCTTGCAGTTGATCCTCTAGAATGCACAAATAGTGTTGCGTATGGCAGACAAAATGCAATGGCTGTGCTGGCAGCTGCCCCTAGCGGTACTTTGATGCACGCGCCAGATACTTATATGAATAAGATTGCAGTTGGGCCTGATGCCAGAGGCTCGATTGACATTGATGCGAGTGTAGAAGAAAATCTAACTAACATTGCAACAGCATTGGATAAACAGATTAAGGATCTGACTGTGATGGTGCTTGACCGAGAGAGGCACAACAGACTTATATCTGATATAAGGAAATGCGATGCTAGGATAATATTGATTCCTGATGGTGATGTGGCAGGCGCAATTGCTCCATCCATCCCTGATTCAGGAGTAGATGTACTAATGGGCATAGGCGCTGCTCCAGAGGGAGTGTTGGCTGCAGCAGCTTTAAATTGTCTTGGCGGAGATATGCAGGCGAGATTCCAATTCAGAAATGAGCAAGAGAAAGAAAGGGCAAAGAAGATGGGGGTTGAGAAGCTAAACGCGGTTTTGTTTCTTAAAGACTTGGTCAATAGCAAAGAGGCAATGTTTGCAGCAACAGGTGTAACAGACGGACCAATTCTAAAAGGCGTACGATTCACCAGTAAAGGTGCAATTACACATTCAATAGTAATGAGGGCTAAGACAGGTACAACGAGGTTCCTAGAAACCCATCATGTTTTTGAAGATGAACCAAAATATTAAATAATAAGACGTAATTATTTAAAATCAAAAGGGCAACAAGATAAGTTAAAAAGGTGATATTTATGTATGAACCGATTCCAGGAAACAAAATCTTTGAGGCACTTCATGATCATCCGACAATTGTAATGGCTTGCAATACAAGAGTTACAAAGGGCATTGTGAAAGGAATTCTGAAAGCAGCAAAAAAAATGGACGCGCCAATAATCATTGAGATTGCCAAATCTGAATGTAACATCAATGTTGGGTATACTGGATATGCACCAAAAACTTTTGCAGAAGCAGTTAAACTAGTTGCTCAAGAAGCTCAACATGATATATGGGCTCTTCACGCAGATCATATAGGGATAAAAAAGGGGACACCAGAAGAACTTGAAGAGACTCGGCAATTGATAAAGTCCCAAATAGACTCAGGATTCACTAGCTTTGCTATAGATGCTTCGCATTTATTTGACACAAGCGCAAAAACAGAGAAGGAGCAACTTAGAGAAAATATAAGATGTACCACAGAGATGGCAAGATATATTGAGCAAAATACGCAAGGCAGGGAATTCGGGCTTGAAGTTGAGGTTGGCGAGATAGGAAAAAAGGATGCCCAGGGAAATGTAATAACCTCACCAGAAGAAGCTGTTACTTTTATCTCAGAACTAGAAAAGAGTGGTGTAAAACCCCATGTCCTCGCTATAGCCAACGGCTCCACTCATGGCAACATATATGATGAGCAGGGTAATTTGATTGAGCAGGTCTCTATTGACATTCCGAGGACAAAAGCTGTTGTCAAAGCACTTAAGGACAATGGATTTAATGTAAGGGTAGCGCAGCATGGAATAACAGGCACGCCAATTGACTTAATTGCTACAAAATTCCCGCATGGAGATATAATAAAAGGAAATGTCGGCACATATTGGCAGAATATTTTTTATGACGTATTAAAGACGCATAACCCTGTGCTTTATCAGAAAATTTGGGACTGGGTTTTACAAAACTATAAAAAACCTGAAAAAAAAGATCTTGAGACCTTTGGCAAGAATGCAAAATATGCGCTGAAACAATTCTTTAATGAGATTTATGCTATGAGCAAAGGAATGGAACTAGCTCTTGAAAGTGAGGCATACAATAATGCGATTAAACTCCTGAAGGCATTCAAATCAGAAGGGTATGCAAGTGAGGTTAGGAAGCTTTTGTAGCTGTGTGAAATTAGAGGATCTATTGAAAATCTTTTTATATAAGATAAAAAACGCATTTATATGCCACTGGAAGATTTAAGCTTTGCATATGCTCAAAAAGTCGAAAAGGTAGGTTTATTGCTTAAGGGTCTTCTAGCAGAATCAGGCTTAGAAAGAATAGTTCTTCTATATCCAGGGATGGGCAGAGATATTATTTGGGAACAACTGCCTGGGTTGTCCGTTCTTATAGGAATTGATACAAGCTATGAAACAGACAGTGTTACAACTGATAGAATAACACAAAGAACGATTGAATATTTAAAGAGAGATGCAACACAAGCTGATGAAGTTTTGGGTGATGCGCACCTTGAAACAGGATTTAATGTGCTTCTTGATAAACAGGGGATTCGCAGTCTTGCATATAGCCGTACTGATATGATAGCTTCAGCACAAAGGGCTCGCACTTTAGAAAAATTAGAGCTGCCTATGCAACATGAACTCCAAGAGGGCTCACAAGGAAGAGATTGTATATTTAGGCCTTGCAACGGTTCTTGGAGTATTTTTATTGTAATGGGCCCAACAATGTATCCATGTAGACTAAAAGATTTCACGGACAAACAGAATTACCGTGCTGTAAGAGATAGATTAAGAGAACTTGATTTTGCTCCTGGGTATGCTAATTTATGGCGAGAATATTTAAGTGATTTACAATATGGAGGAGTAGTTGTATCATTTGACCCACATAGTCATTACTTAACTCAATTGGGACTTGTTGAGATTCCACTTGCCCAAGATCAGATGCGTAGTATGCATTTTACAAGAGATGAAGCGGACAGATTTGGACTTAGGCCAGGAAATTATAATGAAGGCGCAGTACCCATGGTTAATGAGCCACGAATCTTTGTCAAATATAGAGAGCCTGGATATATATTTATGACAAAAAAACATTATATGCTGTTGTTGGAAGGAGAAGACTATACTTTTGGTGTTATTAATCATGACGTCCTGTATAGAAAAATCCGCGGTGAGTGTGAAAAACAGATGCCTTTCGGCATACCAATAACTGAATTTATATTCTGGCCCTGTGATCTTGCTTTACTGAGAAAGGATAGAACAAATCTTGGTAGGAATGTTGCAAAAATTATAGGAAGAAAAAGGGCCATTCAAATACAAATTAATGCAGAACCAGGATACCCAGGCTATGATCCTTACTCAATTTCTCCTTATGATATTGGACAATTTCCGTCAGAAAACAGGATTAGCTTAGCGGGATTATGAAAAATATTGGCATATAAATTTTTTATTAGTTTAAATATCCTTTGAAAGTATGATAAAGTATGATGTTCTAAATATTTAAATAAAAGTTATGGCTCACACCTTGTATGATTTTATGAGGTGGGAACATATGATAAATGTTGGTGTTGTAGGATATGGCACAATTGGAAAAAGAGTGGCTGACGCAGTCATTCTTCAGGAAGATATGAAGCTTGTTGGAGTAACTGGCCGAACATATAATTATAGGTTGGAAATTGCTGCCAGCCGAGGCATTGACATATATTCAATAGAGACTCCTTCGCAGCTTAAAGATCAAGGTATTAAAGTGAAAGGAAATCTTAAAGATTTGCTGAAAAAAGCAGATATTATAGTAGATTGTTCACCAAAGCCATGCGGAAAAGAGAATATTGACAAATACTACAAACCAGCCGGTGTCAAAGCGATTCTTCAAGGAGGAGAGAAAAATGATGCTGCTGAATTGAGCTTTGTTGCTCAGTGCAATTATAGAGACGCAATTAACAAGGATTATGTAAGAGTTGTGAGCTGCAATACAACAGGAATGTGCAGGACTTTGCATGCACTTGATAAGGCATTTGGTGTGAAAAAGGCAAGAGCAACTTTGATAAGAAGGGGCGGAGACCCTCATGCCGTTACAAGAGGCCCTATTAATGCTATAGTACCAAGTTTTGAGCTTCCTTCTCATCATGGACCAGATGTTAGGACAGTTTTATATGATATGGAAGTATTTACAACAGCAGTAATAGTGCCAACAACAATGATGCATATGCATAACATGAGTGTTGTATTAAAAAAACAACCAAGCGTAAAAGAAGTTGTTGAGCTGTTTAAAAAAACACCAAGAGTAAGAGTGATAAAGGCAAATCATAAGCTTGGCTCAACAGCTGAAGTGATTGAATTAGCACGTGATTTAGGTTACAAAAGAGGAGATATGATGGATATATGTGTATGGGAAGAAGGCATTGGCTTGTATGACGGAGAATTATTCTTCCCCCAGGCGGTGCACCAGGAATCTGACGTTATTCCAGAAAATATTGATGCAATAAGGGCAATGATGGGTTTTAAGGATCAGGAAAAATCTATTATGCTGACTAATATAAGCCTGGGAATCTAATTTCAAAACAATTATATAAACCATATTTTTCTTTTTTCCTATGAAGATTTTTTTAATCAGGCATGGACAGACCACTGGAGATATTGAAGACAGGTATGGCGGGGAATATGATGATAACCTTACAGATAAAGGGATTATGCAGAGTAAAAAGCTTGCCAATTTATTAAAGGATAAAGGAATTGAAATTATTTTTCATAGTCCTAAGAAACGCGCTGTGCAAACTGCAAAAATCATAGGAGATATTCTCAAGGCCCAGTACAAAGCTGTTGATGGAATCAGAGAAAGAAATTGTTATGGGATACTTAGTGGATTAACAAAACAAGAAGCAAAAGACAAATTCCCTGAAGAAGTAGCCAAATTAACAACATATTTTGGTCACAATGTTACAGATTCAGAAGACTATGATTCATTTAAACAAAGGATTATAAAAAATTTTGACCAGTTATTCTCTGTTAACTATAAGACAATTAGTATAGTAACTCATGGAGGACCAATAATGTGTTTTGTGAGAGAAGTGCTTAAATCGGGTGATTTTGAATACCTTGGGGACTGTGCATATCTTGAATTAGAAAAAAGAGAGAATTCTATCAGTATTATCAAATTGTGGAACTCAAAACTTAAAAATTAACCGAAATATCTCGGCTTCTGATCCTTCATTTCTCTGCCTCTTGCTGCTCTAAATTGCTCAAGTAGCTCTCTATAAGCCTCTTCTACTTCCTTTGTGACTGAAGGTGAAACCTTTTTCATTGCTTCCTCAAAATGGGTCTTTGTTACAGTATCTGCTTTTATGTCTTTCCTCAATGCGAGGATAGCAGCTTCTCTGCAGACCATCTCAATATCTGCACCCACAAAACCCTCTGTTTGTTCTCCAAGCTCATCTAATGAAATAGTCTTTGCTAAGGGCATATTTTTTGTGTGCAACTTAAATATCTCTATTCTCGTTTTTTTATCTGGTACCGGCACAAGTATTATCCTGTCAAATCTACCTGGTCTAAGTAATGCAGTGTCAACAAGATCTGGTCTATTTGTTGCCCCTAGCACCACGATATTATGCAGATCTTCAACTCCATCTATTTCAGTTAGCAACTGATTAACAACCCGTTCAGATACTTTAGTATCAGAGCTTGCACTCCTTCTTGGCGCCAATGCATCTATCTCATCAAAGAAGATAATGGATGGAGATGCTTGTCTAGCTTTTTTAAAAATCTCTCTGACTGCTTTTTCAGATTCTCCTACCCATTTGCTTAACAATTCAGGACCCTTAATAAGAATAAAATTAGCTTCAGATTCATTAGCTACTGCCTTGGCCAGCATTGTCTTTCCTGTCCCAGGAGCACCATATAGTAATATGCCTTTTGGCGGTTTAACTCCAAGCCGTTTGAATGCTTGTGGATTCTTTAGCGGCCATTCAACAGCTTCAATAAGTTCCTGTTTAACTTCCTCCAATCCTCCAACATCATTCCATTTTACATTTGGCACCTCTATTAGGACCTCTCTCATTGCACTTGGTCTTACAACTTTCAAAGCTTCGATAAAATCCTTCTGAGTGATTCTCAATTTTTCAAGCACTTCTTTTGGTATGGGCTGTTCTTCTTCCAGCTTAAGCTCTGGAAGAATCCTTCTCAATAAAGTCATCGCAGCTTCTTTAGCCAATGCTGAAATATCTGCTCCCACAAATCCATGTGTTACATCTGCTAGTCTCTTCAAATTTACATTTTTAGCAAGGGGCATATTTCGTGTATGGATCTGTAATACTGCCAATCTGCCATCCTTATCTGGCACACCAATCTCTAATTCACGATCAAACCTACCAGGTCTTCTTAATGCTGGGTCAAGCTGGTTAGGTATATTAGTGGCACCAATAACAATCACTTTTCCTCTACTCTTAAGGCCATCCATGATAGCCAACAGCTGCGCAACAACCCTTCTCTCTACTTCTCCATGAGACTCTTCTCTTTTTGATGCAATTGCATCAATTTCATCAATAAATATAATAGAAGGCGCATTTTTTTCCGCTTCTTCAAATTTCTTTCTTATATTTTCTTCGCTCTGACCATAGTATTTACTCATTATTTCAGGTCCATTAATAGTGATAAAATTTGCATCCGTTTCATTAGCTACTGCCTTAGCCAATAAGGTTTTTCCTGTTCCGGGAGCGCCATGTAATAGTACTCCTTTTGGTGGCTCAATCCCAAGAGTCTCAAATAATTCTGGATGCTTGAGAGGCAATTCTACCATTTCACGTATCTTCCTAACTTCTCCCTCTAAACCCCCAATATCTTCATATGTTACTTCAAGTACACGTTCTTCCTTCATTTCTGTCGCTTCTGGGTTAAATACTACATCAGTTTGTTCAGTTATTATAACAGAGACTCCTTTGGGCACAATATCCACCACAATAAATTTTAAATCTCCAAACCCAAACCCCATTAGGCTCTCATCAATCATGCTAAATAAATCATCAAACATAGGATTATGCGACATTGTTGTTCTTCTGCTTCTTGTTCCACCCAGTGATACTATATCTCCTTTAGTTACTGGCCTACCTAATAATCCATGTTTAAAAATGAGCGGATTAGCTCTTATTACAATCCCCTTTCTCTGTGGAGCAATCTCAACTTTTTTAGCTTCCTTAACCTCACCTTTTTTTACAATAACCATTTCACCAATTCCTGATTTTGAGTTACGTCTTATTATACCATCCATTCTTATTAGATTAAGCCCTATATCTCCTGGATATGCTCTATCAGCTACTGCCACTGTTTTTCTTCCCCCTTCAATTTCAATTATGTCTCCAGGTCTTATTCCTATCTCATGCATAAATCCAGAATCAATTCTTACTATGCCTTTATTAACATCATCTTGAATTGCCTCAGCAACTTTTAATTTAATATCTTTAATCATAAAAAACCCTCCTGTTCTTGTCTTTACTAAATAGCAGATAAAATAAAAAGCTTTTGGTTTTATTAGAATAAATAAACATTATGCTATTTATTGAATAGCCAGTTTAATTTTTTTTGATGATATAGCATATTTAATTTGCACTGATACTAGAAATTAAAAAAAGCGGAATAAAAAAAAGACCCTGCATAAATAAGTATGAACGTTTGGTGACCGCGTGCTGAACACCTCGTTACCTTAGTGCTTACACACCGGTTCCATCAAACCCGTCTTTTACGGGAGTTCAATGATGTTTCTTTTCGAGGAGGGTTTCGAGCTTAGATGCTTTCAGCTCTTATCCCTGAGTGCGTAGCTGCCCGGCCTACCCTATCGGATAACCGGTTGACCAGAGGCACCGAACCTTTGTTCCTCTCGTACTAAAAGATCCTTCCTCTCAAACATCAAACATTCCCAGTAGATATTAAACAAACTGTCTCACAACGTTCTGAACCCAGCTCACGATCCCTCTATTAGAGGTGCCAGAAATTTGCAGTTTCTGAGCATCTTTTAATGGGTGAACACCCCCACCCTTGGCCGCATACATTTCCTTTTACCAGTATTTCTAATAAAAGGTTATTCTGCACGGCCAGGATAGGAAGAGCCGACAACGATGTAGCAAGCCGCGCCGTCGATATGGGCTCTTGGGCGCGACAACTCTGTTATCCCCGGAGTAACTTTTTTGTCATCCCTGACCCCCATCAAGGAGGTACAAGGGTTCGCTAGACCAGACTTTCGTCTTTGGATTTAGTAGAGGTGTAAATCCAATCAGGCTGGCTTTTGCTCTTGCACTCTACTGCCGATTTCCAACCGGCTTGAGCCAACCTTAGGGCCCTCCTGATATCGTTTCAGGAGGGTGCCACCCCAGCCAAACTGTCCACCTATTGGTGTTCTTTTTCAAGTAAGCAGCGTAAGACACAAAGGGTGGTGTTTCATTGATGTCTACACGTAATCTGGCGACTACGCTTTAGCGACTACCACCTACTCTACACAATGCAACTCACGTTACAGCAACAGGCTACAGTAAAGTTTCACGGGGTCTTCACGTCCCACTGGGAATCTCTGGCCTTCACACCAGACAGAGAGTTCAGAGGACCCTAGTTGGGGACAGTGGGGATCTCGTTCCGCCACTCATGCGGGCCGTCAATTAAACGGCAAGGCATTTCGCTACCTTAAGAGAGTTATAGTTACTCCCGGCGTTTACCAGCTCTTAGCTCCCTTGAACGAGAGTTTTAAGTACTGGCACTGGCCAGGCGTCACCTCCTATACACACCTTTGCAGGCTTGCAGAAGGTTAAGTTTTTGTTAAACAGTCGGACCCCCCTTGTCACTGCGCCCTGTAATAGCCTTTATACAAAGACAACTACAGGGACCCCTTAAACCGAAGCTACGGGGCTAATTTGCCGAATTCCCTCAACTTAGGTTTCTCCTTCACACCTTAGGCTTCTCACCTAGGGGCACCTGTGCCGGTTCTGGGTACGGTTACATAAGATCTTTCCCAATTCCATTTTCAAGGTCTCCCGGTATTGACTAAATGCTCCATACAGAGCATCATTCCAAACTTAATCAAGTTCTCATCATTACGATACTCCCTTGATTTATTTTTGTTAGCGCATCAGATAAGATGCGTCAGTCTAACCAGAAAAGTCTGTAATTGAGCTTTCGTTGCCGAGCATACTTATGTAATACAGGAATATTAACCTGTCTCCCTTTCCCATCATCCAATTTGTGGATTAGGTTAGGTCCGATTAACCCTTGACTGATTTGCATTGTCAAGGAACCCTTGCCCTTTCGGTGACAGAGATTCTCACTCTGCTTAGCTCCTACTACCACCAGGATTTTCATTCCTTATTGGTCAATATTTCTTTACAGAAACACTTCAGTCCAATAAAGACGCCTGCCTACCATTCCCTTTTCAGGGATCTACAGTATCGGTAGTCAATTTAGCCCCGTCCATTTTCAGGGCCAATGACCTTGACAAGTAAGCTGTTACGCACTTATTATAGGATGGCTGCTTCTAAGCCAACCTCCTTGCTGTCTTAGGCCACTGACACCTTTTGACCTTTAACATTTAATTGACATTTAGGGACCTTAACTATAGGTTGGGTTGTTCCCCTTTCGGAAGTCAAGTTTACCCCAGACTCCCTGTTTCCCGAGTTCTTCAGCACAAGGACATTTGGAGTTGGACAAGAAACCGAGTCCTTTCGAACCCTAAATTTCAAATCCGTGTCTCTACCTTCCTTGTAACCTTGCTCGAGACTTGACTGCGGCCAATTTCGGCAGGAATCAGCTATCACCCGGTTCGATTGGCTTTTCACCCCTAGCCCAAGGTTAGAGGAACGCTTGTTCACAGAACCCTTTCAGGCCTCCACCACTTATTACAGCGGCTTCACCTTACCCTGGGTTAGATCACCGGGTTTCGGATCGTATCCATATGACTAATGGCACTTTCATACCATACCCCTTGCAAGCTGCGGGTTTTTGCTTTCGCTTTGGATTCTCTTTTTATGATTATCCTCGCCATATAAATACACTCCCTGGCACATTATTCAAAACGTACAGTACAACTCCGAAGAGCCGTACCGAACTTTAACTACTAGGCTTCAGGTACTTTTAACTCCCTGTTAAGGGTACTTTTCAACTTTCCCTCACGGTACTAGTGCGCTATCGGACTTATATTGTATTTAAGTTTGGAAGTTGATGCCTTCCAATTTCACATCTAGTATCCAGTAGATGCTACTCAGGATACTGCCTAGGACCAACTAATCTACCCATAAGGGGCTATCACCCTCTAAGGCCTAACATTCCAGATAAGTTCTGGTCAACTAGTTGGGCTTAATAGCAGTCCTAAAACACCACATCTCCTTTATCTTACGATAAAGGATTCAGTTTGACTTGAATTGCTTTCGCTCGCTGCTAATCACAATATCTCAATTGATTTCTTTTCCGGCAGGTACTAAGACGTTTCACTTCCCTGCGTTACTCAACCTTACAGTTTCAAGGCGAAGTCGCATTGAGGAATTCCTGGATCAAAGACTGCATGCATCTACCCAGGACATTTCGTAGCTTGCCACGCCCTTCATCATCAATATAAGCCAAGTCATCCACCTAGTAGTACGGTTTTATTTATGCAGGGTCTCATCAATAAACATGAAGTTTATCTAGACCAGCAGGCCAACAATCCTATTGTTGAACTGCTTAAATGAAATAATGAACTTGAGTTTTGTTGATCTGAATAAGTGATAACCAATTAAGGAGTGGACTCGTCGGGACTTTCACACACCCAGCAAAGCTCTGGGAGGCATTTGAACCCGAGGCCTCCGCCTTGCAAGGGCGGCGCTCTAGCCAACTGAGCTACGAGCCCATGATGAGTATAAGAAGGCATTTGGTAATGCATGATCAAAATTTCCTTTTAAAGATTAAAATAAAAAGGAGGTGATCCAGCCGCAGGTTCCCCTACGGCTACCTTGTGACGACTTGCCCCGCCTCACTGAGCTTAGG